>JACPJQ010000002.1 GCA_016187465.1 Candidatus Woesearchaeota archaeon
TTTTAATTTACCTCCCATCTTTAACTGGTATACAATGTCGAGCAATTTTTCCATAATTTTCTGATCTTTTGCCGCTTCGTTCATTATTTGCTCTTTAAACTTGAATCTGTTATCTTCCTGAACCATCTTCTCTTGCTCTTTCATGGCAGTTTCTGTATCCAATATAGAGGCGCATTTTGAGCAGTAATTGCTGTCTTGAGAGTTAAGCATGCTGCATCTAGGGCAAATTTTAGGCTTGAGCTCGTCTTGTTTTTTCTTGTTCTCTTCTGCCATTCCATTAATTTCCAATATTTTATGGTCTGTATCTCTTCCAGATAAGTGCACATAAGTTCCAGCAACATCACTACCTTGAACCCAACCAAAATAGACTTTAAGCTGTGCTTCTGTCAGGAAATTAGCCAAGAACGTAGCTCTTGAATGCCTGAAAATATGCGGATTGTATCTTTTCTGTATCCCAGCCTTCTTGAAAATCTTCTCCAGCAAAGTCAGTATTGTGCCATACTGCATATGCTTCCTGTTGTTTATCGCCCCTATATTAGTCCACAAAGGTGCTTTTGGATTGTTTCTCATAGGATGTGAATTAATCCATGCAAGTAGGTATGGAACAGAAGAGACAATTCTTATTCTTCTCGATCCTGTTTTTCCTATTACAGTCATTACAGCTCCTTTCTCGTCAAAGGCAATATTGTTCACTTGAAGGCTTGCTATCTCCCCAACTCTGCATCCAGACTCGTAAAGCAAGGATATCAAGGCTTTGTTTCTTGGATGGTCTGAAGCTGTTATAAGCGTCTTTATGTCGTCTTCTGTTAGCAATCCGTCTTGACCCGGAAGCTTGACTTTGGTCCTGTTAAGCCTCGTGCTAAACCATTTAACTTCAGGCGGAAATTCTCCATTTCCTTTAAGCCATTTGTAGAACTTCTTTAATGTAACCTTGAAGTCTTTTTTTGTCCATTCAGAATACTCATTGTTCTGCTGTATTGAGATAACAATTTTCTCAATATCCTCTTTGGTTGCCCTTTCTAGGTCCTTTTTAAGCCATAAGGCAAGCGTCTTTAAGGTTTGAACGTATTTTATCACTCTTGGCTTCCCTATTCCAGTTGCAAAGCAGTTATTTCCGAATTTTTCAATTATTGCTTTGTTCTTATCCGATATCTTGGAAGACTTCATTCTTTCCAGAGTTGACACTAGCTGCTTGTCGTAGTTGTGTATATCTATTGTTTTTTCCATTTTGGCCTCCAATAGAATAAGGGTATTCATGGTATATATAGCATATGTAGACTATATGTACACTCTGAGGGCATATCGACTAAGAACGGATGCCCCTGCGGGGATTTTCAAAAAGGTGCAATGCACTTTTTATTGAACCCCGACCTTAAGGTGACTGCTAGGCAGCCTGCAAATAATGAGCAGGCTCGCTGTCTCACAACCGCAACCTCACGTTCTGGTCCGTTATACTACAGGGGCAGGTAGTTAAAGATAAAGAAAACAATTTATAAAGTTTTGTTATGAATGGCTAGCCAGAGCGTGTGCGCCAACAGCGAGGGCTAGCACAAGAATTGCGAAGCGGATTTAAAATTCAATAAATATAACCCAACAAAAAATCCAATAACGATTTAAAAATATACATTTCGAAAAAATAAATCAAAATAAAAATAATCATTCGCCCCAGTCTTTGAGGCTTATCTGCCCTTTTCTCTTGTTTTCTGGAACTTCAGTTTGCTCCTGGCCGAGCTGTTTTTTGAGGCTCAAAGCCACTTTATCTCCTAAAAGCTTGGTTAATGTCGACAAATCAGCACTCTTCAGATCTTTGATGTCCCTCATCCTGTTCCTGAATAACAGTCTTGCCCTAACCCTTCCGATGTTTTCAAGCCTGACCAATGGCAGCAGCTCCTCCTTGATGCCATACTTTAACCTCAGCCTTAACTTCACAATTTCCTTTATCAGAGATTGATAGTGCATTATCCGGCTTATCTCCTCTGTTGCGTAGAGCAGCCAATCGGCAATCTCCAGCTTCATTCTTAATTCCCCGGGCCTTATGTTGTATTCTTCCAGCAAGAATTCCTCGTCCTGCTCGCTTATCCAGTGATTCAGCATCAATGCAGTTTTCACAGAATTCAAAAAATCTTCATATTCGGGCTCATACATTGAAGGCTCGTTTTCAAGCAGTAAGGTGCTGAACTGCAGCATTGACTCCTGTATTTTGTCATATTCCCTTATCCCGACTTTGAGCATCGGCCTTATCTCAAGTGTATGGGATACCATCTGCAGGAACGAGAAAGATTCTATCCTTTTATCAGATGCGTTCTGTAGGCACTTGATTATGAAGTTGGCAGTCAAAGGGTCTATGTAAAGCTCAGCAATCCTCCTGCCCATCAAAGTCGGCTTTAGCTTTTCATCGTCTATTTCATCAGCGCTGGCGAATTCGTCTCCAGAGCGCATTATGAATTCCCACTCGTCAAGCATGCCTATAACTTTGGATATTGTTGCATGCAGTCTTCTCAAATCCTTGAATTGGTGCGCATAAAAAGTCTTGTCAAAAAAATCAAAAAGCTGTTTTTTTGTTGTAGTGAAATTCGCCGCTATTAATGAAAGGACATAAGTCCTTAGGACCGGCTCAACGGCAAGCTTCGAGTAGATATCTTCCGGAGTGCCATTCACGTATTTTTCCTCTATTTTTTCCTTCTCGGAGTTTGTCAGAGCAATTGCAATGGACTGCCCTTCATTGTCGTATCTCGGTCTTCCGGCCCTGCCCGACATCTGCATGTAATCCAGCACGGGAATCCATGTGAGCCCGTGGATAGTATATCGCTTCAGGTCCTTTATTATTGCCCTGTAAGCAGGCAAATCCACTCCGTATGAATTATGAACAATAAATCCTTCTGCAACAAACATATGACTGTTAAATGGGCTATTTGGTAATACAACATCATAAACATCTTCTTCATAATCTAAGATTTTTATTTCTTTTACCATATCCCAAAAAATGTCCCCTTCAAAATCTGAACTTCTCCAACTTTTTTTAATAAAAATAGTAAGTTTTGTATCACAAATTGGACAATTATTCAGTCTAAAAATATCATTAAAATTATTATTAAGTAATGAACTATGAACCCATTTACCTATATTATTTAAAGACCAATACCATTCTGTATTACTTCTACTGCCCATCCTTTTTTTTGAAATTAATTGGTAATGATGATTTAACCTAATCTCTTTCTTTCTAGGCTCATGACTTAAAATTTGATTAATCTCTCTTGAGCCTAATTCGTTGTTTTCGCCTACTAATTTTATAACTTCAGGCTTTCTTTTTCCCCATTCTTTTTGCTCGTTAGTTCTGCCTCCAAATAAATCTTTGTATAGCTTATAATTACATTTATTACATGAGATATAATGAATATTTAGGTTAAATCCTTTTAGAACATTTTTAAGAGCCTCCTGCTTCCGTTTAACACTGAAACCAATCTTTTTATGAAATCTTTCAATGCAAATTTTCTGATTTATTAATAACTCATAAATAGGTTTTGTAGCGTATTCCTTATCATAAATTTTCATAATCCTTTTTTCTTTTTTTCTTATTGTACAAACAATTCCAAATCTTAGTAATAGTTTTTGAACATTTTTTATAAGCCTGTAAGATATACTGCAAAAACCAATATTTTTAGTATGTTTCTGCACAAAACCATCTGTGTCAAATAAACCTCGTAATAGCTCAGCAACTAAATCGCCTTCAGAATTCATTATTAATGCAGAAATATACTTATTCTCTCCTTTTTCAACACCACAGCTGCACAGAAATTCTCTAAACCACTTATTCTTGCCCAATACTAGTTGTGGTGTTCCATGAAAAGTTTTGCTAATTCTATAACTTATTCCAAGTTCTCTACAGGTACTCATAACTTTAAAAAATATTTCTTTATCTTTTCCCACAATACTGGGGCTTCCTTTATATATTATTTTTCCATTAGAAGTTTGAGCTCCAGAATAGCCATCACCAAGCATTGCACCTATCAGATACGAAATAGATTGGCTAAAATTGATATTAACAGGTATGTCATTATCTTTAACTAAATCACTTATTTTTGGTACGCTTTTCTCATTAATATTTAAATAACCGATTGTAGCTATTTTGTCCTTTATCTTAATTTTATCAGCAGAAATTATCACCTTTTTATTGTTCCTTTTTATATACATTTTATGATTTGGAGTAACTTTTATTGAGTAGCCAGAAACTGAAGAGATTTGAATCAACTTTGAAGAATTCTTCACCTTTTGAATTTTTTGAGTTTTCATGCTTATTAATTTATTATTGGAAATCACAAAAATAGGATTAGATGTCTCAAACGTAGAAACTTCAGTTTCATCTATACCGTGCCATAATTTTGTATCTTTAGATAAACAAAGAGTAGGCGTGCAGCATATCAGTTTTATTGTGCCATTCCTGAAATTGTCCTCTATAATATTTTTTTGGTGCTGCGTCAGGCCTGCATGATGGAATGCAATTCCCTTTTTCAGGCAGAATGCAAGCCTCTCGCACTGCTTTGTAGGCCTTGAAAGCGCATTCAAGGCATCATCAGCCAAGGCTTTCAGAACATCATTTTCTGTTTTTATCTTCTTTGATATTTCCTCAGCGGTCTTCTCTGCAGATTTCTTTGTGCTCGCAAAAATTAAAGCCTGCTTCCCAATCTTCAAAGTGTCCAAAGCGATATTAAGAACAGCACTGTCAAACTGGTCGTCAAGCTTGATGGATTTTTGCATATGCTGAAAAAGTGCAAGCTGGTTTATAAAGTTTGCTTGAGAAATTTCAAAAATGTCAAATAACATTAACATTTATAATCTGCTCAATCTCATCTATGCCGTCGCTCACGGTAACTTTAACAACTTTGGCTCCTCTCGTCGTGAATATTCGCTGGTGCATTGAAGTTGCTTTGTATTTCTGCAAAAAGCCGAAGTTCCATGTGTAGCTCAAGTCATCTTCATCCTCGTCAATTGCTTTAACAAACATCAGCACAGGCTTATTTACCCTTGCAACAACTGTTTTGCTGGCATTTATGATTATTGGAGGCCTGTTCTTATCGGCTATTTCAGCTTTCGCTATCTGCCTTGTCTCTGACTCGCCGTCACTGGCCACAAACACCAAATCAATTTTTGCAGTCTCTCCTTTGCCTGCTGTGCTGAAGTCAGGCGTCCACAAAAATGCATTTCCTTCAAGGGATGAGCCGCCAGGAGGATTGTCAATTAAATAAGTAATCTCGTCGCCGTCGGGGTCATTGGCATTAAGGAGTATTGCTATGCTGTCTCCTTCTCTTGCCTTTATTTCCTGTATTTGCCCGAATATAGGAAGCCTGTTGACATGCTCTATGTTTATGTCCACAAACTTTGAAGTCTCGAGCGAGCCATCGCTTGCAGTAACTTTGACATTGTAGGCTCCAGTATCGCCAAAGTTTGATTTGAAGGTGTCTGTATTTATAAACCCGGAGTAGCTCAGCTTTACCCTGTCGCCGTCCAAATCATACGCTTTCGGCGCTATTTTAAAAGCGTCTCCCTCGTTTATGTTTATTGGCTCAATATCCTCAAGCACAGGCGCCCTGTTGACATCCTTGACGGTTATTATCACATTATGGACGATTTTTTTGTCTTTTGATGATGCTGTGAATTGCACATAAAAGTTCTTGTTAAGAATTCCAAACTGGTTCAGCACTCGATCAATAAGTCCTTCCTTCTTGACAGTATCGTAGCTTGGTTTCCATGCAAATATACTTCCGTTTAATGCTGCGCCCTCTGGCATGTGGTCAGCATTGTAAATTATTTCATCGCCATCAGGATCATTGGCATTCAAAGTGATTTTAAGTTCTTCATTCTCATTTGCAATTTTGTTGCCTATCTCGTCAAAAGCCAGCGGCCTGTCAACATCATTCACAACAATATTTACATTTTTGTCTTTGCTGAATCCTTTTCCTTCGGCATGGACAGTAATTCTGCGGCTGCCAGCATCTGAATATCCTGTTTTCCATTCATTCTTATCGCCGACAGGTTCTGATATCGAATAGCTCAGCCCATACTTCTCAAAATCCGGAAGATTGAGGGTTATAACATCGTTTTCATTTGCAGTAATGTCTTGTATGCCTTCCAGCAGGCTTTCGACATCGACATCTGCTACATCAATATCCCATTTTCTGCCCACTTCACTTGTCCCGTCTGACACGGAAACAAATACTTTATGGCTTCCGGCATCGTCATAAGTAGTGTCGTAAGAAAACTCCTCCCATTTTCCTGATTTTTCATCATCTAAACGCCATTCGTAGCTCAACTCGTCCTCGTTCAAGTCTGTTGCCAGAACCTTAAAGTTAATTGACTCTGCCTCATTAATACTCAAAACATCCTGTTCCGGAGAATAAGATTCTATCCTAGGCGGCTCTTCCTTTTTTTTTACTGTTATCAGCACATCCTTGGACACGCTTGTAATGCCGTCAGAAACTGTTATTGCGGTCTTGTATTCGCCTGCATCCCCGTAATTGGTCTGCCATTCGCCATTATGGTCAAGCGGATGCTCATATTTTATTATAAGGCTGTCCGCATCAGGATCAACCACATTAGGCTCCAAGCTTAATTTTTCTGTTTCCTGAATAGTAAAATTTGATATGGAATGCGCAATATATGAGAATGCAAAAAGTATAATTACCAATAACCAAATCCCTTTATTCATTTATCCCCCAACTCTAAAAAAGAAAATACAAAAAAAATTATTTCTTCTGCACTATGTCTGTTATGACTGGCGGCCTGTTGACATTTTCAACACCCAGCATGAATGTCTTTGAGGTTGTGTCCTGCCCATCTGACGCGCTTATAGTAATTTCGTAAGTGCCTGCGCTGTCATAATCAGTTTGCCATGTGAATACATTGTCTTCCTGCATGAATAGTTTATCGCTGATTGAATATGTTATTGAATCCTTGTCAGCATCTGTGGCCAATGCAGTGATTGTAACCTTGTCTGTTTCTTTTACTTTCATATCATCTATGCTTTCAAGTACGGGCTTTCTGTTAACATTCTTAACATTGATAGACCAGATCTTGCTTGTGCTTGAGAAACCATCAGACACTTCAACTTTGACAGTATGCGTGCCTGCATCGTCATAAGTTGTCTGATAGGAATATTTGTCATCTGTGCCTGATTCAACTCCGTCAAGCTTCCATGAATATGACAGCTGGTCCTTATTAAGGTCGCTGGCTTCTATGCTGAAATCCACAGATTGGGTTTCGTCAGCTTCCAAGCCGCTTTCGATGGGCTTTGAGCTGTCAATTGTCGGAGATTCTTCCTTCTTATTCACAATTATCAAAACGTCCCTTGATGTTGTTGCTTCCCCGTCTGAAGCTGTGACAGTAACCGTGTATTCGCCTGCATCGCCGTATTCTGTCTGCCATTCCCCCTTATCACTTAAAGGAGAAGTGTATGTGAAAACCAAATTTGTGTTCTTGTCAAGGTCTTCTGCATTTGGCACCAGGCTTACAAGCTCAGTTTCCTGAACTACAATAACAACCGGCTTTTCAGCAGACTTTTCGTGATATTCCTCTTTCTCTTCTATTTTTGACTCTTCTTCAGGTGTTTCTTCCTTTACTATTTCACCTGTGACTGGAGGTTGCGTGACAGGCGGCTGCTCTTCCTTCTTTTCCATAACTTCCTCCAACTCGATGAAAACATCCTGTTCCGGCAAACCAGCGTCTAAATGGTTCATGAATTTTATAGGAACTTCAAACTTTGTTGCATTGCCTGCTGGAACTGGAATAAGGAAGAAAATTTGAACATGGCTGTTCAGCCCGAAATCTCCCGGGCTCGCGCCGTAAGTCTTGCCATCGCTGTGGTAAGCAACAGCAATTGCAGATGCCGTTTCTTTTGTGCTTGCCTCGAGAGGCTTAAGCTTCAAAGAGAATGAGGCAGATCCTTTCTCATCTGACTTAAAGCTGTTTTCTGAGCCGTCTTCAGCCCCGCAGGGCTTGTCCACTATATTTGGCTCAGGAGGCAGTTTTATTCTGGAGCACCAAACTGTGTAAACTCCGTTAGGAACAAGATTCTTGAAAGAAAGCTCTAGCTCCGCATTGCCGTCATTGACGCTGTAAATGCCGATGCCGCTTGCAGAAAGCCATTGGCCCAGGGTGAATCCAAGCTCTTTGCCCTTGTCAAAAGGCCCGAGAGGGTTCAATCCAGTCTTAAATGGATCATGCATTGTTGGCGTGGCTGCTGCGTAAGCTTGTTTCGCAAGAGCCGCAGGATCCTTAGCTTCGGCTCTTATAACTTTTCCGCCGGTTTCTGCGGGAGCAGCTTCTTTAGGGGAAGGTCCGTAAAGAGTTTGATAGACCTCGCAGCCGCTCAGCAAGAAAACAGAAAGTATAAGCATAACAACCAAAAACTTTGTTTTAAAATTCATCATGCACCCTCCTTTATTCAATCTTTTGACATAAATAAAGTGTTGTTATTTTAAAATAATAACTTATATTTAAACTTTGTGGTAGTAAATGAAATTTTTGATTAAAATTTGGGATTTACATAAATATTTTTCAGAAAAATTTGCCAATATAATAATTAGTATTGACAAAAATAAAGAATGGGCCTGGTGTGATTTGAACACATGACCTCCGCCTTATCAGAGCGGCGCTCTAACTGCCCAGCAAGCCGATTTTCAACCGGCAGCTACCAGGCTGAGCTACAGGCCCGAATGGATTATTGAAAATATAGTTAATTTATAAAGTTTGTTTAACAGACTCAAGAACAAGGCTCTTTATTTTTTCGATTTCATCTTTTTTCACTTCCCTGAGCCATAATTGCCCGGGATAAATCACAACAGTTGCCCCCACATTGTTGCAGAATCCCAAACAGCCTGTCCTTGTAACCCAAACAGAAGACGCCAGGCCATTGGCTTTAACCCAATCTTTCAGCTCCCGAAATATTTCATATCCCTGAACATTGGAGCAGCATTCCTTGCCATGGGGCCTTTCGTTTGTGCATACAAGAATGTGCTTTAATGGCTTTGTGCTGATTTGTTGCATTAGTATGAGTTGTATATTGGGGTATATAATAGTTTTGATGAGAAAGTACACCGCAACCACTGGACATTTCCCGACGCAGGTTATTTAAAGCAGTTCTCCTTCTAGAATTGAAAAAGAGAACACGCAAAACTGCTAAATAATGCTTTTCGGCTTTCAGCACGAAAATCAATTATGCAGTTTTGCTTAACATTCTCTTTTTCTTACGACTCCGAAGTTTTCAAATAAAATAAAAAACTTTGGAGGTTTGATTAAAATGGATAAATTAAACGATAAAGAAATCAAAGAGATATGCGAGTTGTATAAGCAACATGGAAGCCTAAGGCAGATTGCCAAGATAAAACGAAGGTCTCTTAGCACACTGCATAAATATACTTCAATGCATTCTGTGATTAAAACACAGAATATTGTAAAAAGAATTGCTAATAGCGACGAGCGCTTTATAGGCACTTATGTGGGGCTTTGGATGGGTGATGGAACTCAGTATAATGACAGAAATAGGTATACTATAAAAATTTGCTCTAACAAGAAAAATGTGAAGCTCAATAAATTTGTGCAGGATATAATTTACAGGACTTTTGGCAAAAGGACAAGATTAATGGAAGTTAAGACCACAAATCAAGCGTATATAATATTCAAATCAAAATTTATTTATAGTTTTATTAAGGATTATTCCTACTTTGATGAAACGAGAAAAACTTACACCGTAAAGCTCAAAAAAAGAGCTGGTTCATACAATCTTCCGTTTTTAAAAGGCTGCTTGTTAGGTTTAGTTTTAAGCGATGGCTATTTAAAGGATAAATTTGCCTTTAATGTGACTTCTAGCAGATTGGCCAAGAATATGCTTAACATTTTAAAGAAGCTAGGCTATCTTCCTCACTGCTCTATAACAATGAGAGAAAAAGAGGGCTTCAAAAATCTTTATTCTATTAGGCTCGGTGTAAAACAAAGCAATAAGCTAAGGCTATTGTTGGACAGGTTCTTATTAGATATCGGAGTAGATTACTCATTTAAAGGATTGAAGTACGAATATTGTGAAAAAGAATGTACGCCCTCGAAGAGACTCGAACTCTTGACCCCGTGAATCGTCCTCATCTGAGATTAACAGTCACGTGCTCTACCTGCTGAGCTACGAGGGCATAGAATTCTAGGATAAAAATTCTATTTAAAAAACTTTAGTTAATTTCAACAACCTTGACCTTGAAATTCATCTCCTTTCCTGCCAAAGGATGGTTCAGGTCTATCTTGACAACATCTTCTGTTATTTCTGTTATCACGGCAGGAAGCTGCTGACCTTCAGGGCCTTTGAGAATTAGTCTTCCTCCTTTTTCTATTTCCTTTGATAATTTTTCTCTCGGAACGCTTACTACCATTCTTTCATCTCTTTGTCCATATGCTTCTTCCGGTTTTATTTTTATAGTTTTTTCCTGATTCAGCTTCATGTCCTGAACTCCGTCTTCAAATCCCTTTATAACTCTGTTTTCGCCGATTGTGAACTCTAATGGCTCTCTGCCTTCGCTGGAATCAAAAACACTTCCGTCATTCAAAGTGCCTGTGTAGTGGACTTTTACTTTGGTTCCTGGTTTCAAATTAATCACCTAAATAAAAAGGATTAAGGGAGGGTATTTAAGGGTTTTGAGTTGTTATTTTATAAATTTCAAAAGTGACAATATCGCCTACTTTGAGATTCCTTTCTTTCATATATTCCGGCGGAATAACAATTGCCGCGCCTTTTCCGAATTTTATTATTTTTGAGGTTGGGATTTTAAATTTTATATTGATGAAGGATTTAAAGGTTTTGGATAAATGGATAAACAATAAACATTAATCTTCATATCTTCTGAAAGTATTAAATACGAGATTTACGTGTTCGATGCTTCCATTAAGTATGTTATAACAATCTTTAGAGGTATAATTTTGCCCTAAAAACATTTTGTTTCCTAAGTCATCAGAAAATGCTATTACAAAGCATGTTTTGTACTTCTTTGGGATTTGAAATTCGTAATAGATATAGCAGTCCGAATACTCTTCATTGCAACATCCAACTTTGAATGTTTTGTGATAATCATATTTTTTAATAAATACTTCTTGATTGTTTTTTAAAATAAATTTTACATTTAATAAATCAATTTTTAAATTTTCTTTGTCGATAGCATTGTTTGTGAGACTTATTTCATTTACATATCCAGAACATAAACCTTTTTGATTGCTTGGAATCTGTGTTGATTCAATATCTGAGGTTGTATTTGTTGAAGGCAAATTGGCTGTACTGTCTAATTTTGGTCCATAAAAAAACAGACCAATTATAAATAAAACTATAGTTAAAACTAAGGGTATCAGCCATTCAGGTTTCTGATAAAACCTTTTATATTTTCTTTTTGATTTGACTTCAGGTGTTTTTGGTTTATTTATGTCAACACTTTCCTTTTCCATTCTAAACTTCCACTTCCCTCTCCACCACAACTTTCCCTGTAACTGAACGTAACATCTGCCCCGTTACTTCGATATCATAAAATTTTTTCAACTCTAATCTTCCTTTCACCCCGACAATTATCGGATAAGTTCCAAATTGTCGACAAAAAGTTGTCTTGCCGTCGTAAATTTCTGCGTAGCAGTTTGTCAGCACAGTCCCGGAAGGAACAACTCTCTGAAGCATTGGCCAGTCAATCTTCTGCCTTATTTCATTGCGCCATTTCCAGTATAATTTTTTATTTTTTCTGAGGAATTTGTCTCTGCCTTCATTGTACAAGGATGTGCCTTCAAATATTGCAACCTGCCTTATGTTAATGCGCCTGAGCATCAGGCCTTCGTCATAAACTCTTGAAAGCCACTTCATGTTTTCCTCATGGGTTTTCTTAGTCTCATTTCTCAGTCCGAAAATTATGTTGATGCCTGGCAGGAACTTCGGCATTCCATCTGAACCTCTCTCGCTTCCAAATTTATTCAGGATTTTTATTGCTTCGTATGCGATATTGGGTGGTGTGTTTAATGTATTGGCTTTCACAACTTCCAAATCAAATGATTCAACTCCAAAAGCGGCAATGTTTCCTGAAGTGCAGTATTTCACAATAGCTTTTGTGATTGCAAAATCATTTTGCTTGTCCATAATCACTTTCACAGGATTGACATTGTCGATGTGCAGAACTTTTATGTCCGGGCATTCATCACTAATTTCTTTCAGCAGTTCAGCGGCATAAGGCAATGTATAGAAGCATGTCTGCTTTCCTAATCTAAAATATCTTGCGCCTAAATTATAAAATTCAGCAATTTCTTTCATCACATCTTCTTTCTCCCTGAACTCAACTTTATTTTTAAGTGGCTCTGTGCAGAATGAGCATTTTCCAATATCGCATCCATGCCCTGTCTCTATTTCTATCATCCTGTAATCCGGAATCTGTTTTATTATAGAAGCGCCTTTTATTGAATATTCCTTAACGTCTTTGTAATGGAAATTAAACATGTCATATGAGACTTTGTCAAAAATGCCCAAATCAGCTTTCTCGTAAAATCTGCCTCCAAACAATTGCGTGCCAAATACAGCAGGCCCAGTCAGTATTTTTTTGCAATTAAAATCCTTAATCATTGGGATTATTTCATTCAAAGTTCCGGGAATCGCAGAAAGATATTTTCCAGGAACGTGAACGCCAAGAACAACAATCAAAGTTTCTGTTTCATGCAATATTTTTCCAACATTTTTGAAGTTTATTGTTAAATTACAAGTTGTGATGTCGGTCTTTTTGGATATTTTAGTTTCTTGGATTATTGAGTTATATTTTTTCCACAATCTTAAATCATCAATTGTCAAATAATTAACTTTTTCATTAAGATAGCCTGCTATGTACCTGGGGTAAGTGCCAAGGTAAGGAGGCACTCCAAGCCCTGCAGGCTCGTCTGTGTAGCAATCAAATATTGCATACTTCATAAATAAAAAGCATAGTTTGTCCTCTTAAAAATGTTTGTATATGCCAGGCACGCATTTTGTAATGGAGAAGGTCGTGCTTAAAAAACACAAAAACATTTATAAAAGCAGTTCAAACATTAAACTCTATGGGGTGGCTCATACTTATTCCAATAGTCATTTTGCTGTTAATTTTATTTCTAGTTAATTTCTACAGAGACCCAAGAAGAACAATACCCAAAGGCAGTAATATAGTAGCACCGGCAGACGGCAGAATAATATCAATTATTAACACATCAAAAAATAATATAAAAATAAAAAAAGAAATTTTTGGAAAAATAAAAATACTGACCGAAGACATAGCCGAAGAATGTTGTGTTGTGTCTATATTCATGTCGCCTTTTGACGTGCACATAAACAGGGCCCCAATAGACGGCATTGTCAAATCAATAAAGCACACAAAAGGGAAGTTCTTCAAGGCGTATGATTTGGAAAAAAGCCTTCAGAATGAAAAAAATGAAATCATAATTCAGAATAAAAAGTTAAAAATCAAGGTCGTACAAATAGCAGGATTTCTTGCAAGGCGCATAAAATGCTACACCAAGCTAAATCAAAAGGTTAATAAAGGCGACAAAATAGGCATGATAGCTTTATCAAGCCAAACAACTTTAATAATGCCGAAAGGGGTGGACTTGAAAATCAAAATAAACGATAAAGTAAAGGCAGGCTCGACTATAATCGCTTACGCAAAATGAAAGACTCACTATTGCTTTTGTCAAATTTCATAAAGAAGCCCAAGGAAGTCGGGGCTGTGGCTCCAAGCTCGAAATTTCTGACAAAAGGGATTATAGAAGATATAGACTTCAAGGCGTCGCGAAATATTGTTGAGCTTGGTCCGGGATTGGGAACTTTTACAAAAGCGATTCTAAAAAAATCTGGCCCGTACACAAGAGTATTCTGCTTCGAGGTAAATGGTAAGTTCTGTGATTATCTGAGAAAGAATGTCATTGACGAAAGGCTGACAATAATTAATGCAAGCGCTGAGGACCTGAATAAAAATATAAGAAAATCTAAAGTGAAAAATGTGGATTATGTTGTATCGGGGCTTCCATTTCTTAACTTTTCAACCTCAAAAAAAAAGCGGATTCTTCAGGAGATAAGAGACTCCTTAAACGACGGTGGAAAATTTGTTCTTTTCCAATATACAAATGGATTAAGAGAGCTGCTTGAGTCTTATTTTGGCAGTGTGGAAAGGAAGTTCGTGCCGTTGAACGTGCCGCCGGCTTTTATATACCTGTGCCGGAAGTGATGAAATGAGACTGCGGATTAAAAAGGAAAGGATATTCCTTGCGCTTACCTTGCTGAGAATTGTACTCGCTTTTGTGGTGGGCATTTTGATATTAAATGACCGCAAAATCATCTCAAGGGTGTTCTTCATTGCCACGGCATTGATTTCATTTCTTGAAGGCTTGACTGCAAGAAGATTCATGCAGAAATCTTTGATTAAGTCAATACTTGACTTGTCAGCTGACAGGCTATTGGTTGATGTGGCTGCAGTTGCGCTTGTGCTTGACAATCTGCTTCCTATATGGGTAATGCTTGTGTTTATTGTAAGGGACTTGCTCACTGTGGTGATTGCTTCTGTTTTGTTTTACCGCGATTCAAGGAGGGAGTTCAAGCCAACGGCCCTTGGGAAGATCAGCCTTTTCTTTCAGATCATAGCTTTGATACCTGTGATGATGGGCAATCTTGACTGGGTTTTGATATGGATTGCAATAGCCATGACGCTGGCATCAGGAATCGAGTCATTGTTCAAATCAGAATTTAGGCTTGTAAGGAGGAAAACAGATATTGATGACTTTAAAATTTTAAGGCTCATTAAGTTTGCTGATGTCTTTACATTAACAAATGCGATGTTTGGCATCATAAGCGTACTTTTCGCCATAAAAGGATGGTACAACACAGCTGGCATTATGATGATGCTGGCTGTTGTGTCAGACTACTTTGACGGAAAAATAGCCAAGATAATGGGGCAGCAGAATGAATTTGGAAAGGAGCTTGACTCACTGGCAGACACTGTCTCATTTGGTGTGGCGCCAGCAATCTTTGGATTTACATTGATTCAGACTCCACTGGCGATAATATCTTTCACGGTCTTCTTATTCTGCGGCATTTTGAGGCTTGCAAGATACAACATAATGAACTTAAAAGGCGCTTTTCATGGAATGCCGATAACAATGAACGGCATCTTCATTCCGCTGGCTTATTTTTTTGATACGCCAATTTGGCTATATCCCTATATATACCTTGTTTTAGGGGTACTAATGGTTTCTTCAATCAGGATAAAAAAGCTTCCTTAATCTATACTCACGGACAAAAATAATTATACAATAGTTGTCCGTTCGTAATACAAAGAAAACCTTATGGGTTTTCGAGTGCTCAAAAATTTCATCAATTTATAATAAATACGTGAAATTTTTGACAAGCAAATGACTTATTTCAATCATTGCCAAATAAACAAGCATAAGAGTCGCTATTAATAAATAAAATCTGTACTGAAATCTTATTATGATAGAAGCGATGGTCAAATAAGTCAATCCAACACTCAGTCGTGCTATAAAAGTAACAGGAACAATCTTTTGCCTTTTGGCGTAAGCCATCTTCATCACGCCGCTGATTATTGACGGCACAACAAGCAGCACAACCCAAAAAATGTTTAGATAGCCTTTTGCGACTAAAAGAACAAATGTTGAGATGATAAGAACCCAGTCGGTGAACGAGTCAAGTCCGCTTCCAAGCTCTGTCCTCTGGTTCATAATCCTCGCAGAAACTCCGTCCAATTTATCGCTCAAGGTTATGATTGCAAAAATCAACAGCGAAATATGCACTTTTGGCTTCAGGAGATAATACACAAAAGGGATTATCAATAAGAATCTTGCCAATGTTATCAAGTTCGGAAGATTAACAATCCTGTTTCCAGTCATTTGCCTTATATTGATTAGATACTGAACGCCAGATATTAATGTGAGCAAAACTGCAGCCATCATTGCGTGCCAGCTAAAAGGAATATTTAGAAGTACAAACATAATAGCTATGCTCTGCACAACGGTTTTTGCCTTTCCGAAATTGCTGGCAGGCACAATTATTTTGCTGGGCAGCAGGTAAATCCTCATAGCCGTCATTATTACTTCTCTCGCAATAATCGCAATAACCATCCATAATTGGATTCCGCCATAGCCCTGCACTACCAAAAATACCAAAGCTGTTGAAATCAGCAGCTTGTCCGCAATAGGGTCTATCAGCTTGCCAAACTCAGTGACTTGCTTTTTCTTTCTGGCAAGGTATCCGTCAAAAAAATCAGATATGGAAAGCATTCCAAAAATAAAAGCAGCCAATATGTTTTTATTCGGCATATCAACCAGAAGGATTGCCGCAAACAACGGAATCAGCATTACTCTTATAAGTGTTATCTTGTTGGGAACATTGAATCTAAACTTCATAAATGCATAAGATTTATAATACCTTAAATAGTTTTCTGAAAATTATGGATAATGACATATTAAGAAAATTTTTCCATGCAATTACTCTTTTTGGCAGCCCATTATTCTACGCGCCTGCAACCGCCTACGTTTTTAGTATTAATTTAAATCTGGCAATAAATCTTATTGTTATTTTAATTTTAACTGAGGTTGTATGCGCCGCTATAAAGTACCTTTACCCAAAAGAAAGGCCGATACCTATGCCGAAAAAGACGCTCTTCCAAAGATATCTTGCAGGCAGCTTTCCAAGCGTTCACACTGCCAGAATAACTTCATTTTCTATTGCAGCCGCTGCGTATTATCCAAACAGAATATTCGTTTTAATTGCCTTTTTAGCAATAATCAGCGTCGGCTATTCAAGAATTTACCTGAAGAAGCATTATCTTGCAGATGTGCTTGCCGGATTTCTGATTGCAGCCATTATAAGCGTGCTGGAGCTGAACATACAAAACTATTTAAATCTATATTAAAAAGCCAACCGCATGCCAGAATCATTTGCAATGCTGCTGTTGAAATGCTTCTACCTGATGCTGCCGGCATACTTTGCCAACATGGCGCCAGTCATGGTAAAAAAAATCAATTTATTTGCAGTTCCAATAGATTTTAACAAAAAAATAAACGGAAGTCCGCTGCTGGGAAAGAACAAAACATATCGCGGCTTGGTATTTGGAATTATTTTCGCGGTTATTATTGCGTATCTTCAATTTTTGCTTTACGGCAGGGAATTTTTCAGGGAAATCTCATTTATGGACTACCAAAATTGGTTATTATTCGGTTTTTTGATGGGTCTTGGGGCTTTAACAGGAGACCTTGTGAAGAGCTTTTTTAAGAGAAGGATGGGCATTGAACCAGGCAAGAAATTTATTCCTTTTGATCAGGCAGACTTCGTTATCGGCTCTTTGGTTTTTGCTATTCCGGTCTTTAAGGTCACAATAAATATATTCGCTGTTTCCTTATTGCTAAGCTTTGTATTGGATGTCATAGTCAACCACCTTGCATTTTATCTTAGGATACGGAACGAGAAGTGGTGATTAGACAAAAAACAGCAAAGTCGTGATTATGACAAACCCGCTATTATAAAAAATTAGCTTGTAATGATTTTGATTTTTTTTCTGTTTATTATAAATCAAAGAAGCTGTCGGCAGCCCATAAAGAAAGACTAGGCTTGATTCTATTGCAAACAAATTCGCGTTCTTTGAGCTCAAAAAAAAGATGATTCCGAGCAGTTGGTAAACTATTATTGATTTTTTTAGTGAGTCATTTATCCTATATTCAATGAAAAATAAAAAAACAACATAAATGATTGAGATAACCAGATTGGCGTAATTATTAAAAAAATAGAACACTAAAAAAACAAAAATAGCAGATAAGAGTAGTTTCCTTGAAAAAATAAAGTATTTTTCAAGCGGCTTTTGCTCTTCTGGTGCTATTTTTGCCAGCAGTATTCCAATCAGCAAGCCCGAATATGACACTAGGGCAGCAAAAAAATAATTTATGAATTGCATATTATTTTCATATACCATCAATCTTATTTATCCTTCTGATGTGCTTTGCTTCATTGCTGAAGTCAGTATTCAGCCATATTTTTATAGCTTCTATCGCTTCGTCTTTCTTTAGAAATCTTGCCCCTATTGAGAGAATGTTGGCATTGTTATGCGTGCGGGAAAGCCTCACAATATCAATATTGCCGCCGTAATACAAAGCAGCCCTAACGCCTTTGATTTTGTTGGCGGCAATTGCCTCTCCCTGGCCTGAAGCTCCGAAAATTATTCCCCTGTGGTTTTTTGGGTCTTGAGCGACTTTTTTAGCCACCGGAACAATAAAGTCAGGATAATCATCTTCATGATCGAGTTTATGCGGACCTTCATCCTCAACTTCAAAATTCAAGCTCTTGAGATATTTTTTAATTTCTTCCTTCAGCTCGAACCCTGCATGGTCTGACCCAAGAAATATTTTCTGTTTCATAATGTCTTAAATTAACCCCAGCACTTTTAAATCTTTCTCCAGCCCGGGAACTGTTGGGTGTTTATTTAGGTCTTTGCGGTTTATCCACTTAAACTCAACATTCTCGCAATCAAGCTTCACATTCTGCGACTTGACCCTGCACAGGAAAGGCATTATAATCCAGCTTTTTCCGTTGCTATTGTCGTCTTTTTGGAACAGTCTGCCCTTTTTTACGATTTTCGCACTTAATCCAGTTTCTTCCTTTATTTCCCTCAAAACGTTTTCTTCTGCTGACTCAAATTCCTTGGCGTAGCCGGAGCAGAAGCTCCATTTGCCAGGGTAGTTCCAGTCTTTTGGGGATTTTTTCAGAATCAATATCTTACTATTATGTTTTACTATTGCTGTTACGACAAAATAGGTTTTCATAATGCCAAGAATAAGCCTCAATATTTAAATCTTAATGCCAGCTTCCTCGCCAAGTTGAATGGCCCCATTGCACAAGCAAGTCAACCCCAAGCCTTTCAACATGCAGAGGCACATCGCAAGCTCCAAAGCAGGAGCCCATCCACACAACAACAGAAGAGCCTGTATTTTTCTCTATTGCCTGCTGTATCTCCTTAGCCCTCGGCTTCAGTCCGTCAGGCAGTTGAACGCAGACAAGCTTTGCATTGTCGTTCTTGATTCTTTCAATGACTTTGTTTAATTCCAAGTCGTAATTGTCCATAGAAGCAAAGAAAGGCTGTTTAATTTAAAAATTATTTGGTTTTTTGTTTCTTTTAATGTACACAAAATTCTTAATCATTCCCTAAGAATCCGATTTTTTCAATACTATTGGTTATAAGTTTACTTGTTTAATTTAAATATTTCCTGAATATTGTGTTTTGAGTTTTTTGAATAGATATTGTCAGGCGGTGCTATCTTTATTACAGTTTGGTAATGCCGTATAGCTGCCAATATATCTATTGGATTTTTACTTAAAGATTTGATATTCCCTAAAATGTAATGTGCTTCAATTTGAACGTCAAGTTGACCTTCTTTAGCAGCCTCATTCAAGCGATTAATCCCGATTTCAACATCATTGTTGTTGTATTTTTGATTCCATTTTAATGTACCAGAAATTAATTTTGCCATCGGGGCATTTGGGCTCTTGCTGTGATTCTTAATCACATATTCACAGATTTCCAAAGCTGAGTCTACAGTAGCTGATGCATATGCCATTTCTACCAATCGCTTATGAGTGAATAATGCTTCTTTGATAGCTCTCTCCGCAGATAACTCATTATTGGAACTTATTATATCAATATAAAGCTTGGCTGCAGATTTAGGTTTTGTTAAAGCTGCTTCTTTCGCCTCTTTCAATAATTCATCGATTGTATTTTCTTTAGAAGCCTGCGCATAAATTGCCGGCGGAGTTTTATTTTGAACTTGCGCGAGATAGATTTCCGTTGGCGAATAGCCTGCGCCGTAGTTAAGCGGCAAAAATAAAAGCATTGCTTCCAGAAATTCATTCCCCATATAAAAAAGAGAAGATGATTTGATTTAAAAAAGATTTCTATATTTTCTGTGTCAAAGGTGTGTTTTTGCTCGGCTCTATATATTTTTGATATGGATTTTTTATTGAGCTTTTTGTTGGATTGCCAGCGTTATTGTTAACATGACATGAGTATAAACCAATCAATGCCGCAGCGCCTGCCACTAATGCAGCATATAAAGCATTTTTGCGCCAATTGGTTTGCTTAAGAGTTTCATCGAATTTTGTTCCAAAAAGATGGTTGTAAAGTTTGGCTGTTTCAGTTGGTGATAGTCCATAACTTGCAATTAGTTCAGAGTACACCTCTGGAATTCTTTCTCCAAATTTCTTTTTTGGATCCGTTTCTATTTTAGGTATTGCGTAAACTTCATCGTGCTCATTTACCCTACCATCGGATTTGGCCCCCCCAGGTACTATAATATAAACAATTTTTGGTTTGCTCCTTACATTGGCAGTTAGGTCATCACCAGTATAGTCATAATCAGCAGAAAACACAATGGCTTTATTTCCAATTTTCAATAGTTCTGGGTAATAAGGAGAGGGAACTCCGACTTTATCAACAAGCGTTTTAGCTATATCTATGATTACTTTCTGATTTATTTTTTGCCCAGTTGTATCCAGTAAGTTCTTGATGTCCCTCCCCATAGAATAAAGAATTGCATTTCTTGCAACGGTTTCATCAAAAATTATAATAGGATTTCCTCCAATTTCAATTTCTTCCTCAATTTCATTAAAAACTACAGTAGGTTTTACTTTATTTGTAATTTCTTCTAGAGTATTCATTCCTCACCTTCACAAAAACATCTCGTCCATCTCGAAATCAGAAAGCTCTTTCTTATTTATTAATTTAGCGAAATCCTTGTCCTTCATCTTCTTCCTTTCGCTTCTCATTGCCTCAATCTGTTCCATGTCCTCATCGAAAAATAATTCTTCTGTTTCCATTTTAACTCCTAGTAGTTTGAATTTGCTGAATTGTTGTATGTTGGGTTTTCTATGTACTGAACCTGCGCTTTTTCAATAGCACCCTGACCTTCTATAGCCACTTCACATGCCAAACACATTGTTAAAACCCCCAAGCTTTTTGCTGTTATTTGTTACTTCGTAGTGATATAACTTATATATAAAGCTTTCGCTTAACACTATAAAATATACTTATTTTCTATATTGAAAAGAAAGAATATTAGAATGTTGAATATTAATAGGCGAGCCTGAGCGGGTACATGGCGAGCGAGTCTCTTCGCGAGTCTCGCATGTCACCGGCAAAGAAGCGAAGGCGAGCACAAGAATTTGCCGAAGGTGTATTGAAATAATAGTAAATTCAAAATTTCTTTTACTTTATCGGATGCCTCATATAATGCTTGCAGCTTAGGCAATAATAAATAAGCCTGTGCTTATGAATCCTTATCCTGCAGTTAACGCTTGGGACAAGATATTTATGGCAGTTCTTGCAGAATCTTTTCTTAAGCGAAGAAGGCAGTCTTATTTTATGCTTCATTGCGATTCTTCTTGCCATCTTTACATACTTGTCAGAAATCCTGCTGTCTTTCCTGAGATTATCCTTGGCAAGCTCGAACATCAGCTTGATGCGCTCTTTCGCTATTTTCTGGATTTTATGTGGTTTTTTATAGTATTTTTTGGGCATTTAGCTATGATTTATTTTTGTTTTTTTAATTTTATTGTATTTTTATTTAGCATATGTAAAAAAGTTTAAGAATTCTAATTAAACAAACAAAGGAACTAAAACTAACGTAATCGTGCTCAACAATTTAATCAAAACATGTAATGAAGGTCCTGCGGTATCCTTAAACGGATCTCCAACAGTATCTCCCGTGACGGCAGCTTTATGAGTCTCCGAGCCTTTTCCACCAAAATTGCCATCTTCAATGTATTTCTTAGCATTGTCCCATGCGCCTCCGCTGTTATTCAGCAGCAGTGCCATAAGGATTCCAGTTATTGTGCCAACCATCAAAAATGCGCCTGCTGCCTCATACTTCAAGACAACTCCAACAATCACGGTTGTAACCACGACCAACAGCCCGGGCAATATCATCTTCTTAAGTGAAGCTTTCACGCAGATATCAACGACTTTGGCGTAATCAGGCTTTTGCTTTCCGGTCATTATGCCTTTTTTGGTCTTCCACTGCCTCCTAACCTCGTTAACAATGGAATAAGCAGTATCTCCCACAGCCCTTATCGCCAATGAGCTGAACACGAATATTAGCATCGCGCCAATAAAGCCGCCTACAAAAACATGAACTTGTGATATGTCAATATTTATAGTGGACAATGCAGTTATTCCTGCCACTCCTTTCTTAATTAAATGTGATTTAACATCATCCAGGTAAGCGCTGAAAAGCAGGAAAGCTGCCAAAGCAGCGCTGCCGACGGCATATCCTTTTGTCAATGCCTTTGTTGTATTGCCGACTGCATCCAGCCTGTCCGTTCTTTGTCTTACAGAATCCGGAGCTTTTGACATCTCAGCTATTCCGCCAGCATTGTCAGTTATAGGCCCAAAGTTATCCATAGCAAGTATATAAGCTGCTGTGCCCAGCATTCCCATTGTTGCAATTGCAGTCCCGTACAGCCCTCCGTGCTCAACACCGCTTATATTTCCTAAAAAGTAAGAAGCCAGCAAAGCAACTGACAAAACAAGAACAGGTAATGCAGTTGATTCCATGCCGACAGCAAATCCGGTTATTATGTTAGTCCCATGGCCAGTCTGGGAAGCCTTTGCAATGTCCTTGACAGGCTTGTAATGGTGATCAGTATAGCGAACCGTTATCCACACTATTAATATGCTTGTTATAATCCCAACAACTCCTGCCCAAAAGAACATTAAGTTACCTTTTAGGAGCCATTTCACAGCAGCAAAAAAAGCGATGGCTGCCAGAAAGCTTGTTATGTAATAGCCTCTGTTCAGTGCCTTCATCGGGTCTTCATTCTCATTCTTCATCCTTGTGCTCATGATTCCGATTATGCTGGCAATCAATCCAAATGACCTCACAACCAATGGAAACAGTATGCCCTTCAATCCAAAAACGGGGAACAAAGCAACCCCTAAAATCATTGCCCCTATATTTTCAGCTGCTGTGCTTTCAAACAAATCAGCGCCTCTTCCAGCACAGTCTCCCACATTGTCTCCAACCAAATCAGCGATTACCGCCGGATTTCGCGGATCGTCTTCAGGAATGCCTTTCTCGACTTTGCCAACCAAATCAGAGCCGACATCGGCTGCTTTTGTGTATATTCCGCCGCCGAGCTGCGCAAATAATGCAACAAAAGATGCGCCAAATCCGTATCCTACAATCATGAACGGGACAGATTTTGCTGCATCATCTGGTTTCATGCCTATGCTAAACAAGTAGTATATCAGAGAAACTCCAAGCAATGACATTGCAACTATTATTATGCCCGTAATTGCACCGCCTCTAAGCGCAATAATAAATGCCTCATTAAGGCTTCTTCTTGCTGCGCTTGATGTCCTTATGTTGGACCTGATAGAAACCATCATACCGACAATTCCCGCCAATGCAGAGCTGAAAGCACCAAACAAAAATGCCACTGAAGTTCTCCACCCAAGCGGCTGCTGATGCATGAAAGCGTAAACTCCGTAAATTATTACTGCAAGAATAACTGTAAGAATGCCTATTGTTGTGTACTGCCTCTTCAGGAAAGCCTCAGCGCCTATTTTAATTGCGTTGGAAACTTCCTGCATAGCCTCTGTGCCGGTGTCTTTCTTAAGAATTTGTCTTGCGAGATAGCCTGCAAAAATCAAAGCCAGAATGCTTATGGCAATCACTAAGCTTATCAAATCCATTCAAAATGGAGAAATTGATGTATTTATAAAACTTTTTATGAATTGTTTTTAGCCCTCCAAAATAGTAAAAATTATATGCACTAAGCTTTTATGGACTATAAAGTGCTAAATTTCCTTAAGAAAATATTTCAAAATGAGCAAGAGGCTCCAAAGCCTGCAACAGAGATAAGCCTCAGCAATCTTGAAGGATGGCTTAATGAAAAATCAAAGCCCCTGATGGAGGAAATCGAGCAGCAGATTGAAGAAATCCTGATGAAGGTTAACGAGGAGCTTGAAAGGGCAAGGATGAATGTGGAGGTGCTGGAAAACGCAAAACTTCAAAACCCAAATATTCCTTTCAGGGCAAAACAATACATGGAAGGGAACAGAAAAGCCTACATAAGGGCTGTCAATTCGTTTTTCGGGCACATGGAGATAAACAACAGGGACTATTTTTACCTTGTTGATTTTTGCAAATTGTTTGATGAACTGCTAAATGGTCTGAACAAAGGAACATTCAGGAGCTATGCAATACTTCAAGAGTTTTTCGCAAATGAAACAAGCAGGATAGCGCAGAATATCAGGAATTTTGACAAAATCTTTTCTGGCCTTAAGTCTGTCTTGAATAACGATAAGATGGCTGCTGTGAATGACTTGATGAAAAAAATAAAAAGCATGGAAGCAAAAACAAAGCAAAAGATAAATCTGGATTTGGATTTCAAGAGCGCTGAAGCTTCTGTTAAGCTCGGCAGCAAGGAAAAAGAGGAGGTGATGGCATCCATAGAGAAATTCAACAACAGTGAAGAGCATAACAGCTTCCTGAAGCTTAACGAGGAGAAGAAAAACAAAGCATTGGCTTTTTACAACGATGAAAACCAGTTTCTGCAGGCGTTCTCAAATCTTGACAGGCCTTTGAGAAAGTATTCGCACATTGCATTTGAGCACGAGGAAATTGTCCTGGATTACTTAAAAAGCCCCATAGAAACATTGGCAAATGACAGGAATTTCGCGGTTATTGAAATTTTAAAAAATCTGGAAAAATCACTGAATGAAAACAGGATACAGATAGACGACAGGAAAAAAGAGAAATCGCTGGAGGAAATAAAAAAGCTAAGCAGGGAATTTCTAGAGCAGTTCCTGAAAAAGTATTATTCGTTCAAATCGGAGATTCAGGAGCTTGAAGATAAGATAAAAAGGTCCGGTGTTTCGGATAAATTCCGGGATTTCAACAAGCAGCTTGAGAGTATAAATTTCAAAATTGAGAAGGATAATGAGGAATATAAAAGGCTGAAAGAGGATGTTGTTAAGCTAACGGCTTCAATCGATAGTTTGAAAAAAGAGGTTGAGGGTTCTTTTAAGGAGAGTTTTGGGGAGGAAGTTGGGATTGTGGTGTGAAATTAAAAAAATAAAAAGTTTCACTTGTATATTCGTGCCATAGTTTCATAGGCTTTGACTCTTTCTTGGTCTTTCATCTTACGTGCTAGATAAATAAGAACATCAAAACGACGCTCGTTTTCTAACTCTAACAGAGCCTTTCCATACATTTCTTCAGCTTTAGCTTTATCGCCTATCTTCTTAGCGCAGAGTGCTGCACCGGCATGATCTTTAAGCTCTATAAACTCTTCTAGTGCTTTGACATAAAATTGCCGCGCCCTGTCTTTATCTTTTGCTTTCTCTGCTAGAGGTGCAGCTCTTTCATACCATCCATTTCTATCGAAAATTTCAATTGCTTTGTCTATGCCATATTTCTTTTGAGCCAACCGAGCAGCAAGGTCAATATATCCGCACTGCTCATACATTGAGATTGCTTTGTCTATATCGCCTCTTCTTAAGGCAACTTGTGTGGCACCGAAGTTATCCCCCGTATCTTGTAGTATTTGTACCGCATTTTCTCTGTAATATTTGTTTTTTGCCAATCCCTTGGCCACTACATTGCGAGTAAGAGATTGTTTAAGTTCCCCTGCACTCAGTTGACTGAGTAAATAATCTAAATCAACTTTGTTATGTTTCTGTTTTCGTTGTGACATTTTCTTTACCTCCTAGATAAGATTTTTACTATTCTTAAGTAATGTCATAATGGAACAAGTATATCAATTTTTACCCGAAATTCTTCGGTTTATATTTAATATATAAAGAAAAAGCCGAAATTATTCGAGCAAGTAAAACAGAAAACTTTTTATATAAGTTATACTACACAAGTTATATATAAATAATATAATAAAGAAATTAAACAAAATGGAAGTAATAGTCAAGGTAAAGAAAATCGGAGGAAGCGTAGGAGTCATCTTGCCCAAGAGATTAATAGAAAAAGAGCATATCATGGCAGAAGATGAGATAGAACTTAAAATAAAAAGAATGGATAATTTTGATTCTCTGTGGGGCATTATAAAGGACGTTAAAATTCCAACCCAAAAAATAATGGACATTATAGATGAAGGTGAAGATTTTGACTGAGTCGCTATATTTTGATACGTATGCGCTTGTTGAAATTGCCCAAAGTAAGCAAAGCTACGATAAGTATAGGCGCGGAGTCTTAATAATCACAAACAAGCTTAATATTATGGAATTAGCCTATTTCCTGCTTCGCATAGGAAAAGAAGACAAAGTTGCCATGATTTTCAGTGACTACCTAAGGTATAATGTTGAACCCAGCACAAACGCCTTAATAGAAGCTGTTAAGCTCAAATTTATGCACAAGAAAAAGAAGCTTAGCTATATTGATTGCATTGGATACGCCATTGCGAAGGAAAACAAAGTCAAATTTCTTACTGGCGATGAGAAATTCAGGGATATGGGTAACGTAGAATTTGTTAAATAAGTTTGATGAGAAAGAGCTAAAAATCTTAAACCCCAGGTAGCCTAGCGCTTCGACTCTTGCTTCATCTGATACTCAATAATAACCGGAAGAAGCTTCAATTCAGCCTTCCTTAGATGCTCCTGAAAAGTCGATATTCCAATTTTTGCAATCTTCGCGAGCTGCTCCAGAGTAATTTTTCTCGGATATGAGTAATAGCCATTTCTGTAGGCCAATTCAAGCGCTGTTTTTTGATGGTTTGACAGTTTAGGCATGACATTTGGAAAATAAACATCAGTCAAAGGGGAGTTTTCCATTTTCAAAATTTCACATACATCCATGTGGCTTTTCAAAGACTTGATGAAATCCTCAAGCTCTTCCCTTTTCCACGAAGCAACTTCCCAATATTCATGCCCGTCATAATGATTGACAGTCGGCTTGACAAAGATGATTTGTTTTGTATGATACAGCATTACGTGCTCGCCCTCTTTGCCTAAATTGATTTCATAAGTGAAAACATCTCCGGAAACATCTACATTGGTTATGCGCCTGTCTGCCTCAAGGTCTTCTATAAATTTATTTTTCTGTTTATCGTCATTGCTTTGGAAGTAGCAGGTGGTTGTAGCAAATTTTTTCCCGGATTTTTCATACCAGCTGCTCGGATAAGATAGGACAATCACATTAAATTTGACGCATCTGTTGACAATAGGGCAGTCTTCGTGCTTTAGCTTAAGCTTTGTAATCCACATTTGAACCTACTTCTTGTTTATCCTTTTCATTTCTTCCCTTATATAATGCTCGATTCTCCCGGACATATTTATCCCATTCTCCCTGCAATAAGCCCTGAATTTGTTGAAAAGTTCTTCGTCTAATGTAAACGCCGCCCTTATTTTGTAGGTTCTCTTCTTAAATTTACCAGTCCTGTCTAATTCCTCAAATACTGCAATTACATCCTGGTTTTTTGCAATTACTTCTTTCGCTTTTTCAAGGAATGATTGCATTTTTTATCAGCCTCGTCAGTTTATTAATATCGCTAATATTTTTCTTTGAAATGCCCCAAACAATTTTTATTAATTTATCCTTATCAAAATCCAGATTGTTATTTTCAAAATATGTGATTATCACGATTATTGCCGTTCTTTTATTTCCATGTTCAAAGCTATGGTCAACCAGCAGGCTTCTTACAATATAGCTTAGTTCATATAGCCAACTTTTATTCTGTTTTGCAATTGACAGAGCAAAATCCATGCTGTCTTCATTATGCAGCTTGCCATTACCCCCTATTTCTTGGTTTATGCCAATTAAATCTTTCTTGTTTAAGTTCAACATTTTGATATATATTTATATATATAAATAGTAATAGATTATATATAAATGTTTTGGTTTTAGGGTATGAGAATTGAAAAATGATTCTTCTAAACTAAACGAAGTAATAATAAGCTTAACAACCGAAAACGATATTAGAAATATTTTTAATGAAGAATTAAAGTTTATTTAAATTGATTTACAAGAATTCAAAATCTTCTGGCATTTTTCACTGCATGAAAATTTATCACAATAGATTTTCCCATTTCTTCTGGTAATTGTTTGTATCATTGTCTTTAAACATATAGGGCAATGTGTCCTATCTTTTCTTGGGAAAAGCTGTAATTTCTCTTGTATTTCATATAACTCATAAGGATATTTCTTGCTCAAATCCACAGCTTCTCTATTCAATAAGTTAGTTAGATATTTTATTTCCCTATTGTTTAATAAGTTATTAATCTTTGCTGGCATTGCCTTCACCCACTTGAGGACAAAAAGTTTTTTTATATTTCATAGAATCTGAATAATCATTATCTCCTTTTTTGGTTCCTATTAATAGGAGTATCTTACCATCTCCTTTGATTTTTTCAACAATATAGTTCTTAAAATCTCCATCATAATCTTTGTTGTCTAAGTAACAGATTAACAATTTTTCATTAGCGTCTATTGCTTGAAGTTTCTTGTAATTATTATTTATACCTTTTTTATGATTTTTATCGCGGCGATCGTGTTCATGTTCAATTGCAAGTTCTACCTCATCTTTCTCGTTTTTAAGGCTAAAATCTGAACGTAATCCATTTAATACCCTTTCTTCAGGGGTAATAAAAATTTTTTGAAAATTATTATTATTTTTGGATTCTTTATTATAAGCCCTAACTGCATTATATATAGCAATACCGATTAAGTAAGTATGTTCATAATTTTTTAATTCTTTAATTTTTTCTCTGCCAATTATGGGGTCATTATACAATTTCCTTACTTCTTCCCTAAACATTTTAATAAATTTTTTAACATCCATGACCAACTAGATAATAACGCATCCTTAAATAGTTTATTGACTTTGATTATATAAATCAAAGTTGATATATCTAGAACCTATAGAATCTCATATTTATTTTCCTACATAAATCTCTTATAGCTCTCTTCCAGCGCCTCTATCCCGGGCAGTTTCTTGCCCTCGAAAAATTCCAACGATGCTCCTCCGCCGGTGCTTACATGGGTTAGCTTATCAGCATAGCCAAACTTTTCAACAGCAGCTGCAGAATCTCCTCCGCCAATAATTGTTGTTGCCTTTAAAGTTGTCAAATACTTTGCAATTTCTTTTGTGCCATTGGCAAACTTGTCAAACTCGAACACCCCAAGCGGTCCGTTCCACACGACTGTCTTTGCATTTTTCAGAATTTCCTTAAAATTCCAGATTGTTTGTGGACCTATATCAAGCCCAAGCCAATTTTCCGGAATGTTGCCAGCCGAAACTATTCTTGATTCTGCATTTGCATCAAATTTATCCGCTATGACAACATCAACAGGCAGTACTATCTTTTTGTTCTGCAAAAGTTTTTTCGCAGTTTCAACTCCAGCCTCGTCCAGTTTTGAATTTCCGATGTTTTTGCCCTGGGCCCTGTAGAAAGTGAAAATCATTGCTCCTCCTAGGAGAAGCTTGTCCACTTTTGTCAGCAAATTTTCAATGACTTTAATCTTGTCAGATACTTTTGCGCCCCCCAAAATGCCGATAAAAGGCCTTTCAGGAGCTTCCATGGCCTTTCCCATAATTTTAAGCTCTTTCTCAACGAGTAAACCAGCGCAGCTTGGTAAGAATTTAGGAATAGCACAAAATGAGGCATATTCCCTGTGGCTTTGGCCAAATCCGTCATTTACATAAAGCTCTGCTAAAGAAGCCAATTTCTTGGCAAATGTTTCGTCATTTTTTGTTTCTCCTTTATGAAACTGGATATTTTCAAGCAATGTTATGTCCTCATTTGGAATATGCGAAATTACAGAATCTTGTGTAATGGAATCTTCAGCAAAGAAGACTTTTTTTCCAAGCAGATTTTCTAATTCCTTTGCAACAGGCTTTAAAGTAAATTCTTTCTTTACTTCATCCAGTGTTTTGCCTTCGGCAAATAATTCTTTGGGTCTTCCTAAATGGCTCATTAAAATCAACTTGCATTTATTTTTAAGAAGATACTCAATTGTCGGTATTGACGCCTTTAGCTTGGTCACATCCCAAATTTTACCTCCTTTTATCGGCACGTTAAAATCAACCCTCACAAGAACTCTTTTTCCTTTAACATCCAAGTCTTTAAGTGTAAAAAACTTTTGCATACATCAAGCTAATATAGGGAGTTTTTAAATGTTTTTGGGCAATCGCTCATACAGCAAGATATTTATTTTCATTTATCCTAATGCCTTTTCACCCAGAAATAAAGGTAAACGAAAAACCCAGCCAGTATCAAAAAATTTATTGCTGAAATCAGTATGAATGTCCAGTAAAGTTTTTTTTGGCTCTGTTTTTTATATTTATTATTTATTTTGTCTATTGTCTTTTCTTTGATTCTTTTGAGGATTTTTAGCATCTGTGACTAAGTCTTTGCTTTAATCCTTTTCATCCTAAAGATGTTTTCCCTTTCCATCTCCTCCAATCTAAGCTGTATAAAAACCCTTGTCTTGTCTAAGTTGGGCATGACTACAAACTCAAGCGCGTTGACCCTTCTTTTTGTCTTTTCTATCTCGTTTAGCAGTTTCCTCATTGAAGTTTCAACCTCTGCAGCCAGTATAATTTTTTCAACAACTTTTTCGTACGCTGAAGCTGCCTCATCAATTGCAGAAGAATTATAAATTCCATATCCTCTTTCCATGAATGCTTTCTTTATCTCAGAAGACTCTATCTTCGGGACTTTGACTCCCATTATGTTTTTGGCAGTCAATTTCACATCTGGAATGTCCTTGATCGCCATTGCAATTGACTTCACTTTTAAGTCGCCTTCCAATGCTCTTGCAATGTTTATTTTTTCCAGTGCGATTTGATACTCATTTACCAATTCCCCCCTCAATGATTTTGCTTTCTTCAGAATTTCAAAGAATTCAAGTATCAATCCGTCTCTCTTCTTTTTCAGCAGGCTGTATCCAGATTTAGCTAGTCTAATCTGCCTTTTTAATTTCAATAATTCGCTTCTAGTCGGCTTGATGTCTTGTGGCATTTGATTTATAGTCAACCAACAAAGTAATTAGGTGTTATGTATTTTTGGTGGGTATATTTTTTATTTCATTGTTATTTTTAATGTAAGTTTAATGTTATTGTGATTTATTCATATCATTACACAACGCATTATTCCAGCTTTCAACAACATAAAAATTATCAAAATTTATTGTGATTTGTAATACTTCTTCCTCAATTCAGGGCTGATTCTTGTCAATTCATTCTCCGGCAGGATGCCAAGCAGTTTCCATCCAAGATCAAGAGTTTCCGCTATGCTCCTGTCCTCGTCTCTTTTCTGCCTCACGAATTTGTCCTCGAACTCAGCGGCAAACTTAAGCAGTTTTTTGTCCCTGTCGCTTAACGCCTCCTCTCCAACAATTGCAACCAGTCCCCTTAAATCCCTTCCTTCTGCATAAGAGGCATACATCTGGTCAGACACTTGCTTATGGTCTTCTCTTGTCCTTGTCGGCCCGATGCCGAGGTTCATCAATCTTGAAAGCGATGGCAGGACATCAATGCTTGGATAGACTCCTTTCCTATGCAATTCCCTTGAAAGCACAATCTGTCCTTCTGTTATGTAGCCCGTTAAATCCGGAATAGGGTGTGTGATGTCATCGCCAACCATTGTAAGTATCGGAATCTGGGTAACGCTTCCTTTTTTTCCCTTTATGACACCTGCCCTTTCATAAATTGTGGCAAGATCTGTGTACATGTAGCCAGGATACCCTCTTCTTCCCGGGATTTCTTCACGGGCAGCGCCAATCTCCCTTAGGGATTCGCAATAGTTCGTCATGTCAGTCAAGATTACAAGCACATGGGCGTCATGTTCGTATGCAAAATATTCTGCCGCTGTCAATGCCATTCTTGGCGTAACCAATCTTTCAACTGCAGGGTCATTAGCAAGGTTCAGGAAAACAACGCTTCTTTCCAATGCCCCTGTCCGCTCAAAATCATTTATGAAATACTGGGCTTCCTCGTTTGTAATGCCCATTGCCGCAAAGACAACTACAAAATTTTCCTGCTTGCCAACGACTTTCGCTTGGCGAGCAATCTGCAGCGCAATTTCATTATGGGGCAGTCCAGAGCCTGAAAACAATGGAAGCTTCTGCCCCCGCACAAGGGTGTTCATCGCGTCAATTGTTGAAACCCCGGTTTGGATGAAATCATGCGGAGAGCTTCTTGCAAACGGGTTAATTGCAGCTCCAATTATATCAAGTCTCTTTTCGGGTATAACCTCCGGGCCATTGTCAATCGGCCTGCCTGAGCCGCTTAAAACTCTTCCAAGCATGTCTTTTGAGACATTAAGCTTTAGAGTGTCTCCTAGAAACTTCACCCTGCTGTCAACGTCAATTCCTGCAGTCCCTTCAAAAACCTGAACAACCACAATATCATCGCTTGTATCAAGCACCTGGCCGTTTTTTACATCTCCATTCGGCAGCGCTATCCTTACAATGTCGGCATATCCTATAGGCTCTGTCCTGTTCACAAAAATTAGTGGCCCGGCAATTCTTGTTATTGTCTTGTATTCCTTCATTTTGAATTAATAGATTTATTTTTTGCCCTCAAAATGAAGGCTACGAACGTTAGTGAGGCTGCTTTCATTTTATATTTTGATTTTTTATTGATATTTTTAATTTAATTTTTATTGTTTTTAATTGGCTTTTAGCAATGCTCAATCGTTATTGATTTTTTGATTATTTAATTTTTAAAATAAATCAAACTCTTAATTCTTTCTCCATCTGCTTCGCCAGTTCGTCGAGCAGTTTTTCATAGTCTTTCACAAACTTTACTTCGCTCAGCCTGTCTTTTGCTTTTGTTGAAAGTATCTGCTGCACCCTCATCCCTGAATCCAAGGCTGAATTTGCCAGTTTTGAAAAATGAATTATGGTTTTCATTATAGAGTATGTTTTCTTTAATTCGCAAAATGTGTCAATTTCATGGAACGCATTCTGCTGCAATAAAACTTCCCTTATCAGCCTCGCAACTTGCAGCACAAGCTGCTGCCTTTCCGGCAACGCGTCAGAGCCTACCAACTGCACAATCTCAAGCAGTTTTTCCTCTTCCTGCAGAATACCCATCATCCCCCCCACCAAGCTGTGCCAGTCTGCTGCAATATGTTTTGCATACCACGGCTCTAAAGTATTCAAATAAAGAGAGTATGATGTCAGCCAGTTTATAGAAGGGAAGTGCCTTCTCTGGGCCAGTTTTGCGTCCAGTGCCCAGAACACTTTTGTAACCCTCAAAGTGCTTTGCGTGACGGGCTCTGAAAAATCGCCGCCTGGAGGAGAAACCGCCCCAATGATGCTTACGCTTCCTTCTTTTTTTGTTCCCAGCGGGATAACCCTTCCTGCTCTTTCGTAAAATTGCGCCAATCTTGTCGACAAATACGCAGGATAACCCTCCTCTCCGGGCATTTCCTCCAGCCTTGATGAAATTTCCCTCATTGCCTCTGCCCATCTTGAAGTAGAGTCTGCCATCAATGCAACAGAGTAGCCCATATCCCTAAAGTATTCAGCAATTGTAACTCCAGTATAGATGCTCGCCTCTCTTGCCGCAACAGGCATGTTTGATGTATTGGCTATAAGCACTGTCCTGTTCATCAGCGGCTTGCCGCTTCTCGGGTCGGTTAGCTCTGGAAATTCTGTAAGCACCTCTGTCATTTCATTGCCCCTTTCTCCGCATCCGACATAAACAATGAGGTCTGCATCACTCCATTTTGCAAGCTGCTGCTGCGAAACTGTATTATGGAGGATCATTGGAAAGTTTCCACCTATAAAATTATGAGTGTTTGGAACACTTATGTCATAAACATCAACTTCACCATCTATAATGTCGATACTCACAACTTCATCGCAGAAAACATATTCCAGCGAATTTTTGAAATCTTGCAAATCCTCAACATTTAATAAATCAATAACTTTTGTAAAAGTCTGCACAGTTTGTTTGCTTCCAGAATAATATGTTGTTGTTGAAATCTCCTCTTTTTCAAGCTCGTATGGTTTTCTGCCATCTAATGTTTTTCTTAGTAAGCCAGAAGTTATGGGTACAATGTCATTGCTGTTATAGTAAGACTCCTTATTGTAATAAGGTGCAAGTTTAATTGCTTCTCTTGGCGATATAAATAATCTGTAATATACTCTCTCATCAATTATTCTTTGGCTTAGCCTGTGCAAAATTCCTAATCTTAAAAATAAATAAGATAAACCAGATTGCATTTCCTTGCTTGCGGTAGTAATTTCAACTTCCTTCTTGCCTGTATGACCGTCGCAACTTATGTACGCTATCAAGAAACTACTGATGACCGAATCCGGGGATTTTAGCAATATTTTTGGCGCCTTAATATTTCTTGATTTTTTATTCAATGGATAGCCCAAGTTTTCCAAGATCCGAACAAGTGCCTTGCTACTCGCCATTATTGCTTCTACAGTTCTTGCATAGTATTCTTTTGCCTCTAAGCCGAATAGATTATCCAATAAATAAGTAACTCTATCGCGCAATTGTTTTTTCTTATTGAAGAAATGGATTGATGAGCCACCCTTTATCATGCCATCAGACATCAAATATCCAAGCAGTTCCGAGAATTCTTCGGAAAAGACTTGCGGAACATTAACTATTGTAGAGTTCCGTTCAACTTTTATTTTTGTAATTCTCAAATCTTGATTAATCAATTCGTATAAGGTTTTCACAAAACTAATGGTGGGGTGGTTTCTGCAATGATAAAAGTTCTGAAGCGTATGCTCAGGTACCCCAATATGCTCTGCCAATCTCTTTTTTGTGATACTAGTTTTTTTACAATAAGTATCTATCACATTAGGTATAGTTCTTAAAATACTTTCATCGCAAACTCTACATTCAAAATTTAAAGAAAGATATTGATAATCTGCATTAAATTTTATCTTTCTAGGTGAAATAATAAAATCACCTTCGTTTAAGTTCTGAGCTTGAGTTTCAACTATTTTTAAGTTTTCATCAACTTTAAAGAGCTTGTGAATTGGGGTTAGTTTTACTTTTCTGCCAGACCTTGTCTTTATTTCAAACAATCGATTTGTTTTTCCTTTATACACGTGGGTTGCAATGCCTTGTTGTATCTTATTTTTATTAAATGTATAAACCTTTAAAGGACTCCCAACCTTAATTAGTTTTTCATGCTCAGTTGATTTCACAACTTCATTGCTTTCATCTTCCGAACATAATTCAAATAACTTTTTAATTTCAATTAAATCATTATTTACAAAAATTAAAGTCTCTCCAGTGACGCATTTACCGGCTCCAAACGGTCCGGGAATTGCTGCAACTCCTCCTTTTGCCAACGGAAACAAAGCATCAAAAATCCTTTGCCCAGTTATCAAAGGCGCTTCAGGCTTCAGCTTTGAACTTACAGGCCTTGCCACTCTTACGGGCCAATTGTGCTTCAGCCTAAACTCAAAGCCATTGTCAAGCTTTCCGATAACGTCATTAACATTGAATTTTCCGGATTTTATTTCAGCAATCTTGCCTTTTTGGTTTGGATGCAAAAGAATTTTGTGCATGATTCCCGGGTTCTCCTCTATCTCGCCTATAATTCCGCCTCCAGCGACGTGCTCGCCATTTTTAACAGAAGCCTTGAATTCCCATTTCTTCGCTTGGTCAAGTCCCGGAGCGTCTACGCCTCTTTTGATGAAGTCGCCCATCTGCTTTATTAATACTGGCAGAGGCCTTTGAATGCCGTCATAAATGCTTCCGAGCATCCCCGGGCCCAGCTCAACTTTTAGCGGCTCTCCCGTGTTTATCACAGGCTCGCCTGGCTTTATTCCCGAAGTATCCTCATAAACCTGTATGATTACTTTTTCTCCATCTATCTGGATTACCTCTCCCATCAGATTTTCATTGCCAACCCTGCAGACATCGTACATTCTCGGCTTTATGCCTTTGGCTATGACTACAGGCCCTGCAATCCTGTACAAAACTCCTTTGTCTTGGGTCATTTCCACAAATCAACTCCTATTGATTTTTTTATAAGCCTCTTTAAGCTGTCCTGCTCTACTTTTGTTGAGACAGGTATGAAGACAGGATCTACAGAAGCCTCTATCTCGCTTCTTTGGTATAATTCAAGATTTTCCATTATTTTTTCATCCACAATAACAATACCAAGATCCTTTCTGCTTTTTAGATTTTTAAGCTCGTTAAAAAAGTTACTTGTAATTTTAATAGCGTCTTTTATGCCGGCTAACTGAAAACCGACAATAAATTCGCTTCCTCCGACAGCTGCAATTTTCACCATTTTGAATCAGTAGACTAACTGGCTCCCAATAAAATCCTCGCTTAACCCAAGCTGTTTGCCTTTAATGATTATTCTCAGGTTTCTTGCTTCAATATCCTTCGCAAACATATAGCCCAGTATCACGTCAATTGAAAGCGGATGCTGGTGCATAAACAAGGCAGACTGCCTTAACAAATATTTGTACAGCTCTGCTTCAAGCGCTATTAATGAGCCGCTCTTCTTGAATTCTCCTATGCCTTTCGTTATAATATCTCTGTACTCTGTTTTTGCCAAAACTCTTGAAAGCTCATCCAAATCCTCAACATTTGCCAATGCCATTGTTTTTGAATCTATAAGCTTGTCTCCTGTCGGGATAATGAAGCTTTCCACCAGCTTCTTCTCTAATTTTGCCTTTTTAAGCCTGATCAGCGCCAGCATGTTCAGTATTACCGCTTCGTGAATCAAAAAATTTCTGAATAAAGCCCCTTCCTTCGGCAAAATTCCTGAAAATTGGATTAAATTTGAGTAATAATATTTGTCAAACGCGTTTTCAACGCTAACAAGATTGTTTTTTTCATTTAAGTGCTTCAATCCTTCTTTTAGCATGTTAAAATCAACTATGCCATTGCTTTTTAGGATATCCTCAATAGAGCCTTTCTTCAGAAGGGACAGAAGAAAATCATAGCTTAATGTGCCTGCTCCCGTTATTGAGTTAGAGATAACTTTTTCGTCGGTATTTGTAAATTTGCCCCTTAGGATTGTCTTAATATCTTCTATGTCCTTTCTTTTTGCGTACTCCTTTATAAGGATGCCAAGCTCATTAGGGGAAGTCCTGATCAATTTTTTGAATGATTCTGCAAGGTTTCTGTTCAATGCCAGCTCAAGCAAATCTGCTCCAGAGTGCTGTGCCGCCAAATCATTTATCTCTTTTTTATAATGAGATTCCTGCAAAAACCTTGCGATTTCGCTAAAGCTCATCTTAAGCATTTTATTGTACTCTTCTCTCTTAAAAAGCAATGACCTCATAATAGCAGTCCTTACATAAGTGTACGGATAAAAACCGAGTTTTATCCTTTTTGGCTGCCTTTGTTTTTCCACTAGCTTCAGCATTTTATCCAAATAACAATTTATTTATATTTTGCAATTCATTGTCCTTTATGCTTTGCAGTACCGTCTCAAAGCTGTAGTCGACTCTCACGGTTTTTTCCTGATTCTCGGCAATCAGCCCGCCGGTTATATCCACAGGCAGTGCCTTGAATTCCCTAACGAAGCGGACATCTTTTTTATTGCAGTATACATATGCCGCTTCAATGTCATTTTTTGCCTTTTCAAGCAGTTTTTTGATATACGCTTCCCTTTTTTTATCATCTAGATTTTCAAGCCTTTTCTTGGCATCGGCAAAAACTGCGTCTATCATGTTTTTCTTCGCGTCAAGAAGCATTTTTTTGTATTCCATCTCTGCGGAAGATATTTCCTGCTTCTTGGCCGATTCAATCATTTTTTTGGTGTCCGCTTCGCTTCTCTCTTCCATTTCTTTTATTTTTTTTTCTGCCTCTTTTGTTATTCTGCCGGCTTCTCTCCTAGCTTCCGCTATCAAAGCAGCTTCCTGCTCCTTAGCGTTCCTAATTATTTCTTCCTTTACTTCTTCCAGTCCCATGTTTACCCTGACGCCAGGTTCAATATCAGGATAGCTACGACAAGTCCGAAGATTACTATTGTTTCGGGTATGACCGTAAGGATCAAACCTTTACCAAAAAGCTCTTCTTTCTCTGCCATAGCCCCTATCGCAGCCACGCCAATCTCCTTCTCAGCCAAAGCAGCCGCAATGGCGCTCGCTCCGATTGCAATGCCGGAAGCCAATGCAATCAATCCAGTTGACATTTCTACTGCCATTTTCTCACCTCCATGATTTATTGTCTAACTCCAAATGGCCGGTACTTATCAGCACCGCCATGAAAAAATTTTGAAAAAAATTCAACATAGTGCAGCCTTAACGAATGCAAGAAGCTGCCAAGAAGCCCAAGCATTATGTTGATTATGTGGCCGAGCACAAGAATCACAATGCCAAGAACAATAAATACGCCTCCAGTATGCATCATTTTACCAGCAGATTCATTTATTATAACAGCAAGAATCACTGAAGAAAGGCCGATGGCCATGAGCCTTGCATAAGACAATATATTTGTGAATATGCTCAGAGATTCTATCGGGCCCTTGATTCCTTCGCCTATGAATAACATGATTAGTGAAAGCAATATGACTGCAACCCCAGTACTCCAATGCAAGCTTATGATCTTAAAAATTGAAAGTGCTGCCAAAACAGCGCCAATCTCAAGGACAAACCAGCTTGCTTTTGCAAAGAATGCGTGCTTGAATCCATGAGATTTCATTTCATTTATAAATCCTACAATCAAACCTATGTTTACATGCACAATTCCGATGGCAATGGCAAGTGGCATGAACATCTTGTTTTCAGCGCTTCTCTCGACAATCGGGTGCATAAACTCGAATCCAAAAAATTCCCCGAAAATTAATCCAAAAATAATGCTTGAAACTGAGGCAAGCATCAATATATTAAAAAAATTAGAAGCTTTTGGCATTTTTCTCTTGAGAATCCAAAAAAGCAATAGAGTTACAATACCGTAGCCGACATCACCCAGCATTATTCCAAAGAAGATTGGGAATGTAAGGAAAATGAAAAGTGTAGGATCAAGCTCCATATAGGAAGGGTAGGAGTAGAGATCCAAGAAAAATTCAAACTGCCTTACAGGTGTAGGATTTTTCAGTTTTACAGGCACTTTGTCGTGCTTTTTGGCAGGCTCAAAATTAACGAATATCCTGTTTTTTGCAGCTTTGCTTAATTTTTCTATCGATTCTGTTAATTCATCCGAAGGTACCCACCCCTTTATCAGAAAGCTGCTTTTAGTTGACGCGAACTTCAATGGAGCTTCGGCTTTTTCAAGCTGCTCGCTTAAAAATTCCTCCGCCATTATTAAAAATCCCCCAAAGTCATTGGCTATGATGTGCATTCTTCTTGTAATTTCTTCACTCTTACTCTGAAGCTTTGCAATCTCCTTTTCTATTTTTTCCATATTGCCTGATGCGCTTCCCTTTAAATTACTGATATTCATAAAATTCACAGGAGAAAAACCGCCTTTACTAAGCACATGGTTCGCGGAGTCCTTGCTTTTCGAATCTATAAACAATGCGATAAAATGCCCTTTTTTGATTGGACTCTGGAACATCATAAATCTTGATGTAATCAACGACAGCTCAACTTTTATTGAAGCGGCAGTGTTTTCATCCCTGACATAGCCGGCAAAGCAAGTTAATGATTTATAGGAGGAAAATACCTCAAGAGGTAAATTAATGTTCTTCAACGTATCCAGCTCTTCCCCGACAGAATGGTTTCTCGCTATGAGCTCTTCTGTCTTTTTTAGTTCTTCCTGGCTCATGCGTACCTCCTCGCTCAGCTTTTTTGTAGTTGATTCAATCTCCAACAGTCCTTTTTTCAGCTTGAATGTTTTGTCTTCTTTTTTTATGCCCAAGGCAGCGATTAGTGCCCTGACATTAACCAATATTTCAGAAAGTTTGTTTGCGCTTTTCAGCGGCGAGCCTATATCTGCCAATTCCTTGTCAGAATGCTCAACTATATGAAGAACTTTCATATTATGAAGCGCCTTGATAACATGCTCCATAACGCTGTTCGGGCCGGTTATTACGACGCTGTCCATCTTGTGGGGGGTTAACATTCATACCATCTCTCCAAATTTTTTTAGCATAAATTCGACCGCTTTAGGTATGTTTTTTTCTGCTTTTGCCTTTAACTGCTTGACTACGCCCCTGCCTTCAGCAATTTTCTCTTCTTTTATCAGCCTTGCTTTGTCCCTAAATTCCACTAGCTTTTTTTCCTGCAGCTTTCTTATTTCATCCTCTTTTGCAATCAGCATTTTAGATGCGTTGAAAGATGCCTGGTGAAGCATGGATTCCTTTTCCCTGCCTGCCTTTTCGATTATTTCATCTGACTTTTTCTCAGCATCTCTAATTTCACTTAATATTTCCGCTTCCCTGGACTCCTTTAGTGCAGTTTCCATATGGATAACCCCAAGCTATCGCGCTAACCATTAATAAAAATGCCTAAATGTTATATGAAAAACATTTGTATTTGTTTTATGAAATGTACCTATAGTAAATACTTTTGATTTTTCATTTGGGTTTCATTTTTGTATAATTCGGCTTTGTGCTCGGTTATGAACTTTAATCAGCTCGCAGTGCATATAAAATATTTATCGGTTTTCTTTATTGGTGTTATTGTTGGAAGGGTGTCAATGGCAATCCAATATGCCTTGATGAAGCCGAAGCGATAACTATTTTTCTATCTCCCGGGTAATTGCCCAGTCTGTTATCACCTCAGCTATTGTGGTCAGTGAAAGCCTTATCCTCTCTTTATCGTAGCTCTTTATATCCTTTACTTCAAAGTTTTTTATTTTTGCTGTTTTCTTTATGAATTGAAGCGCTGTCTTGTGGTTCAGGCTGTTTGTGTTTTCTATTATTAATTGGAGACTTTCTATCACGTCATAAACCATGCCGAGGAATTCTGTTTCCTTGTTGCTTACGCATATCAGGTGGTCGACTGTCCTCTCAAGGTCTTTTGATATTAATGAGATATAATATAAGTCTATTGTTTTAAGCTTTGTTATTCTTTCAAATGTCAGCGAGCTTATAATGGACTTGTCTATAAGCATCTTGCTCCTGTCGATCTCATCTTCATATCTTTCAATCAGTTCCTTGTCGTAGTTTTTTTGCATTACGACAATCATATTTTTTATCTTCTTTGCCATTGTCTTGAGCAAAGATTCCGGGTCAGCTATTGAAATCGCTCCGCTGCATGTTATTTGCTTCTTGTCTATCTCAACAGATTCCAGGCTTATAAGCCTTTTTTGGTTTAGCAGCTTCGTAAAGTCCATCTCCTTTTCAAAATTTATCTCAAAAGAGCTCGCTGGGTTTATGTAGCATGCGACAACAAGCTTGTGTATTACCTCTTCATCGTCCTCTGCAATGCTGAATTTCAGGTGCTTTGGCTTTTTTTCTGTAAGCTGCGGCGATATAGTCATCGAGCCGTCGCTGTCCTGCTCAATGCTGACTTTGGATTTTGGGCCGATTTTATGCTCCCTGCACCAAGAAGTAGGCAAGTATAAGTAATGCATGTCACCTGTTTTCTGTATATTGCGTATTTCCATGTATATAGCTGCTATTTAGTGGGTATATATAAAGATTACTAAAGTAAGGTTGAGAAGATGTATTCTCTGCTCTCTCGTTTCGGACTGCTTTTTTCATGCCATAAGCATAGCTTTGGCACTACTCCAAGGGTTCCTCATCAATACGAGGCAGTTTAATGAAGCGCGCCGGAAGGGATTCGAATTCGAGGTGAAAGAGCATTCACTCAGTCACGCCCTCGGCCTAAAGGTTAGGAACCTTTCGCTCTATTTGCACGAAGCATTAGCGAGTGCTCGCTAGCTTCTCCAAGCTGAGCTACCGGCGCATATAGAAACAGAAATCAATTTCTTTTAAAAATCTTTATTTTCATCCCATATGCTTCAGCGCCTTTTCCATTGCAGGGATTACTTTCTCAGCCTCGTCCTTGAACATCCTTCCAAGCTTTGCAAAGCTCCATTCACCATTCTGGTTCATGTTCTCCCTTGAAATCTGCAGTTTCTTTTCGCCGTCATTGTATGAGAATACGCCGACAGTTATCCTTGTTGTCTCAAATTTAATTGTCTCGGAGAATATTTCCTTGTCGAGATTTTTGTCGAATTTACTAAATGCCATCGAGTTCACCAAAGCAAAGGAATAGGCAGTCCATTATAAAGGTTACTTAATAAGCCTCCCCACTAGCTCCATGACTTTTTTTCCGTCAACCTTGCCCCTGTATTTAGCCATAACCAGCCCCATATAGGCGCTTGCATTCAGCCCAGGCTTCTCATTGATTATTTTTTTTATTTCTTTTTCCAATTGCTCTTCTGAAACCGCTTCAAAGTCAGAAATTTTTATTTTCTCTCCCAACGACTTTTTCTCCAGTAAATCCATAATTGCTTCCTTTGCTATTTTTCCGTCATAATAGTAATCAAGCACTTCTTCAAAATCTTCAATGCCCAGCTTTTGCCTGATTTCTTTGGGAGTATTGGTTAAAGCCCTTATTATAACCCAAACATCCTTATTCCTGAATTTTTGTTTTAGGTATTCAAAATCCCCATTTCCCACCAAATCTTTTGCGATTTCTTTTGTGATGTTGTATTTTTTAGCACATTCGTCAATTTTTTCCGTCAATAGTTTCGGCAACTCCTTTCTTAATTCTTCAATATGCGCCGTGCCAATCCTAACTGGCAGAACATCTGTCTCCGGATAAAGCCTGGCGGCCCCGGGCAGCGGCCTCAGGAAAGATGTCGTGAAATCCGGCTCTGCCTTCCTCACTTCTTTTTTTAATTGTTTTCCCTGTTTTATCGCTTCAAGCTGCCTTTTCACTTCATATTCAATGACTTTTGGAATGCTCTTCAAATCCTGAAACCCTTTTATCTCAGTTCTTGTGCCTTCGTTTACTGAAATATTGACATCCTGCCTTATTGTGCCGAGCCCTCTTTTGACTCCTTCAACGCTTCTCAGAATCATCCCGATTTGCCCGGCAACTTCCTTGGCATGCTCAGGGCTTTTAATGTCGGCGCTTGTAGCTAACTCTATCAAAGGGATTCCAAGCCTGTCCAATTTGTACCTCACAAAATCATTTCCTTCCTCTATCTTTTGTGCTGCCTCTTCTTCCAAGCAGATTGTCTGTATGCTTACCTTGCCCATTGAAGTTTCAACAAAGCCGTTCATTGCAACCAATGCTGTTCTTTGGAACCCGGAAACGTTTGAGCCGTCTACGACAGTTTTTCTCATTATTTGGATTTCATCAACAATCTCGGCGTTAATAAGCAAGGCAACTTTTATTGCTGTTCCAATGGCCTGCTTGTTTAATTCATGCGGCGGCTCTTCATCATATTCGACCAAGCATGTATCTTCATAGCTGCTTTCATAAATGAATTTCCTATCTTTTGACATTTCAAACTCAGCAGCAATATCAACATCTCCAGTTTCGCCTGCAACCGCCCTTAATTTTCTCTCTACATGAACATCAGGATTCTTATCAGAATTTAAAGTCGGGCAGCTGCAGAAAAGCTTTTTGCCATGAAGCTGCTGGTGCACTTCCAATCCGCACCTGAATCCAAGTTCTTGGTAATTTATTTCCATTTAATTTTTTTAATATGCGTGTGATGAAATTATCAGTATAAAAACGAATTTTCATCGCTCCTTTCGCTTATCTCTCCCGCATAATTGGTCAGCATCTTTTCCTTAACCTCGGTAAATTCATCAGTATGGCCCAAAACCCATCCCAGCTTTACATAGGCTGTCTCAGGCAGCATGTCCTCAGCAAAAATGCAGTTTAATTCTATTGAAAGTTTTCGTAATGGTGAATATACGTATGGATGCACTCTGCCATAAAGTGTCTGTGGAGCTATGACAATTACAACATTATCATCAATCAATTCTTTTAATTTTTTAACTAGAGAATGTTTGGGACTCATCGTAGACACATGCCCTAATCCAGTCGCAGCAATTACAATTCCCTTATACTTTTTTTTTAGATAATAATCAAGGACCTCAGAATTCATGCCCGGGTAAACATATAGCAGGGCTGTTTTGTGCTCAAATTTATCATCAACAATTACCTTTGCATCATTTTTTTTACTGTAATTTGAATTCAAAATTTCAACATTGCCATTTTCAAATACTTTCGCAAGAGGCAGTTCATTTATTGGGCGAAAAGCGTCTCTCCTGCTGGTGTGCATCTTCCTTACTTTTGTGCCCCTGTTCAATATGCAATAATTATCGTCGCTGGTTCCGTGCATGCAGGTAACAACAGAAGCTCCGTCAAACTCTGAGGCTGCGTGCACTGCACAAAGTAAATTTAAGAAAGCGTCTGAGCTTCCCCTGTCAATGCTCCTTTGCGCCGCTGTAAAGACAACCGGCTTGTTCAGGTGCTTAAGGAAAAATGACATTGCTGCAGTAGAAAAGTGCAGAGTGTCTGTTCCCTGGGTCACGACAACTCCTGAGACTTCGTCGTCATTAAGGTCTCTTGCAATTCTTCTCGCCATTGACTGCCAGTCTTCAGGGGCCATATCCTCGCTCATAATGCTCATTACTTTTTCCGCCTTCAGGTTTGCAATATCCTCAAGCTCCGGCAGCATTGCAATGAAATCCTCTGCAGTGTAGCCAGCATAAACTCCTCCTGTTTTGTAGTCAACCCTTGAAGAAATAGTGCCGCCGAAAGAGAGTATCGGAACCGTAGGCAGCCCTTCCTTATGCCCTATCCTGTGCTTTATTTCTTTTTTCTTCTCGTATTTTTTAATGACTTCGATTTTTGTGATTTTATTGTTTTCAACTCCTATATTGTAGCCGTTTTCCAGTTTGATTATTGTGTAATTCTCGTCAAAAATCTCAGGGCGTGGCAGCATTATGCCTTCATAGATTTGCTCTTTGGTGTGTATCCTGACAGCATCGCCATATTCCGGTATCATAGGAAAAAATTAGAAATGAGTTTATTTAAAGGTTTTGATATGAATCAGATTGAGCTTTAGCATTAATCATAATACTTACTTCCGAGATATATTTACTTAAATAATCTGGTACTTTAGCTGGACTTCTTAAAACATAATTTGTCAATCCATCAGCAACTATTCTAACTAATGTCGTTTGGAAAGTTTGTTGGAATAGTGCTGGGCCAGATTCTATAAATAGTTCGTCTTGAACAATTTGGCCTTTTTCTGAAAATGTTTTAGTGACAAATCCTAAAAAATAAAATTCACTGGCTAACTCGTCTAAAGATTTTTCGTTTAAATTTCGTAACTTTAATCTGGCTTGGATGGTTTCTTTTTTTATCATTAGTTTACCCCATATACCCCGGCTTTTCATCCAGCATCTGCTTTGCCCTTGCTGCTGTGAAGTGCTCCTGAAGCTCTTCGTACGCCTTCTCAACGTCTTTTGTCACGCTGGGCCTTACTTTCAGGAGCGCCTGCTCAAAATGCCTTTTATAAATTTCCCTCGAATTTATATCCTCTCTTAGCGTAAGTATTGCAGCTTCCCTGCACACCGATTCAATGTCAGCTCCCACATATCCTTCTGTTTTCTTTGCTAAGTATCCAAGTAGTTCTTCCCTGCTTTTGATGTCGGCTAAATTATACGAGTTTCTTTCAGAATCCATGTCCAATGTTTTGATATCTGATTCACTTAATGATTCGCCACTTATCCCTCTTTTTATAATTTTATTGTGTTGTTTTCCATTGTCTTCTAGCTCACTTTCCCCACTTATTGATTTAACAGCAACCATTTTCTTTGATTTTGTCCTTGCACCTGTTTCGACAGCAATCGGCATTCCTTTTGTATGGACTTTGAAAATCTCAAGCCTTGATTTCTCGTCTGGAATTGGAGTCAATATCATCCTGTCGAATCTTCCGGGCCTGAGCAACGCAGTATCCACAATATCCGGCCTGTTGGTCGCGGCAATGACAACAACGTCATGCAAATCCTCCAAGCCGTCTATTTCCGTCAGCAGTTGGTTGACGACCCTTTCGCTTACATGGCTGTCTGAGCTTAAGCCCCTCTTCGGAGCAACAGCATCAATCTCGTCGAAGAAAATAATGCATGGGCTTACCTGGCGGGCTTTCTTGAAGACCTCCCGAACAGCTTTCTCGCTCTCGCCAACCCATTTGCTATTGTGCATGATTAATGGTATTTTTCCTCCAACAAAAGAGTCATTCTCAGTTTCTAAATCATACATCCATTGGGTATTTGCTCTTGCAATATTCCTAACCCTAGTCCATGCTAAGTCACCTTCAGCAATTATGTTTAAGGTTTTATAAACATCAGAATTTCTAAATTCTTCAGTTGAATATTTTTTTATATATATCATCATTTTTTTAAGCCTTAGTAATCCGCAATTTTTCCTTCCAGAAATAACGGATTCAAAAAGACCTTCTGGCAGTTCCTTATCATAATGCAAATCTAATTTCTCTTTTGCTTCCTTAAGTAATTTGGACACATTTGGAATAATGTATTTTGCGTTATAATACTTCCTTTCAATATCTTTAACATTTTGCCCCGTAACACCCCTTAAAAATTTGTTCATTTCTTTTTTGCCTGAAATTGTAATCATAAACATATCATCTTTTCTTTGCCAGTATTTTGATTTAATGGACAATTGACTTAATAGATAGATCATAGTCTGCGCAAGAAACTTACTCATTGTTCCATACTCAATTTTTTGATTATCTATGTGCCCGTCACCTTTAAAGGCGCCTCTCAAAAACGCACAAATCATTTCTTTAGAGGCTTTGGTAATCACAGGCGGTACTTTTATTATGTGGGATTTCTTTCCCTTTAATCCTATTTCAAAAATTTCTTCTAAAAACTTGATTAACGGCGCAGAATAAACAAATATCATATCTTTATCTTCCTTAATATCATTCTCATAAGAAAAGATTGTAAATAATTTTCTAATTACCTTTCTATTAGATAGATTTTTATTACAAATACACACCTGATCCTTTGAGATGTTTCCTTCTGCTGCGAACCATCCTAAAAATTCCGCCAATTCTACAGATAAATCCTTTGGCAGCTTTGTTATCTTATTTGAAGAAAATATTTTCACATAATATGAATTTTTATCTTCTTTTACTAATCTTAAATGTTTATATTTAGGGCATTTAAGTTTAATTTCTTTATCAAATCCTATTAAATGAGAAGGTTTGGCCGCAAAATCTTTTAATTTTAAGTCTTCAGCCTTTATCCATTCAATTTTTCCATTTCTACAAACAAAAAATGGTTGATTTTTTGAAACTTCAATATCATTATTATCTTCAAATAAAATTCTATAAGCTTCGTCCACAAAAATCTTTGTAGCTCTAATTATTTTTGTTTTTGTCAATTTTCCTTTTGTGTCTATTCCAATTGTATAAAAATTTTCATTTAAGTTTCTAACTTCAATTCTATCGCTCTCTTTCTCCAGAGTTGTGTACGGTTTAATATTTTCAAAGAAACTCCCTATAGGTCTTACACCGCATAAGTCTGTAAAAATAGGTGTGTCTTTTGATAAGCATAACATCTCCGGCCCTTTAACCAAAATAAAATTAGCTTCGCTTTCGTTTGAGACAGCCTTTGCCAGTAAAGTTTTTCCGGTTCCGGGAGCTCCATAAAGCAGAATGCCTCTTGGGGGCCTTACTCCTAATCTCTTGAACGCTTCGGGAAACTTCAGTGGCCACTCCACAGCTTCTATCAGCTCCTGCTTTACATTTCCCAAGCCTCCGATATCCGACCATTTAATATTTGGAATTTCGACAAGCACTTCCCTCAAGGCGGACGGCCTCACGACCTTCAGCGATTCCTTGAAATCCTGCTGGGTTATTACAAGCCTTTCGAGCAATTCCCTGGGCAAAGGCTCGTCCTCCTTTAATTTTATGTCGGGCAGAACTTTCCTAAGCACAATCATTGCCGCCTCTTTTGCCAATGAAGCCACATCTGCCCCTACAAAACCATGCGTCACTTCAGCAAGCTCCTTCAGCGAAACTATTTTAGAATCATTGCTAATTTTTTCCATGTACTTCTTCAGTTTTGACAGCTCGATCTTCTTAAACAGCTCATTCTTCTCGGGGTTTTCAACAAGATATTTGTTTATTGTCCTTTCAAGACTCCTCGAGTTAGCGTCCTTGTATCTAAGCAAATTTAAAATCACTTCTTTATACTCCTGCTCAAAGTCGCTGTCCTTGACAATGTTTTCCCTTGTATACATCGGCATGTTCCTTGTATGGATTTTAAGAATATTCAGCCTTCCTTCTTTGCCAGGAACCCCTATTTCAATTTCCCTGTCAAATCTTCCGGGCCTTCTTAATGCGGGGTCCAGAATGTTCGGGACATTTGTCGCTGCTATGACAACAACCTTGCCTCTTGACTGCAATCCGTCCATCAGGGCAAGCAGCTGGGCGACAACCCTTCTCTCGACCTCTCCCCTTGTTTCTTCCCTTTTTGAGGCGATTGCATCAATCTCGTCAATAAAGATTATAGAAGGCGCGTTTTTTTCCGCCTCCTCAAATTTCTTACGAAGGTTTTCCTCTGACTGACCATAATATTTACTCATTATCTCCGGGCCGTTAATCAAAATAAAGTGCGAGTTTGTCTCGTTTGCCACGGCCTTTGCCAGTAAAGTTTTTCCGGTTCCGGGGGGCCCGTGCAGCAAGACTCCTTTGGGCGCTTCTATTCCCAATCTCTCGAATATCTCAGGATGCTTCAGCGGAAGCTCGACCATTTCCCTTACTTTTTTTATTTCATCTTCCAAGCCGCCGACATCCTCGTAAGTGATGTCAGGAACTCTTTCTTCCTCGATTTCAACAGCTTCTGACCTGAATTCAATTTCTGTTTGGTCAAGAATGATTACTGCCTGCTTTGGATTTGTGTCGACAACAACAAACTTTATGTCTCCAAAGCCTATGCCCATCATGCTCTCATCCAGAATGCTGAAGATGTCCTCGTCAAAAAATGGGTTGTTCATCATTGTTGTTTTTCTTCTTCTGGCCCCTCCCAGAGAAACTATGTCACCCCTAACCACGGCCCTTCCAAGCAAACCCTGCTTGAAAATTTCAGATGACGCCCTTATGACAATGCCTTTTCTTGCAGGCGCTATTATAACTTTTTTTGCTTCCTTTACCGCAGCTTTCCTTATTCTTACGATTTCTCCTATGCCTGTCTTTGAATTCTTTCTTATAATACCGTCCATTCTTATTATATTTAATCCAATGTCACCAGGGTAAGATCTGTCAGCAATTGCAACAGTTTTTCTTTCGCCTTCAATCTCAACTATGTCGCCCGGCTTTATGTCTACTTCAGAAAGATAGCCCGAGTCAATCCTGACGATGCCTTTGTTTACATCGTCCTGAATAGCTTCCGCGACTTTAAGTTTAAGCTCTTTGTCTGTCATATTGTATTAACTATATGATAGAGATAATGTTTTATAAATGTTGTGGAAATCTTTTGTTTTCCAAAACTCAGAAATCATTGATTTTCGATAGTTTTGATAAATGGTTTAAAATAAAGAATAATTATCCTATATAATTCTTGTCAGGAGCCTGAATTTGAACCTTTGGCAGCGGAATCGGCGCCGGCAGATTTATTTCCTGGCTCAAAATCAATGCCTGTATGTTGCATTTTGTAAGTATTGTGTTAAGCAGGCCAGCCATAAGCTCCTTTGGCACTTTCTTGTCCTTCTTCCATGAAGCCAGAATTTCCTTGACTTTTTTTGAATCTTCCATGTACAAAAGCTCGCCCTCAAAAAGAATCGTCCCTATGCTGGGCTCGTATTTTGATGTGAACTCAAAAATAAACTTAATAACATTCTGCTTATCCTTTCCCAATGCCAAATCAGACTCTTCAACATTCTTGATTGTTACATTGTTGTTTATGTCTATCTTTCCCTTGGCCGCTTCGTTTCTTTGGGCGCTTAATTTCGTGAATCCAAATCCGACAATCATTTTAGCTCAAGTGTTTCTATTTAATATATAAAACTTGTTGTAATCAGTTTGATGAAGGACTGTAAATGTTGAAAGAGTTGACAGTGTTAAAATGAATGCTGTTGGTTGTAATAAAGGGAATTGAAGAATTATTGGTATATTTCGAATATTTCAAGAAATCTTTATTTTTAACAATCTTTTCTAAGATTACTCCCTTGTATATTGATCCGTAAACTGAAGCAAATTTGCTGTCCGGCATGCTCCTCCCTTCATCATAAGTTTTTATATAAAATTTTCCTGCGTCATGAGATTCTTTAATTTGTCTAACTCTTATCCAATCTTGATAGGAAACCCTAGCTTCATACACTTCTGTTTCATTTAAATGTCCATTTATTGTCTCTCGCAATGTACCTATTGATATTCTATTTCTAAGGAAACTCTTGATTAATAGGTCCTGTATGTCTTTCTGGGCAACCTCCTCACGCAACTCTCTGACTGCCGTGTCTTCTGGGCTAAAATCATAAGGTTCTTTTTGGCCGCCTATGGGCCTCAATTTACCTCTTTCTTCCTTTAAGGTGTAATTTAACGGATTTTCTTCAGTAAGAATCTCTCCAGTTTCAACGTTATAAAAAATAATAACCGTCCCTTTATATACAACTTGATTGTGGTCTCCTGACTCGTTTGATGCGACTATTGAATCCAAATTCTTAGACTTAAATTTCATCTTTTCTTCTTTTTTTGGCTTTGCTTGTTTTGATTCCCTGGCTTCTTTTGAATTATAGACTATTTTTTCTCCAGAGTCATACTCTGCTGTTCCTTCCTCTCGTGGCTCAGGGGCTTCTTCTATATGACTCCCAGTAGCTTCAGCTTCCAATCTTCCGTCTAAACCACCCTCTTCCATAGCTATAATATAGAAAAATGTCCTTTTTAAAGCTTTCGGTTTTATTTACTAGAGAGTAACGAATCAACTCTTTTTCTGGCTTTCATACAATTTTGTTATGTAATCCAGAGTTGATGCGTCATTTGGGCCTTTCTCAACCCTTAATCCTATGACCCTCGGAAAGCGCAAGGCAAAACCGCTTTCATAAGTTGGAGATTTCTGTATTTCCTCGTAGCCGACTTCAATCACAACTCTTGGCTTGACTTTTACCTCTTTTCCTTTGTCATTTATTATTAAAGGTTTCAGTAACTTAGTCATTTCCTCAAAGCTCAGTCCTTCTTCTTTTTTCTCTTTCAGGCCAGTGCTTACCCTGCCAACTTCAACAAAATTGCCATTGTCGTCAACACAAGCAATTGTGTAGCTGCTCAGCCATTTTGACCTTTTGCCCTCGCCCCATTCAGCTCCTACAATTGCCAAGTCCAAAGTTTCCATTATATGCTTGAACTTTATCATGTAACCGACGCGGGCGCCCGGCTTGTAAGGAGAATCAAGCGACTTAAACATCAGGCCTTCGTTTCCGGCATTTACAGCGTCCTTGAAGAACTTCTCAACATCCTTTTTCTCTGAAACTATTTTGATTCTTGAAAGAACAATTTTTTTGGGCTCCTGCCTTACTATTTTCTCCAGCAGTTTTCTTCTTTTATCAAAGCTTTCATTAATTATGCTTTTGCCTTCATAATAAATTATGTCAAAAACATTTAACTCGACGGGAAAATCAACCGACATTTTATCTATGTCATATTTTCTTTTTATCCTTTGAGAAATGTTTTGGAACGGCATATACCTTCCGGTTTTCCTGTTGTAGCCAACTGCCTCTGAGTCAATTATAAAGATCTTTCCTTTGACATTTCTCCTGACAGATTCAGCAACATCTGGAAATTGCTTTGTAACATCTTCTAAACGTCTTGTAAAAAGTCTTATATTTCCTTTTTCGTCCTTATGCCCCTGAATTCGAAATCCGTCGTATTTAAATTCTACAGCAGCAGGCTTTCCTACAGTTTCAAAAGCCTCTTCAATTGTATCGGCTTTCAATGCAAGCATTACTTTTATTGGTATGCCAACATTCATTTCCATGTTTTTTAATCCTTCAATGCCCTTTAGCCTGGCAGTTTTCGCAACCTCGGCAAATTCGTTGCTAACATCATAAGCGCGCTGAACCTCATCAAGATATTTATTGTATATTTCCCTGTCTTCAACCTCTATGTCATTCATTTCTTGGGTGTATTTGATGCCTATTTTCTTATCAAAAAAAGCCCATACGATAGCATCCCGCATGACGCCTTCCCCCACCCCAATGCGCATCTCCCCCAGAATAGTCTTGACGATGTACTTAGATTCGATAGGCTTTGCAGAAGTGAGCAATTCAGCTATAAGCTGAGTTTTCCTCTCGACAGTTCCTTCCCCCTCAAGCTCTGCCAGCTTTCTTATATTATCAACCACTTTCTTTATGGTTAATTTTGCTGAATGCAGAGTTTCCTGCTTTTTTGTTTTGACGATTATTTCCGCAACCAGTCCCAGATCGCCCTGCTTTTTCCATTCATTTTCTATCTTGTCGACGCTTATGCCTGTTGCTGTGCTCAAGGATTTTAGCATAAGACGTGATGCAACTCCGATTTCTCGGGAGTCATAGCTTGGAAAAACCCTTCCTTCCAGAAGCAGCATAACATGCTCTGTGTCATCAATGCTTACATCTTTCAGGAACTCCGAGATTATATGGGTTTTTTCCAGCCTTTTTGTAGTCTTGTTCAGCTGCTCGTAAACATCAACTAATTTTGAGTAGTCCATAGGTTAAAGACTCATTCTTTGGGATTTATTAAGTTTATTGATAGTTTTTCATTTTTGATAATATAATTATTGAGTTTGTCAATTAAAAAACTAGAATTTGATTATTACAGTAAAGGGTTCTTCCAATCATCTGGATGCAGATGTCTTGTACCACGAATTGATACTTTTTCTGATGGCAAATCCAAATGTTTTAAGTCAGATACTCTCACATTCTGGAAAAACGCTCTGGGAATTCCAACATTATCAAAATTTTGTCCATAGTCGTTGATGAGTTCTGCAATTCTATGATTTGTTAAAAAACTGCGCTCGACATCAATAAATCTTAGAGGTCCGTAATCTCTACCCTCCTTAAAACTTTCAAACCTAGATCCTAGATGGACTCCTTCTAATTTTTGTTTTGCAATCGATTCTAGTGTGGATTCAACATATGCAAAATCAACCTCGTCAGATTCCTCTTTTTTGCAAGATAATTCTATATAGAAACTAGCGGGCAATCCATAGAAAAAACGTCCTAATCCGCTCGGAATGACTCGAGTATGGTCAGCATAGTAGGTTATTCCGGCAGGGCTTTTGAACTCTGCTAAAACAGAGGTTATTGAACCTAAACGAAAATCGTTTAATGAGGACTCCCTTAATTCTTCTGTTGTTAATCCAGCACCAGTTACATAATATTTATTTTTTGGAGTGAATATTTGGAATGCCATCTTTGCAGGAAATTGCTATCTGTTTAAAAATTTTTCAGTTAACTATTTAAATACCCTAAGCACAAATAATATTATGGAGCACCACAAACACCACACTCATTCTCATCGTATGAATATTTTTGATTGCATAAGAACTCGCCGTTCAATAAGGAAATACAAAGACAAGGACGTGCCTTGGGATAATATTGTTGAGATTCTGCAGTCCGGCAAGTATGCCCCGTGCGCCGGCAACATTTTCAACCTGAAGTTCATTGTTGTGAAAAATGAAGCTAAAAGGACGGCTATTGCGGAAGCCAGCGTACAGCAGCACTGGATGCAGGATGCTCCAATCCATATTGTTGTGGTAGGCGAACCTGAAAAGGCAGAAAGATATTACGGCACAAGAGGCGCAAGGCTTTACACCTTACAGGCTGCAGGCGCTGCAATCCAAAATATGCTATTGACGGCTCATTCTCTTGGACTGGGATCGTGCTGGGTAGGCGCTTTTGACGAAGAGGAAATAAGAAGGCTCTGCAACCTTCCCGAGCACGTCAATGTGCAAGCCGTTGTGACAATCGGCTATGCTGATGAAGTCCCTCAAATGCCGCCAAAATACAGGATAGAACATGCCATGTTCTTTGAGAAATGGTGGGGCAGGATCGAAGGCCCGAAGACAGGACTGGGCATGTGGAGCCCTGTCATAAAAAGTGCTGTAACAAGGACACATAAGCACATTAAGAAGCATGTTGAAAAAATAAAGGGGAAGTTGAGGAAGAAATGAATTTTTGTTCTTTGATTTTTAGAGATTCGATAAATAAATTCTATAAAACATAACGATAACGAACAAAATAAAAAACACGAGAGCGACTTTGTGCTGTGAAGTAAATAAAGTAAACCGCTTTTAATGTTTTATTGAATAAATAGGCGAGGCGTAAATTAATGGCAGACAATTTAAGCCGAGCACAAGAATAATGTCGTGAAGCGACGGATTGAAATTTTTAGTTTTCTATCTGACCTCAAATAAAAAAATGTGGCCCATTTCTGAGCCACCGCTTGCCTTCATAATGAAAAACGTTGGGGGTGGTTTTCTAATGAAGGCAAAGAAACAATCTCACCACAAAGACTAAAGGGGTGATTATGAGTTTTGCCTATTGAATCAGTTCTATTCCAAGCTCGTGTGAAACGGCAATTGCTGCCTGGGTAGGCTTTGAGTAATCAACCTTGCCGAGCACCCACGGGCTTTTCACGCCCGTGATAATAGTCATGATTGTGATTCTGCCTTTCATGTCCTCTGCTACCCTTGCTCCCCAGATGACATTCGCATCCTGATCGAGGCTTTCTGTTACTAATTCGCCTGCCCTGTTTATGTCATCGAGTGTCATATCCGGCCCGCCGACAACATGGATTAAAGCTCCGGTAGCGCCTCTATAATCAACTTCCAATAACGGGTTTGCAAGAGCCCCTCTTACAGCTTCTTCAACCCTGTTGTTTGTGTCTGATGAGCCTACGCCAATAACCGCAACCCCGCCGTTTTGCATTATTGCCTTTACATCAGCATAGTCCAAATTGACAAGCGATGGAATTGCAATAGTTTCTACAATGCCTTTTATCATTGTAGCAACCAGCTCATTTGCAACAGCAAATGCCTGCTGTATTGGCAAGTTGCCTGCAATCTGAACTAACCTATTGTTATCAATCACAATAACAGTATCAGAAACCTGCCTTAATTGCTGCAAACCAAATTCAGCTTTATCGACCCTTGCCCTTTCGATCTTGAACGGCATTGTCACAGTTCCAATTACAATAGAGCCTGTATCTTTTGAAAGATGTGCAACAACGGGAGCAGCGCCTGTTCCTGTTCCGCCGCCCATTCCTGCGCATACAAAAGTCATGTCAGCGCCTTTTACAGAATCCTTAAGCTCGTTCATTGACTCTTTTGCTGCTTCAGCCCCTTTTTCAGGAAAACCTCCGCAGCCTAAGCCTCTTGTAACGCCTTTTCCAATCAAGAACTTCCGATCGGCATCTATTATGCCAAGATGCTGCTTGTCAGTATTGCATGCAATAATTTCAGCGCCTTTTATGCCCTTCTTGTAGAGCCAGCCGACCATGTTGTTGCCAGCTCCGCCAACGCCTATAACTTTTATGTTTGCCTGTCCGACCTCAAATCCCAAGCTTGTGTCTGCAGCCTGTTTTAATGCTCCTTCAACTAAAAAATCCATTTTCACTCACTCCCCTTTCCCCTAGCCTGTGGTTTCATTTATATTGTACAATATAAATTTCCGAATACCGAAATGTTTATATTGCTCTTCTTCACATCCCCTTTTAGAATTAGTTTGTGCCAACAGACTGATTTGATATCGTTTTATAGTTTTTTTCGTACTAAAAAACTAGAATTTCCAAAACAAGACTATTTCAAGCCGCTTTTCGCCAAAAAAGCTGCTTTAGATGAGTTTTTCGCCAAAAAAACTCATAATTAATCTTTCTTAAATTTTATCTCTATATATAAGTGAATTTATAAAGATTTCTGGGGTTGAATATATATTTTAGGGTATATCGATAGTCTATTTGGCTTGTAACTCTCTATAGATTTATAAAATGATTTGCATTACTTGATGGGTATGGTGGAACCTCACTCAATTGACGATCTTTTTGCACCAGGAACATCTTATGCGGAAGTTGAAGAGTATCAGGGTAGTGAAATACTTTTTGGAATCTTGACATTACCCCAATCACCAAAAGAGCATCTTGCAGCTTATATTAAACTTAAAGGGGGTTATAATGGGAATAACCCAGATACGATGCTGGCTATTTTTGATGCTCTTCATGACAAGGAAGAAGGATTGAGCTATGGATTAAAAGGTGTTGAAAAGCTCAATCGGAACCCAAAAGCTTTGCTTGGTCTTAAACACCCCGGTAAGTTAGTTGAGTATATGTTAATTACATCTGAGGACATTTCTGAATTATCGCAATTGCTTGGAGAATTCCAAGGTGCAATGAATCATTTAAAAAATAAGTCACATAATTTTTCTTACTATGATAAAGGATATTCTAAATTGCGGTTATCTCTTGAAGAGCTTGCGCAGCAGGTTATTGTTATAGGAACGGGTGTGGCTAACCATATTGGCCATATTACTTTCAAAAGCTACATTAATTCTCTTGGAGAAGGAGAAAAAGCAAAAAAATCAAATGATGAAGCATTTAATAGACTATGTTTGCTAAGAGATGCTTACAGTAATCTGGCTCTTGCTGCTCAAATTTTAGGTTCAAAACAGCTGGTTTTAGATTACATGAGGCTTCACGAGGAAACAGGCGGCAGTTATGAAATAAAAGGCATAAGCTATGAAACTTTGAACGAATACGCATTTCATAAACATGGTATGGATACTGCCTCAACCGGAAATATTCCTAAGAGTATGAAATATGATATGTTCTCATCACCGCTAAACAGAATTATTTTTGGCTTGAGTTTTGACGACTTTTTCAGATTGGAACATTTTAAAGAAGTAGATGATTTAGCCAAAGAGCCTAAAGAAGAAACTTCAGTTAAAGTACAACCAGCTTCTGATGCGGATTTTGCTCTTTTTGGAATTAATAACAAAAATAATTGGGAAGAAGCTAGCAAGAAATACAGGTCTCTAATGAAAGCACGATATATTGCTGTGTTTAGCAGTTCATCACTGCATCAAAATACCGGAGAAGTTCAAAGATTTAACGATGCTTTTGGCAGAATTAGGGAATTTTACAAACAAAAAGCTCTTCAAGAACAAAAGAGTGCATAGATTAATAATTTATAGATTTATAAATAGAGCTTAACTACTTTATTCTTATGCCTTTCTACTTCATCGGTTTGGGACTAAGTAACGAAAAAGACATCACAATTAATGGCATTGAAACAATAAAAAAATGTGACATTATTTATTTGGAGAACTATACTTCTATCTTGAACTGCAAAAAAGAAGATTTGGAAAAGTTCTACAATAAAAAAATAATCTTGGCTCCAAGGCAGAAAGTTGAAAATGATAAGAATGAGATTATAGACAACGCAAAAACGAAGAATGTAGCTTTTCTTGTTGCTGGTGATCCTTTTGCCGCAACAACCCATATTGACTTGTTTTTAAGGGCAAAAAAAGAAGGAATAAAATGCGTTGTAATCCATAATGCTTCCATAATAACTGCCGTAGGCATTACGGGACTGCAGATTTACAAATTCGGCAAGACTACAAGCATTCCTTTTGACAATGAAAATATAGAAGCCCCATATGATGTATTGAAAGGCAATCTAAGCTTGGGCTTGCATACCTTGTTTTTGCTTGATTTAAATCCTGAAGACGATAAATTCTTAAGCGTTAATGACGCAATCAGATATCTGCTTAAGGTTGAATTGAAAAGAAATGAAAAAATATTCTCTGAAAAAACTTTATGTATTGGATGCGCAAGGATCGGAAGCCAAAGTCAAATGATTAAATTCGGGACTGCAAAAGAATTGTTAAAGCATAATTTCGGCAAGCCAGTTCATTGCTTGATAGTTCCGGGGAAATTGCATTTCATGGAGGAAGAGGGATTGGATATTTACAAATGAGTTATCTATATTTTTTTATTATTTCTTCAATTTTCTGCCGTATATTCTGATTGTTCACATCAGCAATAACATTAGGGATATCTCTTCCATTATCGGGGTTATAAAAAATTGAAGCTTTAATACCGTCATTAATAAATACATAAGTTTCTGTATTAACTCTGGGGGCTGTTGGTTTAATCGGAACTGGAACTTCAACTCCAATACAGTCTGCAATCTCTCTTAGAATTGCCATTTTAGTATTCGAGCCATTTCCAACCAAAAAAATAGTTTCACTGATATTCCCGCCCAAATACCAGTTTTCAAGGTTGATATTTAAATTTTATCCCGCTTTTCAAAGAACTGAAGCATTAAATTTAAATATCATCCAGTAGTCTTTGAGTATGCTTCGGCAGATTCGCTTTATATAGCCCCGTGGAAGAATTAACTTAAAAGTTCTGTGAACTACCCACTGGACAAAAAGCACTGGACATCTCTGCCTAAACTATATAAACCCATTCTACTTTTAGAAATTGAAAAAGAGAACACGCAAAATTCCCAAATTAAGTCTTTTGGTTTTTATCAAAACACAAAAGCCTATTACGGAATTTCGCTTCACATTCTCTTTTTCTTTTAACTCCAAAGCCTTTACAAAAATAAAAAACTTTGGATGGTGATAAAAATGAATAAGCAGGAATTAATAAGGAAATATAAGACAACAAATGTTAAGATTCCTAATTTGCCTGATAAAAATGCAATGCTGGCAGAATTAGTCGGGATTATTCTAGGTGATGGTAATATACATGTTTATCCCAATAATGGACTGTATGCATTGAGAATAGCTGGAAATGCTGTAAAGGACTATGATTATCTGACTACTTATGTTTTTAATTTATGCATGAAATTATTTTCAATTAGACCTAGAATTTACAAGCAACCAAGAGTTGACTGCATTTATTTAATAATTCAGAGTATAATTGTAACAGATTTCTTATTGAGTATGGGTTTAAAGGAGGGTAATAAGATAAAAAGTCAAATTACTATACCGGATTGGGTCATAGAAAATGATGTTTATTTAAAAGCATGTATTAGAGGATTGATTGATACAGATGGCTGTGTTTACGAAATGCTTCCACATTGGCCTGGCTTGTTTCAGATAAATTTTGAAAACAGAAACATAACTTTGTTGAAAGATACCAGAAAGGCCCTAATAAAGTTAGGCTATAATCCTTCTAGAATATGTGGCAAACGAACCATAAACGGAACGAAATGTTATATTTCTAGAAAAGAGAAAATCAAAAAATTTTATAAAGAGGTTGGGTCTAGCAACGATAGAAATATAAAACAATTCAATAAAGTATTAAATTCATGACAGCCCCGTGGTGTAGCGGTCAAATTCTCTAATTTTATTAGGGGAGCCGAGGCATCGTGCCCTTTGGAGGCAGCGAAAATCAGAGATTTTCTGGTCTTTCTGCTGCTGCAGAAAGGCATGGACGGCAGTTCGAATCTGCCCGGGGCTATTTTTGATAAGATTTATAAAGTATCCAAGTTTTCCATATATTGAAAGATAGTGCGGTGAAAGCTTCGCTATGCTGGATGAAATATGGATTTCTCCAGAGTTTAATGCAATGTATGGCTAGGGCGAGTGTTATGGCAGGAAAACGAGCCCGAGCACAAGAATTTGCAACGAAGTTGCGTATTGAAATCTTGAATTAAAATCAAACATAATTGAATAAAATGGCAAGAATGCATTCAAGGAAGCGCGGAAAGCACGGCTCAAAGAAGCCTGCAAAGAAAACATCCCCTTCATGGATAAGGTACAAGGCAAAAGAAGTGGAATTACTGATAGCAAAGCTTGCAAAAGAAGGCAGGACAACATCCCAGATTGGAATTCTGTTAAGGGACGTTTATGGAATTCCAAGCGCATTGGCTTTATGCGGCAAGTCAGTAAGCGCGATTCTCAAGGACAAGAAGATTGTTCCGGATATTCCTGAAGACTTAAGCGCATTGTCAAAGAAGTACGCATCAATCACAAAGCATCTTGAAGTCAACAAGCATGATGAAACAGCTGCAAGAGGATTGCTTCTTACAGGATCAAAAATCAACAGATTGGTTAAATACTACAAGAGGGCAGGCAGAATTCCGGAAGCCTGGAAGTTTGACGCTGGAAAGGCGGCATTCCTGGCTGAGTAAAGTTTTATTTATTTGAATTTTGATTATTCGTACGATTCCATAAAGCCCATGCTACACGCCCAAATTTTTTAGCAGGAATTAATATTTTTCTGTAGTAGTCACCGCCTTGGTTATATAATCTTACATCTTCATTCCCGGCAGCGGGTCTGATTTTGCAGAAATAGGAATGTAACCTGTACAGGTACCTTACCAATTCCCTTTCATGCTGTACGTTTAAAAATGCATCTTTTTTTGAGGTAATACTGAAGATTACAGGTATTTGCTGCTGCTGACCTTGCAATTCCCACAAAGGACCTATTTGGTATATATCTTTTCGGCTTAAATCGAATACATGCACTTTTCCGTAGCTATCTGAAGACAATGTTACGTAAGGCTGCCTTGAAAAGCCTTGCCTGATTTTCCTGAAAGAGCTGTCAGTTTCAGCGTATCTATCCAGAGCTGATTTAACATAAGCCTCAAGGACTGACTCTCTTAGTAATAGTACTGCGGCATCTTTGCCCTGTGATGCCAAAGCATGATGCAGATTGAATCCGTTTTTTAAAATCAGTTTTTCCAGCTCGTCTAAATTAATTTCATCATCAGCAAGAAATCTGCTTAATGGCACAAAAAGTCTGTCGTCAATAGATTCGCTTTGCTGAATCGCTTGCTCCATTTTAGAAATTTCAATTACTTATTTCTCTTATCCTTTCAACAACTTCATTTATAAGATAGTCAGGAGTAGAGGCTCCTGCAGTCACTCCGATCTTTTCCTTGCCTTCAAACCATTTTTTATCCAATTGTTCGTAGGATTGTATGAAATAGCTTTCGACTCCAAATTCCCTGCATTTTGCGTAAAGCTCCTTTGAATTGCTTGAATTCTTGCCTCCTACCACAATTACAATGTCGCATTCTTTTGCAAGCTCCTCTGTGTCGGACTGCCTCTGCTTTGTGGGGTTGCAGATTGTGTCCACAAAACCATATTTCTTGCTCATGTCCCTTAAGTTTAATGGAATCTCGTCAAATTTCAGGCCGTTCATTTTGGAATTGATATTGTCAATAAGCTGCCTGTAGCCGTAAACCGACATTGTTGTTTGCGATATTATAGCCACTTTCTCGAAATTGTTTTTGCTGAGGTAGTCAATCACTGAACCATACTGCTCTGGGTCTTCAACAATGAATGTGTCTTTCCCCCTCAGATGATAGCTCGTGCCTATTGCCTCAGGATGATTGGCTTTGCCGAAAAGAATAACCTCGTAGCCATTGTTTTTTAATTTAATCGCAACGTTATGAACCAAGGTTACCAAAGGGCAGGTTGCGTCGTTCAAATTTTCTCCCTTTACTATTGACTTTTCCTCCAGAAGTCGATAAGTTGTTCCTGGCTCGCCATGGGCCCTGAGCACAGTAACGGCATTTTGCGGAATATCTTTAATATTTTCAACAAAAATAATTCCTTTGCCCTCTAAATCTCTTATGACCTTTTCGTTGTGGACAAGCTGCCCGTAAACATATGTGCTTCCATTATTATTTTGCGCCACTTCCTCTGCGATCTCTATGGCTTTCTTTACTCCAAAACAGAAGCCTGCATGCTTTGCTACAGTTATTTTCAATTTAACCCCCAAGCCCGAATATGATGCAAAGTTTATATAGTTTTTGTCAGGAACACAAAAGGATAGTCATATTGTATCTTGAAGTAAGCCTCTCTTGCTTCGTATATGCTGTTGAAAATCCCGAAAACAGTCGGACCGGAGCCTGAAACACATGCATTCAGGGCATCATTCCTCATGAGATTTGTCTTTATATCGTTCAGCATCTTGTATTTTTTTGTCACAATCGGCTCAAAATCATTATGTAGATTGTTGGCTATCTCCTTGATGTCCTTCTTTTCTATAGCTTTTACCAAATTTTTTATGTCTGCTTTTGTCTTTATTTTCGGCTTTTGCTTGTCAAAAACGGAGTAAGCCCATTTTGTGGAAACCCTAAAGCCGGGGTTGATGAGTACAATGTTTATGCTGAATGACTTTTTTATCCTCTTTATTTTGTCGCCTATCCCCTCAACCAAAGCCGCCCCTTCTCCCATAAAGAAAGGCACATCAGAGCCTATTTGGGCAGCCAAATCGATTAACTGCTTTTCTTTTAATTTGAGACCCCATAACTTGTTTAGGTTAAGCAAAGTTGTTGCCGCATCACTTGAGCCGCCGCCTAATCCAGCTTCAATTGGTATGTTCTTCTCTATGTAAATCCTGGCGCCTTGCCTTACCTTGTATTTGCTTTTCAGCAATAAAGCCGCCTTATATGCAAGATTCTTCTCGTTTTCCAGCTCCTTGTTTGTGCATTCAACTATGATTTTGTCTTCAGCAATAGGCTCAATGGTCATGCTGTCATTCAGCTCTATCTTCTGCATTACTGATTGGATATTATGGTAGCCCGAGCTTAGCTTCCTGCCTATCTTCAGGTAAAGGTTGATTTTAGCGTATGAATTAATCGCCATGACAGAACTGGTAACACTAATGATATATTAATATTGCTGATTTTAAGGGTAAATTTTATGTTTTGAAGAACATATTAATTACTTTTATTAATTTTCTCAATTTTTCCACCTTTAAAAGAGTATAAGACTACCCTTCCTATAGGATGCCCATAAGCGTTTATATCAAATAAACCTGGTTTTTTTTGAATAATGCATTCTCTAATAACTCTTACTTCATCTAAAGCTGTAGCTTCCATAACACTCAAACCGTCTGGAAAACAGGCGTCTGATTCAATGAAACCACCCACAGCATTAATAAATTTGATGCTATTATTTTTAAGATGGTAGCTTGGTACAAAAATTCCATAAATGCTTTTTTGTTCAAAATATTGAATTGTTAAATCTAAAGGGACCCCCATATTTGGAAATGTGGGTACTTCGTAATCTGCGTTTATACCAAATTTATCGCTTAGTGCAGGTTCATTTACGCTACCAAAAATAGGCAACATATCTCTAAAATGTAGTATTTTTATTCCCTTTTCTTTGCAAAATTGAAAGTAATCCCGTGTGTTTTTTAAATAAGAATTCTTTGCCTCGACTGATAATTGAGAATACCCTAAATCAAATGCAGGATGAACTGCCATTGTTATCTCTTCTGATCCTTCATCCGCTATTCTTTGTATTGCACTCTTAAAAGATAAATGCCCGTATTGCCTTAATATTTCGTCTAGATTTATCTGATTTGTCTTATTCATTTAAACCATTAATCCCTTCACAGTATTTTCAAGCGATTCTGGATCCTGCACGTTTAACATCGTCATATTTGGACTAATGTCGCGGATCAATCCGTTTAGGACTTTTTTAGGCCCAATCTCTATAAACAAGTCAGATCCGAATTTAACTGCTTTTTCGACAGAACCTTCCCAGTTAACCCTTTTATAAATCTGGTGATAAAGCTCATCCCTTACATGAACTGGGTCAACTATTGCCTCTGCTGTCACATTTGCAATTACAGGTATTCTGGCCAGTTGAATAGGATAAACGTAATTATCACCCTCCTTTTTAGCCATTTCCTCTCTGATATTCTCTGCTGCTTTCTGCATCAAAGGTGTATGAAATGGCCCTTCTAATTCCATTAATGTTGCCACAGTTCTATCTTCTCCCAGTTCTTTAGCTAGTTTACTTAATCCGCGTTTATTCCCCCCGACTACAACTTGCTTTTGGCTATTGATTAAAGACCAGAAAACATCGTGTTTTCTGCATAATTCATCTATCTTATCATGATTTAACCCTGCCCTGTTATTGAGTAGCATAAGTTTAGCGTCTGGATAGTGATTTCCGACTTCTGCCATATAGTTAGCTCTTTTTTGCACTAACCTTAAAGATGTTTCGAAATCCATAGCACCCGCAACTGTTAATGCAGTATACTCGCCTAAACTATGACCTGCAACTAGAAATGGTTTCAAACCTATTCCGGTTTCGTTGCACCTTTCTTCTAATGCTTTGTAGCAGGCACAACTTGTGGTTAGCACGGCAGGTTGTGTGTAAATGGTCTTATCAAGTGGTGCCCTAATGTTGAAATGTCGCTTAATTCCTAAGCGATTTTCAAGCTCTCTGTTTAATTTTTCAACAAGTTTTTTTAGTTTATGCTCCTTAAAACAAATATCTGCAATATTATAGTGTAGTATATCGCCGGCTTGTTCATAAACATCCCTAACTACTTTAGATTTATCATACAATCCTTTTCCCATCCCTTCATAGTGGGAACCTTGCCCGGGAAAAACAAGGGCTATTTTGCTGTATCCCATATCGAATAGAAAAGGGGCAGGGCTTTTTAAATTTTACTATTTGATAGTTACAACAACAAAGCATTGCATGCCATTGCCCTGTCCGAAGGAAGTCAATTTTTCTCCTGAAGTGTAGGCAATCCCAATTCTTTGTATGTTTATTTTTAATATTTTTGACAATGAACTTTTAATATTGTCTGTATGCTTTTCCAGTCTTGGCTTGGCTGCCTCTATCATTACGCTTACATTGTTTATTTCCGTGTTTTTTTCTTTTAACTTATTTAAAATAATGTTCAAATACTCTTTGCTGTCAGTTATACCTTTCTTGTACATTGCATCAGCATAAAATCCAAGCGACCTTTCGCCTATAGCAGAGCTTATTGCGTTAAACAATGCGTGCAAAATAACATCTCCGTCAGAATCAGCCTCTAACCCTATTTCATTAAGCTTATGCCCGCCCAAGACAAGCTTTTTGTTTTTATTTGAGGAAAATCTATGGCTGTCCTGCCCAAACCCGATTCTGAAGCCTGCATTGTTTTTCTTCATCAGGATTGCTTCGGCTATTCTTAGATCATCTTTTGTTGTTACCTTTATGTTTTCATAGGAGCAGGGCACAATCCTTACTTTCATTCCCAAGGCTTCGACCAGAGAAACATCGTCAGTGACTTTCAAGCCCTTTTCCTTGGCATTCTTAAAAGCCTTCACAAACAGCCCGTATTTTACAGCCTGCGGGGTTTGAACTTGGTGGATATTGGTTCTATCAATTGTCTTTTCAACAAAATTGTCTTTTATTATTTTGATGGTGTCTTTTAATTTGAATCCGGCAACTGCAGCGCCGTATTTTCTTGCTGCATTTATGCATTCAACAATTTCATTTTCCCTTACCAGAGAGTTGCTTCCGTTATGGACAATAACTATATCATCGTCTTTCGCGTTTTTCAGAGATATTAAGCCGTTATAAACAGAATCCTGCCTTTCTTTCCCGCCTTCAATTATTTTTTTTATTTTATTGAGATTGTATTTTGCCTTTATATCATTTATTTTTTTAATGTATTTTTTCTGCGTTACAACAATTATTTCATCAATTAATCTGCAGTCCTGGAAATTTTTAATTGCATAATATATCATCGGCTTGCTTAAGAGCGGCAGAAATATCTTATTTGCATTTGCTTTCATCCTTTTGCCCTTGCCGGCAGCGACGATAATTGCAAAATTCATTTTTAGAATGTTTCCCAATATTAGTTTTATTCAATGTTATTTTTAATGTGAAATAAATGTTTTAATTGATTGCCTTGCATTTTTCACAGCGCATTAAAATTTTTAATTCAAAAAACATAAAATTAATTTTCAATGGCTATTTCCCTTTCAATTATATTCTTAGTTTCTTCCTTTACTTTTCTGTCAATTTCAAGAATTTCTTTTAATGTAGGGTTTTGAATTAATTTATGCCCGTCCATAACCCTTCTTATCAATATTTGTATGTCCAAAAACCTTATTTTATTGCTCAAAAAAGCGTAAACTGCAGTTTCATTTGCAGCGTTCATTGCTGCGGGCAGAGTTCCGCCGGCATTTCCGGCTTCATAAGCGTATTTCAGGCAGGGGAACATCTCAAAATCCGGCTCCTTAAACTCAAGAGCTTTTATTTTTGCCAAATCCAGGTGTGTTGCGTTATTTGTAAATCTTTTCGGATAAGACAAAGCGTACTGTATCGGAATTTTCATGTCAGGCAGCCCAAGCTGCGCTATGACAGATTTATCAACAAACTCCACCAAAGAATGAACAATGCTCTGTGGATGTATGACCACTTTTATTTTTTCGTAATCAATTCCGTAAAGCCAGTGCGCTTCTATAACTTCAAAGCCCTTGTTCATCAAGGTTGCGCTGTCAATTGTTATCTTATTTCCCATATCCCATGTCGGATGATTTAAGGCATCCTGCACATTGACATTTTCCAACCTCTGCCTTGTATAATCCTTAAAAGGACCGCCCGAGCATGTAATTGTTATTTTGCTTACCTCATCTATATTTTCTCCATTAAGGCATTGGAAAATAGCGCTATGCTCAGAATCAATCGGCATAAGATTTACTTTGCTTTTCTTTGCTTCTTCCATGATGACAGAGCCTGCTGCAACTAGAGTTTCCTTGTTTGCCAGTGCAATGTTTTTTTTGTTTTTTATTGCATTGTAAGTCGGCTCTATGCCAATCGAACCTACAAGAGCATTTACAACAGTGTCAGCTTCATTTAATGCTGCAATCTTGTTCAGGCCTTCAATCCCTGAATAAACCTGGCATGAAGAGAAATTCAGCAAGTCATCAACCTTGCTTTTGTTCATTACAGCGACTGCTTTTGGCTTGAATTCCTTGATTTGCTTAAGCAGCAATTCAGAGTTGTTCTTTACTGTTAATCCCACTACCTTGAATTCATTAGGAAACTGCCTGACTATTTCCAAAGTCTGAGTGCCGATGCTTCCCGTTGAGCCTAAGATTGAGAGATGTTTCATTTTTTGAATTTAGGTGGCTACTTTTTCTTTGCTTTGTAGTCACCCAGCTTTTTCTTTAATTTGCTGTATTCTTTCATATAAAGATTTACTGTTGGCTTTAAATCATGAGCCTTTTCATATGCCTGCAATGATGTGTAGTATTCTACTCTATTTTTTAAATCTATATTAATTGGAGGCAGGCTGTGCTTAATCAGGATATTATTCAGCAAAATTCTGCCCACCCTGCCATTTCCGTCTCTAAACGGGTGAATATTCTCAAATTGGTTATGTACAACTGCCCCAAGAACTAATCCGGGGTATTTGCTTTTATTATTTTCGTACCAGACTGTTAATTCCCGCAAAAGGTGGCTTATTCTTGCCTGCGGAGCGCCTTCATGGACGATGTTTCTTTTGGCATCCATCACAACAACCTCTTCGCCTTTTTTCCTTAATTTTCCTGCAAACGGCTTTGAATTCTTGAACACAATTTTATGTATTTTTTTTATCAATTCCGATGACAGGTGCTCTTTTGTATTTCGTATGTATGCGATGGCCTCGTCAACGCCTAATGCTTCGGCAATGTCTTCTTTGGACTTATTGGGCCATTTGTCTTTCTCAAGAAGGTCTTTTACCTCTTCTTCGGTTAATTTGCTCCCTTCTATTGCGTTGGTGTTGTATGTGAATATTTTTGAGAATTTTTTCCATTGGCTTTCTGACAAATGGCTTATTTTTAATGGTATTTTGGCTTCAAGCTTCCTTATTGCAGCTATTTCTTCTTCTGTGAGCCGCACTTGGAGCGGGTCTTTTATGATTTTGTACCTGTGAATTTCCTCAAGAATCAGTTTTTCTGCTATTTTTTCCCTTTCTTCCAATAAATTTTGCTTTATGTCCTGCCCAAGGTATCTCCTGAATTTGTGGACTTTTCGGCCTTCCCTGTATGAATGCGAAAGAAAATACTTAATCCTCTTTCCAGCCTTTCGTTTTTCAATGTGCATGACTATAATGTGGGTGACTACATATTTAAATGTTTTGGTATAAGGTGACTACATTTTGGATATTCTGTGGTCACCCATTGACAATCATCTTTTAGTATTACCCACCTCATTTATGATCGTTATCAACCTTTTTAAAAGCTTTTTCATCAATGTTTAAATATTCCAGTGCAAGAAAATTGGCAATGCAAAACTCTACAAGTTAAATACTTCAAGCCCTTTTGTAAGAAAAATGGTAGATTTGTTTGACACGCTTGTTATAGAGCCGCTGAATAAAAAGAAAAAGGTTTTTGTGAGATATTAAAATTTTTTTGATTATTCTTATTTTTTTTGAAATATCTATCAAATAACCATTTCTCAATTATTAATAAAATAATCCTAGTTATAATCTGAGTAAAAAATTCACTATAAAACTTATAATAATTGATGTCATTTAGTAGCCATCTGATTTATCTCGCTCAAAAGAACTTCATAAATCTCATTGTCATTTACTCTTTTTACAATCTTGCCTTCCTTGTAAAGCAAATGGTTTCCGGGCGCTCCGACAATTCCGATATCTGCCTTTCTGCTTTCACCGGGACCGTTTACAGCGCACCCCATCACTGCAACTTTGATTGGCTTTTTTATTTTTTCAGTCGCATTTTCCAGCTGCGCCACCAGCTTTATGACATCGACTTCTGTCCTCGCGCAAGTGGGGCAGCTTGTAACCTGCACTCCTTCATTTCTTAAGCCTAAAGCCCTCAAAATCAATCTGCCAACTTTCACTTCTTCTTTCGGATCTTCAGAAAGGGATATTCTTATAGTGTCTCCTATGCCTTCGGAAAGTAGCATGCCAATGCCCATGGCAGATTTTACAGTTCCGGGAATCTTGCTTCCTGCTTCTGTAACACCAAGATGCAGCGGATAATCTGTTTTTCGCGCAAACAATCTGTAAGCTTGCGCCATCCTTGGAACATCAGAAGCCTTCAGCGAAACAATCGTGTCATAAAAATTCAAGTCTTCAAGAATTTTTAGATGACGCATTGCACTTTCGACCATTGCTTCAGGCGCATAGCCGTACTTATCAAACAAATCCTTTTCAAGAGAGCCGAGATTAACTCCAATCCTCATCGGAACTCCGTAATTCTTGCATGCATTGACCACTTGCTGAACTTTGTCAGTGTTGCCTATATTCCCGGGATTAATCCTCAGCTTGTCAACATATTTGACAGCTTCCAATGCAATCCTGTAGTCAAAATGAATATCAACAACCAAAGGTATGTGCATGTTTTCTTTTATTTCTTTCAGAGCTTTTGCCGCTTCCATTGTCGGAGCGCTTACTCTTATAATGTCGCATCCAGCATCTTCCAATCCGTGAATCTGCTCGACAGTTGCCTTTACATCAGTTGTGTCTGTTGTTGTCATTGACTGGACAGTTATTGGTGCATCTCCTCCAATAAACAACTTTCCGACTTTTATTTTTCGTGACTTTCTTCTTTCAGTCATTTTATAAAAAAGAAAGGTTTAAATTTAGGGATTGGATTTGTATACTAAAATGAAAGTGTTGTTTATCTGCAATCAAAACGAGAATAGGAGCAAAACAGCTGAAGACGTATTCAAAAGCAGATTTAAAACTAAATCTGCTGGACTCTACAACACCAAACCTGTCACTGAAAAACAACTCTCTTGGGCTGATGTAATAGTGGTTATGGAAGAAACTCAAAGAACTGAAATAGCTAGACGTTTTCCTAATCAATACATGCAAAAACGCATTGTTTCCATTGATATTCCTGATATTTACCATTATAACCAGCCTGAATTAATTGAAGCTTTAAAGTCAAGAGTTGATAACTTATTTTAGCCACTCATCAAATTGCTTCTTTGCTTTCTTTTTGCTTTTGAATAATTTAGTTTCAGCAACTGATAATTCTGACATGCGCCTTGTAACCTTAAATTTTTTGCCTGAGTAATTTTGGAATTCCATTACTGATATTTCCCATCTTTTTATTGGGTGTTTTTCAGTCTTTGCCATTGGCAATTTTCTGGCTTTTACTTTGCGTGATTTTATTCGCTGAATCATTTTAACTTTGAAAAATTAATTTATTTTTATTTATAAGTTATCGTTTATTATTGTATTAAATCAATAAGCTTGACCTTTACTGCCAACTAATCTCCAATAACCATTTTCAAAGGTAACTTTCGCCAACTGCTTTATGTCTCTAATTGGGTAGTCGAAAGTAGAAAAACTGCAATACATTCCTAGACCATCGCCAGGTCCCACATTGTATGCTGGAGATACATAACTATCTTTACCTTTACTAAGTATGTAGATGGTTTCACTGCTAATCCATTCCCCACTAATATCGTCTCTACCTTTGAAAGTTTGAAATCGATAACCAATGTCCTCAACTTTTTTTTTGAATGTATCACGAGAATGCTTCTTCCAAAGAGATATCAATTTATCTTTTTCATCCCCAGTTATTTGGCCTTCAACATGTCTCCTATTTTGCAAAACTTTCGTTCCTTCATCTACTGCTTGGGTTATTTTTTCAGACAAATATTCTAAATCAGAGGTAACTTTTTGTACCCACTCTTCACTTGATTTATATTTGCTAAAATGATGAAGCAATTTTATCAAATCATCTGTGCGGGCACGATACTCAGCTGAATGTCTCTTTAAAGTTGGTATTACTTCTAAAAGTTTAATGACTTTAGGTTCTAAGGCTTCAATACGTGCTTCTAATTCTCCCAATTCTTTTCTATCTTCCCAAAGATTGGATAAATCCCTTTTAGCCTTTGGTTTTAGTTTATACCATAATTCTAGTATTTTTTGTTTTTCTTCTTCTATTGTCATTTTTATCTATTCCAAATAAGCATTGCACTTGTAGCACCAGATAAAATCATAATCACAATGAATTGTTTTTATTATTGGATGTCCTGTATTCTTGAAATGCTCTGTGTCATGGGCGTTGTGGGATTCGCAGCAAAAGACTTTGCCGCATGAAGTGCATATCCTCAAATGCTCCTTGTCACGGCATACTTCGCATTCTTTCTTGCTTGATTTTGTAACTTTAATCTCTTTTGAATGCGGGCATTCCGCTTTTTTCATTTTAGGATGAAGCTGCATTGGCATTTTATTTCTTATTTAGCATTTCTTCAATTGTTCTTTTTATGCTCTCCTTGTCAATCCCTGCAAGTTTTTTCTGTATGTCGGGCTTGCCATGCTCTATGAACTTGTCAGGAATCCCTATCCTTCTTACATTGGCGTTTACACCATTGTCTTCCAACAGCTCAATAACTGCAGTTCCAAACCCGCCATTGATTGTTCCCTCTTCCAGTGTGATGATGTTTTTTATTTTTCTTGTGTATTTCAATATCAGTTTGTCGTCAAGCGGTTTGGCAAATCTTGCGTTAATGACAGATGCATTGCATTTGAGCTCTTCTGCTGCATTGATTGCGTCATATAGAATAGGTCCAACTCCCAAAATCAGCAAGTCCTTGCCTTCTTTGATCAATTCCCCCTCGCCTATTCTAATCTCTTTAAATTTAGGATCAAGACCTACTCCGATTACAGAACCTCTTGGGTATCTCAAGGCGCACGGCCCGTCCATCAAAGTTGCGGTGTAAAGCATGTGCTGCAGCTCATTTTCATTCTTAGGAACCATTATTGTCATGTTGGGAATCGACCTTAAGTAAGCAATGTCCAAAGTGCCATTGTGAGTAGGTCCGTCATCTCCAACTAACCCCGCCCTGTCCAATGCAAAAATAACTCCCAGGTTTTGCAAGCACACATCATGAACAATCTGATCATAAGCCCTCTGTAGGAAAGTTGAGTAGATTGCGCATACTGGCTTCATTCCAGAAACAGCCAAGCCTGCTGCAAATGTTACGGCGTGCTGCTCAGCAATGCCGACATCAAATGTTCTGTCGGGAAAATGCTTTTCAAATTTATTTAAGCCAGTGCCGGATTTCATTGCTGCTGTTATCGCTACAATCCTCCTGTCTTCTTCTGCAATCCTTATCAGGGCATTTGCGAATGCGTCTGTGTAGCTAATCTTGGTTGTTGTCACGTATTTTTGGCCGTTGATTGGGTCAAAAGGCGACATTCCGTGGAGCTTGTCGATGTCCTGCTCGGCAAACTGGTACCCCTTTCCTTTCTCTGTCTTAACATGCAGCAACACAGGCCCTTTCAAATTCTTAACATTCTGCAAAGCTGGAATAAGCTCGTCAAAATTATGCCCGTCTATTGGCCCATAATACTGAAATCCCAATGCTTCAAAAAACAATCCTTGGGTGGCTATAGTCCTCAGCCTTTCTTCCACCATGCCGAGCCTTGTAACCTTTTCTTCGCTAAGTCCCGGAATCTTTCTAAGAAAATCTCCAACTTTCTTTCTAAGGGCAAAGTAACCGGGGTACAAGACAATCTTATTAAGATGGTTTGAAATTGCCCCTACATTTGGAGAAATGCTCATCCTGTTATCATTTAAAATGACCAAGATGTTTGTTTTAGAAGAACCTGTGTTATTCAACCCTTCAAAAGCCAATCCTGCTGTTATTGCACCGTCTCCAACTATGCAGACAACCTTGTGATTTTCTTTTTTGAAGTCCCTTGCTTTGGCAAATCCCAATGCCGCTGATATAGCAGTTGAAGCGTGCCCTGCGCCAAATACATCATATTCCGATTCATTAATGTTGCAGAAGCCGCAAACGCCGTTATATTGCCTTAAAGTGTGAAAGTTGTCCCTTCTTCCTGTTACAAGCTTGTGCGGATAACTCTGATGGCCCGTGTCAAGGATTACCTTGTCTGCAGGAGCATCATAAACATGATGCACGGCAAGCGTCAATTCAACTGCTCCAAGAGGTCCGCCAAGATGTCCGCCGTTTTTGGACACAACTTCGAGAATCTTCTGCCGTATTTCTTCGGAAAGTGTATTTAGCTGCTTTCTGCTTAAACACTTAAGGTCTTTAGGAGAGTTAACTATATTGAGTATGCCTGCCTTTTTTTCTTTTTTAATTTGCTTCTCCTTGCTTACCTGCTGCCCGAGGATTAATGTTTGGGATTTCTTCGAAGCTAGGAGTTTATTTAGAGCTTTTTTCTTATTCACTACGCACCCCTTAAGAAAGGTTAGGTTGGCTAATATTTATAAAACTTTTCAATTAACCTTGTTTTAGTAAAGGACTTAATACATCAAGAAATAAATAAAAGAGGTAAAACGGATGAAAAACGCAATTAACTGGTTTGAGCTACCGACAAAGGATTTTGAAAGGGCGATGAAGTTTTACAACACAATTTTCGGGATTAAAATACAGGTTCAGGATTTTCAGGGCATGAAGATGGCTTTCTTTCCATGCGACAAGGGAGCTGTTGGAGGAGCAATAATCCACCACGAATGGTACACTCCCAGTGACAAAGGAACGATTGTTTACCTGAACGCAGAGCCCGACCTTTCTAAAGTCCTCTCAAAAGTTGAGAAAGCCGGCGGCAAAATTGTTATACAAGAAAAATTAATAACTGAAGAGATTGGCTATATTGGGGTGTTTGATGATACCGAAGGCAATCAGGCGGCATTGCATTCGATGAAATAGTTATTGTGCAAAGCCAAATAAAAAGATACATTTTTAAATCGATATAGATTCCATACCTGATTACCCGTTACACTGTTTCGACAGGAGGGTGAGCGAATGCGAAGCCCTCTGTGTTTTTTTGATCAAGCTTTTTGCGCCGAGCAAAAAGGTTGGAGGGCTTTAAATGGACAAAGAGCAGATACAATCAGCATTGGCAAAGGCAAAGGATAATTCTAAGCAAAGAAAATTCAAGCAAACCTATGACTTAATCATAAACCTAAAAGGACTTGACCCGAAAAAGCAGGAGCATCAGATTGACCTGTTTGTTGCATTGCCACATTCAAGGGGCAGGAAGGTAAAAGTATGCGCCTTAGTGGGGGCAGAGCTTGAAGAGCAGGCCAAGAATGTATGTGATTCCGTAATAATGTCGGATGGCTTTGACAGGCACAAGGACAAGAAAGACGTAAAGAAGATCGCAAACAGCTATGACTTCTTCATTGCGCAGGCAAACATAATGCCAAAAGTTGCGACCGCTTTTGGAAGGGTATTCGGCCCAAGAGGAAAGATGCCCAATCCCAAATCTGGATGTGTAGTGCCTCCAAATGCAAACCTAAGACCATTATATGAAAAGCTTCAGCGTACTATAAGGGCAAATGTGAAGAGCGCTCCATTAATACAATGCGCCATAGGCTCAGAGGACATGAATTCCGATGAGATAGCCGAAAATGCATTAACCGTCTACAGTTCATTATTGCAAGCTCTGCCTAATGAAAAGCACAACATAAAAGACATTTATGTCAAGCTGACAATGGGCAAGCCTGTAAAAGTGGGAGAAAAATTGGAAGTGACTAAGGAAGTTAGATAGATAGGCGCTGAGGAGGAGTGCAGAATAAAGTTGCATATAAAATCCGAATGCCGACGCGCACAATCTAATGTCGCGAAGCGACGGATTGAAAAAAACACACAATAAAAAAATTCGACTCAACAACGATTGAACACTAGCAAAAATCAATTAAAAAACAATTCAAAATAAAATGCCTGAAGCAATACAAACCCATGTAGCGGAGTACAAGAAGGAGATTGTAAAAGAATTGGTAAGCCTGATTAATGATTATCCTATAATTGGAGTTGTAAACATGGAGAACCTTCCAGCGCCCCAGCTCCAGTCCATGAGAGCCCAGTTGAGGGGAAAGTTTTTCCTTACGATGACAAAGAGAAGGCTGATAAAGCTTGCTTTCGAAAAAACAAAGGACAAGAAAAAGGGCATTGAGCTGCTTGAAGCGCACTTGGGCGGAATGCCTGCATTGATATTCACAAAGGAAAATCCGTTCAGGCTGAGCAAGACACTGCAGAAAAACAAAAGCCCTGCTCCGGCAAAGGCGGGCCAGACAGCTCCGAGAGACATAATAGTCAACAAAGGATCAACATCGTTTGCCCCAGGCCCAATTATAGGAGAGTTGGCTGTAGCTGGCATCAAAGCTGGAGTTGAAGGCGGGAAAGTTGCCATAAAAGAGGACACTGTTGTTGTGAAGGCTGGCGAGAAAATAAAGCCAAAGGTGGCTGAAGTTTTAACAAGACTGGGCGTGCAGCCAATGGAAGTCGGCCTGGATTTGGTGGCTGTCCTTGAAAACGGGTTAATTTACAAAAGAGATGTGCTTTCAATTGATGAAAGCGAGTATAAAAACAGGCTGGCAAACGCGTCAAGATGGGCGTTTAACCTTGCAAATTATGCAGGCTACCCGACAAAAGAGACTATAAGGCTGCTTATTGGAAAAGCATACAATGATTCAAAAGTTCTTGGGCTCTCACAAAATATATTTAACAAAGAGATTATAGACTTGTTGTTGGGAAAGGCAGAGCAGCAAATGCTCAGCCTGAAGACAACCGCAAACATACAGGTTGTTGAGCATGATAAAAATGAAGAAGTGCATGCAGAGCCAAAAATAGAAAAGGATGCGTCATCTGAGATAAGAGCCCCTACAAGAGAGGAACTTGAGGCCAACATAAAAATGAGGGAAAAGCAGAAAGAGGTAAAAGAAGTCGAGAAAATATATCATGATATCCATAAAAAAGCTATCGAAGAGCAGGATAAAAAAGAATAAGATGGAGGTATAAAATGGAGTATATATACGCAGCTATGTTGCTTCACAAAGCAGGCCAGAAAATAGAAGAAGCATCAATAAAGAAGGTGCTTGAGGCGGCCCATGTGAAGGTAGACGAGTCAAGGGCTAAGGCGCTTGTAGCAGCTCTGGAAGGGGTCAACATAGACGAGGCTATTGAGAAAGCAGCAATGCCAGTAGCAGTAGCGGCCCCGGCAGCATCCGGAGAGCAGAAGCATGAAGCCAAGGCTGACCATGGAAAGAAAGCAGCCGAGGAGAAGAAATCAGAGGAGCAGGCTGCGGCCGGACTCGGAGCGCTCTTCGGGTAGACACTTTATTTTTTTATATTTTTTAGTTTTGAGTGTCTCTAACAATACAAATGGGTCATCAAATCCTTTTAAATCTATGAGGTTTTTGTAGTCTTTGCTCCAAATTTTCAATGTAAATTCATGACATCACAGCCAAATGCGAAGCAGCTAGTTGAAGAGCTAAACAAAAGCAGGGTAGAGGTATCTAAATTAAGAACGCTGCTAAATGATCTTGATAAGGAAAAAGAGTCATGGTTCAGAAAAAAAGAAGATTGCTCGAAAAAGGTAAGGGAGTCCATACAAAAAATAAAAGAAGCTAAGACAAAAAGAGACTTGACAACTAAAGAAATCAGGGAGCTGAAACTAAAAAGGGACAGCCTGAATAGGGGTACAAGCGAGCAATCAAAAAAATTCGGCGATCTTAAGAAAGGACGGGTATCAATTGCAAAGTCATTAAAAATCAAAGAATCTCCTTCCAGGATAATGCAGGATATTGAAAAGCTTGAATTCAAGATAGAGACAGAGCCCATGTCTTTTGACAAAGAGCAAGCTATTATGAAGAAGATAAAGGAATTGAAGAAGAGGTATGGCAATGCAAGCATCCTATTCCAAATCAACAAAAAGCTTGACGATTCCTCCGATGAAATCAGAGAAATGAAAATGGAAGCCAATGATGCCCATAGATCAGTACAGGAAAAAGCAAGGCAAAGCCAGTCAATGCATGAGCAGGTACTGAAGCTTTCTGCGGAAATTGACAAGATGAAAATTGAAGAGCAAGCATCATTCAGTAAATTCTCTGAATTGAAGGCGAAGTTTAATGAAGCAAATGCCCAACTGAAGGAAAAGCTCAAAGTTATGAACGGCCTTAAAGAGCAGTTGGACAGGATCGACTCAGACAGAAGGGAAAGAAAGAAGCAGGAAGTTGAAACATTCCTGAAATCAAAAGAAGAGGAGGTCAATGAAAAAATCAGAAAAAGGCAGAAGCTGACAACAGAAGATTTATTGGTTTTTCAGAAATTTGGAAAGGAATGATTTAAATATTAGTTCTAATGTAATTTTATTATGTTTGAAAGTCACCCTAGTCTAAAAGAATTGGAAGAGATAGCTGTTGAATTTCTTGAAGTCATGTCCAAAATTAGAGAAGGCGGTTATAGAAGGGTGCCACTGGAGTCATTTAATCCAAATAATCTCAAAATAAATAAAAAAGGCTTTGAAATAATTCAACAACATCCGTTGAAGTCAAGTTATGCAAGTCCTCTAACCACTATACATCCTATAACACTTCGTGCCTTAAGCGAGATGAAAGCATTACTTGTATCAAAGGGGTGGACATTCATACAGAGTTCTACAAGCTGGATAATTGGAATTACAAGTACTGATTATTTCATGAATGAAAAAGATGGACAGAAAGTTTGGATATTTGTAAAATATAACTACAATTTTGGATATAGATAAAAGTTAATTACTGTTTTAAGAATTCAGTGTATTTGCAAGAGCCGCATGCCCATCTGCTTGCATGCTTTGCCATAAATGTTCCGGAGCCGCATTTGGGGCATGACCTGTTCTTTCTCTCCAGTTTGTCGCCGGATTTTTGATACAAATTCCATATCCCTTTCAATTTTTTCTTCTGTTCCTTCGCCATTTTAATTTTTGTTATTTTTTATTTTTAATTGTATTTATTTTATGGATTTTTATAGTGTGTGGTATTACTTTTTCTCTTCTTTTGCCTTCTTTTCCTTTAATTTCGGCTCTATAAGCTGCTTCTTTGCCTCGTCGTTATAAACATAAGCAGTCACTTCAGCTTTTTTGTTTCCAAATGAAGTGTAAATGTGCCTTATTGCTATCAGTTTTTCATCAGCTTTTAAATCGGAAGCTAGCGATGCAACAACCTCTTTGTATGATGGCGTTGATTTTTCAAATTCCAAAGTGGCTTTCAGCATTGTCCTTGAAAGCAGCGGCTCTTGTTTTTTATTGGTTATGGTTAGCTGCACAGAGCTCACCTTACCTTGATGGCATACTCGCCTTTGGATTTTAAGCCAATTTTTTCAGCTATTACTGATTTGCCTGCATCCACAATGTAGAGCCTGCCCTGCCAGCTTGTTGAGAACTGGCTTGTCTTGCAGACAGGGCACTCGTTGCCTTCCACAAACATCTTGCATCTTTTGCAAACTTTTTTTTTCATTTAAAGTCACCTTGATTAGTTATTTCTTATGCTCTTTCTTTTCTTTGCCCTCTTTGGGCTTCTGCTCCTTCTCTTCCTTCTTTGGAGTTTTTTCTTCAGCCTCTTCCTTTGCCCAGTCCAGCCTGCCCAAGCCTTGCTGCCTCATCGTCAGCCCGAGCTTTGGGTTTAAGACATCCTTGAATGAAACAGCTATTATTCTTGCCCTGCAGAGGTCATTAACCTTCAGGACTCGTTTTGTCTCCTTGCCTGTCAATGCCTTGTCCTTGCTGAAGCTTACAAAATCATCCATTGTCTGGCTTATGTGAATCATGCCGTCAATAGGGCCTATGCTGATAAACGCCCCAAACTCAGCAATGTCCTTTATTCTGCCTATGACAACTTCCTGCATCTCGGGCTTGAATGTCAAAAGCTCAAAAGACACGTCATAATATGATGCCCCGTCTCCTGGGATTATGATTCCCTCGCCTATAGTTTTTACCCCAGACACGTCTATAACAATCCCCAGGTCTTTTGATATAAAGCCGCTGTATTTTGTCCTTATTCTTTTTGTTACAGCCTCATCCAACCCTAAATCAAACATGTTAGGAGGCACCCTGATGTGATCTTTTAATTCTGTTTTATAGAACATTTTAAACCTTTATTAGTGACATGTGAGCGAGTTCGTGTAGCTGAGCGAGCGAGAGGCGAACTCTCGCATTCGACTGAACGATACTCACCCGCATTCATCTGACTTCAACTAGTCAATGACGTATAGGAGAGTTGTTTCATTTATAAAGCTTTCTTTCAATCATTTCAAGATATTTTTTCTGCCTCAATATAATGACTGAAGTGCCTTTTTTTAGCAGTTCTCTTTTAAGCGCAGCATCTTGTGTAGCTATTATTGTGTCATCATTCAAATTTTCGAGTATCAGCGAGTCAACATCTGTATTGCCTGATTTAAGCATACTAACTCCCTTCAATCCTATAAGCTTGAGCGCAAATTGGGCTGCTTTTTTTTCCCTGCCTGCCTGCTTTTCTATTATCCTTCTTAGCTCATGGATTGTCCTTTCAAAAACAATGAGCTTGTAGTTGAAATCACATATCCTGTTGAATTCTGAAAAGATGTCCACCCTGTATTTATAGGGTATCATCAGAAAATTTGTGTCGATTATTATCTTCTTCATTGCCGTAAGAGACCAAACTGCCGATATAAACATTTCTGTTTCACTCAGATTTCCCCGAAGTAAAAACAAAAGTTATATAAACCGCCAGTAATAGATAAATAAAGCGTGGGGTTCAGTTCCCACGCTGTCGATACCATGAAACCGGATATCGACAAAATGAGGAATGACTTCTTATCTTTAAGAAAAGTCTTTTGGTAGGACATCACAACATAAAGTACACTTGGATGCAGCTAATGCTTATGATCATCGGTTGTGTTAGGAGCCTTGAGAGCTTTGAAGAAGGGGCAAAGAGCCCTTCAGCCCAGACATTGCGTGATCGGCTCAATCTCAAGGGAATATGGCTTGAGAGTTTCCACACAAGCGTTTGGATTATTGCCAAATTTCTCCTGAAGAAGTATGGCCGATTCCGTTGGTGGATTACTTTTTCACCCTCCATAGAGTTCTGCAAAGCCCATTTCTTCTCTAATCTAGTTGGCAATCCCTCATTGGTGTAATTTTTGCGTTGAATTCTGATGCAAGTCAACGCTTCTTGCAGCAAAAAATAAATGACAAGCAGTGGGGTTACTTCTGGGAAATCTGCTAGACATATATTTAAATATTCAATAGTATTCAAATTTAATATGAAAATAACAGATACTTTGGTGGTATACACTATCCCAAGATCGAAAGAACAGAAATCGAACTTGGAATTGGTCAAAAATAGTTTGATGAAGCATAAAATAGATTACAAACTGGCGAATAGGGACAGATTAAGAAAAGCTTATTTTCAGAATAAGGATTTAATAATAGCTGTTGGCGGCGACGGAACTTTTCTAAGGGCGGCCCATTTTGCAGGTAAGCAGTTGCTTCTAGGTGTGAATTCCGACACAAAAAACAAGGAAGGTTTTTTTATGAAAGCCGACAAAAATAATTTTGAGAAGAAATTGAAAAGCATTATAAAAAATAAATTCGTGATTAAAAAATTGCAAAGGCTGGAAGCTTGTATTAATAATAAAAAGGTGGATGTATGTGCCTTGAACGAGTTCTTCGTAGGCGCGAGAAAATCCTACCATGCGGCAAAATACATCATCTGGGTAGGCAATGAAAAAGAAAGGCAGAAAAGCAGCGGAGTTTTAATAGCAACTCCGAGCGGAAGCCGTGCATGGGCAAAATCGTGCTGCAGCAGGACTTTGCCGCTAAGTTCAAATAAATTTCAATTTGTCGTTAGGGAGCCGTATGAAGGCAAAGTTTTCAAGGATTACAGGTTGAAGTACGGAATCCTGGATGAAAAACAGGAAATTAGTTTAGTCTCAGAAATGCTTGAAGGTGTTATTGTAGCTGATTCAGTGAGCAGGGAATATAAGTTTAAAGCTGGAAGCAAGGCTATTATAAAATTGTCAAGAAATTATCTTAATGCAATATGGTAGCTGAAACAAAATTTGTCTGGATGGAAGGGAAATTTGTAAAATGGCATGATGCAAATGTCCATATTTTAACGCATGCTTTGCATTATGGAAGCTCTGTTTTTGAAGGTGTGCATTCCTATAAAGCTGATGCTGGCACTGCGCTTTTCAGGCTAAATGAGCATATTGACAGGTTTTTCCATTCTGCAAATGCGCTGAGCATGAAGATTAAGTTCACAAAGAATGAATTAGTCAATGCAATCAAGGAGTTGGCTAAAAAAAATAGATTAGAAGATGGCTATGTAAGGCCATTGGCTTACTATGGATACGGGCCTGTAGGCATTTTTCCGAGGGATATTAAGACTAACGTTGCTTTGATAACAGTTCCATGGGAGGATTATTATTCAAAGGATTTAAGGATTATGACTTCCAAGTACATAAGGCACTCTGCAAAATCAACTGTTCTTGGTGCAAAAATAGGCGGCAATTATGCAAATTCTATTCTTGCAATGCACGAAGCGAGGAAAAAAGGATATGACGAAGCGTTGATGCTTGATGAAGAAGGCTGTGTATCAGAAGGTCCTGCTGAAAACATATTCATCGTTAAGAAAGGCGTATTGAGGACCCCTGACAGCAAAAGCGCGCTGCACGGCATAACAAGAAACTCCATATTGAAAATAAGCAGGGATTTTGGCATAAAAGCATATGAAGCAAAAATTTCATTAAGCAATGTCAAAAATGCTGACGAAGTTTTCTTCAGCGGCACAGCTACTGAAATAGCGCCCGTCATTGAAGTTGACGGAAAAAGAATTCGAGACGGCAAGCCTGGAAAAATCACTTCAAGGCTGAAAGCAAAGTTTTACGAGATTGTAAGGGGCAAGGATAAAAAATACAAAAGCTGGCTGACTTATATTTGTTAGGAAATGAAAATAAAAGACATTGGGGGTGAGGCTGGGTTAATTGATAGGATAAAGACTAAGGTAAAATTATATTCAAAAAACGTTTTTGCCGGGATCGGGGATGATGCTGCTGTTTTGAAATATAATAAAAAACATTATTTTCTGTTTACAACAGACTCGCTTGTTGAAAATGTTCATTTTTCTTTGAAATATTTCAAGCCGGAGCAGATTGGAACGAAGGCCGTCGAGCAGAATGTAAGCGACATAGCAGCAATGGGCGGCGTCCCAAAATACGCTCTTTTGTCATTTTATTTTCCAAAAAATATTGAAATAGGACTGGTGGACGGAATTATGAACGGGATTAACAAAAAATGCAGGGAATACAAAATAAGCGTTATTGGAGGCAATGTATCAAGCTCAAAACAGATAATAATCAGCATAGCCATGATTGGATTTGCAGAAAAAAAGTATTTGGCATTGAGAAGCGGCGCAAAGATTAATGATTTGATTTTTTGCACAGGAAATGTTGGCCCTTCTGCCCTTGGACTTGAATTGCTGAAGAAGAAAGTTAAAGGCAACTCCATAAAAAAGCATCTTGATCCGAAATCAATGTTGAATTTGGCCAGAAAAATAGTAAAAATTGGAGTAAACTCGATGATTGATGTAAGTGACGGAGTTGCGTCTGAAATCAGGAATATCTGCAGTGAATCCAATGTCGGTGCGTTGATTTACGCTGATAAAATCCCAATTTCAAAAAGCGCAATAAAAGATGCGGAAAAAATAAAAAAAAATCCATTGGACTTTGCTCTTTACGGCGGAGAGGATTTTGAATTGATATTCACGGCATCTAAAAATAAATTAAAAAAACTGAAAAAATATAGTGTCACGGTAATTGGGAAAATTGTTGATAAAAAATATGGGATTAGATTAATAAAAAATAATAAAAGGCTAAAATTAAGAGATGGATTTGACCATTTCAGATAAATGGACTATTTCCATCTTCCCTATCATAGCAAATATTATAAATCAGTCAAGAATTCTATAATGCATATGGCAGATTTACCAAGTTCAGTATCGGACAATTCAATGTATTTAATTCGATATCAGTTTAGGTCTTAATCGGACCAGGTAGATTTAGGTCTATTAATAGGAGTTTAATTTATGACAGGCAAAATAAAGTTGGATGCGACCTAAGTGGTATCGTAACTCATAACTCCTTTAATTTTAACTCTGAGGCTTTTTCGATAATTTCTGAATATCAAATAAAAAGAATTGAAGAATATTTAAATGGTGATAGAATACCTCAAGGTGATATACCAATCACTGAGTCACTTACTTGTGATAAATCTTTTTCTGCGATAGAACTTCCTCAAGAAATTGTTCAAGAGATACGTCCGAAATTGTTAGATGCCAAGAATGCTAAAACTGCCTATGATAATTCAATTAAATCTTTATCGGATGTAGTTCTAAAGTATCAAAATAGATTCCTTACCCAAGATTGATAAATCAGGACACATATAAGTTCCATTTTATTAAATTGAGATTATTTTTAATATTTCTTGTATTGGAATGGTTTATTGTAAGTAGTTAAAATTTAATAAGATAAATGAGAGGACGCGCTCAGAAATGAGCAAAAGCAATTGCAGATAGCTACCTTGCCAATAGCTCCACTCTGTTACCTATAAGCACCCATGCCTAAGATTACCGCTGCCTTAAGCACACTTTTGGTGTGTTTCTTTCCAGACCTTACGGATTTTCAAAAGCATAAGTCCTACGGGGCAGAGCTTCTACGCCACAAGCAAGACTAAAAGCAATAGCCAAAGCCGCTTTCCAAGCTTCACCGCGCCTATCGCACATCTGCGCTGACAGGAGAGTGCTGACCTCCCGGCAAAGTCCTCCCGTACAGCAGAATAGCATTTACATTTTAAAGTTTATCTATTGGGGAAGTGAGTTAATTTATCCAAGCAGCCATATGACCATATATCCAACAAAACACCCCAAACTCAAAACAGGCATTGCGGGATAAAATTTATTTTTTTGACCCTTAAGCAGCAGCATCAGCAGAGCAAAGCTGACAAAAACCGGTATTATCAATGTTTTCAAAAACCCCGCCAGTATTGTTTCCTTAAGCATGAGCCCTTTCATGACAACTCCTGCAAAAATTAATGTGAACCCTATATCGCCGCCGCCAAGAACTGCAACTGAGCTTTTGGGTGTGTTTTTAGGCATATTTCCTGTTTGTGGTTTTGGCATGGCGGTGACTGGGATTTTATCTCTTTGGTAAGGAACAAGCAAACCTGCAAAGACCTTTGACTTTGATTGGAACTCAGCAAGCTTAATCATATGCTTTGTCTTGAAAACTGCTATAAAATCATAAATTGAGATGACAATCAAAAGCATAAAGGCTGCGAATAAATTAAAGATGTTAACCACAAACGATGCCAATCCGCCGTAAATGAATATTTCAGAAATGTTTTGGATTATTAAGTTAGGCCTGTACAGCCTTAAAACTGAGACAATCAATGCCAAAACTGCCGCTGCAATAGGATTGATAAACGCTGCAAGCGCAATCGATAAAGTGCTCCAGACCGCTGCGAAAAATACATATTTCCAAACAAATTGCTTTTCAAATTTTACAAGCATCAGCACCAAAAAAGTCCCTGTAAGGACTGCGAGGGTTATATAGATAAAAGATGTAGACTGATTTTTTATTTCTGGCCTTTCAAAGCCGTAAGGCAGCGGCTTAAACACAACTTCCTTTGATTCAATGGTCTTTTTATGGTCTATATACTGGTTTATGACCAGCAGCCCGACAAACTGCGCCATGAAGAAAAAAAATACCAGAAGTATAGTGACCTTAACGGTATGCTTCATATTTTTATGTGAACTTGTTAATGTTTAATAAATTATGTTTTTATAATTTTGTTGGATGTGGACGACTATCTTAGAGAATCTTCAATTGGTTTTGATTTTTTTGTCTGCTGGGACTCTTTCTGAAGGTCTACTCCCAAACCCTGCAGGTTCTTGACGTGCATCTGCATCAGCTGCTCGACGATTGAGAGTATTTTTAGCATTTCCTCTCTCTCCTTGGCAAGCGTTGTCAAAGCTCCCTTGTGGAACCCTATCTGCTCGTCCTTGCTTATGTCTTTTCCCATTGGCAATAAGAAAAAAGCTTACTATTTAAGTTTTTCTAAAAAAACAACGGTTTTTGAAAAAATTTTTAAAAAAGCCCTTTTCCTATTGGATTATGACGCAGATATTGGGCATTGTAAAGGAAGGAATGCTTATTCCGGAAGAGCTATGGGTAAAGTTTGTGAATGGAATGCATAACAGCTTTGACAATCTTGAAACCAACAACCAGAGAGCTAAAAGAGAGCTTGCTGAAGCAGTAGTTAATGCTGTTAAAAAGAGAATTGTTCCAAAGTTCGGCATCCTGTTTTCTGGCGGTGTGGACAGCTCATTGATCGCCTTTGTATGCAAACAGCTCAAGTGCAATTTTACATGCTATACTGTTGGAATTGAGGGCTCTGACGATATTGCGTGGGCGCAAAAAGCCGCAAATGAATATGGATTTAATCTTAAATATAAAGTCTTAAGCTTGGATGAGTTTGAAATTGTTCTGAAGAATGCTGTCAAACTGCTGAATGACGCTGATATTGTCAAAACGAGTGTTGGCTCTGTTTTATATTCAGCAGGAAAACTGGCTTTGGCTGATGGAAACAATATACTTTTTGGCGGTCTTGGAAGCGAGGAAATATTTGCAGGCTACCAAAGGCATGAAGAAGCTTTGCAAAAAGATAATTTCGGGGCATTGCATGCAGAATGCTGGAGCGGCCTGAAAAATATGTGGAAAAGGGACTTGATAAGGGACTTTACGATTGCAAAAAATCTTGGTTTGGATTTGAGAACCCCATTTCTGGATAAGGATGTTGTAAAGGTGGCAATGAACATACATCCAATGTTCAAGCTTGACAAAGACAACAAGAAGATAATCCTGAGGGAGGCTGCCGAATTTATCGGCTTGAAGAAAGAGTTTGCATGGCGAAAGAAGCAGGCAGCGCAATACGGCAGCAACTTTGTTAATGGAATTGAGAAATTAGCTAAAAAGAATGGATTCAAGCTGAAAAAAGACTATCTGCAGAGTATATTGAAGTGATTTTAGTTGTTTTTTGATTTAATTTTTGCTATAGAGAATTTTGAAAAACATCAAATTAGTCAAAATTCTCTAAGAGAACTTTGAATGTAAAGTGACAAAAGAGTAGGTTATTCAAAGTTCTCTATAATTAATGCTTTGGGAAAGAAAAAATACAATTAACTGATGCATCAAATTCACATCTATAATAAAGAAATTAAACAAAGGATTATTGAAATATAAAATTAATGAAATGTTTTACAAATTCAGCGCATACGGGCATCCGAACATTCTGGGAACCCATAAAACAACATTGGAATTCACAAAAGACGAGGAATTAACGCTAGAAGGGGATTGTATTGTTGGCGTTAAATCTGATTTTGAGCTGGACGAACTGAAAGATTTTATTAAAAAGTCCAACAATAAAAAAATAACAATAACAATAGGAGAGATATCAAATAAAAGTCGCAAAAAAATCAAAGAAACAATATGCGCTGAGATTAATCAAAGCTTTAATAATAATAAGGAATTCGTAATCAGAAAAACGGATTTCGTCTCTGAAAGAACTTTTGCAATAAGCTCAAATAAGGCTGCTATTGACTTAAATAGAGATTTAATTAACTTCTTAAAGGAGAAAAATAATAAAATAAGCGTTATTATTGAAAATAAGAAAGAATAAGTCTTAGTATAACAAAAGAAAACTTTTTCTGTATATTTTATATAATATTTTAACTAAAAAAATAGATAAATTTTTAAAGTATAAAGATATCATAGGCTTCTAGTTGGGGCGCTAATTAGGTTCTGGGAAGAAAAAGAGGAAAATAAATAGAAGACTGCGAGGTTGGAGAAAAATAATTAAAATGGTTAAAAAGGAGGACATAAACAAGCTTATAGGAATAGCTTCGGGATTCATAACATTAAGTAGAATGTTTGACACACAAAAACCAAGATATATTAAACCGCCAATTGAAGAGGCACCAAAACCAAGATATCAAGCTACAATTTCTCCTGAAGGCAGATTTGTTCTTACTATTGATGATTTGTTAATTGATGAGTGGCTTCACTCCCAACTTAATAAAAATGGCAATTACGCGGAAAGTCTAAAAGACCGCTTGTTTTTTGGGAGTTTTTTGGACTCACCTTATTTCAAAAAGAGCGAAGACAGATATGGCAAATGGCTGACAGATCCACAGAAAGAAATTCTATCCAGATTTGAGGAAGATGTACAGCAAGATTTTAAATTACTTAAGCAGAGAAGGAATAGCGGATTGCCTGCAATCTCTCACGTTTATAGTGATAAAATAGAAGTGCTTAAGATTGCTTTAAGAGCGGGTGTGCCGCCAGATTATATAATTGCAATTGGAAGTTTAGGACACGATTTAATAGAAGAGGATGACGAAATCAAAGATTTGGAGGATAAACGGTTAGAAGCCCTTCTTAAAGATAGTCAAGATGACATGTTGAGATATTCCACACTATTAACTAAGGCTAGAAAGGAAAAATCTACAGAAGTTGAAAGGAGATTAAATGGCTATATCCCAATCGGTGTAAGGGGGGACGAGCGCGACGACTATAGAACTTCTCATTCTAAAGCTGTAAGAATTATATTGGACACTACAAGATTCACAGAAAGAAATCCTTATGCCTACTCACTTGAGCACAGCTTTTCTATAGACGGTAGCGAGGGGCTAGATCAAACTTTTAGGAGGTTCGTTGTAAAAGGTTCTGATTTGATAAGCAATAGTGGAGAAACAGACCCTATTCCAGAAGAAGTGATGAAGCAGTTAAGAACGGCTTCAATGGACGAAGGAACAGTGAGAGGTAATTTTGATGGCCATGAAATTTCTTATGTTATTCGCGATGAGTTTCAAAGAAGATTTGGAAGCCTGAAAGAAAATGGAGAACCAATGAGCTCAGCACTGCGAGTAGCAAACTCTGTAAATGGAGTTCCTGCGCTGCAATATGCGAATGAGACATTAAATAATAAGGCTGAAGACGTTTCTTCAGGCATAATAAACGGCACTACACCTCAACTAATGAGGCTTGCCATTTACACAATGAACGAAGTTGCAAATGCTAAACTAAGCTTGGCTTATTCTGCAATAAAACGGTATGAACAGTATCCAGAGGTTATGGCAGCTAAGCCTCAAATTGATGCTAAGATTGAAAGACTAAAGAAAACTTCACATTATGACACGATAACCTTTAAGGACGGTATTGTTGGGCACTGGCTTGAGCTGGATGAGGAAGGAAGAGAGAGAATAGACAAGCTTGATCAAGATCCCAACGAAAGGGTAGAAAGCTACGAAGCTGCAAGGCACTTAGAAGTACTACTCCCAAGATTTACTATGGTATATAATAAACCGAACAATCAGTCTCGCCAACTTGTCTCATTGGAAGATCTCAGTCACTATAATCCACATAAACACGAGTTTTTCACTCTTAAGAATTTTGATCTGGTGAAGAGGTCGTTGGCGAATCATGAACAGAGGGTTAAGGATTATACAGGATTATAGAGAAGTCAAGGACTTATAAACGGTAGTTTGCTCTCACTAAATGTTATGTTAATAATTTATATTTTATAAAATCCAAACATATAAAAAAGCACAGCTATTTCTTTATACTTGGTTTTAAGATGAAAGAATATTTCACGCCAGAAGATTATGAAAGGGCTTTTGGTAGTGGCAGCTATCGCAATAAAGAAATTTTCATTGATACTTTTGGCGGGATATTCCGTGGAAATCCTCCCAGAAAACTCGCTAAAATGCCACAGAATAAGCTAGAGAGACTTATTGCAAAAATTGCCCGTAGCGATAATGTTATGAGGTTACGAAAGACTCTTGCTGAAGAAGTAGTTGGTGGCGAAAACTATCTTATAAATCTTATAAGCGTCATGCTGGGACAACTTCAGAAGCTTCACATAATGCCTTCTGATAAAGATAAGATCTATCCAAAAATGTATCAAGACGTTTGGGCTTATTGCGCGAAAGAAATGGAAGAAAAAAGGAAGTCAAAGCAATTTGATGAGCCAGCTGTTCCAGTTGGTAAGGGGCTTTTTGAGATGGAATTGCCCTTGGAAAAAATATTTTTTAGACCCGAGAACACATTTTACTCCGATATACCGACACTTTACAAAAATGACGCTTTAGAATGCAGGCACGGACCAGAAGATGTTGTTTTGAGAAGATCAGGAAAGCTGTATGTATGGAGCGACCGTGCAACTGATAAGGAGCTGGAAAATAGGGTGAAGACGGTGATCGGAAATACTGCCAATAGAGTTTATAGGAACATTCCAAGTTATGAGAAGAGGCTGATTCAGGCCGAGCAAGATATTGTTGATGAATTGCATGAAACATTTGAATCGTTGAAAACAGGCAGTTACATAAATTATCGTAAAGTTTACAAAGTCTTTAATTGGATAGCCAGGGAAAACTTTGACATAAGCCATCTAATAGAAGGCTCAGAATTAAGAAAAGTTTTGAGAGTAGAAATTGACAGGAAAAGTCCTAATGGTGAGAGGATTATACCGCTCCCGTACACAGCCATTCGAACTAGGGTAAAAGAATCTTATAGTGAATTTCTGAAAGTTTTAATGACCTTATATGACATAAGAAATGAGGAGGACGAAAATAAGCCAAGAACATATCAAGATAGGAATGGATTGAGAGTTGTCTTGCCAACTGTTCAGAATGTAATGGATTTGGTATGTTCGTTTAAACAGATTCCGACAATCGAAGTAAAAGACGAAAAAAACAGACTTGGTAATCCAAAAAAAAGCGGCTACAGATCATACGACCTAAAATTTAAGATGGGGGACACCCATTACGAATCTCAATTTAGAACTCACAATATGGATAGAAACGCAGAAACTGACATAAAACAAGCGCATGAGGGTAATTACCTAAAGGAAAAAATAGAAGCGCTAAGGGTTGTTCCTGACCGAGTTAAATTAGTTATTGCGACTATTTATGGAATTTAGTCAAGCTGTAACAATAAAATTTTTAAATACAGAAAAGGATTGTATAGCATGGAATCAAAGGTTGAGCCATTTTATTATAAACCTGCATTAGAAGTTAGGGCATTCGCTGTTAAAGAAAAATTTTACAGACTTCTTGAAGAAGGTTTGGTAGATGAAAGCAACCTAAGGGGCAGAGTATTGGATATTGGAGTAGGTTATGGCGGAAGTTATACAGTATTACGTCAGTTTAGTGATGATGTTACTGGAATAGAACCGCAGGGAGAATTTGCTGAAGGTTTAATCTGCAATGGAATTGTTCCAGCAGACAAGCTGTCTAGGAAAAGCCCATTGGGCTATTTAGAGTCTCAGCACGATGGTACGTTTGACTTTATATCTGGTCTTTTGCTTTCTAAAGAGCATTATATGCAATTACAAAAATTGTATAAAGCATCTTTGAGTAAGCTGAAAGTTGGAGGACAGCTGTTGTTTACTTTTGATAGAAGCGTCATGCCCAAAAATTATGTTATTTCACTTACAGAAATTTTAAATGAAGGAGACGACAAGGTTTTGCCATCATTATTAGAATTGAAAGGTTTTGGTCAAGATGATATTGCTTTGATGGCAACTAAATCACATTAACCCTTCTCGTCTTCCCAACGTAATTTAAAATCTTCCCGTTGGAGTATTTCCCGGCTCCGAGAAAATCATTTTTATGTTTTATTATGACAAATCCGCTGCAGTCTTTGCATTCCTTTTCAATATCTTCCCCTTTGAACCATTTCTTTGTCTCTTCTTCATTTAATTCGACAACGTTTTTAGCCGCTTTTGGGCCTATTATCTGGCTGCCTTCTATGCTCAGCCTTATTCCTTTCGCATCAAGCTCGCAGAAATACATGCCTGCAGAGTTCAGCCTCAGCTTTGAAGTGTCTATTCTTGCAATATCCTTGGTGACGACAAAAATCCTGTCTTTCGGATTTTTCAAAAATCCATAATCTAACTTCAGCTTGGCTCCCCATTGCTTCGCTATCAATTTAAGGATTTCCTTGATTTCCTTGCTGTTAAGAATTTTTAATTCCGGCATGATTTTTATTTTGATTTTTCTTTTTATTGACGGAGATTGAATATAATGAATTGTTTATTGAGTCTTTTACTTATTATTTATTTTTATTAGTTTTGAGATTGAATTTCCATTATTGGATTTTATTAATGGGTTTTCCCGTTATTGAATTATCAAATCCCCCACATTGGATTCTGCTTTCTCATTATCTCAGCTATCTCTTTCAAAATGGTTATTTCGTCATGAGTCAGATTTTTTTTAAATTCTTTGAATTTTCTGAACTGCTCTTCAGGTATTGCAGAATACAATACATCTTCCTCATGAATCTGCCTTCCTATTGTTACATTGGGAAATGAAACTGCAATTCTCTTGCCCTTTCCGGCTTTTTCTATGCTTTCCTGCTCCTCCTGCATGCTTTTTGCCTCTGTTATTGCTATTCCGTCTTCTTTCATCAGCGGCACTCCGACCTTCAGTGTTCCTGCCAGTACCTCCACTCCGGCAACAGCAGGATTGTTTTGCCTGAAAATGTAGCCTTTAAGCAGCTTGATTTTGCACGGGCTGGACAGGAATTCCATCTCTTTTCCTTCAAGCCTTTTTCTTTCATCCTGCTGCCATTTCTCAAAATCTTCAATGAGTTTGTAGATGATATTGTTAGCCAAAACCTTCACATTCCTGGGAGCCACTTCCTGCATTAATTCAACATTGAAGCCGAGCACTACGCTTAGCAGAGGGTTATTTTCACGGTTTATCTCAGCATCTGAAATGTCTTTTTTTGATATGTTGCCTATGCTTGCGTTCTTTATATCTATGTTTTTTTCCTTGAGTATTTTTATCAGGGCTTCCAAGCTGCCCAGAGAATCTGCTTTTATGACAATGCCCTGCTTGTCAGTCTCCATTATGACTTCCCCAATCTCATTTTTGAGCTCTTCCTTTACTTTTTCAATATCATTAGGCTCGCAGCTTCTTAACGGCATGCCAGCCACTGCTTTGTCAAGCTCAGGAGCAGAAATCTTGACGCCAGTTGCCGCTGTCACCTCCTTAACAGATGCAAACTTGGCTTTCTTGTCGCGCATCTCTGCCAAAGGCTTTGGCTCGAACAATGCCTTGACTTTGGTTACTATAGGCTCTGCCACGGAGCCAATAACCATTATGTCATTTTGCTTCAAAGAGCCGTCGTAAATTATTACGTCAATTGTTGTGCCAAGACCCTTTTCCTCCTTGACCTCCAAAATGGTGCCTTTTGCACTGCCTTTAATATCAATCTTCAGGCTTTCCTCAAGAAATTTCTGCGACAAGCCTGTCATGACCATAAGCAGTTCAGGCAAACCCTCCCCTGTTTTTGCTGATGTCGGAATCAAAGCAATCTGCTTCGTATAGTCCTCCACCCTGTCAAACCTTTCTGAATTAAAGCCCAGCTCGCTCAACCTGCCAACAATCTCGTAAAGCTTTTTCTCAAGGAGCAGCATTGTATTTTCATTCTGTTTTTGTATATTCTCCAGCAGATTACCATGGGGATTTGATTTCCAGCCCTGCAGCAGGTCGATTTTGTTCAAGGCAACGACAAAAGGTGTTTTATACTGCTTTAAGATGTCTATACATTCAACAGTCTGTGGCTTTATTCCTTCGTTTATGTCCACAACTAAGACTGCTATATCTGCAAGGTTGCCGCCCCTTTTTCTGAGGTTTGTGAATGCTGCATGGCCCGGAGTGTCGATTATGACAAACCCGGGTATCTTTATCTCAAGCTTGTTTTTTTGAAGCAGACTGCCTGAAATTTTTTTAATAGTGTCTATGTTTATTATTGAGCAGCCTATGCTCTGGGTTATTTTGCCAGGCTCGGACTCGACAATAGAGGTATTTCTGATGGTATCAAGCAGTTGTGTTTTTCCGGCGTCTACATTCCCCATAACAGTGATGATTAATTGCCTAAGCATAGCATAAAAGTAAAGCTGCCATATTTTTAAACGTTGTGTAACAAGAAGCTTTTTATTGAAAACGTGGTTTTTTATTGGTATGCACAAGATTATCGAGGAATGCTCAATCAAATTAAGAGTGCCCAAAGCGGAAAAAATATCAAAAGCTATGGGAGTTTTCTATAACCCGGCAATGAGCATTAATAGAGACATCAGTGTCTTGTTATTGAATTCTATAAACAAAGACATGCTGCAGATTGCAGACCCGCTGGCAGCAACCGGAGTCAGGAGCATCAGATTTTTGAAAGAGATGGACAAAAACAAAATAAAAAATATTTGCATTAATGACTATGACAAAGATTCCATAGAACTGATTAAACAAAATTTGGCATTAAATAAGGTACAATACAAGAATAACAAAAAAATATCAATAAAAAATGAAGATGCAAACCTGTTCTTGCTAAACTCTGCTGGTTTTGATTATATTGATATCGACCCTTTCGGCACCCCAAATCCTTTTCTTGATGCTGCGTGCAAAAGAATTTCAAGAGGCGGGGTCTTGGCTGTAACTGCCACAGATACTTCAGCGCTTTGCGGCACTTTTCCAAATGCCTGCATAAGAAAATACTGGGCCCTGCCTAAAAAAGACGCCATAATGCATGAGACAGGCTTGCGGATTTTAATCAGAAAGGCGCAATTGGTGGCTGCACAGTATGACAAGGCCCTTATTCCGATATTTTCATATTCCAAAGAGCATTACATGAGGATTTTTCTTAGGGCTGAAAAGGGCAAGAGCAAGGTTGATGATGTTTTAAGCCTGCATCGCTATTTTAATGACGCGGGTCCGATGTGGACAGGGGCTTTATGGGACAAGAATTTAGTTAATAAAATTTGCATAAATGCCAGAAGAGACAAAATCTTCAATAAAAACAAAGAATTGATTAAATTTTTAAAGATTATCAAGGACGAATCAGAAATAAATTCCGTTGGATTTTACGATTTGCACGATATTTGCGAAAAAAACAAAATAAAAAATATGCAAAAAAAAGACGCCATAATTGAGAAAATAAAAAAATCAGGCTATAAGGCAAGCGAAACGCATTTCAGCGGACACGGGTTAAGGAGCGATATTCCTCTTAAGATACTATACTCACTGACAAAAATAATTATACAATAGTTGTCCGTTCGTAATAAGTAAAGGACATATTTATGTCTAAAAACTTGTGTCCTTTACTATAATTAAAATATTAAGATAGCTACTGAGCGAGCCAAAAATTCTCGAAGCGTATTTTGATTGTCCAATATGCAGAATATAGAAATGCTTAACCGATCGCCCTTCTTACATCAGTAACTTCGACAGACTCGACGCCATCAATCTGGCTGATTTTGCCCTCCAATTTTTCCGTGCTGCCTTTGCTTTCTTCCATTACAAAAATTATGTTTAAAGACTTTAAGCCAAACGCCACAGGCTCAACTTGTGTTTTGAATTCCTTTGAGGAGCAGAAATCAATGATTTCCTTCTTTGCCTTCGCCTCGACTTCAGAAAGATTTATGCTTGGATTCTGAGGCATAATTCTAAGCGTGACAACTACGCTGGCCATCTTAGTCAGGTCCTTCAAAATTGCAGGAACTGCATTTGTATTTTGCAGCTATCTGCCTGCAGTGATGGCATCTTATAATCTCAACTTTTCCGCATCTCGGGCACATGAATCTTGTGGAGCCGATTGTGTTTGTAATCCTTTTCTTGCATGCGCTGCAAACTGCTGATTTTTCAGACATGTATTTTGGGATAAGAAGTCAATTTAAAAATGTTATTATTCTGTTAAGTAGAGATTATTTTTTGTTCCTCATTCAGCTTAAATGCGCTTCCTAAAAACTGTCCTATTGTATAGATGTTGGTCCTGCAATGGCTTGTTATTTCAGATGTTTTTATTTTAGAGTCCGGGATTAACGCCATAAACGGCAGTATTTGATCAGCCAAATGCTTGTCAGCAGGCGCTTTGCTTTCGATTTCCTTCATTAGAATGTAGGCAGCTTCCTCTCCTACAATTTCTGCTTTTTTTCCCTGTTCGCCAAGCGCATCAGAGCCCAGCCTTATGGGGTTGTTTTCATCAATGTCATTTTTATTCTTTGAAAAGGTAGCCCAAAGGGTAATTCCTGAGCCTATTGACATTGTATCCTGGTACTCAGAACTTATCTTTATTGGGACATTGAATTTTTTGCCTAGAATCGCCTGTGCTGCATGAGCTTGCCTTTCAGCGACTCTTGCACCTTCCAGATTTCTTGAAGCATGGGATATTCCATTGATTTTAATCAAATTATATTGCTCAATTAAATTATATTTTTGCACATTCTGGCTTAGATTATTGTTAAATTCTTCAAAACTTGAAAAATCATTTAATTTGAGCTTAGGATTTATCTTTATTTCGGCTTTGCCGTTGCCTTTTGGATAATATCCTCGCTTTAATAACCTTGCTTCAATCTTTGCAAATCTCTGCAGTTGCGGCAAAAAAACATTATTAAAGTAATCAAATGACGAACTCCACTTAACATCTGTGCCACCGGTTATCGCCAAGGTTATCGGTTTGCTCGCAAACATTGCAGGCAGCAATAAAGCCTGCAGCAGCAATGTAACGGAGCCTGCAGTTTCTATATCAATATTCAGATTTTTTGCAATAAGTTTTTTTGGATAATATTTTAATGCCAAAGAGCCCAATTCATCGCCTTCTACAGCAGCATTGCATAATTCCTGCAGGGATTTGACGCAATACAAGTGCTGATTTTTCAGTCCGGAGTCTTTCCTGCCTTTCCTTATGTCATAAACTTCAAAAGGCTTTTGGGTTATTGTTGACAATGCCAATGCCACGCGGACAATGGCGCCGCCGCCTTCCAAGTAAGAGCCGTCTATCTTAATCATAAAAATAAAAGAATTAGCATTCCAATTTAAACTTTCTCAAATATTCTCAACATCGCTCAATCCCGAGTCCAAATCGCCTAAGTCATTAGTGCTCAAGTCTTTCTCAACGCTGTCGACATTATTTATGTCTGTGCCGACAGCATCAACTGCAGCATCGCTTGTGGCTGCAGGCTTTTGCATAACATCTGCAGGAACCTGAGTTGCTGGCTTGCAGGCAATCATCAAGACTGCTAAAATAGCGATGGAAATTAAAAATATTTTTTTCATCAAACTCGCCCTTCTTACTGCTTATTTCCAATTATATTTAAACTTTTCCAAAATAACAAAAATAAAATCAAGTTGAAGTGATGGCTGCTGTATTTGACTCAGCTACCATTGAAGTTTCTTCATCTTCCTCCTCTACTTCAACTTCAACTTCAACTTCCTCGGACAAGTCAGCTTCCGGGTTTGCTTCCTTAATCTTGTTTATTATATCCTTGAGTATGTCGTGCGCATCCTTGATGGCCTGCCTCGCCTCTTTCAGCAAAGCATTTGCCTCGTCAGCAGCTTTCCTTATCTCTTCTGAGGTTGCGTTGCCTGCCTTCAACCCCATGACTGCAGCCAATTTTGCCTGAGCTTGCTTGTGCTTGTCCTTTGCAGTGGCTATCTTCTCGCTGAAAGCGCTGATTTCTGCGCTGACATCGACTTCAATGCCCTTTTCCTTAGCTTCTGCAAGTATGTGATCAAGCTTCTTTTCAAGCACTACGCCCCTGTTTACAATGCCTTCAACCCTTGCTGATATAATCCTTTCAGTATGCAGCTTTATGACATGTTTGAGTCTGTTCCACTTTGCTCGGAGTTTTTTGGCAGCCTCTTTTATCTGCTCCTTTGTTGTGGCTGCCTCAACCTCTGCCTTTATTGAGTTTATTTCAGCAATCTGCGCGTCAATCTCAGCAACCATCTTCGCTTCAAGCTCTGCATCTATGTTTTCGCTTTCCTGCACCTTGGCTTTAAGCTTCTCAAGGTGGCTTATCAAGACGTCTGCAGTGTGTAGCAGATAGTCCTTTGCATGCTCCAAGGTTGCATTTTCATCCCTCTTCTGTTTTGCGTCTTTCAGTGCTTCCCTTGCTTCTTTTAGCTCGTCTTTTGCATCATCAAATTCCTGCTTTGCCTTTTCAAACTTGTCTTTAACCTGCCTAAGCATTGCTTCAGAAATGTCCCTTCTGTCCAAATTTTCCGCATTTTTAACCCTAACTATGCTGATGGCTTTAAGCTCTGCCTTGAGCCTTTTCTCGTCAAGCTTAGCAAGCTCCTTCAGCCTTGCCCTGTTTAATGTTGAGAATTTTTCAAGTTCTGCTGCGCTTAAATCAGAGACTTTTTCAAGCTTGTCTTCCTCAAGCTCAGTTAATCTTTCGATCTGCGTTTTGTCAATCTCGGCAATTTTTTGCAGCCTTTCTATACTTAGATTAGAAATCTTGTCAAGCTTTTCAGAGTCTAAAGACTCAATTTTTATTCTGTGCTCTTCTCTCAGAACTTTTAACCTTTCTAAATTACCTTTCCTTCTCTCTTCGGCTTTAGCCCTTATCTCTGTTCTTGTCGCCAATACTCCATCTTTGATCTCTTCCCGAACCTTTAACCTAGTCTCTGTTTTAGCATCATCATCGCTATCCTTTGTTTCGTCATCTATTCTTAGCTCAGTTCTCACCCTTGGTTCACCAGAGCCGTTTCCTGAGCCGCTAGAATCTGACTTAATCTCTGTGTCTGTTGTTGATTCTGCATTTGAACTGCCTTCTTCCGCAAAAACAGGCACCAAGCTCAAAACAAACATAACAATCAATGCTAATGAAACTATTTTTTTCATTTTCATGCCTCCATTTTGTTTTTAATTTTGATGCTCATCTTAATTTTATCAAAATCTTTTGCATGGTGCAGATTATTTTATTTATAAACAAACTTTTTTATGCAAGAAATTAAAGGTTTTTTAGGAATTTTAAAGCTTTATAAAACTTTATTTCTGTCCTTTTTGCTTTAATAAAGCCATTTTAGGCTCATTTTTGTTCTAAAGGCATTAAAATAATTTATCAATTTCAAAATATTTTTATAGGGATAATATTAACCATATCTTATGGGGGCTTTCAGGATATCAAGCTTTATACTGCTAATGCTGGCTTTTGCCAATATTGTAAATGCAGCAACAATACACGGCACTATTTATGATTTAAGCCTTAGAAAAGCAGCCAATGCGAGAGTTGAGATAAACACATTGCCAAAGCAGGTGATGGTTGCCCAAAACGGCTCTTACTCATTTAATGTGCCTAGCGGCTTTTACACAATAAAAGCGCAGGTTGTGCAGAAAAATACAATACTCGCATCAGTGCAGGAGAATATTACTATAAAACAAGACGGGAATTATGTTCTTGACTTGATTCTTTTCCCTGATGTCGAGGAAGGCATTGAAGAAATTGATATTGATGTCAGTGAGGATTTTATTGGGAATGCGAGTGGCAATGCCAACTATTTGGTTTTGGCTGCTTTTGTCTTGATTGCGATGTCAATTGCAGCAGTTTATTACATCAGGAAAATCAAACCAATGAAAAAATATCCTGAAAAAATAACAGAGCAAAAAAAAGAAGCAGAAGAGCCTAAAGACGGTGACTTGAGTCAACTTGTGAAAATAATCAAAAATGAAGGCGGCAGAACTACCCAAAAAGACATAAGAAAGCAGATTCCTTTGTCAGAAGCAAAGATAAGCCTTATGATTGCCGAGCTGGAGCACAGGGGAGTAATTGAGAAAATCAAAAAAGGCAGGGGCAATATCATCATATTGAGGAATAAATGATATTCAAAAAATCAGACAAAACCTATTTCATCAGGCTGGAAAGGGGAGAAAAAATAATTGAAACTCTTAAGAATTTCTGCTCTAAAAACAGGATAAAGTGCGGCTATCTGTCTGGGATTGGCGCTCTGGATGAAGTTGAATTGGCGCATTATGTTGTTGAGAACAGGAGATATACTTCAAAAACGCTGAAACAGCCTTTGGAAATCACGAACATGAGCGGCAATATAACAACAATGAATAAAGAGGTGTATTTGCACTGCCATATAACTTTAAGCGACGAGAAAATGAAAGCGATAGCCGGCCATTTAAAAGAAGGCATTGTATCTGCAACCTGTGAAATTGCTTTGATAACGCTGAAGGGCAGCTTGGAAAGGAGATATGACAGTTTGACTGGATTAAACCTTATGTGCATTTGAAAATCCCGAATGTTTGCTTCTAGTTGGCAATTATTGTAAAATACGTTAATCTCTATAGGAATATTATTTAAAAGAGAGGAACGGGAATAAAATTTTGCTTTAACCTATTAAACCGCAATTAAAACTATGTTCAATAGTTGTTATGCTCAATTTTTTGGGGCAAAATAGAAGAAAGGTAAATCATTTACCACTATTAAGTCAATATGTTACAAAAGATTTATTAAGTGGTGTTTATTTCAATAAGTAAAATGACCATTAAGTTAATTTTTGATACAAATGCAAACGTAACACTAAACAGGTTAAAAGAATTACAGGAGAAAGGGATTACTCTTGAAGATAGAATGAATAATCCAAAGGAGAAACTCTCAATAAAACCTAGTTGGACAAGAATCTATGATGATGGTTATGAAACTAGTTTGCGAGATTTAGGACACACAGGCATATTAAGTTCCACTGGTGATTTTAGTGTGGATTCAGTAAAAACTAATGTTAATATGGTTCTTTATTCTGCATCACATCAGAAATATTATTATTTTAATAGAACTGTTGAATTTACTCAAGGTAATGAATCAATAGAAGGTCATTTTAAGTAAAAAAATAAAACACTTACTTTTTGCCCTTTCTTCCTTTACTTTATTGAACTTCGTTCTTGATATAATCTTGCCCAAAAAAACTTTCCGGAATGAAATCCATCAGAACTTCGTAACTTATGGAGAGCATAAAAGGCATTTTACGGAAAAATCTGTCGCTAAAGCTAATTTTCCAAGCAATTTCCCGACTTTTCCCAAATTTGATTTCATCTCTGATTAAACTTAAATACACCGACTGCAAACAAAAATTTCGATTAAAAACAAAAACCTTATAAATGATAAGAGATGCGACTATCATAAGGGGGTGGGTTATGAGCGCTGAAAAAGAGATAGTGAATTATTGGTACAACAAAAAGGGTCTTTTTACAATCAACAATATAAAGACGAGGAGCAACAGGGATGCCGGACTTCTGGCTTTAAAGTTTGATAAAGACAGTGTTGATGAGGTTTTTCATATCGATGTAAGCTGTTCCATAACCAACAATGTGGGGGAAACGACAAACCTTGGCAAATCAATAAGCAGGATTGTTGATGAAAAATTCGAAGATAATGGGATTGCAAATACCATAAATACCTATCTCAACCAGTTCTCGGTTCAAAAGCAGAAAATAAAAAGAATACTTGTGCTTGGCGCTGTTCCAAAATCAAGAAGAAATGAAATAATAAATAAATTCGGTGAAAAAGAAGTTGAGGTTATTGAGTTTGAAAATATCCTTTATGACGTTTTTGAGCAGCTGGATACACAGTACTATAAAAATGACATAATAAGGACACTGCAATTGACAAAATTTTTGTTTTTAAGCGAGCCTGCAAAACTGGCAAAGATTCTTGTCAATGACAATTTCAGCTCCAATTCAAGAAAGGAATTTCTGTCCAGTATACTGGATAATGATGGGATAGTAAAAGAGTTTAGAAAGACAAATGTGGAAAGGCTGGCGGCAATCCTGAAAAGCTCAGGCCTAAAGCCAAATGAGCTGGCTCATATGCTTGAGCATAATATATTGAATAAAAGGACAAGAAAGCCGTTTTTTGACTCTCTGACAGAGCAGGAGAAGATAAGGAAGGTGGTCCATAAAATTATTAAGAAGAAAGAGACGGAACTGCAGAAATTTTTTTAACTAGTTAGATCTCAGCATCTTCACAACGCTGTCAACAGCGCGTATAGCATACTCCTCTATTCTCTTCTCGCTTTGCTGCCATGTTATGTTTGGGCCGGAGATTCCAAGCGAAACCGGCTTTCCGTACTGGCATGAAAGGTCCAGCAATTTTCTTGCTACAGAATGCGCGACAACCGTGTCGTGGTCAGTGCCGCCCTTTATGATTGTGCCCAGCGTGATAACACCGTCAATATTCTCGTCATCCAGTAATTTCTTGACAGCCAAAGGTATTTCAAAAGAGCCGGGAACTTCAATAATTTTAACTATTTTAGCGCCGGCTTCTTTGGCCCTTTCCTGCGCCTTTTTGCTCATCTCGCCTGTTATCTCGTAATTGAAAACAGACACAACCATGCCTAATTTTTCAGTCATTTTATCTTGATAGCCCCTTCGTCATCTTTTCCCTGCCTTCTGCCAGTTCCAGCAAATTTTGTAAGCTCTATTTTTCCTTTTAATAACGCCAATGCATTCAGCGCATGCTTTTCAGCCCTGTTTTTGGCAATATGGTATACTTCCCTTTCCTTTTTTGATTCATCCATATGAACAAAGACTTCTAGTATGTGTTTGTTTGTCATTAACTGAGCTCTCTGCAATCCCATTGATGCTTCATGGGCGCATTGCTTGTCAATAGGCATTTTTCCGGCCATCCCAAAGGCTATTACAATATCACACCCGTATTCCTCAATGAGTTTTTTGGATGCGACGGGCAGGTCCTTAAAGCCGGGCACCGTGTATCTTTCAATTTTTGCATCAGAGTTTTTTTTGATTATGCCAATGGCAAACTTCGCCATGTCCACTCTTGCAAATGTTGTATCTGCGATTCCTATTTTAGTCATTTTAGCAGCTTAACTTTTATTTTATCGCCGTCCTTCAGCTTTAGCTTTGATTTTAAACGGAAAGGCGCTATTAATTCAACCACGTTTTTGTGCTTTGTTAAATCTGGCATTATAAAATATAGGCTAGTATTTTTAATCTTAGCTTTGTAGCAGCTTGCCCCACCAAACGTTTTATTGCCAGATCTGTAGCCATCGATTCTAATCGGAGCAATATTTTTGAATATACCAGTTTGTTTTTTGTCAACCCTTAGATTCAAGGTGCCAGGATAAGCATTAAACCCAAGTTTTTTTTTAATTTCTTTTTGGTAATGCCGCATTGAGATGAAATATGCCCCTTCCCCCAAGCCCCGGACTACAGTGCCGTTTAAAATCATTCCTTTATTGGGCATGGATTGAGTGGTTCAGATTTGCTTATAAAGCTTATGGCAAGTTTTTTAAATTCGCAAGCCATACTAAAACCTAATGAACGACAAAAAGCTGCTCATTGTAGGTGTTGACCCAGGCATAACTACAGGCTATGCAGTTCTTGATATCGAAGGCAGCTTAATCCATTTAGATTCTTCAAAGCAGCTGGACTTAAGCCTTTTGATTTCCAAAACGATTGGATTTGGCAAGGTTGTTTTAGTCGGCACGGATAAAGCAAAAGTGCCAAGCTTGGTTGAATCTTTTGCAACAAAATTAGGCGCAAGGACTGCAAGCCCTGAAGAAGACCTCAAAATCGAGGAAAAAAGGGCTATGATAAATAATTTCAGTTTCAACGATGAGCATCAGGGAGATGCACTTGCATCGGCGTTATTTGCCTACAAAGCAACCAGGCAGCTGCTTGACAAGATAGATTTTTTTGTGGAAAGGAACAAAAGGGAAGATATAAGGGACAGAATAAAGGAAGTTGTTATAATAAAGAGGGTGAGTATAAAAAATGCTGTCAGCATAATAGACAAAAAAGACGAGGAATCACAGATAATAGAAAAAGTCATAGCTGACAAAAAGCTGAACGAGGCTGATTTCTTAAGAATTTACAACAAATTAAAGAGATACGAAGCTGAAATAAAGCTTATAAAAGCGCACAACCACAGCCTGAGAAGGGACATAAGCAGTCTGCAAAAATATGTTATTAAGAAAAAAGAAGTCAAAAGCTACGGCAAAAAAGCAGCTGATTTCAGGGAAGGCAGAATCAGATTCATGGGCAATTTGATTGGACTGAAGGAAAATGAGATTGAACAATTAAAAGCGTCAATTAAAAAAATGAACGATGTGATGTCTAACATCAATAATTTTTATATATTGAAAAGGCTTGGCACATTAGGCGCTAATGAATTCAACTTTAAAAATAAGATTCTTAACATACAAAAAAATGATATGCTTCTTGTTGACAACCTAGATATAGCAAGCGACATCGTAGTCAAGATGTTAAAGGACAAAGTCTTTGTCATTGTCCATAAGAGTCCGGTCAGCAAAAAAATTGGAAACATGCTGCCTTTCGTGCTTATGGGCGCTGAAAATCTCAAAATTTACGAGAATGATTATTTCGGTTTTATAGAAAAAAAGCATTTTGAAACTGAAAAAGGCAAGATTGACTGGGCCAGGAAGATTGTTGATGATTACAAAAGAGAAAAAGAAGATTTAATCTCTTGGTAAGTCGCTTCTTCTTATTGTTACCTTTTTTCCGGTCTTCAGGTCTCTTCCAAATATTTTCTTGCCTATATGCAGCAGCTTGACTTCATCGCCCCTTACATCCACAATGCCCCCTATTCTGTATCTTGAAGGCCTGAAAAGCGCATTAATTCTGTAAAGGTCTTTTCCCTCCCTGTTCCTTGTGTGAAGCTTTGAGCTTATTTTTAATTCGCCTCCAAAGATTTCCCTCAGCTTTTTGCCCAATATCCTTATAAATTTCTGCGACGTTAGGTAAAGGTCGATGCCATTTGAATATTTCACGGTTCTTGTTACTGCCACCTCGCCTCTTTTTTGGATTTGGGCGTAAACGAAAGTGAGTACTTCATCATCAACATCCCTTAGCTGCAGTATTCCCTGGTAGTAATTAGGTCTTGCTAACTTCATTTTGCATGAGAAAATCAAAACCTTTTTATTCTTTTTGCCAAGATTGCGGATTTATGGGCAGCTTCAGGAAAAGATGGAAGAAGGTATGGCACTTTATATGGGAGGACAACAGCATTTGGAGCTGGATTGTTAATATAATACTGGCTTTTGTGCTTATCAAGTTCATTGTTTACCCAGGATTGGGGTTCCTGCTTAAAACATCCCACCCCGTTGTTGCTGTTGTGAGTGAGAGTATGGAACATAATGGCAATTTTGATGGTTGGTGGCAGAACTCAGCCAAATGGTACACTGAAAGCGGAATAAGCAAAGAAAAATTTGAAGCTTTTCCGCTAAAGAACGGCTTTAATAAAGGAGATATAATGGTTCTGAAAGGCAAAAATCCAGAAGACATCAAGATAGGCGATGTAATAGTATTCTGGAGCGCCAAGAGAGACCCAATAATACACAGAGTTGTAAAAAAGTGGCATAATGACACTTATTACTTCCAAACAAAAGGGGATAATTATATGACAAATAAAGAGTCGATAAAGAGCGCTTTTCTGGATGAAACAAAAATAAGACAAGAGCAAGTAGTTGGGAATGCTGTTTTCAGGATTCCTTTGCTTGGCTATATTAAGATAATGTTTGTTGAGCTGCTTAATATATTCAAAGCCGTTCTTGTTCAAAAAGGTTAAATTTATATAGAATTTGTTTAAGTTTTTAGATTTAATATGTTTTGCCCTAAGTGCGGCTCGATACTCGTGCCAAGAAAGGAGGACAGCAAGAAAATGCTGGTTTGCACATGCGGCTATAAGACAACCCATGTAGCCGGTGCCATAGTCAAAGAAACTGTTGTAAAGACTAACAAGGATGTAGAGGTTGTGGACAAAGGCGAGCTTCAAACACTGCCGAAAACAACAGCAGAATGCCCCAAATGCGGCCATAAGACAGCTTACTTCTGGCTTGTGCAGACAAGAGCTGGAGACGAGCCTGAAACAAAGTTCTTAAGATGCGAGAAATGCGAGCACACATGGAGAGATTATGATTGAGCCCTAAAATTCTTAGCACTTCTTTTGTTTTGCTTATAAGAACTCCAGGGGCATAAGGTTTAAGGACTACACCAAATATAGAGTAATCTTTTTTATCAACTTTTTATTTTTATCATTATAAAGTGCTAAATAAATGTTAAGCCGATAAACAACAAAATATTTAAAACTGAATAAAAACATTAATGAAAAAGAGGTAATTAAATGCTATTTTTTAAACCTAAGCCCAAGAGTGATGAACTTCTTCCCCCGCCCCCTCCGCCTACAGATACCGAGCTTGAGAAAGAGTTTAATGATAAAAATGAGTTTTTTGATGAAGTTATAGAGGGAGAGCCGAGCCCGGGAACTTTTCCAGAAGAAGAGGAATTTATAGATGTAGTGGAGAAATTTGATAAAAAGGCTATGCAAAAAAAGGCAAAAGGCAAATTGCCGGCAAAAAAACAAAAGACCGTTAAAAAAGAGGCGAAAAATCAGGTCAAAATCACAAATACCAAAGTTATAGAAGTAAAAGCCTCCAAAATTAAGCCAGTTAAAAGCCAAAAAGTTAAGCCAGATTCTCAAGAAAATTCTAACAATATAGAAGGATTCGGCTTTGATTTGCAGAAGGAACTTACAACAGATGGAGGTAAAATTGAGCTTCCGGATACATTGGAAGAATTTGATTCTCAGCATGGGCAAGAAACTGAAAATCCTGATGAAATTTTGGAAGCCAGGCAGGAAATAAGAAGTGCCATTGACAGGATAAAAGAGCTGGAAAAGCCGTCTATTCTTAGAAGGCTGTTTGGAAAGAAGAAAACTGCTAAAGAACAGACTTCGCCAGAGCCTCAAAATGCTGGTGAACCCCTTACAATACAGGACGGCATAAACAAGACAAGGCTGGCCCTAATGAAGTTTGATTTGGATGCTGCAAAGAAGAGCTATATGGAAGTAATGAAGATTTACAATAATTTAAAGCCCGAGGAGCAAGCAAAGGTTTACCAAGACATAAAAGAGATATATTTTGAAAGAAAAAGCGCTGAGAAGCTGAAGGTTTAGCTTATTCTTTTTATGCCGGGTTAAATAATCTGTTTTTACAGAGATTACTAAAGCGTATTGCAAATTTTGGCCGGCGTTGGCTGTTTTGGCAATTTAATATCTTTATTGAAAGTTTTTCGATTTTCACAAATTTAATAAACAAACAAAGAATCTCAAAATCCATGAAACAGGGCTTGTTTATTGTCATTGACGGGATTGATGGCAGCGGAAAAACCGAGATTGTTAAGATGCTTCACAATTATTTGTTCACCAAGAATAAGAAATACCGCATTCTCGCTACAAGAGAGCCTACAAATGGTTCATACGGAAAAAAAATAAGGGAAATGCTTAGGAAAGAAAATGATCCGATAAGCAACAGCGAAAAACTGACGGAGCTATTTATGAAGGACAGAGAGGAGCATTTAAGTAACACAATAGAGCCTTTTTTGAATCGTTCAAGTAAGCATGAGCTGAATATTGTCATCTGCGATAGGTATTATTATTCGACGATTGCTTTCCAGGGAGCGCAAGGACTAAACGCAAAAGGGTTGATTAAAAAAAACATGGCTTTCAGAAAGCCGGATATGGCTTTCATTCTTGATGTTGAGCCATCTCTTGCGCTTAAAAGGATAGAGTACAGGAGGAGGGAAAAGTTCGAGCAGCTAGAGTTCATGAAAAAAATAAGAAAAAACTTTTTGTTATTGCCGAAACTATTGGAAGACAATATAAAAATAATAAATGCTTCAAAGCCTTTAAATGACGTTTTTGCAGCAATAAAGAAAGAGATTGAGAATATACTTGCCCACAAAACTTATTAAGCTTTGCTGCGGGTTTGTAATAGCAACAACAAATCATCAATAAACACAATTACTTTGTTGGCTGACTATATTTTTAAATTAAGGTGTTTTCACATTATTGCTGCTTTTGTAGTAAGGCTCAGCAATCTCTTCCGCTTCATGCGGCTCTTCAACAGCGGTTTTTGCATAAGTTTCTTTAACTTCTTCCATAATTTCTTTATGCTTTATCTTATCCCAATTGAATATTATTGCTGTTATAACTATTGCAAGGCCGATTACAACAGCTGGCCAGAATAGACTGTACTGCACAACAGTTTTCTGTATTGTGGGATATGTATGGCATGAGAAGTCAGAGCCGCAATAGGATTCCGAGCCGCAATCCTTGTTAGTTCTGCACTCTCTTTGGCTTACATTGACAAGCCATCCAAAGAAGAACACTATGACTATTATTATTATTAGAGCGATAAGCCCTGCCTCTGATTTTTTGTATAATGGCTTCATGACAATAGGTATATTTATTTATTTTTAAATCTTTTTATTATAACTACTTAAAAGTAAATATACAAGAATTAGTCTAACTGCTGCTTTTGCTCTTCAGAATCAATAGTTTCTTCAGGAACAAATTCGCCCAATTTTTTGTTCTTTTGAACTGTCTTAAAGCTTATTGGTTTGCTAGTGTCCTTTCCCAAAATCCCACCTCTTTTAATCCAAGCCCGTGCTTCCGAACCCGCCTTCGTTTCTTGTTGTTTCGTCCAGCTCATCAGCTTCCTCAAAAACAGCTTCCTCAACCTTTGCAAAAACCATCTGAGCAATTTTCTTTCCTTTTTCTATTTTATAAGGCTTGTCGCCGAAATTAATCAACGGCACTTTAATTTCGCCCCTGTAGCCTGCGTCTATAGTGCCTACGCTGTTTACAGCGCCTATCCCGTGCTCTATCGCCAAGCCGCTTTTAGGCCTTACCTGAGCTTCATAGCCATAAGGAACAGCTATTTTAATGCCAGTGGCTACGAGTTTTCTTTCCATTGGCTTTAACGTGTAATCTTCAGCGGCATAGAGATCAACTCCAGAATCCCCCTTATGGGCATAAAAGGGAGTTTTTACATCTGCCATTTTTTTGATTTTCACCTTTAGCATTTTAATCGCAAAGAAAACCTGATTTTTAGCAATAAGCTTATATTTAAATAATTCGTAATTAAAAACTATAGTTTTAGTAAGCTATGTCAAAAACCATTAATCACAAACTATAGGAATCACTTATACTCACGGACAAAAATAATTATACAATAGTTGTCCGTTCGTAATACAAAGAAAACCTATGGTTTTCGAGTGCTCAAAAATCTTCGATTTCCGACATATTGCAACTATTCTTTTCTAAAAGAAAATATTGAAGCGAGATTGTGCTCAAGAACTTTGCCGTTTGATGCGTCTATCTTCATGTTCAACGTATTAAAGGCTTCCGTCACATATGTGATGTTCCATACATTGCCAAGTTTTGATACATTCTGGAGGATTGCAATTGTTTTTACGCTTTTGTCATTTGGAAAATTTTCCTTTTGGAAGTTGTCTGATTTTGCAATCACATTGTCAAATGTGAGCTTTACCTTGCTTAAGTTTACTTCATTGACTTTTGTTTCTTCTTTTTTGAAAATATCTTCCTCCGGCTTAATTGTGACAGCATCTCCGTCTATTATAAAAGTTGTTATTTTATCCTTTTTGCTGTCGTAAAAGCCTATCTGCCATTCTTCTGGGTTCATTTCCTGAAGTATTTTAAAGGCGTATGAAAAATAAGTGCCCTTGTGCTTTTGCTTCCACGACTTGAAGTTTGGGCTTTCCTCCAGTTTTTTTAATGCCTGTTTTATGTCCATAACTTAGCTAAAAAGGTTAATATTTATATACATTTGTATCTTAACTAAATGAATGCTCACAGCCGATGTAAAGCTAATATTGAGAAAGCAGCAGTATGAAGTAGTAGGCAATCATTCGCGAGTAAAGACTTGCCACTGGACTAAAAGCGACTTGAGAGGGGAAGGCGGCTGCTATAAAAGCAAATTTTACGGCATCAACAGCCATCAATGCGTTCAGATGACCCCCACATTCACATGCAACAATGCCTGTGTTTTCTGCTGGAGGGATTTGAGGTACCATACAGAGCCTGCAATGGAGGGAGGGATAGACAACCCAGAAGATATAGTTGAAGGTACAATAGAAGCCCAAAGGAAACTGCTTTCCGGCTTTGGTGGCAATGAAAAAACAAGCAGAGAAAAGTTTGACGAGGCTATGCAGCCGCAGCATGTTGCCATATCGCTTGACGGCGAGCCTACTTTATACCCCAGATTAACAGAACTGATAAAGGAGTACAAAAAAAGAAATTTTTCGACATTTGTTGTAAGCAACGGCCTGCTGCCTGAAAGGATTGAAAAATTGCTTGAAGAGCCTCCGACACAGCTTTACATTTCAGTTGATGCTCCGAATGAAGAACTGTTTAATACCATTGACAGGCCGATTGTCAAAAATGCGTGGTATGGACTAATGAAAACACTAAGTTTGCTCCCAAGCATAAGAGAAAAATCAAGGACTGTGCTTAGGTTTACCCTAATCAAAGGCTTGAATATGGTACATCCTGAAGAATGGGCAGAAATAATGAAAATAAGCAATCCAATGTTTGTAGAGGTAAAGGCATACATGTGGGTGGGCATGTCGCGAGAGAGGCTTGAGCAGTCAAACATGCCAACTCATGAAGAAGTAAAGGATTTTGCTGAAGAAATTGCAAAACATGCGAATTACATGATAATAGACGAGCATGAGCCTTCAAGGGTTGTTCTGCTGATGAAGGAAGATTTTGACGGAAGGGTTATGAAGTTTGAGTGAAGTTTCGTATAACACAGTTTTTCACTCACAAACTTCGCAAAAAACGTGTTATATTCACTTTTTTAGACACCTATAGAGAGACACACGCCGTAAATCTTAATTGAGAGGCACTTTCGCTTAATATTAGTGCATTAAACGTACAGAACAGGTTCTAAGTTTTTGTCTAAGAAGGCAATATTAATAAAGAGTTTAGTTACCCATTAATTATGCTCAAAGAGTTTAGCCTTTCAGATAAAATTAAACTAGTATATGGTAATAATTCCAGTACATTACAAGAATTTATAGACAATTTAAATCAAGATTCTGAATTGTATTTATCAACTTATTCCGTCGCGAATGATAAAGAAGACGCCACATTAAAAAAAGTGCTTGATGTGGCAAAAAAAAGAAAAGTCCACCTCTTAATATCGAAATTTCTTTTCGGAGAAAAAAAAGAAAAAAGACAGGAAAAAATAGAACTCTTTGCAGAATTATTTTTAAAAAACAGAAATATATCTGTATATTCTCTTCCAAGGTTGCATTCAAAAGTTTATTTGCAAAAACACATCTGCTATATAGGGTCTGAGAATTTTAATGACTGGGGAAAAAATATTGAGGTAGGTGTTATAATCAAAAATGAGGATAATATTAAAAAAATTAAAAGCCTATTTTTTGACTCTTTGTTAAAAGATGCTGTCAGAATAGAATTTGATAAAAATTATATGGTCAAATCTTTAAAAGTCCTGATAAATGACTTACAAGAGCTTCTTGGAACAGAATATGCTGATGGAAGTATCTCTACACCGGCATTTTATGACGAAGATTCATTCCTCAGCATTGAAAAATGCTCTAACAGACTAGAAATTTTGTATGCAACTGCAGGTTATTTTAAAATGGATGAAGAAGATATTGAAGAAGCTTTTAGTAGCATAGATAATCTCCTTTTTGACTTTAGAGATCCTTATGGACCTTTCTTTTTTCATAGAAGAGAGCCTCACATCGATCACTATAGTGATAAAGATGACTTTGATGCTATCTGGGTTAGAATTGATGAAATAAAGGATTGTGTTATTAGATTCTTAGGGAAAAATAAGATTACTTTGTGACCCACGGGACATGTAGACGTAAGATTTAAATATTCATACACATATTATTTTAAAGAGGTTTTATTTATGAAAAAGGGTTAAAATGGCACATGGAATAAATAAAACAACCAATGATTTTAGCTCTCCAGCATTTATTGACCTATTCGCAGGAATAGGGGGCATCAGAATTGGATTTGAAAGGGCAGGATTTAATTGTGTATATAGTTCAGAAAATAACGATGAATGTAGAAAGACATACTATAGGAATTTTGGAGAATGGCCTGATGGAGACATCACTAAAGTTGATGAGAGATATGTTCCCAATCATAGCATATTAACAGCGGGATTTCCATGCCAACCCTTTAGCGCTGCAGGTAGGAAAAAGGGGTTTGATGATACAAGGGGTACATTGTTTTTTGATATATTGAGAATCTTAAAGGAAAAGAAGCCAGAAGTCGTTTTTTTAGAGAATGTAAAAAACTTAAAATATCATGATAAACGTAGAACACTTAGTATAATGCTGAAACATCTTGAAGAATTAGGATATCTAATAAGTTGGAGGATACTGAACGGAAAAGATTTTGGTTGCCCCACAAATAGGGAAAGGACAGTTATAATTGGATCGAAAACAAAAAAATTCGATTTTACAAGATTAAAACGACTTCCCCCAGTTCATTTAAAGGATATTCTAGAAAATGAAGGACAGTTTTATTATTTAAAATCCCCCCAGTATACCTTAATCTCCCAAGAGTTAATTAAGGAACAAGATTCTGGGTTGGTATTTGTAGGATATAGAAATAAGCCAATTAGAACAAATGGGGTTAGACCAAATACAGAACATTTATCTAGAGTTCATCGTCAGTGTAATCGTATTTATTCTTCAGATGGGACACATCCAACAATTGCGTCACAAGAGCCGACTGGTAGATACCATATTTATCATAATGGAAAGGTCAGACGACTTACCATAAATGAATGCTTCAGTATTATGGGTTTTCCAAAATCATTTAAGAAAGTAAGTACGAATGGTGATTTGTATAAACAGATTGGAAATTCTGTATGTGTGCCTATGGTTGAACAAGTAGCAAAAGAGATTAGGCGCCAGCTATTTTAAATAAACTTGTACTTTTTTAGCTCTTTGTCAATATCTCCACTCTTCATATGCGATAGCAGATAAGATAATACCAATTTCTTTTCATTGTATTTTTGATTTTTTATAAAAGGAATAATATGGTATATTTTTTTGCCAGTATTTTTGTCGTAGCTATATATGTCTTTTTGAAGACTATTGCAATATTTACAAATTGAAGTAATATTTCCCTTGGAGGTATCCCCTCCTGCTGATAAATGTCCTAATAAATGCCCCTTTTCAAACTTAGTTTTTTGCCCAATTTTATTTGTTTCTCCTTCGAATAGTCCACATTCATAACATCTCAGTTGTTTTGGGTCCTTATTGAGAATAGAAACTAACTCTGACCAATCTTCCTTGCTTAAACTAATATTTGCGCTTCTTCGTTCGTTTCTTTCAAATATTGGAAAAGGGTATAAGCACTTGCAAAAACCGTCAGGAATATTTTTATTTTGTTCACTGGTCAAAAATGGATAGCCCAACATATACCTAAACTCCCTGGGGCGTTCGCCTTCTATTCCTCTTCCAGACATTGCTAAACCAGATTTTCTCATTTCTTCCCTAATATCGTCATACTTCCACAATTTACCACAATTTTCTTTTCTACTGAAGAAAAGTATGAGTTTTTGATGCTCACCATAGGAATCCTTATTAGAATTAACATTTAATGTAAAATTCAGATCTTTTATTGTCTTTCTATGGTCTTGCTTTAATATAGTGCCAAGAACATCCCAAATAGTATAAACAATATTTTTATTGTCTATTAAATCAACTGATATATCCAAATTTTTATACTTACCTCTAAATTCCCATTTTATACCATTAGATTCTTCCTGCAATTTTCCAGATGGAAGGATTTTTGTTATTGTCCCAAAAATTTTAGAATTTTCATTTACGTCAACAAAATATATTCTTATTGCGAATGCTGAAGATGCTTCTTTTAGCGAGCTTTTTCTTTGTTTAAAGTAATTTTCAGATTTACTTAATGCTTCTGAATAATTATTTGACTGTTCAAATAATTTTAATACTCCATTTTGATACATTAATACAGCTTTCATTCTATTATCACTCTCACTTTAGCTTCACATTTTTGAAGATTCGAGTATATCTGATGTTCCCGAATTCTAATAACTTTCCAGCCATTAGATCTAAGCTTTCTTGTGATTTTTTTATCTCTTTGAGCATTGTTGTCGATTTTTGGTCTCCAATATTTTGTATTAGATTTTGGCTTGCGAAAGCATTTTGGACATTTATGCCAAAAACAACCATCAACAAAAATTGCAATTTTTTTATTTATTAGTCCAAAGTCAGGTTTTCCAAAAATTTTGGGTTGATACCTCAAAAAAGTCCCCTCGATAGATTTTCTTAGTAGCTTCTCTGCATTGGTATTATTAGACCTAATGCGGGACATCACATAACTTCTTTTGTCCTTTGATATTTTATCAGCCATTATTATAAAAATTTCATTGCTTGTTTTCCTTTTTCTGATATTCTATAACTAACAGTCCTACTACCAGCAGAGATAGAATCAATTAATTTTTTCTCTTTCATTTGTTTTAATATTCTACTTATAGATGCTCTATTCAAATCCAATTCTTTAGCTAATTCGCTAGGGAGAAAAGTCTTGCTTTTTAGCAACTTCAGTACCTTAACTCTATACTTGCCATCTTTCAGCCAAGTCAATATATGGACATCCATTTTATCTAGGAGATTAACACATTATTTAAACATGATTAACATTTAGTTAACATTTAGAAATATGCCAAAAACTACAGTGCCTCTCAGATTTACGGTGTCTAAAAAAGTCTGCGGACGCAGTTTTCCCACACTTCGTAGCGGGAAAAGAATATAACACATATTTCACGGAAAAATCGAACGCTTACGCTAAAATGCCAAGCATTTTTCGATTTTTCCTAAGTTTTTTCCATCTCTCAAAATTTTCCAGCTCTGTGTGCGGGTTGCCTCACACGAGGGCAAATTTTGGAGGGCAAAAACATCGTGAAATATTGTACGTTATACGAACTTCCAATTAAACCTCAATAATCTTCCCAAAAGGCCCGGGGTTAATAATTTTAGTTTTGTTTATTTTATCTCCTTTCCCAAAATTCTCATGAAGATGACCGCAAATCATTAAATCAACCTTGGTCTTCTCAACGAAATTCCTGAAGGACTTGTTGCCGCAATGCCCCTGCATAATCTTGTCTAATTTTGTTTTGTAAGGGGGGGCGTGCGTCAAAAAAACAATTTTTTTGTCTAGATTGTTTTTGATTAAATCTTTGAATCTTGCTGAAAACCTTTCAAATTCCCTGTCAACAAGAGCGAATCCTCCTCCACCATAGCCAAGAAACAGGACATTCTGCTCGAGAAAATGTTTCTTATGAACAAAGATTATATTTTTGAATGATTTTGAATATTTTGCAAATAATGAGTCATCCTCGTGATTGCCGTGAATAATAATAGTCTTTTTGTTGAATTTGTTCAGCTTTCTCAGAATGTTGACTAAGCCGCGCTCAAATAAGGAGATATCACCTGCGCAGACCAGCAAATCGGGATTTTGGAATTTTACTTTCTGCCTTATCCTCTTCAATGCAGATAACGAGCCGTGAATGTCTGTAAAAGCGAGTATTTTCATTAACATGGGTAATTAAGCACTATATTTAAAAGTAATTGTTACTACTTACAGATTAATAAAAATAGAAAGATTTAAAAAGGGTTTGAAATATAAGTTATCTTAATGTACACAAAACAAGTTGGAATAAAGAACGGATTTCTAGGTATACCACTAGAAGCAAAATCCCTATATAGTCCGAATGGTAATTATATTTTAAAGCGAGAAGAATTAGGTGGGAATTCAATTACAATATTACCAGAACACGGAATTAGAGATTTTTTATATGATGAGTTTGAAGATGAATTCAAAGTCAATGAATTTCTATCAAAATCTGTTAACCTGGAAGCAAGAGTTGAGAACAATGGAGTTCATTCCATAAGGCTGCCAGAGGATTATTTGTCGCATTTACGTTTAGAAAAAAACTCTGTAGCTGTAATTCTGATGTTTGATTATTTAAGGTTATGGAATCCGGGAGAGTTTAGAAGATCTAGAGAAAATGCTGAAATGAGAGTATTGGATATAGGCACGGAACTTGGTTTATAATATCAACCAACACTATAATAATCCTCCAGCACAATCTTATCTACGTTTTCCAGGTTCCTTACAACATACAGGCGGCCATCTCCGATTTTAACTATCTTCTCTGCTAATTTTTTCCCTTTCTCGTCCAAGTTGATTCCAATCACGGAAATTGTAATGCCTTTGCTTCTGGCAATTGAAGTTTCTTCAAGAGTTAATTTTTCAGGCTCGTCGCCTTTTGTCGGCAGAGCGTCAGTCATCAGCACCAAGTGCTTTGTTATGTGCTCGCTGGGAAACAGCTCGATCGCTTTCTTTAAGGTTGAAACTATGTCAGTCTCTTTTGAAGCCCTAATCCTTGTTATCTCTTTAAGTAATCTTGTAAAATCCAATGTCGGCTCAATCACCTCTTTGACTTCAGAGCCGAATACAATCAATCCAACTTTGTCTTTCTCAGTTATAGCCTTATAAGCAAGCGCTATGCCCGCTTTCTTGCATGCCTCTATTTTCTTGCCCTTCATAGAGCCGGACGCATCAAGCGCATAGACAATGTAAGTCTGCCCTTTGCTTTGCTTCTCATAAACCTGCAAGTCCTTGCCGCCAAAATCTCCATGGCCCCTCCTTATTGCAAGCTTAATGGATTTTCTCAAAGCGATATCCCTGTACCTATCGCCTTTTTTGTACACTCTTGAGTCTTCCTTCTCGCCATAAATATGGGTTTTTTTGCTGGCTTTCTCACCTATAACGCCTTTTGGAACTATTTTATCAAGTTCCTCAAAATATAAAACCAAAGAAGCAAGCTCTACCCCTTTCTCTGACAAAGTGTCGTCTTTCAGCAGGAACCCTTCCTCCTTCAGCTCCAAAATCTTTTGCTGTATTTTTTCCTTTAGCTCCTTTTGGAATTCCGGAATGCCAATATTTTTTTTAATGTAATCCGGCTCATACCCGGAAACCAGCCTTATGATTGACTCACCATAGATTTGCTTGGCTGTAAGGTAGCTCTTAACAAGCTGCTCAAACATTAAATCAGGGCTGAATGATGACATTCCCTGATTTATGGCGTCACTTATTAGCTTGCCGCTGTCAATGACTTTTTTGTCATTTTCAAGAACAGAGTGCATGAACTTGTCTTCAAGCTGCTGAAAAGCCAGTTTCCCGCTTAATTCCTCCGCTTTGCTTAGCTCTTTTGTTGTAAGCTTTTCGCTACCGGTAATCACGAGCTTGTTTCTCTTCCTCCAAAGAATTCTGCCACTTTGATACTTCCACATGCTTGTGGAATTGCTCCTTGATATAGTTTTCAATGTCCTCAAGATACCTTACACTAGGCTTTAATCTAATCCTGTGTGACAAAACAGAAACCAGCACTTCCTTTACGTCTTCAAACTCCGTATTTTTTCTTCCGTTAAGCAAGGCGTTTGATTGCGCTCTTTCATACAAACCGATTGACGCCCTTACGCTTGGCTTTTTTTCAAGCTTCTCATCTTCCCTCAGTAATCTTAGGAAGTATATTATTAATGTCAACAATTCATCGCTTACATTTGCCAGTTTCTTTCCTTTCATTACAACAATTTTCTTTTCTATTTCTATGTCCTCTGGGTAATCCATGTAAATAATATCAAATCTATCCAACAAAACATCGCTTAGCCTCTCTGTAGATGTATCCTCTGGATTCATTGTGCTGATAAAAATAAAATTCACATCGAAATCAACATCATAAGAGCCGATTGTTGCTTTTCTCTCCTCAAGAACCTGCAATAGGGCATTTTGCAGCTTTTCAGGGCACCTGTTTAATTCATCAAAAAACAAAATGCCATTGTTGGCTTTGAATATTTTTCCGGGGGTGAATGCTTCCAAGCTCAAAGGCCCAAATTTCAATGCCTTGATTGGGTCTATGTCTCCCAAAAGGTCTTCCACAGTTAAATCAGGCGAGCCCTGGATTCTTATGAATCTTTTTGCGCCTTCAAGCTTTATTGTCTTGTGCTTTTTGCCTTGGATGCACGACGGGCATACTGGGTTTTTTGGAGCGCAGTGATAGCTGCAGCCTTCTACAACTTCTATATCCGGCAATAATTTTGCTATGTTTTTTGCCAAAGTTGTCTTTCCTATGCCGGGTGCGCCGACTATTATAATGTGCCTGTTCATCAGCAAGGCTGATTTAATGCCCTGCTTTGCACCTTCCTGCCCAAGTATGTCCGCGAAAGGCTCTTTGTTTTTCAGGAATATTTCTTTTAATTGTTCGCTTAGCATTTTGAATTATATAAGCCCTGAAGAAAAGGGTATTTTGTTTATAAAAGTATTGCATTGCGGTGCTGTCTAATCTGCGAGAATTTTTAGTTACTTTCTGCTTTGCTTTCGCTTGCGGGACTTATTCATTGCATTAAGGAAAGCCTTTTCATGTTTTTTATCCCATCTTATATAAACTATAAAACTAAATACAAACAATACCAAAATAACATCAAGCCAATAATTTTCAAACTTAAAAATATAAGTAACAATAAAAATTCCAGAAATCAAAAGTAAATATCCTAATATTATTTCCGTAATCTTCTTCATTTGATTTATTCCTTATTCAATGCTTTCTTCAATAAAGGTTCATCTATTGTCTTTAACTCCAAACCATTGCATCACAACAGCCTAACTATCCAAACAGCCGCCCCTGCTATAAAAGGAACTGTCAAATTGTCATCAACCTGCTCGGTTCCAATTTTTATCTCAATTGCCTCAAAAACCATTGCTGCCAGCGAAGCGAAAAAAGCCTCGCGGAAAGGCAAAAACACAAAAGCTCCTATAAAACCAAAAATAAATCCGGCAAACGTGCCTTCCAAAAATTTTGTCTTTGATAATGGGTGCTTTATTTTGCCGTAATGCAGACCAAATAAATGTGAAATTGAATCCCCCAACGCAAGAACCATTATAGATGCCATTGCTATATCTTTTGAAAAAATCAGCAAGGAAATATAGATGCCAATCAAATAAAATATCACTCCTTTGCCAGGGAATCTCTTTAACTCTTCTTTGCGCTCAAATTTTATAAGCAAATTATAAATTATTGGAATTCTGATTTTCTTGCTTAGATTCGATAAGATAAAACCAATAACAACAAACATCAAGATTATATTTTTGTCTATAAAATCGTACAACAACAAAAAAACAATCCCTATGCCAAAAAAGATATGGAAAAGCTGCCTGTTCCACTCAAGACTGCTTATTTTGCCCATAGTTTTCCTTTTTCATGCAATCCCAGCAGAAAATGCCCAATAAGGTAGCCTGCAATTGCGCCAAATACCACATCGCTCAAAAAGTGCACCCCGAAATATATTCTGCTGAACCCGACCAAAAATGCAAAGACAACCCAGAAAATCTTTTGTTTCGGCAAGTGCCTTACAAGTGCAGGCAGCAAAGAAAAAGCTACCATAGAATGTATGCTTGGAAACGAATAATCAGGCATGTTTGTGAATGGGAATGCTAGTGTTTCGAATGGCCTTGGTCTTGCCACAATCAATTTTAGTACAAAAGCAAGGACAAAAGATGCGAAAAACGCCAGCAAAAACAGGTAAATCAGTCTTTTGTCTTTTTTGTATGACATAAAAGAAGGAATGACGAGCATAACAAACAGGACAATCCAGAAATTTGTTACTAGGCGCATGATGAAATCAAAAAAAACAAGACTTGTATTGCCAAAGAATATGTTTACTTGATCGTCAAATTTATACGAAACTAGAAAAAGTGCGGTTCCTATTGTCAATAATAAGGCATAGTTCAACTTTTTCATTTTATTGGACATCCCATTCAACGATTAAATCAGAGATTTTTTTACTTGGCCATATTTTGCAGCCTGGTTTTATAACGACATTTTTTGCCTTAACATTGTCTGCTATTACGGAATCTGATATTTTACCCTTAAAATAAACATTTTCCCCTATAATGGAGTCTTCAACTATAGAGTTTACATCAATAAATGTTTTGTCCATTACGATTGAATTTCTGACAATTCCTTTTATAATGCAGTTATTCCCGACGCTTGAATTTTTCAAATTACGGTATACTTTTGTATTCTTGCCAATCATATTTTTATTCTTTCTTAACTTTTGGTCTGCTTTCAGCAAATCCAAGGCATAGATTATTGGAGACCAGTTTTTACTCTTAATGCAGTATATTTTTTGTTTTCTTGAAAGCATCTTAATTGCATCAGGCATCTCAAACTCATTTCTTTTTGATTTCTTTATATGCTTGAGATAATCAAATATTTTCCTGTCAAGGCTATAAAATGCCGTGCTGGCTAAATCCGAGATGAATTTTTTCGGCTTTTCCACGAAATCGGTCAAAATGCTGTTTTTTTCAATAATAACCCCAAAATTCTTGGGATTTTTTACCCTTGTTGTCAGGATCGCATACCGATGTTTAATGCACTTCTTAACATCTCCTTTTGAATAAATATCGTCGCCCATGAGCAGAATAAACCTATTTTTTATATAAGATTGTGCTATGGATAACGCATGTGCAGTCCCGAGCTGCTGCCTTTGCTCAACATATTTTATTTTGAGATTTTTGTATGTTTTTCCAATTTGCTTTTTTATCATATCCTTTTTATATCCCACAACTATAATGACTTCATCTGCGACATTGTTCAAATTTTCTAGATTATGCTCAAGCAATGATTTGTTGGCAACTTGGAGCAATGGCTTTGGTCTTGTAAGAGTTAAAGGGTAAGTTCTTGTTGATTTTCCTGCTGCCAGTATTACCGCTTGCATTTTAAAGAATATTAAGGTTTATTGATTTGCACTTTTCTTTGATTGAATCATTTTTTATGGTGCTTTTTAATAAGTTTTCCGGAAGCAAAAATTTCCTCTGCTCCAGTGCATAGATTTTATTTGATTTTATCAGAGTTTTTCTGTGCATTTTCTTAAAATGCCCAACATGGTGCTTCAGCTTAAGTGGCGGACCTTCAATTTCAATAATTTTCGGCAATGGATTTTTGTTGAATAAAAAATAAAAAATTGCGCTGCTTTTTTTGTCCCATTCCCATGCGGTTTTTATTATTTTGAAGCCGTTTTTATCCAGATTATCCCTGATGAATTCGTAAATCTTCAGGAGCTTGCCTCCGACAACATCAGTTTTGCCTTCCAGCGGCTTGACTTCAACTTTTACCAGTTTCTTATTATTTTTTTCTTTCAGGAATATTGAATCTAATGTTTTGCTTAAAAAAAACTCTTTGGACGGGCGCATTAAAAATTCCCTGGCCGCATTTTTGAAAGCTTCAAATTTTTCAACGCTCAGAGCAGCTGCGGCATTCCTGTCTTTCTGGACTGGGTCTATGACTATCAGCGGAGATACAAGCTTGGAAGTATTGATAAGCTTAAAAACATCCTTGCCTTTATAGTATTTCTCAGCGTCTATAATGACTTTATCGTTCCATTTTGCCGCTTTTTTTATTAGATTCAGAAAAGAGCCGTAATAAATTGTCAGTATCTCGCATACATATCCTGAAAGGCCCCTTATGTAGCTTTCTGCGCCGTAGACATTCTGGGACTGGCAAAACTGCTTCGTCAGTTTGATTTCATTAATCAGTTTTTTGCGTTTTAAAACCCACTTTGAATGTAAAAGGCTTACGTCAGTTATATTCTTGGCTTGCTCTGCTTTTTGTATTTTTAAAATAGGGACAATTTCAAAAGTAAAGTTATTTTGCTTTATCTGGAAATAATCCCTTGAGCCATGCAACCTAGAAACATTTTTGAATTTCTTTTTCATGACCTTTTCCAGGATGTCTGATAATTTGTCGCTTTTGCCCTTGAATTTTTTGTAGTCAAAAACAGCGAAGATATCTGCGTCAAATGTCTTCAGCCACGTTCCTTTTGCCCCGGAGCCTCCCAGGATTGCCTTAATATTTTTTTGCCCCTGGTTGATTTTTTTAATAATGATGCCTACCTTTTCAAATATTTCTTTCTCATAATTCTTGTCGGGCTGTATTTCTTTGAGCGCTTCATCTAATATTACTTTGATATTTTTCATAGAATAAAACAAAGCTGATATTTATAAAAAGGTTTGGGTTTGGTGTGGTGTATGCAAGAATCTTAGGGTTGAGCATAGCAAAACCCGTAATAGTTTATTAAATCATTTAAAAGTCATTGCAGTAATGTACCCAGTTTGGCAAACTATACTGAAGTCGCCCTTCCCATCAATTTTTATCATACCTGGTTTTATACTTCCAGAGTGAAGCTCAAAACGTACAAGGGCATTACTGGTCTTAGAATTTATATCTAATGCCACAAATTGTTGTGCGAAATCTAACTCTAATTGGGGTTGTTCAATTAAAATATTTAAATTTGAAACTTTACCAACTAGTTGCAACCTAACTCTTTCTATCTTACATTTAAGAGTTGTGCGTTTTACAATTTTACCCTTGTTAAACATATCTACTAACTCTGTAAATTTTTTAACAAAAACCGTATTAGGAAGGAATTGTGGACCAAACATAAGACATTATCTTTATTACCCCTATATATTACTTTCGCTTAATTTTTTAAGAATTTACTACTTAATCATTACTCTCTCTTGCCACCTTAACAGCGCTGACGATCTTGTCATTCTGCTCAAGCTTCATTATCCTTACTCCTTGCGTACTTCTTCCGATGACAGAAATATCGCTTGCGGGCACTCTTATTATTATTCCATTCTTGCTTATGAAGATGATATCGTCGTTGTCTGTAACTGGGCAAATTGAGACGACATTGCCGTTTCTTTCGCTGCATTGCATGTTTATGACCCCGGAGCCGCCCCTGTTGATAAGCCTGTATTCCGAGATTTGCGTTCTTTTTCCATAACCGTTTTCTGTCACGGTCAGCAAAGTCTTTTCATCAGAAGCAACAACCATTCCTATTACCTCGTCATTGTTTTTCAGGTTAATTCCCCTCACGCCTTGGGAAGACCTCCCAGTCGGCCTGACATTCCTTTCCTCAAACCGCACAGCAAGCCCCTTTTTGGTAGCCAGAATAATCTGCTGGTTGCCGTCTGTCAGCTCAACATTAATCAGCGCATCCCCCTGCTCCAGAGTTATTGCTACAATTCCATGCCTTCTTGGATTGCTGTAAGCCATGAGCTCTGTTTTCTTTATAGTGCCTTTTTTAGTAGCCATAATAAGGTAATGCTGATTGTCAAAATTTCTTACAGGCACAAAGGCTGTAACAATCTCGTCATTTCCCAGCTCAAGCACATTCACAATGGCCTTGCCTCTTGCCTGTCTGCTGGCTTCCGGGATATTGTAAACCTTAAGCCAATGCACCTTCCCCTTATTTGTAAAGAACAATATGTAAGAGTGTGTGCTTGCAACAAATATGTCCTTTACAATATCCTCGTCTTTTGTTGTTGTTGCTATTACTCCCTTTCCGCCGCGGTGCTGGATCTTGTATGTCTGCAATGGAAGTCTCTTAATATAGCCTGAGTTTGTTATTGTGATTGCCATTTCCTCATCTTTTATCAAGTCTTCTGTTTCGAGCCCGGCACTTTCCAGCTCAATAATTTGAGTTCTCCTTTTATCTTTGTATTTTTCTTTCAGATCTATAAGTTCTTTCTTGATAATCTCAAGTATTTTCTGAGGGTTTGAAAGAATTGATTTCAATTCCTCAATAAGCTTCAGCAATCCTGCATGCTCCTGCTTTATCTTTTCCTGCTCCAGGGATGTAAGCCTTTGCAGCCTCATTTCAAGTATTGCTGTGGCCTGCTCGTTCGTCAGGTTAAAATTAGCAGTTAGTTTCTCTCTGGCACTCTCGACTGATTTGCTTTCCTTGATTAACTTGATAACGTTGTTTATATTGCTTAAAGCAACTATCAGCCCTTCAAGAATGTGCGCTCTTGTCTGCGCTTTGTTTAAGTCAAATAAAGTCCTTTTCCTTACAACATCTTTCCTATGCTCTATGTAATAATGCACCAGCTGCTTGAGGTTCAGGACTTTTGGCTCATTGTTTACAAGTGCAAGGATTATAATCCCAAATGTTGTCTGCATCCTCGTGTGCTGGAATAGCTGATTAAGAACTACGTTTCCGTCGGCATCCTTCTTCAGCTCAATTACAATTCTTATTCCGTGCCTGTCAGACTCGTCTCTTAAATCTGAAATTCCAATAATCTTTTTATCACGGACTAAATCAGCCATCTCCTCCAAAAGCTCTGACTTGTTAACCATAAAGGGTATCTCATTTACTATGATGACGCTTCTATTCTTATCCTGCTCCATGCTTGTTTTGGCTCTTATTAGAATCTTGCCTCTTCCTGTTGAATATGCTTCCCTGATTCCGCTTCTGCCGCAGATCAATGCACCTGTTGGAAAATCTGGACCTTGGATTGTATGCATAATCTCTTCTACGCTTAAGTCAGGATGGTCTATCTGTTTTACTACTGCATCAATTACTTCCTGGATGTTATGAGGGGGAATGTTCGTTGCCATGCCAACTGCGATCCCTGAGCTTCCATTAATTAGCAGATTAGGCAGTCTTGAAGGCAGCACAATGGGCTCTGTTGCGCTGTTGTCAAAGTTTGGAACAAATCTTACTGTTTTTTTGTCAATATCCTCAAGCATTTCCTCTGCAAGTTTTGTCAAGCGGCATTCTGTATTGTGGCTGATAAATCCATTAGAAATAAAAGAGTGACAATTACTTTCCACTTTTATAGAATAGACTTTTTGAATGCCTGCCTCTTCTACTTGAATGACTTTATCAAAAAGATAATTGTAAGTTAAGAGGTATTCGAATAATGGTTTAAAATCAACTTCAGTTTCTTGAAGAAGTATGGAAGATATTTTTTCATAATTGTTTTCCATACTAGAGTATCTATCAAAATTATGTTTAGCTATAAACTCGGAATTTGTGAAACTTCTTATATAATCCGAAATAAAAGGAACATGATCTAATAATGAGAAATCTTTTTTATAGCTGAAAATTACAAATTCTAGTTTTTTGTTTTTGTAATCTGATAAAAATCCCAGTTCTTTATAGAATCTTAATACGTTTCTATAACCCCTTAGATATAATTTCCACACTAGCCTATGCCTATCAAACCTTTTAAAAGCGTCTATGCCAAATCTAAGCAATAATATCTGCACTTCGTTGACAAGTTTCTCACTAGTTGAACAACAACCTAATTCTATCATTTTTCCAGAATAAGTTATTGTTCCATCACCCTCAAAGTAACTCTTTAAGAAAGCTACAACAACTTCCTTTGGGGAATAAAGTATAGTTTTGGGCATTTGTCTTTTAGAAGATTTCAAAGAAGATAAACCAATATTCCTGAGAAACTCTAAAGTATATCTGCAATGGCACTCAAGCCTATAATATTCTTTTTTGCCGTAAGAATTTGGTTTTCTTTTAAATTTATGGAGTTTGCTATCTGGGAAGATATTGTTCCATCTTTCAATCAAATTGTTTACCCAAGTTTCATCAGAATTACAGAACTCTATTTTAATATCATTTAAACTTCCTTCTGAAATAAATGAGCCTAAAATAAAAGCCAAGTCTTCATCTAAACATTTTGGTAAAATTCTTACATTAGTTGTTCTCTTTATTTTTGGATAATATTCGGATAAGTCTATTTTTTCCTTGGGCCATAAACTGTCAGAAGATCTGTCAATCACGACAAAATCCTCTTTATTTATATTTTCTAATAACTTCCAAAGGAAGATAGGTTTTCCTGATTCATCTTTACTTAATGTCATAATTGGATGATTTTTAGAGCCAGTTATGGAATAGCCCTTATTTGTAGTTATTTTAAGTGTAGGATGAACTCCAGAGTCAAACCATTTAGATGCTTTATTTATTTTCTTGTCTTTTGACAAAACTTTTATATCTAAATCTTCTTTTTCTGATAATTCATCAATCCTAATCAAACCTTTTCCTGTTGCAATTAAACTTTCTCCAGTAACGCAGTATCTCATGGCCGCAGCAGGATCCCCATCGATCGATCCCCAATTGCCTTGACCATCTATCAAAGGGTATCTTAGTGAAAAATCTTGGGCTAAGCGAGTCATAGTGTCATAGACTGCTGCATCGCCATGGGGGTGATATGCCGAAAGTACACGCCCCACAACAAAGGCAGACTTCCTAAATGGTTTATCATGCATTAAACTAGATTCCCACATAGCATATAGCACACGCCTGTGCACGGGCTTAAGACCGTCCCTTACATCTGGCAGTGCCCTCCCAACAATAACACTCATAGAATAATCCAAGTAGCTCTGTTTCATCTCCTCTTGAATAATTCTAGGTATTATTCTTGTGCCTAATTTTTGCCCTGTTTCTTCTGTCATTTTTTAGAGAATTGGATTAACACTTTATCGTCTATAAATCGGTATGTTTTTCGCTTTATAAGAGTTATGTTTTTGGATTGTTTTCTATATTGAAATTTTCTATATGGAAAAGAAACTAAATCTTTTTAATTATTGCCATATTAACCATTATATGAAAGCCGCAGTAAACACATCTCTTTTTCTTTCCAGAAAGAAAACTATCCTTGCTTTGGTATTTCATCCTGTTCTTGCATTTCGGGCATTGTAAAAGGAGCATTTTATATATAGTTTATTTTTGTTTAATTAATTTTATTATTGAATTTTCTTATTATGGTTGCAAATAATTCTTGCTTTATTCTTTCCTATTTTCTGGATGCAGCATTTCCTCAACCATTTGCTCTGCTTTAGCATCCATCTCTGGAGTTAACTTTATCCCTTTGATATTCTTTTGGCTTTTACGCTGTTTATGGTGTTTTTCCTGCGTGTTTTGTTGCTCTGCGGCGACAGGAACTTGCGTAGCGCCAGCCTTTTCCTGAATACTTGGCTGTGTAATTTCTTGGTGCTGCTCTTCTTGGCTTGTTATCGGCTCTGTGGCAACAACCTCAAGATCTCCTAGTTTTTCCTTTTCAGCAATTGGGTTTTTGGCATTTGGAGATGCCACTGAAATATTTCCTTCGGGATTTGTCTGGTAAGTTTCCAGCGGGATTTCAAACTCTTCCCCTTCTTTGTCCAACGCGTCAATTTCTTTTTTAATTCTATCATCTTCTTTTTTTAAGTCTTCTGCCCTTTTGCGCTGCTCATCTTTTATTCTAATGACTTCCTCCTCTTTTTCCTTTATCGCCTTGGCTATACTGCCAAAATCCTTGAATTGGTCCTTGAGCTTTTCCTCAGTTAAATCAAAATATTTGAAAAATTTGTCAGTTAATTTTATGAGGTTTGTTCTGCTGTGCTTTTGCCTTGTTATATAGCCTGACTGCTCCAGCTCAACAAGATGCTCATAAGCCTTGTTTGTCCTCAGTTTTATCAGGTCAGACTGCAGAATCGGGTATTTGAATGCTATAACGGCAAGTGTCTCAAGTATGCTTTTTGTCAGCTCTGTTTCTGTCACTATCTTCCTCACCATAGGAATAAAATGGTCTCTGACTGTAAATTTCCAAAAATCCCCATCTTCAACAAGCATTAAGCTGGATTGTTTCTCGTCGTATTCCTTTCTCAGCTCCTGCAAAGCCGCAATCGAGCCTTCCCTGCTTGAGCGGCAGAGCTTGCTTATCTCATCCAGGCTTATTCTGTGCCCTGTTGAAAAAAGGACTGCCTCTACCTTGCTTTTCACGCTTGCTTTTTTGAGCTCTGTCATCCTGCCAAAAAATAGGTCTCGCCTTCTTTTTCAATCTTGTTTTCCTTCAGCAGCTTTTCAACAAAAATTTCCAGTTCTTTTTTGTGAACTCCTGTTATTTTAGAAAGCTGCTCCAGATCAAGTTTGCTTATCCTTAAAGCAATGATTATTGCGTTGTTGATTATTGCATTCATATTCTGCTTTATAAAATCGTTCTCCGCTTTAAGCTGCTTCACAACCATGTCGACATTGTGCAGTCTGGCCTGGAGGTCATTAAGAAAACGTGAAAGCTCAGGATTGGTCATTGTCAAATGCTCCGGCTTCACGATTTCCATTGAGGAAGGCATGTACTCAAAACAGAAACCAATCAGCTTTCTTGTGCCCTTTATTACCAAATCAAGTTCAACAAATTTTGCCCAGAGTTTGCCCTGCTCTTTTGACTCTGAGTGATACTCATCCAGAACTACCAGTTCAGAATCTTTTTTGATATGTTCTATATATTCTTTTATTGATCTTTCTACATACTCTTTTGGCTTGCCAAGAATTTCAATTATGGTCTTGCACCTAATATGGGCATGCTCGCCTTGCTTCTCGGCTTCTGTCATACCATTCCAAAAACCAAGTATGTTTATAAAGGTTTTCAACAGCATTAAATCAGCGAAACTTATTTATAGAGAACTTAGGGAGATTGGATAATGAAAAAGATTATGCACTGGATTATACCCAAGGAAAAGGAGTTTTTTGAAATGCTTGAACAGCAGTCAGAGAATGCTGTTGAGGCTGCAAAGGAATTAAGGGATTTTATTGGAAATTACCACAATTTTGAAAGAAAGGAAAGAAAGTTTAAAGCCAGTGCAATAAAAAATATTGAGGCTAAGGGCGATGAAATGACCCGCGGCATGGCATTGATGCTGAACAAATCTTTTAGAGCTTCAATCGGCAGAGAGGACTTGCAAAAGATGATTGACGCTCTTGATGATATTCTGGACGGTCTAAATTCGATTGCCTCAAAATTGGTGGTTTTGAACATAGAAAGGATAGAAGATAACATGGTAAAGCTAGTTGATATCATAAGCGATGCTGTAGCTGAATTAAGCAAAAGCATAGCTGATTTAAGAAAGCTGAAAAATGCTGAGGAAGTCCATTCAAGAATAAAAAGCCTTGAGAGAAGGGCTGATGAAATCTATAATGAGGCCTTGTCCGAGTTGTTTCATTTCTATAAAAATTCTGTTGATATTATGAAGTACAGGGAAATTTACGAACTTTTGGAAAAAACAGCAGACAAATGCCTAGATGCTGCTGATATAATTCAAAATATAGCTGTGAAGCGAGGCTGATCCTTCATTTTTACCTTCTTAGTATCAGGACTATGTTTAATAGAACCGACAAAGTCAAGAGGAATATCATTATCAGGCTTTTTGCCTTTTCACTGCTGGATTCATAAGCAACCATGTGTTTTTGAATTTCGGAAACTTTAATTTGTGATTTTTGGTTACCCCTATTATTGCTTGCGGTCAGCTGAATGACATTGTCAACCTGCTGGCTTTTTTGAGTAGATGTTTTGGTTTTTTGGGCTGTTTTTGTTTCAATCTGATCATTAGTTTGGCTAATATCTTTTACTGCTGCTGTTTTAATATTATTTTGTGGGATATCGCCATCTTTTGTGTCTTGACTTGCATCTTCCTTTTTTTCTTCCTTGGGTTTTGTTTCCTCTGCATCGCCGCTTATCGTTATTTTTTTAGTGTCTATGTTGTTGTCTTTGCTTGTGTCATCGCACTCGACGCTTATTTCAGCGATTATTTCATATTCCCCAGGCTTTAAATTCGGGGTGTACTTGCTTGATGTTTTTTGCTTTGAGATTGAATCAGAAGTCCACGGCTTGTAGGTTTTTACTGCGCTTCCGCTGGAATCCTCTATCTTGGCTGTGCCGGTCATATTTGTCGATTTGCCTTCTACTTTGGTTGCCATCATCCTCCATGTGAAATCCTCTTTTTGGAATTCCTCTCCATCAGCAAGTATTTCGACAGCATAATCGCACTCTGGCTGCTGGGCAAAAGAAAAGTAAGAAAGTAATGCTACAAAAAGTGCAAGTATGGGCAGAAGCTTCATCTACCTTGTTTTTGCGCTCGGATTATTTATTTTTTGTGCAATTCCGGCTAATTATAAATTACTATTTAGCAATGCTAACAAAAGTTTTTAATAAAATAACTTTGTATATGCAAATGGGTGCCTATTTGTGGGTTTTTTAAGGTTCTTAAAGAGGGAAAAGAGAGAGAAAGAATTTCACGAGCTAGATTTGCCTCCTGCGCCCCCTTCATTGGAGGGTTTTGAAGACGATACGCCAAAGCTGCCTGATTTTCCGGATATTGATGAAAAACCAGACGGCAAAGACATTGGACCTCAATTTAACTTTCCTGAAGAAGGCGACAATTTGTCGGAATTTCCAAGCTTAGCAGAGCTAGAGGAAACGCTTAGTCCTATCCCGCCTGTGAGAGCCCCTCCTGCACCTAAGCTGCCGCCCCTTTCTGAACCGTTGCCGGAGCCTGAGCAGGCAATGATAGAGGAAAATCCTGAAATGCAGGACGCAATGCCGATAAAAGACAATACGTTCTTCAGGGAAGAGGAAAATATTTTGGGCGCAAAGCAGAAGCCGTGGCAGGCAATGAAAAGCGGAAGGACGATTTATCTGAGGGTTGATAAATTTAGGTCCGTGCTTGGCAATATAAACATGATAAGAAATGATTTGAAGAAATCTGAAGATGCTTTGATGAAATTGGAGAACATGAAAAATGCCGAATACAAGTCATTTGACAAGATGAAGTCTTCGCTTGAGGACTTGCAGAAAAAAATAACTTTTGTTGACAAAACTTTGTTTAAGGGTGATTGAAATGAGAGAGCAAAGAACCGGAGCGCCTGTTTTCGTGAAAGTGGACGAGTACAGAGAAATACTGGACGTCTTGGACATGATAAAGAGCAGGGTAAAAGAGATAAGAGGCACTCTTGAAACTATAAAAACTTTAAGGCACGAAGAGGATGCAGAGCTTATCATGTGGAACAATGCCATAAATGACATCGAGAAGAAGATAGACGGCATCGACAGGGTAATGTTTGAGCCCGGCCGTACTGGATAAAGATGAAAGAGCAGCACAACGAATTATTTTTTGTGGAAATAAAAGAACCCAGTGAAGTAAGGAAGGGCATTCTCGAAATTCTGAAAGGGATACTTGAAGTGCTGCAGAAATTCGAGAAATTCAAGCAATTGAGGCAGAAAAAGCTTGAAAACATAAACAAGCTCAGGGGTTTGCTCAGGGACACAAACAAGACTATGGGCACTCTCAAAAACAGGCTGCCCCAGACAAACTTCAAAGTGCCTTTTGTTAAGGAAGTCCTGCCCCACCCGAAAAAGGAGCAAAAGAAGAAGCAAAGCGCAAAGCCCGTCCAGGAAAAAGCCCCGCCAAAGAGGGAAATGACAGATCTTGAAAGGCTCGAGTCCGAGCTTAAATCAATAGAAGGCAAATTGAAGGATTTGACTTGAAAGTTTGATTATTTGATTTCTAATTTTTTAATCCGTGCCTTCGGCACAAAAATTAGTGCTCGGTTTTGCTTTCCTGCCATATCGCAAAACCTCACCAATTTATAATAATGAAAAAATAGGCGAGGAAAAAATCATTGGGCGACAAATTTTTGCCGAGCGCAAGAATTGCCGAAGGCGTATTGAATTTTTTAGTCAAATTTTTCAGCAATCTTTTTAAATGAAATTCTTATACTAAACACAATGCGGGGATGCCGGAGCGGCCAAACGGGGTAGACTCAAGCGGAGTGCCACAATTGGTTCTGTGATGCAAATTCCTAAGTCATCTACTGGCTTAGTGCCTACGGGGGTTCGAATCCTTCTCCCCGCATTTTTTATTTTCTGTTTTTATCAGCATACTTAATATAATAGTTCTTTACTTTGTTATGTGTGGACAGACTAACAAACAAAGTTAAAGAGCATTTTGATTTTGTTACCCCATATTACCATAAATTATGGGGCGAGCACATACATCACGGGTACTACATCACTGGAAAAGAGACAAAGAAAGAGGCGACAGAAAGATTATTGCAGATTATTTCAGAAAGGGCAGGTATACCAAAAAAAGCAAAGGTTTTGGATGCCGGCAGCGGACTTGGGGGCACTGCAAAATTTTTGGCAAAAAATAAAAAATGCACTACCATTGGGATAACCATAAGCCCATTGCAGATTAATGCCGCTTACGAACTTAATAAAAACACAATACCAAAACCGGTTTTCATGCTTCAGGATGCAAACCGCCTTTCTTTTAATGAAAAATTCGACGCAATCATTGCCATAGAAGTGCTTTCCCACCTGACAAATAGAAAATATTTTTTCAAAAAAGCAGCTGACATATTGGAAAAAAATGGCACTATCTCCATAGGCGCCTGGCTGAAAGATGCAGATCTCCCAAGAAGGAAGTACAGCAAATTCATTAAGCCCATTGAAAAAGGCATGGTAGTAAACCTTCCAAACATAAATGAATATATCGGACATTTCAATAAAAATAATTTAAGGCTTATCTATTATGAAGATGCAAGCAAGCATGTTGAGCATACATGGGATATTACGCTTGATATTTTAAAAAATCCGGAATTGTGGAGAATTGCGAGAAAAAATGGCCATGCGGTTATTGAATTTCTTAAAGCATTTAAAGCTATGAAAAAAGGTTATGCCAGCGGAGCCTTCCGCTACGGCATAATCATTGCCCAAAAGAGATGAATTATAATAATTTTTAACTGTGGCCCAAATAAAATAGACATACCTTTATAAACATTTATTCAAAAAACGCACTTATGGTTGAAATCTGCACAATCGGCGGCTACAATGAGGTAGGAAAGAACTCAACTGCTGTGAAAATTGGGGATGAAGTCTACATTTTTGACCTGGGAATCCATCTTGAAAACTACATCAAGTACACGCAAGACGAGGATATTGTCAGCGTCAATCCAAAGGAATTGATGAAAGTCGGGGCAGTTCCTGACGTTTCTGCAATTGACGACTGGAAATCAAAAGTAAAGATGATTCTGCCTACCCATGCTCATCTTGACCATATAGGCGCAATTCCATACCTTGCCAATAATTTCAAAGTTCCTATAATGTGCACGCCGTTCACATCAGAGGTATTGAACGGTATTTTGACAGAAGATAAGATAAAGCTTGACAGCAAGATAAGAAGCATGTCTGCAAATTCCTCTTTTCAGGCATCAAGTAATATAAAGATAGAGTTCATCCATGTGACCCATTCCACTCCCCACACCGTTATGATTGCATTGCACACAAAAGAAGGGTTAATACTTTATGCAAACGACTTCAAGTTTGACATGTTTCCAACTTTGGGGAAAAAACCAAATTTCAGAAGATTGGAAGAATTAGGAAAGCAGAAAGTCTTGGCCTTGATATGCGATTCAACTTATGCTGCTGATGCAAGGAAAATGCCTTCAGAGTCTGTGGCAAAGCAGATGCTGAAAGAGGTTATGCTTGACATCAACTCAAAAAACAAACATGTTGTTGTGACAACTTTTTCATCGCACATAGCAAGGCTCAAGTCAATTGTTGAGTTTGGGCAAAAAATGAACAGGAAGATTGTTTTCATGGGCCGTTCAATGGCAAAATATGTAAGGGCTGCAGAGGCAACAGGCATTGCAAAATTCACCAACAAAGTTGAAGTTTTGAAATTCAGCGGCCAAGTGAAGAGAAAGCTGAAGAAGATTGCCAAGGACAGGGGCAAGTATCTAATGGTTGTCACGGGCCATCAAGGCGAGCCAAAATCTACCCTTGCGAAGATGATGAACGGCGAGCTTAAATTCAATTTCATGCCGGAAGATCACACAATATTTTCATGCAGAACTATCCCCACTCCGACCAATATTGCAAACAGGGAAAAGCTCGAAGCCAGCTTAAGAAGCTTTAATGTCAGGATTTTCAAGGATATACACCAAAGCGGCCATGCTGCAAGGGAAGACTTGAGGGATTTGATTAATTTGGTTAATCCTCGGCATATCATTCCAGCCCATGGCGAGCCATCTATGAGATCGGCATTGGCTGACTTGGCTGTTGAGATGGGCTACAAGAAAGGCCAGAATGTTCATTTAATGCAGAATGGTGAAAGGATTAATTTAAAACCATAAAGATTTATAAATAAAGCACGATAACCATCCTGTGGGGGGTTGAAAATGAGGCTTACTTTAGCAGAACCTAGCTATCTAAAAGAAAGCATAAGCATTATTTCTGATTTAGTTAATGAAGCGCGGTTCAAGATAACGCCAAATGCCATCGAGCTAGTGGCAATGGACCCTGCAAATGTTGCGATGGTTGTCTTCAAGCTCCTGAGCAGTTCTTTTACAGAATATGACGTCAAGAATGACATTGAAATTGGCATTAATCTCAGCAATCTGAAGCAGGTGCTTAGGAGGGCTTCCCAAAAGGACATGCTTACAATTGAGGTTGATGCTGACAATAGGCTTAAAATAACTTTAAAAAGTTCGACAACAAGAACCTTCAATCTGCCGATAATTGATTTGGAAGAGAAAGAGCAAAAAGTGCCTGACTTGAAATTCCCAATAACAATAAAAACTTCTTCAAGCATTTTGAACGAGGCGATAGCAGATGTTGACGTTGTCGGCGAGTCAGTTGCTTTCATAGCCGAGCCGAAGAAATTCACCTTGCAGGCAGAAGGCGACTTAAACCAGGCAAAAATAGAAATCAAGGAAGATGATTCAACAAAAGTAAATACAAACAGCGACGAGAAGATAAAGGCAAAGTACAGCATTGAGTATCTGAAGAAGATGATAAACGGCTCAAAGCTAAGCGATGATGTTGTAATACAGTTCAACAAAGACTATCCTTTGAAGCTTGAGTACAAGTCCGTAGACAAAGTTATGCTGAGCTTTATCCTTGCTCCAAGAGTGGAGAATGATTAAGTTTTTATTCTAAAGTTTATTTTTAGTTGTCTTATGATTAAGTGATGAAAAATGGCTGAATGGACTAGTGCTGAACAGACTGAATTCACTCATCTTTATGAAGAACTGAAAAAAGGACCTAATTATGATACTTACAGTAAAAAATCTGATGAGCAGATATTCAAAGGTGAACAACTGCCATATAAAGAAGCAAAAAGTAGGTTATTAAGTATTATTGAAGAACAAAAAATGGAACAATACAAACATACAGGCAACCTCGAAGCAAAAACTAATTCTGCTCATTCTGAAATGAAACCTAATAAAGTTACCACCACTACAAGACTGGAGTACGGACTTGGTTTGGCAGGTGTCCTTATGGGGCTAGGATTGGCAGCGAGTGGACTGCCACCAATTACATATCTCCAACCGCTAATTTTATAAATAACCATTCCAAAAATTCCGTTATGGAAAACCCGCATGATTTCTTGGTTCAGTGGACAATAAGTTTCATCAAGAACAAGGACAGCATTGCCAAAAAGATAGAGCGCATGGAAAACGGAAAAGACGGCTTTGATCTGTACGTTAAATATAAAGACAGAGAGCAATATTTTATTATTATTCCAAAGTTAAGCGACATAGACCCAATCATTCAAAGGATAAACAATGAGCATCGTTTCAGCATAGTAGCTTTGAATTCAAAAGAAAATTTTGATGCTGTATTAAAAAACTGGAACAAACTGATTGGTTTTAAGTTTCTCAACATAATTTTTGTGAACCCGTTTTCGGAGCTTGATAAAAAATGGAGTATTTTCCCCCACACTCATCATAAAATTTGCGATGAGTCTTCATTGGAAACTGGGTTGAAGTCAATGTTTAGTATGGTTGAGCCGATAGAAGAGCGGCAATTGATGGCAAAACTCACAAGCTGAAAAGGATTACTTGCCCTACAAATCCAGAGAATAGGGGGATAAGTAAATTATCATCAAGTTCATCAACTAATGTTTCTACGATTGTAGCGACAAACGCCATTCCTAATATAACATAGATGTTTTCAAGAATTATGAAGCCCACGGCCAAGTTTATCGCCAATTCTGCCAAAAATCCTGCCCATGTCTTGTTTCTATAAATAAGCGTATTTCCATATCGTTTTCCAACTAAAGCAGCCACCATGTCCCCAAAAGTCGTCATGAGCAGAGCTGCCAAGGCAATATTATGGTCAAACACCGCAAATGATATTATTGTGGCAGACAAGAAGTATATGACGCCATACATCCTGTTCTGCTCTTTCGGCCTTATAAACTGCGAAAAGAACGGCATTTTCCACCCCAATTCCAGCCTGAAGTATTCCAATACCAGAAAGATTATCAGCAATAGTACAAGAAAAAGCAAAGCCAACTGCTTCGTGTAGCTGTTCTGAATGATGTTATAGATTACAAGAACAATAAGAATCGTGATATGTATTATCTTCCTTCCAATCTCATGAAAAAAGCCCCATACCATATCTATAACTTTTGTCTTTGGGTATAAATAAGTTTCTATGCTTTAACTTTTGCGTTTTACTATACAACCGCTGTATGCTTTTACGAGTAAAGTGCAAAAGTTTAGTATGTAAATACGGCTTGCGGGAATTGAACCCGCCTTCCAAGCTTTTTCAGCCAATTATTTTGTTGGGAAGCTCGTGTCTTGCCGATAGACCAAAGCCGTGTATCTTTCTTATATTTCTTGGTCGGACAAATTCTAAAAAGCCCATCGCGGGTGTACCATGCAAATTAAGAGTATAAAAATGCTCTTTTTTATTAATATACAACGTTGGGTAAAACCCAAGTTTGTTCATAATTCCATTAACCTGAAGTACTAATTTGCTAGAAACTGTTCCATAAGAAACTCTTTTTTTAGGTCTATAAAAATTGCCATGTGTATCAAATAACCCTCTTAAGAAGCCAATGTAAAAATCTTTCGAATAATTATGTGGTTCTTTGAGTTTTATTGAATACGTCTTTGTACCATACCACTCTAAAAATCTTTTTAAAAGCAAATAAATATCTTTAGAATGGTAAGATAAAATACAGACATTGTCTTTAAATTTTATATAATTATGTGGCTTTTTATAAAAAATTTTGCTGAAGAATTTAATTAACTCCTCATTGTAATCTTTATCTACCAACCCCGTGTATATTCTTATGATATACTTGTATCTGGCTTTATCAAAGTAGAATCCACCATCTCCAGTGAATATTCCTAAGAATTCGCCCAATTCTTCATCTGAGTAATTGAATTTAATTTTACTAAATTTTCTACTTTTAAGTTTTGTATAATAGTAGTACAGTGTAGATTTAGATTTATTTGTAATTATTGAAATTTTATTCAGCGAAGTATTTTTATTTATCAATGTATTGATTTGTTCTTTTTCCTCTTTTGTTAACCTCACCATTTCAATCTACCTCCGAAGTTTTTTATTTTTTAAAGACTTTGGAACACAATAAAAGAGAATGTTAAGCGAAACTGCGTAATTGGTTTTCGTGTCTAAAGACTAAAAAGCTTTATTTGGTAGTTTTGCGTGTTCTCTTTTTCAAAGTATATAGAATTAGTCCTTTATATATTATACCCAAGCATGTCCAGTGGTCAAAACCAAAAAACACAATATTTAAATATTTACAATTTCAAAAAATCCAAGTTTAAAACATACGGTGATTCCCAATCGAAAAAAACACTGATATAAGAATTAAATGCTTCAAATGCGGCAATGAATATCCTATGGATATGATGAGAATCGGACCTGGCAGCAAAAATCTGGTATGTGGGGAATGCCTTGAACGGAAATCAGCGCAAAAGCAGGAAACAAAATCTGAATTGTCAAAAGAAGAGCCCGTGAAGGAATACTTCTGCAAGGAATGCAGGTACAATTTTAAAAGAGCAAAACATTTAGCTATAAGCGCATGCCCTTATTGCGGCTCTTCGGGCTCTTTGATGGTTAAGGGCAGCACTGCAAGGATAATGGCAGATGCTGCAAAAATGAAAGGTGTTGATTAAGATGGAATGGCTAAAACCGAAGCAGGAAGATGTAATGGTTCCATGCAAAAAGTGCGGCAACAAAGTAGCTGCTTCATCCCTGAAACTTGATTTGGATGCAAAAATGATGATTTGTTCTGACTGCATCAAGAACAAAACTATACATAATGAGATACAGAAAGAAATTTTCAAAAAGCCAGTGGAGGATGAGCTGGTTTCGTTGACTAAAAGGAAATTGCCTGAAGAAGCAGCAGACAGAAGAAGCCACAAGTGCTCATCTTGCGGCTATAAGTTCATGATTAATCTGGAAACAAGAAAGCCCAGGAATTGCCCTTATTGCAATGCAAGGGTTACGAGTTTTTGAAAATAATAGATAGAACTTCTAACAATTTAGCGAGAGTTTCAACGCTTGCCTAAAGATTTGTTGCTTTTAAGAAATCTATTGGCGTGAGAATCTGTATTCCTTTAAACATGCCCAAGTCCAGCAAATGCCCGTCATAAGTGATTATGTAATATACGCCGCCTTCGTGCGCCGCATCTAAGAATTTGTTGTCTTTAGGATCATTCTTGATGATATCAAAGTTGCTTTTCGGTTCGACAAATTCAGAAAGTTGCTTCAATTCACTGAGAAACGATTTGATGTCTTCTTCGCTTTTGCTTGTTTTGTCTGTAACCTCTTTTCGGAAGCAGACATCTTCATATTCGCTGAATACTTGTTTGGAAATAACGTTTTGCAACGCCCCCATTCCAACCAACAGCAGAATGCTGCGGGAATCTACATTCCAGAAAAAGCCCGAAACAACAACATTGGTGTCTAAGGTGACTTTCATTGTTAAATACGGAATTTACGCGCTGTACCTTACTTTCTGAATTAAGTCATTGACTTGGCTTGGAGAAATATTCTTCTTTCTTGCGCCCATCCTTTCCATTGAATCTAGGAATTTTTTGCTGATTTTTCCAAGAACTAAAGTGCGGTTCAGAGGAAGGACAACAATAGTCTCGCCTCTCTTCAAACCTGCTGTTTTTCTTGCATCCTGGGGCAATTTAACAGTCCAGTCATCTCCTACTTTGGCCGTCTCTACAGTTTTTTGCATTTTTATTGGACTTTAATTGAGCATTCTAATTTATAATACTTTCGATTTTCTGCGATGGAGTAGAAAAATAGCCAATAAATGTCCTTCCTGCGGCTTTAAGTTCAATTGATATATAGTAAAAGGCACAAAAATTTGAGCAATAAATATGCCTTTTACTCAAAGAAAACCTTATGGTTTTCGAGTGCTCGAAAATGGAACATTTTCGACATATTACGAACGGACAACTATTGCTCAATAGATTTTGTCCGTGAGTATAGAAACAAAAATACCAAAAAACTGCCCTTATTGGAATACAAGGGTTATGAGGTTTTGAAGTAAAAAATCAAGAAAATATTAATATGGCAGTAGATATTTTTTATTCTATATTTTAATTTTTCTTTAATATCTGCGATAACATTACAGCATATATTAAGACATTTTTCTGCATAATTCCCGACGGCAAGTAATATGGGTGGGTAAATATTTTGAATTCATAATGTTTTCAAAACTATTTCTATTTTTAGTAGGATAGTGCTTATACGGGAATGTAAACTTTCCTCAGCATTACTAATGTATTTCGATGTATTATTATCTTGCAATTCTCTTTGAAATTTATATAGGGCAGAAACCAAGGATTCTATGTCTTTTACTATTTCATTATTTTTTTAATGTAATCACGGTTATTTATTATGTAATTGTGAGCCAAGATATGACCTGGGTTTGGCAACCCCTTAGCATATTCTGCCGTCTCTATGGCATCTCGTAGTCTATTTATGCGTAGAAATTCACTCGCTTCTTTAATCGTACCTTTAATATGTTGAAGTAGTTTTGCTTCATTGATGTCATCAATACTTCTTTTCCTACCAAAAATAAAATCATACCAAGGAACCATCTTTAGATATCAATCTTCTTCTTTAGCTGATTTAGACTCCCCTTCTCCTTCGCTATAGGAAGGAACGGCAGCCTTGCTGATTATCATAATGTCCCCAATTGACTTTACAAGCTGGTGGGGCACTATAACGCCTTTTGCGCTTCCCAATACCTTGTTCAGGAATGAATTCTTTGTTGCCCTTACCCTCCATCCAAAAACCTTGTTCTGTGTCAATATTGACTCCTCAACATCGCCGAAGTACTCTCCATTATCGGTAAATACCCTCATGTCATAAGTTTCGCTTATCTTTTTCATCTTTAGCATTTAGATCACCTTTAAATTAAATGTTTTTTATAGCGTTTTATCTACTGGCTAGTATTTAAATTTATCGGAAGCCTTATTAAAAACTGTTATTTTCGTATAACTGATGAATTACGAAAATCTTGTATTTTTAGGCACTTCGCATATAGCAAAGCAGAGCCTTGACGCGGTTAAAAAGCGCATAGAAGAGGAAAAACCGCATATTATAGCATTAGAGCTGGACAGGAAAAGGCTGCATGCCTTAATGAGCAAAACTCAAGGTAAAATTGACTTAAAAATCATAAAGCATATAGGGTTGAAAGGCTTTCTCTTCTCTTTGCTTGGCGCATGGGCAGAAAGAAAGCTTGGCAAAATTGTCGGGGTTGCCCCGGGCTCTGAGATGAAGCAGGCTGTCAGGATTGCAAAAAGGGAGAACATCAAATTGGCCTTAATAGACCAGGACATAGAAATAACTTTGCGGAGGCTTTCAAAGGAATTAACGTGGAAGGAAAAATGGAATTTCCTGGCAGATTTAATCAAAGCAGTTTTCACAAGGAATAAGGAAATTGAGTTTGACTTAACAACAGTTCCTGACAAAAAAGTCATCGGAAAACTCATAAGCAGATTGAAAGAGCGCTATCCCAATATTTACAAGGTGCTTATAGAGGAAAGAAATCATGTTATAGCAGATAACATAAATAAACTGATGAATTTAAACAAAGATAAAAAAATTCTTGTTATCTTGGGGGCAGGCCATATAGACGATGTTGTGGAACTGCTCAAAGAGCCGACAATAAGCTTTAGCTTCAACATCGGGCAAAACAACAATATTTAAATATTATATTTTGAATTAAGGGTTTATGGCAGAAATAGTTGACTTTCTTGACAGGGTAAAGAAGTTTTATAAGTTTACACATCATGAAGTAAGAGGTCTGCTGGTATCAATAATTGCCCTTGCATTCATTATTTCCTTTAAGGAATGGGGCGGAGCAGCTTTTGATTTTGGAGCAGGCATGTTCAACTTGTTCAATGCTGTCCTGATTGTTGCTTTGTCTGTACTTATTCACGATGCCGGCAAAAGATTGTGGGGATTGGCTGTGGGCTACAGGATAGAATTCAAGATGTGGGCATTTGGGCTGATAGCTGCTTTGGTCATTGCATTTTTAACCAATGGAAGCATATGGCTTATAGTGCCGGGCGGCTTTATGCTGCATCATCTGGCAGGGCATCGCCTGGGGTGGTTTAGATATGGCGTAAACTATTTTGGGCAGGCAATGGTTGCTCTCGCAGGACCTTTGTTTACACTGATGCTGATCATACTGTTAAAGGTGTTATATGCCTTTTCCCCAAATCCTCTGCTTCAAAAGGCGATAATATTTAATGTAATCTTTGCCATAACCAGCATGCTGCCTATTCCTCCTCTGGACGGCAGCAAGATATATTTCGGCAGCAGGATGCTTTATGCATTTGTGCTTCCTGCAGTGATTATTGCAACTATACTGATGATTGCCAACATCCCGGTATTTTTTTCCTTAGTCATGTCATTATTAATCGGAGTTGTGTTATGGCTTGTGTACTACATAAGCTTTGAGAGGAAAGCATGGACAGGCCCGAAGTGAGCCAAAATGTTTGAGTTTTATAAGAACTGGATGGAATTTTTCTTTGCAGTGCTGATGATACTTGGGATTCTGATTGCCTTGCTGGCGCCAAGCGCTGCAATAAGCTATGTCATAATATCGCTGTCCGGAATTTTTGCCGGAAGGCTTATTTATGAGAGGAGGCATAAGATACAGCTGCCTTATTTCATGATTATTGTCGGGTTTGTCATAGGCTATCTGCTTGGTGTGTATTACGGAAGCAGAAGGGTTGTGATTGTCCTGTTTGTACTTGGAGCTGTCGCGGGGTACAAGCTTTACGAGAAGGGCGTATTGAAGGATGTCAGATTTTAAAGGAACTCGGAAAAAAATTGTAAATTATAATGCCGAACACAGGTAATTAATAAAAATAGCTATGTTCGGCGAATATAATGAAGAACAAAACATTGTTAAAAAATTAGGTTCTTCATTATAAGTTTGGTTTTATTGATGATTTTTATGGACACAAATAATAAAGCGCTGATTTTAATTCTATTGCTTGTTTTAGTAATCGCATGCACTCAGAATCAAGATATTCAAAAGCCACAGCCGACTCAGATTAAAGGAAACAAGGAGGATTACACTCCAAAGCCAGTTGAAAGACCTCCACAAGCGCAAAGCAGCCCTGTTTTGAATATAATTTCTCCAAAAGACAATGAACTGATAAAAAATTCCAAGGTTGTGATTGAATTAAGCGCTGAAAATTTTAACATTGTCCCTATAGGCCAGCCTGCAAAAGAAGGTGAGGGGCATCTCCATGTGTGGCTTGACAGCGAGAAAAGAGTTACAACTGAAAAAAATGTTGAATTCGAAAATGTAACTTCAGGAAGGCACTCTATTGTCGCCGAGCTTGTGAAAAGCGACCATTCCTCATTAAGCCCAAAGGTAATCAAAACAACCAATATCAATGTTGAATCTGATTACATGCCGCCACAACCAATGCAGCAGCAAGGCATTGCAGAATTCACAGTAGAGGCAGATGATAATGGATTTTATCCAAGCACTTTAAAGGCAAAAATTGGCGACAAAGTGAAAATAAACTTCAAGTTCAGGGATGACTCAATATATTATGCCGGATTGGATGTTAAAGGCCCTTTTCCGACAATACAATACAAGCTTAAAGGCCAGCAGCCAGTCACCGCGGAGTTTGCAATGAAGGAAGAAACCAAGATTACATCTTATTGGCCTGCTTCTGGTGTTAGAAAAGCTGATTTGATTGTTGGAGTTGAGAAGTAATAATTAAATACGACAGGGCTCAAATTCACTTAATACTTTTTTCCATAAGTATAGTCCCCTTTTTTGCATAAGCATCATTGTGGTTTGCTTCTCTGTAGCCCAATCTTAAGTATAATTGTTTTGCTGGATTATCAACAAAAACCCTTAATCTTGAAGTTTTTACTTTGCGTGCTTTAAATTCAGATTCTACTACTTCCATTATCTTTGTACCTATTCCTTTACCCCTATATTCCGGGAGTATTTGGACGCCATGCACTATTCCCAGTTTACCTTGACATTCAATTTCATAGAAACCAATAGGAATGATTCCTATCTTTATGATTCTTGTTCTTTCAATTTTAAAATTATCGGTGAAAAATTTTGAATCCCAACTGCCCCAATATTTTTCTACATACGGCCTCATATTATCTTCAGAGAGTTTATAACACCAATCGTAATCATTCATGGTACATTCCCTGAAAGTTAACTCCAAATTGCCAGTTGGTCTAACCATTTTTTATAAAAAGAAGCAGGTTATTAAAAACATTTTGAGTTTGAAACTTACTTGTCTGCTTCTTATTTAATTATTAATGTCCGTTAACAAGGATTTGCATGCGTTCAAACATCCATCTTTTCAACAAACTATATAAACCCAAAAAGCCCTCTTTTTGATATGATTAAGAACTTCGAGCCTAGGCTGTATCAGCAGACAATTCTGGCCACCGCCGCTGAAAAGAACACCTTAGTTGTGCTGCCAACCGGAATGGGCAAAACCAACATTTTCCTGATGCTCGCCGCCCAGAGGCTGAAGCAGTTCCCGAATTCAAAGATACTGTTTATAGGCCCTACGAGACCCTTGATTGAGCAGTACCTAAATGTTTTCAGGGAGCATTTTGAAATTCCAGAGGATGAGATGGCTGAGTTTACTGGAATGGTAAGCCCTGAGAAACGGGCTGAGCTCTGGAAGAAATCCAGGATAGTTTTCTCAACTCCCCAGGGTCTTGAAAATGACATAATTACAAGACGAATTAACTTGGAAGAAGTCTGTTTGCTTGGGGTTGATGAGGCCCATCGCGCTGTGGGAGAGTATGCCTATGTTTTCGTTGCAAAGCAGTTCATGAAGCATTCAAGATACCCGAGGATTATTGCATTGACGGCATCTCCGGGGAGCGATATGGAGAAGATACAGGAAGTCTGCAAAAACCTCTTCATTGAAGATATTGAGGTCAGAACAGACGAAGACCCAGATGTCAGGCCTTATGTGCAGGAAATGCAGGTTGACTGGGTTGCAGTTGAGCTGCCAAAAGTTTTTACGGATATACAAAAGTTTTTGCTTCTGTTTCTTAAAGAAAGGCTTGAAAAATTAAAAAAATGGGGGATTTTAAGAAGGGCTGATTTAAAATACATCGGAAAATCTGATTTATTGCAGCTGCAGGCCGAGCTTAGGAGCAGAATTGCTCAGGGGGAAAAGGATTTTGTTGTTTGGAATGCCATATCGCTGCTTGCAGAGCTTATGAAGGTTTATCATGCGCTAGAATTGCTTGAAACCCAGGGCATAAGCGCCCTGCACAAGTATTTTGAAAAACTGGTTTCTGAATCGAGAATTTCAAAAACCAAAGCAATCAGGTCCATTATGAACGACTCGAATTTCAAGTCCGCGATGATTAAAGCCGGTATTCTGCACGAGGAAAAAGTCGAGCACCCAAAGCTTGTAGAATTGCAGAAGATTATTGAGGCAGAGATTTCTCAAAATAATAATGTTAAGATTATGGTGTTTAACCAATACAGGGACAATGCACTGGATGTTATTGAGAAACTGAACAAAATCAAAGATATAAATGCTAAGATTTTTGTTGGTCAGCAGAAAAAAGGCGAGACTGGACTAAGCCAGAAAGAGCAGAAGCAGATGCTTAACGACTTCAGGAATGGATTGTTTAACGTCATTGTGGCGACTTCTATTGGAGAGGAAGGGCTCGATATTCCGAAAGTTGACTTGGTTATTTTTTATGAGCCTATACCCAGTGCAATAAGAAGCATACAAAGAAGGGGGAGGACCGGAAGACAGGATAAAGGCAGGGTCATTATTTTGATGGCAAAGGGAACAAGAGATGAAGGCTACAGGTGGGTTGCGCACCACAAGGAAAAGAAAATGCACAGGAATCTGGCTAACATGAGAAAAAAGCTAAATCTTTCAATGTATGAGAAAAAAGATGCCCCTGTAACAAAATTTGTTGATTCAAAATTAAAGGTATTTGCTGACTACAGGGAGAAGGGAAGCGGCGTTATAAAAGAGCTTGCTGAAAATGGCGTAATTGTTAGCATGGAAAAGCTTGATAACGCGGATTATGTTGTTTCATCGAGATGCGGCATTGAGATGAAAACTGTCGAGGATTTTGTGGACAGCATAATTGACGGAAGGCTGCTGCAGCAAATCAAGAATCTGAAAAATAATTTTGAAAGGCCGATAATTTTGATTGAGGGAACCCAGGATATTTACGGGGTTAGAAACGTGCACCACAACTCTATTCTCGGGATGATGGCTACAATAGCAGTTTCGTACGGAATACCCATCATACAGACAAGAAACTTTAAGGAAACTTCGGCATTGCTGCAGATAGTAGCAAAAAGGGAGCAGGGAGAGGCAAGCAAAGATTTTAATCTGCATGCGGACAGGAAGCCTGCGTCATTGAAAGAGCAGCAGGAATACTTTATCAGCTCTTTGCCGGGCATAAATTTGACACTGGCAAAGCCTTTGCTGAAGCATTTCAAGACAATAAAGAAAATGTTGAATGCCTCAGAGGAGGAACTGCAGGAGGTGGAGAAGATAGGCCCGTTAAAGGCAAAGCAGATTACGGATGTGGTTGAGCAGGAGTACAGGGAAAATTAGAAATATTTATATTTATTCTATTCATTTGAATATCTTATGTATTTCAAAAATTTACTTGTTTCAATTGTAAAATCATTGATTGTTTTTGTTGTTGTTATGCTTGTGTTCTCTTTAGTGGCTTTTGAATTCCCGAGCTTGGCAAAGGGGTTATTTGGCGACATTTTCCAATATGCCTCTCCGGAAGTGCAGAAGCATGCCATAAGCAGGCTGGCTGAAACTTGCTCTTCCCTAGATCAAGGGAAAAAAGTAGTGACAATAAATCAAATCTGCGCTAATAGCAGCCTGCTAGAATCAATGCAAGAAAATTGCAAGGATTACAGGGCGCTTGTGCAGCAGGGCGTGCAAATCGAGAATGAAGAGCAAGTAAAGGAAACTTGCCGGCAGCTTGAATCCGGAGAAATTGAAAGCGCGTGCAATGGAATCAGAAAAAATGCTTTGCTTCCGGACTTCAGCAGTATAGGCCAGATTTGCAGGGACTACAAAGCAGGCAAAATAGACGACAAGGTGTTTTTCTTTAATGTGCTGGGCAGCCAGTTTTCAAGCATGCAAATGGAAGCTCCAAAGATAGGCTTGTTGGACAAATACAAAAATGCAACAGATTACCTCAATAACAACAGGATAATATATTTCGTAATTTTGGCAATCTTGTTAATGGGTCTTTACTCTTTGATAATGGATGCTGCGTTATTCTGGAAGGCTATGGGAGGAATTTTGCTGAACCTTGGGATGATTATAATGCTGCCATATTTTGCAGTGCTGGTCTATGACAAGTTTGTGGGAATAAATACAACTTCTATACTCGGGAGCATGTTTGGAACTGGGAATGGGATTGAGCCCAAGGCACTAATAAGCGTGATTCTGCTTTTGTTTTTAAGGACTTACAATGCATTGATAATAACAATAGGGATTGTGTTTTTAACAATCGGAGTAATTAGCGTAACATCTCAAAGATTGTACTCGGGGTATAATAAAAGAGAAGTAAAGAAAAAAGACAAGAATGTGGACAAGCTGTTTAGTGACTTGAAGGAAAGCATGGAAAAGGAAAAATAATCAGAATTTCATTGCCCTTAGCCTTTCTGCCCTTGATTTAGTGCTTGGGTGGGTCATGAAAAGGCTCAAAAAGCTTGTATTTCTGAATGGGTTGGAGATGAACAAATGCGCAGTTGCTGCTGTGCCAAACCTCATTGGGTTGATGTCGACATTCTTTTCAATTTTTTCCAGAGCAGTTGCCAGTGCATGCCCATCTTTTACTGTTCTTGCACCAATCTCATCTGCCAAATACTCTCTGCTTCTTGAAATAGCTAGCTGGATTAATGCCGCAATCAATGGTGTGAGTATCCCTAAAACAATCAAGCTGATGAAATTGCCTCCCCTGTCATCGTCCCTTGAGCCGAATAAGGCAGACCATCTTGCCATCATGCCAATGTAGGAGATTACTCCTGCTATGGTGCCTGCTATTGTTGATATTAGTATGTCCCTGTTCCTTATATGGCTGAATTCATGCGCAATGACTGCTTTCAGTTCATCATCGCTCAAAATCTTTAAAATACCTTCTGTTGCAGCCACAACAGCATTTTTGGGGTTTCTGCCTGTGGCAAACGCATTAGGCGAATTGCTTGGTATGATATACACCTTAGGCATGGGCAGATTGCTGAGCTTTGAAACTTCCTTCGCAGCCTTGTACAATTTTGGGTGCTCGCTTTGCTTTGCTTCCTTGGCCCTGTACATCCAAAGCACGATTTTATGCGAGAACCAGTAAGAGCCGAAGTTCATTATGCCAACAAATACCGCTGCGAATATTAATCCGCCCCTGCCAAACAGGCTCCCAACTCCCAAAAATAAGGCTGTAAGCACGGCCAGCAATATCGCAGTCTTGAACTGATTTTTCATTGTCATAGTAATTAGTTAGTATTTTCTGATTTAAAAATTTAGTGGTTTGATTTTAGCATCTTCCAAATAACTATAGATTCCCTCAATCTGCCTTAGCTTTGTGTGCTTAAACAAGAACTCCCTGAAGTGATTATTAATTTTTACGCCGTGTTTTTGAAGGTTTGAGTTGAGTTTTGAGTACAGAAGCTTTCCTTCCCTGTCAAGGTCTGTGAGGATTATGCATTCATCGTTATGCTCGGCAATTTCTTCTATTATCTGGAACAAAGGCTTTTTGCTGAGCTCCTTTATGTTATTGATTCCAAGCTTCTGCAATGCAGCTTTGTCTTTTTTGCCCTCAACTATTATAAGGATGTTTGAGCTTTTGATTTTTTCAATCAAATAGTTTATTTCCTCGATTTTTTGTTTCATTTGATTTGAATTTGTGTGTTTATTTTAAATGTTTTTTGCCTAACAAAAGCCTTATATAACAAAAAATATTCCTTCAGTCATGATTCCTTTAAATGTTTCATTAAGCCACTACAAGAGAAGTGATGTGCGGGAGGAGATTATTGCCAATTCTAAAGATAGGGAAGTAGTGGCGAAGTTTAATGAAAATTTCTCAAAAAGGCCTGATATTTTAAGGCACCAGAGCGATGTTTTGGAGCTGGCAAAGCAGGGCGCAACTTCTTTTCATGCTTCTGAGGAATTGTGGAGAAACGCTCTTCAGATTGATACATCATTAAAGAGGCATGAACTTGACAATTTAAGGATTGGCTGGGATTTAGTAATTGACATTGATTGTGTTGTATTTGAATATTCAAAAATAGCAGCTGATTTGGTTGTCAAATTTCTTAGGTTTAACGGCGTAAACTCAATTTCGTGCAAATTTTCCGGCAATAAAGGCTTCCACATCGGAGTGCCGTTTGAGGCATTTCCTGAAAAAGTGAGGAATGAAGAGATTAAAAAAAATTTTCCTGATGCGCCCAAAAGAGTTGCATTGTACATTAAAGCCATGATATTGCCTGAGTTCAGCAAAAGGCTGCTTGAGCATGAAAGCGGGAATTTAAACAGCATAATAGAAAAAGCAGGCAAAAAATATTCCGAGATTATTGAGGACGGCAAAGAAGGCAAGAAATTAAATTCCGAGCCTATTTTGCAGATGGACACTCTGCTCATTTCACCTCGCCATTTGTACAGAATGCCCTATTCCCTTCATGAAAAATCCGGATTGGTTTCAACTCCGCTCAATCCCGACAAAGTATTGATGTTCAGGAAGGAATTTGCAATTCCAAAAAATGTAAGGATAAGCAAGCACAGGTTTTTGGACAAGACCAATGTTGAAAAAGATGAAGCAAAGCGCCTTTTCGTCGAGGCTTTTGACTACACCGCAAAACAGGAGATTGTAAAGGCGGAAGGCAGAAAAGAATTTGAGGCTCCGCATGATGCGCTGCCCGAAGAGCTGTTCCCGCCTTGTGTCAAGCTCATTTTAAACGGGCTTGAAGACGGAAAAAAAAGGGCTTTGTTTATCCTTGTCAATTACTTTACTTCAATAGGGTGGGGCTATGACGCAATAGAAAAAAAGCTCATAGAGTGGAATGCAAAGAATATACCTCCCTTAAGGGATGTCAACCTTCTCGGCCAGATTAGATATCATAAGCAGATGAAGAAAAGGATACTGCCTCCGAACTGCAGCAATGAAATGTATATGGTTGGCATTGGTGTCTGCAAGCCTGACAGCTTCTGTGCAAAGATAAAAAATCCCGCCCAGTACACTACAAAAAAGGCATGGATGATGAATAAGGGAAAAAGCGGCAAATCAAGGAATAAAACTGAGATTGTAAAGTAACTGCGCCATTCATTTTCGAAAACTATTTAAATGAGCATGTAAATTGTTGATAAAAGAAAAAGTTGAGGTGAGCAGATGGTTTTTGGAGTTCAGGAGATAACACTTGCTATCATTATAGGCACTTTGGCTGCCATTGTTTATTCTTTAAGGATTATGGTTTTGATGGAGAGAAGGATTGCAAGGATAGAGATGCACATTGAGCGTGTTGTAGACAAGGTAATCAAAGAAGAGATAACAATTGAAAGGGCGATGAAGAGAAAGCATTAATTTTGTGCATTTATTTTATCACTTCGTCAATCAACAAACCTCTCCTTTCAGCAACTTCTAAATCGATCACATAACCATTTTCTGTCTTTTCAATGTCTTCCAGGCTTAAGAACAGCCAGTTCATTCTCGCAAACCTCACAGCAAACCAAGGCTCTGCCCCGAATATCTCGCAAAATTCCTTAAGCTGATTTACGTCATGCTCGTCAAGATACTGCTTTTTCTTTTTTGTTGACTTGCACTCTACGGCAAGAACTCTCGCCTTGTTACTCGCAATCAAGTCAGGCCCTGGGTATTTCATAGAACCGCTTCCAGCCGATCTCAAACAGCCAAACCCCTTACTCCAGAATATGTGCAATAATTCTCTTTCAGCTTTTGTGCCTTTTGATTTCACGGACATAATTGTTATTGTTTAAGAAGTCACTTATAAATATTTACAATTTATGTTTTTTCAAATAGGCTTGAAATACTGGTTCTTCATACAAAGCTTGTACACGTTCTCGTAGTGCAGCTCTTCTTTGTAAAAGATTTTCTAATGTCGCTGCAGGGTCATCCATTTTTATAGTGAGGTAAACACCATCATTATTTATGCGTCTGTCAAAAACTTCTTGAACCTCTTTTGGCATAGCCTCTCTGAGTGTTCCTAGGTGGGTAATTTCTTTTAAAGATGGATCCAAACTGCTCCATTCGCTTAACGCTCTGTCCAAACTAGTGGCTTTTTTTGTATCAATTTTTGTTATAGGTACTCCAGATAATCTCACTGCTCTGAAGAAGGGCTTGATTTTGTTATAATAAACAGGCCTAAGCAATACCCCCGCCAGTACACCAGCACCGGTTTGTATAATATTTTCGTACATATTACTAAAAAAAACTGTGTATTATTTAAAAGTTTCTTCAATACAACTTTCCGCCTATCGGAACTTCGCGCTCTGGCTCGATTAAAACACACTCCCCGTTCTCATCAGGAACACCCAAAGTCAGCACTTCAGAAACTGCATTGCCAATTTGCCTTGGAGGAAAATTAACAACACCCAACACCATCTTTGATTTGAGCTGCTCTTTGGTGTAATTTTTTGCCAATTGAGCGCATGATTTCCTGATTCCAATCTCTTTGCCAAAATCAATTTTCAATTTGTAGGATGGTTTTTTAGCTTCCGGAAAATCCTCTATTTCAATAATCCTTCCAACTCTTATGTCCGATTGATTAAAATCATCTATAATTGTCATTTTACAGCTCTATCTTCATGAAGTCCTTTGCACAAATTACATTGTCAAATATGTCTCTTGCGTCTTCCTCAAGCTCTTGGGTGTTCTTGTAGCGCGCGCTGAAATGAATCAAAACAAGCTGCTTTACATTTGCCTTGTTTGCAAGCTGCCCTGCCTGCTTTGCAGTCATATGCCCGTATTCCTCACTCTTATCCGCCAGCTTTGATGAATAAGTTGCTTCGCAAATCAGCAAATCAGCGTCTTCAGCAGTCTTATTGCAGCTGTCGCAAAGCACAGTGTCTGTTATGTAGGCAACTATTTTGCCTTTTTCCATATAAGTCACATCATCGGGCATGATTTTTTTGCCTTTATATTCAACAGAACTGCCCTGCTGCAATTTTCCGATCAAAGGGCCTTCCGGAACTCCAAGCTTTTTTACTTTTTTCATATCTACTTTTCTCTTATCTTTTTCAACGAACCTGTAGCCAAGAGTTTCTATGCCGTGCTCTAACCGATAAGCTTCAAGCTGAAAATCATCATTCTCAAAAAATATGCCATTTTTTATTTCTTTAACAGCAAAGTCTAGCCTTTTGTCAAATATAAAAGCCTCAAACATTTTTTCCATTCTTTTTTTTGTTCCTTCCGGCCCGTATATTTCAAGAGTTCCATTGTATTCCATAGAGCTTAAAGTCTGTATCAAGCCAGGCAGCCCAAGAACATGGTCGCCGTGCCAGTGGCTTATTAGTATTTTTGTCACTTTTGTCAGGCTAATGCCGGTTATCTTGAACTGCCTCTGGGTGCCTTCCCCGCAGTCAAACAAAATGCCGTCAGAGCCGTAGCTAAGAAAAACAGCTATCTGGTTTCTCTCCTTTGTCGGAACCATTGAAGAGGTCCCAAGAAATGTGAGTTGCATAAGACAAAGTATTGAATCAGGATATTTAATGGTTTTTGTTTTCTATATGGAAAAAAGCATACTTTTAGTGACAAGTTTTTTAAACAATGCAGCTTACCAATTTTGATTATACTTTATGCCAAAGAAAAAGGAAGAAGCTTCTAAGGAAGAGATTCTTCCGAAGAAAGAAGAAAAGGAAACTAAAGAGCACAAAGAGCCTGTCAAGGCATACTTCAGCAATGAGAGGGTGCTTACAGAAAGCTCAGACAATGCTAGAGAGCTCTATAACCAAAGCAGATATGGCGAGCTTCTTGATGACGGAAGAGTTCAGCTTTCTCTTGTTGAGGCGCTTTATCTTATCGAAAAGAAAAGGCTGATTGTTTGCGATTCCAAAAACAGGGAGCTAAGTTTTGAGGCATTGCTTAAGAAATCACAGAAAGTAGAGCCTAATTTCTGGGTGAGGTATTGTGTTTATCGCGATATAAGAAATCGCGGTTACATTATAAAAACCGCATTGAAGTTTGGAGCTGATTTTAGGATTTATGACAGGGGCGTCAAACCAGGAGAAGACCACGCAAGATGGGTCGTTTTTCCTGTGCATGAGGGCTCAACATTGACATGGTATGAGTTCTCTGCCAAGAACAGGGTGGCGCACAGCACAAAAAAGCGCCTTTTAATCGGCTGCGTAGATGATGAGGGAGACTGCACTTACTGGGAAGTCAGGTGGTTAAGGCCTTGATCTTTCAAAATGGCCAAAAAGAAAATCTCAATTACAATAAACGAGAAAATTCTTGATGATATAGACTCGATAATAGACAATATCTACATAAGAAACAGGTCGCAGGCAATAGAGCACCTCGTGCAGAATTCATTGGGAGAAAATAAGGCAGCTGTGATTCTTCTAGGCGGAGATGAAACCCATCTGCTGATATCAAAAGACGAGTACAGGCCTACTGCAAAGATAAAAAACAGCACTGTGGTGGAACTAGAGATAAAGAAATTAAGGGAGAATAATTTTAAGACTATATCTATAATTGCAAGGCACAATCTGCTTACAAAATTGTTTGAAATGCTGAAGGACGGAACTGAATACGGAGTTAAGATCAGCTATATCGAAGAGAAATCTTCCAATGGAACAGCAGATTCTTTAAGGCTGCTGAAAGGCAAGATAACAACAAATTTCCTGGTAGTTTATGGCGATTTATTATTCAACAGGATAAATATTGAAGAGCTGTGGAATGACCATATTAAGCAAAATGCCGCTGCCACTATAATGCTTACCACCTCTTCAAAGCCGAGGGAAAAGGGAACTGTAAGAGTTGAAGGCAACAAAGTGCTTGCTTTTATGCAGAAGCCGAAAAAATCTGACATTTATCTTGTTTTCTCGCCAATCTTCGTGGCAGAGCCTCAGATTTTCGAGTACAGCGGCTCAAGCCTGGAGTTTGATGTGTTTCCGCAGCTGGCTGAAAAAGGGCTGCTTAACGGGCATTTAAGTTCTGAGAAGGAAGTCCATATTCATTCTAAAAAAGACATTGAGAGATTAAGAAATTAAAAGTGGAGCTCATGTTCCCATAATAAATAAAGGTGGACAGCTTTTCTAGCTTCCCGCACGGAGTGCAGTACTACTAGAAACGGAGGCTTGCTTAACTCTCACGCGAGCCGAGCTCCAAAGCTCAATCCGTGTTCGGGATGGGAACGGGTGAACCAAGCCCCTATGACCGTCCAGCAAACAGGGGTATTTAACGATTTAAAAAGGTTGCGGTGGATTTGAGATTTTCGAATAAATTCTTGGAACTATATGTTGGAGTGAATTTATTTATAAAGAAAGTCCTATCCAACAAAATCAAAAACATATAAAAGAACCTTCATTTATAAAAAATACATACTACAAAGTATGTCTTACACTATTTATTCGAAAAACTCTGTGGATTTTAGCGTAGGAAAATTATTGAAAAGTTCGTTAAACATGCGTTACATGTTCGTGAGTGTCGCTGTGATATCTGCTTTCGCTTAATATAGGTATATTAAACGTCCATTCCATAACTTTTCAAGGAAAAGACGCAGAATTTAGTTAGGCTATATACTTCTCATATTATTCTACCTTTCAGGTCGTGGAAGAACTTTGTCATTTCTTAAATTTAAGGTATAACCAATAAACTAATCCTAATAACCCGGTTCCAAACGTTATAAACGATAAAAAACCAAAGAAGTAAGCAATATACAATAAAAATTGGAATCTATACTCATAGACGTTTTCTGGGTTTTCTAAATACAATGCTGAATAAGGATTACTAAGCATATCAATAACAATTGTAATAATCACAATAACAACGGAAATTAGCCCAATTAAAAGTAACCAAAGTGAAATATTTCTTATTTTTTTAATAGGAGGAATTTTTGATATTTTTAACAGAGCACTTCCATTACGTAGCAGGGAAATCCCAAAAATCGCGACTACAATCATGTAAGGGATCAAAATAGCTAAGTTGGTGAGGTAGCTACCGAAGATGCCTGTTAGCCAAGAATCTAGTACAAATTGGATTAAAAACAAAAAGTTCATTATTGCGATAAAAATAGCATTTTGCTTCAAATTATTGGATTCCAAATTTTTATAACCAAAAAGCGCAACATAAAATGTTAATCCAAATATCACAATTGTAAATGCAAAGGGACCAAAAGTAATATTTGATATTGGAGAGTAGAAAGATTGAATGTCAGTAAAAGATACCAATAAAAAAATGAGAGTCACAATTCCAAGAATATTGGATGAATATCCAGCAATTAGTTTTTGATTGTTTATATCCATTACTATTGATAAGTATTTTCTTCTTTAAATATTTATTCTAAAGTTTCACTAACAAAATATAAACCTCTAGAATTAATAATAAGTAGCGGTCAATTCTTTGTCTTCAGAGATATTCTTATTTATTCTCTTTAGAATATCATCTATAACAAGAATCCAATTATTCTTTTCTTTTACTATTTCTGCTTTATCTAACTGGTCCACAATACCTTCAAATTGAGGATATGTTGTATTTAACTGATATTGATTGATATAATGGTTGAATAATCTTTCTTTAGTCAAATTAACTTTAGATTTTAATTGTATTGAAGGAGAATAAAAAGAAGTTGTGACTCTTATAAATGGCTTTAGAATATTTAACTTTAAATTATCAATTAAATAATATTTTCCAGCATTAACAGTATGACCAAAAACTTTATTAAAAACTAATTCTTCATCTTCTTTTTCGAGATGCTTCTTCAATTGAATAAAATCATTACCCTCTACTATTCCTTTAGAAGAATATCTAATCATATTTATTTCGGTTAGAAATTTAAAATATTTATCATACCTATTTGGGTAATTCTTCAAAAATGAAGTGGTTATCTCATTGTTATAGGCATCTTTTAGTATCACATAAATAGGATTTAGTAGGGTTCTTATCATTGCAATCTTAACCAATTTGTCATAAATTGATGAGAGAACAATATTCTCTGTCCTAGAATTAATATCCATAAGTCTTTGAGATATTCTACTACCAACATCTTCTGGTTTTGTATGGTATTTCAGCTTTCCTTCTTTAGTTAAAACTATCTTCCCAACTTCATTCAGTTTTAAAAATTTGAAATGTAATATAGATTCATTATCAACAATTTCTACTGGAGATACGGCTCCTAATGTACAAATAAAATCCCTTTCTTCATTTCTATTAGTTTCACTACAAAAAACACCCTGACCATAATTTTTCCTTAAAGTTTCAACTACTAGCTGACTAGTCAATTTTCACCACCATCATTAAAGAATGATTGCAATAACGCATTTTTTTCCTTAGGTCTGCCTTTTTGTGAAGCGAGCCAAAAGAGCTTATTATTAGTTTCTTTCCAATATTTGGCAAGAAGAGCATAAGGAATTTTGACTTGACAATTTCCTTCGTTTAACTCTCCGCCTGAGTAGGACAGGAGTGGGTCGTATATATATACTTTTTCATTTTCCTCATCAAAACCACATACGACTATACAATGGAACCATTCCTCTCCTCCTTCATAAACCTTTATTTTCTTTATGCCTGTTTCATTTATATATGTTGGTCTAAGAAGTATGAATGGTAATATACCATCTTTAAGAAGTTTTTTGAGATCCTCACTCCCCGCACTAGACTTTACTAAAGGTATAATCCCTAAACTAGATAATGGTTCTTCTAATCTGTTGGGGACCATATAAGGGGAGGTTACACCACTACCTTTAATATATTTTAACCATTTTTTTATTGCAGATATTCTTCTATCTACATTAAATTGTGACTTTAATATTCCTTTAATGCAAACAGGCACACAAGCATCTGGGGAGTCTTGGTGTTGTGGATTCTTTATTTTTACAAAAACCATTTCCCATTATCATTCAACTCGAACTTATTTAAATAACTTTACAATTTTTACTCTCTAAAATTGAGGTTCGCTTAACAAAATTATACGCAAGTCTCCTATATGAACTTTTACAAATAAAAGATAGTTCTTCCACTAAAATAATATGAGAAGTAAATCAAAATCGGCATCAAAGCCGATTTTGGCGACACTCACAACAAATTCTCATTCGTTCGGACATCAAAGCCCTCACGAATTGCGCAGTTTGTTCATGTAACACTCGCAAGGCGGTTCGTTCGCTCAGCCATCAAAGACATCGCTCACTCACCTAACTTTTTTCTGCGGAAAAAAGTCTCGAGTGCTTCAAAATTTTTTCAGCTCTGAATTTTGCGGGTTGCCTCAAAATTCGAGGAAAAAATTTCTCGCCTCGAGCCCTGCGGGGTCGCCTTGCTCTGTACGTTATATGTTCGTGAGTGCCGCTTCTTCATTATTATTTTACCTTGCAGGTCGTGGAAGAACTTTCGCATAATCTTAGGAATGCAAACTCAAAGAGATTCGCATAACGGAGGATTATACGCAGGTCTTAACTAGGATTAATGTAATTCGAAAACCCGCCTATCTTTGATAGTAAAACGTAAATCTCTTTAGTTGTCGCCTTCGATGTCTCTACTTTAAAATTAACAGAAAAAAAATTGTAGTGATGCTCACTCTATTCAGGCTATGATTAATAATCAGATTATTGAAAGTTATCTAAACTGCAAGTATAAAGCTTATCTCTTGCTTAATGGTCAACTTGGACTCAAAAAGGAGTACGATCTTTTCTATAAAGAATTTTTAAGTAAGAGTAAATCAAAATTTATGATTATGTCAAACAAAATACTCAAGAGCACATAGAAGAGATGGTAGAATTAGACGGCACGATTAAAAGTAATAGTAATACCATATTATTGCAACCCTCTTTATCAATACAGAATTTTAAAATATTTTTCGATGCAATAAATATTAAATTTAATAAAGATCATCCAACAAAAAAGAATTTGATTCCTATTTTAATTTCTTTACGTAGCAAAGTCACAAAATTTAAATAGAATTTCCGAATGAATATCCTCAAAATGAAAAATGATATACTCAAGATGGAAGAGGAAGAGCACAAGAGATACCACAGAAGGCTGGTTTATGTTTTTGTAATGATAATGCTGCTCCTGTTCGGCGGAGCCACTTTTTATCATTATGTTGAGAAATGGAGCTACATTGATGCAGTATACTTCACTGCTGCTACTATGACTACAGTAGGCTACGGGGACATAACGCCAAAAACATTTTCTGGAAAGCTTTTCACGATACCCTTTGTATTTGCCGGTGTAGCCATCGCTTTGTACGGATTATCGCTCATTGCTTCCCATTTTGTTGAGATGAGGGAAGAATTCTGGCTCGAGAGGCTCTCAAATATTAAAATCAGGCGCCACACACAGTCATTTTTTGGGAAACTGAAGAATCTGGTCAATTACAACACAGAAGAATTGCTTAAGGAATCCAGAAAGTCTATGAAACGCACTGCAAGAAGGAAATAATCACTCGACTAGAATAGCCGCTTTGCCTGGCATTGCCTGCCGTGCCTTGGCTTCTTTTGTATTCTCGGCAGCTATAACTTCCAATTTGCATTTGAACTCATTTTCATAATCTTCTGATGCGTTATTTAACGAATGGAATTCAATATCCTGGCTTAATACAACTTGCGGAATCTTGGCTTCGTCTTTCAAAAGCCTTGGCACAATCTTAGCAATTTCGTGGCTATAAATTTTCAAGTCGCCAGATGCCATAATTTTCATAATCTTGCTTGTGTCTCTTGTTTTGCTTATCTCGCTTTTCAGTTTTTCCATCATGTCGTATTTCCATTTTTCAGGCACAAACAGCACTACTCTCTTTGGATTTTCTATTTTTGCAAGCCTCAGAATTTCAATAATGTCCTTTCTTGTATCCTCAACAAACATCGCAATTGCTTCAGCCCTTTTGTCAATTTTATTTTCATCGTGGCTTGGCCATTTATGCAATGAGGCGAATCCATTCCCTTTTATCATGTGCCATATTTCCTCGCTTAAATGCGGAGTGAAGGGGAGCATGAGCAATGCAAGATTCTTGATTGATTCTCCTAAAACTTCTTTATTCTTCTCCTTGTACTTCTGCAAAATATCAACAAACTCCATTATTTTCCCAATAGCCAAGCTAAATTCGAGCTTTTCAATATGCTCTGTGACCCTTTTTATTGTTGAGTTCATTTTGCTGATGATATATTTGTCTTTGTCGTCCAGCTTATGCTCATCATAGTGCTTTAATGAAATGCCGTGAATATTGTCGTTTACCAAATTGTAAACCCTGTTAAGGAATTTGAAAGAGCCGTTAACCCCTTTGTCGCTCCATTCAAGCTCCTTTTCAGGCAAAGCTACAAACAAAATGAACAATCTGGCAGTGTCTGGGCCGTATTTGCTGTATATCTCGCCAGGATCCACTACGTTTCCATGGCTCTTGCTCATCGCCATCCCGTCTTTTGTTACCATTCCTTGGGTCAAAAGCCTTGCAAAAGGCTCGTCAAGTGTCGCCAACCCAAGGTCGCGCAGTGCTTTTGTGAAGAATCTTGCGTAGAGCAGATGCAAAATTGCATGCTCAATGCCTCCAATGTACTGATCAACCGGCATCCAATATTCAGCTTTTTCCTTATCAAAAGGTCCTTCTTCATATTTAGGGCTGCAATATCTCAAGAAGTACCACGAACTGTCAACAAAAGTGTCCATTGTATCTGTATCACGCTTTGCTTTTCCGTGGCATTTTGGGCATTTTGCCTCAACAAATTCCTTACACGTCTCTAACGGATTTCCTTTTCCTGTAAATTCACATTTTTCAGGCTTTGGCAGCCTGACAGGCAGCTCATCATAAGGAACATAGACAATGCCGCAATTGCCGCAGTATACTATCGGAATCGGGGTTCCCCAATATCTTTGCCTCGAGATGAGCCAGTCTCTGAGCTTGTAGTTGACAGACCTCCTGCCCGTCTTTTCCTTTTCCATCCATATACTTATTGCTTCAATTGCATCTGTATTCTTCAATCCTGAAAACTTTCCCGAGTTAAATAAAATGCCATCTTCTGTGTATGCTTGATCAGATTTGCTTGCATCCAGAAACTTGCCGTCTTTTGAAATCACAAACTTCAATTGAATGCCGTATTTTCTTGCAAACTCAAAATCTCTTTGGTCATGTGCGTCTGCCATAACAATACCCGTGCCGTAGTCCATCACAACAAAATTAGCTATATAAATTGGAATCTCTTCCCCGTTGACGGGGTTGATTGCATATTTTCCCAGGAAACATCCTATTTTGTCCTTGCCTTCAGGGGTAGTCCTTTCCGCAATTGTCTGTTTTTTTATTTTTTTAATTGTATCTAATGCTTCTTTTTCGTATTGCGTCCCTGTAACTAACTCTAGAACCAGAGGATGTTCTGGTGCGATTACAATAAAAGTGACACTGTAAATAGTATCTGGACGGGTTGTGAAGGTTGGCAGAACTCTGTTTGTACCTTCTAACTTAAAAAAAATCTCAACTCCATGGCTCTTGCCAATCCAGTTTCTTTGCATAACCTTCACTCTTTCAGGCCAGTGCTCGAGCTTTTCTATGTCTTTCAGCAATTCCTCTGCGTAATCAGTTATTCTAAAAAACCATTGTTCAAGGAAAGTTTCAGAAACTTCATTTTGGCAGCGCCAGCATTTTCCATCAATAACCTGCTCATTTGCAAGCACTGTATTGCAGCTCGGGCACCAGTTCACGGCAGCTTTCTTCTTGTATGCAAGCCCTTTCTCGTAAAATTTCAAGAATATCCACTGGTTCCATTTATAGTAATTTTCATCACAAGTAATTACTTCTTTAGTCCAATCGTACGAGAAACCCATTTCTTTCTGTTGCTGTCTTATCGTATCTACATTAGTAAATGTCCATTTATCTGGCAAGATTCCATGCTGAATTGCAGCATTTTCTGCCGGCAAACCGAAGGCATCATAACCCATTGGGTAGAGGACGTTAAAGCCTTGCATTCTTTTATAGCGGGCTAAAGCATCACCAATGGAGTAATTTCTTAGATGGCCCATGTGCAGAAGGCCGGAGGGGTATGGATACATCTCTAAGCAATAGAATTTTTTCTTTTTAGGGTCTTCCTTTGCTTTGAAAATACCCTTTTCTTCCCACTTCTTCTGCCATTTCCTGGCAATTTCCCTGAAATCAGCCATAATAAGAAAGTTTTGTAATTTGGTTTTTAAAGATTATTATAGTTTATAGAATCTACTTGTTCACTTAAAAATCTTGTCTTTGACCTTCCTTTTACTGTTTTCCATTTGGCTAAAGGCAGTATTGGTTTATCAGACTTAGACAAATATTCATCTTTTATTGACAATTCCGCTTTAATTTTCTTCGCCATAACATTATAAAACTAAAACTCATATTTAAATCTATACTAGAATTCTTTTCTCTTCCTCAGATATTCCACCAATTTTTCAGAAATTATCGCTTTGTTTTTGTCAACAACATACCTAAACGGCAGATTTATGCTTTCATTATCATTAATTTCAATCTCCAGTTCGTCAACAAATTTAAAATCACTTAATTTTCTCCCTTCCAAAATTTTCTTTGCAACATAGACTGCAACATCGGTAGGTATCTGCTTATTGCCGAGATTTCTGGTTTCAAACTTTATATTTGATTTTTTTAAATTTTTAAGTATTGCGTTTGTCCTCTTTTTTGCAGGATTGTCGCCCAGAATGCCTCCAAAAACAAAATATCTGAATTTATTCTTGTCCTTTGCTATCAATGCCGTTTTTGAATATTGGCTAAGAACACAAATATTGTTAAAATTTAATTCTGCTATGCCTTTCTCATTAACATTTCCGTATTTTTTTAACTTATTTGCATCTCTTTCATTGAGATTTGTAAAAATCAAATTATTCTTGCCAACAATCCTGGAAATGCGCCCGTATTCTATCATGGACCATTCATAAAGTTCAGGTTCAAGATGCTCAATGACGAATCTCATTGTTAAAAATAAAAGAAAAAATTAATAAAATTTTAAAATTTCTTGAACTGCGCTGCCGTGTCTATCAAGTCCACATGCCCCAAAAACATTGTCCTGCAGCAGTACCTCTGCAAACCAAGCTCGTCAAGCGCTTTCTTCCTGTCTTCGCCTTTGCCGATTCTTTCAGTGTACGACTCCCACAAGTGCGCTATCGGCTTGCCGCAGCTACCAACAGCGGATAGGTATAATCATAGATCCTTCCCCCCTCGAAGCAAAACTTTCGAACCTTTATTAGTTATTGTCATCTTTCCTCCTACCTGTACGATTTTTGCACGTGGCTTCTTGCCTGTCCGTGCCTGTTTGGCTTTGCAGGCTCTTTCCTCCTTACATCGGCGACAAGCAAGTTTCTGTCATAATTTAAAAATACTTCCTTTAGCTTGTCATTTTTAGCATAAACAACCAATGCTTTTGCAATTGCAAGCCTTGAGGCGTCTGCCTGGCTCGATATACCGCCGCCAACCACACTTACGTCAATATCAACCTTATTGGCGACATCTCCCGCCAATATCAAAGGCTCTCTCAATTTAAGCATTGAAATTTTGGGATGCACAGATTCAACCGGAGTGCCATTAATTCTCACTAAGCCATTTCCCTGCTTTAGTGTTGCTCTTGCGATTGCAGTCTTTCTTTTGCCAGATGCATGTATGTTCTTCATCATTTTCCACCGACAGATTTGCATATATCCTTGACTCTCAAGTAGTCTGACGAATGCAGCTTTTCAACATTTGCGCTTTCAATTACATGCGCCTTTTGATTTTTCAGATTTTCAGGCACGCCGACATAGCACTTTATATTTTTAAAAGCATCCCTGCCTCTCGACCTTTTGAACGGGAGCATGCCCCTTATTGTCCTTTTGACGAACATATCAGGCCTTCTGTAAAAAAACGGACCTTTCCCGGGCGCGCCCATGTGCATTCTTCTCGCATATTCATTTAATACATCATGCTTTCTTCCGCTTACAACACTCTCTTCGCAGTTTATGATCTCCACTTCGTTGCCCAGCAAAACCTGCTTTGCAACATAGCTGCCAAGCCTTCCCAAGATTGAGCCTTTTGCGTCGATTATCATTTTATTGAATTGCATAATTTTGTTTAAAAAAATCTCTTGCTTCTTTAGGCATTACTATAAGGCTATTTGGTCCAATTTACATACATTCTGTAGGAGTCAGTCCTCTTACTTTTATATAATCATTTTTAATAAGCCGCTCAAACATATCCATATAATCTATCTTTTTTTGTTTAGTAGTTTTTTTTAATTCAATTAAAGCCCTATCTTGTTGCAATTTTTCTGTAAGACTTATTGCAACAGCGGGATTTCTATTTAAATCATATAATGTTTTAAGCAACTCCTGCGCTATCTTTACTTCCCATTCATTTCCAAAAATTTTTTCTAATGGTTCCATTCTAACCGATTATTTTTATCCCCTTTCCGCTGGGGTTTTCTTTGCTTAATTCCAATAAAGGAACTATTTTTGAGCCTGCCTTTTCGATCTTTTCCTTTGCGCCGTCTGAAAACTGGAATGCAGATATTGTAATCTTGTGGCTTAAATCACCTGCTCCAAGAACCTTGCCCGGTATTACAATTATCTCGTTCTCCTTTGTATGCCTGCTTATGCTTGAAAGATTTACAACCCTTCTCTGCCTTGTGGGTTTCTCTAGGTCAACAGCAACTCTCTTCCATATATTGACATCCTGCTCGCTGCTTCTCTTCTTCAGTTCCATTATCAGACGCAACAAAATCGGATTTGTCGGTCCGGTTCTTTTTGACATTTTTTTATTTTATTATAATGCGGGGGAAGGGATTCGAACCCTCGCAGCCACTAAGGCATACGGTTTTTGCTTAAAATCCTCAACCGTATTCATTTGACCAGGCTCTGACACCCCCGCATGAATAGCAGGGTCACTTAGCCTTCTTTAATTCTTCAACAAACTCGTCAAGCTGCTCGTCGAAAATGTCCAATGCATTGTTCACTATTTCCTTGCAGCTCAGCTGACCAAATGACTCTATGTAAAACACAAAGTCAGTGTCGCTTGCAGATACCTTGACGTTCTTGTCTATCTCTGAAAAATCCAATGATAAGTCGCAATCCAGCACTTTGTCCTTGTTTATTGCAAGCTTTCTGTCCTTTATCTCAAAAATGTTGTTGTGGTCCACTTCTATTATCGCTTCAGGATTTTTAACTTCGCCTGTTATTTCTATGACTGGCTTGTACTTGTAATAAACATGGCATGGGCTCCATTTTATGTGGTTTTTTCCTTTGCCCAATGCAGCAGTAGCTTCAAGCTCCAAAGTCTGCCCTTTAAGAAGCTTGACAATAGGCATACTGCCATAAACAGGCTTGACAGCAGGATCCTTGCTTTTGATTTCAGAAGCGTAAACCATTCCAGAGCCTTTTGTAGCGCGAAGCGCCATCTTCAGCTGGCACCTGTTGCAGCCCTTGCCTTCGCACTTGCATTTTTCCGGCAGGTTGTAGGATTTTAAGTCAGTCTTCAAAGGCACAAGGCCGAGCCTGTGTGCAACTATCTCGTCGTAAAGTATTGAGTTGTTTTTTGAGAATTCCACATCCTCAATCGCCATTGCAGGAACTTCGTCTATCATAAGCCTTCTCAAGGTGTTGGCGAAAATCGGATTTGAGTCCTTCAAAATAAAAGAAAGCTTGCCTTGCTCCTTGTTGTTTTCCAGTACTCTTACTTCCATTTTGCCTCCGAGTTACACGAGCCAGAAAATTTCATTTTTTCTTTGCCTCCTCGATTGTAATTTTATTTTTTAGTTATTTTTAATAATATTCAACGAATTATTTAACCATGAGCTTTAATTAAACTCTTCTTCCTCTTCTTCCGCCTTTCTTTCTGCAGCCGTCATGCGGCAAAGGCGTTACTTCCTCTATTATGCCAATCTTAAGGCCCATTCTTGATAATGCCCTTATGGCCGCCTGCGCTCCCGGCCCAGGGCTTGTCGGCCCGTTATGGCCGCCTGGAGCTTTTATCTTCACATGTATCCCGGTGATTCCCTTGTCCATCGCGATTTCGGCTGCCTTTTTTGCAGCAATCATTGCTGCTGTAGGAGAGCCTTCCATCCTGTCGCTTTTTACAACCATTCCTCCTGAGCCAACAGCCAATGTTTCTGTTCCAGTTATATCAGTGATATGAATAATCGTATTGTTGTATGATGCGTAGATATGCGCTATTCCCCACCTTTGCTGTCGCTGCTCCATTTTATGATTTCAAATTTCCTCCTTTTTGCCCTTTATCATCAATTCCAATACTTATTGGGCTAACCAGCCTGATTTGAGGCTCTTCATGAATTGAAACAAGGTATGAAGGAGCTGTTATTTTTTTATTGCCGACTGCTACGTTCTCATGCGTAATGAATTGCCTTGCCTGCAGCATAGTCTTTGCCATCTGCTTCCTGCACACTAATGTCTGCAGCCTTCTTTCCAGGACATCCTTCAAAGTAAGGTTTAGCACATCTTCAACTTTTGAGTCTTTTTTCAGCAATCCAAGCGAATGAAGCCTTTCCAACAGCTGTTTTTTCTCCATGTCTGACTGGGAAGTTCTCTCTCCGATGATTATTTTCGCCCTGTGCAGGAATTTTTTAAGCATTGAGTCCATCTTCCATATTTCATATTTTCTTCTTAATCCGTACTGCTTTAATATTCCCCTCTCTGCCTCAATCCTCTCCTTCTGCCATGGATGGCCCGGCTTTGAAAATTTCTTCCTTTGTTTTTTTGGATCTCCCATTTAGACTCTGCCTGCTTTTGTCCCTCCTTTTCTCTTGACTCCCAAGACTTTTCCCTTGTTTTTCCTGAAGTTTGACTTGGTCCTCTGACCGCGGACAGGCAACCCGAATGAATGCCTTATTCCCCTGTAAGATTTCATCTTTTTCATCATCTTTATGTCATTGTCCTGAATGAATGACAGATTTGTTCCTGTCAGGTGCTTGTTCGTGTTGTCTTCAGGATCTCTTTTCCTGTTAAAAAGCCACGACGGAATTTTGAATTTCGAAGGCTCCTTAATTATTTCGTCAATCTTGTTTATTTCCTGCTCTGTCATGTAACCTGTCTTTTTAGCCATTTCAATGCCGGCAGACTTGCAGATTGCATTAGAAAACATGAAGCTGATGCCTTTTATCTTTATCAGGGACTGCGAAATAGGCTTGTTTCCGTCCAAGTCAGTGTTTGAAATTCTTACGAAATATTTCAGTTCCTGTTTTTGCTCTTCAGCCATTTTGTTGATTTTTTGTTAAATATACTCAAATAATTTCAATCCGTCGCTTCGCGACATTATCTTGTGCTCGGCTTTCGCTTGTAGCCATTGCGCTCAAGCCTCGCCTATACATTAACAATAGCACCGAGAATAAAGCATAATTAACGAATAAAATTCGCTAACCCTAATGCGCTTGGCAGCTGCTTGCGATTTCCGCAAACTCGCTAGCTTTTACTCGGGCTGATAGAATCTGGGATACTATGGCTATTTAAAAAGGTTGCGGAAAAAATATTTTTTCCGAAACTCCGAAAATTGCCAAAATTTTCGACAGTTACTGATTTTTGAGCTGTCAAGTCTTTTGGATATGGATTTATAGGATAATTTTTATAATATGAAAAAAATAAGAATTTATGAGCAATTTATTGGTCTTAATATTAACTATAATTAGTATTACCTAGGTAGTCATTTTTGTGATAGTATGGGTGATATGTGTTGTAGTTCTCTTAATGGGTATGTACTACTCAGTAAAACTTGGAAAACGATTAGAGAAAATTGCCCCATCAATAGTTTACAGTTCGTTTCCTTTTCTTACTGTTAGGGCAATCAATAGAACAAGTAAAAATTTCTCTAAAGCGGCATATGATATGTTAAATGTTGTAAAGCACTTTGGTTCTAAGGAAGTAATAGAAAAATGGTTTACCAATTTTATGGAAGTTGACAAAATTAAAAAGTTGAAAGATAAGGAAGTACATAAATATTTTCACAAAACCATATCTTTAATGTCTTTATTTATTCGAGCATGGACCATCATGATGATAGGAATGACATTAATATTATTTTTGTTATTTCGCTTTTTACCATAGTGTCAATCTTTCTCACTAACCAACTTATTTTTTGTCTAGGCCTAGGTTTTGGAATCCGAAGATTCTTGATAGGCGAAGCACGCCGAAGCGTTTCCTCACCCGCCAGGATGCCCCAAAATATTCATTACTATCTTAAATGAATAAGTATTCTTAAACCTTTCCACAAGATTTAAAAGTCATTTAACTTTCAGCAGTTCTATGGTGGCAATAGTTTAATGGTAGAATAGGCGGCTGTGGTGTTGCAAAAAACATATTTGCAATTAAGAACCCGCCTGGCGGGAGTTCGATATGTGCAGGCTAAAGCACACGTAATTCTCCCTTGCCGCCCTTTTATAAAATGAAACGAATTCCAAACTCAGAGCGGGAATGGAAGAAAAAGCTTACTCCGGAGCAATATAGCATTTTGAGAGAGAAAGGGACAGAGCCCGCTTTCACAGGAAGATACTACAAGAACAAGGAGAGGGGAGTTTACATGTGCGCCGGCTGCGGGACTGAACTATTCGATTCAGGCACAAAATTTGACTCAGGCACCGGATGGCCAAGTTTTGACATGCCAAAAAATCTGGAAAACATAGAATTAAAAAAAGACTTTTCCTACGGAATGATAAGGACAGAAGTTCTTTGCAGGAAATGCGGAGGTCATTTGGGGCATTTATTTAACGACGGGCCGACTCCAACAGGGCAAAGGTACTGCATAAACTCATGTTCTCTGGAGTTCAGAAAAAGTAATCATTCTCTTGAGTAATACTCAATTTTAAGAACAAATCTGTACAAGATATACGGCAGAACAAAAGAAGCAGCATAAACAAAAGCAATTATCATTGAATTGTGCGTATTCTCTAAATTGAGGCTTTCTATCACACTGTTGGAGATATTGTTTACCACAAACAAGTTTGCCAATGCAATCACAGGTATGAAAACTGCCAAAACCAGATGATGCTTTTTTTCGAGGTGCTCTATGCTTCTTATCACAAGCTCAAATAGCAGCCCAAAAACAATGCCCAGCAAAGCAATTATGAAATAAAGAAATGTGCCCTTTAAAGCAATCAAGACAGGAAACAAACCAATGGAAACTGCAAAATTTGCGGCAATTATGACGGCCAACAAAATCCAATAAATGCGCTTTTCAAGAAATCTTGTTTCAGGAGTCTTTAACTGCTTTGCGTTATGTATAATACCGACTGCATTTTCAATCTCTTTTTTTCCCCATCCTCTTTTTTCAAGCCTTCTTGCGAGGTTTTCCATAACAATTAAGCTTCACAGCTGATTTTCTTCCTTTTCCTCATTTATTATTCTCTTTACAAAGCCTATAAAATTCCTTGTTTTCTCATAGTCTTCTTTCAGCGAATCTATGCTAACCTCTACAATTTCTCCTTTGTCTATGGTGGCAATCATAGTGACATGCCTTCTGAACTCTTCTCTTTTTGTGTATTCTGCCTTGCTTAATTTTCTCAGCCTCGAATAGAAGTTAATATAATCCATCAATTCTGAATTGTCTGGAAATGTTTTTTTGAGCAGGTCGCATCTTAAGCCAGCGTTTGTCGGGATGTTTGCTACAAGCTTTTTTTCCTTGGCATACTTAAGCAAAGATTCCAGTCCGAATCCTATACAGTTTATCAGCCTGTCAATTACATGCCTAATTACGTCAACTGTTCTGGTGTACTTCAGGCTTACCCAAAACAAATGGTCTACTCTCTTTAATTCCTGAACCGCCTCGTCAAATGAATCCTTCATAATGCCAGAATTATTTGTTTTGCAATTTAAGTATGGCTTCTGCCAAATTCCCGTTGCTGCGCTCAAGGGCGTCTAAAGCCTCCTCTTTTGTGCAGTTTGTCTGCTCCATAACAGTCGCCATATCGTCTTCGTTTATCTCGGCTTCGCCGTCTTTTTCAACTTCCGTGATATCGCCGACAACTTGAAAAGTTTCCTGACCCATCATGTTTACCCTGCTGACCTGTGGGTTCTTAATCACCAGGTCTTTGTCGGCTGTCTTTATGATGACAAGCTCGGCGTCAATCTCTTCCTGCCTTATACCAAGCCTTTTCATCGCCTTCTGCATTTCTCTTGGATTCATTCCAGGAAACATACACTCACCCTATCCCAAGCAGCCTGTTGCCGTAAGAATAAAGAAATATCATCACCACGATAACAACAACACACAGAACAATAATATGCCCGGGCTTGAACTTAATCTTGCTTTTGTACTCGTCAAAATACCTTACTAAGCCTCCCATGCCGGAAGGCATTGAAATCCTGTCTTGTGCCATTCTATTTTTGATAATTTTTGATTGTTTCTAAAAGTATGTAACCGATGCCATTTCCTGTTAATAACCCAATTGAGATTCCCCCAACTGCATGATAAACCAAGGCTCCATAATATTTTATGCTTTTTGGATCACTGAGGACAGTTGGCTCCCCTCTCTTTTCTGCATCTTCAATAGCCATTATTCCAATACCTGGCAAATTAGGGTGTTTTTTAATTTCTTGAATTATATTTGCCAGATTCATACAACAAACCTAAAATATTAAAGGCAGGGCTTGAATAAGCCACCTTTTGTCAGGCCCTGAATGTGATATAACATCACGATAGCCTGTCTTAGCATTAAACTAAGCGTCTTAATACAGACTTGCACCTGCCAGGACTCACCGTTTCACCCGTGCGTGCATTAACGTCAGTCCTTCAGCTCGATTCTCTCGCGAAAATCTTCAGTGACATCATACTTAAATGCAGCGGTCTCGTTTCTGAGTGGTTGCCATCTGTTTCCAGAGCTCACTTCCGTGAGTAGCATTAAAGCCTTCAAGATTAATCCTGAAAGCCCAGTGGGTGGACTTTCCTCAATGCCATAAGCGAAAATCGCTCATCAGCACCGAAGCTAAGTACTAACCCTGCCTGCTTATAGTATAGAAAGTGAATATATAAAATTATCTGTTTTTCCCCTTTATGAGCGTATTCTTAAGCTCACGTATTTCGTCAAGCTGCTGAAGCAGAATGCCTTCCTTTATGTCCTCGCCGATAGCCAGCAGTATTATGAATATGACCATCAGAAGCCACATGAAGACTGTCTGCAAAAAGCCCCAGCTCAGGGCGTAGCCTTCTGCAATGAAAATTTTGTTGATGAAGAAATAGCCTATTATAAGAACCAAAAATCCCACCACCAAGAGCAACCTCTCAAAAATGCTCGTACGCCTCTTTTTTTCCATTATTAACAAAACTTGGATATTCTCTTTATATATTTTTCTTTTTAAATACAATTATCTTCAGTAGCTGCTGCCCGCTCCAAACGTCTTTTTCCTTTGAAACAGAGAAATTATGCTTTTCAGCATGCTTTTTTACAAAATCAGGCATTCTGGAGATAACGGCAATCAATCCGTTGTCTTTTAATATGTACTCGCTCTGGTAAAAAAACTCGTTGTATATCTTATCCATGTTTGCATTCTTTGTGGCAGGTGGATTTGTGATTATAGTGTCGATGCTGTTTTTTTTGAACTTTATATCAAGCCATTCAAGCTCCACCCTGCTGAAGTTAATGTTCTTATCAACGCCGGCGATCTTGGCATTTTTTCTGGAGTAGTCGACATACTTGAACAAGTGGTCGTAGCAGTATATTTCTGCCTTGGGCTTTTTTATCTTTTTATCAAAACTGCCGAAAAATTTTTCAAAGTCAATCCCCATCTTTAATTTCAAAAAGGCAAACTTGTCTTTCTTATAGTAATTATAAGGAAAATCGGCAGCGTAAAAGCCGGCTTCTATGGCTACAATGCCGTCCCTTGAAAACGGGTCGAGCATAGTCCCGTCTTTCTTGAAGCCACTTTCCCTTATTAATGCGTATGCAATTGTCCCCCTCAATGAATTTGGGTGCATGAAAATCTTATAGCTTCTCTTATTAAGCTCGAATCCGGCAAAATCAACCCCTAAATAGCACTTGCTGTTCATGATATAAACAAAGAAGATAATTTCGTAATCCTTCATATCGGCTTTCTTATTTTTTAGCGCATTCAGAATAAATTCAGCAGTTCTTGATTCCACTTCGACGCTGTTAAAATCATGCACGCCTTCCCTTTGGCATTCAACTTTGAATTTTTTGCTTTCACCAATCCATTTGTCAAGCTTCAGTCCGCTGATAAATTTTTTCATTCCGTCAAAGAAGTCCCCAAATTCAAAATCCCCAATCAAGTATAGAATCCTGTCAGCAGACTGGCACTTGTAGCATAATATACACAAGTTCCTGAGAGACTTGAAATCAAAAATAACACAGCCCTCCCCGGTTTTGCAGTTGGCTCCGACCAACTCCTTGATCTCAATAGCTGCCGTATCCTCTATACCTCTTGATGTTATAGCAAGACCCCTCATATAAAAAATTTAATCAGGTTTGTTTAAAAAAGTTTTGAGTGAACAGATTTCCCAGAAGTAACCCCTGATATAAGTCTAAAGTTATGCTTATAGGCTGAACGGAACTGCTTGTCATTTATTTTTTGCTGCAAGAAGCGTTGACTTGCATCAGAATTCAACGCAAAAATTACACCAATGAGGGATTGCTTTGCAGAACTCTATGGAGGGTGAAAAAGTAATTCACCGACGGAATTAAGAATACATTTGAGGTGTTGGCAGAGTGCCATTACAATCAGCTTCACGAATGTACGCAAGCTCCAAAAAACACTCGACATGAATGTTTGGAGTTGCCAAAGGGTAAAGAGGAAGAATGAGAGCACGACGCAGAAAAACCGCATACTTGGGTTGCAGCTGCTCGTGGGCAGCTCAACACGATCTGCATCCTTGAATATATTCTCGATATCCCGGCGATTGAGGTACATATTAAGAAGCCCCTTGTTGGTTTTATCATTTATATTGGAAGCAAGTAGATATTTCCTGTTCTGCTCATCCTCGGCAACGTAAACAATGAGCAGAACTGAGTTGTGAGATTTTTGTTCTTTCATCCAATACTGGAAGCGGGAGACTCCCGCTGCGACTTTGTTTTTGTTCTCCTTTTTCCGAAGTATGGATATCGAAGAGTAACTAAAGCGCTGCATCACCAGGGCGAGCAGGTCAACCACAAAAGAGTGCACCGCATAATGAAAGAGAATAATCTCCTCGTCAGGAGAAAGAAATTCATGCCAGTAACAACCCAGTCCGGTCATGGACTGAAAGTTTATCCAAATCTTGCCAAAGATTTGGTTGTGGCAAAACTTAATCATCTCTGGGTGTCGGACATCACTTACATCTACCTTCCCCTTGGTTTTGCGTATCTTGCAGCCATACTGGACATCTTCAGCAGGAAATGTATTGGCTGGTGTCTTGGGAAAAACATTGATGCACAGCTAACCCTTGATGCGCTGGATATGGCAATTGCCTCAAGGCAGCATCTTGGATTCTATGAGTTAATTCATCACTCTGACAGAGGCGTGCAATACGCCTCTCAAGCTTATATTGACAGGCTCAAGGAATTTGGAATTGTGATTAGCATGAGTGGAAAAGGAAACGCATACGATAATGCGTTTGCGGAGAGTTTTATCAAAACTCTCAAAGTCGAGGAGGTGTATATCAACGAGTATGGAACATTTGAGGAAGCATACGCCAACATCAAGCATTTTATTAATTTGGTGTATAATGAGAAGCGGCTTCATTCCAGCATTGGATATGTGCCGCCAGCAGAATTTGAAGCGGAGGTTTTAAATAAAAAGTCTCTTAACTTACCGTAAACTTAATGGGGTTCACTCCGGTACATCAATTATTGGCGGCTTTATCTTGCTTATATATTTCATAAGGAGAAAAAATTCTCTAAACATAACAATAGCGAAGAAAAAATAATTATATTAACAGCTATACTGAATACTTTATGTTGACTTAAGGCCATAGAAAACTACAGCACCCCTCTAGATTACAGGTAACAAAAAAGACTGGCTTCGCCCTTTCGACTAAAGTTGTACGATATGTAAATTTTTACTCAATCTCAACCACAATCTTCCTCTCTTTCTCGTTCAGCTCCTTGATTATCTTGTGGCCCTTGAGCTTTTCCTTTATCTCCTTCCATGAATATTTTTTGCTTGCTTTGGTGATTTCGTCCAATATTTCCTTTATCAAGGCATACTTATGGTAAATCATCTCTCCTTTCTCCCGAAGCTCTTTTTCCTCGGTTTTAAGCGATTCTATTGTTGCATTCTGCCGCTCTATGATTCTTTGCAGCTCCTTCAGCTTCCTGTCAAAGGCAGTTTCCTTCTCTTCCCTGAAATGAGAGTAAAAAAATTGAAGCGCCTCGTTAAAAGTATCAAATTTCTGCTTTTTATTTTTCTGGTAGAACTGCAGTTCAAACGGGGTTGCGTCAATAACCGCATTGTTCTCGTCAAAAATCACTTCAGCATTTATTTTTTTGTCAATGATTTTTTTAATTGAATCTGATATTGATTGTATTTGCTTTTCGTTAATGTTTTGGGGATTTAGTGACTTATCGATTTTTGACAACAAGCAAATTTCCTCAGAATAAACTCCACCTAAGCCAAGCTCTGTTGCCAAGCTCACAACGATGCTTTCTTTTTTTGAATTTTTAAACATATTTTCCAATTGTTTTTTATCAATATCAAATAGATTATAATTCATAACCGGATAGACGTATTTCAGCCTTGGCTTTACTGACCTTTCCCTGAACTCGTGGCGCTCAAGCGCGTTTATTATCACATTATGCTCGTCGCACAGAATTGCATTCCCTTTTCCGAAGAATTCTATGCAAAGGGATTTCCTGCTTTCTTTCGACTCAAAAGACAATTTCAAAATCCTTTCAGGCTTTAATTGAGATACGCCAACCAGAAACAGCCCGTCCAGATGCTTCCTCAGAAGCTGCCCAAAACCGAGGAGTTCTCCATAGCCTTCCTTTTCTCCCAAAAAAACGGCTTTCCCTACATCAACACACAGCAGCTTCTTGCCTATGTTTGTTTTATACAGGCTAAACACTATCAAATTGCTTTCAGGATGGTAAATCTTGTCTATCCTGGAATCTTTAAGGCTGCCAAGCTCGTTCACCAGAAAATGCATTTCCAAGCTTGAAATTTGCTTTTTCATATTTTATTTTTCAGCCATTGCTCTATCCTGTTGAGTCCCTTTTCAATATCGTGCATAGATGCTGCGTAGCTTAATCTTGCATGGCTGTCGCTTCCAAAAGCAATTCCCGGCACAACAGCAACCAATGCCTCGTCAAGCAGCCTGGAAGCAAATTCCATTGACTTCATGTTTGTCTTGCTTATATCAGGAAATGCATAGAAAGCACCCTCAGGCTCAATGCATGAAATGCCCTTGATTTCATTCAGCCTTTTATGAATAAATTTTCTTCTCTCGTCAAATGCCTTTACCATCTGAGTTACTGAATCTTGTGAGCCATTTAAAGCTTCCAAAGCCGCGTATTGCGATATGCTGGAAGGATTGCTTGTCGCGTTGCTCTGCAGGTTTTCCATTGCTTTTATTATGTCCTTGCTGCCTGCAACATACCCAATGCGCCAGCCTGTCATTGCGTACGCCTTGGAAACTGCATTGCATGTAAAAGTTAGTTTTTTTATTTCCTCATTTAATGAGGCAATGCTTGTATGCTTGCCATTATAAACAAAATGCTCGTAAATTTCGTCTGATAGTACATAAAATTTATGCTCTATTGCAAGCTCTGCAATTTTCCTTATTTCGTCAGGCTCTATTGTTGCTCCGCTTGGATTATTTGGGGAGTTTAAAATAAGCAGCTTAGTTTTTTTAGTTACCTTTTCCTCCACAAAGTCTGCAGTCAGCTTGAACTTTTTGTCTGTCCTGCAAAACACAGGCTTTGCCTCGGCAAGCTTGATAATCTCCTGATAGCTTACCCAAAATGGAACAGGCAGGATTGCCTCGTCCCCCTTGTCCAGGATTACCATTGCTATGTTGTACAGCGAGTGCTTTCCGCCGCAGCTCACAAGGATTTCAGAAACATCATAATCAATGCTGTTTTCTCTCCTAAATTTGTCTGCAATCGCTTTTTTCAGCTCTGGAATTCCGCCAACTGGCGTGTACCTTGTGAAATTGCTGTCGATTGCCTTTTTTGCAGCCTGCTTTATGCTTTCAGGAGTATTGAAATCGGGCTCTCCCAAGCCAAAATTGACAATATCTTTGCCTTCGCTTCTCAGCTGCTTTGTCTTTGCCTCAATTGCAAATGTAGCGCTTGGCGCGATATTTTTTACCCTGTTGGACAGCATTCAACCACCCAATTGCTTGGCAATTCTGCCTGTATTAAAACCTTTTGTGGTGTAAGCAACAATAACTTTATGTTTTCTCGCAACCGCCTCAGTATAGCATATATCAAAAATTTCAGCCTGCAGGTTTTCTTTTATCTTGTTTTTATGGAATTTTTTCTTCTTTAGGCGCTTATTTAGTATTTCTATACTGCATTTGGTTACTATACAAAGGTCTATATATCTTCTCGGAAGATAGTGGGAAAGGTGTGAGTCAATTATTATTCCTTTTATTTTTTTATTTGATTTGTTGTAAATGTTTTTTATAATGTATTCTTTGGTGATTGTTTTAGTGCTTCTTGCCTTTGACATTGGGGCATTTTCAATATTCTTATAATTTTTTAAAAAATCAATGACCTCAATTAATTTTTTATTCAATTTCTTAATATCAACAATTTTTGTTTTTCTTTTTTTATCAAAAGCGCCATATAACTTATTTTTATCAATAAATTCATTTACGTCAAAATAATAAAATCCCAGTTCCTTGGCTAATCTCTTGGATAAAGCAGTTTTTCCTGTGCCTGGCACGCCAGTGACCGCGATTACTTTCATATTTATAGAAAATCTGCACTATATTTAAATATTCTGACCTACATGCTTTGCCTTATGCAAGAGGAATTTTACTTATCAACAAAAAAGAGGCAGGAGCTTATAGACATAACAGAAAAAGTCAACTCTATAATCAAAAAATCTAAAACAAAGAAAGGATTGTGCAATGTGTTCACAGCACATGCGACTGCGGCAATTATTATAAATGAGAACTATGACCCCGATATTTGTCTGGATTTATTGGATGCTATGGATAAGTTGATACCTGCCGGCATTTGGCGCCATGACCGAGTAGATGGAAACGCCGATGCCCATATAAAATCTGCAATCTTAAGCCCTCAAGAAACGATACCTATAAAAAACAGCGAATTACAACTAGGCAGGTGGCAGGCATTGATTTTTTGTGAGCTAGACGGACCAAGAACAGACAGAAAAATAATTGTAACAATAATCGGTGATAAAGATTAACTGCGATCTGTGCGGGAAAGCTAATGAAAATTTAAACAGGGCAATAATAGAAGGTGTTGAGCTTGAAGTCTGCAATGACTGCAGCAAATTCGGAAAAGTAATAGCTCATGTAAAAAGGCCAAGTGTAAAAGAGCAGGCTAAATTAATAAGGAAGAAAACTCTGCAGGATAATGAAGAGAAAATCGAGCTGCTTGTAGAAGGCTATTCGGACTTAATAAAGAAAAGGCGCGAGGCAATGGGATTGACCCAAAAGGATTTTGCCTCGAAAATCAATGAAAAGGAATCAACTATCCATCACATAGAGACTGGTTCATTTGAGCCGCCGCTGAATTTGGCGAAAAAACTGGAGAGGTTTCTGGGCGTAAAGCTTGTTGAAGAGCACGAAGAGAAACATGAGCCTGTGAAGATGGGCAAGGAAATCGGTTTTACTCTGGGGGATTTCATAAATATAAAGAAATAATTTTAATGATCTTATTTTATTTTTCAAATACATACTGCCGGCACCCATCTGCAGCTGATGCGTATTTTATTCTGAATTTTTGTTTCAAGAATGCCAGCAATTCTTCTTTATCATTCTCGCACTTAACATCGTTTGGCTTGCATGCCAAATCGCAAGAATCCATTAGTATAAAAACCGCTTTTTTGGATTCATCAATCAATTCTTTCTTCTTTTTTTCATTAAAAACTGGGTAGTACATCAATTGGTCTATCTTTTTGTCGCTAAAAACAGGTATACTCGGGCTTGAAACCCAGATTTCGCCTTTAGCATAGTATTCATGAAGTTTATTCTGGAGACTGTAGTACTGGTTATTCTTGCCATATTCATCCTTATAGTAGGTTATTATGTTCAAAATTGAAAAACTAAGGGATAAGATGATAAGCGTTATTATAGATTCTTTGATGACATTATTCTTAGTATTATCAAGGATATGCGCAATTGCATGCGACATCAATAAGTACATATAAGGCAATAAAACAATCAAGAATCTCATTTCTTTTTGCTTTATAGAATTAAAAAATACAAAAAAGATAATGAAGGATATCAGTATTAATTTTTTATTTGAATGAAGCTTTTTAAGCAGTAAGAATATTCCGAAAATCAATGACAAATATAAGATATTTTCCTTAAATAATTCAACAAAATAGTAAGTTAAGGAAGGGTGATTGAACCATCCGCTGTTATTTGTCAGGAATGTTTGCTGCAAGAAGGGATGCATGGCATTGCCATACAATATCTGATTTACGATTAAGAAAGGCGCTGTTGCGACAATAAAGCCTGTAAATAAATCCGCGTTGTTTTTTATTCTTTTCCTGCTAAATTGCGCCAGAATTGTTATTATCGCTGCTGCAAATACAATCAACTGCAAGTATCTGGTCATGAATGCTATTCCAAAAAAAAATCCAGAAACAAAATACTTTTTCTCTATAAAAAGGTAGATTGCCGCTAAAGAGAAAAATGTGGATACAATTTCTGTCAGCATAATCCCGTTAAAGAAAAAAAATGTTGGGGAAAATGCTAAGAATAAAGAAGACAATAAAGCTGTTTTTCTATTGAATAATTTATTTCCTATTGAATACGTCAGCAAAATGCATAAGCTTCCGAATATTATCTCAAGAATCCTGCCGAATAAAATCTGGCTCAAGCCTATTTTCCATAATAAGCCTAACATCAATGGCCAGACAATCGGCCTTGAATCTTCCCAAAAACCTGAATTGCCGAGTGAGAAAATGTATTTTCCCATGCCTATGTATACAGAAGAATCCCACCATACTTGGCTGTAAATGCCGATAGTAAAGAACTTAACGCACAAGAATGCCGCAATAATTACAATTATTAACTTATGCCTATACAACTTCATTTTGCATAACAAAATGAATCGATTAAATAATACTTTCGGATTGAAGAAATCAGCTAATTGATTTATTGCCTTGCTTATTCAGCATGTACCATTCCATAGGCGTTTCTGCCAATGCTTTGAAAATTCCAACATTTACATAATAAGTGACCACCAAACCATAGCTGAACGAAGACGCTATCATAGGCAGGCTCAATCTCGCCTTATTGGCCTTTGACAATGCAACAAAACTTGCAAAAATCAGGCCGCTTGTTAAGATGATGTTTCTTGTCAATTCATAAAAAAACTTGCCCCATTCAACTGGTGCAGGAGCATGTGTGATAAAGCTTAATGTCCCTGTTATGAAAAGCCCTGCCAGAATGACTGATAATAAATATCCGCTGCAAAAAATGCCAGCCATATAAATCCTGTCAATTGTGTTGAGGTGTTTGCTCCTAAGCAAATCAAAGAAGTGCTTCTTCCAGGAATAAGCAACGCCATAAGCCCACCTCATCTGCTGCCTGTACAGGTCTTTCAGCGTAAATGGCACTTCGCTGTCACATTCCAAATCATGGAGGTACTCTATTTTATAGCCTTTTTCAAGAAGCCTCAACGAAAACTCTATGTCTTCTGTCAGATTGCCGTTTTCCCATGCTCCCAATTCAATCAGCACGTCCTTTCTTACAGCCTCTGCAGAGCCGCATAAAAAGGCAATTTTCCTCCGGTTGTACATAAAGGGTATTGTTATATGGTGGCATGTTGATACTATAGTTGCCCCTAAAACAGATATTAAATTTTGGTTGGAGTTGATTAGCTTCCATCTTGCCTGCACCCCAGCAATATTTTTGTCCTTAATGAAAGGCCTTACTATTCTTGATAAGAAATCAGCATCTGGGACAAAATCTGAATCAAATATGACAAGTATTTCCCCTTTGGAATGCTTCAGCATGTTGTTCAGATTGCCGGGCTTGTAGCCTTCATTGTTTTTTCTTTTTAATATCTTGATTGAGTTCTGCTCGCCTGCAAACTCCTTTAACTTTTCTGACACTTCTGGAATGTTGCTGTCATCGCCTATTAGTATTTCATACTTGTCTTTTGGGTAATCAAAATTCAGGCAGCTTTTCGCGCACCTTATTGCGGCCAATTCATTAAAGGTTGGAATTTGCACTGTCACAAAGGGCAGCTTATCTCCTGAAATGCTCTCATTCTGCTGATTCCTTTCTTTTTTTTTCTTGAATACCGCGTAAATAGACACTATGTAATAAAAAACTGAGATTAGAACTGCTATGAACAGAAGCGTGTTAAACATATTATCAAATACTGCATGAAGAAAGTTTAGTATGCTGCGTCCAATAGCATTATACTTTATAAAAAAAGTGCTTACCAATCCAACATACCAAACAAAAAATTGATGAAGTATATTAATCGCGCTCATGTTATTTACTTTATATAAAAGCTTTTTTCCCAAAACCTGTGCTTCAATAGGCTGATTAAGATTATTATATTTAAAACTATTGTATATGGGAAGTAAAAAAATATGGCAAACAAATTCTTGGTATTAGCTCTGTCATTGAACATTCGCAGCCCTGCTACAGTCAATATGCTCGTCATTATGCCTGACAAAACTCCAAAAATGCTGTATAAAGATATACCATAGTCCGGTATTTTGTAAAGCACATATACAGGGCCCATCAGGCTGAACCACCTAAAAAAATAGCTTGTGGAGCTTAACAATGTCTGGGTGTTGTAAGGCATCCAATAATAGATCTGGTAAGCTATGATTGGCAAAGATATGAATGCAAAGAAAGTCCACCAAAAATGGGTGATGTACAAGAATAAGATAGGCACAGGCGACTTTATTGAAAAAAGACTCCTATTTTTGAATATGGCCTGCAAAGTTCCTATCCACCACCTGACACGCTGCCTGTACAAATCCTTAAACTTCACAGGCACAATAGTATGGCCTATTGCTTTTGGCGCTGTGATTGTTGTATAGCCTTCTTTTTTCATCTCCAAGGCCACATCAATGTCTTCTGCCATGGTGTCTTTCTTGAAATATCTGATTTTTTTTAATGCCTTTTTTCTGTAGCACGCCAAAGACCCTGATATCCACGCGCCGCTGTTGAAAACGCTTGAGAAGCTGTTTCTAATCACGTTGCTTAAATGGTATTCCACGTTTTGGAAAGTTCCCAGAATTGATTTCTTATTTCTTACGTTATTGTTGCCAGTGGTTGCTCCAATGCTGCTGTCTGCAAAAGGGATTAGAAGTTCTCTTATGCAGTTTTTGTCCAGTATTGTATCAGCATCTATAGTCACAATAAACTCGTTAGAGGCTTTCGATGCGCCGTAGTTCAAAGCCTCCACTTTGCCAAGGTGATTCTGCCTCAAAATTTTCAGATTTTTATTTTTCTTTAGGATTTTTATTGTGCTGTCCGTAGAGCCATCATCAACAACAATCACCTTGATTTTGGATAGAGGATAGTTTGAGTTAGATATAGAATCCAGGCACTCTTGTATGTTTTTTTCCTCGTTATACGCCGGTATCACTATGCTTATGTTGGGCTTGAATGGCTTTTCCTGCTTTTTCAAGAATTTCGAGATAACAAATAATCCAAATATGATGACTAGGAATGAAAAAACTATCCCGAAAAGCACGCTGGACAATAGCATTATAAGGTCTTTCATGGTGTTTATATTGTATTATATGTATATTTTTGTAATTAGTATGGCAGTTTTTTAAATATTTCTATTGAGAACTTTGAAAATCCGTTATTTTCCACATTTTCGACATTCCCAAAAATTACATTGCAATTTTTTAGGACATTCAAGATCCCCTATTGAAATGCTAGCTTAAGAAGGTTATCCCCATGGATTCACATATCCCCTTATAGCCGCTAAAGCAAATTCCTAAACCAGTGGCATATCCAATATAAACAATAGCGCCAAGCGCGATGCCTGTAATGGCAAACCATTTGCCGCTGTAATCTTCCGGGTTTTTTTTGATGTTTGACAGCGCCTTAAAACCAAATATGACTGCAAACAGACCGAATATGAGATTAAGAAGAGGTATCCAGAAAGTCATTCCAAAGGCAAATGATGCTATTGCAATAGATTTTGATTTTTTCATGTATTGTGTGATTTTAATGAGATATTAATATCTTTCCACAAATTTTATAATATTGTCAATAGCACTGACCCATATGGGGTCGTTAGACAACAGAATACCTACTGGCAGCAGAATATTAGATATCATGCTTGACGGTGGCTACGAAAAAGACGTAATTACGACTATCTACGGGCCAGCAGGCTCTGGCAAGACTGTTCTTTGTTTGCTGTGCTCCATAAATGTGGCAAAGTCGGGGAAGAAGGTTATTTATGTTGACAGCGAAGGTGGATTTTCCCTTGAAAGGCTAAGGCAGATAGCATCTCACATAAGCCAGGATTACAGAAAAATTCTCGACAGTATGATTTTTTTAAAGCCTACCAGTTTTGCAGAGCAAAAAAAATCCTTTGAAAAGCTGAAAGACATGGTAAATGACAAGATTGGGCTTATAGTTGTTGATACAATAGCCATGCTTTATAGGTTGGAGCTAGGCAAAAGCGAAGAAGTGCAGGAAGTAAACAGAGAGCTTGGAAAGCAGATAGCCTACCTCACTGAGATAGCAAGGAAAAAAAACATACCTGTGCTTATAACCAACCAGGTATATGCAGATTTTGATGACAAGAATAAGGTGAATATTGTTGGGGGGGACATCTTGAAGTATGGAAGCAAATGTCTAATAGAGCTTCAGGTAACTCCAAATGGCAATCGTAGACTTATATTAAAGAAACATAGGTCAATCCAGCCAGAAAAAGAACTTTTGTTTAAGATTGTAGAAGGAGGCATTATAGGGACTAAAGAGAGTAAAGGTTTCAGATTCTTTTGAAAACATACGCAAAAACCTTTTTAAACAGCTGTGAATAATCTTAGTTTATGGGGGGTAACACGATTAGGGGGTTTCTTGACAGGAGCAAAAAGATTAATAATGATAAGAATGCTGCCGCGCTTCAGCATAAAAAGGGAAAGCTGACTGCAAGGGAGCGCTTAAAATATTTGCTGGACACCGATTCTTTTGTTGAGCTGCAGGCTTTTGCGGAACTGCAAAGTAAGGAACTTGAAGGCAAGAAAAGAGCAGGTGATGGAGTTTTAATAGGGCACGGCACTATAAATAAAAAGCCAGTTTATGTTTACGCGCAGGATTTTTCTTTCATGGGCGGCTCAATGGGAGAGATGCACAACAAAAAAATAGCGCATGTTATGGAGCTTGCTTTAAAGTCTGGATGTCCCTGTATAGGATTGCTTGATTCAGGAGGCGCAAGAATACAGGAAGGCGTATCTGCATTAGACAGCGGCGGAAAAATATTTCAGCTGAATACCTTGTCATCTGGAATAGTCCCCCAGATATCTGCAATACTTGGACCATGCGCAGGCATTGCTGTTTATTCTCCAGCTTTGACAGATTTTATACTTATGGTCAGGAAAACAAGCTATATGTTTATCACAGGCCCAGACGTCATAAAGACAGTAACTGGCGAGGAGATTGATTTTGAAAAGCTTGGAGGGGCTGATTCCCATGGAGAAAAAAGCGGGGTGGCGCATTTTATTGCGGACAACGAAAAAGAGTGTCTTGACATGATCAATGTTTTGTTAAACTACCTCCCGCAAAATAATCTTGAAACTCCGCCATATCATGCCTCTGACAATCCAGCGAGAGAGACAAAAAGGCTTGAAGCTGTTGTCCCAGAAGATCCGAAAAAGACATATGATATAAAGGAAGTTATAGCAGAAGTTTTTGACAAAAAATCTTTTTTTGAAGTTCATGCGAATTATGCCGCAAATGTTGTGGTGGGATTTGCAAGGCTCAATGGAAATTCCATTGGAATTGTGGCAAACCAGCCGAAAGTTCTGGCAGGCTGCCTGGACATTAATTCTTCCGGTAAGATCTCAAGGTTTGTAAGATTTTGTGACTGCTTTAACATACCGTTGATTAACCTCGTAGATGTGACCGGATATTTGCCCGGCACTAGCCAGGAGCATGATGGAATTATAAGGCACGGCGCGAAAATCCTTTATGCCTATTCTGAAGCAACTGTGCCGAAAATATCTCTTGTTCTGAGAAAAGCGTATGGCGGAGCTTATATCGCTTTGGTTTCAAGAGACATGGGTTTTGACAAAGTTATAGCATGGCCAGGTGCTGAAATTGCTGTCATGGGAGCCGAGCAGGCTGTAAACATTATCAATAGAGACGAGATAATTAAAAATCCCAAAGCAAAGGCTAGCTTGGTTGAAGGCTACATGGAAAAATATCTTAATCCATATGTTGCTGCAAAGCTTGGCAAGGTTGATATTGTAATTGATCCTAAGGATACAAGGATTTACCTGATTAAATGCCTTGAAATGCTGATATCCAAAAGGGAGAAGAAGCCCGTCAAAAAGCACGGCAATATGCCATTATAGGAAATGGAAGAGCTAGTAGTCAAAGTTGATGGCAAAGAGTATAAGGTTTTTGTAGAGGAAACAGAGGAAGGGAGGATGCTGGTTCACTGCGGCAGCGATGTTTATGAGGTTGAAACCAAGAAGGATGTTGAGCTGTCAGCAATAGAAAGGCTGCATAAAAGCAGATTAATACAAGATGGCGAGTTAGAGATTACAGCCCCTTTGCCAGGGATTATTTATGACGTGAAGGCAAAGCAAGGCTCCAGCGTAAAGCAAGGGCAAAGCCTGTTCACTTTGATGGCAATGAAAATGGAGAATGACATCACATCTCCTCGAGAAGGTGTCTTAAAGGAAATCAAAGTCAAGAAAGATGACAATGTGAATAAAGGGGATGTTTTGGCTATACTGGAATAATTACCTTTTTGCTAATTTTTCTGCTCCCTGCCATAAATAGGGGAATAAAGCGGTTGCCATAAAGGCTTTAAGAGTGTCTCCGGGTATAAATGGAAAAAACCCATATTTCAAAGTGGTCAATATTGTTGCTTTCTCTCCAAGCCAAACATATAATCCTATTAAACCGAATGCATACAGTACGAGCTCTCCTGCAAGCATGCAAAGAAGTATGCTTTTTCTTGTTCTGCCATATCCTTTTTCAATCATCCATCCTACAAAAAACGCCATAAACAGAAATCCGATTATGTAGCCGCCAGTAGCACCAAAAATCACTTTTATTCCTGAAGAATATCCTGCAAAAACTCCGAATCCAAGAATGCCTGCGAGCACATAAGCGGCAATAGATATTAACCCTTTTCTTGAGCCAAAAAAAAAGGCAACTGTAAATATCCCAAAAGTCTGCATTGTTATAGGTACTGGCCAGAGCGGGATTTGCAAATTTGCCATTGCCGCCATGAAAACAACACTCATTGATATTATAAATATGTCAAGAAAAATTGTTCTTTGCTTGTATAAAATCTCATACAAGGTTTTATATTTCATTTCGTGTACCGTGCTCATTTTTTCTCACCTGGTTTTCCAAACAATATCCCGGCCAATACATTCAAAGCCCATGCTTGGAATACATTTATGCTGTATAAATTGCCAAAAACAAAGTTCCATAACCACATAACCGGAAATGCCAAAATTAAACCCACTAAAGCGCTTAAAATGATGACTATAAGCATAGCGTATCCTATATCAACTAATTTTTTGAGCATTGGTATGTTGCTTAGAATAGCCATTCTACATAGGTAAGGGCAGCTTTTTTTAAATATTGCGGAAATACTTTACAAAGGTCATGACTGATATCTAACCTTTACGTCGCCTTCCATTATTCTTACTATTTTGTCGTTTTTCATTTTTAACAGCAAATTGCCGTCTTTATCTATTCCTATAACTTTTCCTTGAAGTTTTTTGGTCTTTGTGGTTATTGTTGCGTTTTTATTTATTGTGTCGCAATTCTTTTTCCATATTTTCAATATGCTTGCAAATCTATTTTTATTATAATAATTTTTGTATAAATTAAAAAACTCTTCATTAAGTTTTCTTGTTAATTTTTCAATATCTAATGTATTTTTCTTTATAGTTCTTAATGAAGTTGTTGTATTTTTTATTTTATCAGGAAAGCTGCTCTGGTTGATATTAAGTCCAATGCCCACCATAACATAATTTTCTTTTCCAAAAACCCCCTCTGTGAGAATTCCGCATAATTTTTTGCCCTTGTAATGAAGGTCATTGGGCCATTTTATGCTTGTTTTGATGTTTGTTAATTTTTTAATTGACTCGAGTGCAGCAATAGCAGCCGCAAAGGTCAGATATTGCAAATTTATTATATTGTTTGGCTTCAGTAGAATGGACATCCATAAGCCACCTCTATCGGAGTACCATTTTCTCCTGAAGCGCCCTCTTCCTTTTGTTTGGGTATCAGCAACAACCACTATGTCACTTAAGCCCTTTTCGGCAAAGTCTTTAGCTTTGTCTTGCGTGGAAGTTAATGATTTAAAATGGCAGATTTTGTAATGCATTTTATATTTTATTAAGTCAGAATTATTAAACCTCATTCCTCTAAACTGCCTTCATTCATGGCTTCCTGTCTTGCAGCCATTACCCAAGGATTTACTTTAGATTTGCTGTTTATTTGCTGCTTCTTTGCCAAATACTGGGAAACTGCCGTTGTAATTATCAAAACCCTCTTGTCTTTTGGCAGAGTTTCCTTTTTTGGCTTCATGCCTTTAAGTTCTTCCATAATTTTGTTGTTTTCTATGAAAGAGGTTGTTACATTGCCTCTTAAAAACTGCCTTTTGCTAAGCACAGATTGATGGAAAGGTATTGTTGTCTTTACTCCTTCAATTATGAATTCCTGCAGCGCTCTTTTCATCCTCGCTATTGCCTCTTGCCTCGTGCTTCCATGACAAATTAAAAGTGCTATTAATGAATCAAACTGCGGCAGTATTTTGCATCCTGAGTGGCAGGAGCTGCTTATCCTTATGCCAGGTCCTCCAGGCGGCAGGTAGCTAACTATTGTTCCAGGGGAAGGTGAAAAATCTTTGGAAGGGTCTTCTGCGTTAATTCTGCATTCTATTGCATGCCCTTCAATCTTGATATTTTCCTGATTATATGCAAGTTTGGCGCCGCTCGCAAGCTTTATCTGCTCTTTGACTAAATCTACATTTGTTACCACCTCAGTTACGCCGTGCTCGACCTGTATCCTTGTGTTCATCTCAATAAAATAAAAATTCTTGCTCTTGTCCAGTAAAAATTCTATAGTGCCCGCCCCTTCATAACCAATTGCCCTTACTGCATTTACAGCTGCATTTCCCATTGTTTGCCTTAGTTCATTGCTAAGTGCAGGGCTTGGAGATTCTTCTATTAATTTCTGGTGTCGTCTTTGAATGCTGCAGTCTCTCTCGCCTAAATGGATAACATTGCCGTATTTGTCAACAAGTATTTGGAACTCTATATGCCTGGGCTCTTCAAGGTACTTTTCAATGTATAGTGATTCATCACCAAAAGCATTCAATGCTTCTTTCTTGGCACTCTCGTAAGCCTCAAAGATTTCCTCTTCCTTGTGAACTATCCTCATTCCCTTGCCGCCGCCGCCTGCAGATGCTTTCAGAATCACAGGCAGCCCGATTCTTCTTGCCACCAATAAAGCGTGCTTGCTGCTTCTCAAGCTCTCTTTTATCCCTTCAAGCACCGGAATGCCTGCTTTTGTCATTGCGTTTTTCGCTTCAACTTTGTCCCCAAGCTGTTTTATCATCTTGGAAGAAGGCCCTATAAACTTTATTCCTTTCCGTTCGCATAATTTGGCAAATCTGGGGTTCTCTGAAAGAAAACCATAGCCAGGATGAACGGCGTCGCAGCCTGTTTGTTTGGCTATATTTACCATTTTTTTAATATTAAGGTAATTCTTTGATTTGCCGATGTTATATGATTTGTCAGCAAATTTTACAGCTAAGCTGTCTTTCTCCTCATCAGAATATATGACCGTGCTTTCTATTCCTAGTTCCCTGCATGCCCTTATTATCCTAAGCGCTATCTCTCCCCTGTTGGCAATAAGTATCTTCTTGAAACTTCCGTTGCCAAGAACTGTGTACGTTCTCTCTTTTTCCCTGTTTATGCCAAATCCTTTTGTCAGTATTTCTAAGAAAGATTTGTTGGAGGGATTATGTAATATCTCTTCAACTTGTGATTCGTCAACGTGCGGCAGCCTCTTTACTACATTTGCGGTTATAAAGCTGCTAACATTGTCTATTCTTGAGGACTTGAAAAAGCCTTTGCTTGGTGTGGTTATATGCTGCTTAACCAGTGCTTCAAAATATCTATAAAAAGCTGGAAAAGTTTCTTTTGTTTTGAGGGTTGATTTCTTTAAAAAAACGTATGCCCTTTCAAATGGCTTAAGGGCAATATTTAATGTGTCTGCCATTAATTTCTGTTTTATGTGAAGCTCAAGCTTAGCTATTCTGCTTTTAGTTGCCATACACTATAAGACTGTATTACTTTATATAAAGATTTTGTACCCCTTTAAAATAAATATATATAATAGAATTTATATTTTATAAAAGATATATCAAAAAATAGGACAATAGAAAGGTATTTAAATAAATTAAAAACTAGAATGGCAGCTAAACATGAGCCAGATCAATGTCATCAAAAATGATAAGGGAGAAATAGACGCAGAAGGTATTAAGAAGATTATACCTTATGATGTGCCTTTCTTATTCATAGATAAAGTAACAAGCTTAAGCAGCAACAGGATTGTAGCAATAAAAAGCCTGAGCGGTAAAGAGGATTTTTTCAAAGGGCATTTTGTTGGATTTCCAATAATGCCTGGAGCTTTGACTGTTGAAGGTATGGGGCAGGCTGCCACTCTGCTTGTAAGAAGCAACATTCCAAACCACGAAGAAAAAGATGTGTTAGCATACAAACTTAAGGAAGTCAAGTTTATGGCTCCTGTATTCCCGCATGATCAGATAAGGTTTGAGATGGATCTGATAGCACAAGATGAAAGGGGCGCAATTCTTCAAGGCAAGGCATTTGTCAAAGATGCTTTAGTGGCAGAAGCACTTTTAATGGTAGCTGTTGTCAACAAAGCAGACTTCAGGGCCAAATATTCTAGGTAATTAAGGAGGTTCTAATGTATATTAAAGGAGTTGGCATGACCAAGTTTGGAGCACAGACAGGCACAAGCCAGGAGTTAGTCTATGAAGCTACGATGGAAGCTTTGGAAGACGCTGATTTTAAGATTGATGATGTGGATGCAATAGTGTCTACTGTTGTTGACACAACAATAAATGGCGAAAGGCAAAGGGGTTTCTCATCCATATTAAGCAGCCTATTCAAAAAGAAAATTCCTATAATCACTTCATCTGCTGTTTGCGGCAGCGGCGGCTCAGCTTTGTGGACAGCAAATAATCTTGATTATAACAATGTGCTTGTTGTTGGTGCTGAAAGGTTATTATCAAACAATACATCTATGGTTACCGATGAAATTTTAATGGCTGGGGAAAGAATTTATGAGCAATCCGAAGGCTTGATTTTCCCGGCGCAAAATGCGCTTGTTGCGCAGCAGTACATGCTCAGGTATGGCGCTACAACAGATGATTTCGCTTTGGTTGCCTACAAGAACCACCAGAATGCTTACATGAATCCTAAAGCCTAGTCGCCTCTCCTTTAAGGCTTTTTGACTGCAGTTTATCTGTCAATGGTGCTGCAGCAGCTATCCTTACAAAAGACAAGACTGATATAGAGATAGCCGGCTCAAGCCTGTTTGTCGACAGGCTTTCTGCTTTTGAAAGTGAGGATATGACTTCATGGCAAGCCACTAAGCTGGCTGCTGAGGAAGCGTATAGGCAGGCAAGGATTACTCCTCAAGAAATAGATGTTGCCGAACTTCACGACGCCTTCACCCCAGTAGAACTAATTTCTTATGATGACTTGGGTTTTTGTAAAAAAGGTGAGGGCAAGCATTTGATAAGGAAGGGCACAGTTAATTTAAATGGCAAGCTTCCTGTCAACACAAGCGGCGGCTTGAAGGCAAAAGGGCATCCAATAAGCGCAACTGGAATCGCACAAATTTACGAGCTTGCAAAGCAGATGCGAAAACAGGCTGGTGAAAGGCAAGTGAGCAATGTAAATTACGCTTTAGCCCAGAACATTGGAGGAGCAGGAAGCACAATAAGCGTTCATATTTTGAAAAAGGTGGCTCAATGATAATAAGGTGGGTTTGTGAGAAGTGCAATAAAAAATGGATTTATCCTCTTGAAAAGTGCGTATATTGCAAGGGCAACACTACAAAGCAGAAGGGCAGCAAGATAAAAGTGATTGGCATAACAAAAGTCACTATTCCTTCCCCTATGCATCCGATTGTGCCTTACAACATTCTTCTTTTGCAGGATGAAAACGGCAATAGGATGCCAAGAAAAACAATGGATGATTATAAAATAGGGGATGACTTTATAGAGGAAAAAGCTAAAACAGAAAATGCTGTTGCAGTTGTAAAGACAAAGTATGATATTTATGAATCTATAAAGGAATCTCTTTGGCTTCTGGATAAGATTGAATTTCATAAAGAAGATAAAATATTAGTCAAGCCAAGTGTAATTGCTGCAGCATATCCTTATCAGGCAATAAACACAAATCCTGATTTTCTTAGCGCATTACTTTATATATTGTTTGAGTATGGAATCAAAAAAGAGAATATTATAATGGCAGAGCAGGCATTGATTAGCTCTGATTCAGCTGATGCCGCCTCTAAGTCAGGAATCTTGGAGGTATGCAAGAAGCATGGAGTAGGTTTTGTGGACATCTCAAAAGGGCCTTTTGAGGAAATTGAGTTTGACGGCTACAAATTTAATATATTTAAAGAAGCGCTTAGGAGAAAGGTCATAAATGCTCCGGTAATGAAAACAAACTTCCAGCTAGGCATTTCTGGCGCAGTTGAAAATCTGTCCAGGCTTGTTGATGAAAAAACGCAAAGGAGAATGTATTTTGATGGTGTAGATGAAACACTTCCAAAACTGGTTAAGGCAGTGCCGGATGTGTTTACAATTGCCGATGCTACAAGCGGAATGCAGGGGCAAGGCCCACTGTCGCTAGGCGAGCCTGCTTTCCTAAACCTTGTCCTGGCAAGCAAGGATGCTGCTGCGCTTGATGCTGTTTTTTGCGAGATAGCTATGCTTGATATCCCCCCTCATATTAGTTCTATAAAAGGTGCGGATATTAAGAAGATTGAAGTTGTTGGAAATGATGTAGACGCCTTGAGATATCCCCTAAAGCGGCCTGGCAAGAACGAAACGCCGCATCCTGACATTAAAGTTATTGATGGTGAAGCATGCCCTGCATGTCTAAACTTAATGTATAACTTAACATCGAGGCTTATCGGTTTAAGGGGAGAGCAGTTAAATATTGTCATAGGCTCTGCTTTAAGAGAGGATATGCTTAAAGGCAAGGAAAGGCTTGTAGCTTTGGGCGATTGTGCCATAAAAAAACTTGAAGAGCTTAACATTAAGCCAATGGCACAGCTCGCAGAAAACGTTGACAATGTTGAGCAGCTCGTTCTGTTTAAAAAAATGTTAACTTCTAAAGGAGAAACCACGATAACGACTATTGACAAAGTTAAATCAAAGATGACAAAATTACTTTCAAGAGTGATTCAATAAAATGCTCAGCAATAAGACAGCTTTAGTTACAGGCGCTTCCAGGGGCATCGGCAAAGCTATAGCAATAGAGCTTGCAAAAAATGGAGTCAATGTTATTGTCAACTACAACAGGGATGAGAAGTCCGCAATAAAAGTTGTTGAGCAAATAAAATCTCTTGGGAGAAAGTGCATTGCAATAAAAGCTGATGTTTCTGATTTTGATGATGTTGCCAATATGTTCAGCATAGTGAACGAAAGGTTTGGAAAATTGGACATTCTTGTCAATAACGCAGGCATTACTATGGACAGGACTTTGAGAAAAATGTCGCAGGAAGAGTGGGGTAGGGTAATTGAAGTCAACCTGAACAGCATTTATAATGTCACAAAAAACGCACTGCCACTGCTTGAAAAAAATTCGCGTGTTATAAACATTTCTTCCATTGTCGGGTTATACGGTAACTTTGGCCAGACAAATTACGCCGCTTCCAAGGCAGGCATCATTGGCTTTACAAAGTCACTTGCAAAAGAGCTTGGCAGGCAGGGCATAACAGTGAATGCCATTGCTCCTGGGTTTATTGAAAGTGAGATGACAAACAGAATCCCCTTCATAAGGAAAAAAATTGTAGAGTGGCTTATTCCATTAAAAAGGACCGGGCTGCCTGAAGAAGTTGCTTATGCCGCGGCATTTCTTGCATCCGACAGTGCAAGCTACATAACCGGGCAGGTGCTCAGCGTGAACGGAGGATTGACGATTTAAAATGTACATTAAAGGGGTTGGCATGACTAGGTTTGGGCTGCAGCAGGATATAAGCAGCCATATGATATATGAAGCTACAATGGAAGCTTTAGATGATGCAGAGATGTCTATGGATAATGTTGATGCTGTTGTTGTTTCAAGTATCGAACTGATGAGCAATGGCGAGCGGCAGAAACACAGCGGTTCAGTAATAAGCAGTTTGTTCCAGAAAAGTCTGCCTATTCTTTCTGTTCCTGCCGGCTGCGCTGGAGGCGGGACAGCGCTATGGACGGCAAACAAACTGCACAGGACAAGCAACTATACAAACATACTTGTTGTTGGTTTTGACAAGATAATGGCAAATACAAGCAAGAAAGTCACGGATGAGATAGCGATGGGAGGCGAGCGTATTTACGAGCAATCCGAAGGCTTGATTTTCCCGGCGCAAAATGCGCTTGTTGCGCAGCAGTACATGCTCAGGTATGGCGCTACAACAGATGATTTCGCTTTGGTTGCCTACAAGAACCACCAGAATGCTTACATGAATCCTAAAGCCCCTGTTGTTGCTTCTCCTTTGAGGGTTTTTGACTGCAGCATATCCTGCAACGGGGCTGCCGCGCTTGTATTGTCAAAAGAAGATGCTGACATAGAGGTTGTTGGTTCGGCGGAAGAAAATGATTACCTTAGCCCTTTTGAAAGAGAGGACATGACTTCATTCTGGGCCACAAGGAAAGCAGCGGAAATTGCATATAAGGAAGCCGGCATCTCTCCAAATCAGATTAATATCGCTGAATTGCATGACGCATTTACTCCGCTGGAGCTGATTTCATATGAGGATCTGGGGTTTTGCAAACAGGGCGGAGGCCCTAAAATAATTAAAGAGGGTGTTACAAAACTTGATGGAAAGCTGCCTGTAAACACAAGCGGAGGATTAAAGGCAAAAGGGCATCCCATAAGCCCGACTGGCATAAGCCAGATTTATGAGATAGTGAAGCAGATGAGAGAGGGATGCGGAAAAAGGCAGATAAAAAAGCCAGGATATGGTTTGGCTCTTAACATCGGCGGTGCGGGAAGCACAGCTACAGTCCATATATTAAAAAATCTGAATTAAGTTAAAGTGGGGGTTAATGATATGTTGTTGCAGGGTATAACGATCATAGACTTATCAAATCTACTTCCAGGGCCATTTTGCTCTTTGTTTCTTGCAGACCTTGGCGCAGATGTATTGAAAGTGGAGAGCTTGAATGGCGATCCCATGAGAGGTTTTGAGGCGCAGCAAAATACTCCAAGCCCTTATTTTCTTGCATTGAACAGGAACAAGAAGAGCATTGCCTTAGACCTCAAAAAAAATGAGGGGAAGAAGATATTCTTGAAAATTGTAAAAAATGCTGATGTTGTAATTGAAGGCTTCAGACCGGGAAAAACCGATTCACTTGGCATTGGTTATGACGATGTAAAAAAAATCAATCCAAAGATAATTTACTGTTCAATAACTGGTTACGGGCAAAAAGGCCCTTACAAAAATAAGGCAGGGCATGACCTGAATTATAATTCATTGAGCGGAGTGCTTGAAACAATTTCCAAAAAGCCTTTTGTTTCTGGAGTCCAAATAGCTGATGTAGGAAGCGGATTAATTGCCGCATTTTCCATAGTTTCTGCATTGCTTTACAGAAAAAATAGCAATAAAGGCTGCCATATTGATATTCCAATTCTTGACGGGGCGCTGTCGCTTATAGGCATGCATGTGGCTTACGGTTCCCTGTCACCGAATCAGCAAACAGTTCTGTCAGGAAGCGAGCCCTGCTATAATGTTTATGAGACGAAAGACGGCAAATTCGTGGGCCTTGGCGCAATAGAAAGCAAATTTTGGGAGGCCTTTTGCAATGTTGTGAAAAGAAAAGACTTAATAAAAAGGCAATTCGATCAGGGCATACTCAGAGAAATTCACTCTTTGTTTAAGGCAAAAACATTGAAAGAATGGCTGCAATTGAATGATAAGTATGATTTTTGCTGCGAGCCGGTAAAAAAGATTGAGGATATCTTGAAAGAAGATTATTTCAAAAACAGGAAAATGCTGATAGACCTTGACGGGGTGGCTCAAGTCGGAATGCCTGCCATATTTTCAGCATTTAAAAAATACAAATACTCAAAATCTCCAAGACTCGGGCAGGATACAAGAAATATTTTGAAGAGCTTTGGATATGATGAAACAAACATAAAAAAATTAAAAATGGACAATGTTATTATTTAGCAAATGGGAAACGAATTAAAAGCATGGAAACCTGAAAGGCCGGCATCAAAGGGCGCTACAGCTTACCACGAGGCTGTTTTCAAGGCTGAATATTACATCACCATTCTGGATGAGTTAATGAAAATTGCAAGCTCAAAGGCAGCTGCCGGTGATGTTGTTGTTGATTTTGGGGCGGGAACGGGCGTTTCAGCTCTGCGCTTGTTGAGGCGTTTGAAGATTAATATCAAGCTGTGGCTCGTTGATAATTCAGCTGCATGGCTGGGCAAAGCTTACGAGGTTCTTGGCTCCAATCCTGAAGTGAAGTGCTTCCTCTTAGAGAAAAGGGAGAGTGGTTATGCAAAGCTTTCAGATACAATCGGAAAGGGGGTGGCAGATCATGTGATTTCTGCCAATACAGTCCATCTGATACCTGACATTGAAAAAACCTTTAATGGAATTGCCGAGTCCCTTAAGGACAATGGCACCTTTACGTTCCAGAGCGGCAATATTACAAGAGACAACAAGCCTGAAGGAGCTTTGATGGTTGATGATACCGTAAAAAGAGTCCATGACATAGCTTTGGGCATAGTGCGCACTGACAGCAGATTTGCAGCTTACAGAAAAAACATCAACCAGCGCATAAAAATGAGCGAGTCCCAAAGAAAATTTGTATTTCCGGACACAAGGTCAATCAATGTATATCTTGAAGCGTTGAGAAATGCAGGCTTTGAGTATCAAGAACCTAATTTCAAATTATTCAAGGTTGAGTATGATGACTGGTTGAAATTTCTTAGGGTCAGAAGGCTGCAGGCAGGGATATTGCCGGAGATAGGCGGCAACGAGCCTTCTGCAAAAGAGGAATCCGATAGGGATGACTTGATAACCTCAGCCACAAAAATACTCTTCAAGGAACTTCAAAAAATCAACCCATTGGCTGATGAAAAAGGATTCACGCTTGAGATTACGTATGTGAGCGCAAAAAAGCACAGCAAATTTGACTATTACAAAGAAAGCCTGGGCTTGAAAGGAAAAAATGCCTTAGTTACAGGCGCTTCCAGGGGCATCGGCAAAGCTATAGCAATAGAGCTTGCAAAGAACGGCATCAATGTTATAATTAATTACAATAGAAATGAAAAAGATGCTATGGAAGTTGTTAACGAAATTAAAAATACAAAATGCATAGCTATCAAGGCAGATGTCAGCAACTTTGATGAGGTAAAATCCATGTTTGACTCCGTCAAGAAAGAATTTGGGAAATTGGATATTCTTGTCAACAATGCAGGCATCATAATGGACAAGACTTTGCAGAATATGAGCAAAGAGGAATGGAATGATGTTATAAAGGTGAATCTAAATGGAATTTACAATGTAACTAATAATGCGCTGCCTTTGTTGAGCAAGGGAGGAAGGATAATCAACATAAGTTCCATAGTGGCTTTAGATGGCAACTTTGGCCAGACAAATTACGCTGCTTCCAAGGCAGGCATCATTGGCTTTACAAAGTCACTTGCAAAAGAGCTTGGCAAACATGGCATAACAGTAAATGCCATTGCTCCTGGGTTTATTGATACAGAGATATTAAAATCAGTACCCTTGACAAAAAAGAAGGAGTTTATAGGGTTGATACCTCTGGGGTACCTAGGCAAGCCTCAGGATGTGGCAAATCTTGCTGTGTTTCTGGCTTCAGATAGGGCAGGTTACATAACAGGGGATGTGATTTGTGTTAACGGCGGTCTTAGATTTTAAAAACCACTAATTTTAAATACTTATTCCAATTAGTCTGGATTATTGCACTTTTTGTGCAAAATACTTTGAGAGGTAAATAAATATGAGATACGATAGAGGAGGAAGAGGCAGCTTTAGGCCAAGAAATTTTGCCCCTGTTAAGGTGGGGGATGAGTTGAGCGTGAAAATAGAGGCAGTTGGCGAGAAAGGAGACGGCATTGCAAAGAAAGACGGCTTCGTGCTGTTTGTGCCAAGCACTAAACAAGGAGACGAGGTCAAGATAAGAGTGACCAGAGTGCTTCAGAAAGTGGGATTTGCAGAAGTTGTTGGAGAAAAATCCGGCGAAGAATCCCAGACAGAAGCGGCTGGCGAAGAGCCAAAGGAAGAAAGCTACGAGTCTTCTGAAGGGGCTGAAAGCTCTGGTTCTGAAGACAATTATGGCTCAGAAGACACTGAAAACTTTGGCGAAGAATAAGCGGTTTATTTTTTATTTATAGTCAACCAACAAAGTAATTAGGTATTTTTGTTGCTGAATATCACGAACCCACAACAATTCCTTATTATTTTTATGGGTGGGTATACTCCTTCTTGGATTAGATTTAAATAGCTAAATTAATTTAAAGTGTAAATGAGACTGTTCATTGCTGTTGATTTCAACGAGCTTAAGGAATATTTTTTTGAATTGCAATCAATGCTGCCAAAAAATGCAAGGTTAAGCCTGACTAAGTCCTTTCATTTGACGCTTAAATTTTTGGGCGAGGTGCAGCCTGACAAATTAGATGATATAATAAAGATACTAAAAAACATAAAATTTGAGCAATTTTATACCTATCTTGATTCTGTAGGGATTTTCCCCACTGAAAATTACATAAGGGTTGTGTGGATTGGGTTGAATCCAGAATTCAAAATTATGGAACTGCAGAGAAATATAGATGAGTCATTGAAGCAGTCTTTCAAAAAAGAAAAAGATTTCAAAGCGCATATCACTCTAGCGAGGGTGAAATATCCGGAAGACAAAAAATCTTTTGTTGAGCGAATTAAAAATATTAAATTTGAAAACAAGAAAATGGTGGTAAATAATTTCAGGCTGGTGAAGTCTACATTAACTCCGAATGGTCCTGTTTATGATGACCTGGCAGTTTTTAATTCTGCTTAGAAAGATTTTTAAATGACTTGGATATACTATATAGAGAATTTTGAATGTATAGTGACTTCGTCGCTGACTTCCACAATATTGCCAACCACAAAAATAATTAGGTTTTGTTGTGGTTGGCAAGATAGCCAACAACAAACAATTTATAATACCTAATTACTTTGTTGTTCGGCTATATGTGAAAGTAAAGTTGCAAAATTGCTGGTTATTCAAAGTTCTCTATAACATTGCCTACGGGACACTTATTGTCTCAACAACTGAGAGGCTATAAAATTCAGTTCAGAATTCTGGACTGTTGTACGTGATTAAAATTTATTTTAGTTAATTCAATAAAAATGTGATTGAAAATGGCCGAAGAAAAATTTTTGGTTCCAAGGGATGTATATCTTAAGTCAGGCATACACATAGGCACAAAGTTCAGGACAAAAGCTATGGAGCAGTTTATTTACAAGACAAGGCCTGATGGGCTGTCTGTGCTGAATTTACAGAAAATTGATGAAAGGATTAAGATTGCCGCCTCTTTTCTTGCGCAATATCCTCCAGAAGATATACTGATTGTGTGCAGGAGAGAAAATGGATGGAAGGCCGTCGAGCTTTTCGGGAAACTGGCAGGAGCGAGGGTTTTTGCTGGAAGGTACCCTCCTGGAATATTGACAAACCCAAATCTTGAGCGGTATATTGAAGCAAAGATCATGCTTGTTGTTGATGCATGGCCTGACAGGAATGCTGTCTTGGATGCTGTAAGAATCGGAATTCCGGTAGTTGCTTTATGCGACACAAACAATATGTCCAACTTTATTGATTTGGTTGTGCCTTGCAACAACAAAGGCAAGAAAAGCCTTGGTTTGTTTTTTTACATTCTGACAAAAGAATTCTTGAAATTAAAAGGCAAGTTAAATGAAGGGGAAGAATTAAAGGAAAAGGTTGAGGATTTTACGGAAGAATAGTCAGATAAAACTCAGCAAGTCCTTTATTGCCTGCTTTATGTTCTTGTTTTCAAACAAAACTTCATAAGCCTGCATGGTCAAGGGCATTTCTATTTTATGGGCTTTGCTGTACTCGTAAACAGCCTTTGTCGTTGGAATGCCTTCAGCAACCATTCCGTGCATTTCCTTTTTTATCTCTTCAATTGTTTTTCCCTTTGCAAGGTTTTCTCCGACAAACCTGTTCCTGCTGTGCTTGCTGATGCACGTCGCTATCAAATCACCAACACCTGCTAATCCATAAACAGTGCCTCTTTTTGCTCCAAAGTGCCTGCCAAAATTGTTCATCTCCATTAATCCTAGGGTGATTATCGATGCCCTTGTATTGTCTCCAAAATTAAACCCGTCAACGACCCCGGTTGCTATTGCAGGTATATTCTTCAATGCTCCGCAAATTTCAACTCCAGTTACATCACTCAATTGATACAGCTTAAAATAGGGGGTGCCTAAGCGATCAGCAATTATCTTGGATGTTATTTTGTCTTTGCTCGCAATTACGCTTGCAGTCGGCATCTTATTGCTTACCTCTTCGGCATGGTTTGGCCCCGATAATACGGCAATTCTAGTTCTGCTGCCCAATTCCTCTGCTATGACCTCAGACATCCTTTTGGAAGTTACAGGCTCGATGCCTTTTGTAACGCTTACTATGATTTGATTGCTGAAATAAGGCCTTACCCGCTTCATTACCTTTCTCAGGAATTCGCTCGGTATGGCGCAAATGACTATTTCACTTTTTTCAACGCAATTTTTTAAAGAATTATCGGCAATGACATTGTTTGGTATCTTTATTCCTGGCAGGTACTGGACATTCTCCCTTTTGAATTCTATCCTGTTTGCAAGCTCCTCCCTTCTTGCCCACAGCTTGACATCAAATCCTTTCTCTCCCAACAAAACCGCTAATGTCGTTCCCCACGAGCCTGCCCCAATAACAGATATTTTTTTCATTTTAATTTCTAATATTTGGTTTCATTTAAAATTATATTTTTGCCTGCTTAGTTTTGCTATCTCCTTCATAACTATTGTGGTTGCTTCTCTCAGCATTCTTTTATTAATCTTTTTGTTGTAGTATTTTTCGAAATAAATTGGCTTGCCTATATTCATGATTGCTTTTTTTAATTTTGGAACGTACTTTCCTTTAGGCAGTATTTCAAAAGTCCCAATCAATCCGATCGGCACAACAGGCACTTTTGCTTTCAACGCCAGCCTTGCAACTCCGGTTTTAGCCTTTTGCAGTTTTCCTGTCAGGCTTCTTGTGCCTTCAGGGTGTATGCCAATTATTTTTCCTTCTTTTAATGCCTTGATCGCCCATTTTAATGTCTCTTTCCCGCCTTTTTCCCTGTCTATCGGAATTGCTCCGACATAGCTGTGCCATATTTTTTTGAAAACATTGTCGAAATGCTCCTTCTTTGCAAGCACGTGTATTTTTCTGTCTAAATGCTCAACCAAAAGCGACATAATGAGATGATCCATGTAGCTTGTGTGGTTCGCCGCTATTATGAATGGTCCATGTTTAGGAAGATTCTCCAGCCCGCTCACTTCCTTGACCCATAAATTCCTCACAACAGGAGGTATTATCCTTTTTCCTATTGGGTATACCATTTTAATGATCGTACTTCTGGCCTATGAGCTTTGCTATCTCTTTCATTATCTTTCTTGTTATTTCTTCAAAAGATTTTTGATTATATTTTTTATTTTCAAATGTCATTGGCTTTCCTATCTTTACATCGCATCTTGCAAATCCCGGCAATATTTTTCCTTTTGGAATCACCTTATTTGAGCCAATTATTCCGCATGGCAGCACAGAAACTTTAGATTCCAGTGCCAGTTTTGCTATGCCAGTGTAGGCTTTTTGCAGCTTTCCGTCAGGGCTTCTTGTTCCTTCGGGGAACACCATTGCAATATCCCCTTTTTTAAGGTAATCTAGTAGTTTTTTCATGGCATTCCTGTTTTGTTTTTGGTTTTTGTTGCTGCCGACATAGACAGGAATGCATTCGCCAAGGTTAAGGAAGTACCTTGGGAGTGCATAATTCCAATATATGCCGTTTACCAAGGCATGGATTTTCTTGTCTATTTTAGGTATTATGATGCTGTGTATCAAAATGGAATCATAGTAGCTTGAATGGTTTACCGCCATGATGAAAGCCCTGTCCCTTGGCACATTTTCAATGCCATCCACCCTTCTAAGCCACAGCTTATATATGGGAAAGATGATCAGCTTTCCGATAGGATAAACCATAGAACAGACTATAAAAGGGCATAATAAAAAGGTTTTGGTATAAGCAGTATCTCAGGAATAATTTTATCACAACACAACATAAAAACTCAATAACGATTGAGCACTAAATAAAAAATTAAGAATTAAAAAATAAAAGATATAGAGTTTTTACTCTACATCATGCAGGCCGTTTTCATCGACATAAAATCCTGCTTCACCTTCAGGCATCGAGGGAGAATCTATTAATTTAGCTACCCTTGTTCCTTTCTTGCCTTTTCTCAGGTAAACTCTGAAAGTTGATGCGTGCGCAACAATATGCCCGCCTATGGCTTGTGTTGGGTCGCCGAAGAACATATCGGGCTTGGCCATAACCTGGTTTGTCACGTAAACACAAAGGTTGTATGTGTCAGCAAGCTTTAGCAAGACGTGCATGTGCTTGTTGAGCTTCTGCTGCCTGTCTGCCAATGTTCCTCTTCCAATGAACTCTGCCCTGAAATGGGCTGTTAAAGAGTCTATGACAACAAGCTTTACATTCATGCCTTTCTTCTTGATTAAGTCTTCTATCTTTTCTGCCAGCAGCATCTGATGGTCAGAATTGTAAGCTCTTGCCACCTTGATGTTTTTAAGCACCTGCTCTTCATCCAAGCCTGCTCCTTTTGCAAGCTGGATTATCCTTTCAGGCCTGAAAGTGTTTTCAGTGTCAATGTAGACTGCAACTGCATCCTTTTCAAGAGACTGGCAGTTGACAGCTAATGCGTGCCCAAGCTGGGTTTTTCCGGAGCCGAACTCTCCAAAGCACTCTACAATTGCTCCTGTCTCTAGCCCGCCGCCAAGCAGGCTGTCAAATGACTTGCTTCCTGTCTTGATCCTGAGGACCTTTTCCCTTCTTTTCATGAGCTCTTCTCCTGACTCAAAACCCATTTCCAAAGATGATCTTGCAACTGCAATAAGCTTTTTTGCCAAAGCATCTCCCATGCCTGTTGCGTCTATCAGCTCTGCCGGAGTTGCAACCGCAATGCTCATCAAGTCCGAGAATCCAACTGCAATAAGCTTTTCGGCAGTCGCTGCCCCTACGCCCGGTAGGTCATAGATTGTCTTTTCCTGCTTTTCCATCTTAATTTCTTTTTTTCTTCTCTTTGAATCTTTAGATTCTTCTATCTCAATTAGTTCTTGTTCCATTTACAATCACCTTTCTTTTATATTTTTATTCATTTTAGAAAGAGGTTAAATAACCTCTTCTATTATATCTTCGTCAACTTCGTAGTCAGAAGCAGTTGCCTGTTCCCTAATGACCAGATACTCGTATGCTTTCTGGAGCACTAAAGCTGCCTTTGGCAAGTCATTCACCCTAAAAGAATTAGCGCTTTGCCAAACTCCGTTTTTGTCTTTATATCTTCTCTGCAAAGAAACAGTACGATATGCTACTGCTTCTCCGTTTCTGCCTTTTCCCTGGTTTTGCCAGACTGTGGCAGTTATAACTCCTGTGCTGAATTTCTTTTCAGGCACGTTTCTAGTTTCGTTCATTTTCTTCACCCTTTTGCTGTTCGCATGTTTTTTCAAAATCTCCTTGATTATGGATGACATCGGTATTAGGCGGATTTACGTCATTAACCAATGCATCCCAGAGACCGGGTAAGCTGATTGTTCAAAATCAACTTGTATGTTAGTAAGTGCGAGTTTCTTTATATATTTTAGGCAGGGATGTCCAGTGTCCAGTGATAGTGGAATATATAGGTTATAGTATACAAAACTAGGTAAGTTTTTTAAAAAATGTATATTTTTATATCAAAATGGTAGGTATAACAAACATTGTGTTCGGCTCAATTACTATTGTTTCTTTTGTTATTGCCATTTGGCAACATTTTGAAAGCAGGTACCATCAAAAAATAAATGAATCTAACACTAAAAGAATTAATCAATTAATGAAAACCAACAACTCTTATTAAAAATTGATCGAGAGACTACACAAACTGTAAAACATAAAGACATAGTAAAATTCTTCCCAGGTTTGAGTGTAAAAAGTGATATGAATATCAAAACAGATATCGATAATGCCCTCAATCCAATAAAGGCAGAGATTGATAATTTAAAAAAAGATTTAAAATCTAATCCAAGTGCTATTAAAAAGTTAGAAAATATAGATTCTAAGATTAAAAAAGCAAGTAGTATCACAATTACTAAAACTATGGAAGATTTTAGAATTGAATTATATATTAATAATCTTACAGATCTTGATGACCTTAAACAACATATAAAATTTTTTGAATGGTTAAAAGAAGAGCCAAGAGCGTATAATGAAGAAACTCAAGAAGTAAGAAGATTAACTAGAACCATCACATTAAAAAGGTATATTTTCCCTACTTCTGATATCAGATTAGAATTTGGTATTGTTCCTTTTATATCTGATCATAATAAAGGGATTTTAAATTTTGAAAAGGATAAAGTAACCCTATCTCAAATGGGGCTAAGATTATTAGAAAAAATGAAAGAAGTTTTAAATAAGAATTCTAAATAAGCTACTAAAACGTATTACCTCTTGCTTCTCGCTTTCCTTTCATTCACAAACTTTTCAGGAGGCCTTCGATAATGCCGCCAGAAGTCACTTATTCTCTGCTCGTCAAGCCTTCTTTCCTTTGCCTGGTCCTCAGTAAGATCGGGAGGCGCTATAGTCAATGTGCTGGGCTTTTCTTTCCTGAATTTCGCGTATCTTTCTTTCTTCGCGCTTATCTTTTTCGGCTTGTTTTTTCTTGCCATAGAAAGCGTGAAAATTAAACTTATTTATAAATTTAAGCTATCCGCGAAAATAGGCTCAATGCAAATCTTCTTTTACGTCATCGGAATTCTAATTTGTAGCCCACAACCAAAACATTTAAATATTGTAGCCCCTAACTATACTGTGTGGTATACCTAGAAGAATACAATGTAAAGGGAAAAAACTATTTCAGGCTGGTTCAGGCTATAAGAAAAGGAGGGAAAGTCCTGCATAAAAGAAAATACATAGGCAGATCCCTTCCTTCAAGAGACAAATTAATGCAATTAGAAGCTGAATTCCTGGGAGAATTAAGGAGCCGGAAGTACAGATACCTGTCATCAGGGGATGTTGAAGAAATAGAAAGCAAAAAAATGAGCTATAAAAAAGATATAAAAAGGTTAAGCTCTTTGGAAAAAGAAAAGCAGTTGAAGGAGTTCATTATAAGGTTTACTTATGACAGCAGCAAGCTATCCGGGGTCAATGTGACCTTAAGACAAACCTCTTTGATTCTGAAAGAAGGCATAATGCCAAAAGGCATAAAGAGTTTAAAAACTGTAAAGGAGCTTGAAAACCATGAGAAAGGAATTTTAGCAATAACAAGGTACAAGGGAAATATGGGCATAAAGTTCATAAGAAAACTCCATTTAATCCTGTTTTCCGGGGTCGATGATTCAATTGCAGGAAAATTAAGATATGAGCTTAAAAGGGATGTGAAACTAGCTGCAACTCCTTATGTTCCGCCTAAATGGCACGAACTGGGGAAGGAAATCAACAATTTTTTCAGGTGGTATAAATCAGAGAGTAGAAACCTGCATCCTTTGGAACTGGCTGCACTAATCCACTTAAGGATTATATCATTGCAGCCTTTTGTTGACGGAAACAGCAGATTGTCAAGGCTGCTTATGAACTGGGTTTTATGGAAAAAAGGCTATCCTTTGGTTGATATACCGATTGAAGATTTGGAGAATTACTATAATGCGCTTGATAAATACCAGATAGAGAACAATGAAAGACCGTTTATTGCTTACATTAAAAAGAAGTATCTTGAAACTTAATTACTCTGCATCCTCTTGATTTCCTCTTCAGGGCTGGGCTTTATATCAACCTGCTGAACAACAAACTCAAGCCTGTTAAACATGGAGTTATTGTTTGCCCTGCCGTTTAATTTCACAATTGTGCCAAGCAGCTCATTCTTTACAGCCTCAAATTCAGCAGGCTCGTTCCTGAATTTCAAAACCTGCTCTTGGTTTAGATTGAGAAGCCTCTCAACCTGATTCCTAAAAAAAACACACCTTATGGTTTCTGTCCCATCATCAAGCACGGAGTTAAGGACATAGGCATAAGCAGGCATCACATTTCCATGCTCACTGCATTCAAACAAGTCAATGCTCGGCTTTGCCCTTTTGCCGCATTTCGGGCAAACTTCATAAAATCTCAGGTCAAAAATTTGCACTATGGTGCCCAGCAGCTCAATATCATTGTCATTTTGAGTCAATTCCTTTATCTCTTTCCTGTTTCCGGTTTTTTGTGCCAATACCTCGACATTTTCTCCCTTTGGATTTATCAAAAGCTGGCTGCGGTCATTTAGGTGTATTTCCTTTCTTCCGTTGTTTTCCCGAACATAAGCCCCTATGACCTTGACAGTAGAGCCTTGCTCCAGCTTCAGGGCATTGTCAGCCTGCGCTCCCCACATCACAACCCTTATAGTTCCTGTTTCGTCTCCAATCACAATTGAAGCAACCTTTCCGCTTCTTGTCTCGTTGGAAAATTCCTTTATTTCATAAACCTGCAAGACCTTTCCAACAGTCTCTACGTCCCTCATTCCGGTAAGTATGTTCTTAATCTGCAGCTTGCCGCTCAAAGGCTCAAAAACCTTGACTCCGACTTCATTGGCCACAATATGCGCAGCTCCCTCCCTGCTTATCAATCCGGAAAGCTGCTTCAGCTTCTTCTCAACCCTTTCCTCTATCTCAGAAACAGGAATATTCGCCTTTTCATTAATCTTCAGAACTATCTCCTCGTAAGGGATTTTAATCATAAGCTGGAGGTTAAATAAATTCTTTATATATCTTTGGTTTTATGGAATAGTTAACTGCAATGGGACTGCTCCCAGCTCCTTAACTTTAAATTTATCCTCTTTTGGGTTTCCTGCATTATCAAGAGCCACTATAACAAAAAAATATAAGTCTGCAGATGCTGGGTCTGTTGATGAAATATCAATAATGAAGTTGCTGCCTTCCTGTGAATATGTAATTCCTGATTGAAGCTTGTTTAGTTTGCTGTCACTGATGGAATTCTGTAATTCGATTATTCCCTGCTGACTGGATGTCTGATGTTTTGAATAATATACCTTATATTCCTTTAAATCCCTAAGAGTTGAGCCGTCAATATTTACTGTTGGCGCTCCCAAGAATGTGAATATTACTTGTTGGGGGGATATATATTTTATTGATGCTGGCGACACTATTTTTCCGGAGTCAGGCGGCAGGCCATCAGTTGATTTTATTGTTTTGACAAGCATTTTTTGCTTTTCATTTATATTGTTTATTTCGTTATTATTTTTATCTAGGGCAGTAACGGCAAAATCATAGTTTACATTGTCATTTGGCAAGACAACATTATAAACATAATAATTTCCATTTTTAAAGTAATAAAGTTTGCCGTTTTCAATTGCTGTTTTTGCCCCTTCAGATGTTGAAAACATGCATTTCCTGTTTTCATAAACGCATTCCTGCATATTAAGCGTATCTTCGAAATCAAATGATGGATATTCACTTAAAATTAAGTCTTTTACGGTAACTCGGGGGTTTATCCTTAAATCTTCAGTTGAAGTTTTGCTTAAAATATCTGGAATTTCTGTGTAATAAATCCTGTATTTGACAGCATTTGCGTCAGAGCTGTTCTCCCATTTCAGCAAAACTGATTTTTCAGCTTTGGGTTTATCGAAAACTTCAACATTTTTCACAGGCTCAGGGGGCAGGCTCGGGTAAGATACCGCAAACTTGTAAACAACATCTCTTAGCTTTACCTGGCTGTCTGAAGCGTCGTAAGCGTAAATCTTCTTCCCTGTCTTTGCGCAGAACTTTATGCCTTTTGCCTCTGATATGTCAATTATTTTGTTGACTATAGGGTCCATGAACGACGCACCAGTCGCTTCTACAAATTTTACAATATTATTTTTCTTATAAAACATCAATGAATTCGCGAGCGGAATCGGGTTTGAATTGTCGTCTACGCCTTCGATATTTTTTATAACGGGCTTCTGGCTTTGGTACAGTACAAAGATGCTGACCGGAGTTATGGCCTCATTAAGTGTATCTCTTAAATCAAAGTTAGTATAATACAGGTTGCCAAAGTTTATATACTCTGGTGGTCTTAACAAAACTTTGTTCTGCTTCAGCTCCACTTTGGTTCTTGGACCTTCATCAGTTAACACTATTTCAAATATCCTTTGCGGGGTTGGAAGGTAAGTCAAGTCTCTTTCATCCAATAAAATCCTGCAGACCACGCCGTCTTCCTTAAGCCCTGAACATCTCTGAAATTTGTTTATAAAGTCATCCAAAATTTTAAGTGCTTCGTCTTTTGATTCTGGCTTTGCTCCTGGACACATCCAGTTTTCAGGAGCATTCTCTTTAAGGCATTTTTCAATGTTTTGGGTATTTTCACATTTTTTTAGAATAGTATCCAGTTCTGATTTTATGCTTTGATAATAGTTCAAATCATAGTCTACTTTTGCCTTGAACGACGGATTGATTGAATATGTTCCGATAATATCATTTTCTTCATTTTCTGCTGTGGCCATGCCTGTGATTGGATTGCTGTTCGTATAGAAGATTATGCTTACTAACAATATCGGCATCATCATCAGTAATATCAAATCTTTTGTTTCCATTTTACACTATTGCATTCACTCCCTGCGCTTTTGCTTTTGCATATCTTGAGGTGCCGCAGCATTCGAAATGCCACGGCTCGCCTTTGCTTGAGTCTTTTTCATCACCATACCTTACCCAGCCCGCCTGTGACATTATCTTATGCAGCAATTTCCAGTCTTTGCTTCCTTTAATCACTATATCTACAACATTTCCGGTCAAATGCGGGCAGCTTGGACTAGGAGGACATACGTACCTGCTGTCAGGATTCCTGTTCCATATCATTTGCTGCTGCTCCATGGTCCTATAGCCAAAAGTCACTTCCAAAGAAACCTTGTTTTGTTTGGCTATTTCCTGAGCCTTCAATAGCAAGTCGTAAGCGGGCTTTGTAAGAAGGCATGTTCTGCCTTTTGCGCAAAGCTCTGTGCCTGTAAAATCAATCAAATCCCTGGATTCGGCAGTAATCTTTACCTCTTTCGGCTGTATAACTATCGCTTTTGCCTCGTCCTTAAGAATGCTGAATTCAATTGGCAATACTGCCCTTCCTGTTATTTCTATGCTGTCCTTTATCTCAAAATTATAGTTATCCTGCGGTATGTAGGTGGGATAGTTTGACAGGTATTTGTTCAGGTTTTTATTGAACTCGTACTCCAAATTCCTGTTTAGAGCCGATTCGTCAAAACATGAAGTTGATTTGTAAATGCCTGAAGAATCCTTTGTTATTTCATACCAAACAGCGGCATCGTCAAATTTTCCACACGATTTAGTTTGCTGTGACGCATCTTGCGAGCCGCTGCTGTCAATTTCCACAAAATCACCAATCTCGTAAAACCCCCCATTCTGCGCCAGATCATATACAGCCTGCTGCAGGGAATATTTTGCCGACTGGTCGATGTATAGAAGTGCTGATTCTGCATCGTTTGAAACTCCAAGCAATCTTAAAGATGATGCTCCGATAACATCAAATTCCTTTTGGCCTAGATTTACAAAAATAGACACTATGATTGCTGCTATCAAACCTCCAGCAACTCCATAAAGCAACCCCTGCGCTTTTTTTCTTGTCATGGTGTATATTTTGTCTGAACTAAAAATAGTTTTATTTCAATAGGTTTGTTAAAGTAATAAGCAGGTATTAAGGTTCTCGAAAGTTCTTTCCTCAATATATAATCTGTTCTTGCTCTTTCAGGTTCAACTATTATCATATTTTCGTCAAATGGCTTCATCTCTAATGACCATGTGGAACTCTCAGTGTTAAGATCGCTTTTTGAAAAAAAGTTATCCGCATTTGACTTCATTTGATTTAATAAAGCACTGTCTTTTGTTAATTGATATGTAACAATGGCGTCTGCAATATTTTTATCATCCAATTTTATTTTTAAATAGTTTAAAAGTAATTGATCAGAATCTTTACTCATGACATCAAAATCTATTTTATTGTTAGCTGCTTTTGTTCCTGCTATGCTATGTGACGGGTAGAATACTAATAGTATTACCATGAAAATTATTATCCCAAGCAATGGAAGCCAGTCCTCAACCTGAGATTTCTTATTTTGCATCTTGTACCTCGATGTAAATCTCTGCCCTATCTGTCTTTCCGTTATTATTGACAAATATTTGTCTTATCTCAGATTTTTTGATAAATCCTTGCCAGTTTTTTGTGTTTATTGTTATTTGCTGGTCGCCATATTTTAATGTCAACCTGTATGATTTCACTAAAGTATTTTCTGCATCGTAGCACCTATTAAGGTTAATCTGATTAAATTTATTAATGTCAATTATAGATGGATATGCCCTGCTTATGCTCTGGTCGTATAGCGTAAAGCACTCAGGCGAACTCAAAAATCTTTGAATTGTCAAATAATTTTCAAGATCTGGCGGAATTTTACTTATTATTGATTTATCAGAAGAAACTAATGTGACCACAATAAAAAAAGCAGCTATTAGTACAAATCCGACTATCAAATAGAATATCATTTTCCTTCCAGATATGTCTGCCCTTTTGTTGAATAACATTTTAGCGTAAGCTTTGTATGTCTTCTGAAATCTTGATCTCGCCATTGATTTTTGAAACTACTACCTGCTTTGGATTATTTAGTTTTACATCCAAATTTGATTTTCCTATTTTAACAAAATAATAGGTACCTTTTGTCTGGTCAGAATCGCCTTTGAAAACTTCAATCTTATTATTGGAAAAATAAAGAGAATAACCATGGAGGTTTTTGTTTATAATGTAAGCATTCCCAGGGATTCCTGACAAAGTGTTTATCTGCATCGCCAAATCTTTTGCTATGTTAAGCTTTTCGTAGATGGTTCCTTTTGCGATCGAAACAGAAACGTCAAAAAGTAGGTATCCAATAAGAAATGCTCCTATTATTTCTATGAGAAACCACAGACTGACCTCTCCTTTTTTCATATTAACTAAAGAATATCATTGGTTTAAATCTCTTTTGGAAATTTATTGAATTTGTGTAGTTTTCTGTATTGTCTCTGTAGTTATGCAAGGTCTTGAAAAGCAAACGTCAACTAGATTGGTGTATCTTTCTACATAAACAGTCGTAGAAGCAGGCTGGAGAAGATTCAAGCCTTCTATCGGAGTGCCTTTTGAGATTATAAAACCCCCTTTCCAGCTAACCAGTGGTTTGTCAGCATCTTTTTTTATTATCTTTTCTGATACAAAATCAATGCTGTCGAAATTTGCACATATTGGCTCTTTATTGCAGGCTACGGAATAGGGTTTTGTTTTTTGATCGAAACTCATATCCACGCAGGCACATATACATGCCTTTCCGTTACTGCACTTGCTTGGCCTGTTAAAAATATAAGCAATTTCAGTTGGCTCTATTGCCACATATTTATATGCGTGGTTTTCGAATTTGTCGCTGACCTTTGCAAATCCTACTATAAATGTGTTTTTTTCCATATAAAAAGGCAACGATAAGGTTTCTCCATCTTTGATAGACACGACATTTTCTACAAGTTTATAATAAGTGTCAAGAGTTTTGTTGCCAAGTTTAAAAAACTGACTCGCCCACAAGGTAGTTGGAATAAAGATGACAAGCGCCAACACTGTCCAAAAGAAAAAGGTAAGCATTGTGTCTGCTTTCTTCATTTTTTGCACAAAGCTGGGCAATTTGTTGTTGCCTTGGCATCAGGAGTTCCGCAGCTTTCGCCCTTCTCCAGTTTTTGTTTTGTAAAGACGCAGGGGCACTTATCATTTAATCCGAGTGTATTATCCTCATCGCAATCTTTGGTGACATCATCTGTTTTTTCACTAGCAAATGCCAGTTGTTTGTTGATCAGTATGCCCCTTATCCCTCCACCCACTATCACTAAAAGCACTATTCCAAGTATAGCCATCGTAATGATGAGCTCGATTGTCATAGCAGATTTTTTTCTCATTTTTATTGTATATTTGAAGGTATTATTAATTTTTATTGTTATTTTTGGCATTGTGGAATCCTTGTTTTTATTATATTGATGCAATCATCATCTAAGCCTTCGTTTGAAGCGTCGCATCTCCATCTCCTAACCCAATCCAGAGGATTAAACGTATGGCCAGAGTAAGTTGGAAAAAAGCACACATTTCCGTTTTCTGTAACATATAAGAGATTTTGATCATTTAAGTCCCTTTTTTGCCCATTAACAATTATGGAGTTAGCGCTGTTAAATTCTAGGTTAGCTTGGCTATAATCTCCACGGCAATCTGATTCACATTTCTTATCTTTTAAATAATTGTTGTAAAAGTTTATTGCAGCTTCACCTTCTCCAATAACGCATGGTATTTTTCCGCTAACTGTGTTTGGATTTTTAACAGTTTGCCCTTTATTATTTTTTAGCTCAACGAAAATTCCCTGTTCTGTTTGAGAAGATAATGTGATTTTAAATCCCTTAAAGTCGCTTGGGAAATTGCTATGGGTAAGTATGCATGGTCCCTTACTATTAGTTCTTAAGACTGCCAAAATATTTTCGTATGTTGTTTCAATACTTTTATCGGCTTCTAGATTTACATTCTGAAATTTTTCTTTTTTAAAGCCGCTGAGTGTATTGTCTGCAAGCCTTTCTGTACTTTCTGCAAAACCAGGTAATAAATCACCAAAATAAGCCAGTAAAAGCACTATCAAAAGGATAATTAAGATTGTAAAGGTTATTACTGAACTTAGAGCCCCTTTTTTGTTCATTTTAAAAATGAATTAAGTAGTTTTAATATATAATTTCCTAAACCGCTGTACCAGAAAGCTGCAAACATCACTAATGCTGCCAAGAGAATCCAGCCAATGATTTCTCCAGCTGTCATTCCTGTTGATTGCCCAACATCTGCTCTTTTATTTTTTATCAACTTCATTTTACCTCACTGACCACACTACAATAGTCGCCTGATTGTATTTGATTCAAAGTTGTTAAATAAATTGTGTTTATATCCCTTTCAAATAATTCCGCTATGTTTTGGACAGCGAATTCTGAGGTAGCTTTCCCCACGACATAGCCTCCTCCAAATAAGGCCGATACTGTAAGTAAACCAACTGTGCCAACTCCTCCTGTTGGTATCCCTAATGCCAATGCAGCAACAACTGTTCCTGCTCCAGTACCCAAACCTGCATAAGTACACCAACCGCAATTTCCTGTAGGACTCCCAAAGCTGACTGCATATGTTTCCCCTGGCGTGATATCCGTTGTTATTATCATATTACCTGATCCTCCAAATCTTTGTATATAATCCCCATAGGAATAATAATCTTCTTTTTTTGCGTAACATTTCAACTTTGAAGGACATCCCCATGCATTATATTCTGCATAAAGATTACCATCTGGATTTGCACCGCTGCAAATACCCCCCTTATTCCAGCATTCATAATCTGTGTAGCAACAGCTTTTCTTACTATATTTAGCACATACACTACTTTTTTTATCAATTAATAAGTAACTAGGATCGGCAGAAATCTTACTTCCGCAATCCTCTTTATTTTCTGTGTTTATGCAAACCCCCCCATTTACTTTGCAATTGTCTCCTTTTTGGTAAACTTTATATGGGTTCTCAAACATGAATTTTCTCAAATCCGTGGCTTTTATTTCATCCTTAAATTTTGAAGTTTCTCTTACACTTAATGTATAGCACACAAAACAGTTTTTTGATATGGGATCACCTTGCTTGAAGACGTCCTGTATAAGGCCCTCGCCAAACTGGTTCCAGCATTTTGCCATGAGATTGGCAATTTCCCCTTCAATATCTTCTTTAGAAGCATCTTTGTTATCTGAAATATATTTATCGGTGGTTTTGCAAAGTAGAGGCGATGCTGCACTTCCTAATTTTAGGTTTCCAGTTGGGTCACGTATTTCTGTATAAGATTTCTCCCTCAAAACAACACTCCCTTTGCAAATTGCTTCTGTTGTTTTTGCTTCCGCTTTGTTCTTTACGCTGTCCAATATTGACAAAATCAGCAAAAAGCCCATAGTAAGAATTATGATACTGACAATAGTTTCCTTGGCCATACATTTTCTATTTGGGAAGAAACGCATTTCCTATTCTCCTTATCATAAAATACAAAGCTGTAGCCACTAATATTATAAATAAAATTTTAATTAAATAAGAAAATCCAGGAGCACCTTCTTCTCCTCTCTTGTAAATCTTTTTTTTAATCACACTTGTGCTTTTAAGAATTGGATATATAAACATTTGGATTATGTTGTACAGCAGCAAATCTGACTTTTTTGTTGGTTTACATCACTAAAAGTTCCGCCTAACTTGTTAGCGCAATTATCTCCGGTATTCACCGTGCCATCTGAATATTTGGATAGTTTACAACTTTCTTTGCAAGTTAAGCCTGTACTAGAAATGCCTTCGTTGAATAGCTTGAATCTACCAGTAAAAACTGCAAATAATACGACTAGAACCACTAAACCCATAGCGGCTATGATTATTGTGTTGATGGAAATGCTTTGAGCCCTCTTTCTTTTCATACAAATTCCCTTTAGAACCAGATATATAAATATTTGGGTCAGGAGACGCAACAACAAACCTGCCCTTCACTCATTCCCTCGAACTTGCCGGTTTGGAACTCGCTAGTGGAGCAGCTGCCAAATCTTGGATCGCCTCTGGAATAGCCCACAGCCTTGCACGACTTATCACAGGTAAGCGAAGTGTCCTTTACGCCCTCGCTGAAAATCTTGAACCTGCCTGTAAAGACAATAAAAAGCACGACCAGAACAGCCAATGCAATGGCAGCTATGATTATTGTATTAATGGATATGCTTTGGGATTTCTTGAGCATGGAAATTAATTTAAGAAAGGTGTATATAAGATTTATGGTTTTTGCACGCAGCAGCATCCGTATTTGCCATCAATATACGTTCCTGCAATGTACTGCCCGTCAATGCATGACTTTGTGTCAGAGGTAGGGTTGCTGCCTGAATTCATGTTCAGGCTGGAGCACTTCTGCGCGCATGTATCTGTGTCCTGCACTCCTTTCGTAAAACCGCCTAGCCTGCCAGTGAATATAGCAAACAATACTACAAGAACAGCCAGCGCAATTGCAGCTATGATTATTGTATTGATAGAAATGCTCTGCCCTTTTTTATTCATTTAAGCGCCTCTTAAGGTATAAATGCATTATGAAGTATGTTATATTTAAATATTTGTGTTTTGTTTTGTGGCAGGACGGCAAAGCCGGGCACAAATTATGCCGAAGGCAGGTTGAACACCTTAGTTTGTCAAAAACCGCCGGTCACAGACACGGCGGCATGTGCTTATCGCAAATTCGATAAGCGGTTTTTGATCACGCTCGAAATTCCACGATAATTTTGTGGTTGAGCATGCGAAACCACCACTTTGAGAGATGGTGGAATTTCGACGTTTAAAAACCACACTTAGCTTGTTTTGACTTAATTCCTAGCAAATGTCCAGTTTAGCGTAGATTGTTGTTGTGGTTGCCGGTATGGGAAACAGCTTTGATTTCTTTTCTCCTCTGCATTGCTGGCCTATTTTGATTAATGGCAGTTTAGCGTCTGTGTAAGCCAAAAATTCATAGCGAATTGCCCATATGCCAAGCGTTTTTGACAATATTGATTTGGCTGTTGAATTAACAAAACTGCACGAGCTCTGGCCGTTGTCGCATGTTATGCTTTCCGCCCGGGCGCAGTCCTGCAGAAGCTCTGTCATAGAAAGCTGCGAGCATTCTGCTGCAGATGTCTTCAGAAAAGTGTTAAGCGTGTTTGAAGCTAATTCTGAGCTGACAAACCCTGCCCTGTACTCGGTTGGAGATTTGAGCACAAGAAATCTCACTATGAAGGTAGTGGCTACAAGTATAAGCACTACAACTATCGCCAATCCAAGTATCTCCATCTGCGCTCTCTTCATTTTAGCATAGTCTCTATAGCCAGTACTCCAAACCCGTATTTTCTTCCTGCAGGGTCGAATAGGGATATTGGAACATTTGTAACAAACTTGCTGCTAAAATCATCTGTTTCTTTGGAATAGATGCTCCATTTGGCTTCGGTTGGATAAATCTGAGTTATGTTTATGCTGCTGTACTCAAACATGTCATAATAGTAAAGCTCCTTTTCCTTCATTATGCCTTTGGCGGACTCCAGCTTCAGTACGTCAATGCAGTTGTCTGTTATTATGTTGTCCTCGCTGCACTGCAGCTCTGGCAGGAACATCACCCTTTGGGCAATCCCGACTGACCTGAGCTGTGACGCTTCGTCTTTTTCCTGCTCCAGATTGCTCTGTATGACCTTCACATAAAAGATAAAGCCTATTGCAACCAGTATAAAGAATACAAACAGCACAGCAATTGTTTCTCCTATCTGTATCTGTGATTTTTTATCCATTTTAATATATCATGGTGCATGAGTATTTTTGAGCATTTTTGTTTTGATTGGAAAGTTCTTTTGCAGCTTCTGATATTGTTTCCACGTTTATATTATTAAAATTTGAAGATGCTGCATATATCTTGTTTAATTGTGTTAATGCGCCATTGTAAGTGTCTATACACCTTGGCCTTTCAGTTAAGTCCGAGTCTCTCAGTACCTCAGTCCTGCCTTTATAGATTTTAGTTACAAGATTCAGCCTTGAGAAGGCATTTTGCATGTTGCATTCATACGACTCAACAGTATCTGCGTATACTGCCCCAATCAAAGATGATCTTCCGATATAGATTGAGCCTCCTTTTAAACTCCATGCACTTCCATCTTTCTGGTAGAATTGAATTGCGCCCTTTTGATCATCACCATTTACTTTGATTGCAGTTACATCAGAGTCAGGCATCTTATCCAAGCTTCCCATACCAATGCTATTTGCATCTATGTCTCCAAAAATTATCAATCTTACCTTATAGTTGTTCTTATTGCTAATCAATGAGCTGGTCTTATGAAACTCCTTTGTCAAGATTGATGGCAATGTTTTATTTATTTCTTTAGCAAGATTATTATCTCCGATTAAGATATACCTCGCCTGCTGACCTGTAAGATAAAGCATATTTGTTGCCCTGTACGGAACACTAAATCCTAATGTTTGTGTAACAAGCTTGCTTCCTTTGATTAAGTCAGGCGCAAACATCACCATGCTCTGGTATTGTTTTGATACCCCGCCTATTGAGATTCTGTTGCATCCAATCTCAATAGCCGAGTCAGGCATCTGGATTGTGTTTGTTGTGTCTGTTCCAACGCCCGCTCCCGCCACTATTGCTTCGATGCTTTTCAGGACAGATGCTTTTGTTGATGTCTCTGCCAAACCTTTCTGCTTCACTACAACAATCGTGAAGAACAGAAGTATTGCAGCTCCTGCCGCCAATACAAATATCCAGTTGAATTGTATTTCAAACGCCTTTTTGTTTATCATTTCCAGAATAATGAATTGAAGCTATCCCCATTCGCTTAAGACGGCATGATTGCCCTTGCCTTCCAGCCTGAGGCTTATTTTGCCGCCAACTGCCCTTATGCACAGAACATCTGGATCAACTGATATGTTCCCGGCATAAAAGGATTCTTTTGCTATATCCTCGACCAAGAAGACGTTCTTTCCGCTGCCGGACCTTACGCTATCCATGATGATTGGATCGGTTTCATACGGAAGATCCGGTTCTGTAAAGCTCTCAACAAAGCATGCTTTTGTATATTTACCGCAAATGCTTAGGTCTTTCCTTTTTACTGTTCCAAAGTCGCTTGACACACTTGCTATTGCATTCTGCATATCGTTCTTGAATTTGAGGCATGAAACTTGGTCAGCCCTTTCTTTGAAATTCTTGACTGCAGTGTATCCGTAAACTAAAATAAACGAAACCAGCACAATTGTTAGAATGTAGATGAATATTTGGCTGTAAAGCTGCGATTGTTTCATTTTTTGGCATTTTATATTTTTTTCTTGAATTTTTTTCCTTCCTTTGATATTTTCTTAAGCTTTGCAAAGACATCTTCCTTATGTTTTTTTGGATTGGTTTCTTTTGATTTCTTCTTGGCTTCAGATTCCTTATGTTTTTTTGGATTGGTTTCTTTTGATTTCTTCTTGGCTTCAGATTCCTTATGTTTTTCTTCTTCTTTTGGCTTAAGTTGCTCTGTTTTTTGCGCATTTTCCAGCTTTGTATCTTCTTTGGGTTTGGTCTCTTCTTTTTGCTTAGGCTCTTCTGTCTTCGGTGGCTGCCCCTGTACGCTTTTGCCGCCGAATGACTCAAACATCTTTTTCCTTTCTTTTTCCTTTAGCTCCCCCCTCCTTTTGAGAGCTTCTCTTAGTCTGAGCTGGTCTATTCTTGGCCTTAAGCCAACCTGTCTGGATGGTTGCTGGTGGATCATTCTTGTCATGTCCCTTTGCATTCCTGCTGATTTTAAAGATTTTAATTCCTCTTCTTTTTTCTTAGCTACAATCCTGTAAGTTGCATATCCCAATCCTGAAAGCAGCACTATTATGCCGATGACAAAAAGCAGAGTTTTCACAAAGCTTGATTTCGGGAAACTTTCTGAATCGAGAGGGTCTGTGCCTGCATCAACCTCGCGCTTGTCTGTGAATCCGTCATTGTCTGTATCGGCAGCATTCGGGTCTGTGCGCTGCCTAAACTCTTCAATGTTTGTAAGGCCGTCTTTATCAGAATCAATATCAGCATCATTCGGGTCGTCCGGATTCAGTCCATTTTGTATTTCCCAGTCGTCTGCCATGCCGTCTCCGTCGCTGTCTTTGGCAGCATCAGATGCGCCGTCGCAGTTTTCATCACCACTCGCGCATTGCTTGCAGATTGATGATATGCACTTTAAGTTTTCTCCGCAATCCTCATTTGTGCCGCAGCCCATCCCTTCCGAGCATTTTGCAGGGCAGGGGCCTCCGCAGTCTATGTCTGTTTCGTGGCCGCTGAATCTTCTGTCATGGCATTCATCTGCCTCTTTGCACGTTCCGAAGCTGCAGAAGTTGCTTTGGCAATCGCTGTCGATGCTGCATATCTTGCCATTATTGCATTTATCGCAAGGCCCGCTGCAGTCGATGTCAGACTCACCTTGGTTTCTTATTGAATCGTCGCAAGTGGCTCCCGTGCATTTGCCGTTAAAACAGTACCTGCTGGCGCATTCAGAGCTGTCAGTGCACTGGTCATTGAGCTTGCAGTCTCCCCTGTCTTTGCATCCCAAAAGGCTTGTTAAATTGGATTTGCAGTCGTCAGTAGCTATCCTGCAGGACTTGCATATTACTGAGCCGCTAATGAAATTACTGCTGTACGAGCTGCAGCTCAAATCAGTTATATTGCCGAAATTTGTTCCGTCGCATATCTCGCCGGTGTCCAGTAAACTATTGCCGCATTTTGGAGATTCTGTGCAGGCATTTGTGTCTATCCTGCAGTTTTGGCCGCAGCCAAGCTTCCCGCTCTTAAAAAATTGGCTGTAGTCAATGCAGTTGCCGCTTAATGGTCCGAGATTGGCTTTATCGCATGACTCTCCTTGGTCTATAATGCTGTTGCCGCATTTTGGAGATTCTGTGCAGGCATTTGTGTCAAGCTGGCAGGTGCTGGTGCATTTTAAATCCCCTCCCGTAAATGAACTGCCGTATGCCGTGCAGGTCTTTATTGTTCCTAAGCTAGTTCCGTCACACGATTCTCCTATGTTCAGTATGCCGTCGCCGCATGTGCCCTGCACTCCCTGGCACTTTGATGTATCGAGCTGGCATTGCTTGCACCCCAAAGTTCCTCCTGTAAACGTTGATGGATTGTAATTAGCGCAATTTCCATTTAGAGGGCCAAAATTGCTGCCGTCGCATGTTTCTCCCTTGTCTATGAAGCTGTTGCCGCATTTTGGAGATTCTGTGCAGGCATTTGTGTCAAGCTGGCAGGTAGTTGTGCATTTCAGGCTCCCTGATATAAAAGTGCCGTTGTAATCAGTGCACGCCTTTATTTGTCCAAATGTGGTTCCGTCGCATGTTTCTCCCTTGTCTATGAAGCTGTTGCCGCATTTTGGTAGGGATTCGCAGCCTGAAGTGTCTATGGCGCAGTCATTTGTGCATTTTAACGTTCCGCCTATGAAGTTTGTGTATTGCAGGCAGCGGTTTATCAGGCCGAATGTCGTGCCGTCGCATTGCTCTCCGGGGTCTATCCTGCCGTCGCCGCATCTTGCATCGGGATTGCATCTGGACACATTGACTGTTATGCCGTCGCTGTTTTTAGGCGGGCTTACCAAATTGACAACATTCACTGCCTGGACTTTAAAGAAGTAATTTACGTTGTCCTGCAGATTCAAATTTTCAATCCAACTCCACTCATTCTGATTTTGGGGGTCTGAAAAAAATGTGCTTCTCGTCCAGTTCAAAATCACCTGGTTGCTGCCCCTGAGCATAGAATAGAAATAATGTTTTATCCCTGAATCTTCGTCCTGACCGAGCCACTTCACCTTGAGCTTATCCTTGAAGCAGCTTATTTGCGGGTATGCAGGCAAAGTTCCAAGCTCCTCGACAAAAAGCATGATGGGGGGGGTGGTGTCTACGGTAAATGTTATCTGATTTACATCAGAAAAATCCCCAAGGTACTGGTCTTTGCAGGATACATAAAAAGTATGCCTGCCCTGCGAAGAAATGAGCTTGGCCGTATGCGAATATCCCGGCGCTCCGAATACGCTTCCGCTCACGACTGTTGTGTCTGTCTCTGAATATTTGCATTGCGAGAGTTTATTTGTGTCAATAGCAAGAATCACGCTCGTTGAATTAAAAAATTCCGGCGTGTGTGAGGTTATGATTATGGGCATGCTTAAGTCCACTGTAATTTGGATGTCTTGCGTATTTGAAACCAGCTCCGCCTTATTTTGGCATGCAACATGATATGTGTAATCCCCCTCGCTTTCCAAAGTTATGTTTTGCGCATTTATAGTTTTGAAGGTGCTGGAGTCAAACCCATTAAATTTTCCTTCCATCGCGTCGAAATTTGGTGATGTAGCGCTGAACCTGCATATTACCTGCTCATCAGATTCAATTTTCAGAGTAGTTACTGACGGCTTTTCAACAACAGGATTTGGGACTGCAAAAGCGCCTATCAATTGCGGCGGAGTTGCGTCGACGCTTAAATCAAATGATTTTGAGGCTATTCCGCGCCTTGTGTCTGAGCACTTTACGTATAGCTTGCGGATTGAAGTGTCGCCTGGTTTTATTTTATTAAAAGAGTTAATGGTATGCAGCGTCCCCCCTGAAGTTTGGAATGCATCCATAAACTGGTACTCCAGATTGTCCATGCTGTGTTTGCAGGTTGCATCATTATCGGTTTCTAATACAATATCAAACACGTATGAAGATGCTGCTCCGAACTTTGGCCGTATGAGAGTTATTGTGGTTGGCAAAGCATCAACAATAAAGAATATTGAGCCGCTTACCTGGTTTTTTGCCAAGTCACCTGCAACCACGTCGAGATTTTTGTTCCCGTCTGAGAGGTTCATTTTAGCAGCGAACACTTTGTTGTCTGCTGTTGTGAAATTCCCTTTTGACTCCGCAGAACTCAGTTTTACAGAAAGTGAATTCACATCGATTTCCTCGCTGAATGTTAGCTTTATGTTTGCCAGCGACGCGCTCAAAACTGCATTATTTGCCGGCTCTATTGTCATGTTTGGCTTTGTGCTGTCTATGACTATTATTGTTGTGTACGGGGGTTTCATAGAAATGCCCTTCTCGTTTTTTGCATCAAGATCAAGCGCATATTCGCCATCTTGCAGATTTTGACCGACGATTAAGCCAGCTGTTGCGCTTAATGATGTGCTGCCTTGAATGTTTACAACAGAGTTTGTCTTTTTGTTGGTCAGCTTTAAAAAAGCCACGGCTGCGGGCTCGAAAAACTGCACATTTATTGTCGGCTTCGGGTTGTTCGTGAAAATTTTGCCATGAATTACTGAGCCGCCGCTTATATTCACAGAAAATATTCTTGGCCCGTCTGTATTGCTGAACGCGGCTATTGTCAGTTTCTTGACTTCCTCGATGTTCTTTGAAGGGTCCCTCGAGTAATACCTTATGACATTTTGACCTTCCTTCATGGTAAGCAGCTTGCTGCCTGTAACTCCGTCGAATACCTTGAGATTGCTTACTACGAGGTTTCTGCCTGCGGTGAAGTTATCGTAAGGGTGCCCCCCTAATCCGCAGGGCTCGACGCACAGGAATGCAGCATAGTTTTTAAATTCAGGGTAATTTTTTAATGCCGACGGGCTGCTGGCACTCGTCCTGTCATAAATTTGCAGGAGCAAGTTTGCGGTAATGCCGTTCCTGATTACGGGCAGCATAGTTGTGTTCGGGGCAAATAAGTCTTTTTCGCATATTGCATCGCCAAGGCAGTCTGCAGTGTTGTCGCCGTCTGCATTCTTGACGCATTGGCTGTTGATGTTTTGGCAGACTTTTATGCCGCAAGAGTCAGGAGAAGGATTTGTTATTTGGTTGTTTTCATCGTGCCTAATCTGTACATTGCTGCATTGGCCGGGATTGTAGTCTGTGCAGACAGCATCGCCGCACTTTATTGATTTTCCGCTCTTGTAATAGCATTTGAGGCTGCCTTCTGACAATGCATCGGATTTTTCCTGCGTGCAAAAATCAAAAACCTCGTTAAAAGACCTCAAGTTTTCCAGCAGCGGGGTGCCCTTGCTGTCACACCATTTGCAGTTGCTTGTTTGGGTGCTGACGCAAAACCCGGTTCCCAGCTGGCTCGTCATTGCTTTCCATTTGCAGTTTCCGGCCCTGCAGTTGTCCCTTGTGCAAGATTCCTCTGACTTGTAGTCGTAGCATGCCATTGAGGCCACGCAGCTGTAGCACGAGTTTACTGTAGTGTACGACCTGTCGTAAAAGCAGTACCTCCCATTTTCGCAGCTTGCCAGCGTGTAGAACATCCCGAAGGGATTGTCGTCAGTCGGGTTGCAGTTGGATTTTGTCAGGCATTTTGGGATATTGTTGTCCACAACGCAGGCTTGGGCGGATGTGCATGATGTGCCTTGCTGAATAAGGCTGTTGCTTACATCACAGTAATATGCCTTGTTGTTCAGGCAGAAAACTGCAGATGCCTGTTTTCCTGAGCACTCGCTGCTGCCCAACGTCGCTGTTTTTACAATTGACGGAGTTGCTGTCTGCACGTTATAATGCGCAACAGCTTTGTAAGTGTATACCGTGTCAAACGCCAAGTCTTGTGATGTGTCAATGAAAGAGTTTGTATTTGAGACGCCTGCAGCGGCGAAATTTGTACATCCGTTCCCTGCGCACCTTAATATGTCATAATAGGCTGCTGTGCCGGTGCATTCATCAAGCCATATAAGGGAGAAGCTTTTTTGGCCCTGAGTGGGGGTTATCTGGAGATTGCTTAATTTTGGCACGTAGCTGATGTCGTTGCATTTTAAGGTCTGTGTTGTGCAGCTGCCTCCTGATTCTGTTGTATCAGAAGGACTGTCACATCCAAGATCGACAGGAAAATCTGCGCAGTTGTTATTTGCTGGGTCATTGTTTATTCCGTCGCTGCACTGCGGAGTTGGGCAGGCCTGGTCGCAGTCAGTTTGTCCATTGAAGAATGTCACGCCAGTTCCTTTGCATTGAGCCTCGGGCTTCACCTGTCCTCCTGCTTGAGAGCAGCAGCAGCCCAGAGCGCAGGCACTCACTCCAGCACATCCCTGATTTGCCACAAAAAAGTTGCTGACACAAACATTATAGTTCAAAGGCCCAAACGGGTTTGTCTGGGATTGGTAATATTCTGTATATGTTGATTGCGGCTGGGGGCAGCAGCCGCTGTCTCTTAAAACGAGTGTATCCTCTGAGCAAGCCAACATGCCTGCCCCGGGGTTGCTGCAGCATCCTAAAACATCTGCCGTTGTATTTTGGCTTAGAGCTAATGCTAATAGGATAAGCAATATAGCTATCATCTCTTTTTTTATTTTACGCATACTAAGACTGCTGATTCACAGTTATGATCTGATAATCTGACAAATCTCCGTCGCTAACATTGATCCTGAATTTCATCTGCGGCTGGTTTAAGGGTGCAGGAAACACTGCTTCTGTTTGCCCTGATTCACCAATAAATATCCTGAAATTATAATTGTCCTCGTCAGGATCCTCTGCCTTTAATGTATTTCCTGACAACACGTCTGCTTCTTCTATTTGTGTTTTTGAAGAATCGAAAGTAAGCGTATTTGGTCTGATGTAATAAAGCGCAGGCGCCCTATTTTTTCTTGCAAAAATATATTGGTATGGCTGTCCGTTAATAAGTGATTTCTCATCTATTATGGCTATTAAATCTTCATGCCCTAGTTCATATGCTGCAACTTTCATTGAATCTCGGTTATTTTGCGCATCTTTTATGCTAAAAGTTATGTTGGTTGTATCTTCGTCTACCAATCTGTTGATAAAATAATAAATTTCTTCCAGCCTTATGTCTAATTTAGATGAAAACTCCCTCATTTCAAAAGTCTGTTTTGTAAGAGTGTTTGTTACTCTTATCGGTATAATTGAATTTATGTTTATGTCAGAACTTCCAATGGTGATGGTTGTATTGCTGTCGAACATTTCAACTTCATACCCCTGGCTTTCAAACATGCTTAAATCCGCGCAGCTGGTAATCTTATTGTCTATGAATGTTCCGATTTGGTTCTGGATCGAATGCGGCTGTCCGGAAAATAATGGAGGCATGCCGCTAAACCCAAAAATGGGACCCTTGAATAGTTCTGTATTTGATGTTTCTGTTTCATACGGAAAGGTTAGCCATGGATAGTCCGGAATTTCTGAATGATATATTGGGGGTATATCGCGATTTTTGAACGGCAAAATGTTATAAGCAACATTGTAGCCGTTGTGTTTTACGAAAAATTTTCCTTCAAGGGTAGGGTCATAATCTGCTAATGTCCCTCCCTGGCTTCGGTATATGTAGCCGCCCTGCTTGCCAAGCAACGCGACTGCGTCTTTTGCGAGATTGCTAATGCAGCCCGTTACAAAGTCCTTTACCGATTGTGAATCCAAAGACGCTTCCTGGGAATTTTTTATGGTTTGCTGGCTGTACTTCTTAAATGTGGATTTATGCAGGTATAAGACCATGCTTATTGTAATAAAAATCACCAATCCAACTATCATGAGCAATGTAACTTGGGATCTTATTTTCTTCATTTTAACCTCAGCTTTGAAGTCAGGTCAAGGAAGATAGCCTGCGGATTGATATTTGTAAACTGGGTGCCCTGTGCAAGCACGTAATACTGGTTGCCTTCCTTTTGGCATGTTATGCCAGAAGCAAAGTCTTTAATTGCACGATCGTATGATTCAACAAATCCGCAGATGTCATCTTCAAATCCCGAGTATCGTATTACCATATTCTTGAAGCTGGTTCCCTCAACAGAGCCGATAATTGACTTTGATCCTTGCTGCGTCATGTACAGCCTGTCAAACCTTTTTAGGCCTATCGAGTAAGACTCGTCATACGGAGGCTGCTGGACAAGCCTCTTAATTGCCTCGATTACGTCCCTTATCTGATTCTTGATGAATGCTGTGAATTCGGCTGTCCATGACGGGTCTTGCTGCTGAGGAACCACTATGGCCGAGGGGCTGAAGATTATGCTCTTCAATTTCTTGTTGTTCCATACCTTGTTTGTTAAATCACAGGAGTGGTACCTGCCATCAGCAGCCAATCCGCTGTTGCAGTTCTTGATTCCAAAGAGGTTAAGGGTTTTTGGCAAAACCAATTCAAAATCCTTGTTTAGTGAAGATCCGATTACGATTTTGCCTGAGGTCTGCAAAACGCAAAAGTTGTTTGTATTTAAGTCTGTAATAAGACTGAGCACTGCGTCGTTTGTGCTTGTGAGGTATTGAAGCTTGTTTAAAGTGTTTTCCTTGTTGTCGCAGAAAAGGGTGTAATCACCGCCGGTCATGCTGTCCTTTAGTCCCAATAAGGTTGATGCCACAAGCATTGTCCTTGTTGTCCAAGTTCCGTTGTCGCAGAAATTGTCATCAATATAAGTGTCTGGCTCAATGCAGTGAAGCGGTGTGCCTTTGGGGATATCTGAGATGCATTGGCTCGAGATTGAACAGAACCCGCATGGTCTTCCATCAGGGCAGTCTTTCTTTTCTGCAGGCAACCACTCTCCATTGATGCATCTGGATCCGTTTGTCGGCGGCGATGACGGATTTGCAAGCTGGTTTCCGATGCAGACTGTGCCGTTCCAGCATTGTGTTTGGGAGCAGCATTCGGCAAATTGTGTTGTGTTTGGCGCTGAACTCAAAGGGCTGAAGCTAAGATGTGTTTTGACGATGCCCTTTGTCGGAAGCCATTTTTCGGTATACGAGCAGTAATAGCTGTTGCCCGGGTCTGCGAAACAATAATTATGATTTGTTACTAAAGCGTTGCTGGTATGCTGATCCGCCAATGTCAGAACATAGTCGTTATTCTCATTAAAAATTGATTTATCTATTGCGCAACCATGGAACTCGCCCTTGTAGTTTATTACTGAATTGTCTGTGACACCAGCAAAATCAATGCTAACGACAGGTTCACTGCCCCAGCACCCCCCTGTTCCGTTCGGATCATTGTAATATTCATCTTCATCGTCATTTTCGCTGCAGCATTTTGTCCCTGTCCATGTAAGCCCCGCCCCTTTGCAAGTGGCTTTGTTTCTGTTGATTAATGGTATATTTTTTATTTGAGAGTTTGGAACATCAAGGTCTGTGACAAATTTGCCGTCGGACGTGCAGTAATGAGTAGTACCTCCTTCACCTGCAACTGCCCTTCCTGTAATTTTATTTTGGCTGTTGTAGACAACTGACGATGTGATGGATGATGTTGCCCCGGCAGGGCATTGTTTATAGTCGGGAATGTCGTAATAGCGATCGGGAGGATCAAGAGGAATCAGCTGCAATCCGAGCTGCTGCCTGATCTGGTTATATTCATCGATAACCACGTATTCTTTGGGATCTTGGGAATCATAATTAGAACCGATGTAGGAATCTTCCAATGCTATTTTGCGCGCACAAAGCTCATCCCTGATGGCAGATGAAGCGCAATTGTCTCCTTGTGCTATCGTGCCGCTGGGACATCCGCATTGAGATGCTCTATTAACCAAAGCGCCTGAATCGCAATATAATGGTTTATTTGCGCTGCATTGGGAATGTGATGTTCCGTCGCTGCACAATACCGATGCCGATGCCGTGCAATTGTCTCCTTGTGCTGTTGCACCGCTGGGACATCCGCATTGAGATGCTCTATTAACCAAAGCGCCTGAATCGCAATATAATGGTTTATTTGCGCTGCATTGGGAATGTGATGTTCCGTCGCTGCACGTTTGTACAGATCCGCCCGTTGTACGCCTTTGTCCTCCGTCATTTGAATTGCAAAAACCATCTCCGCAACATTCAACAATTGAGTTCATGCCGCTGCCTATGCATACGTATTCATGGGTGTTCCCGCCTATAGTCACTGGGATTTTCCAAAAAGTGCCATCGCATTTTATCAATTTTAGCCCATCTGATAGATATTCTGTATCAGAACATCCTATATAGGTTATCCTGCCTTTACTTTCTGAAGGCACTATCCATTTAGCTTTGCCCGCCTGGTCTATATTGCACAAAATACCGGAAGGGCTTATTGTACCGCAATCACCAGCGTCATCACCGCAGCATCTGCCCTTGGGGTTCCAGTCAGTTCCTGCAATACATGCGCAAGCTCCGCCTGAGCCATCCGGGTCAGTTTCTTGAGGTATAGTATCTGATACCGATCCGCAACTGCAGCTTCCGGTATTCTTGCATTTACTCTCTGAAAGATAGTATGCAAATTCGCTGGGATCCAGTTCTCCAAATCCTGCCTTGATATCCCCTGCCCTATAGCATCCTGCACTTTGTATCTGGCATGGGGGAGGTGGCGGGGGTGGAGATGATGCTGCAATAGCATAACTCGGCAATAAAGAAGATATTATTGTGAATAGCAATAATGCCTTAAGCATTGAAAAATCTGGCATATTTTTTACCTCTTTTTAAGTTGTTTACACTTATTTAATATTAGTATTTAAAAGTTTCCACTAACCCAGTTGATTACAACAAAATTTAATAACAGGCTCAAAGTTACGTGTTTTATGCAAGGGGCGTATCTGATTGGTCATGTTGAAACTAAAGACAAAAAACTCCTTAAGTCTGCAAGTTCCATAAGGGCTGCAATATGTAAAGTATGCGGGGTTATGGGGTTTAGGATAGTCGGAGAAAAATGTTACACTTTTGATGCCCCCCCTGGCGTCACTTATTGTTTTATACTTTCGCAGTCACACTTTATCATACACACCTGGCCTGAAGAGAGCAAGATTTTTTTTGACCTTTTCACTTGCGGCGAAGAGGTAAACGCGGAAAGGCTTATTGAAACTATTTCAAAAGAATTCAAAGGCAAAGTGGGGAAAATAAGGAGGATAGGGTATAAATGAAAAAGCCCGAGTATCTTTCTCCCCATTATTTTATTATTTTCCTTACAATGTTCTCCACTGGCTTGGCAAGCTTGCTTTATGAAATTGTTTTGCTTTCTATTGTTGTTACGATAGTCGGCGCAACTGAAGTGTCTGCTGCAATTGTTATCGCTTCTTTCCTGCTCGGGCTTGCACTGGGGGCTTTGATTGGTGGCAATCTGACAAAGAAAGCCCTGCCATTTGTAAAGATTCTGATGGGTATTGAAATTTTAATAGCCCTGTTTGGATTCCTTTTTCTAGGCGTAATAACAAAATTAACGGGTCTCGGGATAACGACAAACTTGATTTTTTGGATTATGATAGCTGCTTTGCTAATCCCAACAACCCTCATGGGGATGGAGATCCCTGTGGCGGTAAAAATTTTGGAGCAGTTCGGAAGCAAAAGCCCGACCGGATTTGTTTATTTTTCAGACACCTTGGGGGGGGTTATCGGGGCATTGTTTGCTGGCATATTTTTCATACCGTTTTTAGGGTTCCATGGGGCAATGTATTTTGGAGGCTTTCTTAACCTTTTGACATTTATTTTAGCTACAAGGATAGGCAAAAAAAGGAACATAATTTTTTTAGCGGCTATCCTGGCCGTTTTCATTTTTGGCACAGGCTATATTTTTGCCTCAAAGCCTTTTTTCGATGAATTAAAACTTGATTTTTTGGACTCTTTCTATTCTTTGGGCTCGTTGTTTTCAGAGACATATTTCACAGAAACTGTTTATTCTTTTATAAGCCCGTTTCAGCATATAGTCATTCTTAAATCCCCCTATTACGGCTATCAGCTTGTTTTAGACGGCAAGATACAAATATCCGACAAGGAGTCAATAAAGTACCATGAATACCTTGTTCTGCCTGCAATAGCCGCGCATCCAAGCCCAAAAAGCGTTTTAGTTATAGGGGGAGGGGATGGAGGGGCATTACACCAATTGCTGAAGCTGAATCTTACAAGAATAGACCATGTCGAGTTGGACAAACAAGTCATAGAAATATCAAAGAAATATTTAAAAAATGTCCACAGGGGCGCTTTGGACGACAAAAGGGTCAACCGCATTATCATGGATGGGAGAAGGTATGTAACGCAAGCCCCGGATGGGACTTATGATGCAATAATTATCGACCTTCCCGATCCAAAAAAGCTGGAGGTTATGCCACTTTACACAAAAGAATTCTATGAACAGATTAAAAGAATCCTAAGCAAAGACGGCTTTGCGGTTACACAAGCTGACTCGCCTTATTACTTTCTTGAAGGATATGCCTCAATTTACAAGACTATGAAATCCGTTATGCCGCAGACTTTCCCTTATGTGTTCCCGGGCTCAGCATCCGGCTCAATCGGCTACATAATATCTGGAAAAAGTACTGACCCGAGAATTGTTAGAAATAAGAATACTGAGGGAGTGTGGTATTCCCCTCCCGACAACGAATTCCTTTTTAAGTTTCCGAAATTTTTGCAGAATTATTTTGATAACAACACTATCCAGATTTCGACTGACGAAAACCCAATAGTGCATGTTTATATGCAAAACAATTATTATTTTAGAGGGCTTGCTGATAAAGAAGAGTAATCATAAAATGCAGAAACGGCGCTGGCAATCCTTGGATATAGTAAAATCTGTTGGAGTTCTCTTGATGATTGTGCTTCATGTCATTATATGGTGGTATATCCCTTTAGATTATGGTGGAAGTAAAATCCAAGACCGCTTTTATTTTTTCGTACCTTTCTTAAAATTCATTGGCCTGTTTGTTATAATCCTGCCTATTACAGCTGGCGCATCGTTAAGATTTTACCTCGGGAAAAAAACTAAACTCGGGAAAGGGGGCTTAGTAAAGATCGCTGGCAGGTCGATTTTTCTGATTTTGCTGGGTTATTTAATGAATTTTCTGGCTTTTGGCCACGAGGAATTTTTCGATTGGGATGTTCTGCAGTTTATTGGGGTTGGTTTCTTAATTTTGGCGTTTATGTATAATTATTTTCACACCAGCCTTATGTGGGCTATTGGAGTTGTTGTTTTGTTTTCCGCCCCGCACTTAAGAGTATTGCTTGACAGCTTGAAGCTTAATTATTTTGTTGCAGTCCTAATAAGCAACAATGAAGGGACTTTTTTCTGGCCATTCTTCCCTTGGTTTTCGTTTTTAGTTTACGGTTTCTTAATAGCTGACATCTATATTAAGCACAAGAATAAGAAGAAAATTTATTCGACATTAGTGATTGTAAGCATTTTTATTTTAATTGTTGCATTGTACAAGAATGAATTATTTTTTCGCGACATCGTAACAAATATTTGGGGGCCAGGTATATTTCAAGCTACGACATTAACTTTATTAGGAGACATAAGCATATTCAATTTGCTTTTGGTTTTTTCAGATATATTTTTGAAAAAATTAAAAAGGTCAAAATTTGGGTTTTTAAACACATTCAGCAGAGGAATACTTTGGATATATGTATTGCACATTATAATTGGATATCATCTTGTGGATATTATGCAAAGATATGTTTCTGACAAGGTTTATGTAATGATTATTACAATGCTTATCTTGTTTTTTATAGCATATTTGATTGGAGTGCTTGTTGTTTGGTTAAGGGGCAAAAACAATATGATAACTACAGATTAAACATCAAAGATTCATTTATCTTTTTCCCATCCATCCCAAGCATTGCAAACAAACTTGCTATGTCATGCGGCGCCCTCAGCTCAAACGGATTCCCTGAAAAAGATGCGATTATTGTTTTTGTCTTATATTTACGGCATAATGCTATATTCTGCATCATTCTTCCCATTATTAAAGATGCGGTTTCGGGTTTTTTGTTTAATATTGAGCTGTAAGAAAATCCGACAGCAATATTATTTTTCCTTGCCAGCTCGCATAATATATGGTTCAGCCCGGATGCCCTCTGGTGCAGGTAGTCTTTTCTTGGTGATTCTTCAAACCCGTAAATAAGCTTTATTTTTTTGCTCTCGATTAAAAACCGGTCATTGTCCGAGCTTCTAGCCACAAGCAGCTTTGAGTGGTGCATAGCCATATTTATATTTTTTTGGTTGACTATAAGCCCGGTTTCTATGTCTATTTTTTTATGCTTTAGTGATTGAATTTTTTCCAAAATTTCTTTTTGACTGCTGCCAAATTCATACAGAAAATATAATTTTTTGATGCTAATCTTGGAGGCTACCTCAACAAACTCTGCCTCGTTATTATTTGGAATAACTATATCGCTGAACATAGCAGTCAATATCTATGATTTTTATTTAAAGTTATTGTTCCACAGGAAACCGAGGAGGCATGATTTTTTAAAAGTCTATGTCTGAATAATTCTGTTTAAAAACAAAAGTATTTATAAATAAAAGGGCTTTTTAAATATTTATAAATAAAACATATAAACTAAGCTTAATAAAGTCCTTAAATAGCAATCGGGGGTGTTTTAGGGCTTTATCAGCTGAAAATGGTTAAATTTTTGGAGTGTGATTCAAATGGTTAAGAAAGAAACTAAGAGAGATATAAAAGTTGTCAATATAGTTGTTTCTACGTCTTTAAAGCATGACATACCGCTTGAAAAGATGGCAGCAACCCTAAGCAATACAGAATACAATCCGGAGCAGTTTCCCGGGCTTGTAATAAGGATTAAGGAGCCTAAAACGTCTGCATTGATATTCAGCTCTGGTAAGGTTGTGTGCACCGGAGCCCGCTCTATGGACAAGGTAGAGGAAAGCATAAAGAAGATAATAAAGAGCCTGGAGAAGATAAACGTCAAGATAACTGTGAAGCCGGAAATAAAGATACAGAACATTGTGGCTTCGGGCTCTGTCGGGATGGACCTCAACCTTAACACTTTGGCTATGAAGCTGGAAAACACAGAGTATGAGCCGGAGCAGTTTCCTGGTTTGGTTTACAAGCTTGCGGCTGCAAAGGCGACATTCTTGCTGTTCAGCAACGGCAAAGTTGTATGCACAGGGACAAAAAGCGAGAAGGAAGTCCATGCTGCCCTTGACAAATTGATTGAGAACTTAAAAAGGGTCAAGGCTTAATTTTTTATTTTATCTTTTGATTTATGTATCGACTTGGGGTGGTTTGGGAAATGATTCATTGCTATCGCTCTAAAAAGAGTGCCGCTTAAACTATAGTCAACCACTGGACATCCCTGCCTAAAATATTTAAAGGATAAAAACAAGAGAGTTGAAAGCGAGCGTGCTATAACTCGCACGCATTTACCATGGAAGTCAATGTTATCGAGCAGATAAAGAGGTTTCAGGATTTTATTGACAGCAATTACTATAATTCTTTGCTGGAAAACGCAAGAAAAGGAAGCAAGTTCCTGCTCATAGATTTTGCAGAGCTTTCAAAATATGATCCAGATTTGGCGACTGAGCTTCTGGACGCGCCAGAAGACACCATCAAGGCAATTGAAAAGGCAATTGAGCAGTTTGATGTTGACGGCTTGATAAATTTCAGGATAAGATTCCATAATCTTCCTCAAAGCCAGCACATAATGATAAGGGACATAAGGAGCAAGCACATAAACAGGCTTTTGTTTGTGCATGGAATTATAAGGCAGAAATCTGACGTAAGGCCGCAAGTGACATCAGCAAGGTTTGAATGCCCTATGTGCGGCAACATAATGAATGTTCTGCAGCTTGAAGGCACCTTCAAGGAGCCGACAAGATGCGGCTGCGGCCGAAAGGGAAAGTTTGTGATGCTTGACAAAGATCTTGTAGATGCGCAGGGAATTGTGCTTGAGGAGGCTTCTGAAAATCTTGAAGGCGGCGAGCAGCCAAAGCGCATCAATGTTCTTCTGACAGATGACTTGGTGAGCCCTTTGAGCGAGAAAAGAACTTCTCCGGGAAGCAAGGTGGAAGTCGTTGGAATTGTCAAAGAAGTCCCTATAATATCAAGAAGCGGCGCAAAATCAACAAGATTTGATTTGATGATTGATTCAAATTACATAAAGCCAACTGAAGATACATTCTACGAAGTGCTGATAAACGAGGAAGAGGAAAGGCAAATTCTGGAAATAGCCAATGATCCAAAGGGGTATGAAAAACTTGTAAACTCAATTGCCCCTTCAATTTACGGCTATGAGAAAATAAAAGAGGCTTTGCTTCTCCAATTGATGGGCGGGGTCAGGAAAGTGAGGATGGATAAAGTGGTAAGCCGGGGGGATATGCATATATTGCTTGTTGGAGATCCAGGGGCTGGCAAATCCGCTCTTTTAAAAAGAATAACCCAGATTGCACCGAAAGGGAGGTATGTAAGCGGCAAGGGAGTCAGCGGAGCTGGCATAACAGCTGCTGTTGTAAGAGACGAATTTTTGAGAGGATGGGCGCTTGAAGCGGGAGCAATGGTATTAAGCAGCGATGGCTTGGTGTGTATTGACGAGCTTGACAAGATGAGTTCAGAAGACAGGGCAGCTATGCATGAGGCGCTTGAAAACCAAACCGTAAGCATTTCAAAAGCAAACATCCAGGCAACATTAATAGCAAGGACTACCGTTCTCGCTGCAGCAAACCCCAAATTCGGAAGATTTGACCCTTACGGGATAATAGCAGACCAGATAGACCTGCCTCCGACTTTAATCAATAGGTTTGACTTGATATTTCCTATAAAGGATTTGCCTGAAGAAACCAGAGATGAGAGCATGGCAAAGCATATACTGACGCTGCACCAGCGCCCTGATGTTAATGAGCCAGAAGTTCCGACTAATCTTCTCAGGAGATATATCGCTTACGCAAGGCAAAAGGTAAATCCAAGACTGACTGATGGCGCATTGGAAGAGATAAAGGAGTTTTATCTGAAGATGAGAAAAAGCGGCGGCGGCGAAGGGAGCATAAAATCAATACCTATTTCAGCAAGACAGCTGGAAGCATTGGTAAGGCTAAGCGAGGCTTCGGCAAGGGCAAGGCTTGATGATAGAGTCACAAGAAAAGATGCGAAAAAAGCTGTTGAGCTTGTAGATTATTGCCTGATGCAGGTTGGCTTTGACAGGGAAACAGGCAAGATAGACATAGACAGGATAGCTACAGGCATAGCGGCAACGCAAAGAAGCCATATAATGATTTTGAAGGAGATAATCGGCGATCTTGAGACAAAGCTTGGAAAGGCAATACCTATAGATGATGTTGTTGCTGAAGCCAAGAATCGCGGCTTAGACGAGGACAAAGTTGAAGAGGCCATGGAAAGGCTAAAGAGGTCTGGAGATATTTACGAGCCTAGGCGTGGATTCGTGTCCCGCATCTAAGCCAAAATTTTGATTTTCATATTTACCACTTATAAGAAAACTTCACTGGACATCTCCCGACGTGAAGTATTTAAATAAGGGCTTCTTAAATAATCGAAAAAGAGAACACGCAAAACTGCCAAATTATGATTTTTGGTCGTTGACACAAAAATCAATTACGCAGTTTCGCTTAACATTCTCTTTTTCTCTTGGATTCCAAAGTTTTTGAAAGGAAATAAAAAATTTTGGAGGTTGGTAAGATGGTTAAACACACAAAAGAAGAATTAATTAGAATAATTCAGGATTATAGCAAAGCCATTGAAAGAACTCCTAAAATGAAGGAAGTTGCTTGTGACAGAAATCTTCCTCCAATTAATAGATTTATTAAAATATTTGGGTCTTGGAACAGTACATTAGAAAATGCTGGATTAAAAATAAATGCAATTGGGAAATATGATAATAATTATTTATTGAAAAAGTTAGTTGATATAAAAAGAAAAGTACAGAGAAATCCAAAATTAGAAGATTTGAAATATTTTGAAGACTCACCATCCTCCTTTGTTTATTTTAGGAGATTTGGTTCGTGGAATAATGCTTTGAGGCTTGCAGGGTTAAAAATAAATGTGAGAAAAGACTACAAAAAAGAAGAACTTCTTAAATTACTAAAGGATAAAGCTAAAGAATTGGGCAGAAGCCCAAAGATTGAAGATTTAGGACCTAAGAATAGCATGCCAGATAAAGATCCCTATGAAAGATGTTTTGGTGGTTTTAATAAGGCACTTGAAGCTGCTGGTCTAGAAGTTATGTATGTGTTCAGAAAATGGACAAAAGAAGAAGTTATAAAATGGTTAAAGTATAAATATGAAGAATTAGGGAGAACTCCTGGAATTAGGGATTTTGATAACGACTCGAGAACACCAGCTAAAAATGTGGTTAGAAAATTATTTGGGAATTGGACTAATGCTCTGAGAGAAGCAAATATTCCTGTAAGAAGGTTTCTCTCCGAAAAAGAATTGATTGTTATATGGAAAGCATGGCAAAAACATTGCGAGGAAATGGCAAGAGTTATTTATGGAAATGTTATTGTTCAATTTAAAAATGAGGTTATTGGAGTTCCGGATATTTATGTCCCAAATGAAAGTCTATTTATTGAAATAAAAACTTGCGGTTACAAAGATTTTAAGGAACAAATCAGAATATATTGCTCCTGATTTGATAAGCACTTTAATTTATGGTTTCCAAACAAAAAGAACATTTGAGCAGTTTTTTGAATATGTTAAAGTTAATTTAAGTAGAAAATATTTGCACTTCAGGTTATCTTTTAAAAAATATTAATTTTTACTTATTTCTTCCAAAAAACATTTAAACATTAGTATATTATTCTTCTTGGGGGTTGCAGATTATTTAATAAAATGCCAGAACTTGAGCAGAAATCATACCAAAGGCAAGTTGCATACAAAATTAGGATTTCTGATATTTTAAACAGCAGTTTTGTGAAAGATGAGCTTTCTGCGGGCTATGTAAAATTCGCCAATTTTAATGTTTCCAGGGCTAACATAATTGCAACTTTGATTTCCAAATCTGAGCAGCCGCAGTATTCCAGCTCTGTTATTGATGATGCAAGCGGAAAAATTCTCCTGAGGAGTTTTTATGTAAATGCATTTTCAAAATTTGATGTTGGTGATGTTGTTTTGGTGATTGGCAGGATAAGGGAGTTCAATGGCGAAAGGTATATTATGCCTGAAATTCTGAAAAAACTGGAAGGAGCTGGCTGGATTAATGTCAGAAAGCTGGAGCTTGGTAAAACTCCGGTGGCAATAAAAGAAACGGTCGGAAATGAAGATAATCCACAGCACGAGGACAATGCTGCCGAAAACATTTATCTCCTGATTAAGAAGCTTGATGACGGCGATGGCGCTTCTGTTGATGATATCATAAAAAATTCCGGCAGCGACAGCGCTGAGATTATAATAAACAGGCTGCTGGAAAACGGCGATGTCTTTGAGATAAAGCCCGGGAAGCTCAAGGTGCTAGAATAAGATTGGCGTAACGTAAACTTCCAGAAACGCCGCAGCAACTAGGAACCCGATTGCTATCAGAATAAGTTCTGAAAAGTCAACCATGATTGTCTGGAATTTCTGTGTTCTGAAGTGCTTTCTTATCAAAGCTGCTGAAAGTATGCCGCCCGCCAATCCGCCGTAAAAATAAGCTGCTATTTCTGGAATTCCGTGTATGGAGTATTTCAGCAGGCCAAGAGAAACAACGTGGAAGTAATTTCCTGTCTGCAGTAATCCAAGAGAGCTTGTGTAGCTGCTTATGTTTGCTCTTATAAAATTTCCTATTGCAGCGCCGATGACAGTCGCATTCCACACTAATATGAAGATTGCCCCGGCGCCGTAAATAAATGCAAACAGGATAGAAAATGCCAAAACTTTGAAATTGTTGAAGAATATTTTCCAGAATATGCTTAGGTTGAGTATGACGTGCCCCAAAACCTGGTTATTGATGGATTGAATCGTTCCTGTCTGCTTGTCAAAAAGCTGGTTGACTGTTGCTGTCGGAAGCAGTGTATACCACAAAGCGCATGCCAGTGTGATTCCTATGAACATGTACATGAAAAAAGAGATTGCCTTGTTGTGCTCCCTTAAAATCTGCATTTCACTGTCCATTAGCATGTCCTTGCTTTCCTCCAGCTTTGTCGTGTTGTAGAAGAGCGGCAGGGCTGCCATTGTTATCATGAATACCATGATTAGGCTGGCCTGGTCCCTGAATATCCACAGCGAGATGAATATGCCTATTGAAGTGTACAGAAAGCCAAGGAAAAACATCTCCCACGGGTTTTTTTCGGCCTTGAAAGGGTTGAGCAAGTATTCAACTACCATGATTATTCCCTTATATGTTTCATTTATATACTTTTATATTTTCAGTGTTTGGAATGGCTATATTTATAAATTAATGGGGGTTTTTATGTTTATGGACTACAAAGACATGCTTGAAGGCGTCAGAAAGGATCTTCCGGAGGCTGTTTTCCTCAAGGAAAGGTTTGAAATACCAAAAGTCCTTGGGCACATGCAGGGCAACCGCACAATCATCTCAAATTTCCTGCAGATAGCCTCAAGTTTAAGAAGGGATGTTAATCATCTGCTCAAGTATGTGCTCAAGGAACTTGCCACACCTGGTGAAATAAAGAAGAGCGGAGCGTTGATTCTCGGCACAAAAGTCCCTGCCTCAAGGATTAACGAAAAGATAAGGCAGTATGCAAATGAGTTTGTTCTTTGCTTTGAATGCGGCAAGCCAGATACCACTATCGTCAGAGAAGGTGAACTGTCTTATATGAAATGCACTGCCTGCGGCGCCAAGAATTTCGTCAAGGCGAAGATTTAAAATTTTATTTTTATTTAATTTAATTGGAGTTTAATCCGCCTTCGGCATAATTTGTGCTCGGCTTTCGCTTGGTAGCTGGCGAGCGAGTCTTACGAGCCTCGCATGTCACTCATTGCGCTCAAGCCTCGCCATGCATTCAATAAGATTAAATTACCCAAACCATCTTCCTAATCCTTCCTGCTTGTCCTTTTCTCTGCCAAACAATCCTTCAACCCTGTCTTTTGTCAGCAGCAATGTCTGCTTAAGATAAGGGGGGACATTGTATTTCTCAGACAGGGATATTGCAGGCTCGAGGTATTTTATTATAGCCCCTTCTGTAACTGTGAATATCAGCCTGCTGCCGCACGCAAGGCACTTTCCAGTCAAAGGCGGCCTTCTGTATTTTTCGGTGCATTTGCTGCACCTGAACTGCTGCTGGGAAAATTTTCTTAAATTGCCCCTTATATCCCTCAGCAAATGCTTCTCAATAACAAGCCTTGCGACATCGGCTGCATCCACAGCCCTTATCTTTTCAGCTAGTTCCATTTGCCCTTTCAGCTTGTCTTCCATAGAGGGCAGTATTTTGTAAGACGAGCATCTTACACCGCCGTTTATGTTGCTTACAGGATGTGTGTAAAAAATTTTAGCGTACTGATTTTCAGAGTCCAGAATATTCAAGAATCTGTCGACTTTCACAGCAGATGGAGACATGTATTCCTGGGTCGCTTCGTAAAATTCTATCGGGTAGCGCGGCATCACATCCAAATCAAATATCATATCATCAACTTCTGTCGGCACGAGTATTGATGTCAGGACAAGCGGCGCATCCTGGGTTGAGCCCCTTGAATCCGGGAGGAACTGCCTTGAAAAGTTCAATAATGCGTCCATCAAAAGTGTCACTGATGCCTCATCCCCGTCGCAATCTCGCCTAGTAGCAGCATGGAACAGCGGATGCGCGTAAAATGCCTGTGTTTTTGAAAATCCTATTATCCTTCCGACAATGCCGGCAGATGTGTGCGGCGCCAAGGCAACAACCAAATGTCCTGTCAAATCTTTTTCCGTCCCAAATTTGTAGAATTTTTTTTGTTTGTATAGCAAAGCCAGCAGCTCGTCAATGAATATGCCGACATTGTATAGTATCTTGTCCGCTCCTATTTCCGGGGCATCTTCGCATTTTGGAAGTATTATATCCTGAGGCATCATCTCCAGGACTTGGTCTGGGTCGCTCAGTTCCAAGTCATTGATGTCATGGGTATATCCCATATTTTTCAATTCATCTATTGAAGTGCCTATCTCTTTTGGTTTGAAATTAGTTATCGGAAGCTGTGTCATATCGTACCTTGTGGTGCCGTCTCTGTTGACCGGCAGGTCATATTTTGCCCTCAGTATGCCCTTTGCAAAATGCTCCGGAATGTGATTTTTGCTTGATGTGCCCCTCACCCCTTTGATTAAATCTGGGTATTGCTGCATGTTAAGTTTTTTAAGGACGTTTTTGAAATAGCTGTTGATGTCTATGCGCTGAGTTTTGTATTGCGGCACTTCACCATGCCTGCATTTTGCATCCTGTACAGTGCCGCAGGAGCTGCAATGCCCCATTTTTTTTGTTTTTGCGTCGCATTGCTCGCATACACTGAATATTGTTTCTTTTTTGCATTTGGCGCAGAAGCGTATGGGAAATTCCGCCTCTATATATCCAAGCTCGATTGCACTTTGAAACGCCCTGGTCTTGCCGCCTTCTTTACCCACAGGGAATAAGGTATGTGGGTTGCCGTCAAGCTTCCTTACCTTCCCTTTTTCAGGCCTGCCCATCCTTGCCCCTATGAATATTCCTGACTTGTCCCTTATTTTTATTTTTGATACTGAATTGATCATACCGAGCGCATCTTCAGATTCTATAGCTTTGTACTGCTCGCAGAAATCATTCTCGCCCAGCTTCAGCAAAACGAAAAAGATCTCAGCGTCCTCCTTTTCTATTATGGTGTATTCGTTGTTCACAAAAATGTGCGGCGCCCCCGTCAATTCAAGCACCCTCTTTCCCACTTCGTTTCTCGGCAATACAATTTTGTTTGCGCTGCTGCCGTCAAACTCCACCCTTGCGGATGCAAACCATTTCAGCAGTTCAAGAAAATCTTCTCTCAATATTGTTTTCCAGTGATAAGTATAGTAAGGATGCAGCGGGACTTCAAGCTTCTGGCTTATCATCAAAGCTGTTGCCGGATCCGGCCTCTCGGTGAGGCATTCCTTGGTTAATTTTTCCAAATGATCCTTGTTTATGTTGGTTAATTGCGACAGCTTGTGGTAATCCAAAGAGCCGAATAAGTTTGTTGCTGCCCTTTCGACTTCTAATGCCCACCATTCCTCACAATAGCCTGCCGGCACCAAGGTGTGCCCACGGTTAAAAAAGTCGCCATAGCTGATTAAGATATCCCCAAGGAATAGTATTTCCTTGACAGAGCTGACAAACTCCTTTGCTTTTTGCTCTGTGTCTATCCTGACTACGCTGTTGTCGTTCAGCTTCACGATAGGCCCTTCTATGCTGTCGCAAACTGTGACTGCTGTTGCCTTGCCCGGCCTTTCTACTTTCAGTTGAGTGCCTATTGCTATGTAATTATCTAGTATTATCATTGTTGCCGGATGTATTGCTGTTGCTGAATAACCAGATGTCCTGCATCTTCCATATCTCAGCCTGAACCCCCCAACAGACAAAGGATGAGTAAGCACAGGCCTTCCGCTGACTAAATCTTCTATATAGGTGTAGATGGGCATGATGCCTTTCTTTGATGTTTTTTGCTTTGCCCTTGTTTCTTTCTGCAAATGCACAAAATCCTGAAGGAATGCCCAGTGCTCAAGACCAAAATTGCCGCCCCATTTCTTAAGTTGAATCCATACCTTTGCTGCTTTCTGCGCAATGCACTCCCCCACAACAAGGCAAGGTCCGCTTCTTATTCTGTTTGTCTCTATCCTATCAAGGTCTTTATGGTTTGAAACCTCCAGATCCTCAGAGGCGTCGCCGTCAATTTGCACAGGCAGATTGCTGACCAGAAATAATATCTCTTTTTCAGTCGGCAGATATTGTAAGTTTGTGATTCTTTCATGATAATCGTAAAGCTCAGTCACCATCCTTTTTGCTTCTTTTTCTGTTGGATCGTAAGTGCTGTAGCCCATATTCTTTCTTATGTAATCCGCTATGACTATGCTTAAAGCCCCGGCTGTGCCTCCTGCGCTCCTTATAGGGCCGGAGTACATCAAAGCGAAGTATTCACCTCCGTCCAGCCTTCTCCTGATCTTTAATCCGACAAACCCTTCCAGAGGCGAGGCTACAACTCCAAGAGTTGAATACGCCAGCCCGACTCTGATGCCTGTTTCGATTGCCTCTTTCTCTGTCTCAAATTTGCAGAATTTTTGCTGAGATGTTTCAAGGGAAATTGTCAGCGCCACTCTCCAGTCCAATTTCCCGTAGATAGATTCGAGCTCTTTTATCCTTGCCGGTATGCCTGAATTCATTATTTGGGGGGCTGCAACACTCACAAGCCCTTCGACGCGCTCAGCCATGTTTTTGGCAAGCGGTATGTTTACACTGTCTTCAGGGTCATAGCCCAACAACCTTGCTTTGTTCGCCATAGCATAAGCATGCTCAACTTTTCTCATTATGTCGGTTGTGTATTTGTTTTCTTTTGCCATTTTACTGCCCAAACTTTAATATCTTGATGTCCCGTGTTTTTAGGTTTACGATTGGCACTCGGCTGGGCTCCGGATTGTGCCCTACTTTCTCCTGAAAGATTGTTTTGCCCTGCCAGCAGCTTCCGCATATCAGTGTGGTGTTCCTATAGCTGGCTGTTGCAGTTTTATGTATGTGGCCGCTAAGAAAAAAATCAGGCACTTTTTCTATGACCAAAGGGTCTTTATTTCTATCAGGAATGTATAATGTGGAAAGATGCGTCGGCGCAAAATGCCTTCTTTTCAGCAGGAATTTCATGATTAGGTCTGCCCTGTCATAGCCGCCTTGGCTCCTTAATGAATCAACCTCTGCTACAAAATAATCGAATGAGTATCCATGATACATCATCACGTCAAAACCTGAAAAGTTGGCTGATGCGTGCACATTCACCAATGACGGGTTCGAAACCATAACAGCATTGTTGAGCTCATACATGGGCTTTGCAAAATCTTTTGACAATGCAGGCTGCGGCTCCGAAAGCCTGAGTGCATCATGGTTGCCGGGGCATATCACCAGAGGAATGTGCTGCGGTATTTGCTTTAAAAGCTCGGCGCATTCCCTGTATTGCTGGTAAATGTCTTTTGTCAGAAGCTCTTTGTCCTGATCCGGGTAGATTCCGCAACCGTCAACTAAGTCGCCTGCAATGAATATGTATTCCACGTTTTTTGCTATGTGCCTTTGCTGCTCGCTCCCCATGTCGCCGTTTATCCATTTCAGGAATTTCTCAAAATCCTCCGGAAGAAATTTTGATGAGCCTACGTGCAGGTCTGATAAAAACAATGCGTATTTTTCTTCCTGTATTTTTTTAAGCTCCTTGCTTGCAGGCACATCCGGCCAGATTATGCTGCCGGCAAAGATAAAGCTGCCGACATTGACTCCCACTATGCCGATAACTTCGTCAAGAACTATATCTTTTGCCTCGTTAAACAATGTTGGTTTGTTTTTATTGACCAAAACTTTTATCTGGCCCGTCGGATCTTCCAAAATCAAGAGCATGTTGCCGTTCTTTGTTATATGCTTGTTGCTCACTATGCCGATAATTGGGATGGTCTCCCTGTCTTTTTTTGTCAGCACCTTGCTGATTGAGATTGTGCTGTTAAGCTCCTGATGCTGCTTTAGTATTTTTTCTACTGCTTTGTACCTGTTGTTGAAGTAGTCGACAAAATCCTGAGTGTCCCTCTTTTTTGGCTCTTCCCTGTAAGAGTGCACAATGTTAATTTTTTGCTCTTTTGGAGCTTGTGTTTGGATTGGCGCTTCTTTTTTTATTTTTGCTTCTTCAATCAGTTTCCTTAGGTCCAGGTCAATCACAGCAAGCTCTTCTGCGTGTTTTGATTTTAAGGCGTCGGATATTATTGATATTTGCTCATCGTCATTGATATCTGTTAGAAGTTCCGAGCTTATCAGCATGCCTTTTTTTAGAAAAGCGCCTATTATTTCACGTTTTTTTTTAATAAGTTCCTGCTCCATGTTAAACACGTATGCTGTCTTCAAGAATATTTTTTATTTTGGACAGGACGTCCCCGTTTATTTCAAGCGAGATGTCCCTTGTCCTGCCGTACCTGCCTTTGGAGATCACCTTTGCGTTCACGAGCCCAAGCATGTCAAATTCAGAAATTATATCAGACACTCTCCTTTGGGTCAGCGTGCTTGTTTTTGTCTTGTTGCATAATGACTTGTATATCTCATAAACCTCACCTGTAAATAAGTTGTTGCCCCTGTTAGGGTGGAGCGAGAGTATTGAATAAAGCACAAGATGGTATTGTTTTGGTTGGGTTGTTATTATGTCGATAACCCTGTCCCTATCAATCTTTTCCTCTGCTTCATCGATGTGCTCAATGCCGATTTTTTTTGAGTTTTTCCTGTCGGCAGTTTCGCCCGCTACTCTGAGAAGCTCCAGTGCGCGCCTGGCATCTCCATGGTCTCTGGCTGCGTATGCCGCGCATTTTTCTATTACACCATATTCAAGAACATCTTTGTTGAATGCCACCTCTGCCCTTTGTTTAAGGATGGCTTGTATTTGCATGGCGTTGTACGGTGGAAACACAATCTCCTCTTCAGAAAGGGATGATTTGACTCTCGGGTCAAGATTATCCACAAACATGACATCGTTTGAAACGCCTATCAATGATATTTGGGATCTTGTGTCCTCTTCATTTATCCTTGTCAGGTTGTAAAGTGCATTGTCGCCTGTTTTGTTAACGAGCTGGTCTATCTCGTCCAGGATTAAGATGTAGTTTTGTTTTTGTTTGTTCAGTGCTTTGAAAAATAACCTGTATACCTCCTCTGTCGGCAGCCCTGTGGGCGGGATTGCCTTTCCCAATTCCCTCGCCAGCTGCGCTATCAGCCTGTACTCAGTGTCAGCGCTTCTTTTCAGTTTGCAATTGATGTACAGCACCTTTAGTGGGATGCCCTCCCTTTCAGCAATGGCTATTAATTTTTGTGTTGTGTGTTTTGTTGCTAGGGTTTTACCTGTACCGGTTTTCCCATAAATAAATAAATTTGATGGTTTGTCGCCTCGCAAAGCAGGGGCAAGGATATTGGCAATTTGTTTTGTTTGCTCCTCCCTGTACAAGATTGTTTCCGGAGCATAAGAAGATTGCAGCGCTCTTTTATCAAAAAAGACACTTTCTTTTCTTAAAAATCCCTCAAAAAATACATCCAACCCCCTTTCCATTATAAAATTCCAAATGAAGTGTAGGTATTTAAATATTTCTTTTATATAGGACACCACACCATTTCCTGTGGAAACTGTTGTGTTTGTGTTTTTATTATTTGTTTATATTTATTTTCTATATAGAAAAATAAAATACTCAAGTAAAAAAGACCAAATATAACAAAACAAAAAAGAAAACTTCCACTGGAAAAAAAGGAGTCGGGTTAGTGATATTTATTACTATAAAATAATAAAAAACAAAACATTTTTAAATTAAGGTGCTTAACCACACCCACCTATAAAAATAATAAGGAATTGTTATGGGTTAGTGATATTCAGCAACAAAAATATTATAGAGAATTTTGAATGTATAGTGACTTCGTCGCTGACTTCCACAATATTACCAACCACAAAAATAATTAGGTTTTGTTGTGGTTGGCAAGATAGCCAACAACAAACAATTTATAATACCTAATTACTTTGTTGTTCGGCTATATGTGAAAGTAAAGTGGCAAAATTGGGGGTTATTCAAAGTTCTCTATAACACCTAATTACTTTGTTGGTTGGTTATATAAAAATGTTAATATTAAACACAAACGAATCGTTAAAGAAACTTGGTCTGAACAGCTATGAGCTCAGGCTCTGGACAGCTCTGCTTTCCAGAGGAGTCTCAACAGCAGGAGAGCTAAGCGACATAGCAAACGTCCCAAGGTCAAGAAGCTATGACGTTCTTGAATCGCTTGAGAAAAAGGGCTTTGTTATGGCAAAACATGGCAAGCCAATCAGGTATGCCGCAGTCCCTCCAAACGAAGTCATTGGAAAGGTGAAAAAAAAAATCCAAGAGTACGCAAAGGGGGAAGTCAAGAAGCTGAGCGATTTAAGAAATACCACCATCATTAGCGAGCTTAGCACACTACACACACAAGGAGTTGAACTGGTGGAGCCTGCTGACCTAAGCGGTTCTTTGAGGGGAAGGCATAACCTGTACAATCATTTGGAATATATGCTGAAGAAAGCTGAAAAGGAGGTTGTCATATCAGTAACTGAAAAAGAGTTTTTACCCATGGTTGAATATTTCAAGCCATTATTTGGGAAGCTGAAAAAGAAAAACATCAAAATAACAATTTTAACTCAACTGAACACACAAACAAGAAAATATACCGAAAGGATAAAGCAATTTACCGAAGTAAACCATACAGACAACAAGGCCCGCTTTTGTATTGTTGACGGAAAAGAAATGATGTTCATGGTTTTTGATTATGCTGATGTGCATCCAACTTACGATGCAGGCATATGGGCAAGCACACAGCTTGCAAGAGACCTGGCAAATTTCTCGAATTAACCCAACCTAAACTTTTGCGTTTTTTCCAAAGTTCCTTTATAAAGCGTCCGTCGACAAAACATAACATTAATTTTTTGGCATGGATTTTCACATATTTTTAAGGACAAATTAGCGTTGAGGCATTTATAAATAAAAAATAACAAAAACGCAAAAGTTTACCCAACAGAACATTTAAATACAAATCAAGGCATTTAAAATTCATGTTTGAAGGCAATAAAGATTATACTTTTTTTGTCACTGTACTGGTTTTAGCCATCATAACCTCTATATTCTTCCATATTTTTTTTAGGCAAAGCACAGACGCAAGCTTCAGTGAAATTTACTTTCCATTTCCGGATGAACTCCCAAACCAAGCGGTTCTTAGGCAAAACTACAATTTTACATTCTTAATTAAGAATAATGAAGGCCACCCGACAACATATGAATACGATTCAAAACTGGAGCTTTTCAACCTTTACGATACCACAGAAGGAATCTACAAATGCGTTGCACAGCAAAGGAAAAAAGTGCTGATTGAATGGATATATGCCAATGAAACAAATAAAACCCCCCAATTTGAAAATAATAAGATAACCGGCTATGCTCCATATTTTCCCGAATCCCAATCAGAAAAACCCATAACAATCTACTCAGAGAGTGATGATTACGGAAGGATAGACTGGGATTCATATACCATTGAGTATTCTTATGAGAATTTATTGGGGGGCGGCAGCTTTACAACTTTCTTTTATGACAATGATACTATCAAGTATTCTTTCAAAATAATTTATGAAACATCGGAAGTTGAATTTAGATATTCTGAAAAAGACACCGTAAAATCAGAAAAAAGAAAGATAGACCTGAACAAGCAGGGGCACGGAATCATGATAAATACGAGCAACAGTATGATCAGGTACTCCATTGACAGCCAGCCGCTTTTCAACAAGAGCATGGAAAATATAACAGACGGCAAAATAGGCTTTAGGATGGATGACAGCTACATTTTACTCGGAAGATTGATTGCCTACAAAGACACCCCAATCCAAGTCACAAGCTCAAAATACATAAGGGAATATGATATTGACAACTCATTAATAATCTTAAAAATAGAGGAATACAGGGAAGCCTCTGAGGAAAAGTACACTTTATACAGGCACCTGACAAACACAACAGACGAGTGTAAATACCACGAATGTGAAGCTCTCAAGTCTTTTTTAAACAATCCACAAAGCCCTTATTTTAACATCACCAATACTATAGATGAAACAATAATCCTTCCATTACTGGAGTTAAACGGGGCAACAACACTGCCAAACTATTCAATCGCACAGAACGTTTCCACTTCGGAACTATTCTGGCCAAATTACACGGCGAGGATATACTTCCAGACATTTATCAAACCGCATTCACTCATTATAAGCTTTGACAGGAGCTTCATGATAATATTCCACAACCAGAACATGTATTTTGCATTAAAAAATGAAAACAAGTGGGCAATATACAGAAGAAGGGGTTTTGTTGAAATAGGCGTGAACGAGCTTTTGCTTGAATCTAAGGACAGCAATTTATTAATTTACATAAACCAAATTCCAATTTTCAGCATTAAGAAAGAAATAAATTTTAGGGATGTGTCGTTGTACACAAAAAACACATTTGTTGTGTTTGATGACATAGTTGTCACAAACAAAGACGGAAAGTGCAGGTTCAATTCAATTTCAAAAGACTGCAAGAGAGCCTATTCAATAGAGTCAGAAAGAAGAATATCTTCCAGCGGCCAGCTTAGGATTGTGACGGAGCCTATAAAGTTTTCTGCAGGCATAGCACTTGCGCCGTTTATTGGAGTGGCAGGCATATTTGAAACAGGCTCCAAAAATACAACATTAAATAAGTCTGCAACACCATCAGTAACAAAACTGATTGATTATGAAATTGAGATCAACCAGTCACTTGTAAACGAAAACATTCCATCTGAAAAGTATGTTTTTGATGGCAGAAACGCAAGGCTGCTTAACCAGACAAACTACAGCTTTGCCTTTAACTTCCATCTTCTTGAAGGAGTGCGCCTCATAGAAACGTCATTTTATGACAATAGCAATACAGAGATATCAAAATTCATGATCTACCAGCCGTCCAGCGAGGTTTATCTTTTTACCAACCACAAAGGCTCTGTCGTCAAGAGCGCATCCATCTTCAATGTAAGCAGGTATGAAGGGCACAAATTTGAAATGATATCCCAGTCCAATAAAACCGCTTACTACATAGACAACAGGAAGATATTTGAAACCGAGGGCATAGACATGTCAAACGGATTTTTTTCAATTTCCACTTATAATACCCACGCTGACATAACAGACATAAGGGTTTATGACCAAAGCTCGAGGAGGTCCATCCCGTACACGATAAATGACAATCCGTGCAAACTCAGAAAAATAGATGAAATACCCCTTGTTAAGGGCCCATTGTACCTTGATAATAATGAGAATAAAACAATAACCTCGGGATTTTCAGTAAGCAAAGACTTTGATTACGGTATGGTGAGCGCCTCATTAAAGCAGGAAAACAGAAATGAAAGTGAGGTGCATTTCTGGGTGGTGAGAAGTGATTAGCATAATCTCGATACTGGGCCTGCTTTTTGCTCTGTTCATACCGGGATTTTTGGTTACACTTATCTTTTTCAGAGAATCGGAGCTGCTTGAAAGGATAATGCTGAGCATAACCTTCAGCATCATGCTGAGCATAGCAATCGGAATATCACTTGGATACAGCAAGAATGTCAAGGAAATAACCGGCGGGATAAATCCAAAGAATGTCTGGATGTGGGAGCTTATAATCACTTCAGTTCTTTTTGCTGTTGTGTTAGTTTTGCACAGACAGAAGCTTACCATGGACAAAATCATGAATTTAAGGAAAAGGTTTAAAACTCCAAATATAAAACTAAGAAAAGAAAAGGAACCGGTTAGGTACAAAAAACTCTAAAATGATCAAAGTCTTTAAAAATAAGGGATTCAGGCAGTTTGTGATAAGGACTTCCGTATTCTTCGGTATATTATTCACTTTGCAGTTCTGGGTATTCCTTTATTTTTCGAAATCAGCTTTTTTCAAAAAGTATCTGCTTATACCCACAGATTTTTATTTCAGGATGCTTCAGGGGCTTAGCAAGCAGGACTTCCTCAACAGCTTTATCTTTGTTGTTGTGGCTTTCCTGCTTTGGAGAAGACAGGACATTTTGAATTTTAAAAGATATCCTCAAAATAAAAAACAGACAGTAATCTTCAGCCTGCTGGCAGTCGTCTCTCTTGTACTGCATTATATTTTCAAACACTGGGTTGTTGTTAACCTTGATTTTGCTTTGCAGCATGTGACGGCGGTAACGCTGACGAAGTACAGCTTTAACATAATGTTTGCTGTTTTTTTGGCTTTATCTGTTTACAACAGCAATTTTATAAAATTCTTTATTAAAAGCTATTATAAAAGCATAATTTTTTTCACTGCCGTGCTGTTTTTATATTACAGATTAATCGGCTGGTTTCAGGATTCGTGGCTTTTTTTCAGCACAATTGTCGGGAAGATCCTGCGCTACATCTTCTCAATGGTTTTTGATAATGTTGTATTTTACATAGCTCCTGACGGGAGCCCTATACTTGGAGTTAATGAATTCAGGGTCGGCATAAGCAAGGTGTGCTCAGGAATAGACTCTTTGCTGTTTTTTATATCACTTTTTGCAATATTAGTTGTGCTCAACTGGAAAGAATTGGACAAAAAAAGGATGGCAGTATTATTTGTGCCAGGGGTGATAGGCACCTTCATCTTTAACATAATAAGGGTTTTTTTAATCATACTCATAGCGCAGAAATACCCTGATTTTGCAGTTGATTTGTTTCATACAAATGCCGGCTGGATACTGTTCTTGGGGTATTTCATAGCTTTCTGGCATTTCGGCAGCAAATGGGTACTGAAAAATGGCTGAAAATATTCTTGTGACAGGAGGTGCAGGCTTTATAGGCAGCCATACAGTCGATTTACTTATCTCCAGAGGTTACAAGGTTACTGTGCTTGATGATTTATCAACAGGGAAAAAAGAAAATATAAACAAAGAAGCAAAATTCATTTTTTCTGACATCACCAGGCTGGATATTAAAAAATTCAAGAAAATAGACGCTGTCATACATTGTGCAGCCCAAATAAGTGTTGCGCATTCTGTCAGGGATCCTGTAAACGATGCCAGCATAAACGTTCTTGGCAGCCTGAATCTTCTTGAGATGTGCAGGAAGCTTGGTGTTAAGAAATTTGTCTTTGCGAGCACAGGAGGGGCAATATACGGCAGCGCTCCAAAAACATTTCCGATAAAGGAAAATCAGACAGAGGCTCCTGAAAGCCCTTACGCAGCTTCAAAAAAAAGCACCGAGCTTTACATGAATTTTTACATGAAAACATACGGCATTGACTGCATAAGCCTAAGGTACGCGAATGTCTACGGGCCAAGGCAGGACTATCTTGGCGAGGCGGGAGTCATAGCAATATTCATCAACCAGCTTTTAAGAAACCAAAAGCCTGTGATTTTTGGGAATGGAATGCAGACAAGGGATTTTGTTTATGTTGAAGATGTTGCATTGGCAAATCTTACGGCGCTGAACAAAAAAACAACATCAAAAAAAATAAACATCGGCACAGCAAAAGAGACAAGCATAGACAATCTTTTTAATTTAATAACCAGGCTGATGGACAAGCATGCTAAACCAGTTTATGAAAATCCAAGAAAGGGGGATGTGATGCGGAGTTCTTTGGACATAAGGCTTGCATGGAAGGAGCTCGGATGGAAGCCGGAAGTGAAGATTGAGGATGGGCTGAGAAGAACGGCAGAATGGTTTTCTCTGGAGAAAAAAGGCTAACCATTTTCTAAGCCATGATAAACAGCCCTATTTACTCTGTACAAATCAATATTATTGTCTGATACGTTAAAAGTTTTTACCAAGCTGATGCTCCTGTTGTAGTTTGGGTTATTCATGAACTCGGCGCCGTGCTCATCAAAATCATACGGGCCTATGAGGAGGTGAGAGACATCAAGCCTTCTGAACGCATCCTCATCGACATTTTTTGTGCCGCCGGAGTTGAAACATTTCAGTTCTGTCTCAAGGCACAACGCAGGCGCCCACCCTCCAAAAACTACGGAGTCCTTTGGGAGCAGGCTCAGCTCTCTTGAGGCATCAATCAAAGTATATTGCGGCGATAAAATCCAGCTCATATAGGGGTAAAGGTTAGTGACTATAAATAATAGCGAAATAAGAACTACGGAGCGCCTAAGATATTTTGTATTGAATTTCCGTCCCCGGGCAAGTATAATAATCAAGTAGCTTAGAAGCAAAGAGGCAAGAATAGACACCACCATGTAGTAAGACTTGGTTAGATGAATGTAATCCCTCAAAACCACATAAACATTCACAAGAAATATTATGAAGACGGAATTTAGCCATAAAAATACGGAAATTTTCATAAACAAGCTTTTAGCCATGATTTTTTTCCGGATCGGATAGTCATGGAGATTAGCCAAGACTATTGCTCCCAAAAAAGACATGCAGGGTATGAACAGTATAAGGTACCTGTGCGGATCATACCACGATATGCCGAAAGCCGCTATTAAAGAAACAAGCCAAGCCAAAAATAGAACCTCAAGATTATTGACTTTCTTCCTTATTTCAAAAATATTGTAAAACAGAACTAAAGGGTAAACCAACGACAACAAAGAAATTACAAGAGTCTGTTTAAAAAATGAGTTGTGCAGCAATCTTCTAAGGTTTACCAGCATCTGCGGAAAGGAAAGGGTGCCCCTGAAGTCAATCAAGCTTAATGCCGTGGAAACTATTTTCGGGACAACAAATACGATAACTGCAAGCGAAGCCAGCCCAATCAGAATTATTTTTAAGCTTGTCAGCTTAAGCTCTATTTCCTTAAATGACATATATGCCATTATCAGAAATACTGGAATAAAAAACAGTGCTAAGGCCTTTGTATAATACGCCAAGACAAATGAAAGCATTGACAGCGAGAAATAAAACCTGTTTTTGAATGACTTTTGCCAGAAATAGAGGGACAACATCAGAAAAAATATCATTATGGACTCCAGCAGGGCCAGCCTGTTGTACATGATGTAAACATAGCTGAAGCCGAGGAAGAAGGCTGACAATAGGGCTGTCTTTTTGCCAAAGGCGTTTTTTATCAATAAATAATAAAAAATTAATCCCAAGAAACTGAAAACTATGCCTGCGAGCCTTGCCTGGGCATATCCTATGCCGAAGATATTGAAGAACAGCAGGAAAATGTACTGGCTTACAGGGCTGTTCCTTATCCATCCTATGTACTGGTCACCTTCCAAAGCTGAGCTCTTGAATAAGGCCATATTCCTTGCGGAATAAGTCTTGTAGCCCTCGTCAGTCAGCTCATCGGGGTAAAAGTTCAGCGATTTAGGAAAATCGGCCTGCAGATTAAGAAGCCTGACTAGTAAAAATGCTAAGAATAATAAGATTAAAATTAAGTTTGATGATACAAGATTATTTTTTTTGTACATTTTGCATTTAATTTATCTTAATCCCAATCCGAAAACCGTTATCTCGCCAAAGCCGTCAACGCTCGCAACCCACTCATTCTCTGAAATTTTTTGCGCGTCCACTTGATGCATTTTGTATTGGTTCCATCCAGAGCCAGAGGCTTTAATTATTGGGTTTCCATTTATTTCCTTTTCTTCATAACTTTCTGTTGTTAGTTCTGTAATCTCGAATGCATTTACCATGACACCATACGCCGGCTCGGCAGCCTGGGCGAACCTAAATAGTTTTCCATCATACTCTAGAATCCGGCCCCCGGGTCTTGAAAAATTCTTGTTGTTCTTTACCACAGGACTTAATGGATGCTCTTTCCATTCCCCCATCATGTCATTAGCGTGGTACAGCCAAAGCTTATCATTTGATGTTGGGGAGGTCAGTATCCACCACTCATCATTATAATAGAATATTGAGGAATCCACAAAATCTCTGCCTTGGATAAGTGTTTTTACATAAACCCATTTGGTTGGGAATATGTCTGCTTTATAAAGTCTTACCGAATTGTTTGCCTGATAAGATTCAGGAACCATGTAGTAAACTCCATCCCACTTAAAAACATATGGATAAGAGAGGTGGAACGGTTCATCAAGCACCACTTTCCCATAACTCCAGTGAAAGACATCTTTGCCTGCTGCGTATGCTATATCGCCCTGATTAGTGTCCTTATTCAACACTTCAAAGAACATGTACCACATACCATTTTCGTGCACCAAGAAAGGATCTGCCAGAAATTCTGCTTTGATGTCCTTTACATCCTGAATAGTCAGTACGGGATTTTTAATTTTTTCAGGCTCGTGAAGAGCAAAGGGGGAGTTCCCGACATATACACCAACAGACCAATTGGTATACTCTTTGGTAAACACCATCCTAAGTCCATATACAGCCAATACCAAAATAAAAAGAAATATTGCCGCTATAAAAAATTTCTTAGTCATGTTCTCACTTTATTTCTTCTAAACATGAAAATTATTCCGCCAACGAAGCTTAACAAAACCCTCAGTATGTAATTGATGAATCCTATCAGCACTGCAGAATGCGGTTCTATGCCTATTTTAGTGAAAAAATAAAATGTGGCGCTTTCCCTCACGCCTATTCCCCCCACAGATAGGGGCAGTACCTCTATAATAGTTATCAGTGGCACCACCATAAGCAAATAAAAAATCGGCACCTTCAGATTTAAAGATAATATGATCAAATAATAGTATAACATGACGATTAATTGTATTAGGAAAGACAGCAAAAATATAAATAACACTTCTTTCTTGTGCTGCTTGTACTTGTTAAAGTTTTCATAAGATTTCTTTATAATTTCCCTCTTATCAATCATTGACACAATCTTAGTAATGTATTTGAATCTTCCCATAATGTTTTTGTCCCATATAAAAAACAATAACAACAAAAATAGAAATAAAAGCCCTATAACGGCAATTGCTATGCTAATATCATTTACTATCCCGTATCCGAATATTAAACCCACAACGCCCAATACCAATAAACAAAAAAAACCAACCATTCTGTTAAAAAGTACCGTTATTATAGACACTAGGTTATTTTTTGAATAACTGGAGATATAGTATACTTTTGCTATATCGCCACCTATTGCGGTTGGCAGAAAGTTATTGAAAAAAGAGCCAATAAGATTTATTCCCATTAAGGGTTTCAGATTTAAGTTTATATTGTTAACATACAAAGATAATTTTAACATATATGCGGCTATTGGAATAGCAACAAAATGCGATAATAATGCCAAACTAAAAAAAACCGCGTTTATTGAGCTTAAGGCTGTTAGTAATTTACTTACATCAACCTTGCTTAATATAAAAATGACCAGCGCTATGCTTACTATAGCTTTAATTATGGGCAGTATTCTCTTTAACATTTTCTATTAATTCAAAATATTTTTTGAAAAATGCTTTTTTTGAAAAATGCTTTTTATACGCTCTTAAGGCATTTTTTGAAAGATAGCTTCTTAATTTATTGTCATCTTTGACAGTGTTGAGTGCACTCAGAAGCTGTTTGTCGTCTTTGAAAACAAAGCCAGCTTTGCTCTTTAAAGCTATTTCTGGCAAGCCCCCAACATTATTTACTATTATTGGAGTTCCATAAGATAGCGACTCCAAGGCAACCATTGGAAAAACCTCCGGGACAATTGAGGGTATTATAGTTGCTATGGCATTTTTATAGAACTTGCCTAAGTATTCATTATCCAACCTGCCAAAAAACCTTATTTTTTTATTGCCGCTTGCTAGAACCCTTAATTGCTTATCATAATTGCCCTCCCCCCCAATTACAAATAGCTCAGCTTTTATATTGCCAAATAACGGCATAATCTTCTGCAGACCCTTGTACCAGTCAGTCCTGCCGACAAAAAGAAAGTAATCTTTTTTGTATTCTTTTTTTACATGAGACGGCTCTTGCACGAAATGCGGCAATACGGCGATTTTCGATTTAATTCCGCCACTAACTAATTTATTTTTGAGGTACTCGCTCGGAGCAATTATGAGTCCTAGATGTTTTATGGACTCTTCTAATAGTTTAGTGTGCCTCCATATTTGCGGCGGCTTGCCGGTCCTCATTAAGCAAATTTGGCAATGAATGTCGAACTTTTTTTTATTGCAACTTGCCTTTCCATACTTGAGCATTGTGGTTTGTGGGCAAATTAAGAAGTGCGTATGCGCAGTATGTATTTTTGGAGCACTTCCATACCTGAAAACCTTAACACCAAAAAAGGACACACCATGAAAATGCACTAAGTCATATGTATTTTTTTGAAGTATATCCGCTAGTTTTCTTTTGAAAAAAGGGTAGCCGGTTAGATAAGACATTACTGGCGATAAATCCCCCACTCTGCTTTTTAGTGAATAAACAGTTATATTAGGATGATTTTTGTATCCGATTTTTGTCTGCCTGTTTTTAGACTTGAATTGATAGGAATCAATACAATGAATTATGTCTATTTGATGCCCCATCCCTGCTAAACTATTTGCTAAACTGTAAACGTGAATTGCATCCCCGCCGGTGTTGTAAGGTGGGTAGAAAGTAGTTGGCATACATATCTTGAGTTTTTTCATTTTATTTCAGATTAGAAACCGAGTAATTGCCTATCGCCAAATAATCCAAGTGTCCTTGCCGGAAAGACCTTATTGCATCATAAGGCGTGCAAACAATAGGCTCTTCGTGCATATCAAAGCTAGTATTTAGTCTGCTTGGTATTCCTGTTAGCTTGTAATGCCCCTTTAAAATATTATAATAACTTGGATTTATTTTACATATCTTCAAAATCTTTTTTATTGAAAGTCTAGGCAAGCCTGGTGGCAATTTCCGTCTGTTTAATCTTTCTTCATTTACGGCAGCAATGATTTTACCATCTTCAACCGATGTACATCCAGTGTCCATTCCGCTGCAGATTCCTAATGTCCTCATTTTATAACCAATGATTTTCTTTGTACCATTGTATTGTTTTTTTTAGCCCTTCTTCAAGACTAGTTTTTGGATTATAACCGAGCTCTTTTTTGGCTTTGGATATATCAAAAGCGCGATTTTTCCAAAACGGATCCAATCTTCTAGGAACTAAAGGCGGGTTCATGCCTAAAGGCCTTAATAATTTATCGCAAGCCCAGCTTAAAATTAATATAGGAAGAAGAGGCAGACGCAAATTATTAACAGGAACTTTAAGAATTTTTGAAATTGTCAGTACAAAATCCTTCATCATTACAGGTTTTTCTCCTGCAATAATATAAATCTGCCCTGTTGCATTTTTCTTAGCCCCGGCAAGAATAAAACCATTAATAAGGTCGTCAATATAAGTTAAGTGGTATAATTTATCGCCTTTCCCTATCATAAAAAACCTCTTTTTATAAATTGATTTGATTAATCTTAAAAACCGTTTATCACCTGGTCCATAAATACCAGCAGGCCTTACCACCACCACGGGCAATCTATATTTTTTATGGTATAGCAAAGCTAATTTTTCAGCCTCAGCTTTGGTTTTTTGGTATATATCCCCCGGATTATAAGCAGTGCCCTCATTTGCCGGTATTTCTCTGATGTCACCCAATACGCCAACCGTGCTGCAATGAATAAATCTCCTAATCTTATACTTGACAGCGGCATCAAGAAGATTTTTTGTACCTTTTACATTTATATCCCAATAATCCTTGTCTTTAAGTTTATAATCCTGATAAGAAGCAGCAATATGATAGACAATATCAGCATTTTTAACAGCCACATCAGCAGACGCTTTATCCCTGATATCCCCATTAATAATTTTCAATCTTAAGCCATTCAGCCTGCTTAAATCGCTGCTTTTCCTAGCCAAAACTGATACATCATACCCTTTACTCAAAAGCTTTCTCGCTAAATTACTTCCGGTAAATCCTGCACCACCCGTGACAAGAATATTTTTTTTCATTCTTAACAACATCTACAAAATAATCCCTATTTATAAACTATCTTTCTAGATTTCATTAAAATTGGAGCTCCAAACAAATAAGTAAGACCCAAATTTCTGAGAAAACCCTCCACAGCTCTGCTGAAAAAGACGGAGTTTACTGCTCTATGCAAAAACAAAGGGAGTACATACTGTTTTTTTATATCTATTATAATAAAATTATTTTTTAACAGTTCTTTTTTTATTTCTTTTATAGAAAAAACTTTATAATTTTGTGTGTTATTTACAAATATTTTTTTAATCCCTAAAAAAAGTGGATCAGAAAAAGCAAATCCGCTTTTAGGAGGAAAATCTATAATAAGGTCTTTTTTCGAAACTCTGCATAATTCAGCTAATACTTTTCTCCAATTAACTACATGCATTAAAGTTCTAATTGAAATAACCACATCAAATTCAGAATTATCAAAAGGTAAATTATGGGCATTGGCAATTTTAAATTTAATCTTTACATTTTCCTTTTTCGCTTTAATTTTCGCTAAATTTAACATTTCATTCGAAGCATCAGACGCTGTAACAATAGTTCCAGCTTTTGCTAATGATATCGAAAGTCTTCCAGTCCCAGCTCCAATATCTAATATTTTTTTTCTCTTTATATCTCCAAGCAATTCAAAAATCATTTTTTGCTGCTCTTCTAAGAACATCCTACTCACTTTATTTCCTAGCTTCTCTTTATCAAACTCAATCCCAATTCCCTTTTTTTTGTAAAAAGAATAACTATAATGTTCCACTTTGACTCCAGACACTATCATATAATAGTTTTGTTTTATTAATATATTCTTCATAGCTGTAACTTGATCTTCCTAATTTTTTAGAGTTTGTGCTTAATTTTTTCCTAAGTACATTATCTTTCAATAATTTTATGATGCCATCGGCAAATGAAGATTCATCTAATTTTGTCAACACGGCAACATTTTTATTTAAAACCTGGGTATGCGAGTAAATATCAGTTGCAACAATAGGCTTGCCCGATTTTAAGTAGGAATATATTTTCAAGGGAGTGTTTGTACCCTTGCTTCGCGGCGAAACGACAACATCTGCGATGGCCAAACAAGATGGGATCTCTTTTTCCGACTTTTGTCCTGTGAAAATAACATATTCGCTTACATTTAATTTATCAGCAAGCTCTTTAAGTTTTTCTATCTGATTTTTTTCACCACCAACAAGCACATATTTTACGTTTTTGCTGAATTTCAGAACAATAGGAACTGTTCCTATCAACAAATCCAAGCCCTGATTAACTTCAAAAGTTCCGGTATACATTATAACTTTCTCATTTTTCAGCTTCAGCTTTCGCTTAAGATTAAAAACATCTTTTTTTGCAGCTTTATTGTCAAAAACAGCCATATTTTCTATAAGAACTGATTTTCCCGCCTCTATAGAATCCGCTATATGTTTCAAATGGGGGCTAATCACTATCACAGCATCAGAATTTTTTACAGATTTTTTTTCCAGCCATCTTAAAAAACCCGTTATAAAGATATTTTTGGAGAAATTATAATTGGCAAGCTGCTGCGGCATGCTTGAATGCATATCGTAAATCAACGGGATTCTGAACATTTTTTTTAAAATAATCCCAATAAAACAAGCTTCTTCATGTGCATGAATAAAATCATATTTGTTTTTTCTAGATAATGAAATAGCTTTTGATAACAGAAAAAAATCGAGCAAGATTTTTGTGTAGGAAGGTCCTATCTTAATATTTTTGATGAGGGGCATATCGGGAATTCTGTAAACTTTCATATTTTTTATTTTTACATCTCCGCCAATATGGTAAGCAAGCAAATCAATTTTATAGCCCAGTTTTGACAGAGCTTTGATCCTGTGGAGTATGCTTATCGGGGTGCCTCTCGGCTGGTAAAACGGCTCTGGGGATATCATTAATATCTTATTTTTCATTTTATAGAAATTGCTAGGTCTTGACAATTTTCTCAATCTTGTATTCTCTCCTGTTCTTCTGGTTGTAGTAAATCTTAATGAGAATATCGGCCAGAATTCCAAAGACGAGGAACTGTATTCCGATTACAATACTGACTATGGACAGCAAGAATAAAGGCCTGTCAGAAAGGGGGAACTTTCCCAAAAGCCTTCCTATTATCATGTAAGAGCTTACAGAACCGCCGGCCAAAATCAAGAACAGGCCAAAGCCTCCAAAGATATGGACAGGCCTAACTGAATATTTTTGCCAAAATAAAACAACAAATAAGTCAAGGAGCCCTTTTATCAGTCTTGTAATGCCGTACTTGGACTTGCCGTTAGTCCTCTTGAAATGGATTACCTTGGCCTCCCCGACTCTGAACCCTTTCCACATCAAAATAGCGGGAATGTACCTGTGCATTTCTCCGTAAAGGTCAATGTCATTAAAGCATTCTTTTCTGTAAGCTTTTAAAGAACAGCCGGAATCGTGTATTTTCTCTCCGGTTAATTTTCTTCTGATGAAATTTGCAAAAACAGACGGGATTGTTTTCGATAAGCTGTCCTTCCTGTCATAGCGCCATCCAGAAACCACGTCAAAACCCTCTTCAATCCTTTCAAGCAGTTTTGGAATGTCTTTTGGGTCATTCTGCAAATCACCGTCTATAGCCACGATTATGCTCCCTTTAGCGTGCTTGAAGCCTGCCGACATGGCAGCAGTCTGCCCGAAATTTTTCGTGAACTTTATTATCTTTATGTTTTTTAAGGATTTCAATATTCTTAATGTGCCGTCAGTTGAGCCGTCATCCACAAAAATTATCTCGTAGCCTTTGCCCAGCTTATTCAGAGTGGCAGTTAGCCTGTCAAACAGAAGCCTTACATTGGCTTCCTCGTTATATACGGGGACAACAACCGATATGTTAATTTTTCTTTTCATTTTCCTTAAGCCACTCTGCCATTTTCTTCATCCCTTCCTCAATCCTGATTTTGGGTTCCCATCCCAGCAGTTTTTTGGCTTTTGATATGTCTGCATATGTGACCAGCATATCCCCCGGCTGCTCTTCCATCGGCTTTATTTTGGCTTTCTTTCCCAGGTTTTTTTCAATCAGAGATATGAAATAATTCAATTCAACTGCATTTGAGTTCCCAAAGTTTATAATCTCAAAGTCCGAATCACTGTCCAGCGCCTTCAATATGCCGTCAACAACGTCTGTAATATAAGTGTAATCCCTTTTTGATGTTCCGTTTCCGTATTTTTTAATTTCTTTATTATCACTAACAAGTTTGGTGAAATTGTAAGGAATCATATCCGGCCTTCCCCTTGGCCCGTAAACCGTAAAAAGCCTCAGGCAGATTATTTTCAGTCCATACAGCCTGCTGTACACCTTGCACAGCAGCTCGCCTGCTTTTTTTGTTGCGGCGTAGGGGCTGATTACGTTGTCTGTGCTGTCGGATTCGTTAAAAGGCACTTTTTTGTTTGCTCCGTAAACGCTTGATGAAGAGCCGAAAACAAAATTCCCTGTTTTAAATTCCCTGGCCAGTTCCAGCAAATTCAAAGTGCCATGAACATTAGTTGATTCATATAACAAAGGGTCTTTAATGGAATTTCTTACACCCACTCTGCCGGCTAAATGAACTATTCTGTCAATTTTATTTTCATTGAAAATCTTTCTTAAGTCATCAAGGTTTCTTATGTCATAAGCATATAGCTTAAATTTAGAATTTTTTAAGCAATTTTTTATATTTTCTTTCTTTATTTTAGGCTCATAGTAATCATTAAAGTCATCTACACAAATTACAAAGTCGCCTCTATTCAACAAAGCTTCGCATACATGCGAACCTATAAACCCCGCCCCTCCGGTAACTAACACATTCATTTATAAGCCTCCAAAAATCATTGTTTGTAGTTACTAATAAGTAGTGGATATATTTAAGGCTTTTGGTTTTAAAAGGTCTAAATAAACATAACATTATTTATTTTCAATATTGAAAGAATTAGTTTAAGAGTAAAATGAAGACAGCTCTTTTACCTCATCGCTTACCTTCCTCTTATCCCACTTAAGCTCTTTTGCCATTAGTTCTGCACAAGATTTAATACATTCTTTTCCGGGAAAACCGGCAGAGCCAAGCTCAGTCCTTCTTAAAACAACATCAGCTAATTTTTGAGCCATCTCTTCCCTAACAGCATAAATAATTTCAGCCATAATTACTTCAGAATTTGCGCAAACTTTTTTGCCTAACTTATGATCTTTTTTAATAAGCTCAATTATATCTTTATAATCCGAGCCGTAATTATAAATTAGGTGTTTTATTATCTCTGCACCCAAACTTTTATTTTTTCCAGCTTCATTTTCTAAAAATTCATTGAAATTCTTAATTTCACCGCCCACCAAAGGGGTAAATTCGCTTTTGGATTTCTCGAATTTTGTATTGAGTTTTTCAAAAGCTAAATCTATCACTTTTTTTGCAACATCCCTGGCTGTAGTATATTTGACTCCAATTACGGTTATTATATTCTCATTTTCATAAATTTTGTATTTTTTTAATAGTTTGATTTTTTTATTATATTCTATGGGCAGCAAACCTTTATGGACAAAGCAAACATCGCTTCTTTTTAGATTTGTGAAAGGGCATATAGAATTAAAGTAAGCTATAAAATCTTTGAGTTCTTCTTCGCTTATCTTTAATTCATCAGGCTCCCCATTATAGGATCTGCAACTTACACCGATAATGGAGTAATCACGCCACGGCACAACGAAAACATACCCATACTCTTTTCTGCCTCCAGACAAACCAACAGCATACTTTTTGAAAAGCTGTTTTTTGCTCACGATATTCATAGCCTTGCAAAAAGAAATCTTAATATTTTTGCTAAGCACTTGTTTTATCCAGGGACCACTGGAATTTATTATTAATTTTGATTTTATCTCGAATTCTTCTCCAGCCAGAATATCTTTAGCTTTTAACCCCGTGATTTTGCCGTCGCCTTTAATAAATTCCACCGCTTCAACATAATTCGCCGCATCTGCGCCAATGCTTGCAGCGGACTGTATAAAAGCCAAGGTCAGCCTCTCAGAATTGTACAGTTGGGCATCATGCCAAATAGCAGCGCCTGTAAGTTTTTTCTTTTCAATATCCGGCAGAATTTTTAAACAGTCCTCTCTGGATATTACTTTGCCTTTGGGTATATATTTTTGCCTGTCACCAAGCCCCTTATTTCTGTCAAAGCCTATGATATCATTAATCAGCAAAGCCGCAGCCATGATTTCCTTGCCTTTCATCAAATGCCCGTAAGTCGGCATTATCACGGGTATAGGATGAACAAGATGGGGCGCTACTCTCATCAGAACTCTTCTTTCTTTGATAGATTCACGCATGCGCTTAAAGTCAAGACTCTGCAAATATCTTAAGCTGCCATGAATTATCTTTAGGCTGTTTGCCGATGTCGCTCCGCCAAAATCTCCTTTGTCTATTAAAGCGGCCTTTAATCCCCGGAGAGCGGCTTCCCAAGCAATGCAGGCGCCATAAATACCAGCGCCTATCACAATAACATCGTACTCATTTTTCAGAAATTTTGATAAGTCTCTTTTCAATTTTGCTCACTTAATTGCCCTGGCTGTTATGTGCCAGCCGAACGGCGAAACCATTTTTTTTGGTATTAAACTGAAAACGCGGATAAAAATACTGTTGTAAATATCGGCCTTTATTCCGCTATGCAGCTTGGTCGCAACCGGAAAGCGCTCGCCTTTCAGCTCCACCTGTGAAAAATTTTTGAGAAGCTCTTTAACCTCATTAAAGGTAAACTTCCTGTAAACAGGCGCGTCTGAATGCTCAAGAGCGACTCCGCTTGCTTTTGACACTAAATTCAGCCAGGAGTATTTATTGTATACAGTTAATAAAAGAATCCCGCCTTTTTTCAGCACCCTGTGGGCCCCCGACACCATCCTGCTTGGGTTTGGAGTGTATTGGAGCACCCCCTGCATGAATACTGCATCAAAAGAATTATCCTTGAATTTCAGATCTTCCCCATTCATGGCCATAAATGCGCCTTTCTGCCTGTGCAGGCTGAAATTTCTTTTTGCCATCTCCAAAGGTCTGTCAGCAATATCTATTCCGGTTACGATGGCGCCATTTTCGGCAAACCGCAGCAAATCAACTCCCATGCCGCACCCTATCTCCAAAACTTTCTTTCCTTTGTAAGAGCCAAAGTCTGCAAACTTCCGCATGTATCCTAATTTGCCAAAGTGATAATCAGCCAAGTCATCAAAGAACCCTTTGGTGGAAATTGGGCGCTTTGCAACTTTTGCATCATGCAGGCTTTTGTTCCAGTATTTCCTGACTTTTGTCAACATTTATTATAAAGAACAAAAATCAATATAAAAGATTAATCATTTTAAATCAGAATAAAAGCCTTAAAAGCAAAGCTTTATAAATAAATTACCATTTATAAGTAACAATAAAATGGATGCCGAAACTTTGCAGGTTGTTTACAAGTACATACTGCTTTTCCTTTACAGCTACTTCGCTGCAAGATGGTCTGTGCCTTACATAATAGCCAAGTCCAGGAAATACGGCTACATGACCTATGACGAGTACAAAAAAGACAGGAGGAAGATACCTCTGATGGGCGGAGTTTGTGTCCTTATAGGCATTCTGATATCACTGAGCATGTCTGTGATTCTTTTTGACAGATTAAGTTTAGGAGACCTGTTCATATTTTACTTTGTTGTGATAGTCTACGGGCTTTACGGAATTTTGGATGACATCTTCAAGTTCCAGACAAGGTACGACAAGATTTTGGTCACGCTTGTTTTGACGCTTCCGATTGCATCGCTGATCCCGGACACTACAATCCATTTCATGTCCTACTCTTTGGATGTTGGCGGGTTTTATTCTCTTCTTTTTGTTCCTTTGTTTGTGATGTTTATAGCCAATTCAATCAATCTGCATGCAGGCTATAACAGTCTGACAACCGGGCTTGAGCTGATACTGCTTCTGACAATATCCGTCAAACTGTATCTTGTAAGCGGCTTTGGCTCATTATTGTTTGTTATACCGGTGCTTGCCGCCGTCCTTGCGCTGTTCCCTTACACATGGTTTCCTGCAAGGATTTTATCCGGAAACGTCGGAGATTTTCTTGTCGGAAGCGCAATAGGCAGTTTGTTGATTGTCAAGAACCTGACATGGTTCGGCATTTTTATACTGATTCCGCATATTATAAACTTTCTTATGGATTCATACACCATACTTATCAGAAGAATCCCGGATGTAAAATTCGGCAAAGTCGCCTCAGGCGGGACAATCATAGCTCCTCCGGCAATGAAGTACAAGTCGCTGAAGTTTTTGGTTGCAAGCTGGTTTAAACTTACAGAGAGGCAGGCTGTTTTGGTTTTGTATGCATTTACAGCTGTCTTTTGCATAACCGGGTTAATATTATTTTAGGGGGCAAGAATGAGGATTCTAATAGACATCAACCACCCAGCAGATGTACACCAATTCAAGAATTTTATATGGGCAATGGAAGAAAAAGGGCACAAATTCAAAATAGTTGCCAGGAAAAAAGAGCACACACTGGAGCTTTTGAAGGCGTACGGATTTGATTTTGAGCAAAGGCAGGGTTATAGCGGATTCAAAAAAATATTTGGATTATATACTATAAATAAAAAACTCTATAAGCTAGCAAAATCATTCAATCCCGATTTACTGATAGGTGGACCTGGTGACTGTTACGTCTCTCAAACAGCTTTCTTGCTCGGAAAGCAGTCATTGATTTTTGATGACACAGAGTTCTCCAAAGTGCAGAATTGGCTGACATTCCCATTCGCCACTAAAATACTGACACCTTCATGCTTCTGGCTGGATTTAGGCGAGAAGCAAGTAAAATATAATGGATACCACGAGATTGCATACCTCCATCCAAAATATTTCCACCCAAACATAAATGTGGTAAAAAAAGCGGGAGTCAATCCAAACCAGAAATTTGCCTTAATCCGTCTAGTTTCCTGGGAAGCCAGCCATGACATTGGCGGCAGGGGAATTACGAATCCAGTTGAAATGATAAGGGCACTGGAAAAATATGGAAAAGTCTACATTTCTTCAGAAAAGGAATTACCAAAAAACTTAAAAAAATATAAATTAAAAATAAAACCAGAAAGTATACATCATATTCTTTATTATGCGACTTTGCTTATAGGTGAAAGCTCAACAATGGCATCTGAATGTGCAGTTCTGGGCACTCCGGCAATCTTCATCTCGAATTCGCAAAGGGGGTACACCCAAGAGCAGGAAGATAAATATGGCTTGGTTCATCATTTTGGCAGTCAGGAAGAGGCAATAGAAAAGGCCGTTGAGATTCTTAAAAAGCCAAATATCAAAAAAGAATGGCATAACAAGCGTGATAAAATGCTTAAGGATAAGATAGACGTTACAAAGTGGATGATGGACTTTGTGGAGAGCTTTCCAATATGAAAGAAGTTTTGATAATTGCAGACTCAGACCCTAGGAAAAAAGTGATAGGCGGGGTAGGTATTTATTCATATAATTTGGCAAAATACCTGACTGAAAAGGGATTTAAGGTAATCTTTGTAGGCAAGAAGCAAGAAGGGGAAGTTATCAACAAATTGCAGAACTTTGATTTCATCGAATTAAATAAAAGGCCAAACCAGTCTAACTACGTATTCCTGAAAAACTTGTTTAAACTGGCATTCAAGCTTAAATTGAATGGAACTACTGTAATACATTCCCAAAGGCCTGACTGGATCGTACCATTTGCTAAATTTCCAAACAGGAAAATTGTCACGCTTCACGGGAGCCATCTCAAGAACGTTTATTTAAAAAAGGGATTTGTTATTGGTAAAATATATTCAAAACTCGAGAAAAAAGGACTAGAAATTGCAGATGTTGTAATTTCAGTTTCGGAGGAAAATACAAATTACTATAAAAAAATTTACGAAAATGACAAAGAAGTTACCAAAAAATTTATTACAATACCCATAGGCATTGATTTAAACAAATTCCAAAATATAGACAAGAATAAATCAAGAAAGCAATACGGATTTAAAAAATCAGACAAGGTTGTTGTTTACGTCGGCAGGCTGGAAAAGGAGAAGAATCTCCAAATTTTAATAAGAGCATGCCACGAAGCTGGTGTAAAACTTTTCATTGTGGGAGAAGGAAGAGAAGAAGAATATCTGAAGAAATTTGCCAGTAGTTTGAATTCACAAACGATTTTCCACAAGTCAGTCAATAACGAGAAAATCCCAAATGTATTGGCTTGTGGAGACATATTTGCTCTGACTTCATTGCATGAAGGGATGCCTACAGTAGTAATAGAAGCGCTTGCAGCAGGTTTGCCAGTGATATCTACAAATGTGGGGGACGTACATAAAATAGTAATAAACGGTAAAACTGGATTTATCGTAAATGAACAAAACATAACTGGTAAATTAAAAAATTTAATTAAAAAATGTTCTGGATATCGAAATAACTGCATAAAAATCTCAAAAACATTTTCATGGGATTTGGTATGCGATAGAATTCAGAAATTTTATTGAAGGAAATGATAAGTCAAAAACAAAAAATAATATTGACAATATTGTTAGTAATCGTAGTAGTACTGTTTACTACATATTACAAATATCCTTGGCACCCCGATCACTATGTTTTAGGGCAGTACACTTACTCACTTATGGAAAAAGGATATGCCCCTTGGGTTTTGCACCCAATTTCACTATTTGGTTATTATCCTTTGTCAATACCATCGGGAATTGAATTTTTTTTTAGTGTTCTAAATAACCTGAGTTCTTTAGGACTACCAGTTTTATACAATATTTTTTCTATATTTTCAGCCTTATTTGTGCTAGGTGGAATATACTTAATGATGAGACAATTTTCATCATTCGAGACCAGTTTTCTAACTACTTTTGTTCTCGCAACTTCAGCGTATTTCGTAAAGAATCTATCGAACACGGCATCTTCAAGAATGTTTAACATTATGTTTTACCCTTTGTTCATACTATTGCTTTTTAGAGTTGTACAAATTTATGGAAAAGAAAACAAAGTATCAATTAAGTACATCACAACATTGGCGTTGCTTTTTAGTATGATGAACTTAATCCATAGATTTGGGCAACTATTGATAATCTTTATTGTATCTTTTTTTGCAGCGTTGTCATTCTTCCATTATGAAAAAATATTCGATTTAATAAAAACTATAGGAGTATACAATATACGTAAAAAATACTATAAAGCTTCAAAAATATATCTTTATATAGACCTAGCGGCAGTATTTACAATATTTTATAGCTTTATTTTAATCAGATCGAAGATTTTATGGGGTATCTTAGTGTTTGTACTTGCCATGCATTACCTCTGGTTTGATATAATCAAATTCACTAAAGCAAGAAAGGATACCTACCTATTACTCGACATACTTGCATTTGCACTTTACCTCTCCATATTTAAAATAACCGATCTTGTACTGAGGGGCAGACTAATAGTCAATATGACGAGAATATTAGATAAATATCTCTTCCAAATCACAATAATAGGGGGCGTTTTTATTGTTATAGTTATCAGCTTAGTCTACATTATATTTAAAAAATTCAAAAACTTTAACAAACTCTTAAAATTTATAGAAAACAAATCATTTGAAATTATCAAACACCGTCCACAAAAAATTATATCTTTCTTTCTTTTGCTAGTGATGCTTTTTTTCTTATCAAGAAACTTTACTGGCGACAATTTCTATAAATTTGGCTTTGAGCACTATACAGACAGTTTTATCGCTAAAGGCACATCCCCTTGGGTAATCATGATTAATTTTATTTTTAATTTAAATAATAACGTCACTATACTGATATATTTTGCATTTATAGGAATTGTATACATCTTCCTAAAAGATAATAAAAATTTTTATGAATATTTTTTAATATTTGTAATAATTGGGTTTTCGCAATTTCTTTTGGATTGGGAGTACATTAGGCTATACATAATCCCTATTTACGCAGTCTTTATCGGGATAGGACTGACCTTTGTTGTAAAAAATGCATCCGCAAGATTCAACAAAAATACAATTTATGCAGTTTTAGTAAGTATACTCATTCTTCATTTGATAATTACTAACGTATTCATCCAAAGAGAATTCCTCCTGCCTAAACTAAACATTGTAAAAGAAAGATTACCGTTGGCAGAAAAATACTATATTCAAGCTGGAGAATACTTGAAAAACAAAGGTGATTTTTCAATTCATACTTCATCTTCAATAGATTACGACTCAAAAACTGCATATTACGCGGGAAAATACAACTCAGTTTTAGCTCAAAGTATACTCACAGAAGATAAAAAATATGATATAGTAAAAATTTCATTCAGTAAAATAGTTGATACCTTTAAGCGAGGCCAAAAAATAGGAGAAATATATAATTTAAAAGATCCGATATTTGGTTCTTATTATTATCATGGTAGGTATATTTTTAACTTAAATATTAGGGAAATAAATAATAAAGATTCGATAAAAATTATAGGCTTATATAAAATAAAATACATTGTTGATAGTCCAGAATCCAAAAAGAAAACAGAGTTTTTTGATTCTATGCAACATATGAAGAACAAGGTATACTCTTCAGGTCAATTATATGTGTATGATTTAAGCAAGGGAAAATGAAAACAAAAATTAAACAATTTTTTGGCAAGTTATTATTTAAAAAAATTATAGCGTATGCGTTCTTTTATTCAGGTATCACCTATTTTTTCAGAACAATCTACAAGAATAAAAATCCATTAATATTAATGTATCATAGGATTGATAAAGACCAATTTGATAAGCAAATGCAGTATCTCAAGAAAAACTATAATGTAATAAGTTTACAGGAATTAGTATCTGGGTTAACACAAAACAGCAAATTTGCCGGGAACACAATAGCCGTAACATTTGACGACGGCTACCTAAATAACTATGAAAATGCGTTTCCGATATTTAAAAAATATGGCCTGCCTGCAACACTATTCATTACCACCAGTTTAATAGGAACAAAGAAATTTGCATGGTGGGACAAGATCAGGCATGCAGTTATAAAATCCGGCAAAAGCAATCTTGTATTTGTTTTTGACAACAAGTTAGTGCATCTTGATTTAAGTGATAGGCAGGAAAAAATTGATGCAATAGCGCTCCTACACAAACTGTTCTCGAAATACAGTTCCAAAAAAAGAAATGCAGCCATGGGGAGGCTTTACAATGATTTAGGCGTCAAAGAAGATTATGAGGAATTAAATAATTATATGTTTATGGACTGGAATCAAGTAATAGAAATGGGAGAGAATAACATAGAAATCGGCTCGCATACTGTCAGCCACCCCTTTCTTTCCAATCTTCAACCTAAAGGAATGTTAAGAGAGCTAAAAGATTCAAAAAAAATTATAGAAAAAAAACTTAACAGACAAATTGATAGTTTCTGCTACCCAAGCGGCGACATGAATGCCCGGTCGGAAGAGTTGGTTAAAAAGGTAGGTTATAACTGTGCATGCAGCATCAAAACAGGATCTGTAACCAATAAAAGCGACATCTACGCTTTGGAGAGGGTTGGCATAAACATAAAGGATGACATTCTAATATTTGCAATGAAATGTACGAAATTATGGATTCTTATAACGTCAAAAATCAGGCACGATTACCATGAAGCCTAAAATTACAATCATAACCATAGCGCATAATGAGGAGCAATACATAGATAAATCCATACAGAGTATACTCAACCAGAATTTCAAGAATTTTGAGCTGATAGTGGTGGATGATCATTCCACAGATAAGACTTTTGATAAGATAGTAAGCATTAATGACAAGCGACTGATAGTTATAAGGAACGAAGCCCAGTTAGGTCCTGTCGAGTCAAGAAACAGGGGAATAAAACAATCAAAAGGGGAATATATATTTTTCACAGACGGCGATTGCTATCCGCATCCGGATTGGCTATCTGAAGGATTGAAGGCCTTTAGGAAATTCAAATGCGTAGGGGTTGAGGGTAAAATCATAATGAATGCAGAAACTGGTGCCATATCAGAAAAGATAGTCAGGAATATCACCGGAGGCGAATATATGACCGGCAATGTGGCATATAGAAAAGACATTTTAGATAGGATTGGCGGCTTCAATGAGGAATTTGCTGATTACTATGAAGATAGGGAAATTGCATTAAGGGTTTTAAGCTATGGCAAAATAATTTTCAATAAAGATATGATTGTTGAGCATCAGCTTAAGAAATGGAACATAAGCGGATTCATGTTAAATGCCAGAAAAGTCAAAGGAATCATATTATTATACAAACGATACAGATGGTCGCATTACATTTGGCTAAGAATCATCAAGCCAAGGGAGTTATGGCTGGCATTTTTCCCGCCGTTTATGCTTGTGCCTATTTTTCAAGGCAGGGTCAGGTCTTTTTTTGATCTGCTGTTTCTTCCATTGTTTTACATTAGGTCAATCTATATGAGGCTGATTATCTGGAAAACCGCCTTTAAGGAAAGGGTGTTTTTGGTGTGATAGCGGCCAAAATCGCGGAAGTGCTTGCATTAATCTCATTATTTGGCTATCTCATATTTAAGCCAAGCACATTATCACTCTTATATTACTCCGGCATAGCTTTCTTAATAGAGTTCTTTATGTCAAAGCCAGGACAGTATTTGATCATAGTCTACCATAAAGTTTCTGACGAACCAAGCAAGTATTCAGTAAGCCCTGAAATATTTGAAAAGCAAATCAAATTTTTAAAAAAGAATTTTAGAATCTTAAAGTTAGACCATGCCAATAATATGCATAATCTAAAAGGCAGAAAGATTGTTATCACATTTGATGATGGCTATGACAATAACTACAACAATGCATTCAGAATAGCAAAAAAATATAATGTTCCTATTCACATATTTCCTGTAAGCGGCAGAGTTAACAAGAAAGGATACCTGACTTGGAAGCAGATACAAGGTATGCAAAAATCAGGGCTTGTTTTGTTTGGGAACCATACAAGGACACATCCCATATTATCTGATTTAGACGCAAAAAGTATTAAAAAAGATATTATAGGAGCAAACACCGATCTTGGGGAAAAAATAGGCAGTGTAAAGTATTTTTGCTACCCGTTTGGCGACAGATTTGACAGCAAAACTATAAGGATACTGCAGGACTTGAAGTTTGACTATGCGTTAACGTGGATTCCCGGCATAAATGACAGCTCTTCGGATAGTCTGCAGTTAAAGAGGATTTCAATCAATGATTTAAGCATGCAAAATAAATTCAAGCTCAAATATCCGAATCTATTTTTTAAATTAAAAAGGCGGTAATAATGGAAGTAACTATTATCATCAAGTCTCTAAATGAGCAGGACAACATAGCAAAGGCTATACAATCGGCGCTCAAGGCTATAAAGAGCATGAATGGTGAAGTTGTGTTAGCCGATTCACTTTCAACTGACAAAACAATACAAATAGCCAAAAAATACCCGATTAGAATAGTGCAGCTTAAAAATCCTGAAGACAGGTCCTGTGGCATGGGCGCCCAGCTTGGCTATTTGTATAGTAAGGGAGATTATGTCTACATACTTGACGGCGACATGGAAATTGACAAGGATTTCATTGCGGAAGGAATCAAGAAACTAAAGTCAGAAAAAGATCTGGCAGGGGTTGCCGGAATAATCAACGAGATGACAGAAAGCAACATAATCTTCAGGAGAAGAAAAAGGGGGATAGGCTCCCAAGTAAATCAAGAAAGGTATGCCGGCAAGCTGATGATGGGGGGCTTGTATAAAAGAAGCGCTATACAAAAAGTCGGATACTTTTCAAATCCAAACCTGCATGCCTACGAGGAGTCTGATCTTGCTATCAGGCTTAATGCAGCAGGATACAAGCTAAAAAGATTGCCAATACCTATGATAAAACATTATGGAGATGCCGTTAATACTTTAGAAGTTGTAAAAAACAGGTGGAAATCAAGATATCTGTGGGGTTGCGGAGAACTGCTAAGATACCATATAGGCAAACCGACATTTTTCAGAGCAGTAAAAGAGATGAAGCTTTACATCCTATTGCTGTTTTGGTGGATTTTTCTGTTAATATCACTGATTTTGTTTACACACTTTCCTTTTATATTAAAAGCCCAGTTATCCCTTACGTTACTCTTTTTATTGTTATTTTTATTGAAAAAAAGAAGCATGACAGAGTTTCTCTTTTCAATCTTCAGCTGGAACATAACTGCTATTGGTTTAATATGCGGATTTTTTAAGGAATCTAAAGACATAAACAGGAAAATAGGTGCTGTAAGAATTAAATGAAAAGACATTATCAAAGTTTTAAAAAAAGTTTATTAGAAAAATCATTCAGCAATCAAGATGTTTAGTACTAATCCCACTAAAGATATAAATATTTCAAAAATTTTGTTGATAAAGGGTCAATAAAAGAACTAAATTCAGTGCGGTCTTTTATTGCTCCATAAAAAAGCAAATCACCGCCCACCCTTTTGGATAGCAATCTTTATAAAATATGCTGCTGGGGCATGTAATCTATGCGTAAGGAACTTAAAGAAATACAACAATTAGTTGATAAAGTTCACGGATGGTTATCCCCTCATGAAGGTATTACACTTTACAATCTTGCAAAAAATTGTACAGGGAAAGGGGTAGTTGTTGAAATTGGTTCTTGGCAAGGGAAATCCACAATATGGCTAGCAAAAGGCTCTAAAAAAGGTAATAATGTTAAAATATACGCAATTGACCCCCATACGGGATCTTCCGAACACAAGGAAGCATATGGAAAAGTGTGGACATTCAATAATTTTAAAAAAAATATCAATAAAGCAAATGTTGAAGATATTGTAGTTCCAATCCTTAAATATTCAGATAAAGCCGCCAAAACATTTAATAAGCCAGTGGAGTTAATTTTTATTGATGGTTCACACGAATACGACCTTGTCAAGCTTGATTTTGAATTATGGTTTCCTAAAGTCATAGACGGAGGGATAATTGCATTTCACGATACAGTGGGATGGGAAGGGCCTAAAAGATTGGTGAAAGAGATTATTCTTAAATCAAGGAATTTTAAATCTGTCAAATTTGCTGATTATTCAATAACTTATGGAAGAAAGGTAAAAAAGAATTCAGTGTTTGATAGAATCCGAGGTAGATACGTATTGATTCTAAAAAATTTGTATGAGATTCCATACAACCTTAATTTACCAAAACCATTTATATACTTTATGAAAGTTGTAGTCAGATCCCTTCAGTAACCATGTTAATCTTCTAACTAATAACCAATTGTTTTTGATTAGTGAATAACTTACAAAGGGTGGGTCGGACACCAATAAAATGAAAAACAGAATAATCCTAATGAGCAATACTGATTACTTGCCTACTTTGGAGGCTGCCAGGCAGTTTGGCAAGCTTGGAATCAAAGTAGTGACTGTAGACTACAAAAAATACAGAATCGCCAATTGGTCAAAATACGTTACTTATTACAAATCTCCAAATATAAGAGATACTGAAAATTTTTTGGAATGGCTGAAAACAAAAGCACAGGAAGGAGTGTTCACAACCATATTGCCAACTTCAGATTTAATGATATGGTATATGTCATCAAGGCGCAAGGAATTGTCAAAATATTTTGATACATACATCCCGTCAAAAAAATCTGTCGAAGCATGCTTGTTTAAGGATTTAGTTTACAAATACTGCAGGAAGCATGGAGTAGGCACTCCGACAACATATTTTCCTGCTTCGCTGGAAGAGGTCAAGGAACTTGCCAAAAAAATAGAGTATCCTGTGATAATTAAGCACAGGACATCAATTGGCATGCAATCAACCAAAAAAGGCGAGGTGGTTTTTTCAGAAGGCGAGCTGATTAAAAAATATAAAAAAGATGCTATCGTTTATGATAAAGGAGCAATATTGAATGCATCACCCTATGTCGAATGGCCGATGGTACAAGAATACATTCCGGATGCTGTCGACAATCTGTATACTACACAAGGCATATCTGCCAATAAAGGCAAATCCGTAGCCTTAGTATGCGGAAAAAGGATAAGAGGCGAGCCGCCAAAACTTGGCATTGGCATATGTTCGGAAGTAATTGACAAGCCAGAACTGGCGTCAGAAGTTAAAAAATTCTTAAGGGCAGTTAAATATGACGGTCCTTTTGGGATGGAAGTTTTATACGACAACAGAGACAAGCGCTACAAAATAATAGATGTAAACCCAAGGGTTACGGGCCTGACAGGACTGGCGATAGGCAATAGGCTTAATATCCCGATAATTTGGCTTGCTATCTTGAACGGAAAACAAAACATCAAAGATACGATTGTTACAGGCAACAGGGTTTATATCCATCTGATTTCAGACATTCTTTATTTGCTGGGAAACATACTCCACTCAGAGCATAAGTTAAAATCAATCAAAGACATATTCAGGACTTATTTCGGTCCTAAAAAGTTTGCTGTTCTCAGCTTAGACGACCCGATGCCGTTTGTCATAGACGTTATCATGAGCTTACGAAATAAAATCAAGCATCCATTATTCTATTTAAGAGAGCTGATAAAGGGAGAATAAAATGAAATATCCCAATATAAACAAAATCTTGATATTTGCATTATGCGGAATAGGGGATATAATAATGCTGACGCCAACAATAACTTCTCTAAAAAAAAATCATCCAAAAAGCGAAATTACAGTAATTGTCAGAAAAAACATGCCGCGTGATGTGTTGAGCAACAACCCCCATATAGATAAAATTTATAATTATCCTGATGATTTTATTATCAACGTATGGACAGGATTTTTTAAATCCGGGCAAAAATTAAAAGATTTACATAATTTGGTCAAAGAAATAAAATTTCTATTGCTTCTAAGAAAGGAAAAATTTGATGTCAGCTTATGGGCATTTCCAGGAGAGACAAAAAGAGGGGCCATAGTAAGCCTGCTTTCAGGTGCCAAAATAAAAATGGGCCAGAAATACAAAATATTTAATATAAAAACAGGCTTATTTTACGATTTAACTATTGATTTGGACCCAAGAAAACATGTGGTAGATTGTAACTTGGAATATCTAAAAAAATTAGAGCTCAATAAATTTGAACAGGAACTATGTCTATCAGTTACAAACAAGGATAAGAAATTTGCTAAATTGTTCTTAAAGTCTCATAGCATTAAAAAAAGAGAATCTATCATAGGGATACACCCAGGCGGCGATAAATCAAATACAGAAAAAAGATGGCCAATGGAGAATTTTATAGAATTGGTAAAAGCTCTAGATAACGGTAAAAACAGAAAAATTATATTATTCGAGGGCCCTGATGAAGAAGGCATACTTGACAATTTCAAAGGTGCAAACATAATCAAATGCAAAAATCTGCTGTTCAGTCAGCTCTGCGCCGTAATTGGGCAATGCGATGCTGTAATTACATCTGATTCTGGTCTTGGGCACATTGCTGCAGCATTAAAAATACCGACTGTGACGTTATTCGGGCCTGCAAATCCAAACCAGACAAGACCTTACGGAAATAATGGAATAATTATCACCAAGCTAGACCCGCAATTTTATCTTGATGATGCCAAAATGAAATTTTTGAAGGAAGAAGGCGGGAAAGCCCTGGAAAATATAACCGTTCATGACGTACTGGCTGCCTTAAACAAAGTATTAAATTTAAGCAAAGCAAAATGAAATTTAAAATAAGCAGCATTAAATATTTAACAAATATAATCATTACATTTCTACTTTTTATTTCTATACTCTACTACTCTTACATATTCAAGCTAGGCTACTTAAAAATTGCAACTTACCTGCTCTTTTTCCTGATAGCGCTGCTGGCATTAATCAATGCAGCAAAGGCAAAAAACTCTAAGGTTTTTTGGCTGGTCCTTTTTATAATCTTTCTATTCGCCTTGCTGGATAAATATTTTAAAATGCATATTAAACTGTCAAGATATTTTGTGGGAATCGCTAATATAGACCCGGTAGTTTTAGTGAACATACTTTATATTACTGGATTCATTATAGTTATGTCTTTTTTTTATAGATTTTTTCTTAGAGAATATAAAAGAAATCCAGACTGGCTGTATCTTTTTACATTTGCAGTTATCCTAAAAATCGTAGCCATATCAACGGATTTTGAGTACCACAACATCACAGAAGACTACTTTGAGGTCTTTTCGCTTTATTTTTTTGCGGCGGCTTTTTTTATTCCAGTTATAACCCGGAGGAAAAATAAATGAATATTGCAATTTATCATCCGACTCTTAATATTTTTGGAGGTGGGGAAAGAGTGGCGTTGACGATGGCAAATTTGCTTTCAGGTAAACATAATGTCACAATATTTACAACAGCCAATGTCGATAAAAAGAAAATGGAAGACTTTTTTAAAATAAGGCTTGATAATATCAATTTTGTCCTTTTAGGAAGAGTTGTATCAAAACTCCCGTCTTTGGCTTCTGTAAAGCCAGTTCTGCTTCTTAAAAGCAGCTACAGAAAACTCGAAAAATATGATTTAGTTATCGACACATGTACAAATGGGTGGTTTGATAAAAAGCTTAAAACTAAGACTATATGTTATATACACTATCCATTTTTCTATAGAAAAAAGAAAGGAATTAAGAGTTTAATGAACAAATTAATGATTCAGGCTGAGAATGCCTTCCAATACGACAAAATATTCTGCAATAGCAATTTCACAAAAAATGCCGTGAGCAAAATGACAAACAAAAAACTGGCAGTTCTTTATCCTCCGGTTGAAGTTGAAAGGATAAAACCAAAAACAAAACTTAACAGAATAGTTACGATAGGAAGGTTTACTTATGATAAAAAACATGAAATCATGATAGATACATTCAAAGATTTGTATAGCGAAGTGGATGGTTATACGTTCCATATTATAGGGGCGTTTCAAGAAAATATCGGCATATACAAAAGGGAATATCTGGATATGCTGGTAGAAAAAGCTAAAGGCTATCCAATCTATTTTCATATCAATATGCCTCATGATGAAGTATTAAAATTTCTTGAAGAATCAAAAATCTATTGGCACGCCAGAGGTTATGGTGAAACTGATCCAGATGAAATGGAGAACTTCGGTATTTCTACAGTCGAGGCTATGGCTGCAGGTTGCGTGCCGGTAGTAATAAATAAAGGTGGGCAGCCAGAAATAGTAGACCACAAAAAAAACGGATTTTTGTGGAATAAGCCTGAAGAACTGATTAAATACACACAAGACTTAATAAAAAATGAAAAACTAATGAAAAAATTATCAATTTCGGCAATTAAAAAGTCAAGAAAATATGACTACAGGATATTTGAGAAAAGAATTAAGGAAGCTATACGTTCTTTATTTTGACTAGCTTCTTTATGACATCCATATCTTCTTCTGAAAAAGCCCTTAACAAATACATAGAAATAAAATAAGTTGCCGCTCCGATAAGAATTAAAACAAAAATATTCATATAATAAAGATAGTAAATCAAAAGCCCCATTAGTACGCATGCTAATAAGGGCTTGGCTATGATATTCACGAAGCTAATTCTTCCAAGATTTTTTGAAATGATATAATAATAGCCACTGAAGTAAAATATCTCCGTCAAAACCGTTGAGACAGCAGCACCATACAAGCTAAATTTTGGAATAAGAACCAAATTAAGCAATATGTTGATAATAGCATTCGCGAAAAGTATGTACAAACCTTCTTTCTCTTTATGAATCGCAGTCATAATCGCGCCAAGCATATAGTTTATGAATACAGGCACAATTGTCCAGATTAAAATTTGCAACGCAAATATGGAATTAAGGTATTTGTCTTTATAGAGCAATATCACCAGTTTTGGTGCAAGCATCGTAACCCCGACAGCAATAGGCAGAGATAAATATGTCAGATATTTTATTGATAATTGGTATAGCCGCGTCAATTTTAATTTTGACTCTTTAAAGTAGATTACTGCGACAGGCAGTATTGCAAATGAAACAGCTATCGGAATAGATATAAGCCCATCCAAAATATTGTATGCGGCGCTGTACCATCCAATTACGGCATCCCTAGAAACTTGATTATAAACTCCAGCCAATGTTTCAGGAGCCAGCTTTGACATTAATGTTACATCTATGCGGAAATACACTGTTACGAATATTCCGGACAATAAAAAGGGGAAAGCCCTTTTAACTAAGCCTATTGTAAACTTTTTATCAAAATCAAATATCGGTTTTACAAGCACTTTAAAGCATAAAATAAATGAAATTAAAAAATTCAGGAATTGAGCCAAAACAAAAATTATCAATACGGGAAAAAACCCGCTGCCTTTCAGCAGGAAAGGCATCGTAACAATAAACCTTATCAAAACCCTTGTAATTTTTGTAAAAGCCGGAAATTCCATCCTTTCATAAGCCTGAAAAACAGACTCAAAAGTGGATGAAAGGCTGTCAAATATTATCCCCAGAGCGGCAATCGCAACCCCGTAAATGACAGCTTTTTCATAATTAAGGAGAAATGCCAAAATAATTATGAATGCATAAACAAAAACAGACGACAGGATCTTAAGAATAATCACATTCGAAATTATTTTCGAAGCTTTTGCCTTGTTCTGCGCAATCTCCCTTACTATCAGGATTCTGGTCCCTAAATCCAGCACTATGAAGAATAATCCAGTGAATGATATAACAAAGCTGAACTTTCCGTACTCTTCGACTCCTAAGTATCTGGCAATAAGAAATACCAGAATCATAGTCAATATTTTAAGCGCATTGTCCCCTATAAACACAAAGCCGGCATTTCGTGCTATTCTTTTCAGAGTGCTCATTTGCCAAATTCAGCTAAAATTTTATTTTTCAATTATATATCTGGTCTTTTCAAGAACTTCCTTGGCCAATTCAACAAGCTTCTTATAAGTTGTATCATTAATTTTAACATCAGTCCCGTACTGGTACCTTTCCCTAATTCTCACAGTTGTATCTTCCTCATCCTTCGGCTCAAGCTTGGCCTGGCTCATTATTTATGCAGCTCCATGATTGCTTTTATTATTATATCTTCCCCAAAAACAACAATCCCTTTTATTGCATCTGTCATCGCCTCATTGCCTTTCTTTATATTATCTTCCAAATCGCCCTTTGCCATATAAACTGCATGGATTCTTTTAGTTGCAATGCCTTCAATTGCCCCAATTTCCCTTTCCAGCTTCCTGATTCTTTTATTGTCTGCAATTAGAATTAAATCCACGTCTCTCGCTTCTTTATGCTTTGTTAAAACAGACCCAAACAGTACAGCTGCGTCAGCATTCTTGATACTCCGGATATCCTCAATCCATATCCTTACATATGGATTAACCTGCTCTGCTTCCCTCTTGAGCAGAAATTTAACGTACTGCCTTGCATAATCATTCTCCATGTTAAGCCTGTAAAATTTAGTTTTTCCAATGGTTTTATGAGAAATAATTCTGTCCTTTTCCAGCTTTCCAGCTATCTTTAAGGCGCCCATCCTGCTTATTCCAATAAGCTTTGCCAAGCTGTTCGCATTGTGCTGAATTTCCGGACTTTTGAATACTTTAAGCACAAACATCATTTCGTTGTTTGTAATGTCTTTCATGTATACTCACAGTTTACATATGTAAACTTGGAGTTTATATACTTTTGCATTTCATAATTGTTCAATTTTATAAATCCTCACCAGATTATTCTGAAACACTATACTACTCAAATTATAAGGCGGCATAAAGTTTTGATTCAGCATTTTTTCATCAACTCCATACCATACATATTTGATTTTATCTAAATTTGATATTTGCTTTTCCATTCTATAAAAATCATTGACTTCCTTTGCCTTTTTCTCAAAATCTATCGTCTGCGCCCAATGGCCAAGGTAAACCCTTCTGTTCATATAGGCAGGAATGTAGTTGCCTATATTGTAGGTTGATAATATAGCTTCATCAGGTTTTGAGTTTTCCGCAAGCCAGTTCAAAGCTTCAGCTTCTTCCCTGTAAAGGTACCTGTTTACCGAGTAGGGAAAATATCCCCTGCCGTTGTCCAAGTTAGTTATCATGATTGTGTAAACATATATATTGGTTAAAATCATAAAAATTACTATCAGGAAAATAAGATACGAAGCTTTGTTATTGTCCGCTACTCTGCTAACTTTAGGCTTTAGCAATCTGAACAGAAAAATGCCCGTGATAATGCCAAACGGAATGTGGACACCCTCCAAAAATTTTCTTTGGATATTAAAAGGGCTGTAAATAAGAATAAATACAATTAAGATCCAGTAAACTAAAAACCACACGTCTTCCTTTTTGGTTTCAGTTTTTTTGCTTAAAATGGTTAATATTAATGCTACAAACATCAATCCGTAGCCGGCAATAACATAGGGAATCCTAGGCGTTTCCAATGCATTCTGCGCATTCCAGGATACAAACACAGAGATTTTTGTAAATACTATAAAATTGTAAATTATAGGCACTGAGACAATCGCCGCGAAAATGGCAAGATGCCCCACTTTCTTCCACTCTATACTTTTTTCCGAAAAGAACCGAATCAGGATAAAAACTCCAATTGCCAAGCATAAAGTTATAACACTATAAACGTGCTCAAAACCAAGAATTAATGTGAAAAAGGCAGACAACACTATGTATTTAATATTCAGATTTCTATTCCATTCAAGGAAATAATACACGCTCGCTGCCATTAACGCTATGGAAAATATAGTATGCGGATGCCCTAGCAGTATCAGGAAATTGTTTGCATCGCCAACCCATAGGTCTACAGAGCCGAATCCCCTTAACCCAAATAATGTCAGCAATTTCAATAAAAAGCCAAAACCGCTTGCAAACAAGCAGACAATAAAGGTGTAAGCTCTTTCTTTTTTATCTTTGAAATAAATCGAAATGAGCCTGTTAAGGAAGAAAATGAATGTTAATATTCCGATTATCCTAAACAAGTGATAAACAAAAATATTTGGCAATCCGGTCATTAAGCCAGACAATCCTGCAATCAGGTAGGTTGGCCTGAATAAAACGTAAGGAACCTCTTCTGAAGTGTACATGTTTGTAAACAACACATGGCCGTCTTTTGCCTGGTTCATGAAAGAAATGTAAGTGTTTGCGTCTGTTGGGTTGGTTAAGCCGGAGAAAAAGCTAGTATTCTGTAGTAAATAACCAAATATTACTGGCATTATAAAAATAATTATTAATAAATAACTCCAGCGTTTCATTTTTGTACTCTTAAATTAAAATAGGAAGTTATTAAATCATAACTGAGGCAATAACCAACTATCTTAAAGTCCGGCCTTTTGTAATATTTATCAATATATGAGTCAACTAACGTTTTCTTGCCATAAAAGTAAAGGTTCCAGTATTATAAAGTATTCTTCTAAAATTAGTAGCTTTAGGACTGAATAAAATTATAAAAATTAATACTGCAAAAATAAACACTATAATTATTTCCTTCTTTGCAGATTTATTCGTTTTATTGGCCATAACAAACGCTCCAATTTCTATTACTTTGTATAAGATTAAATCAATTCTTTAATATTACCTAATAGGCTAGGATCCATAAATTTCAAAAAATCTTCAAATATAAATCTTAAGTTATTTAAAAAAGGCACAGGCTGATACAAAAAGAAGGGATAACCAAATGAGTCTGCCCAAGGATTGTAAGCTCCAACTAGTGCGATGAATACAGAAATTGTAAGCAATATATAATATAATCTCAATTTTTTAGCTGTTAATCCTTTGAAATAGAATATTGTAAAAAAGAAAAGCACAGGATGGAAAGCTATAAAATACCTCATTCCGTAAGCATAACCGCCATAAACACTATCAGTATAGAGGTAAAACAAGATAGTGATGTTTATTGCGAAAAAGCAGGCAAGGCTTTCACTAAAAAGGGTATCTTTTTTCCTCAGTAAATTGTACAAACAACAGGCTGAAATAAAAAATAATGGAGTATATGAAAAAAGGCCACGATAACCAAACAAGCTATGGAAGGCGTGTACAAAAAACCCAGTTATTGAATCAGGATTGGCCACCCCTGCTATATTTTGCTCATTCAAAAAATCTGACCCATCATACTTAAAATATTCAGGATGCATGGAAGCGGGAAGCAGGTCCCCTGTAACCAAAATGCTTAAGATGATATAGAGTATTACTGGTATTAAAGTCCCGAGTAAATAATAAAAAACATTTTTTCTCTCTGTGAAAATGATATAAAAGGAGAATACCGCAAGGAAAGCTCCACCCACAACAAGGTCTATAGCCATTGCCAATGCAACAAAGAAGCCCATCAAAAAGAAAGATTTTTTTGTCAATGGGTCAAACTTGTTTTTTATCATAAAATAAAAAGCAATAAATATGAGTACTCCGGCAGGTGTGTGATTATTAAATACCAGGGAATAGGGAAACATCAGCGTGGCAAATGCTAAAGTCAAAACTAAAAGATGTTGATGATTTTCTTTAACTTTAAGCAAATTTAGGCTCTTATAAAAAAAATAAAGCATAATAATTGTGGGTATAACAATCAAAATTAGTGTAATAAAGAAAATGATAATACTCGAATTGCTTTTCAGAGTTACCCCAAAGATGTTATAAAAAATCCAATAGATTCCAGCTCCTAATACAGAGAGAATGGCAGGTTTGTTGGAATAAAAATGCCCGTTAACAAACGCTTTATCATTTGTAGCAAAGAACATTGAGTTGTCTATAACAAATGTGCCTTCTTCTACCAATGATTGAATTGTGGCAAATCTGGATGTTTCATTACCGGAACTTAGATGTACTTTTATTAGCAATACATAGATAAATAGTATAAAAAACAAAACCTTTATTTTTTTGCCTTTTACCATATTAGCCTACACTACCTTATGGTGATGTTACGCTATTCATAAAAGTAAGTTTTATAAACTATTTTATACGTAATTATTTAAAACAGACAGGGATTAATAAATGGTATATAAAAAAGCTTGGGAAATAGGCTACATCATTCTAGTAAGTTTAATACTGACCATAGCAACACTTTCAATCTATTTTATCAGAGAAGCAAAGATAACTGGGCGTGTAGTCTCAGAACTAGGTAAAATCGAGACCGACCCTTCTATAGTTCTGAAGCTCACATTTGATGACCAAAAAGACCCTTGGAAAGATTATAGTTTATATGACCATAAATTTATAGCTCATGGTGATGCCAGATGGGCTGACCAGAATGTCTGCAAATGGTACGGATGCGCTGATTTCACAAAGTTAGATGCATCAGATTATATTGAAACTAACACTACCTTTAACATAGATAATGGGATGGCTATCAGCTTTTGGGCTTATTGGAACGAATTGGCAGATAGTACAAAACCATTTGGTTATTTTCTGATGAGTGTGCCAGTTCACGATGGTAATCAATATGATACCTTGAAATGGTGCGAGGAAACCGATTATGGTATGGGTTGTGATTTGGAGGTCCAGAATGGGAGGGTAGGACAAGCCATTGGAGCAAATTATAACATTCGTTTTTATAAAAATAAATGGGTTCATTATTTTATTTCTTATGACAATAATTATTTTAAATTATGGAGAGATGGTAAATTAGTTTTGAACAAGTCATATAATATGGGTAAACTTAAATACACTCCAGGCGAATTGCTGTTTATCGGGAAGGGGGTGTACGACATAGATATGCAGGGGTATATCGATGAATTCTATATATGGAATAGAACAAATTTTACAAATGACGATGTAAAGGTGATTTATGACTTCAAGAAATTAGGCACGCCGCCAAAATTAGACATATACGTAAAGGACATTAAGTATACATTGCCAATAGATTGGTCATCAAAATATAAGACATTAATGCTTGAGGATATGCCAATTATAACGACAATTGCCAATGCAGGCACAAACCCTTCAGATACTTTTGAGTATTCTTTGGACATAGACGGCAGTAAAATATGCTCCGGAAAAACAAAAATTGGGAGTTTGAGTGAAGTGAATATAACTTGCAACTATCAGCCTAAATATGGGTTCCATAGCGGCTTCTTTAATTTGAATTTGAAAGATGAAAACTTGGATAACAACAAACAGAGAGTTTACATACCTTTCCTTAACAGGCCTTTTTTTCATTTTAATTTGGATGAATGGGACAATGACCTGAAGCCATACTGTCAGGATAAAAACAATAAAGTTGCTTATAGTATTTGCGTTGGATGGCTGAGCCACTTCTCCGCGCTTGGTTATTTTGAAAGTAAGAATGGCAATGATGTTGATCCTAGAGGAAAGAATGGCAGAATGATGGCAATGGGATGCATGTATAACGGGTACAATCCTTCCAGCGAACAATGTAAGATTGCAATGTCTAATGTTATAGGCTGGGCCAACTTGCCAACCGATACGTATGATAGTGTGCAGCAAATACATGAACTTGCCCATGTTGGAATGACTGTAGACCTTATGTTCCCAATGTTAGATGAAGAGGCAGTCAATGATATAGCAAGAAAATATCATGATATTTGTGAATACACCACCAACTTACAGAATACAAGACCGGATCTTGACGATGATAATCTAATTTCAGGGGATAATGGAAAAGGGTTCGGGTCCGGCATGGGAACTTTCTGTTACTCTTTACTTGGCTTGTATAAGGAAAATCCGACTTTAATTCAGAAATTGGACCAGCAATATTGGGGGAAAAACATCCCTGATGAGTGGATGGATCGGGAAATAAGTTATCTGAGAAGTTATAAAAATGACGCTTTTGCACATTACCAAGAAAGATGGAATTACAAAAATTATGCAGAACCGCATTTGCTGGAAAATCTTTGGTTTGAAAAGAGATATGGAATAAATGATTTAACAGAGTACAACAATGCATTCTGCGCGATGGCAAGGGAATCTTTAACAGACATTTTAGATTATAACTACAATGGTCTTCAGCTTAGAAATGACAGGGACAAAGAGTTCAGGGCAATTCAAAATGGTGATTCTTACAGCTATCAAATAATGTCAGACGGGAACCTTGTGGATGCCGATTTGCTTTTATATGAAGGATTATTATGTGATGACAAAGATGTAAAATCCGCTATTCTATGGATAAGGGATAAAATATTTGAGACAGGTGAAGGCCAGAGAACATATCCGGCTGCTTATTTATACAAACTTTTAAGGAATCAGGCAGAACCAAAATCTCCAAACGAAGTGACGCAGAAAGTCATCTTTGACAACGCAAACGACATTCTGACAATAAGGACAAATTACACTTATTTTAACGACAACGTAATCCAGATTGACGGAGGGGAAGAAAAAAGCGGAGGGCATTCACAAGCGCAAGGTTATTATCTTTACGCTTTAGGCGAGCCTTTCCTTGATTATGAGCAGGTTCCTTACCAAGATGATGTAAGAGCTGAAACTTGGAAGAACGGAATAAGCCTGCAGAATGATGTGCAGACAGCAGAGGGGCAGACCGGATTCTATTCAGCAAACTGCGGCAACGCGCCATTAAACCAGTATTACGGAATGAGCGACTGCCCTGTTCCAGCATACCCAAATGACTATCCGGATTACAGGCAGTTCCCGCTGAAATACGGCGGTGATTTGGAGGATTATATAGGCACAAGTGATGCAAAGTTTGCGGGAGTTTATGTCTGGCGCCCATATAAGAACGCGGATGATGTAAGGGAATACTTTGTGAAGTTTGGGGACTTGCTGGCAAAAAGAACAATTGTAAGCAACAACAAGGAAGGGCAAGGAGTTTACCATAATTTCATTGATATCTACAACGAGTTCACGGAAACAAGAAATGAAAATGACTTAACATTAACAAGAAACAACAAAAACCTAGACATAAGCTTGGTTTATTCAAACCAGACTTTTACTTTAGGCGGAGGCCAATCGAACTTGAATTTCTGCTTCGCTAAAACTGACTGCTCTGGAAACAACAAAGGCAACGGAAAATACAGAAGAACATACCTGTACACACCGGCAAATGACGTTGATTTTATCCTGGCGCATCACTGGTACACAACCGCAAACAAGAAAGCAGTATCTGCAATCAGCGGCAATGACAATGGTTTGCAGCAGGAAAATAACATAATTATTTTTGACACGGACAATGACGGCAAAACAGCGCATAGAGATAAAGAAGCGACAGGATGGGCTTTGGCGTACAACGACGGTACAAAGGAAATAGCGGCCTTCAACACAACCTCGATAAAAGCCGGAAAGATTGAACTGCTTTCGGCAGCAGACACATTGTCCGCTCATATTCAAAGATCAGAAGAGCAAATCACACTGACAGTAAACACAATGCAGAGAAACAAATACATAGATTACCCGAAGACAGTAACTGTGACAATAGACGCGAAGGAACTGAAAAAAAACAAGGATTTCTCTGTCACAAAAAACGGAAATGAAAAAATTAAATCATCAGAATCAGGAACAAAAGTAACTTTTGACGTCATTTCAGGCCAGAACAGCGATTATTACACAATAACCGGAGGGGGAGCGGGTTCAACGCCAGCTGATGTCACCCCTCCTGCAATAACCTTTCTGGGAAATGACAGTACAACGAATCAAAGCTCTGTTATCAAAGCTCAGACTGATGAAAGCGCAAATTTAAGCGTTTCATGGGGCTACGCAGGCAATGCTCTCACAAACACTGTAGCGAACACAAAATTCCACACAACTTCTGTTGTCACTTTGTCAGGCTTAATCCAAGATACAATGGTCTATTACAATGCAGCAGTCTGCGATTCAAGCGGAAACTGCGCTTCAAGCAAAGTATTAAACTTCACAACAGCAAAAACTTATATTCCTCCAAACCTAGCTCCAACAATAGCTTCATTCCAGCCTTCAAATCCAAACCCCGAGTACAACTTCACAACAACTATAATCTTTAACATAACAGGCTCTGACAATGAAAATGACAAATTAACATTGCAATGGCATATCAATAAAACTTTAAACGCAACCGGCAAAAACTTAACTTACACTTTCAGCAAAATAGGAATATTCAACGTAACAGCGATTTTAAGCGATAATTTCTCCAATACATCCAGGCAGTGGATTGTAACAATTATTAATGACACGCAGCAGGCGCTTCTCCCAACAATCCTAAAAACAGGATTCTCGCCACCGACATTTAAGACTGACATTTACTGGCAGACCTCGAATCTTTCAGACAGCAAAGTTGACTATGGAACAAATTCTTCACTTGGAACATTATTAACAGATTCGAAGCAAACTAAAGAGCACATGCTCTCATTGGCTAATCTGGCCCCGGGCGCAACATATTACTTTAAAGTCACTTCATGCAATGATATAGGATGCGATTCATCAGGCACCCTAAACTTCACAACGATAATCATAAATATTTCAAAATACGACGGCTCAACAACTGATTTTGCCAAGCTCGACGGCGACAACATAACCAATCTGACTATAGAAAAAAGCATTTACGGAAAAATAAACTTTAACGGACGCATCAACATCACAAGGACAATTGACATAGGCGCTTACACAAACATAACTTCAAAAAGCGTTTTTGTGGACACCGCAAATGTTCCCGAGCTTAACGTTCCTGCAACCATAGTTTTCTATAACCTCACATACACGAATCCCAGAATATTAAGGGACGGGATAGTTTGTCCGGACACAGTATGCAGGATAATCAACTCCACAGGCTCTGAAATCACTTTCAACGTAACAGGATTCAGCACTTACACTGTTGAGGAAACTCCTATAGACACAAGCAGCACAACAACTTCATCTGGAGGAAGCGCATCAGGCGGCGGCGGCAGCTCAGGCGGAGGAGGGGGCGGAAGCTTAACTTATGTCTGCAGCTATGAATGGCAGTGCAGAAGCTGGTCAGAATGCAAAGAAGGAGTGCAGAAAAGGCAGTGTGATTTTGTAAAGGTTGCGCAGCATTCACAAGAAACACCATGCGGCATAATTGGCAATCCACTTCCTACAAGCCAAACTTGCCCAGCCATAGCTAAAACAACTCAACAACCAACAAACAATGCCGCCCAACCGCAGGCGGTCTTTACTGTAAAGCTGCAGATTCCAAACTCGTACAAGAAAGTAAATCAAGGCTCTGACCTGAGAACCCAGGCAGCAATCCAAAATCTAGGGCAGGGCAAAGTCAACCTCACTGCAACGTACACATTGAAAAATTCAAAAGGCGAGATAGCGCACCAGGCGGCAGATTCATTAAGCTTAGACAAAATATTGCCGTTCACAAAAACATTCAGGCTGGCTTCAGGCATTGAACCAGGCGATTACACTGCAACAATCAAACTGCAGCACGAAAATGTTTTTGCGTCGTCAAGCGATTCATTTACCGTAATCAAAAAATCAAAATCCATATTCAGCAGGCTCACAACAAACTTTATGTTAGCCTTAAATCCTGGCCTGAAATTCATAAAAAACCACATTGCGTTGGCATTATTTGCATTGATTGTAATTGTTTTTTCTGTAATTCCAGTTCTCTATTTTGTCAGGACCCTGGAATCAGCCCGGATTCCAAAAGAACTGACAAGGCACGAGGCAGAGCTTTACAAGTACATAATCAAAGCTTTGCAGCAGGGACATCCTGAAGAAAATATACGCCAAGTTATTCTAAAGGCAGGCTGGAAAGAGGAAACTGCAGACAGGGTAATCGGGCTGGCAGCAAATAAATAACATATAGAAAAGTCTATCTCCTCAAATTTCTGTAATAAACTGCTGCATAAACAGCAAGCAGTGAAAGAGTGAACACAACCAGATACAGAATCTCAGCATTTATTGATATCAGTGACTGCCCGAACAGGATGGATTTTCTCAGCAAAGAAACAGATATAATGAAAGGGCTGAACTGCGCTATCCTCATGAAAAATTCAGGCATGTTCTCTATCGGAGTAAGCACGTTTGACAAAAACAGGAAAATGCTTGATGCAAAGGTCGCTGCCAGGATCGACATCTGCTCTTTCTTGAACAAATACCCAATGCCCATCCCCAGCACTATGAAAAAAGACGCAGTCAAAAAGCATACAGCTAAAATTGTCAATATGTTGCCTATGACTTGGGAAAAAAAGAACATCATTGATATCAAAAGCATTATGAAAATCTGCAGTCCTATTAAAGACAGATTTGTCAGATACGAAGCAGAAAAGAAAAGAACATTGCCGGTTGGCGAGATAGCATTCCTGAAATACGCAGGCGTGCTGAATTCCATGACAACAACAATTGCAGACAAGAGAAGCGACGCAAACATGATTGCCATAGCCATCAGAGTAGGGAAGATATAGTTAAGGTATGAATTGTAGGATGTCAACGGCTTTATGTCGGCAATTACAGGCGATGCTATGTCTTCTGCGCTAAGCTTGTCTATGCTTTCAAGGTTCTTTTTCACATTGTCCATTGAGAAAGCCATCTTGTTTATCAGTTTCCCGTTAAGGGAAAGCATCAGGCTGATATTATACAAATTAGCCTTGCTGCTGGCTATCAGCGCATCTGTAATATTTGCATTCAAATTTAACCTGATCACCCTCAGCTTAATATTGCCGAGGGTGTTGTTTATGGAGCCCGAGTACGCCGGGCTGAACAGGCTTTCAACATACTGCCTCTGGCCTTCTATGTCATCTTTTTGCTCGTCCAGCTCATCAAGATAATCATCCTTGTCGCTCTCGCTGAACCCCCCGGAATTTACAATATCCTCGCTGAACTCTACGTTTCCAGTGGCTTTGTCTATTGTGATGTCAAATGCGGCTTTTACAGAGCTTATTTTTGATTCCAGCTTGTCAATATCGCTTGCATTCAGCCCGATTGTTGTGTTTATGCTCGTGATCAGAAGGAAAGCTTCGTTATTCTTGCCCGAGATTTCATCCTCGTTATCCCCTGCCAGCCCAAGAAGAACTATATCCGTTAGTATCTCATTTTTTGTGAGCAGCAGCTTGGATAATATGTTCTCTGTCAGCTCTTTTGTTATCTCAGCTGATTTCTCCTCAACCCGTGAAAAAAGTCTGTCTCTTACTATCCACGCGAGATTCAGCTTTGAATAGTCTATGTAAATAGCCACGTTCTTGTTCTTGCTTCCAAGGCTAAGGTTGGCAGGGAATATGACGCACGTATGGGAAAATCCTATTTTGGCGTCGTCAATGCATTTCGCCTCGGATTTTGCCTTTATCGTCCTGAACTGCTCCGTATTCAGCTTGGATATGAAGGAGTTTGTAAGCTCTGTATAACTGTCCGAGTAAACCCCAATGTTTATCTTGTATTCATTGAGATTGTCGAATGCTATTCCAGTAAGAAAAATTATAAGCAAAGGCCCGAGCACAACAACCAGCGACAGCCATCTTGACTTTACAAGAATCAAGAAATTCTTTTTGATTATCAGGGCAAGTTTGTTCATTTTTCGACAAACAGCTTGAAAAGCATGTCCATAGACGGGTTTGTTACTTCAACATCGGAAATATTTGTTTCCCCCCTCAGCAATTTTGAGATGGCATTGTTTATCACATTATCGCTCTCTTTCGAATGAATGATTATCCTGCCCTTTTTTTTCAGCACCCGCTTCACTTCCAAAAACGGCATGTCCATTATTTTCTTTAATATGACACTGTACTTGCCGTCTCTTGTGGCAATGTGTATCTCCTTTGTCTTTGCATGGATGTTCCTGAAATGCTTCGGCGAGCCCTCAAATTCCACACGCTTGTTGTGTATAAGCACAATCCTGTCGCATATGTGCTCAATCTCTGACAGAAAATGCGAAGCCACAATTATAGTAGTGCCGCTCTTGTTTATGTCCTCTACAAGGCCCCAAATCTGAATCCTCAGCAGAGGATCCATATCCGAGGTGGGCTCGTCAAGCAGCAGCACCTTCGGGAAATGCACAATGGCGCATGCAATGTCAAGCCTTTTTTTCATGCCTCCGGACAGATTTTTGGCTATGGCATTTTTATGCTCGTGCAGTTTCACCAGCTTCAGCGCCCTTTCGATGTTCTGAACTTTTATATCATCCGGGATGTTGTAAAGGCTTGCAAAATACTCAAGATTTTCCATGACAGAAAGCTCGGGATAAAATGAAGGGTTTTGCGCTGAAAACCCGAACAATCCCCTGAAATTGCTGAACTTGTCAAGAATTGAAATTAATCTTTTTTTCCGTGGCGAGTTATATAAAATATCCCCCCTTGCTACAGGGTAATAGCCTATTATTGAGTTAAGCAATGATGTTTTGCCTGCCCCGGAAACTCCGACAAGCCCGAGCATCTCGCCGTCCCTAACATTGATATTGATGTTCTCCAGGATTGTCTTGCCGCCTAAGATTATTGCCAGATTGCCAATCCTAAGCAAATCATCGTCAGCTTTTCTCATTTTATATACGCGTAGAAATGAGAATTTATAAAGGTTTTTGACAAAAATTATAAACAAAGGATTTTTTATAATGCGCATGTACTATTATATCATACCTTTCCTGGTGTATATCCTTACTATTCCTCTAATCAATTATAACCACGGATTAATAATTAGGGTTGCCATTTTATCGCTTTTTCTTCTGGCATTCAGGAAATTCTACAGATTCAGATTGAAGTTTGATGTGTTTTCAGTCCTTGCAGGAATAATAGTTTTTTTGCTGTGGATTTTGCTGGAGGGGCATTACCCTTTATTCGGAGCAGCATCAATTTACGTGCCAAAAAATATTGCATCGCTTTTTTTCAGGGTTTTCTCTTTTGTAATAATAGCTCCGATAATAGAAGAATTCTTCACTAGAAATTTCCTGGCAAGGATTCTGATAAAAAATGACTGGCAAAAAGTCAGGTTGGGCGCTTTTACAACGACCTCATTTATTTTTACTGCATTATTCTTCGGCTTTTCGCATAACAGGTGGCTGCCAGGGCTTATTGCAGGCGCTATCCTGAATTATACAATACATAGGAAAAAAGACATGGGCTCTGTTATTTTAGCCCATTCTACAGCAAATATACTGCTGTCAGTATACATCATCTATACAAAATCATGGTTTTTGTGGTAAACTGCTAAACTCGCGCAAAAATACCGCTACCGGCAGTATGACAGTTTAATTATGTTAAGCAATGTTTAGCAAGTTTTTTGCCAGCATCTTTTTTAGCAAATCTCCAATCATTTTTTTCTTTTATTCTCTTATTTTAGGTTTCATGTCTTCAAAAGCGTTATTACTCATAAGTTTATATAATCTACAAGTGTTTCTACTTTTAAGGTTATACAATGGAAAAATTTAAATACTACCAAATAGTTCTTATGTTTTAAATATTTTTAAGAAATATGTAGGGGTGAAAAAATGAAAAAGTTATTTGGATATTTAGCAATGTTTTTGATTATGGCAGGTTATGTGCTGGCTACAAATTTGGTTTTAGATCCTGATTTGGTGACGATGGGCACAACTGATGTTGAAGTTGTGGACGCATGCTTAAGCCAGAGCGGCGGTGCACCGTGGGTCGGCGCTGATTTAATAGTCGAAACTTACTGCCGAGACCTAAACAGCAATGAAGTGTGTGATGCAGTGGGTGACATAACATTTCCAGCGGGCTTCAGCGCAGTTGTTACATCGACTCCAACAGATGCGACTGGATGCGGTAAGGTAACTTTGACAACAAGCTCAGCAACACCAGGAACATATGCTTACAAGGTAAACGGCATGACCGGAGCAACAGTAGTTGCCAGCGAGCATGGACTGGTATTGGTTCCAGAATTCACCACGATAGGAGCAGGACTGGTGCTTGCAGGAGCAGGCTACTACATGTACAGGAAGAGAAGCAGGAAATAAGCTTCTTTATTTTAATATTTTTTTACACATTCATGAATCATTTGGAGGATTAAAAATGAAAAAGCTTTTTGCATATTTTTTATTTTTGGTTATGTTTAGTTCTTTGGCTTTTGCACAAAATGGTCCAGAACAATGTCTTGTGCCTATTGACGCAATGCTTGTCATAGACAGATCAGGCAGCATGAATGATGATAACAAACTGACAGATGCCAAAGCAGCAGCTTCAGCTTTTGTAGGGGCTGTAGATTTTTCACAAGACGAGGTAGGATTGGCTTCTTTCAACCAGACAGCAACATTAGACCAAGAATTGACTAACGTCGAAGGAGACGTAACAAGCGCGATAAATGCTCTAAAAGCCGGAGGCCTAACTAATATAGGAGGCGGCATCAAAAAAGGAAGAGAAGAGCTTCTGGCTAACGGCGGCCCAACTAAGGCAATGGTCTTACTGTCTGATGGTGCTCCAAATGTTGACGGAAGTGGAGGTATATGCGGGTCATTTGATATAGGGAATGCATGCGCTTTGTACTCATTAAGCGAAGCCACCGCAACAAAAAATGCGGGAATAGAATTATTTGTAATAGGGCTCGGAGTTGACAGCGCAACTGAAGATTTGCTGCAGCAGATAGCAACAGACAACTTACATTATTTCGCTGCCAGCTCAGCAGATTTAGATGAAATTTACCTGACAATAGCAGAAGAGTTATGCCCTGATGGGCCTATTTGCGGCGATTTCATTGTAGATGAAGGCGAAGAATGCGATGACGGCAACACGCAAGATGGCGACGGCTGCTCTGCAGAATGCACAACAGAATTCAATGAGATTCCAGAATTCACCACAATAGGGGCTGGATTAGCATTGGCTGGAATAGGCGCTTACATGTACAGGAAGAGAAGCAGGAAATAAGCTTTCTCTATTACTTCTTTTATTGTTTTATTCTCTTATTTTTTATTTTTTCAAATATTTCTTTCACAAATGTTTTGCGCTTAATAATCATGCTTATACTAACGAGTATGCTCTCTGAAACGAATGATATAGCAAATGACACAATTATTTATACATAAATAAGTCATTTGCTTGTCAAAAATTTCACGTATTTATTATAAATTGATGAAATTTTTGAGCACTCGAAAACCCGTAAGGTTTTCTTTGTATTACGAACGGACAACTATTG
>JACPJQ010000001.1 GCA_016187465.1 Candidatus Woesearchaeota archaeon
AAAGAATGAAGAAAGAAAAAATCAGCGATCAAAAGATAAGAGATGCGATGCTCAAATCAGGATGGAAAAAAGAAGTTGTTGATAATCTCATGAAAAAGCAATAGTTATGTAAAATGGCCAGGATTCATGGTTTAGTTTATGTTGCGCTGTGCACGAAATCAAAGGCAAGGACACTAGAATTGAGCTGGAAGGGCGAATTGCTAAAGCAGCAAGCAAGGGAAAATTTGGAATCTGAGAAAGGAAAAGATCTAAGAAAAAGAAGAGGCAATGAAATTGAATCCGTCTTTGGAGATGGAAAACTAAACAAGAGTAAAGACAGGTATTTGCTTAGAGGTCTATCAAAAGTAAACATCGAAGCTGGTTTGTATTATATATCGCATAATTTGAGGAAAATTCAAACTTTCATTAATCAGAAAATGCAAACGCCGAACTGATTGCATTATTTTTAAAAATAATTCTGAAAATTTAAACCTTTTTAGACAGCCCCCTAACTTTTATTTCTTTAATTTCAAACTAGAAATAGTTTTTGTTCTGTGCTCAGTTTACCCGCCGGTCATAGACACAGTGGAACTGATGTTTTAGAATTTGCAGAATAAGAATTTTACGACGCGGAGTAATTTACCCACCCAAATTCCGCAAAGTAGCCATATTATGCAAACTATTTGGCGATTTTATAGATTATGAAAAACTCTCACGTCGATAAAAAGATTAAAAAAATACTGAAAAAACCAAAAAAATGCAATTTGCGGAAGTCAGGTTACTAAATTTGTTAAATTACAATATAGTAAATAATTAAGATTAGCCTTATTTTGTTTATTTTCAATAACGAAAATAAATTATTTTTTAAGTTTCTTTTCCATCTCGCTTATTGCCAAAGTTGTTTTAAGCACCGTATCTGGATTTAACGAAATTGAGTCAATGCCGCATTTAACTAAGAACTGAGCAAAGTCTATATGGTCTGATGGACCCTGGCCGCAAATTCCCACTTTCCTTTTGTTTTTCTTCGCTTTCTTTATTAGTTCGTCAATTAAATTTTTTACCGCTGGGTTTCTTTCGTCATAAAGCCTGCTGACAAGCTCTGAATCCCGGTCTAAGCCTAAAGTTAACTGAGTCAAATCATTGCTGCCAATGCTAAACCCATCAAATATTTTCGCAAAATCGTCAGCCAGGATAACATTTGAAGGAATTTCTGCCATGACATAAATTTCCAGCCCATTCTTGCCCCGGATTAAGCCGTATTTTTTCATCTCGGCAACAACCTGCTTTCCTTCATCAACAGTCCTGCAAAATGGAATCATAAGCTTGATGTTATTCAAGCCCATTTCCTCCCTTGCTTTTTTCATTGCCATGCATTCCAATCCAAAAGCTTCCCTGTAGCTGCCGGCATAGTATCTTGAAGCGCCTCTCCAGCCAAGCATTGGGTTTTCTTCTTTTGGCTCAAATTCACTGCCTCCAATCAGATTGGCATACTCATTTGTTTTAAAGTCCGACATCCTTACTATGACGTCTTTTGGATAGAAAGCAGCTCCAATCATTGCAACTCCCTCTGCGAGCTTCTCAACAAAAAAATCAACCTTGTTTTTGTAAGCGTAAGTCAATTCATCAATTATATCCTTTGTTTTCCTGTCTTTGAGTTTGCTGTAATGCAGCAGCGCCAATGGATGAACCTTGATATAAGAGCTTATAATAAACTCCTCCCTAGCCAAACCTACACCGTCATTTGGGATGAAAGAGAATTCAAATGCCTGGTCGGGGTTGCCGACGTTCATCATTATCATTGTTTTAGGCCTTTTTAATTTTTTTAGGTCCACTTTTTTGATTTCAAACTTGAGTTTGCCTTTGTAAACCTTGCCGACTTCGCCTTCTGCGCAGCTCACTGTGACATCGGTTCCCGTCTTGACAATTTCTGTTCCGTGCTCGGTTCCCACAATTGCAGGAATTCCGAGTTCTCTTGTTACTATGGCGGCATGGCAATTAGATGCAATTAAAGGAGTATAGTTATCTGTAAAAACCAAATAATTATGATTCATCTCCTCTGATGCTTCAACGGTTATATCATATACTTCTTGCACTCCTAAATCAGATTCAAGCTTTATTCTCTGCATTGAAAAATCAGAATTCAGTATATTTTCGAATGATGATGCATCTTCCAGTTTTGGCAAAATTTTCTTTAATATTGCGGATGCAGATATAGATCTGTTACGTCGTATATAACTATATTTTATTCTATCTCCTTCATCAATATTTTTTATAACATCGGACAAAACCTGTCTTGATAAGAATCTTTTTCCGCTTGTGTATCTTGATATTTCCCCTTTTACCCTCTTTGTAAACTTTAAGAGTTTTTCCGCATTTTCGCTGTAAGATACAACATACCGGCTTTTCCTTTTAATGATTGTTGGAATGATACCTATTCTATAACTTGCTATAACAATTGCTTCCAGTAGGCCTCTATTAATTTCACCAACTGTAATCTGCAATTGGTGGTGCGATATATTTCCATCCCCATCAATAAATCCTGCCAAATATCTAAGAAGAAGAGGCTCATCCATGGACAATACCAAATCCTGAAGTTGTTTCTCGCTGTCAACCAGTTGAGTATATATATTCTTACTATAACATTGAAAATTTACAACATTGCTTCTTTTATCAGATACTTTTTTAAGGATTGCCCCATAGACCTCCTTGAAATTTGAGCATAGAGTGTCAATAAAATATGTTTTATCCGGAATCATCTCTTGGGTGAAGCTTACAACATACCCTCCTTGTTTATTTCTAATCCAAGATCCATCCGATAACAAAGCCCCGAGTAAATAAGATTTTTTTTCTGTAATTACCGTATTCCCCCATTGAGGTATTTTTTCTGATACCAAAACTCCCTCTTCGGATTTGATTATATCCCGTATATGTTTCTTAATGACTTTCCTATCATTGAGGGTAAAGAACTTGTGATCAGGAGTAGAGATAATAAAATTCTGTTTCGATCTTAATGTCGGAGAAACCTGGAATTTACAAACATTTGATTTTCTCATTTCAGAAGCGATAATTCTTCTCCAAATAATTTTATTAGTGTTGACATCGAGAGAGGTTGTGTAAAGATCATTTTTATCTGAAAATTCCGAATGAATTTGTTTTATGGTCAGAAATCCCCTATTAGTGAGTAATTTTGTACTTCCAAAAAAACATGTTCTGCCTCCTTTGTCGGTAACTACTCCACCTGCTATCTTAAGGATTGGCTCCCAGTCAGGATCTGTTTTCTCTGTTATAAGAACTTCTCCCTTCTTGAAACTTTTAATGCCTTTTACACTTTTTATCACATGTGCTTTACCGTTACTTATTTTCATCCCTACGCTTAAGCCAGTCACAACAACAGGCCCTTTCTCTTTCAGGATGTATTCCTCAAGGACGTTTACATTTCTCTGGCTCTGAACTGTCTCAGGCCTTGCCTGGACGATAAACAGCTCGTTTGTCATTCCGTCTTTCGCCCATTCCATATCCATTGGCTTGAATTTTTTGGCTTTTCCCGAGTAATAGTCCTCTATGATGCAGGCCCATTCTGACAGCTTAAGGATTTCATCATCGTTAAGCACAAACTTAAAGCGCTTCTCATAAGGAACTTCTATATTTTCAGTTGTGTGCTTTGTTCCCTGCTCGCTGTAAACCATCATTATTTTTTTGCTGCCGAGCTTTTTGCTTATAATCGGCCTGTAGCCTTTATTCAGTGTCGGCTTGAATACATAAAACTGGTCCGGGTTTACGGAGCCCTGCACTATATTTTCTCCAAGGCCATAGGCGCCATTTATCAAAACAGCATCCTTAAATCCCGTTTCCGTGTCGATAGAAAACATCACACCGGAGCAGGCTTTGTCGCTTCTGACCATTTTTTGCACGCCGACTGACAAAGAAACCCTGAAATGGCCAAAGCCCTTGTCAACCCTGTAGGAGATTGCCCTGTTTGTGAACAGCGAAGCGAAGCATTTCTTTGTTGCTTCAATCAGAGCATGCTCGCCCCTTATGTTGAGATAAGTTTCCTGCTGGCCCGCGAAACTGGCGTCGGGAAGGTCTTCTGCCGTGGCAGAACTCCTAACAGCAACATCTGCATTAGCGCCATATTGCTTACAAAGTTTTTTGTATGATTTAACAGTTTCCTCTTTTAATTCCAGAGGCAATTCGGATCTTAGTATTATATCGCGCGCTTGTTTTCCTATTTCGCTCAAATTTTTTTTGTTTTTATTCAAGCTTTTTAATATTTTTTTTATTTCATTTTTGATTCCTGCTTTTTCAAGAAAATAATTGTAGGCATGCGCGGTGACTGCAAACCCGTTTGGAACCTTGACTCCCTTTTTTGTGAGATTCCTGTACATCTCCCCCAAAGAGGCGTTCTTGCCGCCGACTATGGGGACATCTTCAATTCCCAGCTCATTAAACCAAAGAATGAATTTTTTATCCCTGACCAAGATACCGCCTCTTTGTTGAATCACATATGATTGTTAATATAAAGGTTTTGTTATTTCTTTCCAGTATAAACCATATCTATACTCACGGACAAAAATAATTATACAATAGTTGTCCGTTCGTAATATGTTGAAAATTCTATGTAGAATTTTCGAGCATTCGCAAATCTTTGATTTGCTCTACAAAGAAAACCTTACGGGTTTTCGAGTGCTCAAAAATTTCATCAATTTATAATAAATACGTGAAATTTTTGACAAGCAAATGACTTATTTATGTATAAATAACTGTGTCATTTGCTATATGTGGGGAATCCCATCCCAGTCATAAGGCTTTGAAATCGATTTAAAATTATGCTTTTCATAGAATTTCTGAGCTTGTACTTGAGACTGGAGCCATATTTTTTTGGGTTTAAGCTTTTTTATATCCTTAAGCATATAATCAAGAATGCCGCTGCTTATGCCTTTGCCCCTGTATTCTTTTTTTGTCGCCATTCTGCCAATTTTGAATTCGCCTTTTGACGGCTGCCTGAATCGCGCTGTTGACATTATTTTGTTGTCGACAATTGCAATATATTGAACAGCAACCTTATCATTTTCATCTGGCTCCAATCCTGGCCTGCATTTCTGTTCTATCTCAAAAACTTCCACCCTAAGCCTTATTATATCTATAAATTCACCCAAAGTCTTAACTTTTTTGTATTTGATTTTCATATTCAGTGATGGACATTTTAAGTATAGAGAATTTTGAATATCCATATAATTGTCAAAATTCTCTAAGAGAACTTTGAAAGTAAAGTGGCAAAATTGAGGGTTATTCAAAGTTCTCTATAAATACATTTTCAATTAGCAAAAACCTTAAATATAATCAAGAATATCTATCCTTTATGCCAAACTTCGTAAAAGTCGCAGGCATCAGCGATTTGAAACCGGGAGAAAACAAAGTTGTCAATGTTAACGGTGTAGACGTTGCGCTGTTCAATGTCAACGGAGAATTTTTTGCCATCGGCAACACCTGCCTTCACAGAGGCGGCCCGTTGGGTGAGGGGTTTCTCGAGGAAGATGTTGTTACGTGCCCGTGGCACGGGTGGCGCTTTAATGTGAAGACCGGAGAAAACGCCATGATGCCGAATGCAAAAGTTCCCAAGTATGAAGTTAAGGTTGAAGGAAATGATGTGATGGTTGCAGTTGACTAAAGAATTGCTTTTCAAATCCTCTTTTTGTGTATCGTGACTTTCAGCTTTTTCATCGCTTTTATTGCCTCATTAAACGTCAATAAAATATTTTTTGCGCCATAATGGGATATGACAGACTGCGCGTTTGCGATTCCGAGCTTTATTGCAAATTCTATGTCATTCTTTCTTATTATTCCTGACAAGAATGAAGATGCAAAAGCATCACCAGCTCCGGTTGCATCAGCAATCTTCACCGGCGGAGGGTAAGCTGAATAGATATGATCTTGGTTGATTACATATAGGTTGTTTCTGCCGTCTGTTATCACAACAATTTTTGGCCCCAGGCCCCTGAGCTTGAGCAAAAGCCCTTGGATTGCATCATTGCCAACAAGCAGAATGGCTTCTTCCTTGTTCAAAACCAATAATTCTGTCTTGCTTATTATGCCGCCTAGGTACTTGCTTCCCTTTTCAGCAAGATATATGCTTGGGTTGAAGGCTATTTTTATCCTGTTTTGCTGCGCAAACTCCGCCAATTTTTCCAGAGTATGAAAAGATTCATTCATCATTGAGCAGAAATAAAACCATTTTGCCTTTAATTTTTTGTACGGAATTTCGTCATGCCTAAGATCGTCATTAATGCCTTTGTAAACCAGGATAGTCCTGTCGTGCTCCAAAGTGTCCAAAATGACAGAATAGCCTGCATTTCCATTGCCATGGCTGCAAAGAAGGTTTATTTTTTCCTTTACAAGATTTTTATGGATAAAGTCTGAGTTTGTGCCTTGGCCCAGCTTGCCGACAAATGCAACTTTGTGTCCAAGCCTCGACAGCGCAACAGCGGTGTTTGTTCCGCCGCCGCCAGTTGAAAACTCAAGCTCGTCAATCAATATTTTAGAGCCGCTGGGGAAAGCCAATAAGTCAGTTTCACCTTTCGGATCTATTATCTTTATCAGCTCGGAAAATCTTGTCCTTGCAAAAACGTCAAGAGTGGCAGAGCCGACTGTGATTACATCGTACATAAGTTTTTATGAATTTGGCAGTTTATATAGTTTTTTGTTTTTTGAATCAAACTCTGATGAAAGAAATTAATTATACTCACGGGCAAATATAATTGAGCAATTGTTGCCTTTACTATATTGATACAGAACACTGAACAAAAATAATCAGCAAGGCAAATTAAGATTTCAAAAACTTATCCTATCCAGAATTTCATGCGCATTAACAGAACTTACATATTTCTCAATATTTTTATTTTTCAGCTTTACAAGAAACATTGTCTTCAACGATTCTTTCTCGTTATTGCCTACCCGTGCAACTCTGTCTGCCTCCACCAAGCCATATGGATAGCCGATGAAAATTGGATCGAGGCAATTGCATGCCAAATCATTTATTGCACCTTCCGCTCTTGTTTTCTGCTCATTGAAGACCTCAAACCTGAAAATATGCTTTGATTTTTCATGGAATTTGGCAAAAAACATCTCTGCTTTATGGCTGGGGCTGCTTATTTTAACAATCGGATGGTAATACCAATATGGAAGCGTGCTGATGCTGTCCAAAACAACGCTAAGCAAGTTCCCATTATCGGTAAACAAGGAGCTTGTTTTGCTCAAAGCGGACAAAACAACATTGTTTCTGCTGCAGGAATCGTAAAGCTCTGACAGATATCTGCTTTCGTCTGTCAAAGTGGCCTGCAGGCTGCCGTCCAAAACAATTATGTCAGATATTTTTTCGTCAGCGACCAGTTTTGCAAGCTTCAGCTCGGCAAACCTCCTTACAGCATTTGTAGCAGCGGCTATGCCCGCCCTGCTTATTCCAAGCATCAATGTATTGTCAAGCGAGCTGAAGGTCACATCATGAAATTCCAAGGGATTTTTCATATTGAAGAATGACGTTGCATAGTGAATTTCATTGTCTTTGTTCAGCGCTTCGGTAAAAGCAAAAATCTCAAATTTCCTGATTGCTATTTTTTTGTTATTCTGGTGGACTGCATAGCAGATTCTTATCAAATTCAATGAAAAATTGGCTGAGCCGATTATTTCAGCATTTCCGCCGTCAATAAACGCAATTTTTTTGCCTGAAATTGACTTTTTTATCCCATGGAAATTTTTTTTGTCTAATTTATACGGCACATAGCCTTCTCCGGAGAATTTGGGGTATGCTGCTGCAGTTAAATTCCAGTTCAGTGATTTTAGGATTTTATCGATAATTTTATCGTACATCGGCTACGGAACGCTAATCGATTTTTTAAGCTTATTGGTTTGTTGATTAAGATTTTTAATATCCGTTTTTATAGTCGGTGATTTTATTGGATTTCAAGGAAAATAATATTAAAAAATAACAATTTTCATAACTTTTTTAAATAATCGACTAACATCTGACAAATCGATGTATGAATTGATAGTAACTGAAAAACCCGCCGCAGCATTAAAAATAGCGGAAGCATTAGCAGATGGAAAATTCATCAAAGAGAGCTATCAGGGCGTCCCATACTATAGATTAACGCACGGCAAGAAAGACATAGTAGTGGCATGTGCTGTTGGGCATCTTTACGGGCTGGCTGAGAAGGAAAAGAAAGGCTGGCATTTTCCAGTATTTGATATTGAATGGAAACCTGTAGCTGAAACGACAAAAAGCTCGAAATTCACAAAAAAATACCTTGATACGCTGAAAAAACTCTGTAAAAATGCTGATTCTTTTACTATAGCGACAGATTATGATCAGGAGGGGGAAGTGATAGGCCTTAATGTTATTCGTTATGCCTGCAAGCAAAAAGACGCCAATAGGATGAAATTTTCTACATTAACAAAAGACGAGTTAAGAGAATCCTACAAAAACAAAACCAAGCATTTGGACTGGGGCCAGGCCGAAGCAGGTGAAACTCGCCACAATCTAGACTGGATAAACGGGGTGAACTATTCAAGAGCCCTAACAGCCGCAATAAAAAGCGTCGGCGCTTTCAAAATAATGTCGACCGGCAGGGTGCAGGGCCCTGCGCTGAAGATAATTGTCCACAGGGAGAAGGAAATCAATGCCTTCAAGCCGACTCCGTTTTGGCAGATTCAGCTGACAGCCGAGCATAATGGACAGATAATCATTGCATGGCACTCGCAAGACAAATTCTGGGAAAAAGACAAAGCTGACGAAGTAATGGGCAAAACAAAAGGCCAAAAAGAAGCGAAAATTGAAAAAGTAGAGAGAAAGCAGTTCAACCAAACCGCCCCTTCGCCGTTCGATTTGACAACGCTGCAGATGGAAGCTTACAGGTGCTTCAACATTTCCCCTAAAGAGGCTCTTGAAATAGCGCAGGAGCTTTATACGTCAGGGCTCATCTCTTACCCAAGAACTTCAAGCCAGCAATTGCCTGAATCAATCGGCTATGAAAAAATCCTTAAGGATCTTGGAAAGGAAAAGCGTTATGAGGCGCTGGCAAAGGAACTGCTGAAAAAACAAAGCTTAAAGCCAAACAACGGCAAAAAAACAGACCCTGCGCATCCTGCAATATTTCCTACAGGCATTGCCGCAAAAGGGCTCAATGAAAGGGAAGCTAAAATTTACGACCTGATTGCGAAAAGGTTTCTTGCAACATTTGCTGAGAATGCCGTAAGGGAAACAATGCTTGTCGATATTGACTGCAATGGGGAAATTTTTGTTTCGAAAGGCACAAGAACATTAGAGAAGGGATGGCATATTTTTTATGCGCCTTATGTAAAACTGGAGGAGACTGAGCTGCCGAATTTCAAGCAAAATGATAAAGTGAAAGCCGACAAAATAGAATTGCTCAGCAGGGAAACCCAGCCGCCGAGAAGATACACTCCTGCTTCCATAATAAAAGAGCTTGAAAAAAGAGAGTTGGGAACAAAAGCGACGAGGTCGGATATAGTCGACACTTTGTTCCAGCGCGGCTATGTCCACGGAAAAGCCATAGAAGCTACAAACTTGGGAATTTCAACAATAGAGACCCTTGAGAAGCACTGCCCAAAGATAATTGACGAGGAATTGACAAGGCATTTTGAAATAGAAATGGAAAAGATAAGGGAGTTAAAGCAGAAAAAAGAAGAAATTTTGGATGAGGCAAAAGATGCTATAACAAAAATAATAACTGACTTCAAGCAGCATGAGAAGGAAATCGGCACGGAGCTTGCCAGAGCAAACAGGGAAACTCAAGATGAAATGGCTTTTCTAGGAAGCTGCCCTGTATGCAATGAGGGGAATATTAGTATGAGAAGGGGAAAATTTGGAAATTTTTGCGCATGTAACAGGTATCCGGACTGCAAGACGATTTTCTCAATACCAAAAAATGCATTAATTAAACCAGCCAAAAAGGATTGTGAAGTTTGTGGATACCCAAAAGTTTTGGCAATCAAAAAAGCAAGGCAGCCTTTGGAGTTATGCCTAAACCCGCAATGCCCAACCAAGCATGTTGAAGGAGAAGCCGGCAAGCAGGCCAAAGCGATTGCAAAGGGCGAAATTAAGAGGAAATGTCCAAAATGCAATGATGGCGATATTGTGCTGAGGAGCAGCATTTACGGCAAATTTTATGGATGTAGTTTTTATCCTAAATGCAGATACACAGAGAAGCTGCAGAAAAATAACTCTTGAATTCTTTATTAATATTATGTAAGTAAAAAAATATAGTTTATAAGTAAAAATTTCTAATATTTTGCATATTTATACATATTTAATGAGTATTAATTCTTAAAATATAGAAAGATTTATATACTTTTTACATATATTATAAGTAAAAAGCCTTAAAAATGAGCAAAAAAGAAATTAAAAATACTGAAGAAGTATTTGATAGTCAAAAAAAAAGTAGAGACGGATTTCTAAGCTCGATTAAGGATGACAAGTCTTTCGTGATAAAGGAAAAGCACAATATTAACGCAAATGAGGCTTTTAGCTTAACAGAAGGAAAGCCTGTTTCTAAGGAAATCCTGATTCCTGTTTCTGTTTTCCAATTCAAAGAATTAAGCGCTTTAGAGGCAATATGCAAATACCTAAAGGAAGAACTGGAATTTAATTACAGCAAGACCGCATTAATGCTGAACAGGGACAGCAGGACAATCTGGACAACCTACAAGAATGCAGCAGGAAAGCGCAAAGAAAGGCTGCCCCTAAAAGATTCGAGATTCTTCATTCCGATTAATGCATTGAAAAACAGAAAGCTGAGCGTTCTTGAATCAATCATCAGCTACCTTAAGGAAAATTTCAATTTGAAGTACAGCGAGATAGCTGCGCTGCTGAACCGCGACGAGAGAAACGTATGGACGGCCTACAGCAGGTACAAAAAGAAAAATGCGTGATAAAAAAATAAGAGCATTGACGGGGAACCTGATCAGACTAGAAGAAGCCCTGAAGCAGTTCAATCGCCGCAGAAGCATTTTTATAAATGCGCTTAATGAATTAAGCAAGGATGATAATACAAAATCAAAAAATTCAGCATACATTAAGCAACTGCAAGAAAAAATTTATTATTTAGATGAAAGCATCAAAGCTTACAGAAAGCATGCTGACGAATGCAAGTCACTTTTGGTAAGAGAGCGGGAAATCCAGACAAAAGAGAAAAAACCAGCTGCAGACGGCATAAGCAAAAGAACACTAATAAAATATGCGCTGCCCTTTGTAATGCTGATGATTGTATTCAGCAGCGTGTTTTTGCTAAAGCCGTCAATCACAGGCCAGGTTATTTTAAGCAAGGAAACTGTGCACAACAAGAGCATGAACCTTGAAATAAACCAGAGCGGAAATTATACCTGGACTTTCGACAAGCCAGTGGACATAAGTTCGGTTAAAGCAAGCGGCAGCGTCACAGGAAACGGCACTGTAAAAATTTATATAGAAAAATACGGCAAAAGGCATTTAATCTACAAAAACAAATGAAAAATGCAAAATATTATTAACTCCAAATTTAAAAAGTTTAAATGAAGCGAATGCGCGCAAAAAAAGGTGGCAAAGATGGCTGCAGAGAAACAAAGAGTTAGCACTGGCACCATAATTGCTGTGGTATTCCTGATCATAGTAAGCATACTGCTGTTCAAAAAACCGACTATAACAGGAAAAGCTGTCCTTGGCGCAGAAACCATTTATTCTGAAAACCTGAACATCAAGAAAAATGAAAGCGGCGTTTATGAATGGCAGGTGAAGAATCCCGGCAGTATAAAAGCCGTCAAGGTAACAGGCTCTGTAAGCTCAAATGGAACTGCCAAAGTGTTTATCCAGAAAGGCGACCAAAAGCTTCTGCTGTTTGACAGCACAAAGCAATTGTTTGACATCGACATTCATGTTCTTCCTGAATATAAAAGCGTGTTTCAGGGGGATGAGATATTGGTGCAGATAGCTTTGCTTAATTTAAGGGGCTTCGGGGCGGGCAATGTGACTGTGAAGTATTCGATAAAAGACGCAAAAGGAAATCCGATTGCCAGCGATGAAGAATCAATATTTGTGGAAACGCAGGCAAAATTCGTGAGAAAGCTTGTGATGCCTCTTGACATAAAAACAGGCGCCTATGTGGCATCTGTTGAAGTCTACCGCGGCAATAGCATTCTTGGAACAGGCTCGGACACGCTCGAAGTCAAGTCCAAGTACGAATACAAATACTCGCCCAACTTAAAATACTACATAATTGGCATTGCAGGCATAGTGGCATTGGCCATAATATCTATTTTGATTAAGAACTTCTTAAAGGCGGTGAAGAAAAAACAAAAAATTGCTGAACTGAAGAAAACCGCGCCAGATGAAAGAACAGCAAAACTGAAAAAGGAGCTGAGCGCTATGGAGGAAGCATACAAATCAGGGTTCATATCGCGAGAGAGCTATGAAAATCAAAGGAAAAGAATTAAAGATAGATTAAAGGTAAAGAAAGAATGACGCCCTATTTCTAGTTTCTGCCTTGGCAAGATTCTTAAATGGCATGGGCATTCCGTTGATGGTTGGGGGTAATTTAGACAGTAAAGATAAATTTTTCAGGAGCAGCAGCCATATTAATCTTAATCGTGCTGGCTGCAAATGCTGCCGAGGAAAATGCAAATGAAAGCATTGCGAGTGAAGGCTTAGACTCAAATAAATCAATTGATGCCAATGGCGATGAATTTAAATTCAATAACGCCGCTGAGCAAGAGAGTATTGTTAAAGACAGCAGAACCGATGAATATATTGAAGATACCATCACGTCGGTTGAGCCAGAGCCTATTGAGGGGATAAAAAAAGACAAATCAGCTGCAGCCAGTTTTGGGGTTTACCTTCGGATAAAATGCCAGCTTTTTGCGAGCGGTTTATTATTTCTCGGCATTAGTCTTGCTTAAGTTTTTGGCTTTGGCAAAGCCCTTGATAAGGTGCTCCATCAACTCGAATGGAATTAAGATGCCGCCGCAAACCGCCCAGTTGCCGGAGTTATTCTGCCTTTTTTCATGAACACACACAAAATTACCTTTAGCTTCCCTTAGTATGCTGATAGAGTAAAGCGCCTTGTCCTGGGTATGGTCGTTCAAATGGATTGCCTTTCCTGTAGGGTAATACACATCCACATTCCCGCGGGATATTTTACGGCACTGTGCGGTATAACTTAACACTTCAAGATGATGCCAGATTGTAGAATACGTAAGGCCTGATGATTCTCTTATCTGCGAAATTGTTATGCCTTCCGGATTAAGCTCCAGGATTTTGATCAACAGGTTGCGTATGTACTCCTCTTTCTCCTTGGCTGAAAGTACCTTAAAGGCCTCATGCTTCAGAATCTCTTTTGGCAGGTTAATCTTGGACATTTGCAATGCATAATGCTTGTATTTTGTATATAAAGTTATTGTTTTTTCTCGCGTGAGATTTAGATGTTTGGCACGCAAAACAGAAAAATAGATATAGGTGTTATAAATATTATAATAATTATGGCAGACACCACAATTTCAGTAAGCAAGAAATTCCACGACTGGCTTAAGGGCAAAGGCTCAAAGGGTGAAAGCTATGAGGATATAATAAAAAAGGTGATAAAGGCTGATTTTCCGAGTGAGTCCGGCTCTAAAGAGACAGCGCGTTCGACGGCCGCTGACAGCCAAAAGCCAAAAACTGCGCCCAAGGACATCAAGAAAGCAGCGGATGATTCTTCACGTAAGGCAACAATAAAAGAGAAGCCAGGGCCTAAAAATACGAAAACATCGGCTAAAGATAAAAAAGCAGGCTCTAAGCCGGCCAATGCATCAAAGGAGCTTAAGCAGTGGAGATATGAGAAGAATCTGGAATTGCAGCGCATGGAGACAGAGCTTGAGCTGGCAAAGCTGTCAAATGACGCTGCGAAGGCAAAGGAGCTAAGCAGCTCAATAGCGCAGCTTAAGTATCAGCTGGAGCAGAGAAAGTGATACAAGATACTTATAAAATATAATTTTTTACTTACATAATATATTTTCATTTGAATGATCATTTGATTGTTCTATTGGAAAGGATTGTTTGGCTGCATTAGGCTATGCAATTGGATATAGTATGGGCCAAATCGGCTATATTATGGGTTATTCTGAGTGCATTATGGGTTATGTGCGTTATATCTGCCATAAACACTTGAATATCACCCATAAAACTTTTGTAAAAGGTATAGACGGCATAAGCAATGTAAAGCATATGGCTGAAACTCAGAGAATTTCTTTTATAAAATACTCCTGCGAGCAAATCTTGCAATAACAAAACCATAATCATTATATCGCCTATAATGCCAATATCCAGATTTATTTTTCAAACTCATAATTTAAATGCAGATTATAAAAAGAGTATCATATGGGCAGATTATAAGATTTATAGAGGATATAACATTAAGGGAAGCAATAAAGAGTGATATATGGGCAGATTATAAGATTTATAGAGGATATAAGCTAGATAGTGGCATTAGATTGGCGTTATTGAATATTAATAGGTAAATAGGGGAGATTATTGCTTATACTATTGCTATAGCGGCAAAATGCGGCCTTTTTACCGCTATTTTAACGGCTGATCTTTGCCTAAAATGATTAATAAAATAGGTATACTTTTTACTTATTTAATATTTTTTTATACTTATTTAATATAAATTTATTTGAATAAGCATTTGAATAGATATTTGAATGGATGAATTTGAGAAAGATTACTGCAATGTGATCTAAGGCATAGCAAACAATCATAGGTATATAAATAGCGGTTTATATATAAAAGGCTGCTTGCAGGCATCCAATGCGTAATTTCGTTTGAAATTGTAAATAGTATGATTTTTATGATATTTAGAAATTGCATAAGACCAATAAAACCACTAAGTCCAATAACTACGCCTGAAAGCAATAATACTTACTTTGGGCATAAGAGCCGCAGCCGCAATAATCCCCGTAACATGCAAAAACAGAGGTGACTGCCATCAGATTTATGGCAGTCATGAAAAATATTGGAGGTGTTAGCAGCAGCAATCCCATAAACCATATCCTAGCCATAATTTGTTCCGATGATAATGCAAAAAGAAAAAATAAATATAGAAGTTATAAAACCTATAATTGCTATGGCAGACACAACAATATCGGTAAGCGATAACTTCCACAACTGGCTCAAAAGCAAAGGGAAGAAGGGAGAAAACTACGAAGATATAATAAAAAGGTTTCTTAAGCCCGAGTTTGCGAAGGAATTTGATAATTTTAAGGGATAGGAGCTCCACTTATTTGCCTGTAAATTTTTGAATTTGCAGTCTTATTTATACATATTTAATATAATTTTTTAATTACATAATATATATTATTACTTATTAGATATATTTTTATTTGAATGCGCATTTGAATGTGCATTTGAATTCAAGCTAGTGCCCTCAAAGATAGATACAACAGCTGTAGAGATATATACGCTCCTGTGTCGAGCTCGATAAACTTAATGTTGATTGAAATTTATTCTGTCAAAAACTATTGCACATTGGCAATTCCGACATTTCAGTCTGCGCTTCGCACATCAAATTCAGGACGGTCTTGCCGAGGGTAAATTACGGCGAGCCCAAAGCGGACAGACAGAATTCGAATCAATTGCGAAATAGTGAATCAAATATTAAGAATTAGGGCAATCAGCGCCATAAGCGTCATAATGATTATAGGCTGCATCGCAGAATAAAGCCATTCCCGCAGCATTGGTTGAGTATTTTAGTTTTTTTGTATCTTTATTGATATGCAATTGACATTAACCTGTTTTGCAAAATCAGAAAGCCTATGCCGCGCCAACTAAGCCGTAACCATTTAAAACCTGAAGCCCAATTTGAGGATAAACAGATTAAGATGCCTGGCATAAAAACTTCAAAGGCTGCTGCAAATCAACTGGCAATGGATTTAGGGTTGGATGATTTTAGATTGTGGGCCGTATACGCTCTGAAGCAGTGTTAGGCTTTAAGTTCCTGTCACCCTTAGTTGTCCCTTATGGATGGAATAACGTTATGCTTTTGTTTAGCCTACATATTTAGGCAACTGTGCAGAGAACTTCAGAATTTTTGATATGCGAATCTGCTGCTTCCCTGACAAAATCATGGCCTTGTTTAATTACGGCATTTCTAACCATGCAGTCAAACCTTAGCTGAACAGATATTACGCCATTTTCTGCCTTTGCATGAAATTCAAAACCCTTCAAATTATTTAAGGCAACTTTTGATAACTTAAAAATCTGGGAAGCATCAAAAATTCTCAATCCAGTTATGAATCCCTCTTCATCAATATCAACTATAAAATTATCGAATTCTACAGATATAGCATAGTTCCTATTTCTAATCTTGAATAGCAAAATATCATTCCTGTAATCATAGATATATTCTCCTCTTCCCGGTGCTTTAAGGTGTCTCATTTTCAAGTCTCTTTAGATTAGGCATAGTCTCTGTGTTTATAAAAGTTATTATCTCAAGTTTTGGGTCTTTTATTTCCAGGATAATACGAAGAAATCCCCAGTTCCTGCGGTAAAATGCAGCGTATCTGCCATTTCGCTGTAATCCGACTCCTCTGGGATTTTCCTTTAGCAAAGCATCAATTAAGCCCTGTTCTTTAAATACTTTTCTTTGAGCATCGCTTAAATGATCGAGTGCATGGGGGTTCACATAAGTATTATCTTTGTATTTGGATATTATTTCTTTAAAATCCTCCAAATTCACTTCTTTTACAATTTTAGTAGTGTTCATTACTAATCTGCCTTGCATAGATTCTATAAAAACATTTCTTTTACTATGAATATTTCATCTTTTCAAAAACTGAATTACTGTTTTAATAACTTCTAGGCACATCTCTATTACAAATCAAACTCAATAACTTATAGAAAACTTTGAATAATCCATTATTTTTTACATTTCATTCAAAATTCTCTATACACGACACTGTGAGTGGGCTTTATGCTCGATTATGACCCTGTGGAAGCGCCGCCGCAGATTAGAAGCTTACTCAGCTGATATTGCAACTATTGGTAATTTTGCTTTTTGTCTATATGGAAAATATTTCTTAAACCCTAAACTTTTGTATTTTACTATGCAACCGCTGTATGCTTTTACGAGTAAAGTGCAAAAGTTTAGAAATCGAAAGCTTTAAATACTATTTACTTACAAGATATGTTATGATTGTGTATACTAGAATTATTTCCAAATATTATTACTTACATAGTATAAATGATTAGAAAAGAGGCTAGTAAAGCAGTTGAAAAGAGAGTTGCAGATACGTTAAGCTATCTGAAAGAGCAGGGCATAAGCCCTCAAGAGATCCTTCATCTTGTCAATAAAATACTGCAGGTGCCTGCCAAAGAAGAAGTCACTGTTCCGATTTCTGTTTTTAATAATGAGTATCTTGGCTCATTGGAGGCTATCGTAAAATACCTAAGGGAGAATCTTCTTCTCAGCTTCAAGCAAATAGCTTCTCTTACAAACAGAAATGAAATCCCGCTGGCAGTCACGTACAGGAATGCCAAGAAAAAATTAGAGGCAAAATTTGTTGTCACTGAAATCTCGCCTTATTCTATTCCTGTCTCGATTTTGAAGGACAGGAAATTGAGCGTTTTGGAGAATATCGCTTCTTACCTGAAGGACACTTTCGGTCTTAACTATCACAAGATTGCAGTCCTGTTGAACAGGGATGACAGGACAATCTGGACAGTGTACCAAAGGGCAAGGAAAAAGAAAAAATGATAGACAAGCCAACGGCAAAGAAAATCGGATTTTATGCAGTGGCATTCCTGATAATTTCATCCCTGTCCATAATGGCATTCATCAACCTAAGCGGCAAATATGATTCAATAACAGGATTTGCGGCCAAAGACAAGGAAACAACCAATGACACCAACGAGAAGCCAAACATAACTACCGACGGGATAGCTCCAACTGCAGATGCAGCGCCGGAAACAGCAGCTGAAATTCCAGCGGCAAATGAAACAGCAGCAGAGGATGAAAATCAGGAAAAAACCAAAAAAGAGAAAAACGAAAAAAATAATCCTCCTGTATGGAAATCTGATGTGGATGAATTTATCCTGAAGGGAAAGACCGTGATTGACTTGGGCAGCTATTTCTACGATGAGGAAAACGACACGCTTGCCTACCTCTTCACAGAGCCAGAAAATGTGGCAGTTGACATTGACGGCAGCGTAGTGACCCTGACCCCAGCCAAGTACAACATCACCACTTCAATGACCTTCACTGCAACTGACGGCGAAAAAGCCACTAGCAAGGAGATTGCATTAATAGTGCCTGAAAAAACAATAACTGGCATTTTGGAGTACAAATCAGGAAGCGCTTATGATGCGGATAATGACGGGTATGAAGCAACCACAGGAATCATAGATTTAACAGTCGAGAGCTCAGAATTCAGCTGGGATGCTGATGAAACAAAGCTGTGCACAAGATGGCAGACAACTTCCATTGAAGACGGGAAAATCACTACTGTATGCTACGGCAGCGCAAAATGCTGCAATTTCATCGGATTAGAGCCTGCAAGAGACAAATGGAACGAGGTGTTCTATTCAACATACGGGCAGTACGGCGCAGCACTGAACAACACAATAAGCGCGCAAACCATTTACGTGGATTATGCTTTGAATGCCGAGGAGCCTTTTGCAGAGATTTATTATTCAGGGTGGGGCGAGCTTGGCGCAAGGTATTATTTGGCAGCCATAGACTTCAAGAACGTTTGTGTAGAGACGTGCACATTAAGCGGCTTCAATGACACGAGCTACAGGCTGATATTCGAGATAGACAATGCAGTTCTAAGCCTTGACACAATCACATACTCAATAGTTGAGGAAATAAAAAATGTCATTGTCAGCTTAGGGGTTGAGGATAATGAAGGGGCAGAATCAGGCAGCTACCAATTGTACAGGAATAATACTCCAATTAATGTTACGGAAGGAGGCGTAGAGCCTGACTACTATGATATTGAAGTGCTGCCGGCGGAAAATGCTGATGCCATGGATAAATTATTAATTCAAAATGCTGACATAACAAAGCCAGTAACCGCAAGCATAGGAATTGATAATGTCGGCAGGGAAATAACTATAGAGAATGTTGACGTCACAAAGAGGTATGCTGTCAATCTTGAAGAAATTGACTTTGAAAATGCTGTTTTGACAGCGACTGCCACTGCAAATTCATTGTACAAATGCAGGCAATGGGATTTTGACAGCGAGGTTTGCTTCGGCTCATGGGAGAAGATAAAAGATTTGGCTGTCGGGCAGCAGTATGAATTAACATTGACGAAAGATGACCCAGGATTTATAGAAGGGAATGTGAATATCACAACACTGAATTTGACTGGATTGGCATTAATCAAAGATATTCCAAACATAAGCATTAATGTAAATTCAAACGCAGTCATTAATTTAAGCGATTACTTTTCAGATATAGACGAGAATACACTGTTCACTTATTTTGAGCAGGACGGCATAAGCATTGTGTTTGACAAGGATATTGCAACTATTGCTGCTGATAAGGATATTGACGGCGTCAGATTTACCTTCATTACTGCAAATGACTCCGGGAATCTTGCTGTTTCCAATGTGTTTGCTGTCACGATAAGCGCAGGACAGACTAACGCTTCAGATCTCAGATTTAATTTTGATGATGAAGAAACAAACATCACATATTATATGGAAGCTGACGGAGAGAAGATTAAGGCAAATTACAAAGGAGCCTTGAAAGAAAACAGGAAATTCGGCTTTGTGTTTGATGAAAAGGAAGTTGAGGATGAAATCAGGGCAAAAAAACAGAAATCATTTGACAAAAAAATATTCTATGAAATCTCAAGCTCTGAGGATTATGCAAAGAGCTTGGCTAACCCCTATATGCTCGAAAGAGCTCTTGAAGGGCAGTTTAGGGAAGTTGTTAACCAAATAGGGCAGACTGAAATAAGGCAGGTTAAGAGGTTTTTAAGCTTTGAGGACGTATTCGGCAAAGAGGCAAACAAAGGAAAAAATGGCTATTTAAGCTTTGCCAAAAAAGGAAAGAAATGGGTTGTTGAGTTCTATAATCTGTTTGACTTAGACCCTTCATTCATAGACGATACAGATACAAACTGGAACTCTGGAACATTCAGAAATATGTTCACTACTGGAACTGGAACAACAGCAAACCTTTCTGCACTTAATGTTTCCGGGCATTACGGCTCGCAGATATTTGACGGGACTGCTGTCTCTAACTGGACAAATATAACAGTCACGCTTGAAGCAAATTATGAGATGGAAATAGGCAGAGCGTATAATGACAGCAATAACGCCAAATTGCCGTATATTAACACCTCTGGATTGGTTGGCTTGTGGTACTTTAACAATGAAAGCGGTTATGGGGAGAATGACAGCTTGGTAAGAGACTTCAGCCCTGATGTAAATGTTGAAAGGGCAGGAAGCGCAAGGAATAATGGGACTGCTTTTAATGGAACTAGAATTAATAAAACAGATTACAAGCTTGGCAGTGGCGCTGGATGGTTTGACGGAGTGGATGATTATGTAATCATGCCAGCAAGCGGCTCTCTGGGCCAGGTGTATCTTACCCTCCCGACCTGGACTTATTCCGCCTGGATTTATCCCAGGGGCCTGGGCGAGAGTTCTTTCGGAAGGATTTTCTCGATACGAATCAACGGACAATCCGCAACAGAGTCCAGAGTCCTGAGGCTTGGCAGCACCGGTGAGTTCGTATTCACTACCTCTATGACATGCACAGGCGCAACTGCCACTTCCGCTTCCAACAAAGTGCTCTTAAACACCTGGCAATTCATAACCGCGACATTCGAGATGCCCGATAACAATGGCGCAGGAAAGATATTCCAAAACGGGGTTGAAATCGCCAGCGGAACCGGAACCTGCAATATCAATAGCGACACTGACGAAGCTTTTATTATCGGGAATCGCATTGCCGGCGACCGGAACTTCAACGGCTCCATCGACGAAGTTGCAATCTGGAACAGAACATTAAGCGCAAGTGAAATTCAAAACTTATACAAACGAGGGGCATACAGATTGAATTTAAGCGTAAGAAGCTGCGATGATTCTGTTTGTTCCGGTGAAGCTTACACTCAGGTTGAAAACTTTACAAGAGGCAATATTCAAAATTTGACATACCTAAATCTTCCAAATAACAGATACTTCCAGTATAATTTTACATATTCAAATAGCTCAGCTTATGGAGTGAAACTTAATATTGAGAATGTAAGCATTGATTATTTTATAAGCCAAGATTTCAATTTCACAAAGTTAGTTAATACAACTGATAGAGTTGAAGTTCCATTTAATAACGGGAATTTTAGCAATACCCGCTTCAATTACTCGATTGGGGCTATTCAGTCTAACAAAGATTCCACCGGAATTACTTTGAACGGAACTTACCAAAGCCAGGTGTTTGACTTGGGAACAACACAGCAGTTCTATAACATTTCATGGACAGAAGGGGCATATTATGGGGAAGAGATTGGAAGATGCGTTGCCGAAGATAGTTTGATAACTGTTGTTGACAGTGTTATAGTTTATGATAGAAATAATGATGAAAATAAAGAAAAAAGAGGTTCCCAGAACTGGCAAACTGCCGCGGAAACCGCTGCCTCTCCACGAGATTTATCAAACAGGGAAAGCTTATATATAAATGTTTCTGTTCCAATCTTGGGCAAAGCTGAGGTGCCGGAATTGGCAGACGGAGCGGTCTCAAAAACCGCTGCCTCTCCACGAGGCGTAGGGGTTCGAACTCTACGCGACGAGATTCCCCTCCTCAGCACTCAAAAATATAATTCTAACTACTCCATACTCTCAATTAATGAGTTCATTGAATGCCAAGAAAAAAATGGCTGCAAAGAGTTTACATACATAACATCAAAGAAAAAGATAAAAGACATTCAGGAAGGGGATTATGTCCAAAGCTTGGATGAAAAAACAGGAAAGATTGTTGCCAACAGGGTTAATGAGCTGGTGGACATGGGCAACAAGACAGTTTATGAGCTGAGAACAGAATCAGGAAGAAGCATCTTCAGGCTTTGATTTTGATTTAAGCAATCTTGAGAATGCAGGTATAAATGCCTCCGGCTTGTCCTGGGGTATTACTACAAAAACAACCGAAAACACCCTTTCTTTTGGGAAGGACACAGAATCAGTAAAATCGGAATCGTTAGTAACCAAAATGCGGCCTTCAGCCTTAGAAATGTCTGCTAATTTATTGTCTGAAAATCTTTTTGGCGCAAAAATCACATCAAATTCTTCTGATTCGAGAAATCTGCCAACCCGCCTTTTGACGTTCTCGTCCAGCAGGAATTTAAGTTCCAAGCGGAACGTTGACGGTGGCAATGTCTCTACCTCTGGTCAAATCAGCAGCGTACTGCAAGGCAGCTTTGATATGAGCTTTGGTCAAGGAAGGAAAATCTTCAATGATTTCCTCAGCGGTCATATTGCCTTCGAGCATCTCCAGTATCTGCCAAACCATGACCCTAGTGCCCTTGAAAGTGGGTTTTCCATGGCAGATTTGGCTGTCAGCGACTATGTATTTGTTGATTTCGACTCTCATGAAGCAAATAACGATAATATAGTATTTAAAGCTATCGCAACTGATAATGCGGCTGAAAATCTGAGCTATGATAATCTAAACATCAGTAATGAGATTATAGAAATTAACGGCGTAAATGCCAAATGGGTTTGGGTAGAAAACCTTAGCATTGGTGACTACATTGCAGTTCCTGATTATGAAAATAATACAGTCAAATGGGAAAGAGTTACCGGCATCGCAGCTCTAGACGAGCAGCAAGTCTATGACCTGAACATAGAAGGAACCCATAACTTCATTGCCAACGACATCATAGCGCATAATACCGGAAGCGATTCCAACAATCCTCCAACATCCAACGGAATATTCCCGAATATATCAATTAACACTTCAGGATTGGTTGGATTGTGGTACTTCAACAACGAAAGCGGCTATGGTGAGAATGACAGCTTGGTAAGAGATTTCTCTCCTGATGTCAATGCGCAGAGAGCAGGTAGCGTTAGGAATAATGGGACTTGCGTTATAAATGCTACTCCAACTTGCCCTGTTTATAATTTTAGTGATAAAAGATTAGGAAGAGGGGCTATGCGTTTTGACGGGGTGAATGATTTTGTGGATGCGGGTTCGGATACGTCTTTAGATAATCTTGGGCCGCTTACATACTCTGCATGGGTCAACGCTAATAGTTTAGGTGGCAGCAGCGAAGGCAGAATAATCTCTAAAGAAACCACCTCCAGCCTCACCAGCGCTTTTTTTCTAGGGGGCTCCAAGAGGCTCGTTTTTCAACGTCAGCATTCAACAACAGCGTTGGCTGTGCAATCAGCTAACAACGCTGTTACTTTAAATAATACATGGCAACACGTCGTGATGACCTGGGACGGCTCAACCAGTGCAGCAAACGGAGTAAAGTTTTATGTGGATGGCGTTGAGAAAGCTCACGGATTTAACCAAGATGGCGATGGCTCGCTAACCTCCGATGCCGCAAGAAGTCTTGCTATCGGAGGTATGTATCAGGATGGCGGTAAGCGTCCTTTCGACGGCCTCATCGACGAAGTCTCTGTCTGGAACAGAACGTTATCCTCATCAGAAATAAGCCAATTATACAAACGAGGAGCATATAGATTAAATCTTTCAGTAAGAAGCTGTGATGATGCAAGCTGCGCTGGAGAAGATTATTCTGTTAATGTTACAAACTCAACTAAATCAAGCATAAGCGCATTGTCAAACAACAGGTATGTGCAGTACAAAGCGTTCTTCACAAGCTTGAAAGGCTCATCTGAAAACTCAACAGCCCCAGAATTGTATAATGTTACGGTGCATTATGCAGCTCCCGTACCTCAATCCCCAGTCATAAATTTAAATTACACAATACCGACTTATCCAATGTATAACAAGAATGTAACAATAATTGCGAATGTCACAGATGCGGATGCCAATCTGCTTTATGTCAACTTTACATTGTATGCTCCAAACGGCAGCATAATTAATTTGACAAATGCTTCCAGGGTTAATGACTTGCATAATGCAAGCTTTAACCTAACAAGTTATGGAACATGGCTATGGAATGTTACTGCGTTTGATAGTGGTGGGTTAACAGTTAAATCCTCAACTGGGGTTATCATCCTAATGCAAATAAATGAAAGCTTGAATGCTAGCAGTGTAGCTGCTTCTTCTCCTGTTGCTGTTTATGGGCATATAAACTTGAGCAATGGAAGCAATGCCAGCAATACTCCCATCAGTGTTTTCATAAATGAAATCTTAGCCAATCTAACAGTAAACCCTTCGATGAATTTTGGCAATCTTTGGGACAACACCAGCTTTGAGTACAGGACAAGGATAAACTTTAATGAAACTACAAATTTAAGCAGAACCTTCGAGCATATAAAAATCAACATCAGCTTGGCAGAAGGCAGGCTGATGAATGAAAACGGGACAAACTTATTCTGCAACGGCAGCAAGATTCCTTTTGACGCTTATGCGCTAAGCAATAGCAATGGATGGATAACCAAACTGGAGGGTTTGGCAGAGCTTAACTTCACCCAGATGGAAAACAAGACATGCTATCTTTATTACGGCCCTGACTTTAACGGAACGGAAATAACTCCGAATGACGGAAAAGGCTGGGATTATGCTGTACAGATTGTTACCCATACCTGCGGAACGCAACAGGACATAAGCATTGGCAATAACTGCACTTTATCAAACATAACAGAATGGAATTTTGGCTCTGTGACTTTGTGCGGCAGCAGCGACAATATAATAATCAACACATGGTGCTATTATAAGTCTACCAGCACCGGAACCCAAAGCTTCCAGACATGCTCTGACGACGGAAGCGAGCTGTATGCAAATTCAACTTTGTTTGTTAATAACGCTTTTTGCCAAGCTGAAACTTGCGTAACCAACAGTAATGCCGCCGTATCAGATGGCAGGTATTATGCAATTAAATCTCGCTTTGATGAAGGTGGAGGCGGGGAAGTTTTCAGGGTAAGGCTGGCAGGCACGGAATTGTTAGACACAGAATGCTTCAGGTATTTTGGCGGAGATTGGCAGATAAATGCCAGCTATGGAACTGAAGAAAACATATTCAGGACAGACAAGTATGGCAATTATAACTTTACATTCAATGCGCCGTCTAGCACTGCAACTTACAATGTCAAGGTTAATTCAACTTGGGCTAACACAATTCCAGGTGAACAAACGGCTAGCTTCACAGTTGCAGACACAACCCCTCCAACAGTAAACACAACTTTCAATGTGACAAATGCTTTGGTAAACAGCGTTGTCAACTTCACTGGGAATGTTACAGACGAAACTGGATTGTCGACGGCAAATATAACTTATAACGTCTCGGGAATAATAACTTATGTTAATTTCACATTGTCAGGCACAAGTGCGCAAGTGAGCAATGTCACTACAATTTCTGCTGGAGGAGTTTATAACTTTACATTATATGTTACTGACACAAGCAATAATGTAAGGCAAAATTCCACATTGCTTGTTGTGATTGACAATGAATTCACTTCTTTGGTTAACACCACAACAAGAACAATATTCGGCTATGGAAGCGGCAACTTGAGCGACAATGTCAGATACAATGCTACGATTGGAGCCATTCACACTAACAAAGATGCCACTGGAATTACCCTAGAAGGGGCATATTATGGGGAAGAACTGGGCAGAACTTTTGGCGATTCCAACAACCCTCCAGTTTCCAACGGAATATTCCCGAATGTATCCATTAATACAAGCGGATTGGTCGGGTTGTGGTACTTTAACAATGAAAGCGGTTATGGTGAGAATAACAGCTTAGTTCGAGATTTCAGCCTTGATGTTAATTCAGAAAGAAGCGGAAGCGTGAGGAATAATGGGACTGCTGTTAATGGGGCACATTACAACTTTAGTGATAAAATTTTAGGAAGAGGAGCGATGGATTTTGACGGGGTGGATGATTTGGTACAAGCACCTGACTCTGCATCTTTGGATGCTATTACTTATAATACAGGCTTAACTCTTTCGGTTTGGATAAGGCCAGCAATCACATACGATGTTAGGCCTGACGGTTTTGCTACTTACGCTCTGAGGAGATCAGAGCAGTTTCATCTAAGTTACAGCGGATATGATGATGGAACCGTATTCATAGTGATGAACGCGGTTGGCGTAAAAAGTATAGCATACGACTTCGACCCGATTTTACAAGGACAATGGTATCACTTCGTTGGTACCTTAGGCGCGAACAACGGCGTTCTTACTCTTTACAAAAACGGGCGATTTGTTAGCTCTGCGAGCGGTCTTGCTTCTATGGGTACTGGAACGACATTTGATATTGGAAGTTATGGTGGGACAGACTACGAATTCAACGGTCTCATCGACGAAGTCTCTGTCTGGAACAGAACATTATCCTCAGCAGAAATAAGCCAATTATACAAAAGAGGAGCATACAGATTAAATCTTTCAGTAAGAAGCTGCGATGATGCTTCATGCGCTGGAGAGGATTATTCTGTTAATGCTACTAATTCAACAAGCTCAAGCATTAGCAATTTAGCAAACAACAGGTATGTGCAGTACAAAGCGTTCTTCACAAGCCTTAAAGATTCTGTATCTGACAATTCTACAGCTCCAGAACTGTATAATGTTACGGTGCATTATGCTGCACCAGACACAACACCGCCAAAGTTCACAGGCAACTCGACAAACTTGACAACTCCTGTGCTGAACAATACTGCTGCATTCAGCATAAATGCAAGCGATGGAGTTGGACTGCAGAATGTCATATTCGCATGGAACGGAACTTCTGGAGCTGAGATTGGGAATCTAAGCGGTGATTCAAATAATGGTATGTTGCCTTACATAAATACTTCTGGACTGGTTTTGCTGTATCACTTCAACAACCAGAGCAATTATGGGGAGAATGACACAAATGTTACTGATTTCAGCGTTTACGTAAATGCCGAGAGATTTGGAAGCAGGCAGAATAATGGAAGTGTATATAATGGGGCGCATTATAATTTCACAAATAAGACTTTAGGCAAAGGGGCGATGGACTTTGATGGGGTGGATGATTATGTGGATGCTGGAACTGGAAATAGTTTAGACGCACCAAACGCCTTTACCATATCAGCATGGTTTAAGTTTATGGGTACTCCTGATGCATACATGGCCGGGAAAAACAGGCTTGGCAACCCCACCACCTACAACTACCAGATCCAATATTTTGAGGGGGTTCTCTATAACTCTATGAGTCAAAGCGGAGGTACTGATCTCGATTTAGGCTATACGTGGACACCCGTGTTGGGCAGGTGGTACTATATCCTTGCCAATTATAACGGAAATGACCAAAAACTATATATAGACGGCCAACAGGTAGCTAGTATAAACAGAGGGGCGATAACACTAGAGACTGGAAGTACTTTTATTCTCAATATTGGCCGACGCTCTGATGGTACCTTTTACTTCAACGGCTCCATCGACGAAGTAGCAATCTGGAACCGTTCATTGTCATCAGCAGAGATTAAAGAGCTGTATGCAAGAGGAAACAAGTTTACCAATGTCAGTGCTTCTGGAATCTTGCCAGCTTCAACAACATCACTGAACTGGACAATAAATTATACATTGCCGCAAACTGGAGTTGTCGGATGGCAGTTCACTGCTAATGACACAAGCGGGAATATGATGCAGAGTTCAATATTTAACTTTACTGTGAATGCTCCTCCAGACACAACACCGCCAAAGTTCACAGGCAACTCTACCAACTTGTCAACTCCTGTGCTGAATAATACCGCTGCTTTCAGCATTAATGTAAGTGATGGTGTTGGGTTGCAGAATGTCATATTCGCATGGAACGGAACTTCGGGAGCTGAGATTGGCAATATTTCCGCTGATTCGAGCAATGGAATATGGCCTGGGATAAACACTTCTGGGCTTGTTGGGTTGTGGCACTTCAACAATAGAAGTGGGGAAAATGATACCCTTTTCAAGGATTTCAGCCCAGACGTAAATAGCGAGAGAAGCGGAAGCTTTAGAAACAATGCAAGCTGCAGATTAGCTAATGGCGAGTGTCCGGCATATAACCTTACGGATAAAAAATTTGGACAATCGTCGGTAGACTTTGATGGTGTCAATAACTTAATTAACGTTACTGATGACCCATCTTTAGAGCCGCAGAATATCACAGTTTCAGTATGGTTTAAAAGAGTTGGAAACCAACAAGCTTTTGGCAAAATATTGGCGAAGGGCAATGGTGCGGCGGCACCATATGCCTCATATAAATTTGAATTCAATAATGACGTTACTGGAAGTTCCATAGTTTGGCATACCGGGTATACTGATACCACTGCAACAACCATCACCCTATCTCCAATAAACAATAACCAGTGGCACCATATAGTTGGTATATATGATACCGGAGTTTCAAGAGCATACCTTGATGGAAATTTAATGGGCTCAAGCATAGATAATAAAAACATATTTTATGACACTGTAGCATTAAGCTTAGGGGCGCACAATGACTTTTATGGTTACTTAAATGGCACAATCGACGAAGTAGCAATCTGGAACCGTTCATTGTCATCATCAGAGATAAAAGAGCTGTATGCACGAGGAAACAAGTTCACGAATGTAAGCGCTACCGGTGTTTTGCCAGCTTCAACAACTTCATTAAACTGGACTTATAACATTACACTTCCTCAAACTGGAGTTGTTGCGTGGCAGTTTACAGCCAATGACACTTCGGGAAATATGATGCAGAGTGATGTGTTTAATTTTACTGTGAATGCTCCAGCTCCTCCAGACACAACACTTCCAATTGTAAACACAACATTCAACATATCTTCTCCGTTAGCGAATGATGTAATTAATTTTACAGGGAACGTGACAGATGAAACTGGACTGTCAAGCGCCAATATAACGTATAATATTTCCGGAATTATAACTTATGTGAACTTCACTTTGAGCGGGACAACTGGGCAGGTAAGCAATGCCACAAAGCTTCCCTCAACCTCTGCTGTCATTAACTTCACTATGTACGTAACTGACACAAGCAATAATGTAAGGCAAAATTCAACTTTGCTTGTTGTGACTGACAATGAATTCACTTCTTTGGTTAACACCACAACAAGAACAATATTCGGCTATGGAAGCGGCAACTTGAGCGACAATGTCAGATACAATGCTACGATTGGAGCCATTCACACTAACAAAGATGCCACTGGAATTACCCTTTGACTTGGGAACTACACAATCATTCAAGAATATATCCTGGACATCTGGAGCTTATTATGGTGAAGAGATTGGAAGATGCGTTGCTGAGGATAGTTTGATAACTGTTGTAACTGATGTTGTTGTTGATTTAGATACTTATATAAATGAATGCAAGGAATCAGAAGACAAGTGTAAAGGGCGCGTAGCTCAATGGATAGAGCCCCTGTCTCACTCACGGGGAGATGCGGGTTCGAGTATGATTCGGAAATCCCGCCGCGCTCACACTGATTCAAGTAATAATAATGAAAAAGAAGAAAATCAGGCACATAACTTGGATAAAGCGCCTGTCTCACTCACGGGGATTTCACACGAATTCTTTTTAGACTCGGAAATTGCCGAATCTCACACCTTGGATAACATTGATACAGGTGACTATTTAAATGTTTCTATCTTAGATAATCAAGATGCTTATTCTGATTATTCAGTTATCCCAATCAATGAATTCAGGCAAATATGCCCAAGCCTAGACTGCAATGTAGTTGATTACATCACATCAAAGAAAAAAATAAAAGACATTCAGGAAGGGGATTATGTCCAAAGCTTGGATGAAAAAACAGGAAAGATTGTTGCCAACAGGGTTAATGAGCTGGTGGACATGGGCAACAAGACAGTTTATGAGCTGAGAACAGAATCAGGAAGAAGCATCAAGGTGGGTTGAGGTTAGTGAATTAAAAGATGGCATGGAGATTGGGGTGCCCGATTACGAAAAAGAAAGAATAGAGACTCAATCTGCAACAGCAAAACCATCCTCTCTAAGTGCCCAAGTTTTGCCCTTCATTTCGTCAGAAAATTTTTCCAGAAATTGCAAGACTAATGGCTCAAGCTTGTACCACACAGGCGGATGCACACGCAGAACAAGAATCGCTGGCAATCTTGAAGGCGGGAACAATGAGGTTTTCAAGAAATCTTTATCACGGGTTAATATTGCTCTTGATTCTTTGCATGCCAGTGAATATAGCTTGGAATTTCTAACACCTTTTACCGCGTATCTTATGTCAACTCCCTTATTTGATAAAGATTTAACTAATCTTGCATCAACATCTTCATCAGCAAGAAATTTAAGTTTCAATATGGACAAATCTTTCACCAGCCAATCTCTCAGCTGCATAGTGCAAGGCTGCTTTGATGTGCTTCTCAGTCAAAGAAGGATAAGCCTCGAGAATGTCCTTGAAACCTTCTCCAGCTTCGAGCATTTCCAAGACAGAATGAACCATAATTCTGGTGCCTTTGAAAGTGGGCTTTCCGTGGCAGATTTCGCTGTCCGCGACAATAAATTCATTGACTTCGGCTCTCATGAAGCAGATAGTGGCAATTTAGTATTTAAAGATATCGGTATTAAATTTGAAAGGATTGAATCAATAAAAGCACTTGACGAGCAGCAAGTCTATGACCTGAACATAGAAGGAACCCATAATTTCATTGCCAACGACATCATAGCGCATAATACCGGAAGCGATTCCAACAACCCTCCAGTTTCCAACGGAATATTCCCGAATGTATCCATTAATACAAGCGGATTGGTCGGGTTGTGGTACTTTAACAATGAAAGCGGTTATGGTGAGAATAACAGCTTAGTTCGAGATTTCAGCCCAGATGTCAATGCGCAGAGAGCAGGAAGCGTGAGGAATAATGGAACTTGCGTTATAAATGCTACTCCAACTTGCCCTGTTTATAATTTTAGTGATAAAAGATTAGGAAGAGGGGCTATGCGTTTTGACGGGGTGAATGATTATGTACAGGTGACAGGCTTACTTGGTTCAGCGGCAACAGTTACACTTGCTGGGTGGGCAAACTTAAACGCTCCAGATTCGGAGGGCGGAGATTTGATTTCACTCGGAAGCGCAGTGGCACTTCGTCTTAGAGACCCGACCTCCGGTAATAAAACGTATGGGGTTTACCGCTATGCAACAAACTGGCGTTCAGTAACGACACCAGCAAACTTTGATGTCACAGGATGGCACCATTTTGTTTACGTTGTTAATCCAGGCGCAAGCAGTCAGATTCTTTATATAGACGGGGTTCAAATAGCGTCTACCTCCTTTTCCGATGCAATATCATATTCTCTGGGGGTAAACACATTTATCGGCAAGGATGGTAACGGTGGAACAGTCAGTGATTTCAACGGCCTCATCGACGAAGTCTCAATCTGGAACAGAACATTATCATCAGCAGAAATAAGCCAATTATACAAACGAGGAGCTTTCAGATTAAATTTAAGCGTAAGAAGCTGTGATGATGCAGTCTGTGCTGGAGAGGATTATTCTGTCAATGCAACAAATTCAACAAGCTCAAGCATAAGCGCTTTGTCAAACAACAGGTATGTGCAGTACAAGGCGTTCTTCACAAGCCTCAAAGGCTCATCTGAGAACTCAACAGCTCCAGAATTGTATAATGTTACGGTGCATTACTCGACTCCAGTTGACACAACACCGCCAAAGTTCACAGGCAACTCTACCAATTTGACAACTCCTGTGCTGAACAACACAGCAGCTTTCAGCATCAATGTAAGTGATGGTGTTGGGTTGCAGAATGTCATATTCGCTTGGAACGGAACTTCAGGAGCAGAGATTGGGAATATTTCCGCTGATTCAAGCAATGGCATATTGCCTGGGATAAATACTTCAGGACTTGTTGGCCTGTGGCATTTCAACAACCAAAGCAATTACGGGGAGAATGACACAAATGTTACTGATTTCAGCGTTTATGTAAATGCTGAGAGATTTGGAAGCAGGCAGAATAATGGAAGCGTGTATAATGGGGCTCATTACAACTTTACGAACAAAACGCTTGGAAAAGGTGCGATGGATTTTGACGGGAGCGATGATTATGTGGATGCTGGATCAGATACTTCTTTGGATGGCACAGGCTCTGGCCCTATGACTTATTCTGCATGGATTTACCCAAAAGGTGTTGGAGAAGGAGCTGATGGCGGGATAATTAACAGAGATGATGACACTAATGTCGGATGGACAAATTTCGCGCTGCAAAATACTGCATCAATTTATTTTTCTCGAGATTATCTAACTACAAATTTAGTAAGGGGTGCTGTTAATAATGTAATTACATATGGAGCATGGCAGCATGTAGCTGTCACTTGGGATGGCTCTGCGACTGCATCTAATGTTCATATTTATGTCAACGGACAAGAGGTATCCTATGAATCCACTACAAATGGAGTAGACGCACTTCAAGTAAGTGAAGCACACCCAATAATAATTGGAAATAAACTAACTGCTGAAAGAACTTTTAATGGCACAATCGACGAAGTTGCTATCTGGAACAGAAGTTTGTCATCAGCAGAAATCAAAGAACTTTATGCGCGAGGTAACAAGTTCACGAATGTAAGCGCTTCTGGAACATTGCCAGCCTCAACAACTTCACTGAACTGGACGTACAACATAACACTGCCGCAAACCGGAGTTGTTGCATGGCAGTTTACAGCAAATGACACAAGCGGGAATATGATGCAGAGTGATATATTTAATTTCACGGTCAACTATCCGACTGCGGCAAATGCAGCGCCTGTCATAAAAATAAACAATGCAACATTTTCTGCCGACCCTGTTGCCGGAACTTCAGTACCAATATTGCTTTCATTTAACATAACAGATCCGCAGGGCGTGAGTGATATAAATGCCAGCAAGTTTATTATTAATTTAACTCTGGGCGGGCTCGACGGGCAGTTCAGGTTCAACATTTCAGGGCCGGATGCAAATTCAGAATTTGGAACCTGCTACAACCATACAGAGCCCGGACCGGGAAGCGAAGCGGCAAGAATGATAATCAACTGCACCTTATTGTTAATGTATTACGACAATGCAAGCGCCTTGTGGACGATAAACGCAAGCATAAAAGACATCAGCAGCTCTGCCGGAATAAATGACACATTAAGATTTACATACAATTCATTATCTTCCATATCACTAACTTATGCGGCAGTCAACTTCAGCAATGTTTTCCTGGGGCAGCAGGATGTTCCGTCAAGCCCGCTGACTTTGAACAATACAGGAAATGATGACTTTGATATGATAAACATTACAGCTTCGGCTCTTGTCGGGACAAGCATAACAACTGAATCGATAGCTCCGACAAACTTTTATGTCAACATAACAAACCAGACAGCAGGAGCAGGATTGCAGCTGGGTGCTGCTGCAGTGTCATTGATTGAGTTTGACGGAGCTAATTTCGGCAAAAACGCAAGCTTGGTGCACGGGCACACAGGCGCTTTCGCCCCCAATGCCGACAAAGGAAACAGGACAATATTTTTCTGGGTGGATGTGCCTAGCGGAGGGTTAAGCTCCCAGCTTTTCAATGCAACTTGGAATGTGACTGTGAGTGGATAACCCGTAGAAAGGCTAGTTTTAGAGAGCTTATTTTTCTGCAAAAAGTCATTTTTTATGCCAATTCTGTAATTAATCTCTTATTCCTTTCAAATAGTTCCTTGTCTATAAACCCGTACACCCCCTGCAGATTATCCTTGAACTGAGCAGACGTTATTTTATCCATTATTTTGGAAAATCTGTTTCCAAAATCCACCCTTTCTGAAATCTCTTTCTTCGCCCACCCAAAATCTTTTACTTGAGGTGTTAGCATGAAGATATCCCTGATATCCGTATTTCTGCAGCTCACAACTTTCATGACGAGAAGCGCATCTGGGTTTACTATTCTGATATTTAATTCCTGTGTGATTGTTTTTCCCTTGAGCATTATTAAAGAAGAATTCTTGAAAACCCATTCTGCGCTGAAGATGGCTTTTGTCTGCCTATCATAAACATTTTTAATCAATATGTCAAAGCTGACCATAAAATTTTTCTTGATTGTCTTCTCATATCTAAGGAAGTCTCCAGCATAAGGTCCAAAATCTGTATCTTTCGCCTTTGCATAATCCAATTTATACAGCTCTTTTGTTATTTTTGCAGTTGTACCCCTTTCTTCTGTGACTATATCGCAATCAACAGAGAATCTTGGAAGGGTGTAAGCGTTCACTGCATAGCCTCCTATCACCACAAATTTGTAGTTTTTTATCTGATTAAGGGCGTCAAATACTTCCTTTTCCCTAAGCTGAAGCGGCTCCATACTTGTTCCTCATGTAGTTATAGGCGTAGGAATACATCTCATTCTCCTTTGCTGTTTTTAATGTATCTTTCAATCTATCCACTTTCAAGTTATCTTTTTTCGCTGAGTTGAATTTCGCAACTGGAATCAATATAACATACTCTCCAATCGTAGAGCCTTTTTTTACATAATTTGGTATGCTCCGCTTGTTGAAGAATTCTTTCCAGTATTTCAAATCTTTTCTTAAGACTTTGATAAAATACGGGGATTTTTCAATTCCTCTTTGCACATAGGAATAGTCTGACCATATTTCTACTGCGGACAAATTAGTGAAAGCATAGTGCCTTGCAGCCTCCTTGATTACTTGCGGGACTTTGAATTCCAATAAACCTTTGATTATCTTTTCCGGCTCTACGCATTTGTAAGTATTCCGGGAATCTTTAGCTATCCAGCCGGATTTTAACAATATTGAAAATATTTTCTTCTTCATACTCTGGCTGACTATCCATTCTAATTCTGACTGCCTGAATGGTTCTCTTGGGCCGTGCTTTGAGAAAAACAATGAATATGCCCTCAAGCAATATTGCGGTATTTCTGCTATCATAGTTACCTAATAGGTAACTATCTATTTAAATACTTTTCGGTTTTTAGAACCAAAAAAACATTTTGGGATAAGCTCCCAGCTTTTCAACGCGACGTGGAATCTGACTGTGGATAGCTGATAATCCGTAAAATAGGATACTGTTTAATTATCGGCAGATTGCTGATTTTATGAAGATTTAATGATTTTAGCGAGTTGCTTTTCCGTCGGTGTGATACTCATTCAAAACCAAAAAATTACCAAAATTTGATTATATGCCGAAGACTCAAAAGTACCGTAAAATAGAAAGGTTTATATATTTAACATTATTTAATATTGTTTAACATGAAGATTGCCATAGATTCATGCAGCATAATACTGCTTGCCAAAGCCAGTGTTTTGGAAGCAGCGGCCAATAAGTTCAAATTGATTATAACAAACGCTGTTTATGAAGAGATATTAAATGGAAAGAATAGGAAATTTGTGGATGCTTTGCTGACTGAAAAGCTTGTAAGAGAGAAGATGATGAGCATAAGGAAAGTCAAAAATAAAAAAATAATCAAAAGATTGATGGGTGACTTTAACCTTGGACTTGGAGAGGCGGAGGTTTTAGCGTTGACATTGGAAAAACAATGTAGCATTATAAGCACAGATAATAAACAAGGAAGGAAAGCAGCCGCCATATGCAATTTAAGTTTAGTTGGCAGCATAGACATAATAGTCAGCTTATACAGATTAAAGTCCATAGACAGTTACAAAGCAATTGACGCATTGAAAAAATTAAGAGAATTCGGCTGGTTTCAGGATTATTTGATAGATAATGCCATGAAGGAGGTGGGAGATGCATAAAACAAAATTTTTAGGAATACGAATGGAAAAGGAAATTTATGATATGATAGACAGGGTCACGCATGAGGAAAGTTTAGACAAGACTTCTGCCATAAAAATGTTGATTCAGGAAGGATGGAAAGAGTTTATACTAAAAAAAGCCATGGATAAGTACCAACAAGGACGAGTATCCGCAGATAAGGCTGCAAAAATGGCAGGGCTAACATTAAATGAAATGATGAAGGAAATAGCTTCTCATGGAATCAAATCCGAAGAAACTTTGGAAGAGTATAGAAAAGGCGTAAAGATATTGACATCCTAATCAATATTAAGACAATAAAGTAAGCCTGGTACAATAGCACACTGGTACATTTGTTCCTAACTCAAACAAAGGAAACAGGACAATATTTTTCTGGGTGGATGTGCCGAGCAGCGGATTAAGCTCGCAGCTTTTCAACGCAACGTGGAATGTGACTGTGAGTTAACCTGTTATACAGAAACCTATGTTTTGAATTTTACAATTTATGCAATTGACACTAACAATAATGTAAGGCAGAACAGCACTTTGCTTGTTGTGACTGACAATGAATTCACTTCTTTGGTCAATGCCACAAGTAGAACAATATTAGGCTACGGAAGCGGCAACTTGAGCGATAATGTCAGGTACAATGCCACGATTGGGGCTATTCAGTCTAACAAAGACGCCGCTGGAATTACACTGAACGGCACTTACCAAAGCCAGGTTTTTGATTTGGGAACAACGCAGTCATTCAAGAATATCTCATGGACAGCTGGAGCTTATTATGGTGAAGAGATTGGGGTGCCATATTTGGAGAATAAAAAAGAATTAAAATATGACTCAGCTCATATCTCTCAAGAGCTTGACTTTAACTCCAACCTTAATAGCAGCATCGTACATCTTTTTGTCATCAGTGATGAGCAAGGAATTAGTAACTTTAGCGCAGGTTATGAAAATATTATCAAACCGCTGAGTTTAGTAGAGGAGGCGATATCGATACAGTCAATGAGAATGTCATTTTCATTAACAACGGTAGCGATGCCTTTAATAAAATTAGCTGCGTTGATTCCTACTTCTTTAAGCCCAGTAAGCCTGGAAGCGACGGATGCGACCTCAACAATAGCGACATTTGGAATGGTAAGCTCTGCTTCGCCGCTATTAACACAATCCATAATGGAGGAAGCAACTTTGTGAAGCCTGACTTGCTCCTTAAGAATTTCGTCTTGTTTTTTGCGCCTAGGCTTGAGCATCCCCTTGATGATAACACTGCTGTCAATAGTCTGTCTCATAAGTCATATTTCCTATCGCGCATTTTCCTTATTAATTTTGTTGGATCAATGTCTAACTTAACACTCTTGCTGAATGCTTCCCTAAGCTCTTCCAATGACATTGCAGGCTTTTTAGGCTCCAATTCCTCCATAATTGAGTGCAGTTCCCTATCAACATTCTTGAGCTTTTTAATGATTAATGATTCTTTCATAAAGAGCGCAAAAGAAACAGATATTTATAAAGATTTCCATAACTTGATTCTGTTTAATCTTCGGGATATGCCTTTTTTATTAAATTAAGAAGCTGATAGTTATCGCCCAAATCAATCTGTATCTTAACTCTATCAGCTGGAGTTCTCCATCTTTTTTCTTTGTATCTCCATTTCTTATCTTTCTTTGATTTTCTCATTAGTCTTTGCTTGTCAATGTAGTTGTAATAAGCATCTCCAACATCAAACACCGCGGATATACCATCAATATCTTTGTTGCCTCTAGAATTCTTTTCTAATTTTCTGCTGTACTGGTGATCCCTTTCTATGCAGTTGTTGTTCCTTTTCAATCCATATTTCTTGCATTTAATAGGAACGCCAAAAGTTAAAGTTTCAGATAGCTAAGAGACTAAAGCTAAGCCCAATGGGGGCTTACAAAATACTCAAGAAGCTGGAAAGGGCAAATGCGGCAAAGGCTGAAGAAATAGGGAATGCAATCTACTACAAAGCCGATTTGGATGAGGAGATAGGCAGAAAGCTGGCAGAATTTGTTTTAGTGCAGAGTGAATTTAACAATACTTTTGCCAAGGTTTACGCCGAGGATTTAAGGAAACTGAAAGATGCTGCCTTAAGCTGCATTTTGTATGGCTCTATATTGAAGGCTGGCAAAGAAGCAAAGGATGTTGACGCCTTGATTATTATAGAAAAGAAGGATTATAAGAAAGTTTCCAATAAACTGGCTGACATACAGCAGACAGCAGCAAAAAGAATACAGGGCATTAGGATGACTAAAGAGGATTTGGCAAAAAACCTTAAGAAAGGAAATGAAGCCATGATTGACATGCTTAAATATGGCCAAGTGTTGTGGGGTGCAGATATAATCGTGGAGGCGATTAAAAATGGCGCATCTTGAGAATAAGATTGAGTGGTGTATTAAGAAAGGAAAAGAAGGCAAAAGGCACAAGGGATCTTAAGGAGATTAATTCTGATGTTGAAAAATCCAATAAGCACATAGAGAAAGCCAATCATAATTTTAAGGCAATGATTTACCTGATTAAAGGAAATTTTCCAGACCGGGCTGTAAGCGCCTCTTTCTATTCAATGTACCACTGCCTGTTGGCTGTCCTGGCAAAACATGGATACGAAAGCAGAAACCAGGAATGCACCTTTGCAGCTGTTGAGCATCTGATAAAGAATAAGAAAGCTGATTTGGACATTCAATTGCTCAGGAAAATAGCTTCATTTGAAGAGAATCTTGAGGCAGAAGACATTGTAACTTTAAGGGAAGAATTCCAGTACGGAACAGAGGCAGTTGTTGATGATGCCAAAATGAAAGAGTTGCAAAATAGCACAAGAGAGTTTATTGAGATTGCAAGGGCGGCTTTGAAAAAATAAAATAAACAGAAAGCATTAAATATCAGTAATTTTAAAATGAGCACAAAAGAGGAAAAAAATAATGAGGCATTTGCATAAGATTAATCCATATATCCGCATTAATGTTCTGGCTCTTGTTTTTCTGATATTCATAATCTCGCAGATGCATGCTGTTTTCGGCCAAGCGGCTCCTACCTCAACAACCGGAAATGTTTATTATGTCGCGACTACTGGTTCCGATTCCAATCCCGGAACAATCACTGCGCCGTTTAGGACGATTCAGAAAGCGGCGGATGTTGTCAGCTCTGGCGATATGGTCTTGGTAATGCCCGGTACATATAATAATCCCGTAACGACTAATAAACACGGGACGGCTTCTGCCCGAATAAGATTCGTGTCCCAGCAAAAGTGGGGCGCAAAAATTCAGACAGCGGGAGTTCCTTACATATGGACCAATAAAGCCGATTACGTAAACATAGAAGGGTTTGATATATCAGGAGATGGGAAAATCGGTATTTTAAATTATGCCTCTCACACTCAAGTGTTGGGCAATCACGTCCATCATTTGGGACGCGCGGATTGCGGCGACTGGGGTACTGGGGACATGGGTGCGGCAATTGACACTGCGGGATCAGGAGCCACGAGCCCGCGGGACGCTACGGATAACGATATCATCGGCAATTTAGTTCACGATCATTCATATAACTGCCCTCGCGTTTCGGGAATCTCAGGCGCTCATGGCATCTACCACGGCTACGGCAGCGGTATTATATCAAACAATATCGTGTATAGGGTCATGTCTTATGGATTTCATCTTTATCATCATCCTTACAACACGGATATTGTGAATAATATTGCCTTTAACAATCGTGCCGCAGGATTTATTGTCGGTTCGGATGGTGGAGTCGGAAGCACCGTACACGATATCTATGTTGCAAATAATATTTTCTACGATAATGACTGGGTTGGCATTGCGGTTTATGGTCTCGGCTCGGGCTCATCAAATATCCGCTTCAATAACAATCTTCTTTACGGCAATAGCCAAGGATACGGATTTAATTATGGAGGCTCACCAGACTTAGTAACGATAAGCGGAGATGTCCTTGCCGACCCCCAATTTGTGAATTACCAGCCAGACGGAAGCGGCGACTATCATCTCAAACCCACAAGCCCCGCCATTGATAAAGGAATTGCCTTTACAAAGATTTCCGAAGACTTCGACGGAGTACAAAGGCCTGTTGGTTCTGCTTACGACATCGGAGCGTATGAATATGGGGGAACTGCAACAACTCAAACCACAGGAAATACTTACTATATTTCTCCCACAGGTTCTGATTCCAATCCCGGAACTTCAGCTTCTCCGTGGAAAACTTTTGCTTTTACGATTCCTAAGCTTAAAGCTGGGGACACTCTTATTTTGAAGGACGGCACATACAATGCGCACGGCGTTTTTGCAGGGAGACGGATCAGCCCGGCCAATCATGATGCGCAATTGTAATTATTGGATATTTGATGGAATACGAGCCGAGAATGGAGATTTTCAGGGCGAGGGCGGTTTTGAAGCAGGCGCCGTTATGGTTTTTGATAACGCAGCACATATTACGGTAAGAAGGATGCTGTTGGCCAAAAACAACCGCTACATAAATTCTCATCTCCTTACGGGAGTCGGATATTATAATGCGAACGGTATCGGAATTTCCGACAGCCTTATCGAAGAAAATGAATTTTATTCTTTCCATCGTCATGCCATCGCGCTAAGTCCCGGTACAGGCAATGTCATTCGGCGCAACTATTTTAATAACCGCGGTTACAATAATATTGCAGGCGGCTATCCATCCTCCGGAGGCTGTATCTCTCTTTACCCTGCCAAGGATACCATCGTGGAAAACAATATTTGGGAGGGGGCAGGATGTTTATCGGAAGTGAACGCAAACGGGTTCATCGAAGCGATCAATAACCGTTTTTTCGGGGATATCTCTCTCAATGGCGGCGGTATTTTCCCCAATGCTCGCGGCAATACATTAAGCACTATGCCGCGCGACACGTATATTGAAAATAACGCGTTCTTAAATACTGGCGGATATGGGATCTATTCCGAATCGGCAAAAAACACCAGGTGTGATAGTTGCACTTTCATAGGCGGAATTAACGGTTTTTACGCCAATCCCGGAAGCGGCACCACTAAATTTGGCGACGGTTTCCATTCCTCGTTTTCTGATAATTCTCTATTGATGAATTTGAGCTATTACGGGTTCGGTGTTTCTACAAATGAAGATTTCAAAATTGATTACGCAAATACATTTAATGTTGCCATTCCGTATGATGTTTCGACTTCCGATTCCCGTATTACCAACGAAAAATCCATAGATCCCCAACTTGGTTCTTGCAAGATTTGGATCCCTGACTCCTCTCCAATGAAAAGAGCGGGCAAAAACGGAGCCGACATCGGGGCTAATATTCTCTACGCATACCAAAATGGCGTCTTAACTTCCCAAAAACTCTGGAACACCGACGGCTCGTTCGCATACAGAGGAGCGATCATTCCCGGAGTAAATGATATTGCCGGCAGTTCGCTCTTTGACGTTCATAAGAGACTAAATGTAAATACGAATGGCTGCCCGTTTCCAGCGGGGTATTCTGGAAGCAGCATAACAGACACAACACCTCCAACTATTTCAAATG
>JACPJQ010000003.1 GCA_016187465.1 Candidatus Woesearchaeota archaeon
GACAACCGGAATGAGCATTTAGATAAACTATTTTCCCGGAAGCATCGGCAAAATATCGCGGGTTAGCCGAACTGACCTTCAAAAGCATAGAAGTCGACGGCACTGGTGTCGGAGTTGGGGTTGGCGTGGGGGTAGGAGTCGGGGTTGTGGTAACACCGCCCACCGAATTATATATATCTAAAACTTCCTGCGCAGAAAGCGCACGGTTGTAAATACGCACATCATCTATTTTTCCTTTGAATTTGTAACCTGCATCAGATCCCCATCCCGAAACATAGGCAGATGCGGAAGCGCTTCTGCTTGCTGTGGTGCTGCCTTTGCATGCGGAGAGAGTTTGTTTTACACCATCAATATAAAGTTCATTGTTTACACTGCCAGGCACGCCGTTATAGAACACCGCAGCCGCATGCACCCACTTGCTTGAAAGACCTGCAGAAGATATACCAAGAACATTGCTCTCGCCTGTATTAAAACCGAAACATGGCAAGCTGAACCAAAGATCATAAGAGGACCGCCAGCCAAAAGGCATAATGCCGTCCGATCCGTCCCAGTACATCCAAAATGCAACGGTATTTTTGCCTCCTGTGGCTGTATCTACACCCATGTTGTTGATAGCAACTTCATCAGAGCCGCCTGCGAAATTCAGGGCATTTCCTATTTTTCCAATGCTCCATGTTGCTCCGCTGACTGCCCCATTGTTTCCGTTGCCGGATGAGTCTGTTGCGGAAGTTCCGGAGCCTTCATCAAATTTCCAGTACCCAACCAAGCTTGTATCAACACTACTTGCATAATCTTTTCCCCAGTTCATCACTACAGCCATCACATCATAAAGATTGATAACTCCAAAAGGCGCTGCTACATCAGCTTTTGGATCATAGCCGCTGCTCTTGCCAAAGTCTTTTGTTATGAATAAAATATCATTAACATCAACCTTATTGTCGCCGTTTACATCGCCATTAGATGCGGGGGTAGATGACCCAGCGAGCAGCAACTCTATTTTATCAGCAACAATTACCGCGGTGTTGGCATAATTGACGTTTACGTTTACGAGGGAATATGATCCGGCGGTTACGGAAGTGAAAGTATATTCGCTGGTTGCAGTCCCAAATGACGGAACTGATACAGAAGTCATAGGATACCATGTGCCAATAGCTCCCGAAATGATCCTGTCCGGGTCCGTGAAGCTGATGTAGGGTGTAAAGATAGCCGCAGTTGCCAAATTGTTATACCATGTTACTCTTATCTTTTCTCCGGAGACAAAATTCCTTACAGTGCCCGTCATTCCCTGGTAATTGTATGCATAGTTATTGCCCACTACAATAGTTGTTCCTCCGGGACCAGTGTCTTGATAATCAGTATAGGCATCTTTGATAACTGTTGACCAGCCGGATAGTCCGAAGACGTTTAATGCGCTTGTCCCTCCAAAATTTACAAGAAGAACAATGTTTCCGCTTGGGGGAGCTGTTGTGTTCAGGACTTGCAGTGTAGTAAACGTGAAGTCACCAGAAGTTGCTAAGTTACCGGTAGCATCTTTGGATTTAACGCGATAATGATAAAGTGTGTTTGCTTGCAATCCACTTAATGACTGTGAATGCGAAGTAGCCATTGCAGTGTTTAATGCTGTTGAAGTTCCGTAAGCAGTTGTTGTTCCATATTCCACTTGGGAATCTGAATTTTCATTTGTTGTCCATGTTATTGATGCAGATGTAGATGTTATCGAGGAAGAAGCCACATTTGAAATAACCGGAGCAGTTGTGTCCGTTGGCTGCGGATTAGTAGTAAATGTTGAAGGGATTACTCCCCATTCTGGACTATTTGACAAACTAGCAGTAAATTGAGGCCAATTAGAAGCACCCGTCATTCTTGCATAAGCCTCAGCAGCGCCAGGTATATCATTTGTAACTGCATAAGCGATAGCAGGCTGTAAATTTCCCCAATAGCTTGTTGATTCAGGGAAATTTCCTCCTCGTAATTGATTTGGCAATGCAGTTCCGGCTTGAACTCCCATTTGTGCACGATACAGATCTCCCCAATTAGCATACCAAGGACCGGCGCCTGAATTCCAATCAGCAGTATCTGATGGGGCAACTGCAATATTGTATTGGGCAGCGTCGCGGAAATCGTATCCGGTCGGAACATTCGCCTGGCCTAATCGGCCAACGACACTTTGGGCTTTCCAGTTGAAAAGCTCCCTTGCTGTATTGCTTAGAGTATTACTAAATGATTTAGCATCGAGAATATAACCGAAAGCGGCTGTCAAAAAGTCCTCCATCCACATAGCATGCATATATACATTATCTCCAGCAGTATAATCAGAATAAGGTTTAGCGACACCCATCGGATTATTCTGAGTTGCAACATAGCGTGAGTGATAGTAAAGAATATTTTCGTCAATCCCTTTGATGAATTCCGATTTGAGAGGATCATCGTCGGGAGTTGCAAGCGCAGCATGTGCGTAAGTTCTAAGACCCCACCCTGCCCCTCTCGTTGTGCTTGCCCCGGCTGAGGTTTCAATAATTCCTTTGGAAAACTGCCTTACAGTATCCGTTTGCTTGAGAAATACCAATGCTGCTGCAAACTGTGATTCTTCCATGAAGTAAAAGCGCCCATTCAATAGGTAAGCCATGAATCCAACAGAGGGCGCATGAGATGTTGCCCATTCAGGCGGAGAGCCACCTCCAGCTCTTGGAGTGTATGTATCTTTCGAACTCGCGCCGCTTGATATGATTCCGGCATTTTCTCCGACTACCAAATTCGGATAACTGGAAAATGCAAACGGGCGGTTTGTTTTTTCATCCCTGAAATGAATTCCATATCGCCCGGCAGAATATGCATTTACAATTATAGAGGAAAGTGCTTTTGGATCTCCTCCTGATGTCAGATAAAGGACATCCCACTGGGGGAGAATTCCAATTGACGGATGATAGCCTGCAGTGCCTATTACACCTGGGTAATTAGCCTGGCCGAACGGAGTGTAGGATGTTGCAAGATTTGAAAATGAAGTTGCTGTCGGGAGAGTTATACCGCCATATGTTGGCACGAGTTTTGTTTTTTGTATGTAGGTTGTATTATGCCTAAATATAAGTTTTGGATCATTACCAATGAAATAGGAATATGCTGTTCCCGAAACAAGCGGAGTTCTTTCATGATTAAGAACTGTCATGTACATATTGAAGCGCTCAACTCCTGAAATTGAAACTGATGCAGTTCCAACCTTTTGGTCTACATATTTATTCAGGAAAGCATTTTCAATCCACGGCAATATTTCTATCTGTCCGTCTTTCCAAAGTCGGACTTCATACCATGCAGTAAGCGTAGGATCTGAGCCGATAGGAGATGAATAAATCCAGGAGGACATTTCAGGCCCGGATATCCAATCCATTACTTTGCCGGCGCTCCATTGGTTTTTTGCAGTATCATATGCTCCAGTCTTTCCTATCAAATCAGCAAGCTGAACAGAACCAATTCCTGAAAATGAAACGAGGGCATTTGCCCCTTTTGCTGCTAGATCCGATTCTGTAAGCGCAATTCCTGCTTGAGAATTTCCCGCGCTTAAATCAAGACGGAAAGGCGCATTTGTAGTCAAGGGTACCCTCCCAGATAAAATGGCGAATTGAGCGCTGCCATCAGGCCATCGTGTTTTTACTGTCGCCTGGAAATTTTGGATGTTGGAAATTATATTCAATCCGGAAGGTATATCCCCCTGGCTGAATGGCTGTCCGATTGCGAATGGTGCTGCCGATTGGGTAATTGGAGAAACAAGTGTTATTGATGTCACAATGTTCCCTATTGGGCTTGAAGGCGTAGTTATTTGGGTTGGTGCAGTGCCGGTTTTCATTGCGATCGGCTGGGTTGAAACAACAACATCATCATACCAAGTGTATCCGGTAGGATGTGCCTGCGATGGATCTTTGTTCGTATGATACGGAGATAAAAGAAATGAGCCAATACCATCCCCGTCAGAACCGCCCCATGCAATCCTTGCCTGGCCATAATCAATAGCAGGTTGCCCGTCAATCCATAGCTGCACTCTGCTTGTTTGCGCATTGCTAACTCCTCGAACTTCTATTCTTCCGGTGAATTCCATCCACTGATTTGGAAGATAGTGTTTGCAAGTCGGGTTGAGAGGAGATTGGTAATTGGGGCGCGAACCATATCCTGACCCGGCACCTCCAAGGCTTGTGGCTTTGGCATAGGTACAGCCAATAATATCTTCAACACCGTAATCATCATGGCCTTGCTGACCATACATTTGCGGAACACCGCGCTGCCATCCATTATTCTGAGTAACTTCAATACCGCTCGAGGATGATCCTAATGGCGGATTGCCATACCAAATTGCTTGCTTCCATCCGCCGCATCCTCCTCCTGTACAAAAATAATTAGTATTTAGGAAATTGGAATCAAATCTTTGTTTATACTGGAAATACACAACGCTTCCGAGAGGTGAACCCGGACCAATGTAAGCAAACGTTCCATTGGCATTTCTGACGAATGGTTCCGTAAAATATCCGCCGGAATCTGCTCCGGAATTTGACGGAATAGAAATCTTGAGCGAACCACCTCCGGAACTGTATGTGGCACTGTCTACTTGCGGGAAATAGCAGTTACCGTTCTGAACAACTGCCGCGGTATTACCGAAATCGCTTCGATCGGTACTAATGGTATAACGAGTCTTTCCGGCAAGCGCCGTGTCGCAAGGTGTTCCAGTTGGCCAGGTGTAACGAAGATCGCTCGTGCTATCAAAACCGAAACAATTCAGTACTCCTGCCTGGGCGCATTTTTGAGCAAAAGTTAAACTGTCTGTCGGGGTGGGAGTCGGTGTGGGCGACGTACCAGACGGCTTGTATACCCGCGCGTAAGGAGTGCCGGTTCCTCCCGGATGAATAATAAAGACTATCACGCCGTAATCAGGAACTGTCGCGCCAATCCAGAAATTCGCGCTCTTAATCTGATGCGTTCCTGCGCTTGACCAAGAAGTTCCGTTGAATTGATAAATCGATCCAGACCCTGTCCCAGCTTGGAACAATAATAAATCCTTTTTGTTTGGATGAGTGAGAACAATTGAAGCGTCTGTATTCACTCCTGTTCCGATAGGACTATTCGGCATAGTCGAGACAGTTCCAGACGGGTTCATTCGATACATTGCCGAAGCGCTGTTTCCACCGCCCCAATAAATGAATCCTCCAGCGTGCGCTATCCAGTTTTGGTAATTCCCGGAAAGTGAAGTCCCGCTCTGCTGAGTCCACGATGTAAGAGCGGCGTTTGATCTGGCCGCACCCAATGCATCTACGAATACCAATCCGCCAGCGCCTGAATTCAGCTCATTAAACCATTCCAAACCGCCGGCCACTTGGTTTGCAGAATTCGGATGGTTGGCAACTTGCCCGGTCTGCCATGACGCTTGTCCTGTCGAACCATACGAACGGCGATAAATTTGCGGCGAGTTGTAACTTCTGAAATAAATATCCCCGTTATTTTGATTAACTGCGACATGGTAATACGAATGGCCTGGGTTTTCCGAACTCCAAGTGTATGTTTCTTTTGTCCATTGGTTTGTTGTGTCATCCCAAGTAATCAATCCGCCTGCTCCAGCAATATTCACACCACCAGTATGGGGGGTGCCGGCAAATTGGATCTTTTTATGCACCGGATCCCATACTCCGCGGGCAGCATATGTAAGCAGCGAAGGCACGCTAGGGCCTGCGGCGCCGACCAATGAAGAATCAAGTCCGCCCATTGTGAAGTCCACCCAAGTCCCCGGCGCCATTGACGCCGCAAGATTTCCAAGAGCAGTTCCTTCTGCCGCTGGAACATTAATTACAAACACCAGAAAAACAAGAGCCAAAACATTAATGCGACTGTACGAACTAATATTATACGAGCACTTCATTATTTTTTGCCTCTTTTGTGCTTATCTCCAGATTGCTAATATTTAATGTTTTCTGTTTCGGATACTTCTTAATCTTCGGCATATCATGATTTTTTGATAATTTAATGGATTTTGCCTATTATCTTAGCGACGAACCAGCCAATTGCTAAGTTGGAGAATTTTGTATAAATTTAACAATCTGCCGATAACTGAATAGTATCCTTTTTGGTTATGTGTACAAGTTCGTGACATGTGTCATGTTCCTACACACAGCATTGATCATGGCAAACTATTTAAATAAACAATGCGCCAAAAATAAAATGAATGACAAACTTTTCACCCAGATAAAAAAAGATTACGATTCCTTTTACAGAAACCTTTTGATTAAGGGCAGGCTGCCCATGTGGAGCACCTCGGAGGGGTTCTGGAATGCCGCCATTGCAGATGAGATTTATGATGCGTTCAAGAAGCTAAAGCTAAACCAATTCAAGAACTTTTTGGACATAGGAAGCGGAGACGGCAAGATTGTCTTAATCGCTTCTTTATTCTGCAAAAGCGCTGAAGGAGTTGAAATTGACAGTTTTTTGCACAGTAAGGCAGTCCAAATGCAGAAAAAATTCGGCATAATCAACGCAAGCTTCCACAACAGGGATTTATTTGAGCATGACTTTTCAAAATATGATGTTTTGTTTTCAAACCCCGACGCGCCTTTGGAGAGGGGCTTGGAAAGCAAGCTCATTAAGGAAATGAAAGGCAGGCTTATCATCTACGGGCATCATTTTCATCCAAGACATCTGAAGAAGGAAGAAAGCTTCTTGATTAATGGAACGCAAGTAAGTCTGTATTCCAAAACAATTTGAATAAATCATTGTCACTATTTCTCAAATACGACAATGCAAAGGTTTAAAATCCGATTTAGAATACTACTGGACATGAAGCATCCACATCTAGGTGAGGCTGATTATTTTAAAATACCGCCGCGTGTAACACGGAAAGAACTTGAAGTTAAATTAGACTCGCTAGGATTATTGTCTTACGAGTCGGTTAACCGAGCACTCGACTCACTTGAAGAACAGGACGCAACAGATAATATTCCATTGAGAAATAGCGGGGCGTCAACTTTGGATGAGCACATCCGTCCTGTTACTGCACTCGTTCTTGAATACCTGGTATTCGAACAAAGAAAGGAAAGTCCTGATTTTAGGCCCATCCCTCCAGAAGGAGCTGTAGTCCCTTTGCTGCACGAGACTTTTGACTCCCCACTGATCGATAGGACTCAATTTGAGAAATTACATGGGCAAGCCATAACCGACATGCTATGGATGCTTGGTGATACAGCATACATCAATAGAATGGATAGTCATTTATATTTAACTATGACTTCTCAAGCGAGATACAGGGAAAAAACAAAAATGAAATTTGAGGCTCTAGAAGGAGCGCCTCCAATAGTGCAGGCAACATGCCTGGCAGATAAATTAAATAATACACTCTGTTTTTATGGAAAGGATTATATTGGCAAAAATGGGACACCGACTCAAAGAATGCGAAGGGCAATTGATATGGCGATTACTATAGCACTGCCGGTTGCAGATGTTTTATCTCCTGATTTTTTTGCACCTATGCTGCGGGAAGAATTAGCCTATTATAAAAATAAATACACCGCTACATTTGGCAATCTGAAATTTTAACAACTTTATTCAAAAACCATGACCCCATATTGAGAACCTTTTATATCAATATCGCTAATAATAAGATTATTCTTATTAATAATCTTTAGTTTTCTATTGGAATTTAGCAAAAAATATAATTTGTTTTTTGTTGTAGTCAATACATCGCCATAAATTACTTCATCTCCTATTTTTTCGTATTTTCTCAATAAATGTATTCCTTCCTCCATTGTATAAACAACCGCGCTTTGCAGGATGCCTGAAAACATGTTTGCAAGCTGCTTGGAATGTTTATGCATTGCTTTTAAATTACTCTTCGCGATTTCAATCGACGGCTCACATCCAAAGGAATGCGGGAAATGGCTTAATAGCGAAACATCAAAATGCCTGGCTGCGATATTGCTGTAGAATGAAAAATTATACCCTTCAGAATTTTCCAGGATTTTTAACGTTAAATCAGCGTTTTTTTCATTGAAATTTTTTTCAAAGAATTCGCAGCAGCATTCCGGATAGCCGAGCAATAATCCCAGCTCCTTGTGCTTGTTGTTATCTTCTGCTATTTTTGCTTTTTCTGCAGTTTCCGTGCCTCTGGAGACATAAACAAAAAAATATCCTTTTTGAGGCGAATCTTTTGGGATTTTTATTGACTTGTCGGAATAGAATTCACTCTGGGTATTCTGCTTAACAACCTTAAAATCCGATATTGACGCACTTAACTTATTCTCATTTAAAAAGTCTAAAACTTTATTCGATTCATCTTCAAAAACAAGAATCCTTGCGCACGGCTTGACGCCTTCAATTACATACAGGACTTCCAGAGATTTTATTATGGAATGGAAGATTTGCTGGAGTTGAGGAATCATGGAATAAGGGTTATAGATATTTTTATAATTGTTTTGATTGTACGGGGCTATTTAATATTGTCTGTTCCCTTTTTTCCTGCCTTAATAATTCTGTATCAATTTTTACAATTCTAGCCTTTCCAACATCGTACAAATCCAGAGTGGGAGATATTTCTGAAAAAGTCAAAATGTTTGGTCCATAACCACTTTCGTGTTCTGAACTTGGATAAATATGAGTTACCTCAGCTCTTTGTACGAGTTCTACAAGGTCAAATAATTCTTTATCCCCTGGCTTGTTTGAGAATCCATATAAACCCAATATTGTTAGGCGTCCATTGCAGCCTTCCATGCTTATAACTGGCTTATCTTTAAATGGGGCAATTAATAATGGATTATCTCTTTCTAAAAAATTTGATTTTAATTCCAAATCACCATATTCACTAACACTTCGGATTCCTATTCTATCTAATCCAAAAAACCATACATAGTCTGGACGAGTAATATTATAATGTTCTCCAAAATATGCACCATTTTGTGGATTTTTCAATGAATATGTTTGTAATTGCATTTTGTTTCTTCTTTGGTTACGCGTCTCAATTTTTAAACATTTCTGTCACTATCTTTGCACAACAACAAAACCTTATATATAGCCAACAATAATTTTATAAACAAGTGGGCTTGTTATACATCAAAAAAGAGGTGGATGATGAAGTTTGATATTCCTAAGAAAGAGCACCCAAACCTTGAGCGCTATTACAGGGAAGACTTGGATGCCGCTTACAGGTTTGCCAATGAAATATACAAAGAGCTTGGCAGCCTGATAAGGGCGGTTGTGATATTCGGCTCAACAGCGAGAAGGACCAAAGGGCCCGGAGGGGATATTGACATTCTTGTTATTATCGATGACTTGATGATGAGCATGTCTCCTGAGGTTGTAGAGGCCTACAGGCTGATTGTCCAAAAATCAATAGTGAGGATTTCCACTAAGATTCATGTTACAACAATGAGGTTCACATCTTTTTGGGAGTACATGCGGAACGGCGACCCTGTTGCAATCAACCTTCTAAGAGATGGAGTTGCCTTAATAGATTCCGGATTTTTTGATCCGATGCAGGCGCTGCTTAAAAGAGGCAGGGTAAGGCCGACTCAGGAAAGCATATGGACTTACTACGCGAGAGCGCCCAATACCCTGCATAACTCAAAGTGGCATTTATTGCAGGGTGTGATAGACCTGTACTGGGCAGTGATTGACGCAGCCCATGCCGCCCTGATGAAAATAGGAGAGATTCCGCCTACGCCTGAGCACGTTGCTGATTTAATGGAGCAGAAGCTTGTGAAAAGAAAACTTATTGAGCATAAGTACGTCATTGTAATGAGGAACTTCTACAGGCTTATGAAGATGGTTACCCATCGGGAAATTGTGGAAATAAAAGGGGAGGAGTTTGACAGGTACTACAAGATTGCAGATGATTTTGTGCAGAGGATGAGAAAGTTTATAGAGCACGGGAAATAAAACTACTTTCTTTTATTCAATCATTTCTTAACACATTCATTAACCTTCAGCTCGGCTGTTTTTGCATCCTGCAGCTTTCCATCACCCAAATAGACTCTTGCAGTTACTGGATAAGCGCCTTTTTCAATCTTGCCGCTGAATCTGAATTTTACGGATTTCGAGAATCTGTTATCCGCAGTGCCTTCCCTGATAAAAATGCCTTTCTGGACAAAGTTTAGCCCCAGCTCTTCGTTGCTTATCTCTAAAATGGCATTTTTCTCGTCCTCCTGCCCGATATTTATAACTTCATAATTCGCGCTTAAGAGCCTGCTGCAGCTTATTATGTTCGGGATTAAGCCGGATTTAACAAGCCTTAAACCATGCTTCTCCTTTTTGACCTCAAGCTCCAGGTTAATATCAGCTCTATAGCTTGCGCCTTTCTCATCATCGCCTTCCACTTCCACTGAAACATCATAGCTGTCTTCATCAACGTTTAACGGAATATCAAACTTGAATTTTGCCGTTTTATCCCTCTGCGGCTTTAAGTCAAATTCATTCGACTCATCTTCAATGTCATTTCCATCATCAATTCCTTCAAGGGTTGCCTTTGCACGGATATCCTCTATGTTTACATCCTCTTCCTTTGAAAAATAGTTTTTTACCTTGATTTTGAGTTCTACATTAGAGCCAGGCTTTGCTTCCCTCCTTACTCTGCCATTGCTGGCGGAAAAGCCGCTCTTTCTTCCGTCTATTTTAATTTCTACGTCAGAAATCTTTAATGGGTTGCCTTTTTCAACTGTGAGATTGTATGACTGGTTGACAGTGTCAGTTAAGTCTGTTGCGCTGACATCAACCCTGAATGCGCCAATAGAAGACGGGATAAATGTAATAACTCCCGTAGAGCTGTCTATTGACATTCCGCTTGCATTTGTGCTGACAGAATAGATTATAACATCATTGTCATCATCAAGCGCATCAACATCATATTTATAGGGCTCGCCTTCTTTTGCGTTTGTTTTCGGCGTTGAAATAATTAATGGCGGAGCGTTTTCATTGGAATTAACAGTTACAATGATGACTTTGGAGTCTGTTGCAGTTCCATCACTAACGCTGAACTCTATATGGTTGTCCCCCAAGTCCAGATTTGTGGGTTTCCACGAAACTGCCGCCAGCGAATCATTAATTTTTGATATTGAAATTGCGGAATTGTTGCTTGAAAAAATCAGTGTGTCGCTGTCAACATCAAAAGCTGATATGTTAAATGTTAAGTTTGTGTTTTTGGCAACTATCTTGTTTGATATGTTTCCAAGTATAGGCGCTCTGTTGATGTTTGCCACTGCCACCTTCCAAACAACAGAAGCCTCATTTGACGAATCTTTTACTGTAAAGTTGACAGCATGAGTTCCGTTGTCATTGAAGCTTGGCGTGTAAGAAAATTCATTTGAGTTCACGCTGAATAGTATTCCGTCGACAAGCCAAAAAGAATCAAGCAAAGCATCATCCGGATCAGACGCATTCGCCCTAAACCTTAATGTTGAGTTTTCTTCTATTTTCTGGGTAAGGTTTGCCGGTGAAAAAAATATTATGAACGGGCTGTTGTCAACGCTTATGTTAAATAAGATTGATATTCCGGATTTCCCGTAGCTGTCGTTAAAGGATATGCTTAGGTTATACGCTTTTTGGATGTTCAGGCTGGTATTCCACAAAAAGCGCCATATGTCGCCGCTCTTGCTCATCGAGAAATTTGTGCCGTTAAAATTAGCAATTGCCGAGCTGACTTCTGAGGCATCATCTGTTATATTCACGCTTACATTAACCAAAGCGCTTATTCTTGTGTTATTGCCCGACGGATTTATCCATTTATTCAGCTTTGGAGCCTGGGCGTCGTTTTTGGCTCCGGGAGTCAATGTGGAAAAGTTCAATAATCTTTGGCTGCCGTCAGGGTATCTTCCAATGGATACGTTCTCAAAAGTTTTGCCGGACGGCTGCGCATAAGCCATAAAATCAGCCAAACTGCCCGAAAAATTGTAAAGCCTTACCTCTCCGCCTGTGTCTGCCAGATTAAAGTTGCTCGTTGTTATGTTAATTATTGTTATTCTGCTTAACCCTACTTTGGGATATGCCAAGTTGAATGATTCCAGATCCCCTGCCAGAATAATAAATCCTTTTGCGGGCACTATTGCGCTGAATGTGAAATTGCTGCTGGATGTTTCTAAAATCCTCCAGTTTGTTAGACTGGCATCAGTATTATCGCTATTGTAAACTTCAACCCATTCAGAATCAGGATCGTCAACGCCATTAGCCAAAACTTCGTTAATAAAAACTGCAGAGTAAGCATTTAATGGCAATGCAGTTGCAAATATAAAAATAAGCACCGCAATAACCTCTTTTTTCAAAACTGCAACCACCCAGTTTCAAAGGGTTCTCAAAGATATTTAAATCTATTGCGCTTTTTTAGCTCTAGAGTACCCTAGTAGGATAACTAACAAAAAAAGGATTGTTATCACAAATCCCCCCAAGAAAACAGCCAGCAATAATGGGGAGCTTAAAACAGATACTTCTTTTGTGGCAGTAATGACATCCTCCTGCTGCGGTTGTTTTGCAGCTTCCTCTGTCTCTTCCGGTTGCTCTTCTTCTGTTTCTTCAGGCGGTTCCTCTGCAGCTTCCTCTGGCTCGCTTGGCTCTTCATCCGGCTCAGAATCGGGAACTCCGCCTGCAGCGCAATCCTTTACAACCAAATCAACGCTTTTTTGGTCAAACAAAACAATATCCTTCCAGTAAAGATTTATCAGGATCGGAAATTTTCCGGCTTTGAGGAATGACGGCACTTCTATGTTCAAAGTCTTGGTATGGGTTATTTCTTCATCGCTTGCTTCATTCGAGGATTCCAAAGATATATCCTTGTCGTATGAATTGACTCCAAGGCTTGTGGCTTTAAACTCCAGAGCAATCTGGTTTTCAATATTTGTGCCTACATTTGTCACATCAGCTGTCAGCTGGGCTTTTCTATTGCAGTCCACAAAACCCGGGTTTAAAGATACTCTCGTGATTCTTATGTCATGGCTCTGCTTCTTGACTTCCAGCTTTAAGTTGAGCTCTGTCGCATATGATGTGCCGTTTTTGCCATCACCTTCAGCTTCCATTATGACATTGTAAGTGCCCTCATCCACATCAAGAGGAATGCTGAACCTTATATCCTCTCTCATATCGTCCCCAGGCTCCAGATCAAAGTCTAAACTATCCCCCTCTAAATCCGCCCCGTCGTCTATCTCTTCTATGACTATTCTTGTAAATACCCCCCTTATTGCAGGGTCTTCGCCGCTAAATGTATTTTCCACTCTCACTGCAAATGTTACATTTGAGCCCGGCAATACATCCACTTCTATCTTTGTGTTGTTGGCTGCGGGCACAGAAGCAGAATCTACCCTGTCCCTGTCTTCAATCCTGTAAGTATAAGCTTCGTCATAATCTACATTTACATCTATTTCAGTTATCTCAAGCCCTGCAGCTAAAGAAATCGAAGTCAGCAAAAGCGCATATACTGCCATCAAAACAATCAGTCTCATTTGTATTCATTGTCTAGTAGTTATTTTCTATATATAAAGATTGTGATTTTGGGGTATTCCTTTCAATATAGAAACTAATACTTCCGATTTTTAGGCTCTGCAGAAAAAAATCACATCCTTATCTTCTTCAATGCTCTTTTCTATTCTGAAATTTTTTTCTATATTTTTTTTGATATTTCCAAATCTTTCTGATTTTTTTAAAACGCTAAAAACGAAATTCCGCCTGCAGACTCTTTTCATCTCGCCAATTGATTTTTTTATATTTATGAAATTATGCATCGCGGTTATTGAAACGACATAGTTAAATGACTTATCCTTGAACGGAAGAAATTCAGCAATGCCAATCACCTTCTTTCTGTTGCTGCCCTGTTTTATCAAATTTACTGACGGGTCAACTCCAACAACACTGCATTCGAATCTTGAAGAAATGCCAGTGCCGCATCCAACATCCAGAATTTTTGTGTTATTGCCTGTTTTAATATTGTTTTTTATTATGGACAATTTTTTCAGCTGCTCCTCTTCGTGCAATTCGTTATAGCCTTTTGCAATGCTATTGTAGTAAGACATGAGCTTGGCATTATTTCCGCATTTAAATATTATGATGTTGCGAAAAGAATAAATACAACTTGCTAATGCATTAAAGCCTCATAAAACAGCTTGGTGATTTTATTGAAAAAAATATTTTTGTTGATTGGATTGATATTGATGCTGGGGTGCGGCAAGCCACAGGATTTTACTTACGGCCTGAACCAAGTCAATGAGCTTAATTCTAAGTACGAAACCTCAATGGAAACATACCCAAAAAGCATCAGCAAAATAAATTCCATGACTGAAGATTTTCAAAAGCTTAAAGGCATGAAATTGGCGAGAGGGCAGGAGCCCTTTAATTACATTGTTGACTACAGGATACTAAACCTTGAAGCTGAAAAGCTTTACATTGAAAGCCAGAAATATGGGTTGGATGGCACAACAAAAGACGGATTTGGCTGCAAACAGAGGCCGCTTATTCTTGAGTCAGCTGCATTGAGAAACAGCTCAGCTTTCAAAGGCTTTGAAGCCGTCGATTTGGTAAGGGAATTTGTCAGCAAGTATCCGGAAGAGGCTGCATCAGCCGAGCTTTCACTGAAAAATGCCTTATTCCTAAATGCAACATTTTATCAGATATACGGAGATGCCAGAAGCGACAGCAGCACAATTAGTCGTTTTTGCCCGAAGAACGTAACGTTAGAGGTATACCGGCAGGAATTTAGGAAAAAAACAAACTTAAGCGAAGATTTTATAAATGCCCTGACTTATGAGGAGGCTGTGAATCTGCACAAGCAAATAATCGGAGTTGAATAAAATGCCGTTAAAAAAGCCAGCAAGCGTGGAAGAATGCATATACTTCACAAACAGAACTATTGGCTCCGGAAGCGCTGTTGCATGGGTTTTCAGAAAAGAATGCCCTAAATGCAGAAAAGGCATTATGGGCAAGCCGCAAAAGAAGGGCGGGAAACTAGATAAAAAAGCAGATCATTATGTATGTTGCTCATGCAGCTATCAAGAGAGCAATGAGCAGGTGGAAAACAGCTTAACGCTTAATGTGGAATACAAATGCCCCCACTGCGGCAACGAAGGCGAAACAACTTCCGGGTACCAAAGAAAAACCTTTGAAGGCGTGCCTTCTTATGTGTTTGAGTGCCAGAAATGCCGTAAGAAAATAGGATTGGCAAAGAAATTGAAGGAGTCAAAGAAGAAAGGAAAAGAAGACTCTGATGAGAATAATCACAAGATTTAAATATGTAGAAAATAAATAATGATAAATGAAAAAAATATCAAAGTTAATGGCTTTAGTATTGATTGCTTTTTCTGCAGTCGGCGCTGCAAATGCTTTCGGTTATTTCAGGAATCCTGATATGTATGATTTTATTGGAATGCCTGGATTTGGGATGGTTATGGGGCTTGGAGCGGCTGCAGTTTTGATTGGAATTCTGCTTTTTGTCTTCTGGCTCTGGATGCTAGCTGACTGCCTGAAGAGGGACTTCAAGAAGGATGTTGAAAAAATCGTGTGGATTCTTGTTCTGATATTCCTCCACCTTTTAGGGGCGATAATATATTATTTTGTGGTGAAGATTCCAAACAAGAAGGCTGGAAAAAAGGGAAAATAGTTTTTAGTCCTTTTTCCCACCCTTTATCAAAAACAGTACCCTATCAAGGGTTCCTGAAGTTGCACGATGGCCTATCGGCTTGATTTCGTTGCCTTCATCATCAAACATAAATTCTTTTTGGAAATAATCAGCAGCTGCAATGTATTGGTTAGCCTCCCTTGCTAATTGCGCATTTTGCGGGTATCCAGTAAAATTTGGGACACCCCGGCCTGAAAAATGTAGTATAAGATAGTCCCAAGCTTTTTCTCTCAAGTACATTAAGACTTCCATTTTTTCTGGATCAGGAATTACATTTCTAAAGCCATCCTCATATTTAAGTAGCAGCTGTGGCAAGCAATTGGATTGCCCAACACTATTTCTATACAATTCTAAAGCACATTCAGAAAGGTGATTTACCAATCTATTTGCCAGATTAACGTGCTTTTTGGTTTCTAAAGATTTCATAACAAAAGGGATTTATGCTCTATTTTTATTTTTTTGCCTTGTTAAACAATTCCTCTACTTGTCTCCAATTTACCACATTCCACCAAGCCTTTAAGTAGTCGGCTCGTCTGTTTTGATAAAGCAAATAATAGCCATGTTCCCATACATCTATACCCAAAACAGGTGTTTTACTTTCCATCAAAGGAGAATCCTGATTTGCAGTGCTGTAAACTTCAAGTTTTCCATTATTCAACACGAGCCATGCCCATCCTGAGCCGAACCTGTTCAATCCGGCATTTGTAAACTCTTCCTTAAATTTGTCAAAGCCTCCGAATGTGTGCTTAATAGCATCTCCGATATTTCCATGCGGCTCGCCCCCTGCATTTGGAGCCATTACCTGCCAGAAAAATGAATGGTTGGAATGCCCGCCGCCGTGGTTCCTCACAGCCATTCTTATGCTTTCAGGAACATCATTTATTTTCTTGAGAATCTCATCAACATTCATCGTCTCAAACTTTGTTCCTTTCACTGCGGCATTCAGCTTGTCAATATACGCCTGATGGTGCTTTGTATGATGAATCGTCATCGTCAGCTCGTCAATGTAAGGCTCAAGCGCGTCATACCCATATGATAACTTCGGCAATGTAAACATTTTATTCACCTCCAAAATAGTAATTACAGGATATTCTGTATGTATAAATAGTTTTTGATTGCTTAAATTGAGTTCATACTCCGCAGCTTGCTGCGATATCAGCAACTCAATTTGAGGCTTAAAAATCCCCACAGCTTGCTGCGATTGGGATTTTTAATTGGTGATTACACTTTGATTTTAATTCCTTCTTCTATTTTTCTTTGCTCTTTTATGTATTTTTCTATGGATTTCTTTAAACTCTTATCGCGGGCTTGATTATTGTCCGGGTTAATGGATTCAATACAATCAGGCTTAAGCAATATGCCATCTGTGGAAGGAACATAATTTCTAAAGGATATCACGAGTGTGCCGCTGTTTCTGTAATAAATTATTTCTTCAATATTCCCAAAATCATTATAAGTTACTCCAGCAATTAATCTGCCTGATTTATTCCTATAAACCTCAATACTCTTGCCATTTTCATCACTAATACTTAAGGAATTTGCACCAGTCAAACTATGAACAAACTCTTTAACTATACTATTGTAAAAATTTCTTAGAATTATATTTGCTGCGGACTTGTCCTGAGCAAGCCTTTCCAGCTCGCTGGGTTCTGTATGCCGCACAACCGCAGGCGGCTTTAAATTCCTGTAAGCATCTGAATAATCCATATCCATCTTATTTTCCTTTTGTTTTTTCCCTTGCAAATAATCCATTTAAATATTTTCTTATTTCAGCATTGCAATTGTAGACAACTCGCGACGTATACATCTTTAATTGCCCTAATTTGAAGTTTTTACTTGTCACATCAAGACTATTACGTTCGTCAAAATAAAAGATTAGATCGTGTTTTGTCAATATCTGCCCGTTGACCTCACCAACTAAGGCATATATGCCGCGTGGCTTTTTATTATCACTGCGGTAGTTTAAAGCCAAGACCCAATCCTTTTTTGATGACGGATCCTTATAAAAATGATGTGAAATTTTTGTTCGATTCACGACTGTATATAAATCATCGTCGGTTTCATGCACTGTCCTTTCTAATGTTAATCTGTCGCTATCTTCAAAGAATCGAAGATTCTCATTATCAGGTTTGCGTTCAAATGTGTATCTTTGCGGTATAAATTTTCGGACATTCTCCAAAACCGTTTCGCATGGAACGACTTTGTCTTGCGATGCTACCCTAATGATTGCCGGAGGCTGGGTGTAATAGTCCATTCAAACCACTCTGATAATACTATTTTTCAACTTTTCCAGATAAATGCAGGCATTGCATACGTCATTAGCGCTTGGCTCGCCGCATTTTGCGCATGCTTTCACTGAGCCGCTTTTAAATTTTTCTTTCAAAAATGGTAAAACCTGCAGGAATGAATTTACAATAGAATATTTTGTGCCGGGGAATTTATTTTCCAAATCGTTCAGGTTGTCCCTAACCTGTACTCTGAAAGAGTGGATGGCATTCGGGCATTCATTAAAGCTGTCAAGCAGCCCATTTATGAAAGCGTAAGCTGTGACTTCTTTTTCCGTGCACAAATATAACGGCTTGATTCTTTGCACGAATCTGCTGTCCTGTGTTAAACCCGCCTTAGGTCCCAATCTTGCGCTTGCCCCTGCGTCATTCCTCATCTGGTTCATCAGGACAGACTGGCATTCATCATCAAGATTGTGGCCCGTGGCAATCTTTGTGAAATTAAGCTCGCGGGATTTCTTATTAAGCAGGTATCTTCTGAAAATTCCGCAAATTGTGCAGGGTTTTACATCAAGAATATTTAGCATTTCGTCCAGCGTCAGCCCAAATTCCTCCTTGTAGGAGAATATGTGCAAATCAATGCTATTCTTGTTGCAGAACTCTTTTGCTGTCTCTAGTGTCTTGTCCCTATAATTATGAATTCCTTCATCTATTGCAATCGCGCATATTTTTATTTTGGGATTTTGCATTGATAATCTATGCAAGATATGCAGAACAGTCAAAGAATCCTTTCCGCCTGACAATGCAACACCGAGATTCTCCTCTTTGCCTATCAAGTCAAACTGCCTTATTGTCTTGAAAACTTTTCCTTCAAAGTATTCCGTGAAATGGGGTTTGCACAGCTTTTCCCCTGAATGCATTTCAAATACCGGCTTTTGGCTGCAGCAGTTCATTTTAGTGGTTTATTCTGTTTTATTGTTTATTTTAATGTTTTAGTTAGTTAATGTTTTTGTGATTCTTGCTTTTTACAATAAAGCACAACAATAATCTGTTTTCAATAAAATCTTAAAATTAAATAAAAAATTTACCCACCAGATATAACACTCAAAATCTTTATCTCATCATTGTTCTTTAATTTTTCATCTTCCAAAATCAGCTCGTTGTTTCTTGAGACTATGACAGTGACTGGGTTTATTTTCAATTCTTTTAATAAGTCAGAGACTATTGAATTGTCGTCTAATTGGAGTGTTTTGTTTAGGTTGTCCCTATCCAAGAATACACTTACCTTTAGTTTATCCACATACTCAAGAAATAAAGATTGATTAATAAATATTGTTAAATATTGAATTATGGATTAATGGTGCATACTGCCAGGCAATTGAAAATATAAAGGAAACGCTATCATGGCCTCTGGCATTTTCCCATTCGGGGAAGAATATAAATTCATTATGTCCATTAATTGCTTTTTTGTATACCGATTTGATTGCGGCAATGCTTCGCCATTTTCTAAAATGTCACTAAGAACAGCATCAAGCATATCTTTTGCACTCTCTATGGCATCTTCTAATGTGTGCCCCCAAACTCCAAATCCAATCGGATTACCGCCAATAATAAAATCAGGAACAATGACTGAAAAGCGCCCGTCCTCTTCCCGTACTGCAATTCCAGTATAATCTAGTAATTCCCCCATGTTTATCCAACACTATGCCCGCAGCCACAAGATGTCTTCACATTCGGATTGTTTACCTTGAATCCGGCATTTGTCAGAGCGTCAAGATAATCAACAGTTGAGCCTTTCATGAAGGCAACGCTGTCTGGGCTTATGAAAACCTTCACACCCTTCTCTTCAAGAACTAAATCATCATGCTTCGGCTCTTTTTCAAGGGCAATCTCGTACATGTAGCTTGAGCAGCCTCCAGGAACTATGCCGACCCTCAATCCATAATCTTTTTTGTTTTCTTTCTCAAGCAATGCCTTTACCTTATTTGCCGCCTTGTCCGTCAAGGTTACAATGATTTCCTTTGTTTCTTGCTGCATTTTTATTAACCTGAGTAAGCTCTGAATTCAATCCCACCATACCTTCTTTTTACTTGTTGAGGTAATCGAGGTGTGTAGTCATATATTTTTCCTTGCTCAAACAAAAGGAAAGTTGCTGGTGGAAACCTAAATTTTTTTGTCGGGACTTCGCCTTTAACTAATGAAATATTGGCATTTATTAATTCAGTAATCCCTCTCGCTGCCTCTTCTTGAGTTTTTTCTTCAGCAACTAAACAAAGGTCAAGACAAGAAGCAACATATCCATTAGACAAAGGAAAAATTACAACACGTAGGTTTTGTTTTTCTGATTGCATTTTAACTACTTTATCTGTAGGATTTAAATACTTTATCTTTTCAAGCCTCGACTTCAGACTCTTTTATTATCTCGTCATATCCTTTTGCTTCAAGCTCATGCGCCAGCTCCTTGCCGCCGCTCTTTACGATTCTGCCCTTCACCATAATATGTATCCTGTCCGGAGTTATGTAATTCAATATCCTCTGGTAATGTGTGATTATCAAAACGCCTAAATTTGGATTAAGCATGGAGTTCACGCCATCGGCGACTATTTTCAGAGAATCAATGTCCAGTCCAGAGTCGGTTTCATCAAGTATGGCCATTTCAGGCTGCAGAACAGCAAGCTGCAGTATCTCCGCCTTTTTCTTCTCCCCTCCGGAAAATCCCTCGTTCAGATATCGCCTGCCGAATGTGTCATCAATCTTAAGCAATTTCATTTTTTCCTTAAGCAGTTTTACGAAATCAGGCACGCTTATCTTCTGAGTCTTAACTGCATTATAAGCTGTCCTTAAGAAATTTGAAACAGACACTCCCGGAATCTCCTGAGGATACTGGAATGACAGGAAAATGCCTAGTTTTGCCCTCTCGTCAGGCCCTAATTCAAAGATATTTTTTCCCTTATACCATGCTTCGCCCTTGTCAACAGTATATTTCGGATGGCCCATCAGGGTGTAAGCCAGTGTGGATTTGCCGCTTCCATTTGGCCCCATCAAAGCGCATACTTCACCTTTTTTGACTACTAAATTCACACCATTCAATATCTTTTTTCCTTCAATGCTTACGTGCAAGTCTTTGATGATCAGTTCGTCTGTTGGCATTTTTAGTTTAATCCAATTTTAATTCCCTCAATTGTTTGAAGGTAATTCACAGCGTTCATTAAATCATCCCGTTTACCTTTAAATGGAAATACGCCCATTAAAGTTTTTTTCGGATTATTGTCGTATATAAGTCTGACTTCCAGATACTCCCCTCCATTTCCATCTGGCTTTAGGTTCAGCAAGTGAAAATCAGGTTGCCCGTTACGAAAATATTCATATAATCCAATAAGTTTTTTGGCAGGACCTGCCGCGTGTTTAAAATCCTGGTTTTCGGCGAACCTTTGTTTGTTATGGTAAAATAGATTGTCAGATCGTACATGCTTTAACATATCTAACAGATTTTTTGCTTCTAAGGACATATCAGGAGTTTTAGATTTACCATTTTCATTAATGTATCCCAGCAAAAGCTTGGCACTGCTTGTTCCAAATAATTCACTCAATATATAGTAAGTTAAATCATCCATTTTAAATGATCCTCACCTCTCAATATATTTTTCATAAATCAATATGCTGTTTTTCAATGTATCCAATGATAGCAATGCGCATTTCAGCCTTACAGGGCTAAGGGGAATGCCCAGCATCTCTAAAATGTTTTCTTTTGTGAGTTTCTTCAGTTCCTCAACACTCTTTCCCTTTATCTGCTCTGTGAGCATCGAGGCGCTTGCCTGCGATATTGCGCAGCCATGCCCATTGAATTTGACATCAACAATCTTCTTGTCCTCAATAACCAAAAACATCTCTATTTCATCGCCGCACAGCGGATTGTATTCATGGTGGTGGACGCTTGCCTTATCAATCTTTCCGAAATTCCTCGGGCTCTTGTAGTGGTCAAGGATGTTTTCCTGGTACATCATTTCTGCGCTGTCCATTTTGTTATTGTTTTAGTTTGTTTGTTATTTGCTTCAATCCGTGCCTTACGGCACATTAATTTGTGCTCGGCTTCGCTGTCGTCGGTACACACGCTCAGCCTCGCCGATTTATTCATTGAAATAATCCGAGGCATTCATTATTATTTTTCATTTGTTAATTTAATTTATTTATCTTAAACCCCAAACACATTCTTAACTTTATGTATTCCGTTAATAAAAGCGTCAATTTCCTGCTCTGTGTTATATAGATAAAAGCTTGCTCTTGCAGTTGCAGGAACTTTTAATACACTCATTAGTGGCATGCAGCAGTGGTGGCCCGCCCTTATTGCAACTCCCTCGCTGTCAAGTATCTGCGCAACATCATGGGCATGGATGTTATCAACATTAAATGATACGACAGCGCCCCTTTCTTTTGGACCGTAAATTGTGACTCCGTCAACTTCGCTTAGCTTTTCTACTGCATAACTTACAAGCTCCTTGTCTCTGCCCTGTACATGATTCATTCCAATCTTGGTTAAGTAGTCTATGGCAACTCCTAATCCAACACCTTCTGCGATGTTCATTGTTCCGGCCTCAAATTTCCACGGCAACTCATTAAAGCTCGTGCCATCAAACGTAACTTCCCTTATCATCTCTCCCCCGTATAAAAACGGCTGCATGGACTCAAGCAGTTCTTTCTTGCCGTATAAAACCCCTATTCCGGTTGGGCCGAGCATTTTATGCCCTGAAAAAGCGTAAAAATCAGCATCAAGCTTCTTGACATCAATGGGCATGTGGGGAGCTGCCTGCGCGCCGTCAACAACCATCAAAGCATCGTTCTCATGCGCAATTTTTGCAATTTCTCCAATTGGATTAATTGTGCCCAGGACATTTGAAACATGCGTTAATGAAACAATTTTTGTTTTTTTTGTAATATTCTCCCTGATGCTTTCCCCGTCAAGTTTTCCTTCATCGTCAATTTTGATAAATTTAAGTTTCAGCCCTCTTTGCTTTGCCAGCTGCTGCCACGGCACGAAATTGCTGTGGTGCTCCATCTGCGATACTGCAATTTCATCTCCTTTTTTTAAGCCTGCTGTCAAAGAATAAGCGACTAAATTCAAGGATTCTGTTGTGTTCTTGGTAAAAATAATGTTTTGATAAGAATCAGCTTTTATGAAATCAGCAATTTTCCCATGGGCTTCCTCAAACTTTGCAGTTGCTTCCTCCCCAAGCTCGTGGATGCTCCTGTGAATGTTTGCATTGTAGTTCTTATAATAAAATTCCATCGCTTCTATCACTTGTTTTGGCTTTTGGGAAGTTGCGGCATTGTCAAAGTAAACCAAAGGCTTTCCGTGGACTCTCCTCTGTAAAATAGGGAAATCTTTTCTTATACTTTCAATGTCCAAGATTGTTTTTGTTGAGAGCATTTCTACAGGTTACTTATTGTCTTTGAATAATAAATGATCTAGAGTTTTACCGCTTCGCATTGGGTGTTGGACAATTTTTATGGTTTTGCTTACTTTTCTATATCCAACGACATATTCACCTTTTTTACACGTTGGATCTACTATAGGGCGCATATACTCCAAGTCGCCTTCTCCTTCAATAGGCTTTCGTCTTCTATATTCCCTCCTAATTCTAAATGCTTCAACTAATTGGTTTTGATAATTGCCACCAAGACTATACTCGTCTGGCCTTGCGGATGCTAGTACTAAACCATTTTTTGGCAATAAATCTATTTTCTTGAATGGCTTTATTACGCTTCCTGAATAACAGCAATCATTGATGAATACAAAATCGCCATGGTGACTTATGAGTTTACCAAATTCCTCGTAACTTATTGCCTCGCGTGTTCGAGAAAATGCTACTTCATCTACTGGAGAAAAATTTCCTATGCCGCCATGACCTCTGTGTGCAATAACAACATCATGTGTTCCATCACTCTTTACATCTTTAAAGAAAGATTCTGTCTGCTCAAAAATGTAATTATTTCCATTACTGCCAAGCAAAAGCCTAACTTTTTTTGGATTAAAATCTAATTCATCTAATAAAAAAAGCTGGAAATTTTTTATGTCATCTGTGAAATGCTGTCCATTTCCACTTATCAATAACGCATACGTTTCTCTCATTACCATCTTACCCCCTCACCATCTCCCTTATCTTCTCCTTTAATTCTTCAGAAGGTATCTTCTGTATCACCGGCTCGAAGAACCCTTCCACAATCAGCTTTTCAGCTTCTGCTCTTGACATGCCCCTTGACATCAGGTAAAACAGATGCTCTTCGTCAATCTGTCCGATTGTTGCGCCATGCGACGCTTTAACATCATTTGCGTCTATTTTCAGGCTTGGGATGCTGTTTGCCAGCGTCTTATCTCCAAGTTTTAAAATGTGGTTTGCAAGATACGAGTTTGTCTTCTGGCCTTCTTTCGGGATTTTGATTAATCCCCTGTAAACAGAGCTTGATTCATCCTTCAGGATTCCGTCCACAAGTACGTCATTTGTAGTGTTTAGGTTGTTATGGTGCATGTTTGTCGTGAAGTCAATGTGCTCTTTTCCTTTGCCGAGAAATATTCCTATGTTGCTGCATCGGGAGCCCTGACCGTTGAAGTGAGTGTCGATCCTGAGCTTGTTGAGCTTTCCTCCAAAGCATCCTGAAATCCAGTTAATTTCAGCGTTTCTTTCCTCAGTTCCGACAATGTTTGTGAAATTATAAAGATTTTTTGTCAAATTATTTAAATGATAAAAATTTATTCTTGAATCTGCATTTGCAAAAACTTCTGTAACACAGCAATTTAACTGCCCATTTTCAATTTCTTTGTTAGAGTACTCTTCTATAAAATCTATTTTGCTGTTTTGCTCGACAATAATCAAATTATGCAAAATGCAGTTCCTGTCATCTAATTTAAAAATAGCCCTTATTGGCTCGTCAAGCTCAACATTCTTCGGCACGTACAAAAAAATTCCATTGGTAAAGTAAGCGGCGCTCAATGCAACAAACTTGTCCCTGCCAATCAAAGTTGACTTGAAAAAATACTCTTTAGCAATCGGATACTTTTCAAATGCCGTGTTTATATCAGTCAAAATAACCCCTTTCTCAACTAAATCCTCGCTCAGCTTTGTCGCATCTATTCTTGTTTTTGATTCAAACAGTTCGAAATTTTCAAGATTTAATTTTTCTATTTCCGTGTAGCGCCATTCCTCATCTCTCTCCTTTGGCATTGGCATGGATTTAAAAATATTTAAAGCTTCTTTCTTCTTAACAGCTGCAAAATTACTCTCACTATGACTCAGGATTTCCATAGCGTTTTTACTGACTAGATTTTGTTTGACAATCATAAGAACCACCTATTTTTACCCTACAGAGCCTTCCATATTCAAAGCTATCAGTCTGTTCAGCTCGATAGCATACTCAAGAGGAAGCTCTTTTGTGAACGGCTCCATGAATCCGCTTACAACCATTGTCATCGCCTGATCCTGGCTTAAGCCTCTTGACATCAGGTAAAACAGCTGCTCTTCTCCTATTTTTCCGACAGTTGCTTCATGCTCGATATTAACATTTTTTTCATTGATTTCCATGTAAGGCACTGTGTCAGAGGCGGATTTCTCGTCCAATATCAAAGCATCACAAGTTACATGCGATTTGACATTCCCGCAGCCTTCTGCAACCTTTAGCAGTCCCCTGTAAGTTGTCCTTCCTCCGTCCTTGCTCACTGATTTTGAGGTTATCCTTGAGCTTGTGTTTGGGGCGTAATGCAGCACCTTGCCTCCTGCATCCTGGTGCTGGCCTTTGCCTGCAAATGCAACGCTTAAAATTTCAGCCCTTGCGCCTTCGCCAATCAGGTAAATGCTTGGGTACTTCATAGTTATTTTGCTGCCCAAATTGCCGTCTACCCAGAAGACAGTTGCATTCTTGTGGGCGAATGCCCTTTTTGTTACAAGATTGTAGACATTGTTGCTCCAGTTCTGTATTGTGGTGTACTGTATCCTTGAGCCCTCCAATGCTATCAGTTCAACTACCGCCGAATGCAGCGAATCGGAGGAATAAACCGGGGCGGTGCAATTATGGACAACAATTCCATTAGCAACATAAGATTCATCCTGTGCAACACTGAAATTGTACACCTCTAAGTCATTAACACGCTCTTTTATTATTTCTTTTATTGGAACAAATGCATACTTGTTGGTGATTTGTGCGTATGATACAATTTCCTGCTTTAGTATGAGATTCCCATCAAAAGATTCATTTATATTATAGCCGACAATATTTGAGAAAGCCTCTAAATGAGAGCCGCCTATGTACACTACAAATGAATTATTCCTAGGTGCATTTTTTTTCCAAACATTTATTGAAGCAAATATATCCAATCTTAGCAAAATGTCTCTTGTTTGCTCTGCAAGCGCCTCAGAAATCGTGTTTATCCTGAACATTATTTTGTTTCCACAAGAATACCTTTTATTTATGAAACTGCCATCTCCGCGCCAATAGCCTTTTACGAATTCCATTTGCTTCTCTGGCGCTTCAAGAGCAAACCATTTCGGCAATGATTTATTTTTAGCTCCTTTGCCAAACTCATTCTTAAAAAATCTTGCTGCCAAAGTGCTGCACAAAACCAAGCTAATCCCGTTTTTATATTCCTTGTATTCCAAGGGAGCCTTTCCAAAGAATTTCTCAAGCAGTTGGTTGACATCATCAATATATTCCCTCTCATTTTTGTTGAATGTAAACGAAAGATAGGATTCTCCTATAATGCTGCCCTCAGCCATATAATAACCCACCAGCCTAAAGAAGTCTTTATCTGTCTCTATCTTAAATTGGATGTCTTTGGAAGGATGTCTTCCCCTTCCAATTTTTACCGAAAAAAACCTCGAGTCCCGGGATATGACTGTTCTTTCAATTGGCATTGCCGCATAATCATATTTTTGAATATTGGCTGCTTCAATCCATTCCGGCTCCCACTCAGTATTTTTGTATTCTGCTTTTGTTCTTTTAACAGCTAATATAGGGTGCCCGCCAGTAATCTTTATTTGCTGTCTTGTATCACCATAGTATTTAATCTTGCATAAAACCCCAGTATGCTCTCTTTTTTGAGTTTTGTAAACTTTTTTATAAGAACCAGTATGTGTCAGAACTGCGTCACCTTCTTTTATATCCTCAATTTTTTTTGTTCCGTTTACTGTTTTTATCGGAGTTCCTTTTACAAAGCATCCCTCGACATAGTGCACAGACGAGCCGGGCTCTGCAATTATCAAAGTTCTCTCGAACTGCCCCATGTTTTGGGCATTGATTCTGAAATACGCCTGCAAGGGCAGATCAACCTTGACTCCTTTGGGAACGTAAACAAAACTGCCGCCGCTCCAGACTGCGCTGTTTAGCGCCGCCAGTTTGTTGTCATTATACGGGATGACAGTTGCAAAATATTTTTTAACAATCTCAGGATACTCGCGAAGTCCGCCGTCCATATCCAGAAAAATGACTCCTTGCTTTTCCAGATCTTCCCTGATCTTATGATACACGACTTCTGAATCATACTGGGCCCCTACGCCCCCTAAAAATTTCTGCTCTGCTTCCGGAATCCCCAGCTTATCGAAAGTGTTTTTGATGTAGGCAGGAACATCTTCCCAAGTGTCTCCTTTTCTGTCTGTCGGCCTTAAATAATAAAATATGCTGTCAAAATCTATTGTGTTCAAATCTGCCCCCCACTGCGGCATTGGCTTTTTGTAGAATTCTTCCAGTGATTTTAATCTGAAATCCAGCATCCATTTAGGCTCATTTTTTATTTTTGAAATCTGCTCTACAACTTTTTTTGACAGTCCCCTCTCTGCCTTAAACACGAATTCTTCCTTGTCATGGAATCCATACCTGCTGTAGTCCTTGTCTAAAACCTGCTCTGCTAATGGTGCCATTTTATTTTTTCAATATTGGATTTGGTATTGTTTTATTGAATGTGAATTTAATGTTATTCGTTATTGTTATTTTGTCTTTCCTAACGCATTAACTACACTTTGCCATTGATATTATCTAAAAAAATCAATAAACTTAATTTGTCTTTATCGGTACCAGCCCTTCTTCAAAGCACACATTGCAGTGCTCCAGTTCTTTTGATTGGGACCTGTGCAAATCGCATAAAATCTGCCTCACGCTTGTCAGGCCGCTTATCCTGTACATCTCGGCAATGACTCTCTGCCTGTTGTCCTTTTGGGCCAGAATTTTATCTGCCGATGCTTTTATTTCATTGACAACCTTGCCGCTGAACACAACTTCCTTTGCCCTCTTGGAATGCCGGTATTGCGATACGGCCGCTTCTGTCAAGCCCAGCATCCTGGCTGCTTCTTTCTGGCTGAGCTTGTGCTCCTGTATGAAAATTCTAGCTAATTCTCTTCTTATCGCAGGCAGAATATACCTGACTTCTATCTCCTGCGGCATAGTTTCTTGCATAAGTTAACAATTGTTAAGTTCTAATATATAAATGTTGTGATGAGTCGTGGGATGAAGAACACTTTCTGATGAATTTTTCGTTTGATGGTTTAATAACAAATGTATTAGTCGCAATCGCTCAGAACTGCTAATATTCATCTAAGCAATGTATCAGCAAACTCTTTTTGCATTCTGTCCCAATCTTTCTCTGGAGAACCTTCATGTTTTCTGGCAGCCCATCTTCGCATAAACTCTTTTAGCGTATACAAATAGTCAGAAGCAGAAACATTTGGATTCTTTTGTGTACGCCGTGCATCCAAATATAACGGTTGCCTACCGCTAAACTCGGGTGGTCGCTGTTCAAAATCAGCATTTCTAACATCATGCCACATTTGTTCATAGCCCGAGATAAACCTAGAAATTTCAAATATCCTAACACTCATGTCATAACTACTATGATGAGATCGACTAGCCAATCCTCTCAGGTCAGGCATATACCCTTCCTTTTCTGCTGTTACTATAATATCTATACAGTTTACCATTCACTGTGCTAATTTATGCCTATTTATAATATTTTCGCCCGAACCTCGCGACTTTTCTGACAAAATCCATAAGAACTCAGTAAATGGCAAAGAAAGCAACAAGCGGTTGACATTCCCAAAACCTTTAAAATCTTCTCAAAGTTCTTTCTATTATGCGCTACATTCGCCAGGAAATCTTTAAGGAAATTGGAAAGAAAGGACAGGCAAAGCTGAGAAACAGCACTATAGCTATAGTTGGACTAGGCGCTTTAGGCACTGTTTCTGCTCAGCTAATGGCAAGAGCCGGCATTGGAAACTTAATTCTGATTGACAGAGACATTGTTGAGCTGTCAAATTTGCAAAGACAGACTTTGTTTGATGAAAGCGATGTAGGAAAGCCAAAAGCTTTGGCAGCCCAAGAGCACTTAATTAAAATCAATTCCGATGTTAAAATTAATTTTTTTATCGATGATTTGAATTGCAAAAACATTAACGGATTGATTCCAACAACTGACAACAGCAATAAAAAAATAAAAAATAAAAAAAATGCGGATTTAATCCTTGACTGCACTGATAACTTGGAAACGAGGTTTTTAATTAACGATTTCTCAATTAAAAATAATATCCCATTCATCTATTCTTCTGCCGTCGGAAGCAAAGGATATGTTTTCAATGTTATACCAAATAAAACACCATGCTTGAAATGTTTCCTTAAAGAAGCGGCGCAATTGGGCACTTGCGAAACAACAGGGGTATTAAACACAATAACCAATCTGATTTCCTCGATACAGGCAGATGAGGCAGTAAAAATACTGCTGAACAATCCTTATGAAAAACATCTTTTATTTTTTGACATATGGAAGAATGAATTGCTGAAAATTAAAGTCAATAAGAACAAAAACTGCATCTGCTGCATGAAGAATGACTTCGAATACCTGAATGGCAAAAAATCATCAAGGATAGTGAAATTATGCGGAAACAATATTTATCAAATCAAGACAAAAAATATTGATGCTAAACAATTCAATGCACTAGAAAATCAAAGATTTTCGGTGCCCAGAAATTCTAAGAATTTCTTGGAACTGAAAAATAAACTAAAAAGAATAGGAAAACTCACAGACTTCGGCTATTGCATAAATTTTGGCAGCAAACTGACTGTTTTCAACGACGGAAGAGTTTTAGTCAAAGCGAAAGACGAAAAGGAAGCAAAGTCATTATACTCAAAATTTATAGGCAATTAAAGCCCTTTCTGGTCAACCGGAATGCTTATCAGCTCAATCCCAAGCCTTTTTGCAACATCAAAGATTCTCTCATCCCTGTAAAATTCGCCGTAATAGACCTTTTTTACTCCTGCATTTGCAAGCATCTTGAAGCAGCTCCAGCAGGGGCTTGCTGTTATAAATAATTCCCCGCCGTCTATCATCACTCCGTTTTTTGCAGCCTGAAGAATGGCATTTGTCTCTGCATGTATTGTGGCAACGCAATGGCCGTTTTCCATCAGGTGCCCGACTTCATCGCAATGAGGCATTCCCCTTATGCTGCCGTTGTATCCTGTTGAAAGTATTGTCCTGTCCCTCACAATCACAGCTCCGACATGCTTCCTGTCGCATGTGCTTCTGGTTGCAGCCTCCTTTGCGATGTTCATGAAATACTGCTCCCAGCTTACTCTTGCCATTTCAGTTCTTTCAATAAACTATCAATTTTTTTATATAAATCATTTAACGAGCCGTCATTAACAATAACCTTATCCGCCATCCCAAACGTCCTATCCAGTTGCTGATTCGCATCAGTTTTTAAATTTTCTCTTTGCTCCTGCTGCTTTAAATCCTCCAAAGTTTTTGCATCTCCTAGCCTGTTCCTGTCAAGCAGTCTTTTAAACCTTATTTCAATCCGGGCATCTATCCCGACAAGGGCAAAATCCCTGTTTTTCATCAGTTCCTTTGCTTCATAAGGGCTTCTTATGCTGTCGATGACGAAGTTTTGATTTTTATTTATTTTTAATTGTTGTTTTATTTTGCCGTTGACCTGCTTAGCCAAGTAATCTGCCCCATACTTCTTCCTCAATTCATTCCCTAATTTAATCAGATTGTCTCTTGAATGCTCTAAATTTCTTTTTGTCGCCTCCTCCCTTACAGCATCAGAAAGCGAGAAATATACAAACCCTTTTGTCCCGATATATTTTGCAGCTTCACCCTTGCCTGCTGCATTTTTGCCAGTTAATCCAATAATCATTTTTTCTGCAGCTTTTCCAACTCTTCCTCAAACCTGTCAAGGTCTTCAAATTCCCTGTACACAGAGGCAAACCTTATGTAGGCAATCTTGTCCAAAGTTTTGAGCTTCTTCATCGCTATCTCGCCAATCACTTTGCTTTCTACCTCCACAGAATCCCTCTTCCTCAAATCAGACTCGACCTCGTCAACAATCTTCTCTATCTTCTCAAGCGGTATGTTCCTTTTCTCGCACGCTTTCAGTATGCCGTCAACAAGCTTTTTTCTCTCAAACCTTTCCCTTCTGCCGTCCTTTTTCACAACAATTATATCCGCCTCTTCAACTCTCTCATATGTCGTGAACCTTTTGCTGCACTTTAGGCACTCCCTTCTTCTTCTGGTTGCTTCCAGATTTTCAGTCTCTCTTGTGTCTATGACCTGCGTTTCCTCATAATTGCAGTAGGGGCATTTCATAATTGAGGCTGAATAGATAAAGATTTATAAATTATTCTGTGTAGCTGCGTGTAATGGACAGAAACGGAACTCATGCAATTCTAATAAACGGAGATGAGAACAGGCACTTAAATAATATCAATATATTCAAACAATTTCTCCTAAATGAACTGACTTTTGACCCTATGAAGGTTCATTCTTTAGACGGCAGGTTAGGAAGCGATTATCTGTATAATATGCTTTCATTAATCTTTGAAGAAATAAATGCACAAGAGGTTGACCCAAAAGTTGTAATGGTTTATCAAGGACATGGGGATGAAACAGGTATTAGACCTAATAAATCTTTATTAAGCTATAACGAGCTTAGAGAATTAATACCGCCCAACATTACTTTTATGTATATAAATGATACCTGCAATTCCGGAAATGCGGCATCTTTGTTTGAGGGACTGCGGCCATTGTATAAAAAGGGGATGGTTCTTACTTCTGCTAGCAGAGAAGAGGACAGTTATGGTGGCTTGTTGTTGAGGACCTTAATGGAGCATTATCGGCACAGTCTTGTTTTCAGAAGAACAGAGATAGGCATAGACGAGGAGCTTAAGGATGTCGATTACGTTATTGTTATAAATTTCATAAAGCCTCCGGAAGGTAAGGGATTGTTTGATCCTGAAGACATAACTGTAGGATACACTTCTTCCGGCAGGAGAATTGTTGATCCGCGCAAATCCCCTTACGGTTTTGTAGGTGCCACACGCACGAGAGCCTTAAAATATGATGTAAAGGGTGAAATCCAGCATCCCCAAAGAGCGGGCAAAACATTAGACTATTTATTATTCAAAAATCACTAAATCAAAATGAATCCTAAAAAACTCAGCGTCGGCGGGCAGGCGGTTATGGAAGGAGTGCTGATTAGGGGCCCGGGCAAGTACGTAGTCGCTGTCAGGAAAAACAAAAGCATTGTGACCAAAAAAGGCTTAATCCCGAAGAAAAAATACAAATTTCTGAAATTGCCGTTCATAAGGGGGTTTGTGAACCTTGTCGACATGCTTGTCATCGGGGTTAAATCATTGATGTGGTCGGCTGAGCAGATTGGCGAAAAAGAAGAGAAAATAAGCAGGAACGAGCTTGCCATTACGATTTTTGTCTCCATAGTGCTTGTCATTGCCTTTTTTATAGCGCTGCCGTATTTTTTGACGCATCTTACGGGGATTACAGAGGAAAAAAGGCCGTTCATGTTTAATTTTGTCGATGGATTGATACGGATAGGAATCTTTTTAATTTATATTGCTACAATATCGTTCATGAAGGACGTAAAAATCCTGTTTCAGTACCACGGCGCAGAGCACAAGGCAATACACTGCTATGAAAATAATAAGAAGCTTGATTTCAAAAACGTAAAGAAATTCACAACATTGCACCCAAGATGCGGAACATCTTTCTTGTTCATAGTATTTGCCATAAGCATTCTTGTGTTCTCCCTGCTGCCGTCAATAATTTTGATTTATTATCCAAATTTCTCAGCTTTGAATGCTTGGTCAAGGAAGGGCATACTATTCCCTGTTAGGGTACTCCTTATCCCAATCATCGCAGGCATATCATATGAAATACTGAAAGCCAGCGATAAGCACCAAAAAAATCCATTATTCAGGCTAATCTCAATGCCTGGCCTGGCGCTTCAGAAGATAACAACCCAAGAGCCGAATAAAAAGCAGATTGAAGTTGCGATTTACTCATTGAAAAAATTATTAGAAATTGAAAATAAAAAATAATTATTTTTCATTGAAAATTGGTTCAGTAATTCTCTTATAAAATTCAGTTTCGTTTTTAATATGGTGCAATGTCAAATCCATTCGCTCTTTGTAACCTAGTTTTGGCCTTACTCTCTCTAGTTCTTTATAAATTAAATAAACTCCATAAGAACGTGTTATTTGAATTAATTTTGAGCGAGCTTGCTCTATAACTGAATCGCCATAATAGCTTAAAAAGTCACTAATCTCTTCCCTTAAAGTAGACTCATTGGTCATTCATCTAGGATATACTTTCTTATTCTTAAAGCTTTCTTCCAGAAAATTATAATTCACCAATCAAAATAAAAAAAATAAAAAAAAAGAATTTATCTCCTTTTCTTCCTTCTTCCGCCTCGGGACATCTTGGCGCATGATATGTCGCCGCTCTTGTCGATGAAGTACAGGTAGCCGGATTTTTTCTTTACGCCAGCTTTAGCCACAACTTCAATCTTGGCTTTTCCTTTCTTTCTTCCGCCCCGGGACATCTTGGCCCTGGCTACGTTTCCGTGCTTGTCCACGAAATAAAGGTAGCCTGCTTGTTTTCTAACTCCAACTTTTGCTACTTTTTCTGCCATTTTAGACTTAACCTCCTCTTATTTTATTATTTTAAGACGATTGCTAAACCCCACGTCTTAACTACCGAATACAAAATCTAGGATATATATAAACATTTCGTTTTTACGACGAGTTTAAATAAAAGTTTTCCATAAACATTAGCTGAATTTCTACAATTCGTCTATTTTTTTAAGATACTCTTTAATCCTGGAGCTGATGTTTGGCAATAAAAATTTCTCAATCTTCTCCTCAAAAATTTCGTTCAGGCTGCTGCGCTCTGTTATCCTGTACGCATTAAGCCTTTTTTCTATCAGCAGCAGGTCCTTCAATCTTTTCAGCTGCCTTCTTATGTTGGAAGACGCGATGCCGAGCATTGCCAGCTTCAGTCTTTTCCTTTCCTCAATAACGCGGGCGCATATCTCGTCGCTCGTCAGATCATTCTGCTCTTTTTTTGCCTTAATCAAAACATTAAGAATATCGACAATAACATCTCTTGAGTCGCCTGGCTGCAGCAGCCCAACCGATAGGCAAAGTTTTCTTATCAGTTCCCTCTCGCCTAAATTTGCCGGCTTTTCATATCTTCTTAATGTTATTTCTGCAAGAGGGATGTCTTTAGAAATTGTCTTTTGCTTCATGCCAAAAGAATTTAAGAAATAAGAACTATAAATAAGTTTTGATTAAAAATAAAAAAAATAAAAGAAAAAAATAATTTAATTTACCACTTGCCAAATCCTGGACCAGCTGGACTATTGTAATCACCAGGTAATGGCCAACCATCTTCGGTTATAAAGTCAGCGGGAGGGTTACCTGTTACAACCTGCTGGATAACGGCGAATGAACCCCAAATATCATGTCCGATTTCTGTACTATCAGCCGCATACCAGATTACTCCGACCTTTGTCGCGTCAGCGGGCACTGCGATGATTTTGACAAAGTAAGTCCATGTACTTCCGTCCTCGTTTACACCTGTATCATGGTTTGTCAACCAAGCTCCAGAACCGATGTAAGTAGGGAAACCATTATGCCTGTCCAATTTTGTATCACTGTCGCAATCTTGGTTACTCAACCAAGCATCGTTCCACTTCATCATCAAATTTACATCACAAAAAGGTCCACCAGCTACTCTGTCATAATCACAGTATCTGCCATTAAACATATGGGCTTGGTAGTTATACCCGAATTGGTCATATCCTATAGATATTGGATTTCCTACACTATCCTCTAATCCACCATCTTGTATTGTTGTACATTGCTGTTTTGCTGTCACTAGTCCAACAGATAATACTAGAATAGATAGAACCAACAAACCAATTATTATTTTTTTCATTCTTTCTCACCTCCCCCTCGTATGAGAGACAATTCTTAATTCACTTAGAATATCTTCAAAGTCTATAAAAACATTCCTACTCCGAATCCGTTTTTCGCACTATAAACTTAGAATTTCGTCCTTGCTCAGCAGGCTCAACCCAGTTTTCTTGCCGATAATCTGCACTTCCATTATCTTCTGCGGATTTTCCAAATCCACTTTTGGCTTGTCAATCACTTCCGTCAGCTTCATTATCAGTTCGGTAGAATGCATGCTGTCAAAATGCCTCTTGTGCAAGTCCATCTTCCACTTTTCCGTTTTTTTGATGCCATTCTGCAGCTTCTTGACTTCTTTCTGCATGGATTTAACATTTGTAGCTATCCATTTGTCAATAGGAATCCAGTAGAAAGTGTGCTCGAACATGCCTTTCTTGCTTTTCAGCTTGCCCAAGCTCTTGACTGTCTTCTTAGCATTTCCAACTCTTAGCTTAAACAGTCCGTCAACATCTGACTTTAGAAATTTGGCTTTTTGCTTTATTGCTTTCAGTGCCTTTTCAACTTCTTCCTTCGCGCTGCCTGCACGTGAAGGCTCATGCGTCACAAGAAGGTTTGCCTCAACCATTTTATCACCTCTGAAAGGTTTATAATTAAGGTGTATAAATAGTTTTCCGTAGGGTCATGCAAAAACCACAAGTTTTAAATATATGTACACACATACACATACACAGATTAAGATGGGAACAAAAACAATATCCATAATGGATGATGTATACGAGCTTTTGGTTAGAAATAAAAAGCCTAAGGAAAGCTTTTCAGAAGAGCTGAGGAGAATTGTGCCTAAAAAAGGCAACATAATGGAATGTGCAGGCTTATGGAAGCATATGAGCGACAAAGAAGCGGATGATATAAAAAAATCTATAGATGATTTTGGCAGGAAATTTACTAAATCTCTTCTGAAGAGGACAAGCGGAATATGAGATGCCTGGACACAACATTTTTAATAGATTTTCTGAAAAATGACAGGTATGCAGTTGATAAAGCCTCTGAAATAAAAGAAGATACTCTTATCACAACAAGCATTAATATTTTTGAGGTTTTGCTTGGGATATATAGAAAAAAAGAGCCCGCACGCGATGAAATGGAAAAATTCATTAGATTAATAAGCAATTTTGATATACTGCATTTTGATATGGAATCATCCTTTACAGCTTCAAAAATAACAGCCGACTTAATAAGGCAAGGAAGAGAAATTGATGCAATGGATTGCCTAATCGCAGGAGCAATGCTCTCCAAAAATTGCAATACTATTGTAACTCGAAATAAAGAGCATTTCCAAAGAATAAAAGGGATTAGGGTTGAGGGATACTAGAATGGGAGTTACATTCAAATCAAAGATAGACCCTATTTAGTAACGTGATACAGAATGTGTTCTCACGAATTCGTTAATTCTCTGCCTTTCAGCAGTCATCTCCGCCTCATACTGTCTCATTTCTCGCTCAATAATCGGACTTAATCCATCCTCACTTGTTGAAGGTGTTTCAATCTCGATATTGTGGCCATTACCACCATCTCCAGTAGGACATTCTCCGTATTCTAATAAAAATTTATATTCAACTCCTTGCATCCTGCCAATGTACCTGATATTCCTATTACCCCCTTTAAGAGGAGTATCTGCTTTATAAGCGACTGTCAGTTGTTGTTTTATAACTCTTTGTAAATTATCTAACTTACAGCCACGAGCAATGACATGCATATAATTAACTCTTTTATCTCCTTCTGTTTCAACATCACTTGAGAATCCATAATCTGGCGTCACGCTCTTGAATTCATGTTTTGGCTTAACCATGATAAATTGGAATCGCAAGAAGTTTATAAATTTACTGCAAAATCGCTTCACTCTTTTTATTAATGGACTCCAAATTTACTTTACTTGTAAACCTTTTCAGAAAACGATTCAACAGCAATTCACTTAGTTTATCTTTCTCTAAACTTTGTCAAACCCAATCTCAAACTCTTTCCCTTTGACTTTTTCCCTGCTCACAAATGCGTGCTTCTTGCTCGGCTCAAGGTCTGAAATCCTGAACTGCGAAGCGCCTACTTTTTCCTTTATCACCAAAGTCCACTCGCTCAGCATTTCCCTAAGCTCGCTGTCAGTTCTTATAAAAAGGGATATGCTGTCAGACTTCTGCAGCCCTGCCTTCTTCCTCAAAGCCTGCACCCTCCTCATAATCTCCCGCGCAAATCCCTCTGCCTCTAACTCGTCATTTATCTCCCGATTAAGGTAAACAAACCCGTCTTTGAATGCGCCTTCCGCATACGGCAGAGGAACTTCTCTTGTAAAAATCAGGTGCTCTTTTGTAATGCTTGCTTCCTCTCCGTCAATCTTGAAAGAATACTTGCCTTTCTCCTGTATGCGCTTCAGAATGGTTTCAGGGCTGTCAATTGTAAGCTGCGCTATTATCTTTGGTGCAAGGTCGCCGAATTCAGGCCCAATCTTCGAATAATCGGCTTTTATCTTTACCCTAAGATTTGGCATTGCCTCAACAATGCCTATCCTTTTCGCATTCACTTGTTTTTTGATGGCTTCTTTTAATCTTTCAACTGCCTTGGCTGCGTTCCCGTTCTTTGTAGCTACCACAATCTCTTTCAGCGGCCATCTGACTCCAAGCTGTAGCTTTTCCCTCACGGCAAGCGCGCTCTGGACAATCTCGCTTGTTACCATCATTGCTTCTTCAAGCTCTTCGTCAATCAGCTCATCCTTGTGCATTGGCCAATCAAACAAATGGATGCTTTCCTCTTTCAGCCTGAATTCATGCCTTAAGTTTTGGTACATCGCTTCTGTCACAAACGGCGCAATCGGGGCGAGCAATTTCAGCGATTCCAGCAAAACATTAAACACTGAGTAAATTACTGCCTTTTTTTCCTCTTCGCTTCCCATTGATGCCTTATCCCTTGTCAATTGTATATATGTTCTGCTCAGCTCCAAAAATAATTCCTCAACAAGCCATGGCGCCTCATTAAGCCTGCAGCCTTCAAACACTTCTGCCATTTTTTTAATTGTTGAGTTCAGTTTTGACAGGATATACTGCTCCTCAGCTTCCGGCTTAAGGCTGCTGTATTTCAGCTCGCTTGGGTTCACACTGGTGTTTTTTGCCATCTCGATAAGGAATTTGTGCAGATTCCAGAGCACTGTCAGATTCTTGTGCTTGACTTTCATGTCGTCAAAATTATAATTGATGTCTATGCCGGGAGATGTGCCTCCTATCATGTAATGCCTTAAAGTATCGGCTCCGTATTCCATTATGACTTCCTGCGGCAGTATATAGTTTCCAAGTGACTTGCTCATCTTCCTTCCCTGCGCATCATTGATGAAGCCGTGCATGTAAACAGATTTGAAGGAAGCATTGTTCATTGCAACCATTGATGCAACAAGCAGAAGATTAAACCAGCCTCTGATTTGGTCTATGCCCTCCAAAATAAAGTCTGCTGGATAAAGCTTCTCAAACAGATCTTTTCTTCTCGGGTAGTCCAGGCAGTTCCATGATGCAGAGCCCGCATCTATCCATACGTCCAGCACATCGGCAATTCTTTCTTTCACGCTGCCGCACTTGCATTTTATTTTTACCTCGTCAATCCACGGCTTGTGAAGGTCTTCCGGGATTCTTCCGGCAAGATCTTTTAATTCAGCTATCGAGCCGACAACAGCAAAGTCTTTGCACTGCCTGCATTTCCATATTGGCAGCGGAGTTCCCCAGTATCTCTGCCTTGTTATTCCATTATCTCTCAAGTTGGCAAGCCAGTTGTCAAAATTTCTTGAGCCGGCAAAATCAGGAACCCATTTTATGCCTTTGTTGAGCTCCCTCATCTTCTCCTTCAAATCCTCAATCCTGAAGAACCATTGAGTTGTTGTCCTGAAAATCACAAGATTTTTGCAGCGCCAGCAGTGCGCATAGTCATGCTCTATGTTTGTCTCTGCAATCAGCAGCCCTTTTTTTCGTATAAATTCTGTTATTTTTTTATCGTCTTTTTTTGCGGTAAGCCCTTTGAATATGCCGATTGTCTCGTCAAAAATACCTCTTTCTGTTAAAGTGTTAAACGGAGGTATATTGTTTCTATGTCCTACTTCATAGTCTTCAGGCCCGCATCCGGGCGCCATATGCACCAGTCCGGAGCCTGCGCTTGTATCAACATACTCCTCGCTCAGCACGATAGTATGGACTTTAGGATGCTTGCTTTTCAGCTCCTTAAACTGGTGCGTTTCATTTTCAAAAGGATGGATATACTCTAGTCCAAGAAGTTTATCACCGTTAAATTCCTCAACAACAGAAAATTGCTTTTCAGCTACTCCGCTAATCAAGCTTGCCGATAATGCTTTTGCGACTATCCAGACTTCATCGCCGACCTTTGCTTTTATGTATTCAAGGTTAGGATTAACCATCACTCCCAAGTTGAAAGGTATTGTCCATGGAGTTGTTGTCCAGATTATTAAAAATTCATTATGCTTGTTTTTGACAGGAAATTTGACAAAAATTGATGAATCTGTTATACTTTCGTAAATGAGCTCGTGCTTTGCCAATGATGTAGCGCATGATGCGCACCAGTGCATTGTCTTTTCACCTTCATACAATCTGCCGTTCTCATGCGCTTTTTTTATAAGCCACCATTCGCCTTCCATGTATGAGTTTTGTATTGACTGGTACGCGTTTTCAAAATCCATCCATACGCCTATCCTTTTAAAGTCATTGCTCATTGAAACCATGTTTGTTATTGCAAATTCCCTGCACGCATTCACAAAATTAGCTATTCCGTAATTCGGAATCTCGTCCTTGCTTTTCAGCCCAAGATTCTTTTCAACAGCCTGCTCTGTCGGAAGCCCGTGCATGTCATAGCCCGCCCTGTCCCACACGTCAAAGCCCTGCATCCTTTTGTACCTCAGCACGCTGTCCTTCAATGCCTTGTTCCATGCTGTGCCGAGATGGACTTTTCCTGAAGTGTACGGCGGCCCGTCCAGGAAGTAGAACTTTTTTTTGCCTGCGTTTTTTTCTTTTGCTTTCTCATAAATCCTGTTCTTATTCCAGAAGTCAATTATTTCAGGCTCCAGCTTTGTTGCTTCATAGTTCTGAATCATTTTACGGAATGAGTTAAGCTGCTTATTTAAATTTTTGTAGGCTTTTTATATGCCGCTTTGTTAATTTTAAAAATAATTTTATTGCTCCAGCCAAGGCTTTTTTCTGTTTTTTATGTATTGAATGAAGCTGCTCGGTGTGATTATTGTACTTATTCTCAATCTTTATCTTGTTGTCAAGGCTTTTGGGCAATAAGTTTAAGTGGTGTTTTTTTATTTCTGCAAGCTTCGCCTTGAAATCATTCAGCTCGTTTATTATTGTGTCTATCTTTGTTTCTTCCTTGTTCAGGAATACGTTCAGCACAACGTCCATTGGCTCTTTTGCCAGTGTCGAGTGCAGCATATGAAGCTTTTCATTTATCTTTTTTTTGCCGCTGATTTCCGCTGCCAGCTCCCTCATCTTGCCCAACGAGCTTAAATCCTGCATCTCATGGAGCACTTCCCTTCCTATAACCATATGCTCTCTTTCAAAATTCTCAAAAACCTTGGAAGACCTGCTTAGGCTTATGAGCTCATCCTTTAAAGAATAGAATTCAGCTTCATTTGCGCCTTTCAGCTCGTCTATATACCTTTCAACGTCTTTGCTTGCCATCTTTTTTTACACTTTCAATTGTAATCCTGACTATCTCATTTTCCTTAAGATTGAGAATCTTGACTACCTCAAGAGGTATATTTATCCCTAAACTTGTCCCCGTCTTCCTCACATACCTCACAAACTCCTCTTTTCCAGCCATAAGATTAAATAATATTAAATAATATACAAATTTCATTAGAAGTATTTAAAAGTTGCTGTTTGGGATTTTTAAAAAAACAAGAACTTATTCTTTAATTGAAATTTCTTCCCGGTGTGATATGCCTAATCTCGCATAGCTTGGCTGCAGCATTTGAATCAGCGCTTCTCTGATGTTATCATTTCGTGCGACAATTGCCGTCTGCTTTATATAAGGATTAACCTCAAGTTCATTTCCATCCATTCTGCTTACCTTAGCTCCAGCATTTAATGCAAGGAAAACCGGAGTGAGTTCGTATAACTGCTTTGGAAGCAATTCAGCAGCGCAACTCAATGCATCTTTGCTATTAGAAACCACTCTAAGATTATGAAGTCCACCACCATCATTTATGAACTTTTTTATCCTCCCTGATTGAAGAAGGTTGTAAATTTCAATAGCTATCTCTGCACGACGAGAAGTTTGTGTGTATGCAGCAAGCGAAATAGCTTCACTTCCGCTTGACTCGAGATGAATATACCTTTTTTTATCAGAATTGGGATTGTTAAATCTGTGTCTGTATGTCCCTAACTCATCTATTCCAAAATGGGGATTGTTAAATCTGTGTCTGTATGTCCCTAACCCATCTATCCCATAGATTTGCTTTCTCCATAAATCACCAACAACAGCTGCAACTACACTCCAATGTTCTCCGTTTTTTCTTATTTTCATGAGAGATGTACTGGTAGGGCTTGAATAAGGGCCCATTAAATTTACTAAGCTGCTTCCATCTACGGGGTCGCTTATAACTAATTCGCTTAACTCTTGTTGAAGAAATTTATTACCCTCTTCTGTGAATAGGGACGTATTTTCGAAGTTTTGAAATATGATACGTTTTGCGACATTGTCTAGATTTGTCTGCTCGTTGCCGTTCTTTGGGTCTGTCGTTAGCGTATCCCTTCTGCTTTGGAAATAATGCCTAGCTCCTGAAATAACTTTTCCTACTACTTCTTCTAATCTTTCTTGCTCTCGCTCATCGAGATTAAAAAATACCATTAGAATTTAGTTTTCATAACTCTATTTAAACCTTTCTATTTTCTAACTACTTAATAGTAACATTCAAAAAAACCCTTCTAACTTCGTCTGCTCCTTCATCTCAAGAATATCCTCTTTTTTATAGCCCAAGACATTGAAAATCCTCTCAACTGCTGGGATAACCTGGTTATTGATATAGTAATCAGCGTCGTACTCGCCTTCCTTCACTTCTTCCGGAAGCTTTGAGCGGTTTCTTATTATGTCATTTCCCTGGGTCACAACGTACTTTATAATCGAGCCAGCCCCGATGGACTTTCCCCTGTTTATCAGCCTCTGCGCGACAGCAACATGGGGGCCTTTTGCAGCATAGTCCAGAATGTCTTTCTGAAGCTGCGTATGTATGACCACTTTTTCCATGGGCACTCTTTTGTTCCTCAGGTCGTTAACCACGCTCTTAACATATTCAAGAGCTTTTTCTGTCGCATGCTCCCTTAGGATTATGTCCAAAACTTTCTCCTGGACATCTTTTGCAATCAGAGACCAGTTTCTCCTCACCGTCTCAAAGCCCTTGATTTTTAATGTTCCCTGCTCGGAGATCAAAGCATATTTTTTCTTTGCCCCAAAAGGGCCCATTTTGGCAGAAACAAAAATTCCGGCTGGGTAAAACCCCTCATATTCAAGCTCCATAAGCCCCGGCAATTCAAGATTTATTTCCTCCGCAAAAGATTCTGCGTCCTTTTTGGATTTGCCGTCAAGAGTTAAAAAAACCGAGTCAGTGTCGCTATAAAGGACAATAAACCCTTCTTTTTTTGCCTTATCAATGACTTTATGTATATAAAACCTGCCCCATGCTGTGATGCTTCTTGCGCATTCTATGCTGTACCATCTTGCGCCAAAGAATCCAAGATAGCCGTAAAACGAATTTGCCAGCAGCTTCAGGCTGGTCTGCCTCGCGTCAAGGAATATGAATTTCTCATCCTGCTCTTCCTTTATTATTTCCTTTATCCGCATCCTCCTTGTGATAAGGTCTTCTATCAATATGGGAATGAACCCTTTTCTTTTGTCGCAGAACCAGTGCCTTTCGTTTTCGTCAGGAGCAGCCTTTGCAGTGTCCCTGCAGCAAGCGCAATCCATCGTGTCGGGCCCTATATTATGCGAGCTTAGGATTGTTGGGTACAGGCTTCTGAAGTCAAACACAACAATATCTTTGTACAATCCTGGCCTGGGCTCGTAAACAAAAGCGCCTTGGTAGGTATGGAGCCTTCTTTGCTGCACTTCATTATAATGCGGCTTATTTGGGGCAATCTCATTAAACTGGGGAGCCTGCTTCATTATGAACCATTCAACAAGCTGCGAGAAGCCCATCCTGTTAACGTCATAAATCGGAATGCCCACAATCTTTACCAGCTCAATAATTGTTGGGAGCATCTTCACTGCCAGATTATATGTGAGAAGGGAGTCATTAAGGTTGTATTCGCAGAATTTCTCAAGGTTCTCGTGATTATTATCCCAAATGTCCGGCAGCTCAGCCAGAGAGACGTCATGCTTTTTCTCTTCAAGCAGCTCCGATGCAACAGCATTCAGGTCATATGTCGTGGTTTCAAGCGTGTTTCCAATGATTTTTTTGATAAACTTGAATATGTCAAGATGTGTAATGCCGTTTATGGAGATTGTTGTTTCCCTGCCGCTCTTCACCCTTAATTCGCTGTAGTCAAATCCTATGTCTAGCTTTATCTTGTGCTTGTCGGCCCTGGTCTTTATGTAGGGCAGGTCAAATCCGTCTGAGAAATAGCCAGTCAGTATGTCAGGCTTGTATTTTTCAATTGTTTCCTTGAATTTTTCGATGATATCTGACTCGCTTTCAACGAACTCTATGTAATCAATGTCTGTCCTGAACCTTTTCCATACAAAAACTTTCCTGAAGCCTTCGCCGTAAAAGGAAAGCATCAGTATCGGATTTTTCTCAGCATCTATGCTCATGTCAAACGGGCTGTAAGTCTCGATGTCAAACGCAAGGACTCTTGGGTTGTGCAGAGTGTCTGTGCTGAGCTGCTCGACTTTATCCGCCTTGAAAACAGCTACCCTTGATTTCTGGGTTATGAACTCGCCTTCTGCCTGGTGCAGTACCAAAGGCGTTACATTCTTGTCTATGAAGTACCTTCTTACAAAAGGGATATCAAACTCATGGGTTGAATCAACAATCTCCCAGCCTTTTATGACTTCCCTGATTACAGGAACGCTGCCCGGAAGGTTTGTGTACACTTTTATTGCAGAAACCTCCTTTCCGAGAAACTTCTTTGCCACTGTCTCTGTTTTCGTTACAAAAGCAGCCTCATTTTCATTCTCAACCCTCAGTTTTTCCAGCTTTTCGCTTATACTGCTGCTGTCTTTTGGGATTACGTAAAAATAAGGCTCGAAATTGCTGTCAAGAATGCAGATTTGCTTTCCATCAGCCGTTCTTCCGTACAGGTTTATGACAGCCTTTCCGTCCTGCACCCTATAGGTCGCGTCCAATGGGAAAAACTGGATTTTCTCAGCCATGCCAGACGAGAAGGCATTTTAGATATATAAACGTGTTGGTGAATAAATGATATATTCAATTGTCGGCAGAAATGTTATTAGGAGGTCGGCTCGTTTTTCAAACGTAAATTATTTTATTCGAAAATACATATTGCTTCGGCTTGTATATGTTCTTGCGCCTCTATCATGAGTCACTTTCCAAACATAAGTATTTTTGTTAAGGTCAAAGTCTCTTTGAGGTACAGGAACTAAACATATATGAGCCTTGCCTTTAATGGAAATTGGATTAGTTACATCCAGTAAATACCATTGATAATCTAACCTCACTAGGTTACACACATGTGATTCTCCATCCATATTACACTTTAAAAGTCGGCTCGTAAGACCTAATGCTTGATTCAATACTTGAGTGAACAATGCTTGGTGTCTGCAGACTGCAGTTGGGTCAGGACTCTTGAATCTAACCAATGGTACTGAAACAGCACCGAAAAAACCACCACGGCGCTTATAGTCATAAGGTAAGTGCTTATAAACCCAATATGCTACTTTCATGACAATTTCCTTTTTGTCTACTAACCCTTTACTAAAAATTTCAAAAAACAGGTCTTCTGACTCGACAAACATATCCATTTTTGTCACTTCTATTTTTTCCCTTCCACTTCTCATTTTTTCATCAATATTTGGGTCGGAGCCCATATCGCTGAGGTTGTCTGGAACATAAGTTGGAACATAATTGTAAACTTTATTGCCAGTACTTGGGAAAGCCTCTCTGTCAAGAATGCACATTAATTCAAAATAATCTCTAAGGTATCGGTGCAATCTGTCCAGCTTCTCGCTGGGGCTAAGATTACGACCAGTCATTATGCTTAACATATTCAATCTTAAATAAGCAAGCACGTCTTTTGGGTACCTGCGAAATTTTTGAACTAATCTATCAAATTCTTCATCCGTGCTTATAAGTTTTTGTAGAATCTTCTCACCCCCTTTGCCAATTGAGTATGAAATTACCGCTTTCTCGTCATCATTAAGAGCACCATAAGCTAGAACTCTTTGGTGCAAATTCAATTTCTTAATCTTTTGGTTTTTGCCTTTTTGAGCAGTGCAGATAATTTGTGCATTTCTAATTAGCACATCTACAGTAGCACGAGTAATGCCAGCTTTAATAAGGTCCATTTTGAATGCATTTAGATTTTCGAGAAATAATTTTGGATTGGACTTTCCAGACAAAGCATTGTTAATAAATGGATAACGCAAAAGAATTTGGGCTCTTTATAAGGAATGCCTATTTGTTCAAGCATGAACATGATTTAACGACACTATTTATATATTTTCCTTAATTTTTTCCAGAAACTCCTTTGCTTTAATTATCTTAATTCCCTTAAATTCTTTCAAATCCAATAAATCAGGGTCTCCTGTAACAATATAATCAGCTTTTCCATCAAAAGCACATTGAATAATCTTGTTGTCTTTTTTGTCTCTTACAACATCAAATTTGCTTGTCACATCAACAATATGGCAATAAGTCATAAGAATATCAATCAATTCCTGTATATTTTCTTCTGGAAACTTAAATTTATTTCTCAACTTATCAACAACCTCATCCAGAATTTCAGCAGATATAACAAGCTGATACTCTCCAAGAATACCTCTTCTAACCACTTCATAAGGATTTCCTCTCCAGAATACTGATGAAATGATTATATTTGTATCTGGCAATACCCTAATCATCTTTTAGCACATCTTTTTCTTTTATTCCCTTTCTTGCAGCAAAAGTTCTGCCAAATTTAGCCAATTTTTCAAAATCTTTCACAGTTGGCAATTCTACTCTTTTAAAGATTATAGTATCTCCTCTACCATATACTGCAAACTTTGTTCCAGATTCTATGCTCATCTGTTCTCGGATTTCCTGCGGTATAACAACCTGCCCTTTGGGAGAAGTTGTTGTTATCTGAACTTCTTTTTCCATAATATATCACCTAGTAAAACTATTTTACTTTTGTACTTAAATACTTTTCGGTATTTAACGAGCTGACCCCCACTTTTTACTCTAGTGCCGACAACTTTGAGTTTTCCTTTCAGGACGCTGCACTAAAACTTGACCCTTCCAAGCATTCAGGGGGATGTAACATCCGCGGCATATGATAAAAAGAAATCTTTTTATAACCACCATAGTTCGCTTTCTTAATGAAAAGAGGGGTGGTAGTGTTAGCCTTGTTACTTCTAATTCCGTCAGCATATTCCATTTCCATTAAAGAGCTTATATCCAGGTACAGCTTTTCAGCTTCTTCCCCTGAACTCGATGTGACTGGCTTTACAGACTCAATGATTGACAAAGACAATAATGGAATCAACGACACTTTGGTTTTTGAATTGACAGCAAGCAATGGCAACGGGAATTATATTTTTGTAATAAATTTATTTGACAGTGGCGGAGTTATCACCAGTGAGGCAAATAAGACATTGAATTCAGGCACTAACAAAATAAACATAACGTTTGACTCAATTTTTCTCACCCAGGCACAGTTTAATTACAGCATTAAAATATACAGCTCAACCTACAGCCTTAAGTACAGGAAGGACAATATACAGACTCAAATTTACCGGAATTATGAAGGGAGATTTAAGATACTTGGTGTAAAAGACTTCAAAGAAGGCAAAACACTGAAGATTAATCTGACCCTGAACTCCTCTGTTAATCTAACATCCGAATCAGCGTTATTCTTGGCGTACAACGGCTCTGTCATCTTTTCCAAACAGAATATTTCAATAGCCGATTCTGTTCAGGACCTGGAATTTGATTTTGACAGCGAAGCAATAAAAGATACCCATTACACCGGCAGCTTCAATATAACCTCTTTCAGGCTAAATAAAAAGATATTCAAAATAAATTCCGCAACTGCATTCTACGATTTCAGGGATTTTGCCTCAGGCTCTTACATTTCAGGCTTTGCAGATACCGGAATTGACACAGACAATGACGGCAAATACGATTTGCTGCAAATCAATGCAGATGCGCAGATTATGGATGACGGCGATTATGATTTTTTAATCGCGTTATACGACTTATTTGACAATTTGGTGGAAACGAGGAACGTGTCCCAATCGCTCAGCGCCGGAGAGCGCACAATCAAGTTTAATATCAACGGCTCAAAAATCTACGATAAAAAGCTCAATGGGCCCTTTATCGTAAAATACGCAGAGGTCCACCATAATGGCGCTTTGGAGGACAAAATAAATGATGCCTACGCGACATCATACTACAATTTCAATGATTTTGACAGCCCGAGCCTCCCTGATTTGAAAACAGAGATTATTGTATCTGACGGCTATCATTACGGCATAAACAATGTGGCGGTAACATTCAATTTTAAAAATATCGGACTAAAGCGCGCTTTCAATGTTTTCACTGAAAGCTTTGACAACATCACGTTTTTTAAGAGCAGTGTATTCAATATATTGAATGCAGGTTCTGAGTCCTCTTATCAAGTCAATTTCACAGGTATTTCTGATTTTGAAATAAGCGCCATCGCTGATTTGGATGATGTGGTGGAGGAATCTGATGAAAGCAATAATGCTGAAAAAATTGTAATTAGACTAAACAATAAGCCTGTTTTGGAGCCAGTAAGCAATATAACAGCAAATGAGAAGGACAAAATAATACTGGTTCTTTCAGCTTCAGACCCCAACGGGGATGCCCTTTCTTTCGCAATCAATTCAACCAAATTCTATTCGGGCGACAATGTCTTTCAATGGAATACCTCAAGCACAGACAGCGGGGATTACACATTCATGGCAACAGTTTCTGACGGCTTTCTCAGTGATTCAGCTATTTTTAATGTAGTTGTGAATGATATTACTGAAAACGACATGGACAATGACGGAATAGACGACAGCATTGACATGCTGATAGGGAACAAATCTTCTGTCAATACAGCTACCTTAAACCTGTCAATACTTGTCAATGGCTCAAGCGACTTATTCCAGAAATTCAACAAAAGCTCAAATGTAGCCTTTCTGGACGGCAATTATAAAATAATGGAGTTTATGTTTGACTTTTCCGCTTACAGGCTTAACCTTACGAAAATAACAGCTGACAAGCAGCTGCCAAGCCAAAAAGGCTCGATGCTGGTCAGGGGTTTGGATATGCCAAACGGCTCTAAAAAAATAATGTATGTGGATAAATCTCTTAAATTCCTCAAGCAATTATGCATAAAAGACACTAAGGTGGCAAGCATCAGCAATATCAGCAAAAAATGCAGCCGTAAGGACGAGGTAAAAATAACGTGCAACGGCAAATTCACGAAATCCTACAGGTGCACTTACAATTTAACCTCAAAAAAGTACAGGGTTGAAGGCCTGAAAAACACAGGCATTGTTCAGATTTAGCCTTAAGTGTTTTATTTGATTATCTTGTCTTTGGCTTGCATATTGGGGTCCGTGTTAAAATAGTAAAGTTTATATATTATGTATGTTTCTAGAATACACATGGCTGTTAATAACATACAATTCACAAAGATTGAAATTCAGATAGCTAAATATCTGTTTAAGCATTATAAGGATAGGTACAACCCCAGGCAATTGGCCAGAATATTAAACATTAATCATGCCCATGCAAATAAATTATGCAATATCTTAGCAGACAAAAAACTGTTGACTAAAGAGGAAATCGGCAACTCAGTCTTTTTTTCTTATGAATATGATAACAAGCTGGCTATCAAATTTATGGAATATATGTTGAGTTTGGAAGAGAAAGAGTTTCCTAAATGGTTAAGTGTTTTATTCCATAGCCTGAAAAAATTCAAGGATAGCATTGAAATGGGGCTGGTTTTTGGCTCGTCTATAAAATCCAGAGATTTTAACGACATAGATGTTTTACTTGTGCATGATACTAAAAAATCCAGTGACATCAAAAAAATAAAGGATGAAATAAGAAAATCTGAATTAGTTGAAAAGCCAATAAGATATTTAGATATAGGTGAAAAGGATGTTCTGCTGAATAAAGAAGACAAGATTTTTTATAGTATACTCTCTGAAAGCCTTGTATTCCATAATCCTGAAAAATATGTTGAGGTTGTCAGAAAATGCCGCAAATAGATGAGCATTTGAAATGGTGTTTGAAAGATCCGAAAAGGCTGATAAAAACAAAGCCCGATTCGGATTTGGCACAAAAGCACGTTAAGAAATCTGAATATAATTATGGCGTAGTGCAGACCCTTGAAAGGTTAAAGGTGTATGACTGGGCGTTTAATGTCGGCTTTTATGCGATTTATCACTGTTTTTTAGCTATCCTTGCAAAATACGGCTATGAATCAAGGAATCAGGCATGCACTATCACTGTCCTGCTTACTTTGATAAATGACAATAAACTGGATTTGGATAAAGATTTGGTTACTCAATTTGACACTCTTGACGTTGAAAAGAACATCACCAATCCTACTGTAAGGGAAAGCAGGGAACTTTCCACCTATGGGGTTCACTCCACATTGATTTACAGCAGCTAAAGAAAATAAAGGAATTAATAATAAAAGTGCAAAGAGAGACTATACGGATATTGGGAGAATAAGCGAAATAGAATGAATTATAATCCAAATGACCGACCATTTAAAATTAAACTTTGGACTCATATTAGTAAATACCCCAAATATACATAAATTATATTTGAGTATATAAACATTTCAATTTTTTGAGTGTGCCCCTTCCGTAGTTTTATCGTTCGTGCCGACTAATAACTGATTTTAACAAACTTATTTTTTATAACTATATACCCAAGCCCAATAACCGAGCCGAGAAGATTCGCAATCAAATCCCACTGGATATCAAAGCGCTCAAACTGGCTGTTTTGGGGATTCAAGGCATTCGTCATGCCGAACATGCCCTGCGCTATCCCGAAGTACCTGCTTCCTATAAACTCAGTAACTTCATTCACCGCGCTAATGCCCTGTACAATCAGCAATGCGGCAACCGCAATTCCAAGCTTTGAGAAAACCTTCCTTTTTTTGGATTTATGCGCGATAAAGCTGTACACAAGCATGCTGATGCCTGCTGTGCTTATGATGTGCAGCGCCTTGTCCCATCCAATTCCATTGTAGGAAAGCTCGTAAATCCCTACAGCGCCTGCAGTGTTGGAGATGAATCCAAGAGTGCTTACAAGAGCGCCTTCCCACGAAAAAATTATTTTTTTACGGAAATAGTAAGCAACACTCATCACAAAAATCCCGAAAGAAGCGTCAATCACGAATGTTGTATGGCGCCTGTAGGCTATGAAGCCCATTGCAGCTAATGTTATGATGCTGAGCACATAAATCCAGCTTAGCAGTTTATCTTCGCTTGCTTTCATGCGGCAGCGAAATTTATTTGAGTATAAATTAATTTCTTATTTGTCAATCAATATAAGGTATTTTTTTAAATAGAGGGCGCATCCTGTCTGACTTCGGGGCTGTAGTATAGCTAGGTTATTTGAAGGCGAAAACTATATATACGTCGAATAAATATGCTTTTGAATGGGAAGCAGAATCAAAATGTAGTGAAGAAACTCCAAAAGAATTGAAGAATAGGATAACTCCCTTAGATTGCACGGCTTTGGTTAAAAAATGAATAATGGAAAAATTTGTAAGAGGTAAAAATAAGATGGAAAAAAAGAAAGTTAAAGAAGAAGGTAAAGGCAAAAAAATACTTCATGGAATCCTTGCTGGAATTATTCCGAGTATGTTACTGTACATAATGCTTGGCTATGTTTTTATTGGTGTTCAAGATGTTACTAAAACTTCTGCTTCATACGGATTTTCATTTTTTATTATATGGGCATTGTTTATTTATTGGTCATATCGAGCAGATGTAGTTAGAAGGATATGGGGAAGAAGCTTGCTATTGTCAGCAATCTTCTCTTTTCTTTTACCAATTTCAATGCTTGTTTTTGGAGCAAGAGTTACGGCAAGTCAAACTAATGATTTTGCTGTAGCAGGTAGTGCTATAGGTACTGGTATTGCGGTAGTCTTTGTTGGATTTTTAATGTTGTTACTCGGCTTAGCATTTAGTTTAGGAGCATATTTCACTTACAAACCATTACGGAAGTGACTTTTGAAAGTATATATTACAATCGCTATATGAGCATGAGTAAACCGATAATTTTAAATATACTCGCTCATAATTTAACCTTATGAAGTCCCTAGTATGACCTCACTTCGGTGGGGGAATGCTAGGTTTCCTTATACTTTATTGTTCTATATAAGTTTATAAATAACCTATATTCTATGTTAGTTAAATGCAAAAGCAAAACTTAGAAAAGAAAAAAGCAATAGTGTTTTTTGATGGTAATAATTTTTATCACAATCTAAAAGCTACTTTTATAAGACCAAGTAGCATAAATCTACATAAAGTAAGTCAGTTGATTAGTAATCAATTCAATTGTGAATTGGTAAGGAGTTTGTATTATAATTCTATACCAAATATCCAAGGTGGAGAAGATGTTTATTATGGTCATATGAAATTTCTTGATGAAGTCAAAAAATATCCAAATTTTGAAGTAAAAACCAGAAAATTGCAAAGACTTTCAAATAAAGAGGCTATTAGTATTATGAACAATGAAGTCTCGAGTTTAGGCTTGTGTGATATTTGTAAACCTATCGTTTTATCTCATTGGTCTGATTATATTGGTAGTGTTAGTATAAAAGAAAAAGGTATAGACAACTTGATTTCAGTTGATATGGTAAAACATTCTATTATAAATAAAGAATGTGATGCTTGTATACTGATAAGTGGAGATGCTGACCTGATACCAACTCTTGAACTCCTAAAGTCATGTGGTATTTGGGTGGCTACAACTTCAACAGCTAAAGGTTACTCTTATGATTTAAGAAAACAATTTCCTTGGTTTATTTTAGACAAAAACTTACTTAAAGATAAATGTTCAAAAAATTGATTATCGATAAATATTTATAGTTATTGAATAAATTTAATATCTCATAAGATTTCTTTCTCTTAGCAAAAGTCTTTAAAATACTATAGTTTTCTCATTCAGGATAGGGGGCTGTAGTATAGCTAGGTAGAATTGGCCCTTGGGGACAACCTTTTTGCGTTCGCAAAAAGCTTGACCAAAAATTCGTTGCTCATCGCAACTGTCGCTTTGCGACTAACGCCAAGGTTGCCATATTGGGTCCGACCCGGGTTCGAATCCTGGCAGCCCCATTTTATATGAGGGATAGACATATCGCTAAGAAATCGAACCAAATTATAAATAAAGTTTATAAATAATAGACAATAACATCTAAATGGGGTGGTAGTATGGCTAAAACACAAAGTGCTAAATTGTTAGAGTATAGTGGAAGACAAGTAAGGCGTGCAATATATTTGGTTGTCGGATTATTTATATTGTTCTTAATCGTTATGGGTATAATCTGGGCTGTACCAAGGATTTGGCATTGGGCAATAGGATAAAATATAGAATGTGTTGTGTCTGCATGGATAAAGAAGCAAAAAATTTTGAAATTCAATCGAAGATAATCGAATTAAAGTTAGAGCGAGATAAAGATACATTCATAACTTCAATGTCCATAGTTGTGGGGGTTATCGCATTTATGTATACTATAGGGTTTATCCCAAATGATATTAGTCAATGGATTAAAGATTTTTTCAACAATCTTCTCCCACTTCCATTTGTTCGAGCAAACCTTTGGATTATCCTAGCTTTAATTTTTGTGCTTTTATTAATACCTATTCTCTCAGGGATTATTGCTAGCTACATTTTCAGATTGATTCTTAAAAACAAATCTAAACTATATGATACTGCTATCAAAGACTTCCAAAAACTTTCTAAAGAGCCCATTAAGAAATAATCTTATACCCTCCTTTCTTTTTAAATAAAGTTTTTAAAATTACATATGTCTTACCCATGAATCGAAGAAAAAGTTTTTATATAGTTTTTACATTACAAAGAACTAAATGGTTCCGACAAAAATGTTTCTTACCAAGGGCATAGGAATACACAAGGAAAGGCTTGCTTCTTTTGAGAGTGCTTTGAGAAGTGCCGGAATAGAAAAATACAATCTTGTTTATGTTTCAAGCATACTGCCTCCTCATTGTAAGATGATTCCAAAAGAGGAAGGGCTGGAATACCTGAAGCCGGGCCAGATTGTGTTTGTTGTCATGGCAAGGAGCGAAACTGATGAGCCGAACAGGCTTATTGCATCTTCAATCGGCGTTGCCGTGCCTTCAGATCCAAACATTTACGGTTACCTTTCAGAGCACCATTCTTTCGGGGAAACGGCAAAGAAAGCAGGAGATTATGCGGAAGACCTGGCTGCCACAATGCTTGCGACAACCTTAGGCATAGAGTTTGACCCGGACCAGGCATGGGAAGAAAGGGAGGAAATTTACAAGACAAGCGGACACATATTCAAAACTACACAGATAACCCAATCTGATGAAGGCAACAAGGACGGGTTATGGACTACAGTGATAGCGGCGGCAATATTGATAGAATAAAAACAGACTTGCAGCCCATAATAACCTTTTTAAAATCAGCCTCATCTGTCTCTTTTTATGAAAAAGGTAATGTGCGCGGGCACTTTTGACATTATCCACCCGGGGCATTTGTTTTACCTTTCTGAGGCAAAGAAATACGGCGACAGATTGATTGTTGTTGTTGCAAGAGACGACAATTCAGAAGCTTTCAAGGGCAGGAAGCCCATGCATAACGAGGGGGAAAGGCTGGAAGCAGTAAGAACGCTTAAAATTGTTGACGAGGCTGTTTTGGGCAATCAAGGAAACATATTTAATATAATAAAAGAGATAAAGCCAGATGTGATATGCCTCGGCTACGACCAAAAAATTCACAATCAGGACGTTGAGGACGAATTAAAGAAAAGCGGCATCAGGGCAGATGTGGTAAGAATAAGCCCCTACATGCCAAATGTCTACAAAAGCTCTAAAATAAAAAAATGAACTACATTTACTTGATAATACTTTCATTGATAGGGTTTGCAGTTTCCTTTTACATTTACTACACTAAAAAGCATGGCAAACACATGTACTGTGCCATAGGGCGGGACTGCGACGCTGTTGTCACAAGCAAATACGGCAGAACATTCGGCATAGAAAACACAGTCCCGGGCATGCTTTACTATGTTTTGATATTTGTGTACGGAATTTCAATGCTTTTAAACCAAAATATTTTTAAAGGCATTCTGTTTTACTATGTTATAGTGGGTTCAGGCATTGCCTCGGTTTTATTTTCAGTTTATTTAACCGGAGTGCAGGCCTTTGTGCTCAGGAAATGGTGCGAGTACTGCGTTGCCTCAAGCATAGCTTCAGTATTGATATTGGTTGTTTTGTTGATATAAAAAATGAGTGAAATTAAAAAATATGGCTATCTAGCAGCGTCTGAAAAAGGGTTTAGCAGCGGTTTAATCAAGTCAGGAAGAGGTATGTTAGAATTATTGGCTGATGTGGGAATGAATGGAATTCCAAACAGACTGCCACCGCCTTATTTCCTAGGCATAATCAGAGATGATGGTCAAGGAATATGTTATTACTCGGCACAAACAGTAGCAGCTCAAAAAAAAATTAATATTGAAGATGCATTTCCGGAAATTAGGATAAGTGGTGACTCGGGGTTTACTACTATAGCACATATAATTGGGCATAGTTTGGATATGTAATAATTTGTAAAATGGCAAACAACAATAATTTAAGCAAATTTTCATTAACCATTTTAAGATTAGTTCTTGGAATAATATTTGTTTACCACGGCTACATGAAGCTATTTGCCCCGGGCGGCTTTAAGGGCACAGTTGGGTTCTTCACTTCAATCGGAATCCCGCTGCCGATTTACTCGGCACTTATAGTTTCTGTTGTTGAGTTTTTTGGAGGTGTTCTGTTAATCCTTGGAGTATTGTCCAGATTAAGCTCTCTGCTGCTGATTATAGACATGCTAGTGGCACTCTTCGTGGTGCACCTGAAGAATGGATTCTCAGTTTCAAAAGGCGGCTACGAGTTTGTTCTGATACTGTTGGCAGGACTGTTTGTTATCCTTGTCAATGGCCCGGGAAGCTTTTCTATCGGGAAAATGTTCAAGAACAAGAAATTACATTAGAAATATAAATTTAGTGTGTTACACGATTTTCCAATTCAGCATTTCCAGTTTGATTTACTTTTTGTTTTTGTAAATCATCAAGAATTTCTTCAAGTACGTCACTATACTGCCTTTCCATTGCCCTGTAAACTTCTGGTGCATGAACTATGTAATTAACGGATTTTTTTAAAAAACCCCCTATTAGTGTTGCAATATTTCTGAAATCCTGTTCATGATTAAAATCAATGCCCATCTTTCTAAAATCTTGTTTAATCTCCAAGTAAGCCCCATAAACTTCAGTTTGCAGGGCGTATAATTTAGAAATAGCCCTCACTCCTTCTCGTATTCTTGACTTATCCATCAATTTATGGATTCTATGTCTATTTTTTAAATCTTTTGAACTAAACCTATCTCAGAAAACTGGTGAATATGCTTCTCTGGCTTCGTATTTTTGGGGTTGCCTTGTCTTCCATCCTGCACTTGTTTATCACTACATGCCCGCTGTAGCTGTCTTCAAATATGACAGACATATCTTCTACGACTAACCGCTTATTGAACATTGGGCAGTCTGTCACTAAAGTGTCCGCATAGCCGCCTTCAAAACCTATATGGAAACCATATTTGATGGAATCCTTTCTTAACTGATAGAAATTCTCCTTTGTTATCCTCTTCCCGAGCCAGTCTTTCAATCCGTCAGAGGCAATTTGAGTAACAAGAATTTCATAGCCATTCTTCAGCATCTCTTCCATAACCAAATCATGCTCTTCTCCCGCATGGCTGGCAAATACATCAATTCCCATAGGCCTTAAGGCATTCTGTATGCTCTTAAGCTGGGTTTCCTGAAGTCCTGTGCCGCCGAGCACCATGGCATCAATCTTCATCTTTTTCTGCTGCCTTTCAACAACATCTTTTACAATATTTGCTTCCTTTACCGGATCGGCTACCCTGCATTTCACGTAAAAATGAGGAATCTGCATCATTTTTGCCAGGTCTATCGTCTGCTCAACAGTCGCAAAATGATACAAAAAGCAGTCCTTTCTTGTCGGCTTCACAGAAACAAGGTATCTTATATTCCAACATTTCTGCTTTGCGTGCTGAATCGCGAAAGTGCTGTCCTTTCCGCCGGAATAAAGAATTGCTACGTCCATGGAAAAAGTATACTGATTTTATTTATAAAGTTTTTGATAAAACATTTGTATTTTTCAAATCTTTAATTAATTTTTCAACACTTTTGTATTGAAACGATTTTATCCCAAATAATCTTGCCACGTAAATGAATCTCGCAATGTCGTCAAAGTACATGCAATTCCAAGGCGATGTTTTTGATTTTTTCAACGCATCCAGGAAAATAAATGGATTTGGCTTCATACAGCCCAATCTGTATGATAAAGCATAATCATCAAACTCATCAAGTACGTTAAATTTGTTTTTTATGTATTCCCAGTGCCACACATCCACATTCGAAAGCAGCACTAACCTGTAATTTTCTTTCTTTAATTTTTTAATTATATCTGCTACGCCATCGTTCAAGGCGAAAATGTTACACCATGAAGCTTTAAATTCATTTAAACCCATTTTGAGATTTAGTTCGTGGGACACTTTTTCATAAAACTGGCGCGGAGTTATCCTGCCTTTCCCGAATTCTTTCACCACCGGAGAAAAATCTCCCAGATATTCTTCTATGAATTCAGCGGATTTGCCGCTGTTTTTTACCAATTTTTCTGAGCGCTTGGCTTTGTCAATATTCACTATGACCCTTCCAAGGTCGAAAATGACTGTTTTAATCACAGAATCCGAATATTTGGATTGTTTAAAAAGATTTTCGAAGTTCTTGAGTTTCTGAAAATCATTTATAAAGGGTTGAAGGTCTCGACGATAAACAGGATTCATAATGATACATCTTATTTATAAACAAAATTTTGGCAAATTTCAGTATTTACCTACGAGCTTTTTTCCCTTCATAAGCAAAAGTGCGAAACTCAAGCGAAGTTTTAATGAATATATACTATAAACAATTATTCCTATAGGAATATTTTTGTCAGAAGGGTTTTTAAATAATTGGTTTGGAATTAAAAAACAATGAAGTCTGATTTTGAATTAAGAATTAATGCTTTAGCAATTGAACATTATCAAAAGTACCATAGATCAGTCCAGGAATTGAAATCTAGGGGGATGGCTTTCTTTAATGGATGTGAAAATCGTGCAAGTCGTCTGTTAGAGGATTTTAAAGGTATAGGGAAAAAGGGTGTCGTACTGGTAATCAACTCAATCGACACTTTAGTTCACGAAAGCGGAGCCTTAGTCCATTATCATCATGTTGTTGTTGATGAGAATCGTTTAGTCTATGATCCAAATTATACAAGTGCCATTCCAATTCCAATTGATGCGTACATACAATCTGCTTACCATCTACCAACAAATATACTTATTTGGAGGAAGGGGGATACATCTAATCCTATTGGCAAATATGATGAAAAACGTGGTAAACTACACATTAACCTCCCAGATTTTTATGGTTAACAATCTGTTTAACAAATTCTAAATTGTGACTTGGTGAAATAAAGAATATGCATCTTGACAATTTATTCTTATTGGAATAAATCTTTCACGAGTTTATTTAAACAAAATGTATTTAATGATTGTGTGTTTAAATGGGAAGATTGGAAGAAATATTGAACAGCGGCAAGACAATATTCTTGAGCGGACCATATGGTACTGAAGTAATGAGAAGATTTGGACTTGATATAACAAAAAACCAGCAGGCACTGAGAAATGTCCCAACGAACTACCACCTCGGCGCTGATGGTTCTGCATTGCTTACACCTCAAGGACGAGAGTATCTCAGGCAGATAGCGCTTGACTACCTTGATAGTGTTCCTTCTGAGGAAACTATGGTTTTAGTCACTCCTTCGTTTAGACTTTCATATCCCAACTTACACGCAGCATCTTTAGAAAAGGCGTTTAATTCAGCACTTGCAGGAATGGGACTTGATCTTTGCTTGGATTCGATTAATGCGTGCAAAGATGCTTTGCAGCAGAGCAAAAGACATCATGAAAATACTTTTCTTTCTATGACAATAGGCCCTCCTTTTGATTGTTATCGTGGCGAGGACACACCAATCGATGTTGATAACAGGTATTTGCCGCAAACCTTTGCCGCTGTGAGATTCGGGAAGGAAGTGGATTACATCATGTTTGAGACTGTACCTTCACTGAAGGGTGCACTAGGTGCTGCAAAGGCATTCAAAACAGCGCACGAATCATTAAACATATCTGAAAGAATAAAATATCGTCAAAAGGCCGAGACAGTTGAATATCTAGGAAACACATTGGATGTGTCTTTAAGAAACAAATTCAATACAGACTTGGTATGCCCTTCGTATGACATAAAGTCACATACTTTTTCGGCAATACATCCTTCTAAAGGTTATTTAATCTACTTTTGCGTTGATGAGGATGGCAACCTCACGGAAAAAGATGAGCATGATAAAATTGTTAAAATTCCATTTGAAGACGCGGTCTATCAGTTGTACGAAAAAATAGATAGGCAAAGGCTCTACAGCCCGATTGGGATAGGCATCAGTTGTAATTCACCCCAACTCACCGGAGAAGTCTTAGGTTCATTGTCATCTGGCACCGTCAAAAAAATTGTTGGTATTCATCCGAACGCCTCTTCAGAAAGAAATCCAAAGAAGTATGGTGAACTCAAAAAGCTACAAGCAATTCCTGCGGGAGAATACGTTAAGTTGGTTAGTGCAATAACTCGAGGCTTCAACATAAACATAGTGGGGGGTTGTTGCGCAACTAATCAGTATACCTTAAAAAAATTAGTACACACTCTTAAAAGTTAGTGACTTTTTTGACAAAGCTTTTAAATTAGTGTAGGTTCTATTCCTTTATGAAACGCGCTCTTTTCATCGGCAGGTTCCAGCCTTTTCATAATGCGCATCTTGTTGATATAAAAAAAGTCCTGAAAGAGGCTGATGAAGTTGCAATAGCCATCGGAAGCTCCCGGGAAAAAAACACTTTGGAAAATCCTTTTTCCTATAATGAGAGAAAACAGATGATAGTTAATGCTTTAAAAAAGAACAAGATAAAGAACTACAAGATATATCCCGTGCCTGACTTGTACAATGACAAAAAATGGGTTGAGTATATCAAAAAACACCTGCCAAGATATGATTTTGTATATTCCGGCAACCCATGGACATTAAGGTGCTTCAAGAAATTTGATTCCAAAGTGAAAAAAATCAAATTGATAAGGGGGATAAGCAGCACGATAATAAGAAACAGGATTGTCAGCGGCCAAGATTGGCAAGAGCTGGTTCCAAAGGAGATTGAAAGCTACATCAAGAAAATTAATGGCGTAAAAAGGATAAAAAAGATTTACTCTAGGCTGTAGCAAGCAAATATCCCACGAATATGCTTTCCTGTTTCATAGCATTCAATCTTAATTAGTTTTTCTGATCATAAATCCTTCTTTTGCAATTGGAACAATTTTCACTTTTTGGCCCTTTTTTATATGCAGATGCTCAGCCAATTCTACCGGTATTCCTACAATAAGGCTTTTGCCGCTTACTGCAACCTTTCTCTCAAAGCCAAATTCACGTTCTTTTAATTCTGAAGTGCGTGCTTCCATTTCGTGAGCCTGCTCTTCCGTAAAAAAAACATTATTGCATTTCTGGCATTTGTATGCTTTTACATTATGCAAAGTATAGCCTTCCTCGTAATCGTATTTTGGGATTACTCCAAGTTTCATTTTTACGTTGCATTTAGCACAAAATATACCCTCTTCCTCGTTCTCTACCATTGTTTTTTCCTCCGTATAACATACGCAGTGATTACCCTTTCCTCGTCTTTACGCAGAGTGTAAATAATTATAATAGTTTTATCCTTAAGTACAAGCTTCTTGCCGTATCTTGTCTCGCCCTTGATAACCTGTCTTATCTCAAGCTCGCCATGCTTCAGGCATTGTTGGACCTCTTCTTCACTGATTCCTGAGTGCAGCATTTCTTTATTAGCATGGTCAGATATAATCATTATTAATCACTTATTAAGTAAGTATTAATATATATAAATCTTTTGGTTTAAATATCGAGAAAAAGAAAGAAATCGAAGAATATATTGAGAAAAATCTGGTTTAGCCAAACATTCCCTTCAAAAATCCTTTGTCCTTGCTTTCCTTCTCAAAATCTTCCAATAATTGCCTTTGTTTTTTGTTTAATTTTTCAGGAACAGTAACATGAACTTCAACGTGCTGGTCTCCAACATGATGGCTGTGCAAGTCAGGAATTCCCAAGCCTTTCATCCTGAAAACAGTATTGCTTTGGGTGCCTGCAGGAATTTTCAGGCTTGCTTTCCCTTTTAAAGTCGGAACCTCAATCGAGCCTCCTATGGCGGCTATTGTGAAGAAAACAGGCATTTTCACATAAACATCATTGCCGTGCCTTTCAAATACTTTATGCGGTTTTACACGAATCACGATGTATAAATCTCCGGTAGCTGTCCCATCTTCACCTGACCCGCCTTCCCCCTGAACTCTTAAGTTAGTCCCGTCAGTTGCCCCTGCAGGAATCTTTATTTCTATATCCCTTGTTTTTCTGACAACTCCCTTGCCGCCGCATTCCGGGCATTCATTCTTTATGTATTTACCCTGGCCTCTGCATTTCCTGCAGGTTGTTGTTGTTGAAAACAGACCAAAAGGCGTTCTTTGCGTGCGAGTTGTCACACCTCTTCCACCACACTCAGGGCAATTTACAATATCTGACTTGCTCTCTGCCCCTGTTCCATTGCATTTCCCGCATTCCTCAAGCCTCTGCACGCTTATTGTTTTCGCTGCTCCAAAGGCGGCATCTTCCAGCTCAATCTCCAAATCATACCTTAAATCCGAGCCGCGCTGCCTTCTCCTTGCTCTGCCTCCGCCTCCGCCAAAAAAATTCTCGAAAATCCTGTCAAAGTCAAATCCAAAACCCCCAACGTCCGACATGAAATCAGAGAAGTCAAAGCCCCCAAACCCGCCGCCAAACTGCTCGGCAGTTGTTCCATGCTGATCATACTGGGCTTTCTTCTGCTCATCCCCAAGCACGGCAGCAGCCTCGTTTATTTCCTTGAATTTCTCGGTTGCATCTGGACTTTTGTTCAGATCGGGGTGATACTGCTTGGCTAATCTTTTATAAGCCGCTTTGATTTCTTCCTTTGTGGCATTCTTGCCTACTCCCAATAGTTTATAATAATCTTTTTCTTTTGCCATGCTATAAAATCTCGTAGTTCAAAATTTTCTTCAATTTTTCCCTGTCAGGAACTAGCTCTTCCAGCGAAGCTCCCTGCATCAGTTTTCCGCCGCTTTTTAGGTATTGCGCATACTGCCTTAAACTTTCTGCATCGCTTGCATCAACAACATGGTTGATCATGAACCATACGCTTAGCTCTTCACCATAATCCTTGCATTGCATTGATGTTTTGCATTCCAAAGGCTTTACCTCATGAATTGTGCAGCCTTTTTCGTCGTCAAAAAACATGCATCTGCCATATGGCTTGTTGCTCTTTTTTATTAATTTCGGCCTCAATAATTTTTTATTGAAAAGTTCAGCTTCCTCCAAAAAACCCTTTTTCAGCTCTTCTTCCGAAATGCCCAGAAATTTTGCAATATGCTTTGCATCATCTCCTGCAAGAGAGCCGGAGCCGTATTTGCAGCCATGGTTGCACGAATCGCATCTGCACGGCGCAGCTAATTTCAAGACCTCTTTTAATGGAGTGTTTTTGTGGATCAATTTAATCACAGATTTTTATTAAATCTTAAAACCACTCACTTCGTTCGCAGTATTTTGATTTTATTTTTTATTGAGTTGTTTATTGATTTTATTAAAAATTAAATTATAACTTTTCATTTCCCAATAACCCTTTCTCTATTTTTTTTGTGAATATTAATTCTTTGCTTAGGTTAACTTTATAATGTTTTTCTAGTGCTTTAAACCTTTTCTCCAAACTTACAATTTTATTGCCTTTTGCCCTTTTGTCGGCATAAAAAACAATTTTTTCCTCGAATGTGTTTGGCCGCCTATTTTTTTGCCCTAGTTTATATAAGCTGTGTTTTTTAATTACGTCGGCAACTTCAGGATAGCCCAGCTTTTTTAACAGCATTGTGCCTTTTACAACATGTCTCGGTTTGGCCTTTTCTATGTCATGAAGCAAAGCTGCCGCTACAACCAATCTTTTGTTTAACTTAACCCCTTTCCGTATAAGTTTGTCTGCAATATCCTCTGCAATTTTGCACACTGTTTTAGTATGCTTGATTATCTTAAAGGGGGTTTTATTTTTATTTAAGAGCTTTAAGCATTCCTGTTTTGTGGGAATTGTCATTTCATTCATAAATTTTAAGTTTTTTCTTGCGAATATCGGTAATTTGCCTTTAGGTATCTTTTCAAAAAATATCTGACAAAATATTTTGGCTTTTCGTTAAGTTGGCTGGTTTCAAGGCTTTTATAATATGCCATTCTGTCGCCAAACTTTGTATTAATCAGTGGGTAATCGTTCTTATTTAAGATATAATTTGCCAGAAGCCTGCTTATCCTGCCATTCCCATCAGAAAATGGGTGTATTGAAACAAATTTCAGGTGTGCTAATGCGGCCAACTCCACAGGATTTAGCTTTTTCTCCTCTTTCTTATACCAGCCAAAGAACTCCTTTAGCAGTTTTGAAACATCTTCAGAATATGGAAAAACCGTCCTGCTTCCCGTGGCAATTATCTTATGCATTCTTATTTTGCCTGCAATGTAATCCATTGTGCCTTTGAACATCATTAAATGCCATCTTTTAACAATTTCAAGGCTAAGCCGGCCTTTGAAGTTCAGCATTGAGTAAAATGCCTCTCTGTAGCCTTCTGCTTCCCTTACTTCCTTTATTGGCTTGTTTTTTGGAGTTATATTGTGCAGGAAAAGCCCCTTTGTGTCATTAAGCGACAGGCTGCTGCCTTCAATTTTGCTTGAATCGTAAATAAAATACACAAGAAAATCCTCAATTAATTTTTCTTTTTCAGCCTTTGGAATCTTGCTCCGCTCTCTTTGATAACTGGATTTGATGCTTTTCAGCTTGCTTAATATTTTTAATTTCATGCATTCATATTCCAAATCATCTTTTATCTCATCTATGTTATAAGGAATTTTTTTGCCGATATACCTGCTCAGCACTTTCACTTTTTTGCCTGCCTTAAAGCTGTGCTCAACATAGAAATACACTTGCTTTCCTATCTTCCGCCTCTTTATGGTTGCCATAGTGTGTGATTATACCTACTTTTTTATAAATCTTTCTATTTTTCACAAAAAGTAGGGGTAAGATTTTATATTGAATTTTTTATGGCGTTATTATGTCTGTTTTTTTAACTCCATATTCCTTTTCAATATTTTTAGGCACTCCTCTTTTGTGGGGGTTTTCATATTACTTTATTGAATTGAGAAGATTAAAGAAATCTTCCGGATCCGACCATTCTTTTAAAACCAAATCTGGCTGCATTTTCCTCCTTACTTGCTCTATCTCTAAATGTGTTTTCCCATCAGCAAACCATGCTATATGGGTGCTGTTATCTCTTCTTTTTCTTACCTTCATCTTTCACTTCATAGTCAGCATCAACAACATTGTCATCATCAGGCTTGTGGGAATGCGGATGTTCAGTTTCCTCGCTTTCCTGGCCCTTGTGGGTTTCTCTGTACTGCTGCCCTGCTTTCTGGTAAAGCTCGGTTGAAAGCTTTTGAATAAGCGATTCAATTTCGTCCAATTTTCTTTTGATTGCTTCAACATCTTTCTGCTGCGGCTTCATCAGTTCCTTCAGTTCCAGCACTTTGCCCTTGACCTCTTCCAGTTCTTTGCTAGAGACTTTGCCTTCAAAGTCCTTGAATAAGCTTTCAGACCTGTAAACCAGCTCGTCCGCCTTGTTGATAGTTTCAATCTCTTCCTTCTTCTTCCTGTCAACATCGGCAAACTGCTCTGCCTGCTTCTTCATCCTTTCGATATCTTCCTCGCTTAATTTCTGTGCAGCAGTTATCCTGATGCTTTGCTCCTTTCCTGTACCCAAGTCTTTCGCATTCACATGCAGTATTCCATTTGCGTCAATGTCAAATGTAACTTCGATCTGCGGTATGCCTCTCGGCGCAGGCGGGATTCCGACCAAGTCAAATTGCCCAAGCACTTTGTTGTCCGCAAACATCGGGCGCTCGCCCTGCCCGACTCTTATCGTGACAGCAGTTTGGTTGTCAGCGGCTGTGCTGAAAACCTGCGCTTTTTTTGTCGGTATTGTTGTGTTCCTTTCAATCAATTTTGTAAAAACACTTCCTAAAGTCTCAATGCCGAGGCTTAATGGAGTTACATCAAGCAGCAGAATGTCCTTTACTTCTCCTGCAAGCACTCCTGCCTGGACAGCAGCCCCCATTGCAACACATTCCATTGGGTCAACGCCTCTTTCAGCCTGCTTGCCAATGTAGTCTTCTACAAATTTCCTTACTATAGGCATTCTTGTGGGCCCTCCAACAAGTATGATTTTATGAATCACACTGGGAGACAGCTTTGCATCTTTCATTGCCTGCTCCATTGGGTGCCTGCATCTTTTTATTATAGGCTCAATCAGCTGCTCAAGCTTCGCCCTTGTAAACTTCATCGTCAGGTGCTTCGGCCCCTCGTTTGTTGCCGTTATGAACGGCAGATTGATGTCAGTCTCAAACACCGTTGACAATTCAATCTTGGCTTTTTCAGCAGCTTCCCTTAAACGCTGCATTGCCGTCTTGTCGCTTGTTAAATCAATCCCTTCTTTCTTCCTGAACTCAGCAACCAGGTAGTCAATCAAAGCCTGGTCCATATCTGTTCCGCCTAATTGAGTGTCGCCGGAAGTAGATAAAACCTGGAAAACACCATCGCCAAATTCCATGATTGTAACATCTAAAGTTCCGCCGCCTAAGTCAAAGACAAGTATCTTAAGCTGCTTGTCTTGTTTGTCAAGCCCATAGGCCATTGAAGCGGCAGTCGGCTCATTTACAATCCTTACAACCTCCAATCCGGCAATTTCTCCGGCGTCTTTTGTAGCCTGCCTTTGGTTGTCATCAAAATAAGCGGGAACGGTAATGACTGCCTTGCTTATTTTCTCTCCAAGAAATTCTTCTGCATCCTTTTTTATTTTCTGCAGTATAAAAGCTGAGATTTGCTGCGGCGTGTATTCTTTGCCGTCGATATTATACCTATGACTAGTGCCCATCTTTCGCTTTGCAGCCATGATTGTCCTTTCGGGGTTGCTTACAGCCTGCCTTCTTGCAGGCTCTCCAACTAAAATCTGGCTGTCTTTTGTAAAAGCTACTACACTGGGAAATGCCTTGCCGTAAGCTGTTGTTCCCTCAGCGCTTGGAATAATTATAGGCTTTCCTGCCTGCAATGCAGAAGCTGCCGAATTACTTGTGCCCAAATCAATTCCAATTATTTTTTCTTTTGTCATTTTTGATTTCCTCCATTAATTGGATTTTGTGTTGATTTTATTATTTTAATCCGTCCCTTCGGGACATTATCTTGTGCTCGGCGTCACTTTTTGACCATATCGTGACGCCTCGCCTATTTATTCAGTGCCATTAATGGCGCATTTTTGATGAAACTTTTTCGCAAAAAGTTTCCTGTCGTCAACTCACAGAAGGGTTGTTTTACTTTCCGCTAATCTTGACTTTTGAATGCCTCAAAACCTTGTCATTGAGCATGTACCCTTTCTGGAATTCCTCCAAAATAGTGTCTTCAGGCTTGTCTGATTCCTCTTTCATCAAAACCTCGTGTTTGTAAGGATCAAATTTTTCACCTGCAGTTTTTATATGCCTTAATCCCTCTGCTTCAAGTATTGAATGAAACTGCGCGTAAATCATTTTCATGCCCTCAATGAATTTTTCCTTGTCATTGGTGTTCTTTATTGCAATTTCAAAACTGTCAAGCACTGGAAGCATCTGCGCAATCAAGTCAGCATGGGCAAATTTTGTGAATTCAGTTTTTTCTTTATCCGCTCTTTTCTTGTAATTTTCAAACTCTGCCTGCAAACGTTTTGATGTATCTACTAATTCTTCTTTTTCTTTGATGAGTTTCTCTTTTTCATCATCAAATTCGTGCCATAAAATATTAGAGCCCAATTGCCTATAAATGTCTTCAAAACTTACCTTAAGTTCATTAGTGTCATATATTTTTTCGCCATATAGGTGGGTTTTTTCTTCTTTGCTAGATTCTTTTTTTATTTTAAAAGCAAATGCGTTTTGTTTAGTACCTTTTAATCTGAATTTTACCATTGTGACACCTTTTCTCCCTTCTCTTTTTTAGTTTATGTAGTTCGTATTCTTTCTGTCGATGCCCTTCACAAACTCTATGTTCATATCCGTAGGCGGTTGAAAATCTGCTGTTGGATAAGCCAGATTTGACATGAACTTCTCTATGTTTGCTGACAGATTGGTTATGGTATGGTTATCGCCAAAATAATGGCTGCTTATCTCATGAACCAATTGCCTTGTTTGAGGCTCGTCAAAAGAGCCAATTGCATGTATATACTCATGAAGCATCACATGAAACAAATAATAATTATACAAGCTTGGATTTGTCTGCAAAATCCTTGCCAAGGGCTTTTTGTTGATTATTATAGTATTGGCCTCAAGAGAGTAAAACGCTCCCACAAATCCTTTCGGAAACGTGCCTAAATCTGAAACTCCAACCATCAGGCCTGCCTGCTCAGCTCCAACATATTCCCTGACCATCTCTTTTACTATCTCAAATATGTCAGCAATGGTTTTTGCCTTTTTTATGCCTTCTTCATGATTCATATTACCAGCCCGTCTCTTTATATTGGTTGACTTTAAATCAACGAAAGATGGGTAATATAAACTAATATATAAACCTTTCGGCAAAAGTTTAAATACAAGGACATTTTAAAGTAATTTATGGTATACATAAGGCAGAGAATCACTATCGTGAACATCAGGAAGCCGGCAGAGCACAATGTAAACCAAGAGCTGCAATGGTTTGGCTCTTCTTTAGGCTTGTTTAACCTTAGAGACAAGGATAAAAGCACTTTCAGGGTATTCATAGAGCTGTTGAAATCTGCCAAGGCAAAGCATACGTTGACAAGCGATGAATTAGCATTGAGATTGGCATTGTCAAGAGGCACAATAATCCACCACATTAACAAGCTTATGGAATCCGGGATAGTAATTCACGAAGGCAACAGGTACACTTTAAGGGTTGAAAACCTCAAATCCCTTATCGAGGAAGTTGAGAAAGACATTAAGAGAGCATGCGATGACCTGAAAGAAGTCGCAAAAGAGATTGATGAAAGATTGGGGCTGTAAAGAAAAAACAAGCATACAACGGGACTGTTACCTTAACTTTTTCGATTAAACAGAAACATTTTTATATGAGTACTCATTACATATACATATGATCGTATGTTTAACCCCTTGTTTATAATAAGCCTTTTTAGGGCAAAAAATGAAATTGGAGGTAAACATGCAGTTAATAGATTATGCGAGGTTAAACATAGATGGCAAGTACAAACATATCAATAAAAAAGGAAGCCTATGAATTTTTAAAAAATTTAAAGACAGGCGAGAGGAGCTTTTCAGATGTAATCCTAAGCTTTAAGAATGAGCATAAGGACGTAATGAGATTTTTCGGCGTATTGAAAAATATTGACTGGGGCGAAAAAGAGAAAAATATGCAGCATCTTAGAGGCTCTTTTAACAAGAGATTAGAATGATAGGATTGGATACAAGCGCGATAATTGATATATTCAGAGGAGATGAAAAAATAAGGCAATTTCTTGAAAATAATAAAGAGCCATTGGCCGCGACCATAATGAGTTATTTGGAGCTGTTTTTTGGCTTGGACCCTCAAAATCCCAAGCATAAGGAAGAAGGCAGCTATTATGGTGAATTATTTAAAAGCGCTTATAACCTAGGCTTGACTAAAGACGCATGCGAAGAAGCCTCAAAAATATTTTGGAGCCTGAAAAGAGAGGGTAAATCTATCGAGCAATTCGATTGTGTTATAGCGGCAATACTTATTACAAACGGGATTAACAAAATCTTAACAAGAAATTCAAAGCACTTTGATAAGATTTCTGGGCTGGAGGTGTTAAGCTATTGAAATAGTCTGAAATCCCTTTCCCCATTTTCAAATAGTAAATTATATAAACAAGTAACCAGAGTTTTTAGGCTATGAAAAAGATGCTGCCATTCTTGATTGTTTTTTTTGTCATACCAATAGTTTTCGCTGACATCACAATAACCACCAACCAGCAGGTTTACAACCTTGGCAACAAGATAAAAGCTTATACATCAGTGCTTCGTGCTGACAATTTTGAAGGGTTGTTCAAGCTGACACTTACATGCGAGAATTATAAACTAAATTACTTCTTGACGCCTATAAGCTTAGAATCAAATTTCAGGACAGCCGTTGAAGTTCCGGACATTGCCGCCACTTCCTCAATGCTTGGCAAATGCACAATAACCGGAGATTTGCTTACAAATGACAATCAGGCTGTTGAGGAAAAAACATCCGAGGGATTTACAATAACAGAGCAGCTTAGCGTGCTTCCCGTTAACGCAAAGATTACGGCATTGCCGGGAGCTTCAATACTGATTGCAGGCATTGTAAACGAGGCTTTTGGAAATAATGCTCTGAAGGCATCAACAGAAATCATTTTGGACAACAACTCTTATCCTGTAAACGCTGTCGACGGAAAATTCAATTTAACATTGCATCTGTCGACTCATATAAGATCAGGAAAGCACACTGTAAAGATTAAAGCTTCTGACTCAAAAAGCAATCTAGGCGCTTCCTCGATAGAGCTAGATGTGACCACAATCCCTACTTACATCAAAATGTACCTGAGCAGCGCGCAAGTTTCGCCTGGCTCTGTAATCGGCATTACCTCTTCCCTTTATGACCAGGCTGATGATTTAGTCAATATTTCATTAGATTTGGAATTCACATCTCCTCGCGGAAGCAAAGTTTTCAGAAAAGTTGTTCAAAGCAACGAGAAGATAGACTATGAAACAAGCCAGTATTCAGATCCAGGAGTTTATACTCTGACAAGCACTTATAACAATTTGTTCGCGCAATCTTACATAAACATTACAACCGTGAGGGAAGTCAAAGTAAGATACGAGAATGAAACAGTTTTTGTTGAGAACATAGGCAATGTGCTTTTCGAGGATGAATTGTCATTCATTCTGCAAAACGATGCGAACAGATACCCTGTAGCAAGAAAGGTCAAGATTGAGCCCGGGAAAACATTGAGCATAGACTTATCAAAGGAAGTTCCGTTCGGAATTTATGATATTCTGGCTCCTATAAAAGAAGGCCTCAATCCTATTACAAGCAGAATAGATGAACCCTTCCAAGGAGCGTTTGAATCTGCCAAGAATGCCTTAAGCAGACTTATCCCTGAAGAAAATGTTTTGGCATCTGGCGTGACAATCCATGACAACAGGCCAATTTACAAGAAGGTTAGAACAGGGCTTTCTTCGATAACCGCCGCTTTAATAGGCTCAGACGGATTTCTTGCAAAACGTCCATTAATAGCGCCGATGATTTTAGTTACTATACTCCTTGTTTTAGTGTTCAGATACGGCAGAAAACCGATAATGAGACTGATCAGGGGCAAGAAAGATGACGGCAACAGTGAGAATTAATTAAATTGTGCTTTCATCTATCCAGTCCTGCGCTGACTTGACTAATCCGACATCGCCTTCTTTTGAGCAGTAAGGGCATCTGGCAGGGATCTTGTCTTTCTTGAACTTGAAACCGCAGCCGCGGCATTGTAAGTCGAGCATAACACTACCTTATAGTAAGAAGTATATAAATATTTTGGATTGCAAAATGAAAAACTTTAAATAATAGGCATTTTTTCCTTACTATATGATAGCACAAAACATAAGGAACATCATAATCGGTTCTATCATAGCTATCATCATAATTATTATTTAAAAGGCCCAAAACAAATATTCTGGAAGGGCCTGGGCATCTCTGCTTGATTCTGGAATATTTAACGTAAAAAATACAATGAGGTAATTGATGGATAGACAACCAGTAATAATATATGATACAACTTTAAGGGACGGAACGCAAGGAAGCGGAGTTTCATTTACTGTAGAAGACAAATTAAAAATTGCAAGAAGGCTTGATGAGTTAAGATTTGATTATGTTGAAGGAGGGTGGCCAGGGTCAAACCCTAGAGATGCCGAATTTTTTTCAAGGGCAAAAGATACAAAATTTAACTATGCAAAGATTGCAGCTTTTGGTAGCACAAGAAAAGCTAACATACAGCCACAATCTGATCGTAATCTTCAATACTTAATAGAAGCTGATACGCCAGCTATAACTATTTTTGGAAAAAGCTCTTTGTTTCAGGTCAGGGATGCATTGCGCACTTCTCCCAAAGAAAATTTAGATATGATATCTGACTCTGTGGCTTATCTTAAATCGAGAGGGAAGGAAGTTATTTATGATGCTGAGCATTTTTTTGATGGCTTCAAAGAAGATAAAGATTACTCATTAAAAACACTTCAAGCGGCAAAATCTGCAGGGGCTGATTTTTTAGTTTTGTGCGATACAAATGGGGGAACTCCTTTTCATAGGGTGCCAGATATAATTAAAGAAGTAAAAAAAGCTTTAACTGGCTCAAGGCTTGGGATTCATGCGCATAACGACGCAGGGTACGGAGTTGCTAATAGTGAAGCAGCACTAATTGAAGGTGTTGAAATGGTGCAAGGTACTATTAACGGCATTGGTGAAAGAGTTGGAAATGCAAATTTAATTACCATCCTTGGAAATATATTCCAAGAAGGTATCCCGGCTACAGGTAACATTGATGTATCACAACTAAGGCCACTCTCTAGACTTGTATATGAATTAGCAAATCTACCTCCAGACTTAAGACAACCTTACGTTGGAGATTTCGCTTTTGCTCATAAAGGGGGTGTTCATGTAGATGCTGTAAACCGGAACCCTGCTTTGTACGAGCACGCAGACCCCGCTGCATTTGGGAATGCAAGAAGATTCCTTGTATCTGATTTAGCTGGCGCCGCCAACTTTGAAGCGCTAAGCAGATATGATTTATCTAAATCAGATCCAATTACAAGAAAGATTTTGGAAGAAGTTAAAGAAAGAGAGCATATGGGATATTCCTATGAAGTTGCCGATGGTTCCCTAGAACTGCTTATCAAAAAAATCAAGGGCGAACAAATACATTTCTTTGATGTGCTTTCTTATATCACTTTAGATAAGCAGAATTTGAAATCAACATCAAATCCTGTTCTTGCTAATGTCCATGTAAGTGTTCGTGGGCACACCATTTACAGAAAAGGTTCTGGTGATGGTCCGGTCAATGCATTGGATGTTGCTCTGCGAGCAGTTCTAGAAAGTGAATATCCGGAATTAAAGCAATTGGAATTGGCAGATTATAGGGTGCGTGAGATACCCGAGCGAAGAGGTACAGCCTCTCGAGTCAGGGTATTAATAGAATCGCGAGTTAATGGTTTTACATTTGGAACAGTCGGTGTAGGGGAAAATAGCACTCAAGCAGCATTAGAGGCCCTTGTGGATAGTTTTAATTATGCACATTTAAAAATACAAGAAAAATAAAATCCTAATTCCCTTGTCTGTCATGTGCCCTTAAGCTTGGCCTTACTTTTTCATATCCTTTTCCTTTTCCGCGCAGCCCTCTGCCTTTTCTTCCTGCGCTTGTAAGCCCTCTTGAAGCCCTGCCTTTGTGCTCAATAATCCAGTTTATCTGGGGATCAGAAACTATTGATGGATTGGCTCTGTCTACAATAATAACCTCATACCAGTAATGCAGGCCGTCTTCCCCGGCATAATAGCTGTTCAGAACTTCGCAATTCGGATATTTCCTGGCAGCCCTGTTCTCAGCAACAGCCTGGTAGTTCATTGTCAGGTCTTTTCTTCTGGACATTGCTTTCGGCCTTCTTGGATGCCTTATCTGGGGCCTCTGCCTTCCGCCTCTGTTCACTCTCTGCCTTAAAACAATGAATCCCTGCTTTGCCTTATAGCCCAAAGAACGAGCTCTGTCAATTCTGGTCGGCCTTTCCAGCCTTATAGTTGCCGGCTCCTGGCGCCATTTTATAATGCGCTGCTGCCACAACCCACCAAGGCCTTCTCTTGGCTTCTTCCAAGCCTCTCTTATATACTGGTACATTCCCATTTTAAGCTTCCATTCAACTGCAAAGTCAGTTGACACCTTGCGAGACATAAAGTCTCGAGTGCTCACTTCGTTCGCAAAATAATTTATACTAAGATTCTGGTAAGCAACTACCAACATCTCTTAGCTAAAATTTGGAATTTTATTTAATTTATAAAGGTATTGGAAAACTATTGCAAAAATTATGAAAAAAATCTTTTCTTGTAGTTGTAAAAATTTTAAAAAAAGCCGATATCAGGCAGATACTTATTTTTAATAGGGATTTTCAAGCTTGCAGATAAATCAAGTTAAGGTAGCAGTCTCACGAAGGATTTCATTTCTTAAATGGTCTGAGGCTTTCCGGAATTCTCGGGGCGATCTCAGAAATATTTCTAGGATATCCCAAAGGGAGCCCTGTTGACAAATCCAATCCCCAAAAAGCATTGTAGGACGTGTTTAACATCACAACCCCTGGAAGTATATTTCCAGCGTGATATTCAGCAGCCGCTCCCCCAGCCAGAGTGAAATGAGTAAAGTCTGTTTCAGCAGAGAATCCAAATTTAGAAATTAGGTTATTTGTATCGCCGCCGCTTAATATAGTTGTTGCTCCATTTTGCTTTAGCCTAACAATCTCTTCTATAAGCCTTTTTGATTCCGGTAAGAATTCCTCTTCGTCATCTTTAGTTGGCGAACCTTTTAGGTAAACTGTTTGAGAGTTTTTTAATCTATCTAAGAATAAATCCAAGGTTTGCGGACCAATACCATAAATCCCTATTTTATCTTTGTTTGGATTGGAGTGTATTTCTTCAGGTGTCATGTATCTAACTTCCTCTCCCAGCTTCACTTTAAAATCCAAAGGAATCACAAATCTTTCGTCCTTAGAAATGTTTGCGACTTTTCTTTTCAAGTGGTATAGTTCATTTTCTGCCAAAAATTTGTACGTTTTTGCGCCCAATTCCCTTCTTTTTCCATCGTATCGTGACCCATGGATTGCTAATATACCTAGTGCGCCTGCCGCCAAAACATTATCCACTAGATCATGTTCAAGTAAATCTTCGACGAAATCGAGATATCCCGAAATCTTCACCCCGCCAAGTAGGAGTGTGTACGGATTCCTTATATCACTGATTAATTTTCTGTTCTCTTGTATCTCTCTCTGGGTAAGCCTACCTGCCAAATTGAGCAAATGCGGAAACCCTATGATCGAGCCATGCCACCTATGGGATGCAGAAAAAGCATCGTTAACAACAAAATCGGCAAGGGGTCCAAGAGTGCTCATATAGGAGTGGGGCAAAGCTGCAAACCTCCCGGGATCCCTCAGATCACTAACCTCATCAGACAACTTCCTGATGTTATCAAGTAAAAATACCTCACCACGTTTCATACCTTTGATTATGTCTTGAGTTACAATACCATACCAATGCGCACTTTTGAAGATTACCTCCTTTGATAAAACTTCCTCAAGGGCGTTTTTATGCGGCTCCAGGCTTATACAGTCTGCCTTACCTGCAGTACCTTGATGCGTGATTACCACTACCTTAGCACCATAATCTGATAATTCTCTTATAGTGGGAGCTGCTGCTTTGATCCTATCTTTTCCTTTTAGATAAAATTGGCCTTCTTTTTGCTCTATAGGGCTATTCAAATCAGTTCTTACAAGTACTACTTTATCTCCGAAAACATAGCTTCCGTACTCTTTCCTTAATTCTGGTTCTCTATATTCCCTTGGATTATCTATAAACCCTGGCCTGCTTAAGGCAATGGCTCTTTTTAGAATATCATCAATAGTCACATAATTTAAATCCAAGTTTATATTTCTGCGGGAAGATTCTGTTTGTATCATATTGTTAACTAACGATGCGTAGTATATAAATTTTTTTATGAATATGAATACATCACTACTTTAAAGGTAGTACTAATTATGGAAAAAAATTCGATAGGGATCTACCAATCATTAATTAGAAGATGAATCCAATAAGATGGCAGTGTTATGGTAAACTGTGCCCGCATATAAATTTGGCTTGACTACTCTTACCTTCCTTCCAAAACTTTCTGCTTCGCGTTGAATTGTCCTCACTAATTGATTATCTTCATTTTGGAGACCTCCGAAATAGGATACAAAAAATTTAGCATTTGGTAGTCCAAGCGAGATTATTGTATCTGCCAGTTCCTTATCATCATATCTCCGCTGAAAGTTTACACACTCAATAACATCAAATCCTCTAGGAATAACGCTAAGGGGTGTTGAATCTATGTCTAATTCAATAATGTCAAAGCTTCCTCTAACCTGTTTTAATTGATGATCATACCTTTTTCCTAAATCAAACTGAAAATTTGTATGCTCTTTATTTAGATCAAAGCCGATAACAGCCACACCTCGGAGTGCAATCATGAGGGGGAGTAGGTTACTGCCAATTCCCACAGACAGATACCTTTGACCAACCTCTAGATTTAGAGAGTTTATTGTTTCTTCGAGCTTAGATTTATAATGGGATAGCCCTTCAAAATCCGATAAGATTTGAATTCCGCTGTGTTCTTGTGCCATAAGATAGTAAAAAACTACACCAGTTTATTAAGCTTTTTAGGATTTCTGGCATGGAGACTGAGCAAAAAGCCTTTGAAATAACCCAAATATTTTTATACAATCAATAATTATTGAGTTCTAAAATGCCACTCAACTCTTCAAATATGCTAAAAGTTATTGAAGATTTTCCTCACCAGTGCAGGACTGCAATGCAGCTGCCTGAAGGAATGTCTGTCTCAGGAAAAGTTGACAAGATTGTGGTTTGCGGCATGGGCGGCTCTGCTGTCGGGGGAGATTTGCTGAAAATATTCATGCACGATTACAAAATTCCGGTTTTTGTTGTGAGAGACTACAGGGTGCCAGGCTTTGTTGATGAGAGCACATTGGTTTTTGCCGTTTCTTACTCGGGCAACACAGAAGAAACAATTTCAGCCTTTGAAGACGCTTCAGGAAAAAAAGCAAAGATTGTCGCTGTCACAAGCGGCGGCCAGCTTTCAGCAATGGCAAAAAAAATAATCAAAATTCCTTCTGGAATGCAGCCGAGAGCGGCTTTGGGTTATTTATTTTTTCCGGTTTTAGGAGTTTTGGCCAATTCCGGTATCATTGATGTAAAAGGCCTTGAAATTGAGGAAATGCTTGACGTTCTGTCAAAAACCGAAGACTTTAGGAAAGAAGGAGATAGGCTTGCAAAAAAGATTTTCGGCAGAACGCCTGTTATTTACGCCTCTGATATGCTCAGAGCAGTTGCTTACAGGTGGAAAACCCAGTTCAACGAGAACAGCAAATCGCCAGCTTTCACACATGTATTTTCGGAAATGAACCATAATGAGATTGTCGGCTACCAAAACATGGACAGAAACAAGTTTATTTCAATCTTCATAAGAGACATGGAAGACAATGAAAGGATAAAGAAAAGAATGGACATAACAAAGGAAATAATCTCAAGCAGGGTTGATGTTCAGGAAGTTTTCACTAAAGGCAGCGGGCTGCTTGCAAGGATGTTCTCGGGGATTTACTATGCTGATTTCGCTTCTTATTACCTTGCATTGGCAAACAAGGTTGATCCGACTCCTGTTACTGTAATAGAAAATCTGAAGAAGAAGCTGAAGTGATTATATCTTTTTCGTTTTTTTTAATTCTTGGCTTATGGTGCCTATATAATCTCCGCCTTTTTGGTTATAAGCCATGCGAGAACTTCTCCTTATATCCTGCATAATATTTAAGTAATTTTTTTTCCCTAAAAGGAATTTCCTCATGGAGTCGTCAACTATTTTTTCTATCTGCATTCCGTACAATTCAGAATAATGTTTTAATGTTTTGTACAACCCATCAGAAACATATAATACAAGTTGATGGGTTGACAGGCTTGATACTGATTCGTACGGGACTAGCCTTATGCCCCTATCTTTTATTTTTTCTATAGCGAAATAATATCTGGGGTCAGTTCCTTCCATTGCGGCATACTTCTGGAGTTTACGCTCAAGCTCACTTACAGCTTTCACAACCTGCTGGCGCGCTAACTCTATGTTCATCTCATTTGGAAAAGTGTCTCCATCCCTAAGCTTCTCTGCAATACCACTTTTAGTCAGATAAACATCGGTATTTGCTAAAAGCAATTTCAACAAGCCTAATTGATTTTTTGGACGAATATTTTTGGGAGTCGTTTTTCCCAGTATCTCTTCTGCTGTACCTTTTGCTTCTTCTGGTTTCATTTTGCTGCAGGATTCAATTTGTTTATTTAAATATATCTTAAAAGCAGTAACAAGATATATTTTAAAATAATTTCAGTTTTTCCCACAAAACATATGCGATCGCTGTTAAATGCCTTCAAGTTACACACTTCTCAAAAGTTTCGTCCGAAAAGTTCGAAAACCAGCCGTAAATCCCAGTTGTCGCCGTAGTTTTTTCTTGCAATATAAGTTACTGCCGAAAGCGGGCAAAATTTGGAGTCGCCATCCGAAAAATTTAAATATTTGGTTGTTTAGGAATTCTCTGCTTAAAAGAGGCAGAATTATGAAAAAAGACAGAAATTATGTTTATATATTGTGTATTTTAACAATTTTTCTTGTAAGTTGTAGTGTTGAGAAGCCTACCCAAAAAGTAGAGCTTTCTTTCAAGGAGCAAGGCAATGTAGGAAAAGTTGTTCCTTCTGAAATAGCATATCAAATGAAGCAGCAAGGAGAAGATATAGTATTAGTTGATGTGCGCGAAAAGGAAGAATGGGATGCTGAGCATATTCCGGGTGCAATCTGGATTCCTCACAGCAAATTAAAAGAAAATGACAAAGAATCCTGGAATTTGCTTGAGACATTATCCAAGACCCATAAAAACGTTTTTACTTACTGCGGAGCAGGGCACAGAAGCGGATTTATTGCGACAAAAGCGCAGGAAAAAGGCTTCAGCAACGTGTTTAATTTAGATGGCTTTTCGTTCTGGAAGCTGGAATTTCCGATTATAAAGGGCGAGTCAGATCCAGATAAAGAAGCAAAGCCTATTCATCTTGACGAAGCAAATTATTATTATACAAGTTTTGAGGATGTTGATTTTGTTGACGTAAGAGAAATAGAATCAATTGAAATTACAGGCGGCAATATTATTAAAGGCGCTAAATGGATTCCTCTTTCTGAACTTTCTAAAAGGCTGGACGAGATAAACTGCGAGCACGACACAGTGTTTATATGCGAAGGCACTTGGGATGGTGGAGAATGCTCTGCAAGCCCTGCAGCTGCAAAAATAGCTATAGAAAGAAAAGGATGCAAAGCTGGTAGGATGAAGTATCTTTTGGAAGGGCATGGAGCTTGGGAGGCAGCTGGCTATCCAGTTCAGAAAGTTAAAGGTTGATTTTCATGAAAAAGGAATTTTTGATTGCTCTATCAGTTTTTATAATTGTTTTAAGCGGTTGTACTTCCCAAACAACAGAGCAAAGCCCGCAAACTTCTTCTGCTAATCTTGACTCATTTGCGCAGTGCCTTAAAGAGAAAGGCGTAAAAATGTACGGCTCATACATCTGTTCTGCATGTTTGGCGACAAAAAAGATGTTTGGCTCTTCATTTGAATATGTTGAAGAGATAGAATGCCATCCCAAAGGTCCAAACCCGCAAACTGATTTGTGCTTAAAAAGAGATATTAAAAAAACACCAACTTGGATTCTTGAAAAAGAAGGAACTGAGATTAACAGGCTTGAAGGCTATCAGACTTTTGAGCTATTGGGAGAATTCTCAGGCTGCCCATTTGATGGTGAATAATGGTTGAGCAGCTTACTTTAGGCATAATAATTGCAGCTGCATTAGCTGACAGCATTAATCCATGCGTCTTTGGGGTTTTGATTTTTCTTTTGGCTTATATGGTTACTGTTTTCAAGAATAAATTAAAAATGCTAGTTGCGGGTCTAATATATACAGCTGTAGTTTATGTTACGTATTTGGTGATTGGCCTTGGCATATTTGCATTTACACAATCAACTGGAATTGTCAAGCCATTTTACTGGTTTGCAGCCCTGGTTGCTGTTTTAGCCGGCTTTGTCGAGATAAAAGACTATTTTTGGTATGGAAAATGGTTTTCATTGCAGATGGTTCCTGGCGGAGCTGAAAAAATAAAGAAAATTTCAAATGCTATGAAAAGCATGGAAGTAAAACATCCTTTGCTTAGCTTAGGCATAGCGGCTTTATTAGGATTTGTTGTTGTGCTTTTTGAATTTCCATGCACTGGCGCGCCATACCTGGCAATATTAGCACTGTTGTCAGCAGGAGATTATTCATCTGGAGTGCCTTTATTATTGCTTTATAATCTAATATTCATACTGCCCCTGTTTGTCATTATAGGGCTTGTATATTTTGGCTGTACATCTAAGGCGCTTGAAAAATGGAGAAAAGAGCACCGCGGCTTAATGAGATTGGGCATTGGCTTGTTTTTATTGGCTTTGGGGGCTTATTTGATATATACAGCTTTGCATTTGTAGGTGGAAACCAATGAAAAAAGGAAAAAAAGAAAGACAATCTTGCAGGCAATGTGTAGTAAAAAGAAAGGGCCATACAGAAGAGTTTGATGAAAAAAAGGTGTATGGCTCAGTGTATGCGGCTTGTGCCAGCGCGCATTATGGCGAAATGCAGTGCGAGAAAATTGCCGGAGAGGCAACAAAGAAGGTCAAGAAACTTTTGAAAAATAAAAAAGAAATCTCGTCAACAGAGATTCGCAGGAAAATAGAAAGCGAGTTAAAAAAGAAGGATGAGGAATTGGCATTCTTTTACGAGCAGCATTTGCCAAATCTCAAAAGACTTTGAGAGAGCAGCCATAATAAAAAATATTGAAAACAACAGTTCAATTAAGAAAAAATTTTGTTAAACTTTTGTTGTAAGGTAGTGCAAAGCATTTCCTAATCTCTTGTTTTCTTATGAATTTTGACGAAGGCGACAACTAAAGGGATTTACGGCGGGTTTTCGAATTGCATTTGTCAATCGTTAGTGACGAATTTCTTCGTTTATCACAACAACTTTTAAATAACTTTAAGCATTACCCAGCATATGTTCCTCAAATCAGTAAAGCTTCATAATATCAGGAGCTATGAAAGCGCCGAGATAAATTTCCCTCCCGGCTCGGTTCTTCTGGCAGGCGATATAGGCTCTGGAAAGTCAACAATACTTCTTGCTGTGGAATTCGCCATCTTTGGCGCGAAGAAAGGAGAGCTGCCTGCATACACTTTGCTGAGGCACGGCAAAAAAGAAGGCTCTGTTGAACTGAGGATGCAAATTGACAATAAAGATATCATAATAAAGAGAGTTTTGAAAAGAAGCAATGATGACATAAGGCAGGAAGCCGGCTATATAGTCATGAACGGAATAAAAAAAGAAGGCACTTCGGAAGAGCTAAGAGCCATTGTTCTGGATTTGCTGGGCTATCCGAAAGACCTGATTAAGAAGGGCAAGGACCTGATCTACAGGTACACTGTTTATACCCCTCAGGAAGCCATGAAGCAGATTCTTTATGACGACAAGGAGACAAGGCTTGAGACCTTAAGAAAAGTCTTCAACATTGACAAATACAAGAGAATAAAGGACAACTCAAAAATCATCACCGCTTCATTAAGGGAAAAAAAGAAGGGCATAGAAGGCTTTATCCTGGACTTGGAATACAAGAAGAAGGATTTGGAAGAAAGAAAAAATGAAATTCTGGAGATTGACAGAAGGATTAGCGAAATACAGCCGAAAATTGAGGAAATGAAAAAGATTATCAGCGATAAAAAAATTTCTATAGGGTCTATTGAGAATGAAATCAGGGAATTGAATGCGCTAAAAAAGGAGTTTAGCGTTGCTGAAGCAAGCCTGAGCCATAAAGTGGAGCAGAACAACAGGCTGAATGATGAAATAAAAAAACTTGAGAGGCAGGCTGAAGAGCTTAAAAAGGATGTTGAAGGCAAAAGCCTGCAGCAGATTGACGCAATAACAAAAAAAATAAACGAAAAAGAAAAAGAAATAAACTTGGCAGAGCTAAACTACAGGAATTCAATAAAAAAAATAAGAGAGCTTGAAGTCAGGATAGAGCACTGCAGCGACACCATAAAGAAAGTAGAGTCATTGGAGATATGCCCGGTATGCGAGCAAAAAGTGGATGAGAAGCACAAGCATGACGTTCATCTCAGGGAAACCAAGAAATATCAGGAGCTTGTTGGGCAGATAAAAAATTGCAATGAAGAGGAGTCAAAGCTGGAAAGAATAAGGATTCAGCTGAAAAAGGAGCTTGATTCCCTGATGAAGGGGCAGAGCCATTTCAATGTCCTTAAAATAAAGCTTGAGAATTTAAATGAAAAAACCAGTTTGATGGAGGAGAAGCTCAGATTGAAAGAAAGCGTGAAGAAGGAAATTGGCTCGCTCAACGCGAAAAAATCCGAATTGAATTCCAGCATAGCAAAGTATTCCAAGACAGAAGAAAAGTACAGGCTTGTCAAAAAGGAGCTGGATGAACTGCTGCCGCAGGAAAGATTTTTGGAGCTGGAGAAGAAGAAATACGAGGCCGAGAAAGATTCAATCGCGAGATTCATTAAAAGCCTTGAAAAGGAGATAAGCGGGAAGCAGAAGGCAAAGGAAAACCTTGCTTACCTGTCCCAATTAAGCAACTGGATTGACGAGCTTTTTGTGAATCTGATGTCTGCCATGGAGAAGCATGTAATGGCCAGCATCCACTCCCAGTTCAACGAACTGTTTAAGAACTGGTTTGATGTGCTGCTTGAGGACGAAGCGATAAGCATCAGAGTGGACGAGGAGTTCACCCCAATAATCGAGCAGGATGGGTACGAGACATATATTGAGAATCTGAGCGGCGGCGAGAAGACTTCCGTGGCACTGTCATACAGGCTTGCCCTTAACAAGGTCATAAATGATGCTGTGGCAGGAATAAAGACAAAGGACATCATAATGCTCGACGAGCCTACAGACGGATTCAGCTCAGAGCAGCTTGACAAGGTAAGGGATGTCCTGAACCAGCTGAGCATCAATCAGATTATCATTGTTTCCCATGAAGGCAAGATAGAAAGCTTTGTGGACAATGTGATAAGGGTCCAGAAGCAGGAGCACGTAAGCGTGGTGGTTTGAATCAAAAGCAGAAGTTTGGCGGCAATTATCTTATTATCAAATTTCGGATGTACGTACATGCCCGTCAGTATAGAGAACTTTGAATAACCCTCAATTTTGCCACTTTACATTCAAAGTTCTCTTAGAGAATTTTGACAATTATATGGATATTCAAAATTCTCTATATCTAATAATCATTTCTATAACTCTGGCAGCAAAACTGCTTCTTCTTCACAGATTAGGTGTCCGGCCCCTGAACAGGCAAAATCATTTCTTCCGCAATATGGAATAGAAAATCTTGTGGCAGAGCTTGAGAACCCTATAGATGTAAATATGGATATTCAAGCTGGAAAACGCAAACAGGATTATGTGGTATGCGCATATAACTCTAAATTAAGCCACCACAAACCTGTAAAAATTGACCCTTCCGAAGAAAAAATCAGATTTCTAACTGGAAGCAATTATGACGCACTTGCATTTTATGTCAATGACAGCAGCAGCCTGGAATCAGCAGCAACCATCTATAGGCAGATTGAGGGTGGAAGGGAAGTTACTTATGTTTATTTTGATTCAAAGTATATGGGGAATCTATCAAGCAGCGGCACTCATTTTATGCTTCGCTTTAACTATTGGAATTTTAGTTTGATAAGAAAAACTGCGTTTACTATACTATTTAGGGGAGCAGAGAAAAACGGGTTGCTCAATCCGCCCTCTTCTAAAGAAAATTCTCAAACACCGGAAAGAACAGAAATTCAGCATGTTCAATAAATTCTTGAGGCGGCGTCTGCCAAAACCGAAAGCTTTAAAAAGTGGATAGTATAGTATTAAAATATATAAATTGGGGGTAAAATGGTTTATGCAGGAAATGTCAGGAGTCTAGAAACTGTCAAGAGGGAAGACCTTATTAGGCAGTGCCCTGACTGCGGAAACAAGGATATAGAGTACTCAAACGAGGAATTCTACTGCAGGAAATGCGGATTAGTGCTGGATTAAGCAAATCTTAAATACTGATTCTTAACAACACTCAGCAAAAAGGGGTGGAAGATGAGATTTTGTTTATTTGTTGCAGTTTTTATATTGCTGAGCTTAAATGCCGGCGCTTCCTGGCGGACTTTTCAGAATGATTCAAGAAACACCGGCGCCGCAGACGGCATCGGGCATTTTCCTTTGCAAACAGCGAATTTCAGCGACAATTCACTGGGCATGGATTTTCAGCCGTTAGTTGACGATTTGAATGCCGATGGCGGCAATGAAATTGCAGTATTCTCCAACAATTCTTTAATAATTTTTAATCCTCAATTGAATATTTTAACGCAGACAAAAGTTGGCCAGATACTTGGCCAGCCGACATTATTTGATTTTGACAATGACGATTTTATTGAAATAATCTTCAACTCAAGGCAAAACTCAACTGATTATTTTTTTGCCTACCAATACAATAATCTGGATTTGCAGCAGGAATCCAACATAACCCTGGGCAATGCCAGCTTCGGCGGAATAAAATGCATTAATATCAATGGCACAGGTTTTTGTGTATTCAAGGATAAAGGCAACTATGTCCATATCGTAAACATGGATTCAGAAACAGACAGCTCTTACAGCACATCTGCCTATAACGAAACCCGCCAGACTGTTCCTGCAATCGGGGACATAGACAATGACGGCGCTTACGAGGCAGTGTTCTGGCTTAACAATGACAGCGGCGGCGGCTACGGGTTTTTGGTTTTTGATTTGGATCAACGAAAAGTTGACTGGATTGTCGATAACATCTTCTCCCCGTTTATAACAAACTTTGCTTTGAAGGGGCAGCCTGTTTTGGTTGATTTGAATAATGACCGTAAACTGGAGATTGCAGCCAGCGTTTTTTATGATGATGCGCTTAATATTGATTTTGCCACTGACTGGTATACAGAGCTGTTTGTTTACAGCTTTAACGGAACAAAATTATTCTCAAAATGCGAAACCGGAGTTCTTGGCTGCAATGACGGCTTTGCAACAGGAGGCGCTGATAAAAGATGGGAAGGCACAAACCCTTTTGTTTTGGACTACAATAACGGCGGCAGGGATGAAATATGCTTCATAAAAGACGAGAAAATTGGCCTTTATTTTGACCATATGGGATTCAACTGCTACAACTACAGCGGGAATGAAATTGCTAGGGTTAATCTGACACTTAGTGACACAGTAAAGGGGATCGCAACAACAGCAGACATGAATAATGACGGCAGCAGGGAAATCATAACCTATACCGATATTTACCTTCTCAACGGCACGTCAATCATGAGCTTTGATTTTGGTACTAATGCTCCGGTGCCTGCGGATATTGACGGCAACGAAGGCATGGATTTGCTTTGGACAGAGGGCAATAAGATAAAGGTGTTTTTAGACAGCAATAATTATACAATTGATTTAAGCGTTGACAGCTCCGATATAAGCTTTCAGAAATTCAATTCCACGCATGTTGTTGTAAACGCAATAATAAAAAATACCGGCGAGATTGAGGCAAAAAATGCAGATGCTTTTGTTTACAATGAAGATACGTCAGAAGAGAATACCGCAGTGCTGAGCATTGGAGGGAGGGGCAACGCAACATTCAGCTCAATTCTGGCGCTGAAAGAGGGCGAAAAAGTTTGGGTTAGCATCGACCCCTACAACGGAATAGACGAGTCAGATGAAAAGAACAACGTTGCATTCAGGGAATTCGGCGGTTTGCCCTATGTTTTTGTAAGTGTGAGTTTGGAGCCGTCCAATATTAATTCCGAGTTTCAGGAATACATCAAGAATAAACTGACTTCCGGGTATTACACTTCAAATGCAAACGAGGCAGATGTCAAGGTTTACATCGGCAAAAATAATCCAAGAAACCAGGATAACAATATAAAAACATTAAATGATTTCGAGTTCGGATATGATTACGGGAACATTTTTTACAATGACGGGACAGGAACATTGCCTTACAATGGTTTAATTGGTGGTTTTAAGGATTCGGATGGCAAAGTAAAAATAATGATAGTAGGAAATGAAATTGAGGGAGACATTTCCGCAGCCAAGGAGTTCATTAAAAATCAGGCGCTGCTTTTGAATGCCCAAGATTCGATATTTGTTGATGATGAAAACATTGATGCTGTCAGAGTTTTTGACTTTTTGCATTTGGGCGGCAATAACGAGCATTACAAAGTTGGAAATGATGAATTCAGGAGAATAGTCCGCAATGCGCTTAATGACGAGATGTTTAATGTTGAAGACAAAACCGTAGTGACTGGCAACGATATAACCTTAAGATTAAGGAATTTAAAGCCAAATATAAGTTCTGACTATCTTGAATATTTGAATTCTACAGGAGTTCCAACTGATTTGCCTGTTGTCTTAGCACGAGGGATACATAGCAATTTGACTACATGGGAGACGCTAGCTGGGGAACTTGCTAATGAAGGAAGGGATGCGTGGCTTATCGAAATAACCGGTGGCCCAAACACAGAATGTGACGAATGCCCAAATTACAATTTTTCAGATTTGACAGATAACTATTGGTCAACTTTAGTCAATGGTATATTAAGCTTTACAGGAAGAGATAAAATACAATATGTTGGTCACAGCAACGGTGGAAGAGTAGCCATTGAGTCATTAGCTAACGGTGTAGTCAATCCAAATAAAATCGATACTTTAATCGGCGTTGCTGTTCCCAGCGCATTTGAAGGCTACTCGACATTTGGCTTTTATTTCGGCAAGTATGGGGAGCAAATAATGGAAGAGTTAGAAGGAAAAAGTCACGTGAGTATGACGGAGATTGGGGATAAATTAAGAGAAATTTGCCTGTCGAAATCTGAAATATCATGTACTATTCTTACTCGAGGTTTAAAATCCGATAACAAAATGTCATTTAATGTTGATAAACAATTATACTTATTGATAATTAACGATAGCGATGAGCATATAGGTAAGGATTTAGAGTTGGATAATTTTTACATTTTAGAGGGGTGGATTACAGATGATAAAGAAAATAACATAACTCATGATTTTATTGTTACAGAACAAGATGAAAAAGGCATTTATAAAAACATAATATCTTCCAATAAAAAACATTACAAGATATGGGGCGCCCATACAGCTGGATGGAGTTCAGCATCATTGCCTGATAGAACAATAACCAAAAGTATTATAAAGGACGCATTGAATAAAAAAACATTAACTAAATACAAATCAAATGAAATCAATTCAACTTAAAAAAATAGTGAAAATTGATAAAATCAAAAACAATTTATTAAAAAATAGTATAATTGCTGGAGTTATTGGATTTTTATCTTGGGCATCTCTTTTTTTGATATTTATTCCACTGGCTGATTATTATAAATTTGGAAAGGTATATACAAATGCGTTACTTTTATTATTGCAAAATCCTAATTTTTACTTGAAATCCCTTTTCGTTGGTCTTATATTCTTCCTTTTCTTCTACCTAAACCTAAAATACAAAGAAAAATCACAATTTGCTAAATTTATAATGTGGGCAGGGGTAATAGGTTATACATTATTTTATTTAGGTTATTTGTTTTTGTTGTTCTTCTTTAGGTTTACGGATTTATAATGCTTTAATCGGATTTTTGATTTACAAGATAAAAAGAGCAAAATAAGAAACCTTTATATACAAAATAGATACTATAAAATTATGCAGAAAACAATTCTAGATATTATAGAAAGAGGTGGAAAATCAGAATACGAGTTAATAGGAGATAAAAAAGTATTGGTTGAAAGAGGTCAGTTTTGGATACAAAAACAGAGACAAGGACACAGTATGCACTATATTGTCCCTTACCAAGCATGTTTTGCTCCACAGATACCTAAATTTTTCATTGAAAAATATTCTAAAGAAGAGGATGTTGTTTTAGACCCTTTTTGTGGTAGATGCACAACGGTTTTTGAAGCTAATCAGCTAGGTAGAATTGGGTTTGGTGTAGATGTATCTCCATTAGGTTTGGAAATTGCTAAAGCGAAAAAGAAAAATGTTAAACTAACTGAAGTTATTAATAGATTAAAAGAAATTGATTTTTCTAAAGAAAGAAAAGAAGGGTATGAAGAATTTAAAGATATATACCACCCAAAAACATATTCCCAATTACTTAATATCAGAGACCAATTAAGAAATACCAAAGTTGATAACTTAATAAAGGTGATAATTCTCGGAAGATTACATGGGCATTCAGACGCTTTCTTCTCTGTATGGACATTTAACGTTATTTCTCTTTCTAAAGATAGAATAAAAAATCAAGCAGAAAAGAGAGGAATGAAACCAGAATTTAGAGATATTGTACCTAGGATAATAAAGAAAGCAAAAGAAGTAATGAGTGACCCGATAATAGAACAACCAAAATCAAGATTATGGAGAGCAGATTCAAGAAATATGCCTTTTATAGACGCTAACTCAATTGATTTAATAATTACATCACCTCCATTTTTGAATGTAGTAAATTATATAGATGACAATTGGTTGAGATTTTGGTTTTTGGGTTTTGATAGAAATAAGTTAAGGAAGAAGATAGTACAAACTGACGATTTAAATGAGTATACTAATTTTATTAAAAATTCTATGGAAGAAATGAATAGAGTTCTAAAGAAAGATAAGTATTGTATTATTGAAGTCGGGGATATTAGGCATCAATCCAAAAAATTATACATGGATCATATAATAGTTCCTTTAGCAGGACAAACCGGTTTTGAAGTTGGAAAAGTAATGATTAACTATATGACTGCTCCAAAAATTTCTAAAGCATTTAAACCAAGAACAAAAAATGCCGGAACAAAAACTAATAGATGTGTGATAATGAGAAAAGTAAGTTAACTATAATTTTCGTATTTTTATGTATTTAAAATTTGGATTTTTTAAATCTAGTTCGTGTTTCATTTCATCTTGCATATCTTTTACAAATACATTAAACTGGCTTGAGATATACTCAGGCTTTCTTATGAATAATATCTTGGACAACATCTCATCAAAATCACTTTCTAAAATTGAGTTAGTATAAAAACTATTCATAAGTCTTAAAAAAGCTACTATTGCAAAAGTATCAAAAATATCAGATGTTCTAATATCCTGATTATTATTTTTCAACATATAGTATTTATTTAATGTACCAAAGAAATTACATATTTTATTACAAGAATATACAACAAAGTTTGGCGTGGTCTGATTTTTAGAGTTTTCTAAATATGTTTTATAAAAATTACCATTTGGTTTAATTAATTGAACTAAACCAGAGCCTATTATTGTATTTGTATTAATTTCAGATTTATACTTGTTGACATCTATTAAATTTTCATATTTTTTCAATAACTTATTTTCTAATTTAAATAATTTAAATTTATTTCTAAAGAACCCATTACTATTTAAATGGATTAATATCGATTTACTCGTTGCTCTTTTATGTTGTGGATTTACATGTGTTAGAATTGTGTCTAATAAATCCTGGTTTACTTTTAACTGCGTTGTATTTATATCACTAAACAGTTTTGCTTCTTCCTTTGTAAAATCAGAACCAGGAAGAAATTTAACTCCTGTAACTATTAATTGATATTCTTCTTTAATTTTTTCAAATTCAGAAGCATCAATATTTTTATTTAATAATTTTACAAAAGCAAATAATCTATGTTGACCATCTATTAAACATAATGAATTAAAATTTTGGTCAAAAGTTAAATTACCAAAGCCTTCTTCATTGGATGCAATGAATTTTGAATTATTTGGTAAAGTCACGATAATGTTATTTGGAAAACGATTTTTATTTGATACTACATACTCTTGAATACTCTTCAACTTCTTTTGATCGAGACTCCTTTGATAAGCTTTTTCCTCCCATTGTTTATTTCTTATCACCTTTACATATTTTAATAAATTTGCAGGAGATATTTTAAAAACATACATCTCCATATTAGCTAAAGGACCAACAGCTACTTTTAGTGCTGGATTTGGGTATGGAAGAGAACTTCTTTCAAAATCATCTATGTTTAATGCCATACCTTTTGGTGATATATCTAGATAACTATACAACTCGTATTTGGTAAATTCACCAAGTAAATTTATAATTTCATTGAAGTAAATAAACCTTTTTCCATCGATTAAGTAAACATTATCTTCTTGATTTTCAATAAAATCATCATTTAGATTTAAAAATATCTTTTTCACAGTTGTTCTAATGTTAGAATTGGAGTGTTTTAGATATTTAATCAAATTATCATAATCTTCTGTCGATACTAATTTGTTATCCTTGAGGAACTCTACAACATTTGATAAATTATTTTCAATTTCTTTTAATTTCATTATTGCTAACTTTCTTTCTTGTTTTTTATCTGATTGCGCCTGAGTTGATTCTACTAAAAGCATCAGCTTCCCAGTTTTATCAAATGCAAGAATATCGAGGTCTTGTTTAGTTCCTTTTAATAAAAATTGTTTTTTTAAATTCATATATTTTATGCAATAATCATGGTCAAGAATTAATGTTTTAAAACCTACATCCAAAAAAAATTTCTTTATACAATCTAATAGAATTTTATTTTTATTTTCTGTCATTATATCTTTTCCCTTTTAAGTTTAATGGCATTTCTTTTAGTAACCTCAAAATTACCATAAAAGATAACCTTATCTTTTTTATTGTATACAGTCTTAGCCTTTAAAGTTGGCCCATAAAATCTTTTCGAAATATTTGATTCCCAATCAGATTTATCTAATTTTACTAAACAACAAAAGAATTCATCAAAATTTCCACCCCATGATACCAATAAGTAATCTGGGGCTCTTTGACTAAATTCCCCACCTGTCCAAGCATTCTCAGTTGAAGTCATCTTAATTTCCATAGGTTTGTTTATTTGGGTAAATACTAAATCTTTATCCCTATCTGCTAATGCCCTTTTAACTTCATACCCTAATCTTTTAGTAAAAACATCGGATGCTACTTTCTCCATAATTTTACCTATAATTTCTGACAAATTTTTATTGTTAAAACTAATATCATATTCTTCCATAACCTCTTCCTTTATTTTTTTCATCCTAAAAGAAACTCCTTTAAGAATTTCTATTACCATATCTTTTGTAATATTAAATTCATTCATTTTGTTAAAAGTTCCTTACCTTTCTTTGTTATAAAATACAATTTCCCAATTTTATCTTTGGGGTTAACAGACTCTATTAACTTCTTATCAAAAAGTTCTTTCAAGGTAAAAGAAGCCTGAGAAATAGCTATTTTCAGTGATTTTTTGGTATCATTAGTAGATAAAGGCTTATCCGATTTTGCAAGTAACTCTAACACACTCTTTCTTCTAGAGCCTCTATTAACCCAAGCATACAGCCCCCAATCCATAAACTATAGAAAAACTTAAATATATATTTAAATTAACTTAAGAATAAGTTAAGAAATTAGCAATAATATGCGACACGCACGAAAATGAGGACGCAATAAAGGTTTTTGACTTTTTGCATTTGGGCGGCAATAACGAGCATTACAAAGTTGGAAATGATGAATTCAGAAGAATAGTCCGCAATGCGCTTAATGACGAGATGTTTAATGTTGAAGACAAAACCGTAGTGACTGGCAACGATATAACCTTAAGATTAAGGAATTTAAAGCCAAATATAAGCTCTGATTATCTTGAATATTTAAGCTCCAATGGCATGCCCGTTGAAATGCCTGTTGTTTTAGCCCATGGGCTGTTCAGCAACCTGACAACATGGGAAGTTTTAGGCGCAGAGCTTTCCAACATTGGAAGAGATACTTGGCTAATTGAAATAACTGGCGGTCCTGGACAAGATTGCGATGACTGCATTGACTATACGTTTTATAATCTGACAGATATTTTTGTTCCAGAATTATTAAACGGGGTTTTGGGTTTTACTGGGAAAGATAATTTACAATACGTTGGGTTTAGCAATGGCTGTCGTGCAGCTTTGGACAGCCTGGAAAGAAACCAGTTTGACTCAAATAAAGTTGAGACGTTTGTGGCGGTTGGATGTCCGGGAAGTTTTGAGGGGAATAGTACGACTGGGAATATCATAGCAGCAAATGATGGGAAAGTATCACAAAGATTAGATGCCAAAAATTTAAAACATCTATCAAGATTTGATTTGGCGTTGGCTGGACTTTTTAATATAGATTATATAACCAAAATTCAAGAACCAAAGGTATCTCTAAATTTGTTTAAATTTTATGAAAATATAATTATTAACAAAAGCGATAGGCAACCAGGGGATATCAATATCTCCAATTTTATGATAATCCAAGGTAATGCATTTACTTCAGATGATGGAATTGTAACAGTCATTGACGAAAAGAATATCTATACTAATGCTAATAAAAATTTAAATCCCAAAAAACATTTTAATATATTCGCCATTCATAGTAGTTTAGATACTAAGGATAGGACAAAAAGCATTATTAGAAAATCAATTAATAAAGAGAAGCTAAGTTTCTACGAAAAAACAATAAATTTATTAAATGAATCTAACGTTTAGATGAAAATGAATAAAATCCATTTAATTTGGATATCTGGTGTATCGTTAGCTTTATTGATGGGCATTATTGCTTTCTTTGGTTTTAAAAATTGTGAGCAAGATTTGGGTTGTATTATTTTTGTAATAATTCCAGGATACCCAGGATTGATACTTGGTTTAGAGGGATTTACTTCAATTTTAGTCAGCCTTACCTTCTGGTTTCTCCTCGGCTCTTTAATCGGTTTTTCGGTTTATAAGATAAAGGGAAATAAGTAAATAGGAAAAGTTCACATAACGTACAATATTTCACGAGGTTTTTTCCCTCCAAAATTTGCCCTCGTGTGAGGCAACCCACACACAGAGCTGGCAAATTTTGAGAGCTGGAAAAAACTTAGGAAAAATCGAAAAATGCTTGGCATTTTAGCGTAAGCGTTCGATTTTTCCGTGAAATATGTGTTATATTCTTTTTCCATACGTAGTGTGGGAAAACTGCGTCCGCAGACTTTTTTAGACACCGTAAATCTGAGAGGCACTGTAGTTTTTACTTACTATAAATCCTGCGAAGCAGAGTAAATGTCCGTAGGACTAAAGGGGGAGTCCGAATTAGAAAAATATATAAAGTATTACTTTACTACTTTACTTAAGGGGTTTATAATGATACAAAAAAAAGAGTTAAAAGATGATGACAGAATTTCTTTTATAGGTAATAGAGATATTTGGCAAGATTTTGTTTACAAAGTCAAGAAAAATAAAAAGAAAGTGTGGCAAGAATTAGAACCAATCCTAAAAGACTATATCAAATTAAATTGAGGTTTTATAATGCAAACAAATCTTACAGAATTCAAACAAACCGAGCAAACACATCAAAATGTCAAATTAGAAGAACCCATTGTAATTAATAATGAACCAAAATCAATTATTTCAAACAAATTTATGTACGGTCAATATTTTACAAAAAAAGCTATAGTTAAAAGAGTAATTGAGTTGTTACAGAAATATAAAAATTACCCTATAAATATTAACATTTTAGAGCCATCTTTTGGAACTGGAAATTTTATTTCTGTATTAAAAGAAAAGGGATTTAATAGAATTACTGGTTGTGAGATTGATTCCTCTTTAACTAACAATCCTACCGATTTTTTTGATTTTCCTTTAGATAAGAAATATGATTTAATTATAGGTAATCCCCCTTTTACAAAATACAATGTAGTGGAAAGTTATTTTTATCCAAACAATTATATAACTTCTTTAATCAGCAGGGAAAGTTACCTTACAAAAAAGCTACTAAAAAAGGAAAAAGAAAAAATTGAAAATATATTTATCTTAAAATCTCTTCAACATCTTAAAGATAATAATTCATCTTTAGCATTTGTGCTTCCCATCTCATTCTTCATTAAAAATAGGAATAAAGAGATAAAAGAAAAGATATTCGAGAAATTTTCTACAATAATAATCTACCAAAATGATAAAGTTTGGTTTGATTATCCTATTCCTTGTTGTTTTGCTATTTTTACAAACACTGAGGAGTATAAGAATAAAATTATTGTAACCTATGAAAATTCTGAAGTGCACGAATCTATTTTTGATATTAGTAAAATAAATGAAGAGTTGATTCCAGAAGTCGTTTTTAATAAGAAAAATGGAAAAACTGTTCAATTAAAAGGAAATGAATTAGAGAATTATATTTCAAAAAAAAGAGTCAAATGCGAGAAGTCATTTAAAGAAAATAATGTGTCTGCCAAAAATATCCTAGAAAGAATAAAAATTCCTGAAAATTCAGAAATAGCTGATTATAAACTGGCTGTTGTAAGAGTTGGAAACTCAAGTGTAGGCAAATGTGGTTTGATAAACCTAAATAAAGATATTTTGAATGATATGTTTTATGTATTTGATTTTAAAGAATCGTTTGTAAATAACAAAGAAATTAAGGAAAAAATTTGTGAAGAGATAAACAAAAATCAAGATTATTTTAAACAAATTACTTGTAGAGTCGGAAGCAAATCAATAAAAAAAGAAGATGTTTTTAATTTTAAGGTTGAAATATAATGGCTAATTATAAAAGAGACAAAATAGGAAGACAAGAAAAGGCTTATAGAGAAAAATTAAAAAGAGATGCTCTTAAAAATGTTGAACCTATTGAAAAGAAGCCAATCTCTGAAGAAGATAGAAGGAGATTGATTGAACTATGGGAAAATATGAAAAAGAAAGATTCTCAAGATAAAATTTGAATTAGTGAATTTCTATGATTTTTAGATGCATGTGCAAGAGTTAAAATTATACCTTTCAAATCCTCTTTATTTAAAATTAATTCTCCAAAACATCCACTTCCTAATTGTTCTTCTTTATTAATTACGCCTTTCTTGTTTTTTAATTCTAACAAATTATTATCAAATGGGATTAATACATACATATGGGGATGAGATACAACACCGTAATCCCCCAATTTAAAAGTTAATCTGACTTTTAAACCAGAATCAAGAACTTTTTCAAATGAATTAAAAATATCTGTATATTGATATATCTTAAATTCTTCAAATTCTGCTATTTCTTTCTCATTAGTCGAAGTTGATCTTTTAGAATATTCAGAATCTTCTGCAAATTTTTCGATTTTTTTTATATCTCCAATTAACTCATTACTATCATCATGATTAAAAAGCTGAGATAATAATTTAATTTCTTTATTTGTTATCATCCATTCTACATAATAATCGTCTTTACAAATTGTTTTAGTAGGGCTTGGGAAATGGTTTCCATTTTTGTCAGCTATCCTTATTCCACCCTGAGAAAAATGTAATGGTAGGATTATTTTATTCCCATTTAGTTTTGCTTTGGCATTGCTCATTTTCCTTTATTAAATAAATTCTTTCAATGAGTCTAATTTTTTATTAAATGTTCTTGGACCATGATTTATTATTTGAGAAAAGGTTTTACCCCTAAATTCTGTTTTCATGGAAGGTTCCCCAAATAATCTAACATAACTATTATAATTAAGGTTACATTGTATTCGTCTTTGATTTTTACTATCAATCTTATGTGTTATTGTCAATAAACCCATTTTATTTTTTCTCTCACTTTTCCATTTTTTTGCAAAATCTATCCCCTTTTTTTGTCCCTCTTTGCCAGCAGGAAAACGTTTTATTTTTTCATCAAATTCTTTTAATTCTTCTAAAGAAATCATACCCCTCATTTTCTTTAAGATTCTAGGGGTGATTAAAATTTCATCAATGCTTCGAATTATCTTTTTTGTCCCTACCTGCTCCCACCTACCAACTACGAGAGTAAATGGTTCATTAATTTCCCAAATCCTTACCGTACTACTAAATTCAAGTGCATTCTTTAAACCCATACATTTAACACTTATTGGTGTTTCTCCAGGGATATCCCATTTTTCAGTATAATTTTCAGCTAAATGATCTACGCCGAGTATTTTTTTAACCCATTTCTGAAAAATAAAACCATGCTCTTGAACTTCAGTCATGAACTTTGTTTACACTGGAGTTGTTATATAGATATTTAACAGATTTGTTAAATAAGTATAAAAGAAGAGTTAATTAAGTGGATTAAATGTTTGAAAAAAGGAAAACCACCTTACAGCAACCAGAAATAACAAGGTCATTTGTAACAATACCTAAAGATTTTGTTAAAAGGCTCAAGTGGATTAAAGGACAAGAACTTTATATAGAACTAAAAGAAAATAACATTATAATTACAAAAAGAGAATAAAAATGGATTGGAATTTAATCAGCTTGATAACAAGTAGTAAAATAAGATTTAAAGTATTGACAAGATTAAACAAGTCAAAATTTACACCGACAGAATTAAGTAAAGAGCTTGAGATTCATATAAGTGCAATAAGCAGAACTTTGTCAGAATTAACTGAAAAAGAATTAATCAATTGTCTTACAGATAAAAGAACTAAATTTAAGTATTATGGAATTTCAGAGAAAGGAAAGGAGATACTAAAAAAGATTAATGAAGAAACAAAGGTTAATTCTGATTAAAAGAGGACAAATTTCTCTCTTTTTGTTTGAGTCGTTTAATAGCCAAATCGGCATATTTTTTCTCTATCTCAAATCCAATAAAATTTCTGTTTGAGTCTTTGCAAGCTAATGCAGTGCTACCACTTCCTATAAATGGGTCGAGAACTAAATCCTTTTCATTAGAAAACATTTCCAGAATTTCTTTAATAAACTTTGTGGGTTTTGGTGTCGGATGATCAATAAATCCTTCTAGAGGTTCAACCTTTCTACCTGGGGAATCAATAAAAATATCTTTATTTTGTTTTTTTATTTTTGGATTTCCTTTTTTGAAGATAAAAACAGACATAAATTTGGTATAACCAATAGATGATCTTACACTTCCATTTGGGCAATATAAAACTATTTGCCAATGATACTTAAATGGGTTATTCTTGAAAACTTCTGGAATAAATTTTGTGCTAAAGAACGTGATAAAAAATGTGTCTTTTTTAAGAACACGATAACATTCAGGAAGAATTTCAAAATATAATCTTAAATCTTCATCATTACTAATCCCTTTCTTGCTTAAACCATACGGTGGATCTGTTAAGATTAAATCCACTGATTCATCTTCTAATTGTTTTATTCCTTTAATAGCATCCATGCAGTAAATTTTATTAATATCGAGCATAGAATAATATTAACTTAACGTATATATAAATCTTTTTTATAAAAATTCGGAACTCCCCCTAAAGTAAAAACTTAGGAGAATGTAGTGAACCGTATAATACCGCATATTATGCGAAAGTGCCTCTCAATTAAGATTTACGGCGTAAGCCTTTTCATAGGTGTCTAAAAAAGTGAATATAACACCGTTATGGCGAACTTTTCCTTAAAGATTTAGCATTTCTATACTCACGGATAAAATCTATTGAGCAATAGTTGTCCGTTCGTAATAAGCAAAAGGCATAATTGACAGGGTTTTGAAGAAAGAGGAAGAGATTGGGAAAGAATTGAATGAATTGAAGAAGATGATTTAATGGCTAAAAAAAACTTCGAAATAATCCCTAAAGAGTACAGATCCCTTATATCAAATATAGGGCAACTTCTTGAGGAAGGGAGGAAAAAAGCATTTTCTTTTGTAAACTCAATTCTTGTAAAAACTTATTGGGAAATTGGAAAAAAGATTGTCGAATATGAGCAAGGTGGAAGCGGAAAGGCTGAATATGGCACTTCATTGCTAGATAATCTTTCTAAAGATTTAAGACAAAGGTACGGAAAGGGCTTTGGCAGGAGAAACGTTCTTGATATGAGGCGTTTTTATCTTGCATATCGGAAATGGCAGACAGTGTCCGCCGAATTAAGTTGGAGCCACTATATTGAGCTTCTTGAAATAGAAAATAACTTGGAACGCTCATTCTATGAGAAACAGGCAATTAATGAAAAATGGTCTGTGCGTGAATTGTCAAGGCAGATAAATTCAGCTCTTTTTCAAAGAATCGCATTAAGCAAAGACAAGAAAGGCGTTTTGGAGTTATCAAAAAAAGGCATTGTGATAAAAAGAGGCTCTGATATCATAAAGGACCCTTACATTCTAGAGTTTTTAAAAATTCCAGAGAATTATAAGCTGAACGAGAAAGAATTAGAGCAACGAATAATAGACAACCTTCAAATGTTCCTGCTTGAATTGGGGAAAGGGTTCAGCTTTGTCGCAAGACAGCATCGGATTTCGCTGGGAAATAGCCACTTCTATGTGGATTTGGTGTTCTATCATATGATACTCAAATGCTTTGTATTAATAGACATCAAGGTAGGAAAAGCAACTCACCAAGATGTTGGGCAAATGAATCTATACTTAAATTACTTCAAAAAAGAGGAGAATTCTCAAGGCGATAACGAGCCAATTGGCATTATACTTTCAGCGACAAAAAATGATATTGATGTTGAGTTTGAGATTGAAAGTTCAGCCGCTTTTCAAAATTTACTTAGGGAAATCAAGACGAGATTTTCTGACATCATCAAGGAGTGCGAGTGGGTCATTATCTCAAAAGAGCACAAGTTCGACCACTTTCCGGGACGCTACCCTACAAATCCGGAATTCTTTTAGGCTTATTTCCTGCCAGCACCATACATCTCCCAGCTCAGATACCCAGCAACAACAACAGCAACATAGCTGTACCATACAGGCACGTTAAAGCCGCCTATGTCCGCTTCCCAGCTGAAAATGCTCCTCAGCAAATGCAGCACTGCAACAATCCCGAAAATCACAGAAGCAAGCATCAATAATTGGTTTTTTTCCATTATCTTGTTCCTAATTTTGGAGTATTTAAAATTAGCGGTTTGTTTGAATTTTTATTTTGAAAATATCAGTTAATGTTTAATCGTTGATGGATTTTTATTATAGTGCAAAGGATGATTCAAAACAAAAACCTTTAAATATCCCCTATGAGATTAAATCACTTACAAATGGTAATACACCACATAAAGAAATTCTTTGAATCCCAGAAAAAGAGGATGAGTGAGAAAAAAAAGGAAGAAGACAAGCTAGAGTCCTTCAGGGAAACAGAGGAGATGAGGAAGGCAGAGGAAATAAAGAGGGAGGCAGACAGATTGGCTCAATTGAAGCAGTACACAACAGCAATTGAAGAATACAACAAAGCCCTGGAATTATATCCTTACAAGGGTAATGAGCAGGATATGTTCAAGAATGCAGCTGAGTTTTTGTTCAAGTGCAATTATAATATAGCGGCATGCTTTTCCTACCTTGACAGCTTTGACAATGCCATAGGGCATTTTGACAGGGCTTTGCAGGTTGAAATGGCCGATGACGAAAATAAGGTAAGGGCGCTGATGGGCAAGGGAAACACTTTCTACAGGAAAAAGCTTTTTGTTGAGGGAAGGTACAAAGCAGGCGCTTACCGCATTTCAATGGACACAGAGTACGAAATAAGCGACAAAAAGGTTGAGGAATACAAAGAGGAGGACAGGAAAAAGAATTTCATCAAGATGGCGCATGAATGCTTTACACAGGCTGCAGAGCTCGACAAAAGCCATATAGACGCATGGTACAACAAAGGGCACATGGAGATGCTCATGAGCAAGATAAAAGATGCCGTTCAGTCATTTGACAGCGTCATAAGCATCAACAAAAACTATGAAAACAAGGAAGCAATCTCTTTGTTTGACGAGATAAAGAAAGAAAAGGGCATTTCGATAAAAACATCTGAGATTATGGACAGGAGCGAAGGCGCAGAGCCAAGCTTCAAGACCAAGACAGGCCATCTTGTCAAGACAAGGGCAGAGATGGAAATAGCGAATTTCCTGTTCAACAACAATCTATTGTTCCAGTACAATACAGTCGCTACATGGGCTGACAAGGATGATTTCAGGGCTTCTTTTTACATCCCAAAGCTTGACCTTTACATTGACAACCATCCTTATGATTACCTGAAAGAGTACCAAAAAATCATGAAAACCAAGATAAAGCAGTATGAGAAGCACAAGAAGAAGCACATTTACATCACTTCTGAAGATGAGAAGAACATTGAGGATTCGATAAAGCTGAAGATGAAGCCTTATATTATGTTGTGAATTAATTCTTATGAAAAACTCTCAACAAATTTTTTGTTTTGAAGTCTTAAAGGAGTATGCTGTCGGAAACGAATGGTAAAAACTTACTTTTAAGATAATAAAACACCATTTTTTTGTTATATGAGTATTGATTTCCCAAATTTTGCCGTCAATAATGTAGTTTTTTACCATTCATCTTAGTAGGCACTCTCTATAAAGTGAACCGATTTTGCCAACCTGTAGGTGAATATAAATGAATTTAGTAAAACTCGAATATGATAATGGCGTATTTACTAGAGATGGAAAAGCAGTGCAAGTTGTAGCTATAGGCGAACCTGTTGCAATGTTTAGGACACCCAATGGTTTCTTGCTAGAACATTTAGTTGAGAAGAATATACCAACTGACGCCAACGCTTTTACAGTCAGGGAAACTACAAGCCAGACATTTGAAGGGGAGTGGGAAACTGACAGGTTAAAACACATTGAAACACTTTATGCTGTTGCAATTCAATATTTTAGGATTTAATTTTAGTTACATCATTCTCAAAAATTTATGCAACCCCCATTAATCACTTCATATACTTCAACCACAATTTCTTGAACACAGGCAAAATCAATGTTGATAGCATAAACGCTATCGCAGGCACTATTGCATTGAGCCATGGATTTGAAATCCCTATTGCTTTAAGGTAAAAACCGACTGAAAGATAAGTGAACAATAAAAGCAAAAATCTTCTGGAATAGCTTATTTCCCATGCTTTGTCCTGCTCAACCTTTTTGTTTCTTGATTCTATATCGTCAATCCTAAGTTCCAGCTCTTTTAAACTAGACATTCAGCAAGCTTAAGGTGGGTGGTTTATTAAATTTTCCACTATCCACTGGACAAAAAGCACTGGACATTTGCCCGCGTGAAGTTTATAAAGGAGCTCTTAGTGAGTATAGAGAAAGTGTAAAGCCGGAGTACCATAACAGGTAGTGTGGCAGCCTGTCTAGCTGTCTCGTCTGAGTTCGAGTTTCAAACGAGAATCTCAGCTCCGGCGCACAAATAAGTACCATTTAAGGTACGGAACAGCCTGTCATTATAAACTTAGATTAACTAATATTTAAATTTTTCCTGCCGTTTATGATAACCAACACCTTCATTTTTTTGGAAAGAGTGGGAAAAAGACTGGAACAAAATATCTGGAGGAATGGAATCCCTAACTGGGACAGCTTTCTTAAGAGCAAAAACGTCAATGGGCTGGCAAGGCACCGCAAGCTTTATTGCGACAGGAAAATACTGAATGCCAGAAAAGCGCTTTACAGTTTTGACTCAGGATATTTTCTTAACTTGTTGCCTCAGTCGGAAATGTGGCGGCTGTACGATTTCTTCAAAGAAGATGCGGTTTTCCTTGATATTGAGACAACAGGCCTGAGCAAAAATGAAGATGATATAACTGTGTTCGGGCTTTACGACGGCATAAGCACAAAAACAATGATAAAGGGCATAAATCTTGATTTTAATATATTAAAAAAAGAATTGCAGAAATACAAGTTGATTGTCACTTTCAACGGCGCTTCATTTGATTTGCCCTTTATTGAAAAAAGATACCCGAATCTGCTGCCAAAAATACCTAACTTTGACGTTAAATCCGTAACAAGCAGGCTGGGGCTGAAGGGGGGCCTCAAAAATATTGAAAAAATTCTTAGCATCAGGAGAAGCAGTATTGTTGACAGATTCTACGGAGGGGATGCATTGACTTTGTGGAGGATGTACAGGGCAACAGGCGATGATTATTACCTGAATTTATTGGTGGAGTATAATGAGTATGATATCATCAACTTAAAAACAGTTGCAGAGCATTGCGTTAAGAAGATGAAAGAAAAGATTTTGAATTGGCAATAAATATTTTTAATGCGTCGCTTCGCGACATAAATTACACTCGGCGAAATTTGTCTTGCCACTAAATTTCGCCTCGAAAATATTGCAATAAAAATTAAAAAATAATGAATGTGTAGGCGAGGTTTCGCGCAATGGCAGAAAAGCAAAACCTAGCACAAAACCTGCAAAGCAGAATGAAAATCGATAATATAGAGAACTTTGAATAACCCTCAATTTTGCCACTTTACATTCAAAGTTCTCTTAGAGAATTTTGACAATTATATGGATATTCAAAATTCTCTATAAATATCAAAAATTAAAGAATTCACTCAATAACAACTTTGCTTCCTATGCTCTGCCCCGGCATTCCAGTGTCAAACCTGACCCTTAAGGCACCGGTATTGCCGTGAATGTTTGTAATCTGCCCGGTTAATTGCTTGCCTGCAGAAGTCTTCCAGAGCACTTTCCTGCCCACAAGCTGGGACGCCTTGTCTTTGCTGTCAACGCCACTGACTTGGACAACCATCTGGTTGCTTCTCTTCACCCTTTTGCTTCCCCTGAAATGAACTATCGTGCCTTCCATAGTTTTTAGGAAAATTAATGGTTTTAAAAAGGTTGTTGTTTTTGATGCGGCAATCCAATAAAAATCACAATACATTCAACAGAATAATCTGGATCAACAAGCACGCCATTGAGTTGCTTCTGCTAACTTCAACTATATTTGGCACTAATCCAATCGATGTCGCCACAACCAAAATCAGCAGTCCGACAAAGCCCGAGAAATACAAGACCATAAAAACAACAAAAGCAATAATCAAAATGCTTAAGATAGAATAATTAAATCTGTTCATTATTGACGAGAATACCTTGCTTATGTAAAGCGCTAAAAATGTCGCAATACCACCTGCAATCAATGCAACTGCCAGAAACAGCATTAAAATATTTACATCTATGCTTTGAAGCAGCTGCTGCACAACAATGATCGAGCCGTTTCTCGCCTTTTCAATCGTGAAAAGGGTTATTAAGGACATTATCATTGACACTGTATTAATGCCGCCCACCAAAATCAGGTAGCTGAAGACATCTATTTTTCCAACAATCTGGCCTGCAAGAACAGCAGCCTGCGCGGGCCCTAAGCCTGGAAATATTGAAACTAAGGAACCTGAAAAAATGCCACTGCCTAGAGCTTTAACAACATTTTTAGTCTTGACTTTGATCATCTCTGTTGTTCTTTGGATTGGCAAAGTCACTTTTTGAGTAAGGCTTAAAATGAGGACGCTTATTCCAAACAATCCGGATAGCATAGGCAGAAGAGGATCTTTCAGGTTTGGAATATTGAAAACTATTAAACCTAAAATTCCTGATAAAGCAACTACAATAAAAGCCCAAAATTTTTTGTTCATGTTTTCTTCCCTTAAAATCATGAATATTATCACAGCGAGCAAAAGCCAGGCTACATAATCTTTTAAGTATGCAAAAATTAATGGAACAATGATAATCAGCAATGGCGATAAAATAATCGTTAAAATCAAGCACAATAAGCTCCCAATAACTGTTAATTTTACAGCTTCATGTCCCATTCCTTCCAGCAACATTCTATGTGCCGGCAAAACTGCCAATGCAGTGTCATCAGCAGGCGCTCCGAGATAGGTTGCACTAATAAAGTCAGTAAATGTATGTGTTATGGACATTGCAATTATGAAAGAAGCGACTGCAATGACATTTGTGTAGCCGAGCAAAATTGGAGAAATGCTGAACAAAATCAATGCGACAAGATTGATATGCAGGCCCGGAGTCAAGCCCGTTATTATACCCATAACACAGCCAAGTGCAATTGCGATTATAATTTCTAAAAACATTATTTCACCAGCCTTATCTTCTCGGCAATTATCTCATTCTTTCCGTTATACTCCTGCACCTTGCCAATAACCTCTACATTATCGCCATTGCTTAATTTTAAATTGTCGTTGTCCGTAAACAGAACAACATTTATTGGGCTTTGCTGGTCTACTTCAATAAAAACAACATCCCCTCTGTCGGTTATTTTTGACACTTTGCCCGTAAGTTTCACATCATCTCCAACATTCTTGTTCAGGATGTTTGGCTTGTAGTCCTTCACCTCAATTTTTGTTGAGATAAAATACAGAAGAACTAACCCAACCAGAGAGCAGATTAATGCTATTTTTAAAAGAGTGGTTTCTTTCATAGTCTTATTTTTTATGGATAATCTATTTTTAGTTAATGTATCATTATTATTTTTTATTGATGTATACCCTATTATTTTCCTTAGTATTGTTTTTAAAATTTTCCATATTGTTTCGAGGAATATCAAATAGCAACCTTTAAAAATGCAGAAACACCTACAATATCGGGATGGTAAACTTGAAGTTTAATTCAACGGCAGACATAAAAGTGCCCAAGCGCATCATAGACCAGGTTATAGGCCAGGATGAGGCTGTTGAAGTAATAAAAAAGGCTGCACAGCAGAGAAGGCACGTTTTATTAATTGGCGAGCCCGGCACCGGAAAATCAATGCTCGGCTTGGCTTTGGCAGAACTATTGCCGATGGAGAAGCTTGTGGACATTATTTCATTCCCGAATCCTAATGACGAGAACATGCCCTTGATTAGGACAGTGCCTGCAGGCCAGGGAAGGGACTTGGTTGCAAAGGCAAAATTACAGAGCATGACAATGTTCAAGAACCAGAACATAATTATCTTCATTCTGGTGCTGCTTTCAATGTTTGCGCCGTGGTGGGTCAGGTCTTACTACAAATCAGACATAATGTTCGCGGCTTTCTTTTTGGGAGGCATGCTTTTCTTGGCTTCATTTATAATCTTCCTGAATCTGGGCAAGAGGGTTGAAAACAGGGTAAAGATTCCCAAGGTCATTGTTGACAATTACAAGAAGAAGCAGGCTACTTTTAATGATGCAACAGGGGCGCATGCAGGCGCTTTGCTCGGCGATGTACTCCATGACCCGTTCCAGAGCGGAGGCTTGGGCACTCCTGCGCATGAAAGGGTTGTTGCAGGCATGATTCACAAAAGCCATATGGGGGTGTTGTTCATTGACGAGATTGCAACTTTGCAGCCGGCAACACAGCAGGAATTATTGTCTTCATTGCAGGAAAGGAAATTTGCCATCACGGGCCAAAGCGAGAGAAGCGCAGGCGCAATGGTAAGGACAGAGCCCGTTCCGTGCGATTTTGTCCTTATTGCAGCAGGAAATTTTGAGACAATAAAGCACATGCATCCTGCATTGAGGAGCAGGATAAGCGGCTATGGCTATGAAATCTACATGAAGGAGACAATTCCCGATACTCCTGAAAACAGAGAGAAAATAGCTGTTTTTGTTGCCCAAGAGGTTACAAAAGACAAAAAGATACCGCATTTCAGCGTGGAAGCTGTCGAGGCAATCGTAGAGGAAGCTAAGAGAAGGGCTAATCGAAAGGGCCACTTAACATTAAGGCTCAGGGAGCTTGGCGGACTTATCAGGGCAGCCGGCGATATGGCCGTGGAAGACAAGTCAAAGTTCGTTATGAAAAAGCATATTGTCGGTGCTAAAAAAATCGCAAGGACATTGGAGCAGCAGATTGCTGACAAGTTCATCGAGCAGAAAAAAGAGTATGAAGTAATTGTCACATCAGGCAAGAGAGTTGGAAGAGTGAATGGACTGGCTGTCATCGGAGTTACCCCTCCTTATTCCGGAATAATTTTGCCGATTGAGGCAGAAGTCACCCCCGGAGGAAAAGAAGGAGAGATAATCGCAACAGGAAAATTAGGCGAGATTGCAAAGGAAGCAATCAAAAATGTTTCAGCGATTGTGAAAAAGTATTTTGGAGAGGATCTTAAGGAAAAGTATGACATTTACGTCCAGTTCCTGCAGACTTACGAAGGTGTTGAAGGAGACTCTGCAAGCATTGCAGTAGCAACCTCTGTTATTTCAGCATTCAAGAATGTGCCAGTCAAGCAGGACACTGCAATGACTGGCTCGTTGTCCGTAAGAGGAGAAGTCTTGCCAATCGGGGGAGTTACTGCAAAAGTTGAAGCAGCAATCGAAGCAGGCATTAAAAATGTGGTTGTTCCAAAGACTAACCTGAAAGACATCATCATTGACAAGGACAAAATGAATAAAATAAAAATAATCCCGGTTGAGACCATACAGGATGTTCTGAAGGTTGTGCTTGACTGGAACGGCAAGCAGAAGATTTTAAGGCAGATTGTCGCTGCTGACTAGAAAGATTAATAAATATCAATTCATTCCAATTTAAAATGGCAATTTATAATGTAACAACACGAGAACACGCAGCACAAGGTGGTGAATTCTCAAATAATTACTTGTATGATGATACTAGATTGATAGCGATAATCAATTACGGGAATGGTAAACCATATGTTAGTTCAAAAGGGCATGAACTTAAAGATGTCATTGGATTGATAATATCTCCTGATAAAAAACAAAGAAATGAGGCAGGATGGAAAATCTTAAGTTCTAGCGTTAAAGAACTCAATATGACAGCGGAAGAGTTTGATGGATTAGTCAGGGCAACTCACCCACATCAGCCTGTTACTTTTTTCATTCCTTCATCTAGTTTAGAAAAAAGGGTATCTTAAGATTGTTTTCTTCTTAAATCCCCATTATGTAACACCTTCACAGTAACAACAAAATAGAAAGATTTATAAATAGGGGATGTTTTTAAGAGCATCATGAAACAAACAAAAGTTATACCACCATTGGAACAAATTGCTAAAACTGCTGGAAGAGTAGCATCCTCACACAGAGAAAAAGAATATTTGGGCGCACTTGCAGATGGTGTGAAATCGGGCAGAGAGGGATATAATTTGGCACTAAAAAAATATGCGGCAGATCTAGAAAAATATAGAGCAGGTGTACCGAACCATAAGGGAGGTATACCGGGCCAAGAACCTACAGATTTACCAATTTCCGAAATCCCATCTATGGATGCAACACGTTATAAAACAGGCACGCCAAACCACGATACACTGCCTAAGGATTTAGCAGGGCATATGACAATACCTCCAATACCAAGACCTCAGTCTGTCGCAGTTCTAAATGACCAAAACGTACGTTCTTACGCAAATAGTGTAGGTTATCTTCTGCAACTGGTGAAACAAGATCCCGAATCGCTAGTTCCAAATGATAGTGTTACGACTACAAACATAGGTGTTATAAATGACCTTTTAAAATTCGAGAGAAATACAAAAATAAAATATGATCCTGCTGTGTATGACCTAGTAACCAGATGGGCAGGTAAAATGGCTTATAGAATAAGAAAAAATGGTGATGGCGCAATTGATCAACAAATGGTAGATAACTATCATCGCCTTATAAGAGGGGTAGTGCCAAATGGCAATAAACTTGTTGCACCCACTGAGTTTTTGGGTGATAAGTCATATGGAGAGAAATCAAAAAACTAAGGCGATACTCTTAAATTTTCATCTCCACTTCACTTCAACATCATCAGTCCTTTCGTAAGGATGAATGTCAATTTTTTCATAGGCTTTTGTCGCCTGCTTTCTTTGAAGTATTCCAAGCCACGCTATCATCAATCCATTATCCACTAAAACTTCATTCGGAGGGGCAAAGAATTTTGCATTTCTTTCCTGACACATTATAGTGCACATTTCCCTAAGTCTTTTGTTGCACCCAACACCGCCGCCAATAACCAATTCATCCTTATTTGTGTGCGCCATTGCCCTTTCAGAGACTTCGACAAGCATTGCAAACACTGTTTCCTGAAGTGAAAAAGCCGAATCCTCAACAGAATATTTTTTTGAGTCGTATTTCTGCTTTAAATTAGTTAAAATTCCTGAAAATGAGACATCCATTCCCTTTACAACATAAGGAAGTTCAATATAATTTTTGCCCTGCAGTGCCAGCTTTTCAATTTTAGGACCGCCCGGAAATCCTAATCCGATGTATCTTGCAAAAGAATCAATGAAATTTCCTATGCCTTGGTCAAGTGTTTCTCCAAAAACACGATACTTTCCGCCGTCATAAGCAATGACTTGTGTGTTTGCCCCGCTCGGGTACAGTAAAACAGGGTCTTTTGCCTTGGTCAGCAATTTTCCGATTTCAAGGTGCGCAATGCAATGATTGACTCCAACAATGGGAGCATTGATTTTTTTCGCCAACTCTGTTGATTTTTTTAATCCCACTAATAAGCAAGGCGCCAATCCAGGCCCTTGGGAAAAAGAAACCAAATCAATATCTTCCAATTTCAGGTTTGCAGCTTTCAAAGCATCTTCAACAACATTATCTTTTGCATTCTCGTGGTGCAGTTTTGCTTCGCTTGGATGAATGCCGCCTTTTTCTGTCTTATACGCATCCGTAACATTGGCGTAAACCCTGCCTTTGTCATCAATTATTCCGCAGCCGAAAGAGTGGGCTGTTGATTCTATTCCTAGGCATATCATAGATAAAAAGAATTGATATTGGTTTAAAAATTATTCCTTGCCAGAATCAATAACTTATTAAATGCGGAAAACACCCCAAAAATATGAAATTTATAAATAAATTTTGCTAGAAAGATATTAAATGAAGTCTTATAGGTGGTACTATGGATAAAGAAAAATTTGTTCAAAGAGTAAATATTATGCTTTATGAAACATGTGGCTGTAATAAAGAAGAGGCTATCAAAGTGCTTAAAGAATGTTTGAAAAGGGCTAATGCAGAATGCAAGGAATTCTAAATTGACCCCAAAAGAATATTTGAGGATTAAAGGGGAGAAATAATTCTTAATGAAAAGGTTTCTGAAAATTGGCGAAGAGTAAATTCAGAACCCCGTTATTGTCCGTCTATAAATCCGCACATATCAATCAATTTTGCCTTTGTATATATAATATCTGTTTCTTTCGCAGTTAAAAAATCAAAGGTATATATTTTGAAAGAATCAAAAACATTTTTGTTTTCTTCATAAAAATCTCTTATTTTTAATAGCGATTTTTTATTAACAGAATGAACTTTCAAACTTTTTCTAAAATATTGATCAAAAGCAGGAATATTAGCAAAAACACCTAACATAATTTTTGTTATTAAAGTGTCACTTGGTTTATATTCTTTTCCTAGTGCAGAGATTATCTGTTGTTTACAATTTAACAAAAATGAAATATTTTCTTCGTTATAATTTTTAACATCAATTTCCCATAATTTTGGGTTCATCTTTGAAATTGCAAGAATCAGGTTTTTATAATTCCTAACACTTTTTTCAAGAAGAAAAGATGAACCTCTCATCATACCCCAACTTGCTAAATAGAATCCTAATTGCAAACAACTTGTTTGGAGATTTTTTTCATTTGCTAATTCTAGAAGTCTATTTTCTTTGTAAAATGAGTAAAAGTGATTATAACAAAAATCAAAAGAAGCGTATCTCTCGTCAGGCTTTCTTCCTTTATTGTTGCTTTTTCCTTCTAAAAATTGATTGAGTGATTTTTTAATATCCATCATTTAGTAAATTGATTTTATGAATATAAATGTATCGTAAGTTGTCTTGTTGAATATAGCAACTATTAGACCTAATAATTTAATCCTTATAAATTATATTTCAAATAAGTTAAAAAGAAAAAATAGTTGAAATAAAATGAAAACTAATCTCACTGCGCTTCGCTGCGTTCGTGAGTTTTATTTTCTTAGAAATATGATTAGCAATGTAGATTTTAAATGTTAGAATTAAAGGTAGAAAATAAAACCATGCATAGGCTTAATCCTGCAGTTAAACTAGGTATGGACTGTTAGTGAGCGCATGCTGAACACGTCGCCGAAGCTTCGTGCTTACACACCGCTTCTATCAAACTTGTGTTTTACAAGTGTCCTATGATGTCTCTTTTCAAGGCGGGTTTCGTGCTTAGATGCTTTCAGCACTTATCCCTTAGCGCGTAGCTGCCCTGCCTGCCCTGCCGGACAACAGGTGGACCAGAGGCGCCGAACTTCCGTTCCTCTCGTACTAGAAAGTCCTTCCTTTCTGACATCTGCATTTCCAGTAGATATTAAACAAACTGCCTCACAGCGTTCTGAACCCAGCTCATGATCCCTTTTAATCGGTGAACACCCGCACCCTTGGCTGCTTCTGCACAGCCAGGATAGGAAAAGCCGACATCGATGTAGCAAGCCTCGCCGGCGAGTATATGCTGTGATTTGCGAAGCAAATCACGGATTGAATTTTTGATTGCAATTTTTCGCCTTCCTAACCAATGAACTCTCGGGCGAGACGACTCTGTTATCCCCGGAGTAACTTTTCTGTCATCTCTAGCCCCCATCAAGGAGGACATAGAGGTTCGCTAGGCCAGTATTTCTACTCAGGATGCCATATTGTTAGTCATCCTGTCAGGCTGGCTTTTGCCCTTGCACTCTACAGCGGATTGCTGACCCGCTTGAGCCAACCATTGGGCCCTGTTGATATAAAGTCGAGCAATGCGTGAATTTATCCTCGATATCTCGCATTCGCCGTATCTTTTCAACAGGGTGCCACCCCAGCCAAACTGTCTACCAACTGCTGTCCTCATTGCTGAGTTAGCAGCGTAAGCTCCGAAGAGTGGTGTTTCATTTTCGTTTAGCCTTTCTTGCGATTGGCTAAACTACCACCTACACTACACAACAGAGCTCACGCCGCAACAATAAGCTACAGTAAAGTTTCACGGGGTCTTCACTTCCCACTGGAAATCCCTGGCTTCTGCACCAGGAAGGAGTGTTCGGAGGGATCCAACTGGGGACAGGGGGAACCTCGTTACACCACTCGTGCAAGTCGACATTCAATCGACAAGGTATTACGCTCACTTCTGTTACTTGAAGACTTTCTTTTGAAAGCGGGCATGCATTTCTGCATGTCTCCACTAATCGCTTAGTGGGTCGGACCATATCTTACTTGTTTCCAAGTTCCGGCGTATGGTCTCTGAGGATATTAGATATTTTGGAATAACCTTCTTGTTAATGGTAGATATCAGATTTGCAATCTTTTTCCTTCCATCATCACTTAGATGTTCCTTCCCGTTCATCATCTTAATAATTTCTGAAAAGACTTCAAAACTTTTTTGTTTTGAAAGTGTCTGAAATTTATAGAACTTAAAGAATTCAACAATTTTGTTGAGGTTCTCTAAACCCCTGACACGAAACTCTTTTCTGTCGCCGTGATTTATCGTCACCGCACCAAATCCAAAAAATTTCTGGATTCTGTGAAGCACTTGTTCGTCACGTTTATGTTGAACAATTTGGAATTCTGGAAGCAATTGCCATTGTTTGGTTTTATTATGCTGGTTTATACCGACATAAAAACAACCCTCTCCATCAACAAAGCCAGTTATCCAATTTGGGTCTAATCTTTCCTGCTGATTATCTGCACTCATCACATTTTCACCTCTAAGCGCTTGTGAGTCTTAGTTTAAATATTTGACCCACAAATGTCCAGTGGTAGCGTGAGATTCTCAGATTTTCCAGCATATAGCCAGATTTTGATAAGGCAACCGTAATGTTTTACCTTAAGAGAGTTATAGTTACTCCCGCCGTTTACCAGATCTTAGCTCAGTTGGAACCGAGTTTGAATTACTGGCACTGGGCAGGTGTCACTGACTATACACACCTTTACAGGCTTGCAGTCAGTTAGGTTTTTGTTAAACAGTCGGGCTCCCTTTGTCATTGCACCCTGCTGTCGCCTCTTGCGAGACAATAGCAGGGACCCCTTATACCGAAGGTACGGGGCTAATTTGCCGAGTTCCCTCAATTGGATTAACCCTTCACACTTTAGGCTTCTCACCTAGGGACACCTGTGCTGGTTCTGGGTATGGTTATCCAAGATTTTCTTCTGTTCCTTTTTCAGGGGCACCAGAGATCAACTAAATACTCCAAAGGAGTACTCATCCCATCTTTAATCAGGTTCTCATCGTTAAGATACTCCCCTGATTTATAATGGTTGACACAAAAAGCAATCTGTGTTAGTCTACTCCAATGCGTCAGAAACAGAAATTGCGTTGCCGCACATACCTGAATAGTAGAGGAATATTAACCTCTTGCCCTTTCCTCAGCTCAATTTATGAGCGATGTTAGGACCAACTAACCCTTGGCTGATCTGCATTGCCAAGGAACCCTTGCCCTTTCAGTGGAAGAGATTCTCACTCTTCTATGATCCTACTATCGCCAGGATTCTTATTTCTGCGAGGTCGATACCAACTCTCGAAGGCACTTCTGCCCTCACAGAACACCTACCTACCACAATGCTTTTGGCATGTCTATAGTATCGGTAATCAACTTAGCCCCGTCCATTTTCAAGGCCTATTATCTTGAAGAGTAAGCTGTTACGCACTTTTTAAAGGGTGGCTGCTTCTAAGCCAACCTCCTCTCTGTCTTAGACAATAGACGCTCTTACCCCGTTAACACTTAGCTGACATTTAGGGACCTTAACTATAGTCTGGGTTGTTCCCCTCTCGGAAATGAAGTTTACCCCAACATTCCCCGTCTCTTGAGATCTTTGACATTAGATTATTCGGAGTTGGACAAGGAGCCGAACCCTTTCGGGTCCTAAGCTCCTGATCCGTAGCTCTACCATTCTAATTGTCTTACTCAAGGCTTGACTGCGGCCAACTTCGATAGGAACCAGCTATCGCCAAACTCGATGGGCTTTTCACCCCTAGCCCAAGGTTAGAGGAACACTTGCTCGTAGAACCCCTACAGGCCTCCACCCGGTTTTACCCGGGCTTCACCTTACCAAGGGCTAGATCGTCTGGCTTCGGGTCGTATCCGAGTGACTTCTCGCATTTTCATACGACGCGCCTCATAAATTGCGCGCATGTTGCTTTCGCTTCGGGTGCTTCCTTTAAAGAATTACCCTTGCCACTCGAATAAACTCCCTGGCACGTTATTCGAAACGTATGACACAACTCATCGCTGTGTCCGACTATTGCTATTAGGTTTCAGGTTCTTTTTACTTCCTGCTAAGGGTTCTTTTCAACTTTCCATCACTGTACCCTAGTTTGCTATCGGACTCAAGACGTATTTAAGGTTGGAAGTTGATGCCTCCCGCATTCCCGTTAAGTATCCGGTTAACGGTACTCTGATTACCATGCTAGCTCCTCCCCAGTTACGTCTACGTGGCTATCACACTCTACGGCGCGGCTTTCCAGCCAACTTTAACTTTCCAGGTTAGGAATTTAACACATGGACCAAACACCACATCTCCTCCGCATTTCTGCAGCGGATTCAGTTTGCCTTGCGCTGTTTTCACTCGCTGTTACTCACAGCATCTCAATTGATTTCTTCTCCTGCAGGTACTTAAACGTTTTAATTCCCTGCGTTCCCAATCCTTTCGGATTTAATGCTGAAGTCGCATTAGGGTATCTCTGGTTCAAAGCCTACGTGCGGCTACCCAGAGCTTATCGCAGCTTGTCACGCCCTTCTTCAGCGCTTGAGCCAAGTCATCCACCTAATAGCTTATTTTCTAGCTCAATTGCTAGGACAAAAGCCTATGCATGGTCTCATGAATTTCAACCTTTACCGTCCTGAGAAATTTTTTGGATCCTTTGTGCCTCAGGAAGGCATACGAACATCGTTCGCATTCATCGAATTGATGAAAATGAAAATTGATGATGCCTGTTTGATTTTATTGAAACTGAAAATCTTTAAAATTTTCAATCCGTTCCTACGGAACAATATCTTGTCTCGCCGCTCGCTGTCTGCCACACGCTCGCGGCTCGGATTTATTCATTAATTTTGAATATTGTTTACTGAAATAATTTCAGCAGTTGTAACATCTGCTGTCGATCGAATTTGTGTATTGTCTTCTGGGGTTTTTATCTCCGTAATTTTCAGTAATGGGATTGTAGCTTTTGCTCAAATACCCCTGACTATATGAGCTTGGAAGAGGTGACTCTCTCGGTTTGTTAAACCCTCCATTCGCTCTCCTCAAATATGTTTGTGCCATATACATTTTATTTAAAATATGGACCCGTCGGGACTTTCATCTAAAGCCCTTGGGCCTTAATTTTGAACCCGAAGCCTCCGCCTGCATTGGAGCCACGCGATAATGCTCGCATGCAACTCTTGCAAAGGCGGCGCTCTGCGGTTGAGCTACGGGCCCAACTTAATTATGTGTGAACTATCAATTTTTAGGTTGATAAACTTAAAATTAATTTATCTGTACTTCTTCATAGTCTCATGAACTTCATTCAAAAATTTTGATGCAGCATCAATCAATTCAAAAAATTTTATTTTATCATTATCATACAATCCATGAGTGGCCCAATGTGAAGTAAAGCGTTCGTGAGCCAGTTTTATACATTGCATAGCATTACGCAACTTAAATTCGGCATCTGATTGATCTGATTTACTTATTTGGGTTATATTTTCAGTCATATTTATCCCTCTCTCACAATTTAAAATAAAAAAATGGAAAAAATATTCCAAAATAAAAAAATAAAAGGAGGTGATCCAGCCGCAGGTTCCCCTACGGCTACCTTGTGACGACTTAACCCTCCTCGCTGAGCTTAGATTCGAACTGATTAAAAATCAGACCTCATCTAAACCCTGCTCGGGTGGTTTGACGGGCGGTGTGTGCAAGGAGCAGGGACATATTCACCGGGCTCTGCTAAAGCCTGATTACTAGGGATTCCAACGTCACGTGGATGAGTTACAATCCACGATCTGAACTAGGATAGGTTTTCGAGGATTAGCTCCACCTTTCGGTGTTGCATCCCATTGTACCTATCATTGTTGCGCGCGTGTAGCCCAGAAGATTCGGAGCATACAGACCTACCGTTGCCTGCGCCTTCCTCCCGTTTTCACGGGCAGTCCACACAATGTGCTCAGTCATTATTGCTAACCAGTTAGCAATTGTGTGCGCAGGTCTCGCTCGTTGCCTGACTTAACAGGACACCTTACGGCACGAGCTGACGACGGCCATGCACTACCTCTCGGCTCGTCAGGAAAGCCCTTTAGACTGTCCTTCATCCTGCCGTCGCTCCTGGTGAGATTCTCCGTGTTGAATTGGATTAAACTCCCTAAGATTGCGCAACACCTAGCTCGCAGCGTTTACAGCTAGGACTACTCGGGTAATTAGCAACACTTTTTGCATAATCAGCTTGAAACTCATTTAACCGCAGTAGAACTTTTGCAATCGTGGTATGAGTCGCTTGCGACTCCTCATGAATTTTTGGTCAAGCTTTTTGCGAACGCAAAAAGGTTGTATCTAATCCGGATTGCTCCCCTAGCTTTCGTCCCTCACCGTCGAATCCGTTCTAGTCAGACGCCTTCGCCACAGGTGGTCCTTAGGGGATTATAGCATTTTACCGCTCCCCCCCAAATACCTCTGACTCCTCCCGGTCCCAAGTTTTGTAGTGTTTTCTGCTCGCCGTTACGTTAAGCGCAACGATTTCACAGAAAATTTACAAAACCGGCTACGGACGCTTTAGGCCCAATAAAGGTGGTTGCCACTTGTGGCTCCTGGGTTACCGCGGCGGCTGGCACAGGTATTGCCCACCACTTATTCGCTAAGATTTTTGCTCTTAGCAAAAGATGATGCAAAGCATCATCACTTGGGGTTCCCTTATCACACTTTCGTGCATTGTAAAGGTTTCGCGCCTGCTGCACTCCGTGGAGCTAGGGCCAGTATCTCAGTGCCCTTCTCGGGGCTACCTCTCTCAAGGCCCCTACGGATCTTCGGCTTGGTGAGCCATTACCTCGCCAACAACCTAATCCGCCGAATCCGCCGCCGACTCATCCTTAGGCAGTGATTTGTGAGCGAGTTCGCAACGAGCTCACTCGCATTTCACACTTTTGAGGAAACCCACCTTCCAGTTGGATTTCCCTATCCGGCGTTATCCTCAGTTTCCCGAGGTTATTCCGGACCTAAGGGCAGATTATCGACGTGTTACTGAGCAGTCTGCCTTGCTTGCGCAATGACTTGCATGGCTTAATCGAACCCCAATAGCAGCAACCTCCCGCAGGATCAACGGGAATTAATTGAACATCTCAGATTTTTACATCCTTGACTTAGCCGACATTTAATTTAATTATCCTTCCTTTATATTGGTCGCTGTCACATGTCGATAAATGCTTTCGCATTTTCGATCATCATCGAAAATCTATGATTTTCGAGACTATATTGAGCTGAAACTTAATTTCCTACATGTACTTAATGCACACATTAAGCACAGATGGGTCTAAAAAGTTACTTTCAGACCCCTCAATGCCAAACACACGTTTGGCCATCAGCCTTCAATATTTTTCACGTAGAATTTGAATATCTAACACAATATTGAACTGGAGGCGATGAACTTAGAAGTGATGATGAGGTGGTATTTAAAGGTTTCTTTGATTTTTTTAAAAAGGGAAAGATTATTTTTGTATCGTGGTTGTAATTATTATGAATAGATTATCACTTGCGTGGGTAATCATTTAAATTTTTATTACTTTCGGTGCAATATGCAGAATTAGAACTTCAATAACGCCCCGCGCCTAGTATTTTTATATTAAACCTCCCTTGCAGAAACCGCCAACCCTTTCATTGACGAAGACTTAAAATCATCCTTGACTGGAACTTTCTCTCTTCCTTGTATCTCGTTTTCAATGACTTCCCAGTAGAACTCTATGAATTTCTTGACCTCTGGATTATTTACGTTTAGTTTGTATAATATAATCTTTGAAATCTTCCTTGTAGGAGCTACCCATCTGTCTTTTACCAGCTTTTTGATTAATATTTTTATTGTTGAATAACCGGCCCCAGAAAGCTTTGCTATTTCTTTAAGAGAATAATCCAGCTCCTGATAAGTAATCAGAAAGTCTAAAACCTTATTTCTAGGTGTTGTTCCTTGTTTTTTTAAAAATAGTGATTTCATTTTTGTAGAAGAGAGTATCATCTAGCCCTATTTTTTACTTAGAACTAGATTTACCCCCATTATTGTTATAATCCTCTTTTTCCATTATTACTCCTCTTTATCGAATGCAGCTAAATCAAACATTATCGGTTTAGCAACAGGTATTTAAATGTTTCCATTATAGCTTTCAAAGTCTATAAAAATAGCCTTATAAGGCTTAAAAAATACCACAGGGTTTAAAAATTGTTGTGTCATACACAAGCAAAATTTCATTAACATGGTTGAGGTAAAAAGAAGTGAATACATAATTGTCAGCAGGGCGGTATGCAGAGAGCTGTTCAAGGCAGGCTGTTTCGGCAAAGGCTCAATCTACTTTGATAATCTTGCTAAGGGTGTAAAGGACAGGGAATTCTCAAAACTAAACATTACAAAAGACAAAATAGAAATTGTCTTGGAAGCGTTAGTTAAACAGAGCATCTGCGGGAAAAAGAAAAAGGAGCACGGTTGGAAGTATTACCTAAACATGAACAAGATTGATAAAATAAAAGGGATAATAAAAGAATCTGGAAGTGGTTCTATAATTCCTGTCTTGCTCATGTTATAATTTTATAGGCAATGTCCAGCAGTGCCCATTCTTAATAAACAAGCTTAAATAATAGTAGGATATCCTGAATGCAATGGGACAGCAAGAGGTTTATACTTTCCTAAAAAAGAACAGGAACAAATGGTTCACATCGAAAGAGATAGCCAGCAGGTTAAAGGCTTCTGTCGGCTCGATAACAACATGCCTTAAGAAATTAAGGGACAGCTCTTCGGTGAGCTTCAGGTATCCCAACAAGCAGGGCCAGGGAAGGAATTCTTACGTCTATAAGTTCAGGGAATAGATTTTAGAATTTTTTAAAGATAAATATTTTTTATTGGAATTGCCCTATTGTAATCGGCAAGAAGAACTAAAACAACAGCAAAAGAAAACATTAACGAAAACTCAGTAATCATTTAAAAATAGAAATAAAAAATTAATTTAAACTCTTCTGAAAGCTTCATCAATATCTTCGTGGTGTAGCTCCATGATAGACAAACAGCCATACAAGCAGGCCAAATTCCTCCAGAACTCCTTAGAGTTAACCTCACCCAAAGCTCTCATAGTATTCATATAATCAATTCTATGAAATGTTTCTACAAAATTTGCGTAATACACATTTTTAGGGAGAACTCCAGGATATTCTTTGGGTATCATTTGTGTCAGTTTGCCAAAGTTTCTTCTGTATTCCACAAACTCTTCAGAATGAATCTTGTCGTCTAAATGTGCTAATGCTCGATGAACACTGCTAGTATCATTTTGTAATGAATCTATAACACTTGCAACTGCTTGCTTAACTTGAATTGGCGTTATCATATTAATAAAAAATTAAAGGGCTTTTAGTAGCCCATGTCTTCTCCGCCCATGCCCCCCATTCCAGGCGGCATTGCGGGTGCTTTGCCTTTTGAGCCAGAGCTTGCAATCACATCATCAATCCTTAAAATCATTATTGCAACTTCTGAAGCTGAGCTAACTGCCTGTGTCTTTATCTTCAAAGGCTCTATGACTCCTTTTTTCCATGAATCAGTCACTTTGCCTGTGAACACATCAACTCCAGCCCAAACCTGTTTTTTTGAATGCGCAGCTTTCAAGTCCGTCATTATATCAATCGGATCAAGGCCCGCATTCTCAATTAAAGTCCTTGGGATTATCTCCATTGAATCTGCAAAAGCCTGAACTGCAAGCTGCTCTCTTCCGCTCAATGTTTCAGCATACTTTCTTAGTTCCAATGCTAACTGCACTTCAGGAGCGCCTGCGCCTCCAACAACTTTTCCGTCCCTTAATGCGGCTGATACATCCCCAACAGCGTCTGTCAGTGCCCTTTCAATCTCGTTTGTGACGTGCTCTGTGCCGCCTCTAACTAAAATTGTGACTGCCTTTGGGTTCTTGCATTCCATTATGTAAGTAAACTGGTCATCTCCAATCTTTCTTTCCTCTACAGCGCCTGCAAATCCCAAATCGTCCTTGCTTAAGTCATGCAGGTTGTTGACAACAACTCCTCCAGTTGCTTTTGAGATCTTCTTCATATCTGAATCCGAGACTCTGCGGACAGCATAAATTCCTTTCTTTGCAAGGAAATGCTGCGCAACATCGTCAATACCCTTCTGGCAGATTAAAACATTTGCGCCGGAGTTCGCAATCTTCTCAACCATGTCCCTCAGCATTTTTTCTTCCTGGTCTAAAAATGCCTGCAATTGGTCCGGAGAAGTTATCTCTATGTTTGCGTCAATCTCTGTTTTCTTTATTTCAATTTCCTTGTCCAGCAATGCTATTTTTGCGTTCTTCACAAGCCTTGGCATGCTTGAGTGCACTTTTTCCTTGTCGAGAACAATCCCCTTGATTAATTCAGAATCGTCGACAGAGCCGCCTGATCTCTTTTCTATTTTTATATTGTCCAAGTCAACCGAGTTGTCCAGTTCAGCTACTAATTTCACGGATTTGACTGCAAGGTCGCTTAATTTTTCCTTCGCATACTCTGCCCCCTTCCCAGTCATTGCAGTCATTGCAATCTGATGGAGTACCTGCTCGTCTTTTGGCGTTATCTTTTCAGCCATTTCGTTTAATAATTCCAAAGCCTTATCCGCTGCCTGCCTGTATCCTCGTGCTATCACTGCAGGATGTACGTCTTGGTCAAGTAATCTTTCAGAATTTTTTAATAACTCTCCTGCCAAAACAACAGCTGTTGTTGTTCCGTCGCCGACTTCATTCTCCTGTGTCTTTGCGACTTCAACAATCATCTTGGCGCTTGGATGCTCAATCTGCATCTCTTCAAGGATTGTGACTCCGTCATTAGTGACTGTGACGTCCCCCAAAGAATCAACAATCATCTTGTCCATTCCTTTCGGGCCTAAAGTTGTCCTTACAGTTTCTGCAACTATCTTTGCAGCCATTATGTTGGTTCTCTGAGCGTCCCTTCCTACGCTTCTCTGCGTGCCTTCCGGCAGAATAAATATCGGCTGTACTTGCTGTGCCATTCTTAACCCACCTCCAATGAGTTTTAATTAAAAATTCGTAGAATTGGTATACAAGCAGTTATATATAAAGGTTTGGGTTTTTGCGTGGGGAAAACCATAAAAGAATAAAGCCAGTAAAACTTTAAATTCAACAATCACTCAAAATAATGAATAATTATCTCTTCCTCACAACTTCGTGCCCGCCGAACTCGTTTCTAAGGGCAGCAACAACCTTTCCTGCAAAAGCCGGATGTTTTCTTGATTTTTTTCTCGCTGCCAATGCTAATTTTATAGAGTCAGCATTTATATTGAATTCTTTTGCGGTGGTGAGAGTCCACTGCCCAGTTTCCCCTCCGCCGACAACTCCCTCAATCTTACTGAGTTTTGGGTCTTTGCTGAAAGCGTCTTCAGCCCATTCCATCATTCTGGACTGGATTACGGAGCCGTTTTTCCAGACTTTGGCTATCTTCCTAAAATCAAGATTCTTGTAAGGGCCTCTGGCAAGGATCTCAAATCCCTCGCCAAGTGACTGCAGCCATGCATACTCGACACCATTATGCACCATTTTCACAAAATGGCCTGAGCCGGTTGGACCGATATAAGCATAGCCGTTCTTTGCCGAGACAGCCTTACATGTTGATTCAATTCTCTTGAAAATTTTTTTATCTCCCCCGATTGTAAGGCATGCCCCGTGCCTTGCTCCGGATAATCCCCCGCTTGTCCCGATGTCAAGAAAATGAATTTTTTTATTTTTTAATTTATTATATCTTCTTATGGAGTCCTTGTAGAATGAGTTTCCTCCGTCGATCACAATATCGTTTGCGTTCAGATACGGCATAACCTCGTCAATTACAGCATCGACAGGCTTTCCTGCTGTGACCATTATCCAGACTATCTTTTGTTTTGGCAGCTTCCCCATTAGTTCCTCGATAGAATAAGCAACCTCAACGCCATGCTTCTTGATTTCCTTGACAGGCTCAGGGCTTCTGTTGTAGGCAACAACTTGGATTTTGTGGTCTTTCAGGTTCAATACCATGTTGAAGCCCATCCTTCCCAAGCCGATAAAGCCGAGTTTCATAGCTAAATCAACTTTGATTCTATTTAAATATTTATTGGAGTTGCATGAATAATCACTTTTTAGTGGTTACTAATAGAAAGGTTTAAAAAGTTATAATTTTTACGATTTAGCATGAGTTATTCAAACATAAATGTAGTAGCTTATGTAATGGCTGGCGGCGAAGGCAGCAGACTTAGGCCGTTAACTAACGAGAGAGCGAAACCCGCAGTACCATTCGCTGGAATGTACAGGATCATCGATTTTGTAATGACAAATCTATCCAACTCAGGCGTGCATAAGATTGTATTGCTTACCCAGTATAAGCCAGGTTCTCTTTCCAGGCACATTCAGCAGGGTTATCTTCCAGTGTTTAGCTCACTAGGCAGGTTCTTAGAACCAAGGCAATCTTCTAAACAACAGTACATGGCCACAGCAGACTCGGTTTTTCAGAACCTAGACGTTTTATCACGGGAACATTTTGATATTGTGGATGTATTTGGAGCTGATCATATTTACAGAATGAATGTGACTCAAATGCACGATTCCCATCTTAATAAAAAAGCTGACGTCACAATCTCCGTCATGCCCGTCAGTATTGACGATGCGGCAAGGTTTGGGGTTGTCACAGTTAACAAGGAAGGAAGAATAACAAAATTTGAAGAAAAACCTATCAAACCAACACCAATGCCCTTAGACCACACTAAATGCTTGGCGTCAATGGGTAACTATAGTTTTAATCCTAAATCACTTGAGGGCGTACTGCAGGAGCAGCCTAAAGACAAGAAGCAATTTGATTTTGGTCATTACGTCATTCCAAAGATGATTAAGGATAAAAGAAGGGTATTTGCATATGACTTTTCCAAGAATTCTATAGAGGGGTTTACGCCCGAAGAGGTAACTTATTGGCGCGATGTTGGGACCATTCCTGATTATTATCGAGCGCATATGGATCTCCTCGGAGAAAATCCTGTATTGAAGTTACAACTTAGAAACTGGAGAATGCTTACCAATGTGGAGAGCACATATCCTAGTAGAGGAGCTGGCAGGGTGTATAATGTTGATTATGTACTGGCAAATGGTGCTTGGCTGCATGATGAAGCGGTTGTTAAATCTTCTGTAATATCCTATGATGTTGAAGTAAAAAATGGAGCAGAAGTTCTCGAATCTATAATGCTTGGGCATACGGAAGTTGGGGAGGGTGCCCTAATCAGGAAGTCGATCATTGATAGGTGGAACAATATTCCAGCTAAAACAATTATTGGGGTTGATAAAGGATTGGATAGGGAAAGGGGGTTCAGTGTTGAGGGCGACATCACGACCGTTCCAAGAGGTCATTTCCCATTCAAATGATAATCATCGGTTGTTCATCGTTGAACAAATATTTTTAAATAAGTATAACTTAATAGGTTAAATGTTGAAGTGGTACACGCTGCATTACAAGCATTTTAGTTATGGTATTCTAAAAAGTGAATTGATTAGAAAAGACATTGAGTGTTACGATCCTTATATCAAGATTGACCAAAGAGGCAAAAAAATTCTTAAGCCTTTATTCCCGACTTACATGTTTCTGCGTTTTGATGCTGACCGTGGAGACTGGTATCGTCTTAGATATGTACGGGGTGTTAAATATTTGCTTCCAAAGGACAGCACTCCAGTTAGCATAAGAGATGACTATATTGAATGGCTTAGGCAAAGAGTTGAAAAACATAACAGCGGTGCTATAGATCTTGCCAAGCAGCTTCAACAAGGCGACAAAGTGATAGTGAGCAACGGCCCCTTACAAAGTCTTGAAGGAGTTTTCCAAGAGCATAGTTCAAAAGGAAGATGTACGATACTACTCCAATTTTTTAATGAGTACCGACCTGTTGAAATCGAAGCAGTTAGTATAGATAAAGTGTGATAAATGAAACTTTATTCCATAATCAGCACAGCCCTCACCGGACTGGCATCCCCTTTCCTGATCTTCAAAGGCAGCCCGTGAAAGAAATACCTTCCTTGATTCACTTTGCTTAGGTCCAACCCCTCAAATATCGGAATGTTGTTTCTTAAAAGTATTTTGTGGGTTTCATGCTCTGGCTGGTTTCTCTCGATTCCAAGCGAGTCAATGCCAACAGCCTTTATTTTTTTGGAAACCAAATATTCTGCGCCGCTCTTGTCAAGGTAAGTGAAGTTTTGGTTGAACGACCTTTCCGATTTATTTTTTGTTTTTAACAATACAATGCCGTTTTTTTTAATTTTTATTTCTGAATTCTTAATGTTGTTTTTCGTTATTGAGTTTTTTATCTTAGTAAAATCCAAAACAATGCATTTTCCCATGAACTTTTCCAATGGAATTTTTTCTATTGTCTTACCGTTTTCAAGCATGTGGTAGGGTGCATCAACATGAGAGCCTGTGTGGCTGTCAAGTTCAATCCTCGACTCATTAGAGCCTTCCTTAAGGGTTCTTGCAGCCTTGATTTTTGGTTTTTTCTCTGCTTTGTCTTTATACACAATCATTTCCTCAGAAATTTCCGGGCTTAAGTCATAGATTTTCATTCCACACCCATAATATTCTGCTTATCCACTAACTCAGCATAGCTTGGCCTTTTGGGCTCAACCCATTTTCTGCCGTCCTTCTCAATCAGTTTGTCGGCTTTGGCAGGCCCCCATGTTCCAGCTTCATATTGGATAGGCTTTGAATTTTTAAAAGCGTCATTAAGGACATCAAAAATTTGCCAGGAATTAGCCACTTCCTCCCATCCCGTAAACAAGGTTTGGTCGCCGAGTATGACATCATACAGCAGCCTTTCGTAAGCTTCAGGCGAATTTGGCCCAAACTTGCACTCATGGCAGAAGTCCATGTCAACATTGTCTATAATAACCTTGTTGCCGGGAACCTTGGCATTGAACTGCAGTGTTACCCCTTCATAAGGCTGGACTCTCACCACAAGCATGTTCTTTTCAGGACCGGAAGCTTTGAACAGTTCAGATGGCGGATTCTTGTACACAATCACGATTTCTGTCGCCCTTTCTTTAAGCCTTTTGCCTGTCCTGAGGTAGAAAGGCACGCCTTTCCACAGAGCATTTCCGAGTTCAAGCTTTAGCGCAACATAAGTTTCTGTTCCTGAATCTTTTCTTACTTCATTCTCTTTTTTATAGGCGGCAACTTTTCTGCCGTCTATCTCGCCTTCTGAATATTGTCCTATAATTGCAATTTTTTTTGCCTTGCCCTTGGTGAACTTCGAGATTGCTTTCAAAACCTTGACTTTTTCACTCCTTAGGTCTTCCGCATTAAGGCTTTTTGGAGCCTCCATCCCAACCAAAGTTAGCAGCTGCATCATGTGGTTCTGCATCACATCCCTTATAGCTCCCGCATTGTCATAATATTCTCCCCGTCCCTCAACGCCGAGTGATTCCGCAACTGTAATCTGCACGTGGTCTATATATTCCTTGTTCCACAACGGCTCAAATATGCTGTTCGCAAACCTCAGCACAACAAGATTCTGCACGAGCTCCTTTGCCATGTAGTGGTCTATCCTGTAAATCTGGCTTTCTGCAAATACTTTTGTTATTGCGTTGTTAAGCTTTTCAGCAGATTCGAAGTCATTCCCGAAAGGCTTTTCAAACATAACTCGGTTATATGGCTTGCCTGCGCGCGCTTTTTCCGCAAGATTCGTTCTTTTCAGATTGTTGACAACTATTGCAAAGAGATAAGAAGGAATTGCCAGATAAAAAATCCTTTCGCATTTACCGCAGCTCTGCCCTGAAACATTTTCTATCAATCTCTTTAGGTTTGCGTAATCTGCCGTATTTGCAATGTCTAACGCCAGATAACGAATCCGAGAAACAAGCTTTTTAATAATATCTTCGTTAACTTTTCTCCTTGAAAATTTCCTTATAGAATTTGATGCCTCGTTCCTGTACTCTTCGTCCGACTTGTCTTTTCTGGCAATCGCAACTATCCTGAAGCTTTCCTTGAGATACCCTTCCCTTTCAAGATGGTAGAATGCAGGAAGCAGCTTCCTGTTTGTAAGGTCGCCTGTCGCTCCAAATATCGAAAATACACAATGATGCTCGCTCATTTTTGCCTTGCCCCAAAAAAGCCTGCCCCCAGCAGCCCTACATCATAATTAAGTATCAGATAAATTGGCATTTTTTTCAAAACATATCCCATTTTAGGGCTGCATTCAAAAATATTTACAAACTCATTGTCGAATATTTCCATGTTTTTCGGCGCTATTCCCCCGGTAATGTACACTCCTCCAAATGCAAGCGCGTCAAGAGCCATATTTTTTGCAAAGTTCGCATAGGCTGTTTTGAATATTTCAAAAGCTGTTTTGCATGTTTTATCAATCTTTTTGTATTTTGATATCAGCTCGGGCTTGTTTTTTGATTTGTCAATCACTTTTGTGTATTTTGTCTGTTTAAATCCTTTGTTTTTTCTTAAAAATGAATAAATATTAACAAGACCCCTTCCAGATAGAATCTCTTCATAATTTACTTTGTTTATTTTTTTATATTTTTTTATGAAATTAATTAATTCTAATTCTTGCAGAGTTTGTACCGCAAAATCGCTATGCCCCGCTTCTGAATTTATTGGGATATAAGCTTTGTAATGCTCGTCATATATTAATGTGGTTTTGCCAAGGCCTGTCCCAGCTCCTACGATAACGATAGGGGCTTTGGGCATTTTTTTGGCTCTTTTTATTGTCCTGACGTCATTTTTTGAGAGCAAATTGATTCCGTAGCCGACCGCCTCGAAGTCATTAACCAGTGCAGCCTTCCTTAATTTAGTCTTTGCCAACAATTTTTTTGTCGATAAATCCAATTCAGCATTTGTCAGGCGCACAAAATCCCTTTTAGGAGAGACTGCTCCGGCAACTCCAAAGCAGGCTTTTGTAATATTTACGCCGTAATCTGTTTTTGCGTCACCCAGAACTTTATTTATTGCAGAGTAAATCCCTTTTAATTTTTTGCTTTCAAAATGATAAGAAACGAGCAGTTTTGGAAAATTATTCTTAACGCCGAAAATCCCAAAATTCGCGTTTGTGCCGCCAATATCAGCGCCAAGAATAAATGATTTGTAATCCTTTTTACTGAATCTCTTATGCTCTTTTTTGATGAAATCCATTTTAGCATATTGCTTTTGACAAACTTTATTAATTTATTGAAATTTTTGAGGTTATGCACCATAAAAGAATACTGCAATACCTCTACAGCCTAGAGAGCCCAAAGATTAAGTTAGGGATCGGAAGAGTCCAGAACCTTCTCGATAAAATCGGCAACCCGGAGAAAAGCTTGAAGTGCATACTTGTTGCAGGCACGAATGGAAAAGGCAGCGTTTGCGCTATGATTTTCTACGTTTTAAGAGAATCAGGTTATAAAGTCGGGCTGTACACAAGCCCTCATCTGAAAAAATTCAACGAAAGAATAAGAATAAGCAACGATTTTATAACAGACAAGGGGATTGTTGAGTATTTTTTGAAAATCAAGCCGTGCATAACAGACCAGAGTTTTTTTGAGATTACAACAGCGATGGCTTTTCTTTACTTTAAGGAGAAGAACGTTGATTTTGTTGTCTTGGAAGCCGGGCTTGGCGGCAGGCTCGATGCAACGAACGTAGTAAGCCCTCTAATTTCAATTATCACAAATGTAGGGCTTGAGCATACGGAATTGCTTGGCAATACGATTGAAAAGATTGCATTCGAGAAAGCCGGAATAATAAAGAATAATGTTCCAGTTGTCACAGGGGCAAAAGGCAAGGCATTGGAAGTCATTAAAAAAATTGCGAAAGGAAAAAGTGCGCCAGTGTTTCAAGTTAAACACTTTGATGATGTTGATTTTAGATATTTGAATGGACGCTTTCAGCAGGAAAATAAAGACACTGCATTAACGGCAATTAAAGCATTAAAAAAATATACTTCAATAAAAATTGATGACGGCCAAATAAAAAGCGGAATTGAAAAAACAAAATGGGCTGCAAGGCTTCAGTTCATCTCAAAAAATGCTCTGGTTGACTGCGCCCACAATGCAGACGGATTTAATATTTTGAAAAAAGAATTGTTATTGATTAAAAAACAAAAAAACATCAAAAACTTTATTTTTGTCGTCGGAATTTTAAATGACAAAGACATCAAAACAATGTTAAATACGATAAATCCATTAATCTCATCAATAATATTCACCAAATCCAAAAATGAGAGATCCTCAAATCCTGAACAATTACTGAAAACTTTCAATTCAATAAATAAAAATAAATTAATAAAAACAAAAATTATAGAAAGTCCAAAAAAAGCATTAGACTACGCCAAAAAAATTTTCAAAAAAGAAGATTTGATTGTCGTTGCAGGCTCTATTTATATGGTTGGCGAGGTTATTTGAGACCAAAACCTGTCGGAAATGTCTGGGATTGGGATTTCTGTTGCACACCAAATGTATGGACACGATAGCCGACTCCACCCTCCAACTTACTGGCTAAACCCCATCCAATTCTACCACCAATAACTGACTCAATATTTTTATAGTCCTCAAGAGCATAGCTAATGACAATTGTATCGGTATTGCTTTTTTCTACATATTCTATAACATTTTTTAAATTTTTTAATTTTTCTGAACTTTGGGATGATGATTCTGTATCATCTACATTTAAAAAACTTTCATCCCCTATCACAATACAAATTTTTGAATTTGGAGGCAATAGACTCCTAGGATAGTGCTGTTTAGTTAATTTAATCAGAACCTTGGCATCCATACCTGTTAAAGGGTTTTCTAGTCTATAATTATTTTTTACGCATTCTTCAAGATAAAATATCGCCATTCGTATATGGAATGAGTAGCACCTTTAAACCTTACCAATTTTAACCACTTTCAAATAACCAAAACACCCACCGCAATCTATTTAAATCAGCTTCCTAGTCCAAGCATTGTGGGAAAATGGGTGGCGTTGACACAGACTTAATTGACATAAAAGGCGTGCCAGACAATGCCTTGCGGGACTTTCTTAAAAAAAACGCTGTTTCCCTGAGTGTTTTTGAGGCAAGGAAAGTTGTTGAGCTTTTAGGGCGAAACCCGACATTGACAGAAATTTACATTTTCAACACTCAGTGGAGCGAGCACTCCTCTTACAAGAGCAGCAGGGCTGTTTTGAAGGCTTTGCTTCCAACTCAAGCCCCAAATGTTATTCTTGGCCCTGTTGAGGACTCCGGGATTGTAGAGCTTGGCTATATTAACAGAGAGAGGTATGGAATTGTTGTAAGCCATGAAAGCCACAATCATCCGAGCCAAGTTGTTCCATACGAGGGAGCTGCAACAGGAGTTGGCGGCATAATAAGGGATGTTTTATGCATGGGTGCAAAAGTCATTGCGACTGCAGACCCATTACGATTTGGAAATCCGAATGGCCAAAATAAAAACAAGGTAAAGTACATAGCAAACGAAGTGATTAATGGAATTGCAGGATATGGAAATGCAGTCGGCATTCCGAATATTTGCGGTGATGTCTATTTTAACGACTCTTTCGATGAAAATTGTTTGGTTAATGTTGTCTGCTTGGGCATTCTAAAAGAAAAGGATGTAATACACAGCTATGCACCGAAAAATGCAGAAGGCTTTGATATTATTGTTGTCGGCAAGGCAACTGACAATTCAGGATTTGGAGGAGCTGCATTTGCCTCCTTAATCTTGGATGAAAAAGACAGGGAAAACAATCGTGGAGCAGTCCAGGTGCCTGATCCATTCCTGAAGAACGTGATAATAAGGGCTTCTTATGCTGTTTTTGAAGAAGCAAGAAAGCAAGGTATAGGGCTTGGCTTCAAAGACATGGGCGCCGGAGGGATAATGTGCAGCACTTCTGAGCTTTGCTCTGGTTCCAATTTTGGAGCTGATATTGATTTAAGCAAAGTGAATGTTTCAATGAAAGGACTGCCTCCTTACATCATAGCATGCTCAGAAACTCAGGAGAGATTTACCTGGATTTCCCCTCCTCAGTTTACCAAAACTCTGCTGAAAATTTACAACGAGGATTTTGAGCTGCCAAGCATAAGCATTGGTGCAGGAGCTTTTGTTGTCGGCAAGGTAACTGGCCAGCAGGATTATGTGTTAAGGCACGAAGGAAAAATTGTCTGCGATGCCCCAGTAAAATCTGTTACAGAAGGCATAAGGTACGAGAGGAGAAAGACAGCTCCAAAGAGAAATTTCAAAGAGCCAAATCTCAAAGAAACAGACGATTACAATAGAGCCCTGCTTTCAGTTCTGCAGCATCCTAATGTTGCGAGCAAAGCCAAAGCGTACAAGCATTATGACACATCTGTCATGGGCAACGCTGTAGTTGAAACAGGCTATGCAGATGCGGGAGTCATTAAAGCTGTTGAAGGAAGCAATTTTGGAGTTGCTCTGAAGACTGACTGCAATCCAATGTACTGCAGGATTGATCCTTACTGGGGAGCTGTAAATGCTGTTGCGGAAAGCATGCGCAATGTAGCCGCTGTCGGAGCTGTTCCAAGCGCCTTGACAGACTGCCTGAATTACGGCAATCCAGAAAAACCTGAGGCATTCTATGATTTTTATGAAGGAGTGAGGGGGATAGCAGACGCTGCGAAGAATCTGTATTACAAAGGTACAAAGAATCCTGTGCCGGTTATCTCAGGAAATGTAAGCTTTTATAACGAGTCTGCTTCAGGCAAATCAGTTGATCCAAGCCCTGTGATTGCGTGCATTGGTGTATTAAAAGACTACAGCAAAGCCATAACAATGAAGCTTAAAAAAGAAAACACAAACTTGTTGCTGGTCGGCGACAGGAAAGACGAGCTTGGGGGTTCTGTGTATTATGAGGTTAATAATGAAGTCGGCTCTGTCGTTCCGATAATTGATTTTGAAAAAGAGAGAAATATGATTTATGCTGTGGTTGATGCGATAAGCGCAGGCCTGCTTTTGTCATGCCACGATATTTCTGACGGAGGGCTGGCAGCAACAATATCCGAAATGGTTCTTGGTGGAGATGCTGACGGCGAAATTGGCGCGGAGATAAGCCTTGATTTCACAAATTTAAGGGCCTACAAAGCATTATTCTCGCAGACATCGGGATTTGTTTTTGAAGTCGATGAAAAGAATGTCCAGCGGCTTCATAATCTGTTCAAGTTTTACAAGCTTAATTTGATTAAGATTGGCAGCACAGCAGGCAGGAATATTTTAATCACAAAAGACGGCAAACAAATAATCAATTTGCCAATTTCAAAACTGAAGGAAGCGTGGACAACTGGATTTGCGGAGGCGCTGGAATAAAATGCCGCCAAAAAAACCAAACATTGCAGTTGTTTACTTTCCCGGAAACAATTGCGAAGAGGAATCTTTAAGGGCAGTTCTGGCTTCAGGAATGGACGGCAAAATAGTGAGATGGAACCAGCGAAAAGGAATTGAAAAGTATGATGGCTTTGTCATTCCAGGCGGCTGGGCTTATGAAGACAGGATAAGGGCGGGAGTGATTGCTGCAAAAGATCCTGTTTTTGAAATAATAAAGAAAGAGGCATCAGGCATGAAGCCTGTTTTGGGGATTTGCAACGGCGCACAGGCATTGGTGGAGTGCGGCATGATACCCGGGCTTAAAAATAAGGTTGAGATGGCATTGGCTCCAAACAAAAATCCTTTTGTAAGCGGCTATTATTGCACCTGGGTTAATGTCAGAAATGTCCAGGACAAAGGCAGATGTGCTTTTACGTCTTTTACCGAAAAAGACGGGATAGTGCCAATGCCCATAGCGCATGGAGAAGGAAGGTATGTGACAAAAGACAGGGAACTGCTTGATAAACTGGTAAAAAACAAGCAGATTATCTTCAGGTACTCGACAAAAGAAGGCAAAATCGAAGATGGCTTTCCGACAAATCCCAACGGAGCAATGTACGGCATCGCCGCAATCTGCAACAAAAAAGGAAATGTGATGGCAATAATGCCCCATCCTGAAAGGGCATCTTTCATAAGGCAGCTGCCGGGTTCTGCTGAGTTAAAGAATAAGTTTGCAGGCAGCATTGAAGGGATGGAAGGCGCGGCTCCGGCGAGGCAACTCTTCAATTCAATGAAAAAATATGTTGAAGAGGAGATTTTATGATTTTTTTAAAATATTAAATAATGCGTTAAGAAAGAAGATTATACATTGCAAACAAAATCAATTCACATCAATAAAAACATTAAAAAATAATAATGAAAACAAAATGCCAAAGCAAGTTGAGATGATTGTAAGCTTGAAGGTGCCTGATACTACAGCGATAACTGCATTGCAGACATTGCAGAAGATAGGATTCAGCAGAATCAAAAATGCAGGCAGGTCTGATTATTACCTCTTTTCAATCGATGGCGATGAAGAAAAATTCAAATCAAAAATATGCAAAGTTGACATTCTGGTTAATGCCAACAAGCACTCATACACCTTTTCAATTCAGAAAGACAATGCCGTAAAAATATTAGTAAAAAATATAAATGGCGAAGAAAGCGGATTATTGTCGACATTAAAAAACAGGCTTGGGTTTGAGGAAATCAAAAAAGTCGATAAAGGGACGTTATGGAGTTTAAATATAGATGCAGACGAAAAGGAGTCAAAAAAGATTGCGGAGAATGCAGCAAAGGAACTGCTTGTGAATGAGAACTATCAGGAGTACAGGGTAATCTAGGTGAAAAATGAAAAAAGTCCTAATTATTTTCGGCTCAAAATCCGACGAGAAGGTTTATAATAAAATTGCGGACAGCTTGAGAAAGGAAAAAGTTGACTTTGAGTTAAGAGTCAGTTCTGCCCACAAAACACCGGAAGACGTAGAAAAAACATTGCAGAACGACTACGCTGTTGTCATTGCAGGTGCAGGTCTAGCAGCCCATCTGCCGGGAGTTGTTGCTGCAAAAGTGATTAGGCCAGTTATTGGAGTGCCTTGCGAGGGGAATTACCAGGGGCTGGACGCCTTGCTTGCAATAGCCCAGATGCCGCCGGGAGTGCCTGCTCTGGCTGTTGGCGTAAACAAAGCCGACATTGCAGCGGAAAACTGCGCCAAGATGCTGAAAAAATACGAAAGCATAACCCTAATCGGAGACAAGGAGAATGAAGCTGTCAGGAAGGCTGTTGAAACTTTGAAGAAATTCAATGTAACTTATGTTTTCGGCGACAAGCCAAACACCAAAACTGTTAATATAGAGTTCACTTATTTTGACGAGCCTGTCGAGAAAAAAGACGAGTTGATCATTTACTGCCCGATGCTTTTGAAAGAAGATGACAAGGCAGAGTCTGCTTTGAATTTCCTGAAGCATTCCAATCACGGATTGTGGGTTGGCGTGAACAATGGCGTGAATGCCGCAGTGGCTGCAGTTGAAATTCTTAATATTGACAATGAGTATGAGGAATCCTTGATTTCTTACCGAAGAGAATTGGGGAAAAAAGTTCTTGAGGCAAATAAGTAAAAGCCGTCAAGCCGAAACATTTAAATACTACTTCTACTACTTAGTTTGATAAGTGGTAAAAATGGCTCTATCGATTAAAATAAGCGAAGAGAATTACAAGGCACTTTCCTCATTATCAGGAAAACTAAGGGAAAAACTGCAAAAGCCAGTTTCAATAAATGATGCTATAAGCTTTTTGCATAGGAGAAGAAAAATCAGCGATTTGGCAGGCGCTTGGAAAATGAGCAGCAAAGAAGCGGAGGAGCTCATTGAAGGCCTGAAAGAGGGATGGAAAAAATGGAAGATAAAATCTGCCTAGATACGGATTTTCTGGTTAATTTTTTGCGAAATAATAAGGAAGAAGTGGAATTTATAAAGAATAACGAGTTTGATAACGATTTGGCTACAACATACATAAATCTTTTTGAGCTTTATTATGGGGCGTACAAATCAAGCGAAAAGCAAAATAATCTTCAAGCCATAACAACTTTAATAAACAGAATAAATATATTGAATTTTTCCGATGATTCGTTTAAGAAAGCCGGCGAAGTACTGGCTAAGTTAGAAAAAGAAGGCAGGGCAATAGAGTTTAGAGACTTATTTATAGGAGTAATTGCTTTGGTCAATAACTACGCAATTAAGACTAAGAACATAAAACATTTTAGCAGGATAGAAGGATTAACTATTTTAGATTAGATTGTTATGTAAACTAAAAATGGACGATAAATTTAATTAAAATGCTTCCTGACACTATCCTCAAAAACCAATTAAGCCATACCTTGTATAAGACTGATTTTAAATTCGGCAGAAAATACGAGGGCAAAGTAAGGGACAATTACATATTAAACGGAAAAAGGATAATCATAACTACAGACAGGATTTCTGCCTTCGACAGAGTTTTGTGCACCTTGCCGTTCAAAGGGCAGGTTCTTAACCAAATCTCTGCCTACTGGTTTGAGAAAACAAAAAGAATAATCAAAAACCACCTTATCAGCGTGCCTGATCCTAATGTTATGGTTGTGAATGAATACAAGCCTTATCCTGTTGAAATTATCGTGAGGGGATACATAACTGGCGTGACAACAACATCTGCATGGTACAATTACGAGAGAGGCATTAGGAATTTCTGCGGCAACAGGCTTCCGGAAGATTTAAAGAAAAACCAGAAGCTTGACAAGCCGATAATAACTCCAACAACCAAAGCCGAGCACGGGTCACATGATGAATCAATATCTGGGGAGGAAATAATAAAAAGAGGCTTGGTTGATGAAAAAATATACAGAAAGATAGAGAAAGCAGCGCTTGCATTGTTTGATTTCGGCGCAAAGCTTGTTGCAAAAAATAACCTAATTCTTGTAGATACAAAATACGAGTTCGGAGAATTGAACGGCGAATTGGTTTTGATTGATGAAGCCCACACTCCTGATTCCTCAAGATTCTGGATTAAGGGCTCTTACGATGAGCTGTTCTCCAAAGACCAGGAGCCGCAGAAGCTTGACAAGGAGTATGTGAGGCAGTGGCTTTCAGACAAAGGGTTCCTTGGAGACGGCCCTGTTCCATCAATCCCGGATGAAATAAAAATTGAGGCTGCAAAAAGGTACATAACAGCTTATGAGATGATAACAGGGAATGAATTTATGGCAAAGAATGAGGATGTTCTGAAAAGGATTGAAAAGAGCTTAAAAAACATTGTTTAATCAAAATGAATGATTATAAACATTTCAGGCAGACAGCACTTCTCGCAGCAAAGCGGGCTTCAAAAATTCTTCTGCAGTACTACGGCAAAAATGGTTCTGTAAAACAAAAGCCAAACAGAAGCCTTGTAAGCATTGCCGATACAGAAGCGAACAAGTCGATAATAAGCATAATAAAAAGGAATTTTCCAACCCACAGCATCCTCTCGGAGGAAACGGGATTTGAGGACAATAATTCAGACTACAAATGGGTTATAGACCCTTTGGACGGAACTCACAATTTCCTGCATAAGCTGCCGATTTTCGGCACTTCAATAGCTTTGGAATATAAAAATGAAGTCATACTCGGAGTTTTGCACTTTCCAATATTATGCATTAATGCCGTTGCTGAAAAAGGCAAAGGAGCCTTTGTCAACGGCAAAAAGATATCCGTATCAAGCAGAAAAAATCTTGGCTATTCGTTTGTTCTGGTTGATACAAACCCGTCAAACAGGAAAAAAGCTGCAAATTTCATTGGGGCATTGTCGGGCACAACTGCGGACATAAGGAATTTCGGCAGTGCCATATACAACATTTTTCTTGTCGCCTGTGGCAAATGCGAAGGATATGTCATCCTTTCCACCAATGAATGGGATGTAGCTGCCGGTTTTCTAACAGTTGAGGAGGCTGGCGGAAGAATCACGAACTTGGATGGCTGGAGTTACAATTTCAACGAGCGCAAATATCTGGTTTCTAACGGAAAGCTGCATGGAAAGCTTTTGGAATTCTTAAAATGATACCCATAAAATTGATTACAATTAAAAATTTAACAAATGGTAAACTGATTGGGCAATCCCAGAATTCTATGAGTTAGGAGAGATAATTGAAAATAATGACTGGCACGTAAACCAATCTGTCCTTAAACATACCTTATCTGTATTAAAAAATCTAAATAATTTATTCAGAAAATACACTTTTCAGCTTGGAAAACCTCTGAATGCAAGGATAAGCAAATATTCAAGAAGGCAGTTATTGTTCATTGCAGCTTTGCTGCATGATATTGCTAAAAAGGAGACAATAAAAAATCACAAAATATTTACGGAATGCCCGCGTCATGAAGCCGAAGGTGCCGTAAAAGCCAGAAAGATATTGACGCGATTTGATTTAAGCCAAAAAGAACAAGATTTTGTCATTGAAATCATAAAAAAACACGGCTTAACGCACAAACTGCCAGCAAGCGATAGAAAATATCTTGCAGCATTTAAAAGAAAAAATAAGGATATATTCCTCGAACTTATACTTTTGGCAATTGCAGATGTGCAAGGAGCCATGTTAAAAACTGGGAACCCCGATGATTTTAAGAAGAGAATGGTATTTTATGAGGTATATGGATTGAAATTGTGAACAGTTTCTAAATAAAAATAGAAAAGTTTATAAATACTGAACGATTTTTACATCATAGCAAAATGGAAGGACTTTCAAGCATATTCACAAGAGCGAACCTCCAGATACTTGAGATTCTGTCGAGGGAGAAGCTGCATATAAGGGAAATAGCAGAAAGAGTGAAATGCTCGCCTGCAAAAGCGCATGCCTGCATCAAGCTGTTCAAAAAAAACAGCATTGTAAAGGAAGTTGTTGAAAAAAATCGAAGAGTGATTGTCCTGAACTTGGATAACGGGCTGACAAAGCAAATTCTTCAATTGGTAAACTTTGATAAGGCAATTGAGCCGCAGCCAGCTTCTGAGAAAATTAATATCTTTGATGCAATAAGTCCGCTTGATTTCAGGTATTACGGAAGAAGCAGCAGAATATTTGAAAAGCTGCAGCCGTATCTTTCTGAATCTGCTTTTGTAAGGCATGCGCTGAAGGTTGAGTCAGCATTGGCAAAAACTCTGGCCAAAAACAGAATCTGCAAAAAAGAAGCAGCCGATGAAATAGAAAAGGCGTGCAAACAGGTTACTCCAGAGCAGGTTTATGCAGAAGAGGACAAAATAAGGCACAACATAAGGGCATTGGCAAACTGCATAAGAAATAATATAAGTGAAGAAGCAAAGCCATTTGTTCATTTTACAGCTACAAGCTATGACATAATTGCAACTGCAGACGCGCTGAGGTACAAGGATTTTTCCAATAACGTTTTGATTCCTGAATTATTGAAATTTCAATCTACTTTGATTAACTTGGCATTGAGGGAGAAGGACACAATACAAATCGGCAGGACGCACGGACAGCATGCTGAGCCTATAACCTTTGGCTTTGCAATCGCCCAATATATCAGCAGGCTGGGCTCGTCAATACACAGAATAAGGAAATCCTCGAACAATCTTAGAGGAAAGATGGCTGGCGCTGTAGGCGCTTACAATGCTTCCTCGTTGTTTTTTGGCAATCCACAGAAATTTGAGGATGATGTTTTAGAGCAGCTAGGATTAAAGCCTTCTCCAATTTCCACGCAAGTAGTGGAGCCGGAATTTTTTGTTGAATATTTGAATAGTGTAGTTTCAGCTTTTGGCGTGCTGGCGAATTTAGCAGATGATATGAGGCACTTGCAGAGGAGCGAAATCGGAGAGGTGGGTGAGTTTTTTGAGGCAAAGCAAGTCGGCTCGTCTACAATGCCGCAGAAAAGGAATCCAATCAATTTTGAGAATGTAAAAAGTATGTGGAAAGAGTTTATGCCGCGAATGTCAACTGTGTATATGGATCAGATATCCGAGCATCAAAGAGATTTGACCAATTCAGCTTCAATGAGGTTCATTCCGGAAATCTTGGCTGGGTTTTATGTTTCTGTTGCCAGACTGAACAAAGTAATGTCCAACTTAGCTGTTGACAAAAAGAATATGCAGAAGAATTTTGAAATTGGCAAAGGCGTGATTGTTGCAGAGCCGCTTTACATATTATTGGCTGCTTATGGGCATCCGGATGCGCATGAATATGTGAGGGAAATGACTTTAAAGGCGCAGTTTACGGGAAAGCCATTGATCACTCTGGTCAAAAATGACAGGTCCATCCAGCCATATCTGAAAAAATTCAATAAAAAACAGCTTGAAGTTATTGGCAATCCTGAAAAATATGCAGGAATAGCGTCTAAGAAGACTGAAGACATATGCAATTACTGGAAGAAAGAGCTTAGGCTATAACCTTTTTCTTAGACGATAAATACACTTTTTCTACTATATAGTTAATACACAATCGAAATGTTTAAATATTCCCTATGTTCTGTCATTCTTAAAAAATTTTGGGGTGGTCAATCTGGATATTACAAGGAGGGGATTTCTTAGCGCAATAGGCGGCGGAGCCTTAGCACTATTGGATGCATGCAGCCCGTCCATAAGTGTGCGCAATAATTCTAGTATCGATAAATTGGTTGATTATGAAGGGCCATATGTCCACAACGGAGAGCTCATTGAGGGAAAGGCATTATTGATCGCCTTGAATTTGCTTTCACCAAACAGCCGTACTAGGTATCGCCGGGCAGAATCCGATGGAAAAGTTGTTAGGATGATGAGTCATCCCAATTGGGCAATCCTTTTCCCACCATTGGAGCCTGAAGATGTTTCTTACCTCTTTCCAAATTTGCCCGAATTTTTCAGTGTTGTCGGGTATAAGTCCTCTGATGAATTACTTCGGCCAAAAGAGTTTCGTGTCGATGACTCAAAGAAAATCAAAGAAATTTTTGAATATATGAACTCAAAAACCAAGATTCCGCTTAAACCCGGCACGACCTATGACGGGCACCTTTCTGAGATCGTCAAGCGCAGTAAATATCTTAGACTCCTTAAACAAGCATCTGATAAGCAGAATGTTCTTGCCGAGGGCATCTTAGAACAAGAACTGCGAATACTTCTGGAAGCGGCCAAGTACGGTACAACACACCCAATTGATGCGGAATCGCAGAATAAATATTATGGATTAAACAATTGGAGGGACTTCAATGTTGTAAGTTTCGGTGTACAGATTGTTCCGGAATTCAAGATAGGAGTTCCAATTAATCGGGATTTGTCTAAAGGGTACATTAAAATTGAATTTGAACTTTATTTGCCTTCCCATTCTGATAAAAGGGACGCAAAAATTGAGATTGCCCTGGATGATTTCCGCAAAATGACGGAAGGAACTAAATACAATGTGGGTGATAACAAATATGCTGGTGAACAACTACAGGCTGACTTTAATTCCAGAAAGATTAACAGGGATCTATTGAAGTTCATGAACAGACTTTATGTCTACGGGGTGAATAGGGCATTATCATCACCCATTATGCAACCTCAAGGAGTTGATTATGCACAATCAAGGTTAGACGATTTTAGAATAAGGGCAGCGGCAACTCCCTTTGATTCGGATATGGGCATAAAAAGTGTGGCAGTTACGTATCACGAGCATTAAAAAACATGAAATATGAAGGAGGTGTCAATATGAAACGAAATATGAAAGTATGGGCAATTTTGATGGTTTTGGTGCTTATAGCCCATGTTATACCTGCGTTTGTCTTTGCAGATGGCGGTGACGGCGATGGCGATGGGGATGGCGATGGGGATGGCGATGGGGATGGAGACGGGGATATAGACGGCGGAGACGGAGATGGCGAAGGTCCGTACTGCGGAGACGGCATCGTTAACCAACCGAGTGAAGAATGTGACGATGGAAACTACAGAAATGGTGACGGATGCTCTTCAACCTGCAAAAATGAGCAAAATGAAATACCGGAATTCACCACAATCGGAGCCGGATTGGCATTAGCAGGGATAGGCGCTTACATCTACAGAAGGAGGAGCAGAAAGTAAACTGCTTTTTTCTTTTATTTTTTCTTTTTTATTATTTAATCACATATAAACTGCGGATTCTTACTTCCAAATTGACCAATATCCTCTTCTGTAAAGGTGTTTAGAATCTGCAGGAACGCCATGATTGTATGCTGATTGTTGTCAATCCTTATCTCATCCCTTTCTGCCGATGTCATTATGCCGCCCAGCACTTTGTTAGAATCATCCCTGTCGGCAGCATCATTTTCTTTGAACTGCAGCTCAATCAATGATCTTGCGCCCAGGATTATGGATTCCTTGTACCTTTCCGCCCTTTTCGTGTCACCAAGCTGCTTTGCGAGGCTGTAAGCATATGTCAGTCCTTCAACATAGACTGCAGTGGAAGATGCGTGCGGAGGCCCATACTCATCATGCTTTGGGTCAAAAAACACTCCAAGGTTGTGTGAGTCAATGCAATCTTTATCCTGCATCCCTATCAGGAAATCATTCATCTCAAAAACGAAGTTTGCATAATCCTTTTTCGGTTCTGTCTGGTAAAGCCTGTACAAAGCCATAGTGTGCCACGGCACAAAAGCCGGGTTCCTGTTTTTCCTGTGCCATTCGGAATAAAAACCGAAAGATTTTCTTACTGCGTCAGTGTATTCTCCATTATTAGTTTTTTCGTGCAAGATCATTAAGGCCAGCATTGCTTCCCCGGGATAAAAATTCTGGTTGTCATTTCTTTTCCCGATATAGAAAGTGCGGAAGCTGCCGTCTGTTTCATTGTGCAATAGAAGTACCAGTCTGATTAATCCGCCTTTTTGAGAAGCATATTCATTGCTCTCTAAAACTGAGATTAAGGCAAACGCCGCAGCCCCGAGCTTTGACTGATTGGAGAAAACAATAAAGCCAATTCCGTTTTTTTCAGCGTAATGGGAGTCCATATTGTATTTCAAATTCTTGTCAAACGCTTCCTTGTATTTTATATCATCTGAGTATTTATACATCTCCGCCAATGCAACTGTGGACATGAACTGCCTTAATTCGTTGTTTTCAGCTGAAAACCTTTTTGCAGAAGGAAAATATAGGTAATTCAGGCTCCCATCATCATTTTGGTTATTGAGCATCCATCTTCCGGCAAGATATAAGCTTTGATTTATCTTATCCATACTGATTTCATTTAGGCTTAAGGAATGATATCTTTGAGTTTCAGTTGCAGTCTTGCTGTCATTTGCGATGCAGGAATTAAAAATAAGCATTGCAAGCAAAATTAAATTAAGGCAAAATATTTTTTTAATTACTTTCATTTTAGGGCGAGGATGTTGCTGCATATTGGGTAACTGGGACAGTTAATAAAGATTTTGAGCTGCACTTATGCAATTCAGTTTTTAACTGGATTCAAACCAAAATTTAAATAAGGGTATCATTCTCTTTCCATAATGCCAAAACTCCCATTCAAATTCTGGCTCCTCAGCAAGATTTATAAATCGCGTTTGTTTCTTCGACGCAGTCTCAAAAAACTAATCTTTTGGAGGAGCGGTAAAATGAGCGTTGCAATCGACTTGAAGGGCAAAAAAGCAATAGTTTTCGGCATTGCCAATGATAAAAGCATAGCATGGCATATAGCCAAAAGGCTTAACGACGCGGGCTGCAGGATAGCCGCTTCATATCAGGAAAGGACAGAGCAATTCTCCTTGCCATTGATGAAAGAGCTTAATAATCCAATATTTGCAAAATGCGATGTTGTAAGTGACGAACTGCTAGATTCTTTCTTTGCAAAAGTCAAGGAAGAATTTGGAGAGGTTGATTTTTTGGTACACAGCATTGCATTTGCCAAGAGAGAGCATTTGCAGGGAAAATTCATGGAGATTAATAGAAGAGGCTATCAGGTTGCCCATGAAGTCAGCGCTTATTCTTTGGCAGAATTAACGCGAAGGGTAGCCCCAATGATGAAAAATAAAGGTTCGATTATTGCCATGACTTACCTCGGAAGCGAAAAAGCTGTGCCCGGATACAACATTATGGGAGTGGCAAAGGCAGCGCTTGAATCAAGCGTAAGATATTTAGCATGTGATTTGGGGGAAAGGCAGATAAGGGTTAATGCAATCTCTGCAGGCCCGATTGCGACTTTGGCTGCTTCCGGAATTGCAAACTTCTCGGATATGCTGCTCAACTACGTTGCAAAAGCCCCATTAAAGAGGAATATAACAGCAGATGAGGTTGCAGACTGTGCATTGTTTTTGTGCAGCGACCTGTCAAAAGCAATAACCGGGCAGGTTATTTACGTTGATGCTGGATACAGCATAATGGGAACTTGATTTTATGGATTTATTGGATTCAATAAACAAAATCCGCAACAAGAATAACTCATTTACGAAAAATTCAATAACGATTTGACATTCAATTAAACTTAAAACAACTCCAATAACCGAAATAAAAAAATTAGAAAGTGTTCTGACAAATCATGGGATTAATCAACGGCTTAATCGATTTCATCCTTCATCTTGACAAGAATCTCAGCCTAATCATACAGAATTTTGGGGGATGGACATACGCAATTCTTTTTCTTATTGTGTTTGCCGAAACAGGGTTGGTTATTACGCCATTTTTACCAGGCGATTCTTTGCTTTTCGCAGCAGGGACTTTTGCTGCGATTGGCTCCCTTAATGTATTTGCGCTTTTTATTTTGTTGTCTTTAGCTGCGATACTTGGTGACACTATTAACTATTCAATCGGGAAGTTCCTTGGCGCTGAGGCATTCAATAAATATCCAAAAATTTTCAAAAAGGAATATCTCGATAAGACGCACAGGTTCTATGCAAAGCACGGAAACAAGACGATTGTTCTGGCAAGGTTTGTCCCGATAGTGAGGACATTCGCGCCATTTGTCGCAGGAGTCGGCAAGATGAAATATGTGAATTTTTTAAAATACAACATAATCGGCGGAATCGTGTGGGTTGCATTGTTTGTCTTCAGCGGATATTATTTTGGGAATATTCCTGTAGTTAAAAATAATTTTACGATTGTTATATTAATAATAATCATCCTTTCGTTTATGCCGATGGTGTGGGAGTACTGGAAGCATAAGAGGCGGAGGAATAGCCCCAAAAAATTCTGATTTACATTATAGGCGGTTATCTACCCTTTCAAGGATGTCCAACGTGGCAGGACAATATTGGCATAAACGTATAAAAAGCCCTTTGCTACGGTGTTTTGCGGATTTTTAAGTCCGATATGAACTGTTGAATAACTGCCTCCCTTACATTTAACATCAAAATCGTCTAGTCTTAAGACGTTGACGCTTTCGCCTACAGAATCGAAGTTTATGCAGTCCTCCAAGCTTTTTTTAAAATCATTTTCGACAAGATCCTTATCAAGAGTACCTTTCTCCATATCGTTTATTAGCCTAAACATTACGTAGTTATGTTGAATCCTTAATGGGCCAAGTTCGTATCCAATTTTCCTTATTTGTTTTTCAGATAATTTATTAGTAAAGTATTGCTTTGATAAAAAGAACGCATTTCGGCTCTTAGCGCCAGTATTAGTTTTCTTACCAGCTACTTTTTCTAAATAATCTCTCACTTGCCTTTCATCCCAATTTACGATAAGCTCCCCCATAAATCATAGTATTTAATTCGATTTTATAAACCTTTTTGAGATATATTAGGCGTCAACCAAAAACCTTTATAAACACCAATTCCTACTCTTTTTGTATGAAGCCGAGCTACCAAGAAGCAGAGTCAAAAGCTGTTGATGCCATCAAAAAGGCAATTCCTTCTTCTCTGAAAAAAGATATGCTGCCTGAAAGCAGAGGAATGTTTGCAGAGCTTTTTGAGAACAATGAGGTTTTCCCAAAGCACTATATTGCGAGCGCAATAGACAGCGTGGGTACAAAAGTTATTTTGGCAGAGGCGATGGAAAAATACGACACTATTGGAATTGATTGCGTCGCAATGTCTGCCAATGATTTGGCAACTTTGGGCGCAGTCAGCCCATTTTTATTCATGGACTGCATATCCTGCCAATCAGGAATACAGGAAAAAAGAATAACAGGGAAGATTGTCAGAGGAATGTCAAAAGCCCTGGGGCAGTGCAATGCCTCAAACATTTTAAAAAATTCAATAAGGGCAAATTTTGGAAAAGGCGAAACTGCCTCTGTTGACGAGCTGCTTGACTCCATAAAGCCGGGATACGGGTTTGAATTAGTTGGCTCAATGGTCGGCTTCATAGAAAAACAAAAATTCAATAAGCATAAAATAAAGCCAGGCGACAAGATAATCGCCTTGAAAAGCTCAGGTCCGCATTCAAACGGCTACACTGATTTGAGGAGATATCTTCTGAAAGGCGACTTTGAAACAAGGGCAGAATTCAAAAAATTGTACAAAGGAAGATTTAAGCTTGATGACAAATTTGACGGCTCGACTATCGGAAAACTTTTGCTGGAGCCGACAAAAATATACGTGCAGACAATGGCGAAGATTTCAAAAAATTTTGATGTGGCTGGGTTCAACAACACAGGATATGGGTTAAAAAATCTGAACCGCGCTAAAGAAAAGGTCGAATTCAGAATCAACAAGCCGTTAAAGCCGCAGCCAATCTTTGAGCTGATGGAAAAGGAGTCCAGATTTACAGACAAGCAGATGTATTCAACTTTCAACATGGGAATGGGTTTTTTTGTAATTTGCGGCAAGGAAAATGTCGATGATATTCTTGGGATTACAAAAGACGCTGATGTTGTCGGTGAAGTGAGAAAAGGCAGCAAGACAATAACAATATTGGAAAAAAATAATAAAAGAATTGTGTTTGAGGGGTATTGAAATTACTTATTCTAATTTACGTAAGTTAGGTACCTGATCAAGATCGTCTATAATCAAAGCATGATTAATATGCGTATCTCTAAGTAGACTTTTTAATCCTTCTCTTGAAATATTCATTCTTGACCCCCTCATTGTCTGCTTAACTATATCCTCTATGGTCGTGTAACCTTCTTGCCTCAGGGCGTTTAGCCATTCTTTGTCGTTGACAAATCCATTCTCGTTTCCCTTATTGGATTTCGAATCTGCATCAAATAAAAAATGTCCCAGGTCTGTATACCGCTTTGTTGCTCCAATTTCACTTAACATTGGTACCTTTTCAGATGAGTTTCGTTCAACAAAATCTTTCCAAGCACTATACGGGATATGTATCCCAAACCCATTATTATCCGTCTTTCTAACAGCAAATCCCAATTGTCTATAAAGTTTGAATCTTTTTTCATTATCTTTTGGATTATTTTCATCAATTCCCGCAATTTCAAAAGCTTTATTTCTAACTTCTAAATATCTATCTTTAGTTACTCGCCCGTACAAAACTAAATTCTCTAAATATCTTTCAGCATTGGCAGGCAAAATTTTAAGTGGGGTAGTTGGTTCCATACTACTTGTAACCTTATTGAGTCCTTGTTTATAGTGCTCAAGCTGAACAGGCCTACTTCTTTCATAGTCAGAATATTTTATATATAAAATCCCCCAAGAAAGCCCACCGACTACTATGGCAGTCAGAGTGGGAACAATTATCCTACTACTATATTTATGTAAAAATCCTGGTTCGCCCTTAGAATTTTCTGGGTGGATATTCTCTGTTGTCATCTGCCATTATTAACGTGTAACTGTTTATAAACCTTTCCATTTTAACTACTATAAAGTAATATATAAAAGTTAATAAATTGACGAACTAACAAATGAAATCAAAGATAGAATGGTCGTTTATTATTCATAGCAAAGCACAGCCCTCGCTATATTTCTTACCTCAGCTGTTGTCGCCTTCAGGTTTTCAATGATTTTGGCAGCAATGACCAGATTCGAGTTTTTATCCTTCACTTTGCTGCTTCCATGCAGTTGAGTGTAATTTTCAAGGAATCTGTCGCATAATACACTCCTGTTCTTGTTTGTTATCTCTGTGTCGATGGCAAGCTGCTTGTCTTTGGTGTAATAGGCTTTCATCACATTGTTGTAAGCCTCGCTTATATCTGTGTGCAGCCTGTCAAGCTCTGTAAGGCTTGACCTGTCAAGATCGGCAGTGCATACAAATCTTGAAATCCTTTTTTGCCTGTCTGCAATCTTCTCCAGCTTATGGATTATAATCGCGTCGCTGTGCAATTGCCATGGCTCTGTTCCAAGCGACTTTGCTATTCGGGGATTCTTCATGGCGTTTTTAATCACCCTGAGCCCAAGGAAATAAAGCCTGTTAACATCAACATCTCTTTGGTTTATGTTCTCGTGAAGGCACTGCCCCTGATAGCACAGAACAACGTCTTCCATCATTGCCCTAGTTATGATGTCCATCCTTCTTATTATGTTTTGTATGGAAATCTCACTAATATTGATAAGGTTTTTTGCCACTATCCTTGTAGATGTCTGCTCCATTATCTCCAGGCCCGAAAGATTCCTTATTATATCTTTTATCTTTGGAGCTTCCTTGCTGTGGCTGTCGAACAGGATGTTTACTGTGTCGTAATTATTCAGGTAAGAGCTTACAATCTCAGCCTTAAGAACTTCAACATCTTTGCTTTTGGCGTCAATGTCTATATCATTTGCTTCTGATTTTTGCTCCCGCTGGTTTACGCTCAGGACCAGCTCGAACCCTTCATCATCAACAGAAATCAGGTCGCCTTTCTTCAGCTTGTTTTTTTCAATCCAGCTTTTGGGCATTGACAGTATGTATGAGCCTTTGCCGAAGCTTATCAGTTTCCTTACATCAATCTTAACCACCCCTTTAAGGGATTTAGACATTATTATAGCGTATATAAACATTATTATTCAAAATTATAGATATTGTAAACTATATACTTGATTCTTTTTTATATATTATATATGTTATATAGATTAATTATTTATATAACATTAACAATTGTTAATTGAGGGGTGATCTTTTGATGAAAAAAATACATAAGAGATATGAAGAGAGTAGTGAAGACGACATAAGCATATATTCTAAGGACACCCGAGAGCTGCTGCTTGAAGACGATGAGTTAAGCCCGATGGAAGAGGCGTTTATGAACGGATATGAAGATGCTGTATAAAAGGGTGGTGAAATGGTAAGAAACATATGCATTAGCTGCGGGACCATGATATTAAAAAGCGCTGTAAGCGATCCTTACTTGTGCAGGGACTGCGAGAAAATGCTGGAAGGTTCCGAAAGGGAAGAAAGGTACTTGCATCTTGACAGCTGAGTTGGTATAAATGAAGGTGCACCAGCAGTTTGACTTGAATTTAAGGGGCATGCCAAGAGCCAATGAGATTCCTTTCTTGGTTGAAAAGCTGATTAAGGACCTGATTGAAAAGGGCTATATAGTTATAGAATCATCTTCAAGGTATATGGGAATACCGCAAAGCATAACTGTTATAAAGGATTTCAGCGGGCCTTTTGTGATAAATTTTTCCTCAAAGGCAAAAGAAGATTTCAAGGCTGTTTCTAGGGCATTGGGGATTGATAAACTGTTTGAGTGACTATTTTCGTTTTTTATCTTGATATTTTTGATATTTACTTGCATTTAGAAATCTGTTTGCATCTCTTCTAAAGTATGCCTCCTGCAGATTGTGGCCAACATCACCATATTCCAATACAAAATATCCTCCACAATCAAAATTTTCTCCGAAATTTATCCAGTAACACATTCCGCCTAAAGTTGGATGCCCGAATCTTCTAGGAATTGTTGGAATAGTTCTTTCATCTTTCCAGTATGAGTTTGCTCTCTTTCGCTTTCCATTGTCATGATTTGTTCTTATTTCTTCCCTATATTTATGATTCACCAAAACATACAGGTTTCTCCTTACAGCGTTTCCGAGAAATTGCCTCAATGAGGATAATCCTTCTTCTGTTACAAATAAATTCTCCCGACCTATCTGTCCAAGAGATAAAAGATACATTATATCATCAGCTACCAATTTCCTAAATCTATCTTTAATTCTTTGATACTTGCTTGTAATGAGTTTATATGAGGCCTTATTTTCACCCTTGTGCCTGATTTCGTCTTTGAAAATACCGTATACTACGTTATTTGAATATCTATCGAGGGCATTCCAAATACGTTCTCTCATTCTCGCCTTAGTCAATCCTTTCGGAATAACTAGCCTTCCATGTTTATTGTAATGCACTTCTTTAAGTTGGTCTAGCATATATTTTCCTAATAATCCTTCATCAGGAACTCCAATTGTACTAGCAAGAATAAGTATTTCAAGGTCTAAGGCTGTCGGGTACGATGGATGAGAAGCGAAATCGTCAATACTTTTTGGTTTTTTATCTTTAGGCTTTGGAATGGCTCTTTCAATATTATCTTTTTCAGGAATTTCTCTGCAATATTGCCCCAACAATTGTGAAAAATTTTTTTCTATTGTTATCTTGTCGTCCATTTTATAAAAATGTTTAATGATTCATATTGTTTATAAAATTTATGCTTGCTAGCTACTTCAAGGAGAGAGAACATAATTAAGCTTTATAAATCTTTCGATTTGTTACTACTAATAAGAGAAAGAAATATCAAACACTGCATTCAGGTAAATTCGTATATAGCCAAAACCCTCAAATTCTGCCTTTTTAAGCCTTATAAAGCCATTCTAGGAACGAAAGGTTTATATAGTTAAAGGGTATAAAAATCACAGATTCAAGGGCGGTTTTATCGACGAAAATTTGCGGTTTTAATAATTTTCATATAATCAAGAAGTAGGCATAAAACTATGTTATGGTTGTTTTTAAATTTTATAAAATTAATGGCAAAAGAGTTTATTGAAATGCCTTATTGTCAAAGGCAAGAAGCACAATAACATTAACTAAAGAAAACATTAACGTAAACTCAATAACGAATTGAAATATTAACTCAAAAATTCATTAACGATTGAACAATAACTAAATTAAAAATCCCAATCACAGCAAGCTGCGGAGTATGAACTCAATTTGAGCAATCAAAACCCAATACTATACTCACGGACAAAAATAATTATACAATAGTTGTCCGTTCGTAATAAGTAAAGGACATATTTATGTCTAAAAACTTGTGTCCTTTACTATAAAAACAATTCATTAAAAATAACTCAATAATAAAAATTAAAATGGAACAGGATCAGGAGACTCAGGAAGCAGAAAAACCAGCTGACTCAAGCTACGATGCAAAAGACATCCAGATACTCGGAGGATTGAGCGCTGTAAGGAAAAGGCCTGCGATGTACATTGGCTCAACCGATGTAAAGGGGCTGCATCATCTCGTCTATGAGGCAGTAGACAATTCAATTGACGAGGCATTGGCTGGGTTCTGCACAAAGATTTCTGTTATCATTCATAAAGACGGCTTTGTCACAATAAGCGACAACGGAAGAGGAATTCCTGTTGACATTCATCCAAAATTGAACAAGTCCGGTGTCGAAGTCGTGATGACAAAGCTGCACGCAGGCGGCAAGTTCGACAAGAAAGTGTACAAAGTCAGCGGAGGCCTGCACGGCGTCGGAATTTCAGTTACAAATGCGTTGTCAAAAGACATGATTGTTGATGTTAAAAGGAACGGCAAAGTATACGAGCAGAAATACCAGTTCGGAAAGCCCGTTACAAATTTAAAAATAATAGGAGATGTTGATCAAAAAGACACAGGCACAACCGTGAAATTCCTTCCTGATGAAACAATCTTCTCAACAACTGAATTCAGCTTTGAGGTCCTTTCAGCAAGGCTGAGGGAGCTTGCGTTCCTGAACAAAGGAGCACACATAAGCGTCGAAGACGAGAGAACCGAGAAGAAAAATGAATTCCATTACGACGGCGGAATAGTCTCGTTTGTTGAATACTTAAACAAAAACAAGAACCCATTGCACAAAATTATTTACTTTAATAAGCCAAAAAATGGCGTGCAGTTTGAATGCGCACTGCAATACAACGACGGCTACCAGGAGAATGTTTTTTCTTTTGCAAATACAATCAACACATATGAAGGAGGAACCCATTTAGCGGGGTTTAAGACAGCCCTTACAAGGGTTATGAACAGCTACATCGAGAAGAACAAAATAAAAAGCGTCAAATTGACAAGCGAGGACGTAAGGGAGGGCTTGACTGCCGTTATTTCAATCAAGATACCCGAGCCGCAGTTTGAAGGCCAGACAAAGACAAAGCTCGGCAATTCAGAGATAAAAGGGCTGGTGGACTCTATTGTAAATGACTCGCTTGGCTCCTACCTTGAGGAAAACCCCCAGATTGCCAAGACAATTGTTTACAAAACAATCAATGCAGCCCATGCAAGGGAAGCTGCGCAGAAGGCAAGGGAACTGACAAGAAGAAAAGGGGCATTAAACCACGGCTCTTTGCCCGGTAAGCTTGCAGACTGCTCAGAGAGAGCTCCTGAAAAATGCGAATTGTTCATTGTAGAAGGGGACAGTGCCGGGGGCAGCTGCAAAATGGGAAGGAATCGCCAATACCAGGCGGTTTTGCCCTTGAGAGGAAAAATTTTGAACGTAGAAAAAGCGCGCTTGAACAAAATTTTTGAAAATGAAGAAATAACGACAATGATTACGGCAATAGGCACTAGCGTTGGAGAGGAGTTTGACATAACAAAAATAAGGTATGGCAAGCTTATAATTGCAACTGATGCGGATGTTGATGGCTCCCATATAAGAACTTTATTGCTGACTTTTTTCTACAGGTACCTGCAGCCATTGGTTGGGGCAGGGCACGTGTATATTGCGCAGCCTCCATTGTACAAAGTTACAAAAGGGAAGATGATAAAATATGTTTACAACGACCGTGAATTAGAAAATCTAATGAAAGAAATCGGCAGGGAAGATGCCGGCCTGCAAAGGTACAAGGGGCTGGGAGAGATGAACCCCCAGCAGCTTTGGGAAACCACAATGGATCCTGGTAACAGGACAATACTCCAAGTCACTTTGCAGGACGTTGTGGAAGCAGACAAAATGTTTACATTGCTCATGGGCGACGAAGTAGAGCCAAGAAGGAGATTCATTGAGATGCATGCAAAGGAAGTTGTTAATCTTGATGTTTAGGTTTTATTAATGAAACTAATATTTTAATCCGTCCCTTCGGGACAAATCTTAGCGCTCGGCTCTCGCTTGTTGTCATTGCGCTTAAGCCTCGCCTATGTATTTTACAATGTATGTCGCGGCTAATGTGCCGCGAGTAGAATTTGCGAAGCATATTGAAGGATTTAAAAGCATTCAACAAAAAAAATAAAAAACATAAACCTTTATAAATCGTTAAATTTTCCTGAATTGAATAAAAATGGCAGAACAAGTTGCAAAATTAAAGAAGAAGCAATGGTATCCCATCATTGCGCCAAAGCAGTTTGAGAACGCTGTCATAGGCGAGACTCTGGTTATTGAGCCAGGCGCGATGCTCGGCAAGACATTAAGCCACAGCCTGATGAACCTGACAAACGACATGAAGCGTCAGAACATAAGCATACGCTTCAAGGTAGTTGAGATTGAAGGCAACAATGCCAAGACAAGCATCATAGGGTATGAGATAATACCTTCTTCAGTCAAAAGGTTCGTTAGGAGAAGCAGCGAGAAGATGGACCTTTCATTCAACTGCGAGACAAGCGACAATGTCTTTTTGAGGGTCAAGCCTTTGATTATTACAAAGAACGACATAAAAGGCTCTGTTGCCGCAAAGCTGAGAAACAATATTGTGGCATTCCTGATAAAGACAATCAAGAAAATGACTTACGAAGAGTTCATTAATGACTTGATTTCCCATAAGATACAGGCAATGATGCGTGAAACTTTGACAAAAATATACCCTTTAAAAGTCTGTGAGATAAGGTACGCCGGCATTGAGGCAAGAGATAAGCCGCAGGAAGCAAAAGCTGAAGCAGAGCAGCAGAAGTAAAAATATATAAAATCAGCACTGTTCTTTTTCTTTACACAGCCCCGTGGTCTAGCGGTCAAGGATAGGGCCCTCTGGTTGCAGGGATATGGAATCTTAAAGATCCCTCGCGAGTAACTGCAATAGAAAGGCTCTGACGGCAGTTCGAATCTGCCCGGGGCTATCAAAAATTTAACTATACTCACTCGCATAATTAATTGAGCAATACATGCTCGTTCGTAATACAAAGAAAACCTTACGGGTTTTCGAGTGCTCAAAAATTTCATCAATTTATAATAAATACGTGAAATTTTTGACAAGCAAAGGACAAATTTATGTCTAAAAACCCGTATCCTTTGCTATATTTGACTTATGCCATGTCAGGTTATAGTTTCCTGTCTGAAAGAAGAATGCAATGGGGTTGCGAAGCAAAGTTTTTTCTGGGGCTCGTTTCTATCTGGCGAACAAAGTGAGCAATCAAGAACAATCGTCAAGGGGGACATTTCTTCGTAGTCTATTTTAAGGCGAGCAATCAGCCCTGAAATATTAACCTATTCTAGTTAATGTGAATGTCCCCCCTAATCGTTGTCTTATGAGGTCTTCTTCATCGCCTGGAAATATGCCTGAAATAATAGTTCCGCCATCAGAAACAGAAGTTATTTCCATAGACAGGATATACAGATTTAAATTACTCTCTTCCGTATGGATCGGGCTTTCATAAACATAAGGCAAGCTAATTGTGTCACCATCAGTTTCTATCCTTACTTTCTGGTTGTCTATTATAATATATTTAAGTGGCACACTAATAGTTTCACCTGCGAATACGGTGCATTTGTTTTTCCCTTCATATTGTGGCAGCACAGTTATCTGTTTTGCAACGGTTGTAGTGCTACTTATCGTTCCATTAACATTCCGCAGCCAGTTGTCCGTCTTTCCATTTGATAAAAAAGAAATCAGGTCAGACTCTGTAGTAAAAGTTGCAACAGCCTCCACATTCAAATCCCCTCCCTTGCATTCGTAAAAATTAAGGCGGTATCTTGCAGCAAGTGCCAGTTTCCATTTTTCCTTTTTTTGGAGAATGGTTGTTTCCGCACTTGTACAAGTCTCATGCCCCTCAAGATCTTTTGCACAAACACCAAAATTGTATGTTCCTTCAAGTGTGGGTGTTCCAGCCAGAAGGCCATTCAAATTCAAAGCGATGCCTGGCGGCAGTATGCCTCTTGCTTCAAATGAATATGGAGGTTTGCCTTCTGTAGGGTCAGTTGTCGCTCCTTCAAGGCCGCCGCAGGTGGCACCAGGCCCTGCAACATCAGGCTTGCAGAAAGAATAGCTGAATTCCTGACTGACCGTGCCTTGGAGAGTCTGCTGGGGCCCAACAAATAGTATTCCACTTTCAACTGGCGGGGTTGGCCCACTAGGAACAGGACAACCGCTTGCCTGGCTAAGTTCTAGTAAACTTTGTTTACCTATTATTATGTTCCCATCTTTGAATTCCCAAGTAGGTAAACCTTGTATACTCTCATCAATGCAAATTTGATTCAGTTCAGATTCGCTGCCAGATATGCTACACTCCACATAATCAATACTACTCCATGCATCACCGAATAACTGCTTCTGAGCATTGCAGTGCTCACACCATGTTGCTCCATACATCTTTACCCCCTTATCAGTGAGGCACTTCGCAAAATCAACAGTAGAAAAAGAAGGGGTAAGCATCGTTTGTGGACCACAGCCGCTAATGAAAATTATCCCGAGTAAAACTAAATAAATGAGATATTTTGATTTCATTGTAATTAATTACAATTACTTCTTAATAAAGCCTCCTGTTTTTATATTTTACTCCAACAATTCTGATGCTGATTTAGTCAATATATCTGAATCAATAGGATTTTCCCCTTGTCCGTTTAGTCGTTTTAGAAATGTCCCCCCTTCCACCGTTTAGCCACTAAAAATTATTGAACTTAACGTATGCGATCGCTGTTATATTCTTTGCCAGTTACGAGCAAAGCGGAGTTCTGGTAAACTTCGTCCGAAGATTTTTTTCTGGGGCTCGTTTCTATCTGGCGAACAAGGTGAGCAATAAAGAACTACGTTAAGGAGCACACTCAAAACTCAAAATAGAAAGATTTATATATAAGTGCATATATATTAGATATAAACTTATATTAATTGAATATACAAAATGCCTCAAACAATACATATTAAAGAAAGAGAAAAGCTAACACACTCTCCTACATTAAACACTATTCTCATGGTAGAAGATGTATTAAAAAATGGCGATTTAATGACATTGGCGGAATTAAAAAATAAATTGCCTAAAAAGGTAATGCACCAAACATTACTTCAAATTTTGGACTATCTTCAATTTAGCGGGAAAATTATTATTGGTACAAAAGGAATTCTTTGGATTTTCACAGAAAAAAAAGAATTGAACGAACTAATTAAAAGGGGGACAGAAGTATGAATAAACCAGTTAGGGTAATTCTTCTTGACGAAGCTGATTCCGAGTACAAAAAACTGAATGAGGTAGTTGGACAGCAAATAAAAGAAGGCAAAGATAATACAGATGAAATGCAATTGCTTCGTTCAATAAAACAGAAAATTGATTTTGTCAAAGCTAATCCTTTCTATGGAGACAACATTGCGAAAGGACTTATCCCAAAAGAGTATGCCGTGAAATATAATGCAAAAAATCTATGGAGAGTTGAATTGACGAATTATTGGAGGATGTTATACACCATAAAAGGTGATCAAGTAGAGGTCATTTGCTTTGTTCTTGATATAATTGACCATCAAGAGTATGATAAGAAGTTTGGATATAAGAAAAAATAATTATCAGAATTATTGAATATGAAAACCAAACAAAAATTCTTAAAATTTTTTAATATTTATTATATTTTAGTTTTATTTCTTGGTTTAGATTCACTTTACAATCATTTTTCTAATCCAATTAAAGTAAGCCAAGCATATTTTATGAGATTTAACTTAATGACATATTTAATGTTCTTTATATCAATTATCATAGTTTTGCTGAGTATAATCTCTGTTAGAATATCACTAAAAAATAACTTGAAAAGAATCACTTTGATTTATCCAATATACAATATTCTATTTTTTGTAGTCTGGTTAACTCTTATACCAATCTTAATATATTTGTATTATATCCATAGTCCTGTTGAAGTTTCTTTATCTTTAATTGATAATATTTCACGTTATGATTATTTTAGCTATTTCTTTGATGTAATTTTTTCAGTTTATATGTTGGTTAGGTTGAATAAAAATGTGCAGATATTTAAAAATCCTATTACATAGACAAATCCGTTTTTTGAGTGTGCCCCTTTCCGTCCGTAGCTCCCGAAAAAATTGAATATAACGTATGCGATTCTTGTTAAAATCTTTTTCCATACGAAGTGTGGGAAAACTGCGTCCGCAAAGTTGAGTTTGAGTTTTTTAATAAAATTCTTGTAGAAGCTTACAACCCTTCCAGGTGAAGCCTCTTGCAGCTTGTGTCAATGGCCTTATTGTAAGAACTAGATGCACCAATTCTGCTTTTACTCGTACAGGTAAGGGAAGGTGTTATTACCGCATTTGCCTGTAAATTGTGTTACATAGTAACCTGATCCCAATTCACATAAATTAACTTTTTCTACTTTTCCACTCCCACATAAATCAGTGACTGCTGGAAAATTACTAACAATGTGAGAAGATGGCATTTTCATACAGGTATCAAAAAGTTTCTCCCCACTCCTTGGTTTTAATGTAATCCATGTTGGCCCCATAACGAGGATGTCATAGCATGGCCTGTCCATAATTGAAAAACATTCTGGGCGATGGATAAAGTATGGATGAATGTTAAATGCTCCAGTTATTGCATTGTCACTATTTAATGATGCAGAGACACCTGCTACTTTGCCATTGTACAAAACAATTAAACCTACAACAGCCACTATAGCAACTATTCCAAGAACTCCATAATTGGTGTAATCTTTGCCTTCGGCGATTTTAATACCTCTTTTTCAAATCAAGCCAAAATATTATATCTTTAATAATACTCATATAAATAATTATCGTTTTTGATTTATGTGACCCCAAAGTAAAAAACTCAAACTCAATTGAACGTATGCGCATACGTTATATTCTTTTTCGGTTACGCAGTTCCGAAAAACTTCGTCCGAAGAGTTTGAATTGCGGTAAATCCATAAAATCGAGCGATAGCGAGACTATCTATTAAGACGACAAAGAGGCGAATAACCGAAAGATATTTATATAAGTTTATATATCTAATTGTATAGAAGTATATAAATTGGTGATTAAAATGCAAGAATCAGAAATAATTCATTACCCAAACCTTAAAACTGTGCTTATGGTAGAAGAAGTTCTACAAAAAGCCAATAAGCCACTTACAAGAGAGCAATTAAAGAATAAAATGAAGAAGCAAATAATGCACCAAACTCTTAATGTTATCTTAAAGTACCTTGAAGATAGCGGAAAGATAATTGATGGCAGAAAGGGAATAGTCTGGATTTACAATCCCAGCGCCAAGCTAGATATAGCTATAAAAGAGGGTGTTGAATTGTGACTTTTAAAGGAAAGCCAGTTAAGGTTGTAATTACAGGTGACGCTAAAGAGGAGCTTGAAGAGTTAAATAAAATTGTAGGTGAAGAAATTTCAAGAGGAATAACCAGTAGCGACCATCAAACATTGCTAAATTCTATAAAACAAAAGATTGAATTTCTGAAAGACAATCCTGAATATGGTATTCATATTCCAAAAGATAGGATTCCTAAAGAGTATATTATGAAATATGATGTCAATAACTTATGGAAAGTCAATCTTTCAGGAGCTTGGAGAATGATATACACAATAAGAGGCAGTGAAGTTGATATTATTTCTTTGATTTTGGATATTCTGAATCATAGGGATTATGAGAGGAAGTTTGGGTATAGAAAGAGTTAATTTATTTTATGAAATTGGAGCATTATTTTCTTTTTCTATGTTGATCTCTGCTACACAACTATCATGTATTTTTTTATTCTTTATATTTTTGCAAAATTCTTGATCTTTCCATTCAAGACCATAGCTTTTCCATGTTAAATCTTCCCTGATATTCGAAACATGATACAAAGTAAAAGATAAAAAAATCAACGCTATAATTCCAATGATTAAGTACTTCATAATTTTTTTCTTGTTTTTTAGATAAAATGCAATAATTTGCTTAAAATTTGGAACAACAAACCCTATTAAAAAACCCTCAATTGAAAATATAAGTGAAGTTAATGCAATTGTAAGGCTATCTGGAGGATGGTCAATAAGAGGCCAAAATAAATTTAGGAATGGAATAGAGAAAACAGAAGCTGGAAACATCAAAATGAAATAGCCTATACCCCTCAACATGCCTCCAGCACTTACAGAGGGAGCAGCAAATAAGCTGTATATAAAACAAATTAATGCACCTCTAAATGCATATTTAGTAATAAATGTAATTTTTGGTTGTTTTTGTAACTCATTCAAAGAAATTTTTTTAACATTCTTGTTTGTTATCTTTATATCCAAAATAAGTCCTACTGCAGTTAATAGCAGTGGAAGTATGAGTAACAGAATTATTGGCCATGAACTTATCCAAATTGAATAATTACCTTCTAATTCTACAATTACAATGCGATATACAAGTAGAGCAAGACCTAAAATTAATCCCGTCCATGTCCAAATATACCTTCTTTCCATTACGGCATTATAATGAAAAGTGTATATATTTAATTATTACGTAATTTTAGCAAATTTTTGACTAAATTAATCATTAATAAATTCAGTTTATTCCTAATTGAAAACACTTTTTATCTCGCCTCTTTGTCGTCTTTTTTATAATATTTACCGCAATTCAAATTGAATATAACGTATGCCGTTTGGCGAAGTCGCATTTTTCCTCGAAAACGGCAACCCATGTTTTCAGAGCTGAAAAATGCGATTTGGGTGTAAGAATTTGAGAAGGATGCCTTTAGAGTAGAGGCTCAAATTCTGAAACCGCTAAACGGCTGTTCAATTCGTCGCCAGTTACGAACGAAGTGGAGTTCTGGCGACCTGCGAAGCAGAGTTTCAAATTTTCTATCGAGTCTTACAGCAAGCACGAAGTGCCATCTGTAACGTAAAACATTCAGCAACAACAATGGCGGCGAATCGAATGCAGAGGATTTTTCAGTTACGAAGTTCTGAAAAATCCTTTGTGAGTAGCATTTCGCAAAGAAATGCGTGTTTGCCTGCCATTATTGTTGTTGCTGTAAGCTATATTTTATAGACAATAAAGAAAATTTGAAATTGAATTGAACATATGCCATTAACCGAAGTTTTTTCCCTCCAAAATTTTCCCTCGTGAGCAAAAATTCCCTCGAAAAATTAGGCAACCCAAATTTTTCAGAGCTGGAATTTTTGCGAACAGAGATGGAAAATTTTGAGAGCTGGAAAAAATTTGGACGGAGAAAAATGAGAAGGAAACCTTTAGAGTAGAGGCTCATTTTTCGTAGTCGGTTAATGGCTGTTCACTGAACCGACCCCTACGAAGTGGGGGGAGGGGAGTATGACGCAGACTTTTCCCTCGAAAACCGTAGCGATAGCGGAGGTTTTCAGAGATGGAAAAGTCGAGTAATATTTGTAGTAACATTAATAGATAGATATTGAGCGACAGCGAGGGTATACTTTAGCAAAGAGGCACGTTAGCGTTAGGAATCGGGGGGCGTTTAGTCCGTTTATAGTCCGTAGAATCGGGGGCTCATTTTTGGCTATTCTGAGGGGTTCGGAGGCGAAGAATAGCCTTAATTCAATTATTATTAGTTTTAATTCACTTATTTTATATCTCTATTCCTAGACGACAACCGAAAGATTTAAATATCTATTAATATTTTCTAGATATTGATTTATATATGGCAGGCAAAAAGGTATTATTGACATTGAACCCTGAAATGTATGCAGAACTGGAAGGCTATGCAAAAGCCAATTTTATGACAATGCAGGAATTGATTACAAACACATTGAGGAAATGTGTATTGTATGCTGCTGAAGCGAAGAAAGGCAAGGCAGGTAGGCCTCCAAAAGTGGATGAGCCTTTTCTGGAGTATTTTTCAAGAAAGAGGTGATTATGATGAATGAGTTAGTTTTGGCTGGGCTGTTAGGTGGAGTTGGTGGCTTAACTAGAGGAGTTGTAGGGCTTCTGAAAGCATTGGCTCTGAAAAGAAAAATCCTTTGGAGTTATTGGGCTATTACTGTAACAATTGCCATGATTATTGGTGTTTTTACTGGAATTGTGTTCAATTTTGATCCCAGATTAAGCTTGTTGGCTGGATATGCTGGGACTGATATATTGGAGGGAATATATAAGTCGTTTAAGACTGAGAAGGTTATGGTCGTGCCGAGTAAAAAGTAAAGATACTTTTTCTTTTATTTTTTAAGAAATATTTATAAGTATGTGTATATATTTCCAATTAGGTGGGGTGGAATGGCAACAAAAAACATCACTTTGAAAGTAAAAGCTGAACTTTACGATAAATATAGGGAAATCTGTAAAAAAGAGGGCTGGATTGTATCTCGCCAGTTTGAGAAGTGCATGGAAGCAGAACTGGATAAAAGAGGGAAAGAAAATGCCAAATAATGGTACTGATTTAGGCTTTGAAAAGAAACTTTGGCAAGCAGCGTATAAGCTTAGAGGCAACATGGATGCTGCTGAGTATAAGCACGTTGTTTTAGGTCTTATTTTCTTAAAATATATTTCTGATGCTTTCAAGGAAGTTTATGATGAAATCAAAAAGGACCCGCAAGGGGATCCTGAGGATATAGACGAATACAAAGCCAGAAACATTTTTTGGGTTCCTAAATTAGCAAGATGGGAACATTTGCAGAAAAATGCAAAACAGCCAACAATAGGCACAATCGTTGATGATGCTATGGATGCAATTGAAAAAGATAACCCCTCATTAAGAGGCGTTTTGCCCAAAGATTATGCTCGTCCCGCATTGGATAAATCGAGGTTAGGGGAATTAATAGATTTAGTCGGCTCGATAACTCTTGGAGATAGGGAAAACAGAAGCAAAGACATTCTTGGCAGAGTTTACGAATATTTCTTAGGCGAATTTGCAGCAGCAGAAGGAAAAAATGCCGGACAATTCTATACTCCTCGTTGTATTGTCAAAATTCTTGTAGAAATGCTTGAGCCATACAAAGGCAGAATATTTGACCCCTGTTGTGGAAGCGGTGGAATGTTTGTTCAGAGTGAAAAATTTGCAGAAGCCCATGGCGGAAAAATGGGTGATATTTCTATTTATGGACAGGAGAGCAATCAGACAACATGGAGACTATGCAAAATGAACCTTGCCCTCAGAAGAATTGATGGGAATATTCAATGGAATAGTGAAGGAAGTTTCCTAAATGATGCTCACAAGGACTTAAAAGCTGATTTTATCCTTGCTAATCCCCCATTCAACGATGAAGATTGGGGTTACTCAAAAATACAAGATGATATTCGCTGGAAATTTGGAAAACCTCCGAAAGGCGGCATGAGAAAAGACAAATCAGGAAATAAAGTATATGTTGATGGCGGAAATGCTAACTTTGCATGGGTTTCGCATTTTATTCATCATTTAGCGCCGCATGGCTCTACTGGGTTTGTTCTTGCCAATGGCTCTTTATCTTCAAACACTTCTGGAGAAGGCGAGATAAGAAAAAATATTATAGAAGCAGATTTAGTTGATTGTATTGTTGCTTTGCCTAACCAATTATTCTATAATACCCAGATTCCTGCTTGCCTATGGTTTGTTACAAGAGATAAGAAAAACCATAAATTCAGAAATAGGAGTGGCGAAATTCTTTTTATTGATGCCAGAAAATTAGGATTAATGATTGACAGAAGCCACAAAGACCTTGCTGATGAGGATATCCAGCAAATAGCAAAAGCTTACCATTCATGGAGAGGCGAAGGCGAACCATACAAAGATGTTGATGGCTTCTGCAAATCTGCCAAACTTTCAGAGATACAAAAAAGAAGGCACGTTTTAACTCCTGGCATTTATGTAGGAACTGAAGAAATAGAAGAAGATGAAGCAGTTTTTGAAGAAAAAATGAAAACATTAACTTCAGAATTAACAATACACAGGGAAGAAGCCAAAAAGCTTGACTCGGAAATAAAAAAAAATCTGGAAGGGATTGGGTGGAAGGTTTAGATGGCACGTTTTAAATTAGTTCCTTACTCAATAAGAATTAGAAACAAACATTCAGACAAAAATTTAGATTTAACCAAGATCCCAACAAATAAAGGTGATGTGAGTTTCTTCACAATGTTTGAAAAATTATGCAAGGACTACAACTCAGACGTATATGAACGAAAAAAAGAGCAAAAGACTCTTTGCGTGGTTAATTCAGTACCAATTAACACTAAAAATATTATTTCTGGAACAATAAAATCAGGGGAATACGGATTTGAAGCAGATTTCTTTGATACTAAATTAAGAAAAAGGATGCAATCTGCAAGAAAGGAGGAATATTCAGAAGAACTTCCTTTTTTCTTTTTGTTTCATATACCTAAAAAAAATGTGGATATTGGTTTTATTATATTAGAAAAATTTAAACAATATGGGATTAAGATAATTTTACAGAAAGTATTAACGGAGATACTAGAAAAACACAATAAAGACCTAATTATAGAGGTTAATCCTCTAATAAGCGAGAAACTTTTAAACATTTTAAAATCCTCTGAAAAGTTGATTGAAATAAAATTCCTAAAGAAAGAAGTTCCAAAAGATGTGGCAGATAAAAACCTCATAAAGAATTATGAAGATATCTCTGAGGAACACTCCTTTAAAATTAAAAGGAATAAAGAAATCATTTTGAATATAAAAGATGAAATCGAGAAGGCTTTAAAAAATGTTGATTACCCATATTCAGAAATTCAAAATGAAAAATACGATGAAGTAAGACTGATTGTAAAAAGAGATGGTACAACAAGCACAATTTCTTTAGAAGATGTCCCTCGTTTTAGAGAATGTATGCCCATAAGCCCAAAAACTAGCGATTTAGAAAGAGGTTTTCCTAAAGAAGCCTATCTTTACAATAAATCTAAAGAATACCTTAACAATATTCTAAAAAGTTATGATGAAGAGGTAATGGAGGAGTAAAATGTTCAGTCTGGTTAATGTTATACCTGCAATAAAAGAGCACTTTGTTACTTTAAAGAAAGACTCTTCAACATTCGGGATTATAGTTCTATTTTTTATACTGCCTTTGTTAATCTCGCTTTTATTTTTATGGCAGAAAATTACTGCTTCTGAAAAGATACTAAATAGTCTTATAACTTCATTTGCAATTTTTATCGGATTAATAATAAATTTGCTTGTACTTTTAATTGATAGAAAAAAAGGGAAGGAAGGAGTAAAGAAGCAACTTATAGAACATTTATCTTATAACTCAATATACGAATTGGTAATCGGTCTTATTGTGCTGTTTATTTCAATTATCTTTTTAGCAATTCAAGAAAAAATAAATAGTTACTTGACATATACTCTAAGTTTTATTTTATTTTTCCTTGTTTTTAATTTCATAATAACTTTATTAATGATAGCTAAACGATTTTTTGTCCTATTCAAAAATAACTTTGATGAGCAAAATGGATAAGCAACAAACCAAACTCCAGCAAACCGAAATAGGAGAAATTCCAGAAGAGTGGGAAATTATTAAACTAATGGAGATAGGAGATTTGAAGAATGGTGTAAATTTTAGTAGAAATGATTTTGGGAATGGTTTACCAATAATTAATGTAAAGAATTTATTTAGGGGCAGATTTGCCACAATTAATGATTTAGACCAAATTAAAAAGGAGTCAATAAAAAATTATGATAAATATCTCTTAAGAAAGGATGATTTATTATTTACAAGGTCATCATTAAAACAATCTGGTGCAGGTCAAGCCGCTTTGGTGAATAATTTGCCTGCAAAAGAAACTTTGTATAGTGGTTTCATAATACGATTTCGAAAAAAATATAATTCTCATGTAAATATGCAGTTTTTAAATTACCTAGTTAGATCAAAAATATATCGAGAACTTATTCCAAGAATTTTATCTGGAACCACAATAACAAACATTAACCAACAAATTTTATCAGAATTGCCAATAATCCTGCCCTCTCTTAAAGAACAATCCGCCATCGCCAAAATCCTCTCAGATTTGGACTCAAAAATTGAATTGAATCAGCAGATAAACAAGAATTTAGAAACGATCGGTCAATCAATCTTCAATCACTGGCTTATTGACTTTGAATTTCCGAATGAAAAAGGAAAGCCTTACAAAAGCAATGTCGGAGAGATGGTTTACAATAAGGAATTAGAGAAAGATGTTCCTACAAATTGCGAAATTAAGCCACTTGATAAAATTGCAGATTTCCTTAATGGACTGCCTTTACAAAAATACCCTGCTGAAACAGAAGAAAACTCTCTGCCCGTTATTAAAATAAGGGAATTAAGGCAGGGAATTACAAACTCATCAGATAGATGCTCAAACATTCTTCCAGAAGAATATATCATTAATGATGGCGATATAATATTCTCTTGGTCTGGAAGCTTAGATATTGTGATTTGGTGCAATGGCAAAGGCGGATTAAACCAGCATTTGTTTAAAGTTTCATCAGAAAAATATCCAAAATGGTTCTATTATTTCTGGGTAAAAAATCACCTGCCAAATTTTCAGCATATAGCAGAAGGAAAAGCTACGACAATGGGGCATATACAAAGGCATCATTTAACAGAATCTTTAGTAATTTCTCCACCAAAAGAAATTTTAGGGCAAATGAACAAAATAATGGCTCCTTTATTTGAAAGAATTATCAATGTAAGAGTGGAATCCAAAATTTTAGCACAAATTCGTGATTTACTATTGCCTAAACTTATGTCAGGAAAAATAAGAGTTCCTGTTGAGGTTGAAGCATGATATTTATAGGTAGAGCATTTAGAGAAAATGAGCAATTTGACTATCCTAAAGAAACTATTACAAAAGGTAGAGAAAAAATTAAAGAGTTTCCTACTTTAAGTTCAATTCTAGAAAATTTTAACAAAGCCGATAGACAAAACTACAATAAAAATCATTTTTTGATGTTGGCTAGAGATGCTGTATCAAATCCATTCATTGGTGGCCAACCAGACAAAGAAGCCGAAGCAAAATTAAAAAGATACGATATATTGTTAAATTTCCTTATACCAAGGCTAAGCAAAGACACCAAAGAAAAAATTATCTCCAGACTTAAAGATTTCGGAGAAAATCATTTTAAAACAATATTGGAACTCGAACTTTTATTAGAATTAATTGTAAATAAATCAGTTTCTGACATCCATTATGAAGACCCAAAAAAAGGAAATCATGATTTTTGTATAGTTATGGGAGATACAGAAATAAATATAGAACTTACAAGTTTAGGTGAAGGGACTATCCAAAGAATATTGGAAAATGCTTTTGATATGGCTTCTAATGAAATTATTGAATACATCTCCGAAAGCACTTTATTAAAATTGGATGTTGATACAGATTTAATTTTAAATCTAAAAGGTAAAAATGATTCTGATTCCATAAAAGATGTTCTCGTAGGTGGCTTTGTTAAAATTAAACCACTTGTCAATGTGGTCCGAAATAATCATTGTATTCTGGAGAGTAACTTTGGAGACCAAGAAAAATATCTTTATGATTTTAAAGATTTATTTAAGTATTATAATGAGTTTGGAGAGAGGTTAGTAAAGTTATTGGAAACCCCAGAAGGGATAGAATTTCTTAAATCAACAAAAGTTAAAGATATTAGCGAAATTCCATACTCAAGCTTTATTATTGGAGATGCCAGAACAAAATTAGTAGAAATTCATTCCCATAGTTTTTGGCCATCTAAATCTGAAAATTTAAGAAAAGAATCTATACTCAGACAATTTAAGAATAGAATTATTGAAAAAATAAAAGGTGGTCAATTAAAGGGAAAAGTCAATTCAATTATTGCAGTTAATTTTTCTGATGTAATCTTTCATGACTACTCGTCAAATACGGACATTTTTGGACAAGAAAATTTTGATGAGTTAAAGAGTATAGTTGAAGATGTATTTATCCAAGAAAAAGATAACGAGATTTTTGGTGTTTTATTATATGAAGGAACACTTAAAAAATCCAGATTCGTGAGAAATCCAAGAATTAATATACCGGAGGAAGCACTCTCAAAAATAAATTTATTGATGGAGATTCAAAGTTAGGTGTAAGTTAAAATGCCACAAAACCTAATAACTGAAGATGACCTTGAACGGGAAGCATTGAAGCTTTTGGAAAATCAAGGCTATGAAGTAATTTATGCTCCAACAATTGCTCCTGCTCCAGAAGGCAATGGCGAAAGAAAAAGATATTTTGATGTTGTTTTAGTGGGAAGATTAAGAAAAGCACTTATCAAAATCAACCCAAAAATTCCCAAGGAAGCAATAGAAGAAGCAATAAAGAAAGTAATAAGGCAGGACAGCCAAAACCTAGTCTTAAACAACCAGCACTTCCATAAAATGCTTGTTAATGGCGTTGATGTTGAATACAGAAAAGATGGAAGAATTAAAGGAGATAAAGTCTGGCTTTTTGATTTCAATAACATAAGAAATAATGAGTTTTTAGCAGTTAATCAGTTTACGATAGTTGAAGATAATTACAACAGAAGGCCAGATATTTTATTATTCATAAATGGCTTGCCATTGGTTCTTTTTGAACTGAAAAATCCTGCTGATGAAGAAGCAACAGTAGCAAACGCATTTAATCAGGTTGAAACGTATAAACTGCAAATTCCTTCTTTATTCAGATTTAATGAAATAGTCATAATCAGCGATGGTTTGGAAACCCATGCTGGAACAATTACCTCTGGAACGGAAAGATTTACTGCATGGAAAACAATCAATGAAGAAAAGCCGAGCAAGGCAATGAATGAATTAGACGTTTTAATCAAGGGAATGTTAAACAAAGAGACTTTATTGGATTTGGTTAGGCATTTTATCGTCTTTCAAACAGAAAAAGATACAAAGACTACTACAACAAAAACACTAAAGAAAATTTCAGCGTATCACCAATACAATGCAGTAAATAAAGCAATGGAAAGTACGCTTAAAGCTACAAAAGGAGATAAAAGAGCTGGAGTTGTCTGGCATACGCAAGGAAGCGGTAAAAGCCTTACAATGGTATTCTATTCAGGCAAAGCAATCTTATCTAAGGCACTGGAAAATCCTACGATTGTAGCCTTAACTGACAGAAATGACCTTGACGACCAACTTTATGGAACTTTTGCAAGCTGCCATGACTTATTAAGGCAAGAGCCAGTGCAATCTAATTCCAGAGACGAATTAAAGAAACTGCTAAAAGTCGCGTCTGGCGGAATAGTATTCACAACAATTCAGAAATTTTTCCCAGATGAAAAAGGAACAAAATATCCTCTTTTGTCAGAAAGAAAAAATATTATTGTTATAGCTGATGAGGCTCATAGAAGCCAATACGATTTTATTGATGGATTTGCGAAACACATGAGAGATGCTCTACCAAATGCCTCATTTATAGGATTTACAGGCACGCCAATTGAAAAAAAAGATAGAAGCACTCCAGCAGTATTTGGAAAATATGTTGATGTTTATGATATAAAACAATCTATTGAAGATAAGACAACAGTTGGAATATTCTATGAAAGCAGGCTTGCTAAACTCGAATTAAAGCCAGAAGAAAGACTAAAAATTGACCCTAATTTTGAAGAAGTTACTGAAGGAGAAGAAGTCGAACAAAAAGAAAAACTAAAATCAAAATGGGCTAGAATGGAAGCTGTGGCTGGAAGCCATGACAGAATAAAAAGAATTGCTAAAGACCTTGTAGAGCATTTTGAGCAAAGGCTAAAAATTATTGATGGAAAAGCAATGATTGTCTGCATGAGCAGAAGAATTTGCGTTGATTTGCATAAAGAAATAGTGAAATTAAAACCCAATTGGTATAACAAAGAAGATGATAAAGGAATAATAAAAGTGATTATTACCGGAAAAACTTCTGAGACTGCATGGCAAGAACACATTAGAAATAAGAAAAAAAGAAGAGATTTAGGAGATATTTTCAAGGATGAAAACAGCCCGATTAAAATTGCTATTGTTAGAGATATGTGGCTTACAGGGTTTGATGTTCCTTGTTTGCATACAATGTATGTGGATAAACCTATGAGGGGACATGGGCTAATGCAGGCAATAGCAAGGGTAAATAGAGTCTTTAAGGACAAAAAAGGCGGATTGATTGTTGATTACATGGGAATTGCTTACGATTTAAAGAAAGCACTAAAAGATTATACCGCAAGCGGCGGCAAAGGCAAGCCTGTTTTAGATCAAGAAAAGGCAGTTGAATTGATGATGTCTGAATATGAAGTTGTCTGCGATATGATGCACGGATTTGAGTATAAATCTAAAGTTAAAAAATCCTTAAACGAAGCACTTTCTTTAGTTCCAGATGCAATAGAATATGTGTTAAAGCAAAAAGATGGCAAAGATTTATTCTTGATGCACTCTAAAAAATTGGTTGAAAGTTTTGCTCTTGCAGTTCCGCATGAAAAAGCTTTAGGGATAAAAGAAGAAGTTGGATTTTTCCAAGTTATGAAGGCAAAGATGATTAAATTAACACTTGTAAAATCAAAACAAACCGAAGAATTAGATTCTGCAATAAGGCAGATAGTATCAAAAGCGATAATTTCAGACAGAGTTATAGATATTTTTGAGTCGGCTGGCTTCCAAAAGCCAAATATCGAAGTCCTATCAGAGGAATTCCTTGCAGAAGTCAAAGACATTCCTCAGAAAAATCTTGCATTTGAAGCATTGAAAAAGCTCTTAATGGAAGAAATTAAACTTATTTCAAGGAAGAATATCATCAAAGGAAGGTCATTTATGGAAATGTTAGACCAGACAATCAAAAAGTACACTAGTAGGGCAATTGAAACTGCGAGAGTTGTTGAGGAATTAATTGAGCTTGCAAAAACTATCAAGAAAGACCAACAAGAAGGCAAAAAATTAGGATTAAGCGAAGATGAAGTTGCTTTCTATGATGCTTTGGAAGTCAACGATAGTGCTGTAAAGGTTCTTGGTGATGAAACGCTTAGAAAAATTGCAAGAGAGATTTATGAAACAATAAGAAACAATGTTACAATAGATTGGACTATGAGGGAAAATGTTCAGGCTCAGCTTAGATTGTCAGTAAAAAGAATTCTTAGAAAATATGGTTATCCTCCAGATAAACAACAAACTGCTACTGAAACAGTTTTGAAACAGGCAGAGGTAATCGCAAAAGACTGGGCAGAATCTCAATCCTAATGAAAAATGGCAAAGAAAGATTTATCAGATTATCTGAAAGATCCGCATATTGTTGCGTGGATAATTTTAGGTTTATTTGTGGTTGTTGTTTTGGTATTTTTTGATTATTTTAAGCAATATTTTCTTAAAATAGCCTTGATAGGTATTCTCTTCATGTTGTTCTATTTTTTTGATGATTTTATCTTTAAGCCTGTTGGGAAAAGTGCAAAAGATATTTTCTCAGGGAACTTATTTGTTAAAAGATGGAAAGCGTTTCCAATATTTTTATTAGAAATTTATGTTATCTATTTTTTATCAACCTACATAGAAAATTGGTTGAGCATTTACCTTTCGGCAGATAAAATTCAATGGTGGTATGTTTTAGTTTGGATTGCAATAATGTATGGGTTTTATTGGTTTAAAGCATCTCGTGAATAATAAGTTTTCTAGCCCCCTCAGTTATTATCGTCAAGCCCCCCGATTCTATTTCAGTTTAGTTAGTAGTCGTTAGCCCCCGATTCCGTACAGAAAATATTTGGGTGGAATGAAATGTAACCGCTAAACGCTATGTTATGCAATCGTTTTAATGTTGCAGTCGTTTCGTTTGGTTCGTTTAGCGAAGTATTTTTTGAGCGTGTGCCTCTTTGCGTTTTAGAAAGTTTTATTAATGTTACTACTCTACAGTGAACAACTATTTAACGCATACAATGCGGTAAATAGTTAATGAGCATTGTTAAACGAAGAATTTATATATCAAATTTGCTCTTCTGGTTGTATGGAGAGGGATTGGCATATGCAGAAGCTCAGGGAGGAGTTAAAGCTTAGAAGGTACTCTGACAGGACAGCCAAAAGGTATTCTGATGTCGTAAACAAGTATGTGAAGTCCGGCAAGACCGCAAGGGACTTCCTGCTATCATATTCCGATAAGAGCAAATCAACAATGCGGGGAACTTATTTTGCCCTTAAGTTCTATAATGAAAATGTGCTTTCTCAGAAGTTTGATGAAAAAATTCCGCTTGCAAGGAAAAGCTCTGCCCTGCCTGTTGTCTTGGGCAGGGAAGAGGTGATGGGCATGCTTAATGCAGTTTTTAACCCGAAACACAGGCTTGTGCTCGGCCTTCTTTATTATGCAGGCATGCGCCTCAATGAAATCAGAAAGCTGAAATGGCAGGATATTGACTTTGAAAGGAAAATAATTCATATAAAGAAGGCAAAAGGCGACAAAGACCGTATTGTGTTCCTTCATGGGGCATTAAACAATATTATAGAAAACAACGGAATCAAAAAAGAAGGCTATGTTCTTATTTCTGAAAGGGGCTTGTTATATAATGATAGGACCGTACAGGAAATAGTAAAAATCGCTGCAAAAAAAGCAAAAATCACAAAGAATGTGTCGCCGCACACTTTAAGGCACAGCTTTGCAACCCACTTGCTTGAGGCAGGCGCAGACATACGGCACATCCAAAAGCTTTTAGGCCATTCAAATCTCCAAACCACCCAGATTTACACTCATGTGGCAAATAGAGATATAAAGAAGCTTGCTGTTCTCCTGGATTAGAATGCCAAAAAGACTTATAGCGCAGGGTGCCGAGGCAAGGCTATTCTTGGAGCATAATCTAATTGTTAAAAACAGATTTTCCAAATCCTACCGCATTAAAGAAATAGATGAAAAATTAAGGGGCTTCAGGACAAGAAGGGAAGCAAAAATACTGCAGAAACTGGAAGCGATAAATTTCCCGGCGCCAAGGCTTATAAAAAATGATGAAAAAGAGAATTTAATAATTGAAAAGATTAACGGAAAGCTTGTGAAGGATATTCTGGAGCATTCTGATTATAAAAAATTATGCAGCGAAATTGGAAAAAAGACTGCAATTCTGCACAATAACTCAATCATTCACGGTGATTTGACAACATCAAACATGATGCTCAGCAAAGAAATATATTTTATCGACTTTGGATTGTCATTTTTCTCGGAAAAAGCAGAGGACAAGGCAGTTGATCTGCATCTGCTCGAGGAAGGGCTTAAGTCAAAGCACTACAGGATTGGTGAGGTATGCTTTAAGTCTGCTCTTGACTCTTACGGAAGAGAGGCTAAGAACAGCGATGCAACATTAAAGAGGCTTGAAGTTGTTGAAAAAAGGGGAAGATACCGTGCGAAAAAAGGAAGTTAAGGCTGTTCTTTTTGACCTGGACGGGGTACTAATAAACTCTATCGATGCCTGGCACCACACTTATAATGATATTATCGCACATTTCAACAAACACCCTGTATCAAAAAAAGGCTTCCGCAAGATCTTTGGCAATACAATAGAAAAAAATGTTAAAATGATTGTGGACATACCTGCACGAGAGGCGAACAGGCTTGCAATAACATATTTTAAAGGAAACATGGACTATGTCATGATATTCCCGCAAACAAAAAATGTTCTTGAAAAGCTCTCAAACATGGGCATAAAAATTGCGTTAATAACAAATACCCCAAAGAAGATATTGATGCCGGTCCTAAAGCGCTATAAAATAAAAAAATATTTTGATGCTGTTGTAACAATTGATGGCGTGAAGAAAGGAAAGCCCGCTCCTGACATGGCATTAAAAGCCTGCAAAATGCTGAAAGTAAGCCCAAAAAATGCGATAATTGTAGGCGATACAAAGAATGACATGATGGCTGGAAAAAGGGCTGGGTGCATTACAATCGGATACAAGATGAAGGGAGATTATAGAATAAACAGGCTAAATGAGATTTTTGGCATATTAAAATAGAAAAGTTTATATATGTTTAAACATAAACATATGTTTATGGCAGTGAAGACTATAACTGTAACAGAAGAAGCGTATAAGGCATTGGCTAATGAAAAGAAGAAAGATGAGAGTTTCTCAGAAGTAATTCTAAGGACGCATAAGAGAGGCAATATAGAAGATATTATGAAGTTTGCCGGTGCATGGAGCGATATGGGCGATGAAGAAGCAGAGCAAATAAAGAAGCGTATTGGCAAAATGTCAAAAAGAGCGATGAAGAATGTTGCACGCAAAGTTAGGGGAATCTAAATGATATGCCTAGGCAGTGATTTTATAGTTGATTTTCTCAGGCAAAAGCAAAATGCCGTTTTAAAGCTTCAATCACTGAAAGGGAAGACGGTGGTTTCGACAGAAGTAAATTACTTTGAAGTCTTATATGGGGTATTTCAGAAGAAGCAAGTATCGCAAAAAGAGCTAGGCTTAGTGCAGGAATTTTTTAATTCTATCCCGAATATGGCCCTAGATCACCCTAGCGCTTTTAATGCTGCAGAAATTGCGACTAATCTTGAGAAATCCGGATTGGACATAGGACTGAACGACAGCTTAATAGCTGGAATATGTCTTTCAAATAATTGTGCCTTGCTTACCAAAAATGTAAATCATTTCTCAAGAATTAAAGGCCTGAAAGTTGAAACTTATTAGTGACAAAATCAAAAGTTTTAAATACAAGCGGTGTTTTCCTTTGATTATGAAACGAGTTGGTTGTCTTCATTGTGAGTAAACTTAGTTCTGATTTAATTAGTTCCAGCTCTGAAAATTCAACTGTTTTTAAAAAAGTAGGCAGTGTTATTTCTATCCATCATCATTGCTAGATTCTTGCATTGTTTTTATCTATTTATTTAGTTAATATTTAAAAAATTAGCCGACGGACTTTAAACGTGGAGGAAAAGGAAAATGAAACAAACAATTTATAAAAGTCCTGCTTTAAAATGGATAGGCGAACTTTATAGAGGAGGAATTCCACTCAATGAGGATATTATTCAAAAGAATTTACAGCTAGAGAATCTTAAGCAGGACTTAGAAGGCATCGTTGGAGAGATGAACACCAAGGTATTATTGGATGCGTCTAATCTACTGATTCCAGTGACAAATCAACCTTTTTGCCAGGAGTTGATGCTTTCTTTAGGTGGAGTAAAAACTAGGGCGAATGTGATAGTTCGAGCTATAAGATATTCAATTGTGAAATCTTTGCCATTGCCTTCTTCATATGAAGAAATGTATATGGATGATTTTTATGTTATAGCAGTTGCAGTAATTACAAAGAGAAAGTCGGCTGAAAGAGCAATACGCAATTACTTCATTTTGAAAGGTTGGGATGAACAGGAACAGCAGACCGGAATGATGGCTCTGGACTTAAAATAATTATAAGCGTGGAGTATGAAAGAAAATGTACCGCGAAAACATGTACGATGTCATTAAAGGAACAGGAGAAAGGGTGTCCGCATTAGTCGTACCTAAAAACAACGGACTTAAAGGATATGCATGGAAAGTCATGAAAGAGGCAGGACTTGATTTGGAAAGCGCCAAGGAATTAGAAAAAGGCAGGCTAAAAGTTGGTGATTTGAGAGTCTTGTTAAGAAGAGGGGAGGACATCCCTCAAATCGTTGTTGATGAATTTAATAATGGAAATATTATTTTGGGCTTGACCGGTGATGATTTATATGATGAATACAGGCTCAAAAACCCGCAAAATCTGTTAAAAATTGAGAATACTTATGACTGGTATGATGAGAAAGCAAGATTTTTCAGGCCAACTCTATGCCTCATAAATAAAAGCGGCAAAGCGCAAGACATCCCTTTGGATGCAAGAATAGCTGTCAATGGCAAATATGAGAACACCAGCAGAAATTATCTTCAAACAAGCCCTTTATTCGATGGAAAAAAATCTACTGTTGCAGTTTACAATGGAGATCTGGAAAGCACTGTGAAGCGCGGCACTAACGATTGCTGCATAGATACTGTTTATAGCGGCTCAAGTATTGATGGATATGGTTTGGGCATTGTGCAAAAAATCAGGTTCAGCGATTTGGTTGTGATCTCTCCGCTGAAAACGGAGGAAAGTTTTTTTGGCAAAGTTATAAACAGGGAATATGGGCAGATAAAGAGAAGAAAAGAAAATCCGACATGCTCTGTCACTTCTCAATTGCTGGAAGACCCGGAAAAACTAAGAAGAAAAATAAATGAGGAATCCTATGAATTAACACAGGCACTTTCAGGAAAGGGGGATGTAACTGCAGAAAGCGCTGATATGTTATATTCAACTTTTTTAGCTCTTGTGCAGAGAGACATTACCCTCGATGACATCGCAGTCGAAATAAGCAAAAGGCAATAACGATGGAGAAAATAAGCCATAGTTCAAAACTATTAGGCGAAATTACAGATATGTATTCAAAGTTTTCATATAATTTAGAAAGCTTACTTTTTTACCCAAATCAAAACATCTCTGGACAAAATGATAGAAATAGAAAAAATATGGAACTTTTTGCTAGAACTGGCTTAGAAAGGTTAGCTACTACATGGGTTCCGGGAGTTTACTTATACAAGGAATTAAAGAGAATGCAACATAGTGGTACACTGAGCGTGTCAAAATATAAAATTAGGAGGTATGGGGCAATTATAACTGTTGAATTACTATTAAACATTACGAGGTCGGTTGCTGTGCATACCCAATATAAACTTTATCAGTTACTTTGAACTTTTTTAGTGATACCTTTTTATATGAGTAAGAACAGATTGTTAGATAAAATATGAAAAGTGATATAAACAAGTATTTAACAACTATTAGAATCTAAAATGGACCTTCAGCTGCCAAAAGGAACCCGGGACTTTTCGCCCGAAGAGAAGATTTTAAGGGATAAGATAGTTGGCGCTCTAAAGGAAGTTTTTGAGCTTTACGGCTTTGCGCCTCTGGAAACGCCTCTTATTGAGAAGTTTGAGATTCTGGCTTCCAAATATGCAGGAGGAGCTGAGATACTGAAGGAAACCTTCAGGCTTAAAGACCAAGGCGACAGAGAGCTTGGATTGAGGTATGACTTAACGGTGCCGCTGGCAAGGTACATTGGAATGAACCCAAACACAAAGATGCCTTTCAAGCGATACCAGATTGGAGAGGTATTCAGAGACGGGCCTGTCGCTTCCTCAAGATACCGTCAGTTTACCCAATGCGATGTTGATGTTATCGGCTCTTCTTCAATGGCTGCAGACGCTGAAATCATATCCTTGATATATACTGCATTTAGCAAGCTTGATTTGGAGATCGCTGTCAAAGTAAATAACAGAAAATTACTTAATGATGCATTAAATTATTGCGGAATTGAAAAAAGCAGGCAGGAGTCTGTTATAATATCGATAGACAAGCTTGAAAAATTCGGCATTAATGTTGTAAAAAATGAGCTGAAGCAGCAAAAACTGGATGATAAAAAAATAAACACAATATTAGGCATACTCAATATCCAGGGAAACAACCAGCAAAAAATAAGCCAATTAAAAAAAATTCTCAAAAACTCTGAAGGTCTGGTTGAAATAGAGCAATTGCTGGAATGCCTGAAAATCATAAACCTTGAAGCTGATTTTGATGTCTCTCTGGCAAGGGGGCTTGCTTATTACACAGGAACTGTGATTGAGGCTTTCTTAAAAAGCAGCAGTGTTAAAAGCGCTGTATGCGCCGGAGGAAGGTATGACGGCATGCTGGGGGCTTTCCTCGGCAAAGGCTCTTATCCGGCAGTCGGCATTAGCTTCGGGGTTGACAGGGTATATGACGCAATTTTCGAAAAGCAGAAAACAGCGCAGAAAACAAACACGCAAATTTACATAATCCCAATCAAGACATTGAATGAAAGCCTGAAAATAGCGCAGCAGTTGAGAAACGCCGGCATAAATACAGATATAGACTTGCTTGACAAAAGCCCAAGCAGGAATCTTGAGTATGCAAATTCTTTTGCCATTCCATATGTTGCTTTTATAGGCAAGAAAGAACTCGAAGAAAATAAAGTAAAGCTGAGGGATATGAAAAGCGGGAAAGAGGAGATGATAGATCTACAAACTCTTCTCAAAAAACTTAAATCTTAGTCAAAACAATAACTTCTCCATTGTCATCAATCAATATGGAATGCTCTGCTTGTGATACAATGCCTTTGTTAACCTCAACCAATGGAGGAAATTGATGGAGCATGCCAAGCTGCTCCAGTTCTCTCAATGCAAAGTTTGCTTTTGCGCCAAACTTTCTTGTGAGCCATCTCTTTGCAAAAGGCAGTCCCTCACAAGTTTCTATCTCTTTCAAAATCTCTCTTGTTATCGGGCTTCTTACGGGCTTTTTGTGCTCGAGCATGAACACAGTTGGCGTTCCCTTTTCAACCACAACTCCTGGGCCTGTTGTCGCAAAAGGCTCAACCGCAAATGCCATTCCTTTTTTCAGGGTTGTCTTGTCGCCATTGTCAATATTTGGAAGCGTGGGATTTGTGTGTATCCCATACAAGTCCAGTCCATGCCCGGACAAATTTCTTACGGGATTATAGCCATAGCTTGAAATTGTTTCATTTATAACCTTGCCAATCTGCCTTAATTCCGTGCCTACATTTATGATTTTCAAAGATTCTTCAAGCGCTTTTTGCGCCGCTTTTACTAAATCATCATATTTGCCCGACAAGTCGATTGTGTAAGCGTTGTCGCCTATTGCCCCGTCAACATGAACTCCCAAATCAAGGCTTACAACCTGCTCGTCAAAAATAGTTTTGTCATCTTCTTCTATGCAGAAATGCGCCGCAATTTCATTGCACGAAATCTGGACAGGAAAAGCTGGTTTTCCTCCAAGCTCGTAAATCTTTTTTTCTATCAGCTCTGTTGTTTCCAAAAGAGAATTCCCCTTCTTAATCAATGATTTCCCGTATTCAAGAGCTTCAGCGGAAATTCTGCCTGCCTTGATGTAGTTCTGTTTTGTTTGTTCATCCATTAGAAAAAAGATTTAAAGGAATTATTTAAAGGTTATTATAAAACTTTAACGATTATGGAAAAGATTAAATAGTAAAAGTGTATAAGGATTTTCATGCAAAAGCTTCTATCGATAAATTTATATACGTATTATAGCAAATGACACAATTATTTATACATAAATAAGTCATTTGCTTGTCAAAAATTTCACGTATTTATTATAAATTGATGAAATTTTTGAGCACTCGAAAACCCGTAAGGTTTTCTTTGTATTACGAACGGACAACTATTGTATGGAGCACAAACTTCCTTTAACACTTAGGGTATCAGTTCATCCGTCGCCAAATGGTTATATGGTTATTGGCACCAGTGCTATGCCACCCGGTATTAAAGCCGATTCACTAGAGATAGCCGCGCTGTTGGCAACGGAAATTATAGTTGATGAAGTATTAGCTTATTCTCGAGGCAAAAAATCTTTAGATGAATTAACTAGAAAAACACTAAGTGATAAAGACCTCCAATTTTTAAATAAGATTGAAGGAGAATATGCTAAAAGTAAACCTTACTTTTATCACCCACTTTTGCCTACTGAAGTTCAAGCAGTGATTGGAAATATTGAATATAGAATTGCTGAAAGAGATATTTTCGAAAATTAAACATTAAGAATTTTCTCTATTTCACCCTCACAGTCTCCAGATTCCTTGGAGCGACTGTCTCAATCCTGAATCCTTTGTGTATGGAACTGGCCAAATCAAGGCATCTTGAGTTTTCGCCGTGATTTATTATGACTTTCTTCGGGCGGGGCTCGCACTTCGCAACAAAGTTCATCAATTGGTTTCTTGAGGAATGCCCTGAAAAGCCTTCAACAGTGTGAACCTGCATTTTAATCTGAAGCATTTCCTGCTTACCTCCATCGGAAAAGGTAAATTCTCTTTCGCCTTTTTGTATCCTCCTTCCCATCGAGCCTTCTCCTTGGTAATTCACAAATCCTATTGCGTTCTTTGGGTTGTCGCAGAGGTGCTTCAAGTACTCGACTGATGGGCCTCCTGTAAGCATTCCTGAAGTTGCCAGCACGACACAGGCTCCTGTATTCTCGATAACATCCATTCTTTCTTTTTGGGAGCCTACTCTTTTAAAAATTTCATGCAAAAACGGATTTTGGTCTTTGTGGAATATAAGCTTTCTCACTGTATTGTTAAGATATTCAGGATATGCTGTGTGAATTGCTGTAACGTCCCACACCATCCCGTCAATATAAACAGGAACGGGCTCCATCCTGCCTTCCCTAACCATCTGCTCAATTGCCAGCATGACCTCTTGCGCCCTTCCTACCCCCAATGTCGGGATCAAAACTTTTCCTTTTCTTTCAATTGTTTCTTTTATTATGGTCATCAGCTCTTCGTCTGTTTCCTGCCTGTGCGGCATGATGTTGTCTTTGCCTCCGTAAGTGGCTTCAAGCATCAATGTCTCAAGCCTTGGGAACATGGTCACAGCAGGCTCAAGCAATAGGGTCTTGCCGTATTTCTGGTCGCCGCTGTACAAGATATTATGTAAGCCGTTTCCGACGTGTAGATGAACCATGGCGCTGCCAAGGATATGTCCTGCATTGTACATTGTAATCCGCACATCAGGAGTCACATCACTGACCTCATCATACTCAAGCGTTATGGTGTGCTTTACCATTTCCTTGATATCCTCTGCAGTGAATATCGGATCAGAGCCGTCTGCCCTTTGTATTTTTATGTAATCAAGCAATAACAGCGCGGAAACATCTCTTGACGGCTCAGTGCAGTAAACAGGACCTCTGTATCCGTACTTGAACAGGTAAGGTATAAAACCGCAATGGTCTATATGGGCATGGCTTAGGATAACTGCATCTAATTCATTGATGTTGAATTCAGGCGCATCCAAGTAAGGGTATGGCTTGTCGGGGGATGCAACATTAATCCCGCAGTCCAGCAAAATCCTTGACTCGGGCGTCTGCAGGAATATGCAGCTTCTTCCAACCTGCCTTCCGCTGCCAAGGTAAGTCATCCTTATCCACTCATTCTTCTTCTCCCGGCGCCATCCGTCATAGATTCTATGGCCTACTTTGTCTAAAAATTTTCTCCTGTAGTCGCTGTTCTGATAAAGGACTGCCCTGATGTTTTCAATCAGCTTTGACCTTATTGCGGGCTTCCTCCTTATAAGAGGCACCCACAAAGTTTGCGTCCTTATCTCCCTCAAAAGCGCGCCCTGCTTGCCTATTGCCAGGCCTGGCTTGTCGGACTCTATTATGACCCTGCTTCTTTGCGGGTCGAAAATAACCTGGTCAACTCCTGCCTCCTCTGGAATTATTGAGCGTATTATCTTTTCAGCCTCTTCCATGTCCATTGTAATGCTTGGATCGGGCCTTAGCTCAACTCTCTTTTTTATGTCATCGACTATCCTCTTTATCATCCCGTTGTTGTTTAAGAAAAAATCCTTGTCTTTTGTGTAGAGAACTATATTGGCGCCTTCAAAATTCACGTCGCTTATCTTGTTCTCGGGAAGGTTCTTTAGAATTTCCTTGGTTATGTCCGCCATTGTAAAATTTTATTTGGTTTGTTTTTTAATTTGGTTATTTTAATTGAATTAATTTTTATTGCAGTTGTTATTGAATTTTATTTTCAATGAGTTGTTTTTGTTAATGTGCTATTAGTTGATGTTTTTGCGCTTCTTGCTGTTTACAAGAGAGCACGGCATTAACTATTCACAAAAATTTTAAAAAATAACTTGTGATTTAAGCCAGTAAAGATTTTTTATATGATATTCTGTTAGTTGCCCTTTATAGAAAAGTTATACCTCAATCCTTAGCTCAATCTCCTTGGAAAAAACTTTCTTAATCCCGTCTTTTGTTATTGAAACGATGTCTATGCCGTTTCCAGACGCTATGTCGCGCTGCACAGCCGCGTTAATCCCCTTTGCAGCCAGCTTGACAGTCTCATCGACGCTTAGCCCTTTTTTATACAATGTTTCCAGCACTCCAAATGCCATTACAGAGCCTGAGCCGGAAGAAATGTAATCATCAACTTCGACAATCGAGCCGTCAGGACTTAAGTCATAAAGGTGGAATCCGGATGAATCCTTGCCGCCTACAATGAAATGGCTGATGCCCGGTATCAGGCTGAGCTTTCTTATGTTGTTATAGACAAAATTTGCCAGCAGATTGGCTGCTTCCTTCACATTTGTTTCCCTGCCTGTCCTTATGTCCTTTAACCTTAATTCAGCCTTTAGGTATTTAGTAAGCAATTGCACGTCAGACACAGTTCCTGCAACTGTCACAGCTATGCTGTCTGTTATTGTTATTATCTTGTCAAACTTCTTGTATGAGATCAGATAGCCGGAAGTCGCCCTCTTGTCAGCAGCCAAAACTATTCCGTCCCTGCAAACTAACCCTATAGTTGTCGTGCCTGTTTTCATCTCTGAATTATTCATTTTAAAACCCTAAAAAGAATTTCTTAATTACTATTATATCGAAGTAGTATTTAAATGTTGCGGAAATTTTTGAAATTTTAGGATATTCAGTCAGCAAAATGTAGTAATATTTATATATAGCAAGTTGCTATTGATATACTATAGGGATAATATGGAAACAACGCTGACTTTAAAGTTTAAGGGCATGGAATCTGAACTGCTTAACAAGATAGTGGAATCTGGGATGTTTAATTCAAAATCAGAGGCTATTCGGGCGGCATTTGTCAAGTATTGCGCAGATGTAGGCCTCTTGGAAGAAAGCAAATTCTGGACGGGCATAGTCAAGAGAATGAGGGAGGAGCTGCAGAAAGACAAGAGAAAGCCTTCTAACGTCCTTGCAAGAATAAAAAGAATAAAAAATGAAAATATTTCTGGATAGCTCTGCCATAATTTTTGCGTTTGAAATCCCAGAATCCAATTCAGCATTAGTCTTTGACCTTGTTCTTGAAAAAAAAATTGACGGCGTAATTTCGCCAAGAGTGCTGATGGAGGTTAGGAAGTATTTTAAGGAAATAAGAGGGAAGGATTTTGCATCCCTGATGGACTTTATATTAAAATCAAATTTTATAATTGCAGCAAATGAAGGCATAACTGGGGAAATGAAGAAACTTGAGGGTAAAATAAAGATGAAAGATGCTGAGCAGGCGGCAATTGTCAGAAAGTTAAACATTCCTTATTTGGTGGCATTTGACAGGGATTTCAAGGCAATAAGCGAGTACAGAACTCCAAAAGCTTTTGTCCAATTATATGGATTAAAGCCTAAGAGAACGGAGTATTAAACTTTTTGTAGAACTCAAATTCACACTATTTGTTGGAAAAATTCAGTGACATTAGATGCCGTAGATAATCGATACTCCGGATTTATTGTAATGAAATATATATTTGGATTTTTTTAAGGTTTTCTTTATTATTCATTGGACGAGAACACAGCAACATACCTTTGTGTTGGATTTTGCCTTATTTGAGTCAAAACATTTTCTTTTAATTTCTGAGCCCTGTAATAAGGTATTGTTCCAAATGAAGCATCAGTAAAATATCCGCTTCGACCTCCAATTTGATCAAGGTGAAACCCATGATTGATTAATTCTGTTTGCTCATTTGGCTTTAGAGATGATTTTGGAAACCAACCAATTACTAAATCTTGTATGCCAACTACACTATCCCCCGGTTTAGGAAGTTGTATTATGCTTAGTGATGCCATCATTTCTAAATTCTAAAATGTTAATCTGTGGTTATTGTTTACTCCCCTATCAATGACGTGACTAAATCCCCTAAACCACCCTCAACAGAATAATATGGTATGTAGTCCACATCAATTCCATCTCTTTTTAGCTCGTCTAATACGGGTCTTGCATTACTTTCATGCATAGCATCGCTCATTATAAACTTTGTTCGGGTGCCAAGTTTATGAACTTCCCTAATCAGCGTGGGACCACTCATGAAAGTATGGTCATCAAAACCAAAAGCCGTAATCAATAAATCAGGTCCGGGTCGAACCTCAGACATTTTATAATAAGCTGACCATGGGTTTCTAAATGTTGTTAAAGTGTACAAACCATTATTTAATTTGGGTGATAATGTGAATTGGTAGTCTACTATTTTTTCAATATCAGTATCGACGGCAAAAATAGTTTTTGGCATATTATCCTAAATGAATTCCTATTTCAAACTTTCCTCAAAAAGAATATTGACTGCATTCACGAAGAACGGGCTGTTTATCCAGATTGCAACTTCAAAGTCAGGCGCTGCATCCTTGTTTGAAACCGTGAAGAGCATTTCTTTCCTGTCAATGCTCACAAAACTCGTGTTTGCGTTGAATTCAGTGTGCTGGATATTCGGCACTTTCTTAAGCACGTTCTTGTTGTAAGGCGAATAAAGATTGGCTTTGATGTTTTTCTTTGCAAACACGGGAATAAAACCTTTCAAAAGCTTGACGCTCCTTTCCAATTGCTCCTGATTTGCAACAACAACAACATTTGATTTGGCATTTGACATCATATCCTTTGCATGCCTGTTAATGCCTGTCCTGCCCACGATTGATTTTGAAATGCTGGCAATGTCAACGTGCTGCACTCCCGTCTTGTGCAGTAACTCCAACTCTTTGAATTCGTCAGTTTCCTTTACGTTTTCAATCTGCGCCGACAGCTCATCAGCCTCTTCCTTGACATTTTTCTTGACCCTCTCAAGTATTATATCTGGCTGCACTGCAAGATATTTAATTGGCTTCCCTATCTTCATTATGATAAATCCTTTCTTTTCCAATGACTCAAGAACGTCGTAGCACCTGCTTCTTGGCACACCGGAAATGTCGGCAAGCTCGCCTGCAGATGCAATTCCCCTGCTGAGCAGCGCAGTCCAAATCTTGACTTCGTAAATGTTAAGCTTGAAGTGCTTTTTCAAATCCATCAAAAATTGTTTTTCCTGCTGCATTTTGTATCAAGATTTAATCTCTTCTTCTCACGAATAAAGCAACTACAAGCACAATTCCGATTATTACTATTGCCACTTCAGCTATGATTATCCCTACAACAAAAGCATTGCTTTGCAAAAATCCTTCCTGCGTTACAACAGTTCCTTCAGGAATTTCAGGCTCTGTTTCTATTGTTGTGGTTGTTCTGCCGGTAGTTGGCGTAATCACTTCAACAGGCTGCTCCTCTTCCTCGCTTGTTGTTTCTTCTTCCGTTTCATCGGGTGCTTCGGGCTTTGCTGCTGCGCAGTCATTCACAGTTAAGGTAGCTGTTTCTTCAGTCCTTTTCCTGTCATTGTCATACGATGCCCTAAATGTTACTGGATAGCTGCCAGCTTCAACATCCGTAGGAACGTTAAAGCTGTATATTTTAGAATATCTGCTTTCATCTTCGTTCGGCTCGGCAGTCAGCTCGTCTATTTGGCCTTCCAAGTCAATGCCCAAATCCGGGTTGAAAACCTCAAAAGTTATGTCCTCTTCATCCTCATTTCCTATGTTTATGGTGATTGTAGACAATTGGACATTCTTTCTGCTGCATGAAACCTCAGCAGGGCTTAAAGACATCCTTGTTACCTTTAACAAATGGTTTTCCTTATTGACTTCAAGCTCCAGCTGCATATCTGCTTCCTGATTTGTCCCATTTTCATCGTCGCCCTCAGCGTGTATGAGAACTGTAAAGGAATCTTCTTCAACTTCTATCGGGACTTCAAAGTTTAAAGTAACCCTCTTGTCTCTGCCGGCCTTCAAATCAAAATCTGTGCTTTCCTCTTCCAGGTCATCACCATCATCAATGCCCTCAATTGTCACAGTGACTGAGATGTCCTCTATTTCAAGGTCTTCCTCATTCGTAAAATTGTTTTTTACCTCTATCTTGAACTCTACAGAATCTCCCGGCTCGGCATCATCATCTATGGTTTCGCCGTCATCCAGGTTTTTGGAAGTTCTTCCGCCTACCTTAACGTCAACATCCGAAAAGAAAAGCTTAGAGCCTGCGGCATATGCTACACTCATCAAAAATACAAACATGACAATGCTCGACAATAACAATCTTGTTGTTTTAGCCATTCTTGCCTATGCTAAAAGCCACTGGTATTTAAATTTTACTATTTTTGAATGGTAACGTTAGAAGAATATCAGCCTGACAGCCATAAGTATAATGACGGGCACTAGGATCCTTTTTAGCCACGTATTTCTGAATTTTAAAATCATAGCTGCCCCAACCCACCCGCCTGCCACATTTATCAAAAGCAACGGCGCCCCTATCTTATAGTCTATAAGGCCGCGGTACACAAATACAATGGTTGTGACTATGGATATGGGCAATGTGACTGCTTTTTGGTTCACAAGGGCTTCCTTGAAGCTAAGCCCGTAAATCAGCACAAGGAGGAAGATTATCAGAGTTGCGCCTCCCCCGCCTATTAATCCAATGTAAGCGCCGATGAACAGCCCGGCAATCACGCTCAATACATGCCTAACTACCGCACCTTTTTTCTTTTTTCCTTTTGGCTTGACATAATCTTCAGCAAGAATCAGGAGGGAAATCGCTATCATCAAAATTCCGACAATTGTCTTTAGCAGCCCTTCATCCACTTGGGTCATGAATGACGCGCTTGCGAAGGAACCTACAACTCCGGCGATTGCAAACGGCCAAACATACCTGAATTCCACTTTCTCCTTTGTGGAGAACTTTGTCAGGTTGCCTACTGCGATGCCCAGCATTGAAAATCTTGCGGTTGCAATGGCTGTATACACAGGCACACCGAGAAATATCATTGTAGGAGGAAGGATGAGCATTGCGCTGCCAATCATTGTCCCTATTATTGCAGATATAAAGCTGACAGCCATCAATAAAATCATGCTCAACAGTTCCATGATCTTAAATCAAGATTAGCAGAAAGTTTATAAATCTTCTTTAAAACAAATTTTTTATGGTCGGGAACATTCCAAATTTCACGAAAATTGACGTTCTGAGGTGTTTTTTAAGGTTTGACAGGAACGCAAGCAGGCAGGATCTTGCAAAAGAGCTTGAGCTTGGGGAGGGAACAACAAGAACAATTCTCAACTCTTTGAAGACAAAAAAACTGCTGGACTCAACCAAAAAAGGGCATTATCTGAGCAAAAATGGAGAACAAGAGTTAAAGCATATCCTTGGATATATAAGCACTCCAAAAGCAATAATCACAGAGCAGCTTTATCCGGATTTCAAAAAAAGCGGGGTTGCCGTAAAGGATGCAAAAAACTTAAGGGAACTGTACAAGCTGAGGGATATTGCTGTCAAAAACGGGGCCGATGGCGCTATACTGCTGAAGTTTGACGGCAGGCTTTACGCTCCAGAGTCGGATTATAGTCAGGATTACAATGAATTTGAAAAATATTTTAAGCTGGAGAAGAATGATGCAGTAGTAATTGCCTTTTCAAATGAAAAAAGAAGCGCTGAAAATGGCGCGCTTGCGATTGCAGTTGAGCTTAACGTCATGTTAAAAAAGTTTGTAAATGAATTTTAGGCAAAAAGAGGCCCTATGCTGATTGTTAGCGGTACGCACGGGAAACACATTGGACGGTTGATAGCAGGAAAGCTAAAGTCAGGCTACTCTGCTTTGATTGTTGACAAGTTCCCTGATGGCGAGCTTAGGGTCAGGCTCAGTTGTCCGCTGAAAGGCAAAAACATTATATTAGTGCAATCATTCTACAAGAACATCAGCGACTCTGTTTTGGAAGTTATTCTTGCGGCGGAGACTGCACGTGAGCTCGGCGCAAAAAAAATTGTGCTGGCTGCGCCGTATTTTCCTTATATGAGGCAGGATAAGAGGTTCCACAGCGGAGAATCAGTAAGCCAACGCATAATCGCAGGTCTTATTGACAGGTATTTTGATGCTGTGCTCATGCTTGACCCCCATCTGCACAGAAAAAGCAAACTTCAGGGCATATTCCGCATAAAGGCGCAAAAATTGACAGCAAACTCTTTAATGGCAGATTACATAAAAAAGCGCATAAAAAATCCCGTCATCATAGGCCCTGACGGGGAAAGCTACAAATGGGCAAGTGCTGTCGCTGAAATGCTTGGAGCCGAATCAAGAATATTGAGCAAAAAAAGGCATTCTTCTTATCATGTTAAAGTGAGGCTAAACAAAAAGATTGATTTAAGCAATAAAAATGCAGTCATTGTCGATGACATTGTCAGCACGGGTCATACCATTCTGGAGACTGCAAAAGTTCTGAGAAGGTTAGGCGCAAAAAAAATGTACTGCATATGCGTGCATGGAATTTTTGTCAATGACGCGCTTAAAAAACTTAAAAAAGCGAACATAGAAGTTGTTTCAACAAACACCATACCAAGCAAAATGTCCAAGATTGATGTGAGCGGAGTGATTGGTGAAAGCTTGCAGCAAATTTAATCCTTAGAATAGTTTTCTGGTTTCTGAAAAGCCGCTAATCGCTTAACCCGAACGAGCTTGTGAAATCAACAATCATTTGGTATTTATCCAAATAATCAAAACCCTTTTGAGTCAAGGAGTAGGTTTTTCCGCTCTTCAGCTTATTTTCAACAACGAACCCTTTTTGCATCAGCTCATTCATATATTCGCTAAACATCTGGTTTGAGAGATTTGACTTATAAAGTATATTTGTCGGTTTTATTTTTCCGTTCCTTCCCTTTACGACACTTAAGATATCATAAATAATTTGCAGCTTGTCCCTCTTTTTGCTCATTTTCGTCTAATCACGCTTATCAAATTGGTTAAAATCAGCACATAAGCGACAAATTCAAGCAGATGGCCCGCTACATAAAATGTGCCGTGGTCGATAGAGAAAATAAAATGAATCTTGCCGAAAAGCAGGAACAAAAACGCCGTAAAGACAATCAGCGTGCTCATTTTTCTGCTGTCTAGATAGTTTCCCAAATAATAAAATGAGATGTAAATAAGCAGTATTGACGACAGGGCGTAAAAGAAGTAAAGCTTGTTCGAGCTTAACAGAAGCACTGCCAATATCGCAGCCAAAAACAGCGCATATGCTTTCAAATCATTGATTTTCAGAGTCATGTAGGCAAGCGTCACTATGCCAGTGATGAAAAGAATCATATGGGCATATATGCCAAAATTGCTTAAGCTGTGCGTGACTGCCATCGACTGCATGCTGCACCAATCCGCCATTGAGTAGCTCGCGGCAAAATTCAAAATTGATTGAATAAAATAAGCGGCGGAAATAAAAAGAAAGGAAATTCCAAGTAATTTTGACTGCCTTTGCCCGGATAATCGGTAAATTCTTATAGAATATACTCCAACGAGAAGCGCAATGACAAAAAACATCAGCTCAAGGATTGCATTGTATCCCGCGAACCAGTTCGGGACTATTGCATAGTTCATTATTTTCTCCAGTCAATTTTTCCCCTTTTTAAACTTTCCGAAGGATAAATCTGGATTTCTCCTTAAGAAGCGATTTATAAATGGTATGCATAAATAACTCCAATTTGGAGGGAATAACCATGAAAAAACAAGGAAAGAAGTCAAATAACTGGATTGTTTTTGCGGTTGCTGCCGTAGCGTTGCTCTCGTTAGTTGTATTCGTCTATGCGCAGGAAAACCCCAACAAGAATCATATGTTAAACAACGACATAATGGATATGATGGGCGGCAAAGGCATGAACACAATGCACAAGCAGATGACAAAAAACCTGGACCAAGAGACAAGAGAGCAGATGGACAAAGTGCACGAGCAATGCGAAAAATTGCACGAAGACAAATCCTTCAAGGAAGGAATGATGCAGTAAAATGAATAAGGAATCGTACAGCTGGATTTTGGTGGCTTTAATACTTTTGTTGCTCGCAAGCAGCATGCTTATGGGCAGAGGATACATGGGCTTCAGCATGGGGCTTGGGTTTATCCTTATGCTAGTTTTCTGGGTGGCAGTAATCTGGCTGATATTTGAGCTGTTTGGAAAAGGGCATGAGAAAACAGATTCGCTTGAAATACTTAAGAGCAGATTTGCCAGAGGCGAAATAAACAAGAGGCAATTTGAGCAGATGAAAAAAGAATTGTTATAGGAAGGTGAAACAATGAGCGAACATGTGCACAAGCAAAAAGAAGGATTTTTGCATAAGATAAAACATAATCATTTTTTTATGGTTTTGATCTGCGTAGTTCCAATAATCTTGCTGCTTACGGGAAGCTATTTTTTCGGCTGGAAAAACAACAGTCTGCTCTTATTTGCATTTTTGGCAGCATGCGTATTTGGGCACATGTTCATGATGCAGAATCATAAGACTCATTAAAAATCAGGAGGCGAAAAAATGGGAAAAGGAAAATCAAAAGGCTGTTGCTAGGCGTTGGGGGTGGCTACCTAACAAAATTTTTTATTTTTTCATTTTATATAAATAATCTTATAGATTGTGCAAGTGGTGATATAATGAAAAAAAAGAAATTTCATTGCTGAAGAATCGACTGAAGATGATTTCAGCATATACTCAAGACACAATAGGGAAAGCCAGCTTGAGGCTGATGAGCTAAGCCCTATTGAAGGGGCATTCATGGAAGGATATGGAAATGCCATATAGAGAAGTGATTTGAATGAAAATCCCAAATGCATGCAGCTGCGGATTAAACTGCGAATGCGAACGCTGCAAGAGGACATGCTTGGACTTGGATACGCTGGATAACAACAACATGGAGGATTTGAATGAAAAATAAAGATAAAAAATTTGAATTTGCTTCAAAAATGAAAAACAAAAAGAAAATGGAAGAAACAAATGAAGAGGAAATTGCAAGCACCAAGTTTATTGACAGCTTGTTATCGATTGACTTCAGTATACGCGGCGAATGAAAAAGATAGAGATGCTAAACAAAATGCAGAAAAAAGGCATAATGGAAACTGCAGTACTTGCAGGAATAACAGTATTTATTTTCACTCTGATACTGTTGACAATCCAATCGGCAACCGGCCATAAGTCATGGCTTTTGTCTTCGGCTTTGTCATTGTTAGCATTAGTAATAATTTTTATGTTCATTGAAAAAAGCAGGCTGAAAAATCATGAAAAATTCGTGCATTAAGGCGATTGCAGCGGATAAAGGAGAAATGGCAGTGAATATGTGCAAAATGATCGGAAAGTGCGAAAACAAGGATTGCAGATGCAAAAAACATGGAGTAAAAAAGCAAAATGAGGAAATTGAACTTAAAGCATAAGCTGGCAGCAGTTTTGATAATATTATCATTCCTGTTGGCTGCATGCAGCCAAGCAAACAATACAATGGCAGATCATATGATGCCGACTCGTGAGATATCTGATGCAAAGGTAATTGACAGAAGCGTCTCAAGCTTAAGCGAAGCAAGACAATCGGAAATTGTCGAATTAAAAGACAAACAAGTTTTACAATTGGAAGCAAATCCAGTCGTCAAGGAAATTGACGGAAATAAAATCAGGATGTATGCTTACAATGGTCAGATTCCTGGCCCATTTATAAAAGCAAAGCAGGGAAGCATAGTATATGTTAATTTTACTAACAATATTGACGCCGAAACAACAATACACTGGCACGGAATAAGGCTGGACACAAAATTTGATGGAGTTGTTGACATTAGCCAAAAGCCTGTAAAACCTGGAGAAAGCTTTCTTTACGAAATCAAGCTGCCTGACGAAGGAATATATTGGTACCATCCCCACATGAGAGAGGATTTGCAGCAGGAGCTTGGATTGTACGGCAACATATTTATTGAGCCAAAAGATGAGGATTATTTCAACAAAGTTAACATGGAAGTTGCCCTTTTTCTGGATGATATAAAAATGAAGGGAAATGACATCGAGCCTTTCAACAATAACTTTGCTACTTTCACAATGATGGGCAGGTTTGGCAATGTAATGCTTGTAAATGGCGAAACCGACTACAAATTGAATGCTAAGAAAGGTGATATTGCCAGATTTTATCTGACAGATTCTGCAAACACAAGAACCTTCAATTTCATGATTGAGGACCACAAGCTGAAACTAATAGGAAGCGATTCAGGAAAGTATGAAAAAGAATCAATTGTTGATTCAATAATAATGGCATCAGGGGAAAGATATATTGCAGAAGCTCTTTTTGACAAGCCAGGAACTTACAAAATAATCCATAAAACGCCACAAAAAGAATACACTCTAGGAGAAATAATTGTTGAGAATTCTGATATAATACCAGAAGATTCTTTTTACGAGCTCAAGGAAAATAGAGACATAGAACAATCAATAGAGCCATTCAAGAAATATCTCTCTCCAAAGCCTGATTATGAATTCCGTTTGGACGTAGAGCAGAGTGCAATGGGCGGCGGCATGGGAAGAATGTCAGATAATGAAGAAATTGAATGGGACGATGCAGGCCATAATGCAATGATGAATTCAATGTCTACCAGCAAGAATGTGAAATGGATCATCAAAGATGAAAAAACAGGAAAAATAAACATGGAGAATAACTACAATGTCAAGGTTGGGGATGTAAAGAAAATAAGGTTTGTGAATAGCAAGAATTCCAAGCATCCGATGCAGCATCCGATGCATTTGCACGGCCAGAGATTCCTTGTTTTGAGCATTGACGGAAAGCAAAATGAGAATTTAGCGTGGAAGGACACTGTATTAGTTCCTGCCGGCAAAACAGTTGACATTCTTGTCGAATTTTCAAATCCTGGCGAATGGGTGATGCACTGCCACATAGCAGAGCATCTGGAAGCAGGGATGATGACACAGTTTACAGTATCATAGAGGTAAAAAAATGGAAGACAACACATTTCGGATAAAGAAAAAGTATGTTTATGCAGGATTCATAGGATTAATATTGATAGTGGGATTTTTCATGTATTCGCTTGGGGGCAACAGTGGCAGAGCCGCTGCAGGAACCCAGGAAGCCGAAATGATGAATGGCAATCCAAGCAGCAATTCAATGGCAGATCATCACAAGCCCTTCCAGGAAAAACCAAGCGGGTTTTTTGAAACTGCTGTCGGAAAGAAGGCTCCGGACTTTGACCTGCAGGACATAAAAGGAAATGCTGTAAAATTAAGCGGCTACAAAGGAAAAAATATTGTCCTTTTCTTCAATGAAGGCAGCATGTGCTATCCAGCGTGCTGGAACCAGATTGGAGCGCTTGCAAATGATAATAGATTCAACTCAGATAACACAATTTCATTTTCCATAGTTGTTGATTCTCAGGCGCAATGGAAAAAAATAATGCAGCAGGTCCCTCAACTGTCAAACTCAAAAATTCTTTTTGACACAACCAGAAAAGCCTCCTCTGATTATGACGTGCTTTTTCTTGAATCTTCAATGCACAAAGGGACTTACCCTGGGCACACTTATTTTGTCATTGACAAAGAAGGGATAATACGCTACACAAAAGACGATCAGTCAATGACTATAAGAAACAATGAACTGGCTGCAGAATTAGAAAAGCTTTGAGGTGCATAAAGTGGAATTTACCCTTATAATAGCCTCTCTGGTTGCGGCATTTATTGCAGGGATAGCGGCTTTGTTTGCTCCGTGCTGCATAACAGTCTTATTGCCTACATACCTCGGCTCAATTTTCAGGCAAAGAAGAACAGTTGTCGCAATGACTCTAGTTTTCTTTTTGGGATTGCTTGCGGTGTTCCTTCCGCTTGGACTGGGTTTTGCCAGTATCGGAACTTTGTTCAGCAGGAACCATGACTGGCTTTTCATAATAGGGGGATGTTTCTTGTTGCTTCTTGGGGCATCAATCTTATTGGGCTTTCATCTTTCATTGCCATTCACAAAGCATCCGAAAACAAAAATAAAAGGGGCAGGCTCTGTTTTCATTCTCGGCGTATTTTCTGCCTTTGCAACGCTTTGCTGCGCTCCTGTGCTTGCAGGGGTTATGGCACTGTCCATATTGCCGGGCTCAATTTTCTGGGGAGCAATGTATTCTCTCGCCTATGTTGCAGGAATGATTGCGCCTTTGCTGCTGATAGCAGGATTCCTTGACAGGTTTGATTTCACAAAGAAATTTGAGAAACTGAGCCAAGGCGTAGCTTACAGGATCGCTGGAAAGGTAATCAGCATAACGATTGCTGAGATGATTTCCGGGGCAATGTTCTTGCTGCTCGGGGCTTTCATAATCTACCTTGCGCTGGCAGGAAAGATTGCAATGGAAAATAATGATTTCCAGACATCAGTTAATATTTTTATGAGCAATCTAACAGATTCTATAAACAATGTAATGGGCAGAATGCCTCTGCTTTTCTGGCCTGCACTGGCATTATTTTCGGCAGTAATAATTTATAAATACGTTAAACATCACAAACAAAACAGCAATGCGCTGAAAAAATCACGGAGGATGAGATGAGAGAAAATTCAATGGGGCTGTTATAATAAAATTTTATAAATAAAGCACGATTTCCAGATTTTATGGGTTATCATATAAGAGCAAGTGTTGACGAAGGTTTTCGCGTAAGCAGCCCTCACCAGAATATCGAAGTTATTCTAAGAGATATTATTAAAAATGGAGATAAGATAGCCTTCAAGGTTCAAGTTTACGATAGCCCGTTAATAAAAACAGGAACTTTCAGAGAGATGGGAATCGATTCGGCGTTGGAATTGGCGAATGACACCGAAGTCACTATACGTAAATACCACCCAATTTCAAAAAGGCTCAAATTTTATATTGACAAGCCGGCTGACTACAAAGTTTTTCCAATAAAATGAGCATTCCAAACACTTAGTAACCTTTCCCAAACATTGCCCAGAATTTCGCCTCTTTCCCGCACTGCACGCACTTGCCTTTTGCGGGCTTCTGCTCGAACGGAATGCATCTGCAAGTCGCCCCTTCTGATTTGTCTTTGATTGCGTCCTCGCATTCAGTCTGGCCGCAGAACATGGCTTTTGCCAGCTTTTTGCCTTTTATCGCTTTCAGAAAATCATTGAAATTGTGGACTTCCTCAACACCTTTTTTAAGCTGCTCTCTTGCTTTTTTAAGCAGGCTGTCCTGAATGTTATTCAGAATTTCTTCAGCTTTCTTGTCAATCTCCTTTGCTTTTATTGTGAGCTTTTCATTAGTGTCCCTTCTTACGAAAACAACCTGCTCAGCTTCAACATCCCTTGGCCCAATTTCTATTCTCAAAGGCACTCCTTTCAGCTCCCACTCATTGAACTTCCAGCCGGGCGTGTAAGAATCCCTGTCGTCCAATTCTGCCGCATAGTTTTTGGCTTTCAGGATTTTCATGACTTCCTTGGCTCTTGCAATAACCTTGTCCTTGTTTTCCTTGAACACGATTGGAACTACGATTATCTGCACAGAGGCTATCCTTGGAGGCATAACCAATCCTCTGTCGTCCCCGTGCATCATCACAACCGCCCCAATTGTCCTTGTGCTTAATCCCCATGATGTCTGCCAAACATGCTTTTCCTTTTCATCCTTATCAAGAAATTTAATGCCGAATACCTTTGCAAAATTCTGCCCAAGCAGATGAGAAGTGCCCATCTGCAGAGCCTTGCCGTCAGGCATGAAAGCCTCAACTGTGGTGGTGTATTCAGCGCCTGCAAATTTTTCTTTCTCGGTTTTCTTTCCGGCGATTACCGGAATCGCCATGTAATTTTCAATCAAATCAACATACTCAAACAGCTGCTGCATTACTTCCCTTTCAGCTTCCTCTTTTGTTGCATGGGCCGTATGGCCTTCCTGCCATAAGAATTCCCTTGTTCTCAAAAACGGCTTTGCGTGCTTGAATTCCCACCTTACAACAGAATTCCATTGATTGAGAAGCAGAGGCAAGTCCCTCCAGCTCCTTATCCATTTGGAGTAGCTTTCATACATCACAGTTTCGGATGTGGGCCTTATTGCGAGCTTTTCGCTCAATTCAGTATCGCCTGCTTTTGTAACCCATGCAACTTCAGGCGAGAATCCTTCAACGTGCTCTGCCTCCTTTCTCAGCAGGCTCTCGGGTATGAACATCGGGAAATAGCAGTTTTTATGTCCTGAGCTTTTTATCTTGCCGTCAAAGATTTTCTGGATTTTTTCCCATATCGCATACGAATTTGGCTTGAATATGATGCAGCCGGATACAGAGCTGTAGTCAATCATGTCTGCCTTCAAGACAACCTGGTTGTACCACTCGTTGAAGTCTTCGGATTTTTTAACTGTCATTCCAATTCGTTCTTCTTTTTGTTCCATTGAACATTAAAACTTTTAGTTTGTATTTAAAGATTTTGATTAATTTTTTGATATAATTTTCCTAATTACAATGACAATAGGGATATTTGGGTGAAGTTGCTCGCATTAGTCTTTTGGAATTTGCATGAGGGCTGGCTCTAGGGTATTAACTCTAAGGTAGTAGCAAAAACGGAAGATTAATAAAGCCCTACCCTGTGCCATAGTACATGGCAACATTGGATAGATTAATGTTTACAAGAGAGCATTTTCCTCTAGATTTAGAAGCTTTTGATTTTAAAGGAAAAAACTTTTGGGAATTCATAAGAATTGAGATTCCTCCTTATCACCCTTCTATGGCAAAAGAGGGAATTAATTTTAAGTCGGTACCGAACTTACTTTACGAAGCTGTGGAAGCAACAGTTAAGGATTTAGAAGAGATTGCTAAGAGAAGAATAGATATCCAAAAACTTCTTGAAAATGTGAGAAAAGACAATAAAACTAAAAAGATTTTATATGAACCAGAGGTAGTTGAGGAAGATGATTCAGGTATCAAAATTGGTTCTATTCCCCTTATCGATTCTGTATATGTCGGGAAGGACAACATCAACCCCTATGATTATATGGGGGGTCAAGGTATCACAATAGACCGAAATAGAGGTGCACCCTTCTTTAAAGTTCCTAAAAAAGTTACTTTCACTCCAGAATTGATGAGTGAATATGAAATGACAGATAGGGGCTTACTTTTTGGAAAAAAACAAATTGAATGTTCTAACGGATGGCATAGGCACAATTTAGCTGACATTAACGCTATCTTTTATAAGAATTTAGTTATTGCTTTGGATAATGCAGTTGTAAGAGAAAAATATCAGAAAACATCAATCTCTGAAGGATAATATGTCCAGCCATCATATAATAGATGGGCACTAACTCTCACCTTTTTCTTTGTGCGTCTTATATCGGACATTTTTTCCATTAATGAAATGAACTTTCTGTCAGTTAAGTTTAAAAATATCAGAATAATCATCAGGGATTATGCCGGAAAAAGAAAAAAGCGCCGAGCAAAAGGAAACTGAAGCGAAGAATTCAGAACAGAATACAAAGAAAATCCTTGAATTGTCGGAGATAAGCATATGGATTGACACTTATGATGACATCTTCTCTGATTTTGACCCGAGACCTTATTCTCAAAGATCCCTGTCCGATGATTTTTTGACAGAGTCCAGGAAAGCCAGCATGGATAAAGCAGGCAAGCTGGAGTTAAGGCTGCTGGTCTCTGAAGAAAAAAGGGATGCTAAAAACGAGTCGGTTATAAAGAAAAGGCTGCATGAGCATTTTACCAAGCACGCGCAAATGCTTAAAAAAGAAATAAAAAGCACAAGAAACAAATCCGTTATAGCGGCGTTTATAGGCATTCTGATGCTGCTCAGCGCCACCTATATCGGTTCTTTTGAATCGAGTGCGTTCATAATGCGTTTTCTTTTTGTTCTGCTGGAACCGGCAGGCTGGTTCACAACATGGTTTGCGCTTGACAGGCTGTTCTACACTACAGAGAAGAAAAAGGAAGAGCATAATTTTTACGAAAAGATGTCAAAATGCGAGATTATGTTTTCGTCTTATTGATTATCTTATAAATCAACGCAAAAACAGCCCCAAAAACAAATCCGCCTATGTGGGCAAAGAATGCTATGCCGCTTTGCGCTCCAAACAAAGAGAATGTGCCGCTTATCAGCTGGAACAAAAACCATATTCCAATCATGAATTTTGCCGACACCCTGTCATGGTAAAACCTGCTGATTACATAAACTTTAACATGAGGAAATAATATTACATAGGCTCCAAGAACGCCGCTTATTGCGCCGCTTGCCCCCACTGCAGGAACATCCGAGCCTAGGTTCAACAGGAAGTGCAACAGCGAGGCGGCAATGCCGCTTAAGATATAGAAAATTATGTATTTGAAGCGCCCAAAAACGTCTTCAACATTGTCGCCGAAGATATGCAGAAACCACATGTTGCCGAAGATATGCGCTATGCCGCCGTGCAAAAACATGCTCGTGAATATTGCCAATATGCTGAATTCTGCAGGCTTAAATCCATAAGCGTTTATGAACTGCTCAAAATCGCTCAGAGATAAAACAAAAACAGCGATATTTACTGCTATAAAAATCCAGTTCACAAGCGGAAACCTTTTTCTTGGGTTTTCGTCTTTCAGCGGAAAAAACTGCGCTTTTTTGTTCATTTTGTCTTTGATTTATTTTGCTGTTTTTATTTATCCATATTTTTGAATGCTGATGGGGCTGCGGAGATTCGAACTCCGGCCACGAGGCTTTTCTCCAAACTTTTCCATCGTTCCGAGGGATTGTGTGACTTGTGAGCGAGTGGTACGAGCTCACTCGCATGTCACTCCCTCATTGCATGCTTTTAGTCAAGCTTTTGGCAAAAGGTTGGCCCCGAACCCCGGATACTGCCAACTATACGACAGCCCCATAAAATGCCAAGGTTAAATTCAACAATTTAAATCTTGCCTAAAAAGATTTAAAAATACGCGATATTTGCTTAAAATATGAATCATGAATTTAGTATAGGGAGTATTGCAAGGATTCAAGAAAGCACTCCACAAGCCAAAGGCCTTGTGCTCTTGATAGCAGATTCTACGTTACAGGAAAGATATAGGCAATTTGCAAAATCTGGAAATGTGTTGATGGTTCAAAATTTTCCGGAAGCTTTGAAAGAATCAAGTATATCTGACATTTCTGCTCATATAATATATCCGGAACGCGGCTATTCTTTTCTGAATTTTGCGAAATCAATAAGAATTGCCAAAGGTCCTGCACATCTCATAGTTGTTGTAGGCGATCCTAAGTATAGAGAAAGCGTAGAAAAAAATAATTACAGATATGTTGATAGAGATGATGAGGACCACATCAATCAAGTTCTGAAGTACATCCTATAAATCTGATAAGATTTTCAAACCATCGGCGCAATAATACTCGATATCCCTTTTGTTATGAATTCTACTGCAATGGCAGCCAAAATTATTCCCATAACCCTCGAGATTACATTAGTCCAGTGGTCTCCTAGCACTTTGTATATCTTAAAGGCGTTTATCAATATAAGCCATGTTACAAGGAGCGTTAAGAATGCGGCTATAACTGTTACCAGAGTTCCATTCTCCTTGACTAATATCACTGTTGTTGTTATTACTCCCGGCCCTGTGAGCAAAGGAGTGCCTACAGGCACGCTCAAGTCTTTGCCGTGTAACTCGCTGATCTTGTACATATATCCGAATATATAAAATATTCCCAGTATCAGCAAAACAATTCCGCCTGCAATCTGGAAACTGTCTAGGTTTATGCCAAAAAAGTCAAAGATTTGCTGTCCAAGGAACAGGAACGCAAAAAGAAGCACGGCTGCCACAAAAACAGACTTATCTACACTATTTTTCACTTCTTTCAATGGCATTCCCTTTGTTAATCCTATGAATATAGGCAGGCTCCCTATAGGGTCCATTATCACAAACAGGGCTATGAATGCCTCGATCACTCCGTCCATCTTCACCTCTTCTTTAAATTGCAAAATATGTTGTCAGCGCTTGCGATGGTGAATAATACAGCCACAACCATCAATACGTAATTTTTTGCTTTGAGTGAGTATATCGCAGCCACAAATCCAATATATTGCCAAAATCAAATAAAGTGCAGCAATTTTTGTGGATTTCTTCATTTAAACTTTGCCTGATTTTTTTGCCGTTTGAAATTTAAATTCCTTCTTCGGCAATAAAATGAATATTGAAATGCCCACAACGATTATTGTGTAGATTATAGAGTATCTGACTATATCCTATGCATCCACAGCCTTGTATGCATAAAAAATTAGGCTGGCCATTCCTGCAAAAAAAAGCACTGGCGCAAGTGCGTGGTAGCCCATCTTCTCCGTATGTAAATAAACTCCCGAGACTATGAAGAAAGAAACAATGGTTATAAACAGAAACACGACCACGATATTCATGTACCTTATGCTTTCAAAATGTATTGTTGAGTATATTGATATGTACATAGTAAATAGAAACGCAGCCAATATAGACACAAGATAAAACCATTTTGGAGACTTATCTGAGCTGACCTCTTTTTTATCTGCCATATCAGCTCACTTAAGTAATCAATATTTAAATATTGCGGAAATGGAATTTATGGATTCTGCTTTGACTCATAATCACTTATCATTTTCTTGACAACGCTTCTGACATCATTTGAGGAAATAGCAAATCCCAGCCCTTCAAAACCGCCGACCTTGAAATTATTTATGCCTATGATTTCGCCTTTTGCGTTGATCAAAGGACCTCCGGAATTCCCGGGATTAATCGGCACATCTGTTTGGATGTACCTTATTCCGTTTGAGGAGTCCCTAAACGCGCTCACAATGCCCTCTGTGACCGTGAAGGATAGCCCCGCAGGATTGCCTGCTGCGATGACCTTCTCCCCGACTTTGACTTCGTCAGAATCTCCAAAGTCAAGAGAGTTCAGGCTTGATGCGCTGACCTTCAGCACAGCAATGTCTGCTGCCTCATTGTAACCGACAAGGGTATTTGCATTATAAGAGTCTCCAGAGTATGTAACAACCTTGATTGTTGACGCACCGTTTATGACATGCACATTCGTGACAATATAGCCGTTCCTGTCAATTATCGCCCCGCTTCCCTGTCCTACATTAGTTTTGACGCTCACAACAGACTGCAGCACATCATCGACAATCGCTGAAAAATCAGCGCTCTTTATCTGTATATCCTTCAGTTCGCTTTTCAGCTCGCTCAGCTTTATGCTGCTCTGCTGCTCAATCTGGTCAATTAAGTTTGACAAAGTTATTATTTCATGCTGGTTCTCCTGCTTAAAGCTGTTGAGGTCTGCCCCCACCGAGCCGATTTGCGACGACAGGTTCAAACCCAAAGCATTTATCTGGGTTTCAATGTTCATCAGATTTTCAGCCGTTTGCCGGTTTAAATTAGAAATTTTTGCCTCATAATCCTGCTTCACCATTCTTATGCTATAATTGAAATAATAGGTTATGCCCCCGATTAAGATTAAGACTGAAAGAATTGCAAAAATTAAATTTTTTGGGCTTTTTCTTGCCATTTTGTTACTTTATTTGATACTCCGCATCAACATAATCCTTGGTTTTTTGTTTTTTACGAACCCTGTTTAAGGAGTGCATCTTAAACATTGAAATTAAAAACAGCAGCAGCATGACGATTAATACTATAAGCAGTATCGCAATGGGCAATGCAATCAAAATTCCCGCAATTATGAGGTACCATTTTGATGCAAAAGCAAGCGCGCCCCACCCTTTGTCTCTTGAGTAAAGAAAAATAAAATAGACTACTATGAGGCTGAATACTGTGCCCAACCCAAAGCTCCATCTTCTTTGAAACATTTAAGCCTCGACAAAATTCTGCTGTATGAAAAAAGCCATCTGCCTGTTGTCGGCAGCCTCGTATGCCTTTGCAGCCAATCCATATTTTTTAGATTGTATGCACAAAACAGCGGCATTATTAAGCCTTTGCTTGTCTTTTGTTGGGATGAAACAAAGCGTGGCCAATTCTATTTTATTTTCCTCCAGGAATAAATCGCCAAGTTTTGCCAGCTTTTCAGTATCTCCGGCTTTTGCCATCATTTCAATTGCCTCTGAGAATTTACTTTGCTTGTAGAGCTTTTCACCCACATCGCTCAAAATCTTTTTTCTTGCAGTTTCATCAAGCATGGAAAGGTTTACAGAGTTTATACCTTCTTTCAGTATTTTTTCAACAATTGGGTGTTCCATAAGTCAGCCTCAATTTTTGTAAATTAAGCCTATCGACAATCCGCTTAATCCAACTATACCATGTAACAGTGTGTCCAGCCTGTTAAATGCGTCCAATCCGCCAAAATCTGGAAATACAAATCCGAATATGGCAATATAGGTAAAAAAAGCTCCGTTAGCCAGACAGAATGGCTTCCAAAAATTTTTGTTGCTCCAGCCGTAATATAAGATGATTACGCCAAGCAAAACATGAAAAACCTTATGCCACGTCTCTGGTCTGTGGCCGAATTTTAAATAATCATTGATTAATGTTATAACTACAAGCACAAAGAATATGCCAATTGTTCTCGTGTACCACTTTTGAAGTTCTAATCTCATTTTAACAATGAGCCTGTTGGGAAATGCGTGCGATAAGCATGCTAGCTTACCGCAATTCGAACCCAAACGAACCGGTTTCTGTGAACTTATTTCGCGGTTCTCCGAAGCCGATTATGCTGTCCGTTACATCACAGGCCCAATTTATATATCTTCCCATCAATGGTTATTAAACATTTCTAAAATATAGAAAACGACAATAATTAATGGACAATAGTTGTCGTTTTCTAATTAGTAAAAGGCATCATTTATGTCCTAAAATTTGTGTCTTTTACTAATATTGCCGGATAATGAATAGGCGCGGAGGGGAAGCGCAAAAGGAGTTTTAGCTCAACTGCCGAATGCCGACGCGCACTATCTGTAGTGAGCGAAGCGAACGTATTGAATTTATTATTTAATAATTCCTACAAATTAAATGTCTAACTTAATGTTTGCCTTTGACAATAAGGCAATCTCAATAAACGACTTTTGCAATTAAATTTTTTAAAATAATCAAAATAAAAGAATCAGCTACTGCCGGTTTTTGCTCAAGGTTATCTCAATTGTCGATACTCTCACATCCCTTCCTTCCATATTCTTGAAGCCTTCTGAATCAATCTTTATGCCGGTGACGCTAACTGCACTGTCCATAAACCTTTTTGCCGCCACTTCCGCAACATCAACTGCCCTGCTTATGAATTTTCCTCTTGCCTTTATTATGACATCTTCCGCATTTTTTGTCGTGAACTGCATCACAACCCCTGTTACATAGTTCATAAACGGCTTACCGCCTATAAAAATGCTGTTGTCGTTCATTCTGCTGCTTTCATCAAGCTGTGTTATGGCTGACATTGTAATCTGCACCCCCAAATAATGCAGTTTAAATCAGAATATTTAAATGTTTTGAAATCAGCTCTTTACAATCTTCGCCTTGAGCACTTTCTTGCCCTGCACATCCTCCATTATTATTTTGTAGCTTTGGTGCTCTATGACATCCCCTGCCTTGGGGGCTTTTCCAAGAGTTGCAAGCACAAAGCTGTCCAAGTCCACAAAATCTGATTTTTTCAGTGACATGCCTGTCTTCGAGTTTATCTCCTCGAGCTCTGTTGAGCCCTTCACAACCCATTCGTTCCTTGAGACTTGCTCGAGGCTTGGATTTATCCTGTCTGTCTCGTCTATAATCTCGCCGACAATCTCTTCCAGAATGTTCTCGATGGTTATCAAGCCGACAACGTGGGCCTTTTCATCTATTACTATAGCCATATGCTGCTTCCTGCTCTGAAATAGCCTGAGCAATGTATCCATCTTCTTGGTCTGGAAGACAAAGAATGGCTTTCTCATAATCTGTTTTGCGGATATGTCGAACTTGCCATCCTTAACAAACCTGAGAGTGTCCTTTAAAGACAGGATGCCTACAATATTATCCTTGTGTTTCTCGTAAACTGGAAACCTTGAGTACATCTTGGCTGTTGGAAGCTGAAGAACATCTTTGATTTGCATATCAGAGCTCACTGAAGTTATGTATTTTTTTGGAGTCATTACATCTCCTGCAGTGATATTGTCAAAATCAAAAATCCTTTGTATCAGCTTTTTTTCCATTTCCTTTATTGAGCCTTCCTCCTCGCTGACTTTTATTATGCTCCTGAGCTCCTCTTCAGAGATGAGGGGTATCTTTTTAGCGCCAATCAGCTTGTTTATGCCCTTCAGAAAATACTCTAAGACTTTTATTAGGGGGTAGATGGCCACGCTTAAGTTCCATATCACAGGAGCCACTATAGGCGCTAAAACTTCGTTGTTGTTTGCTCCGATTGATTTTGGGGTTATATCCCCGAAGATTAGAATAAAGAATGTAGCTATCCCTGTTGCTATCCCGATGGCATTATGCTGGAAAATTTCCATTGCAATTGAAGTTGCGATTGCCGCAGCAGCAGTGTTCACAAGATTATTGCCTATAAGGATTGTTGACAGCAGCAATTCAGGATTGTCTTTTAATTTTTTCACATAAGCTGCGCCAAACTTCTTTTTCTCAGCCCAATGCCTTACTTTAAACCTGCTTAATGACACTAACGCAGTTTCTGACATGGCAAAGAAAGCAGAGAGCACTATCATCAGCAAGAACAAAATCAATTCTGTGTTTGACGCCATTTTCACATCCTTTCCAATACATCTATGCCAAGCAAGCCTAACCCGTTCTTTATTACCTGCCTGACGGAGGTTATCAATGACAATCTGGCATTTTTTGTTTTTTCGTCGGATTTGAGTATCTGATGAATGTGGTAATACTCATTGAATTTCTGCGCTATGGTATACAGGTAAGAGGCGACCAAATGCGGCCTTAAATCAGTTGTTGCCTTGCCGACAATTTCCGGGAAGCTTGAAACCAGTTTGACCAGTTCAGCCTCTTCTTTTTCTTTTAGCATGCTCAAGTCTGCCTTAGGGCTAATCTTTTTCGCTTTTTTCAGAATGCTGCTTATCCTTGCGTAAGCGTACTGTATGTAAGGCGCTGTCTCGCCTTCAAACGAAAGCGCCTGCTTCCAGTCAAAAATAACATTTTTTTCAGGGCTTACTTTCAGAATGCCGTACTTAATAGCGCCGTAAGCAATTGCCTTCGCAGCCTTTTCATCAAGTTTATCGTACCTCTTCCTCAGCTCATCTGTGGCTTTGTTTACAGCTTCTTTCATAAAATCCTCAAGCAGCACCACATTTCCCTTTCTCGTTGACATCTTGCCTTCCTGCAGTAGGATAAATGAGTAGTGAACAACTCCGGGGGGTTTCAGCTCAAGTTCCTTTAAGACTGCTGCAATCTGATCCTGGTATAATTTCTGGTCCTCTCCAAGCACAACTATACTGTCTCCTTTTTCCAGCTTGTCAAAATTATAGGCAATATCCCTCAAAGGATAAAGTGATGTGCCGTCCGCCCTAGTCAGCACCAAGATAGGAATCTTCATTCCAAGCCCGTAGCCCTTCTGGTCTAAAACCCACCTGTTGAAGCCGTCAATAAACAGCTTGCCGGTTTTCTCGAGCCTTTTCAGAGCTTCATCAGTTTTCCTGCTCCACAAATATTTTGACTCGTAATCAAATGAATCATACTTGATTCCCAGCTCTGAAAGGATTTTCACCTGCCCTTCAACACATGTTCTTACTATTTTTTCAAATTTTTTCTTAACATCTTTGTCATTTTTTTCCAGTTCGTTCAGCAATTCCAGCACTCGTTTTTCCAGCTCGGGATTTTCCTCGATTTTTTTGTTTATATCAATGTATATTTTTAATAAATCCCCAAAGCTGACATTTTTCTTTCCTTCTGCGCCAAGGACAAGCATTGCGATTTGCTTTCCGACGTCATTGACAAAATAATGAGTGTCCACTTTATACCCCTGGAATTTGAGGATTCTTACTATTGAATCTCCTATAATGGCGTTTCTCGCCCTGCCGACGTGGGGAGATGCATTCGGGTTTATGCTTGTATGCTCAACCAAAATCTTTTTGCCCTTGCCGATTCCGCTCGAGCCGTATTTATTTTTTTGCTTCAGAACTTGGGTTATTGCGCTTTCCGTAATTCTGAGCTTATTGATAAAAAAATTAAGATACGGGCCTATGACTTTAACAGAGCTGACTAAATCATTTGATTTGAATTTCCCGCTTAGCTCCTGCGCAATATCATTTGGGGATTTCTTCCAGCCTTTGGCAAGCATAAAGCACGGGAACGCGTAATCGCCCATTTCAGGATTGGGAGGTACTTCTAATTCTATGCTTTCAAGCTTGGTCTCTTTTTTAAGAAAGTCTGTGATTGCTGATTTGAATTCGTCCATATCCCGCTAACAGAACAAGCATGATTTAAAGGTTTTGGTTAAAAAAAGGTTAAAATTATTTTTTGTAGAGTTTTGTATATAATGTATCTAAATAGATTGCATCTCCCTTGAGCAATTCTAAATTTCTATGGACACCTGTTGCTGATAATGACCCAACATAAATACCAATAAACCCCGTAGCTATGGGAGCACCAACTAACAAGGTAACATTTATTAGGAATGTCCTTCTGTCTATTCCTTGTTGTTTATTAATTTGATTAATCCCAATAGCAGCCCCTGCAGCAGCCAAACCTGCACTCCCATATACTAAACTGCTTCCTGTAGGATTCATAAGAGATTTATGCACCATAGAATCCCCTAAATCAGAATCGCCTATACAGGCTTCCAAATCAGCCACTTTTTCCTTAAAATCTTTAGGTAGAGAATATGGTTTAAAAACTCGTTCCTTAGTATACTCACCAAATGCTTTTTGATATTCTTGAAGGAAAGTTGTTTTTCCTTCCATAACAGTATGAACAACTGGATTTTTTGTCTTCCATTCTTCAAATTCTTCTCTTATTTCTTTATCCTTATCTACAGAAACATATGAAGGAATTTTATCTATAACTTTAATCCTATCAACAAGTATTTCTATCATTGTTTAGTAGAAATAATTTATTCTATTTAAATATTTCTAACCAAATCTCTTATCATAATAATCTTTAAATCATACCTCTTAGCCATTCTCTTTAACTCCGGCATTTTCGCCATCCTGCCATTTTCCCCTATAATCTCGCATATGACCGCAGCAGGATAAAGTTTTGCAAGTTTGCACAGCTCAATCGCAGCTTCTGTATGACCCTGCCTTTTGCCAAGACCTTTCTCGTCGTATCTTAATGGGAATACGTGACCTGGCCTTGCCAAGTCGCTTGGCTTTGTATTTTTATTTATTAATGTTTTAATTGTTTTCGCCCTGTCATAAGCAGAAATTCCTGTTGTTGTCCCTTTTTTTGCATCAACAGAAATTGTGAATGCGCATTTTGTAAACTCTGTGTTTATTTTCGTCATCAAAGGTAAACTTAATTCATCAAGCCTTTTGCCAAGCATTGGAACGCAAACCAAGCCTCTTGCTTCCTTAATCATGAAGTTTATTTTTTGCGGCGTAACTTTTTCCGCAGCAAGAACCAAGTCAGCCTCATTTTCGCGCTTTTTGTCGTCAATGACAATCACAAACTTGCCTTTTTTGAAGTCTTTGACGGCATCTTTAATTTCAGAATATGCCATTTTTGTTTAAGTATTTAATGAATAGGCGGCCTTGACAATAGGGCACTTACGATATTTTAAAACAAATTTTTAAAAAGCCTACAGATACCCTTCAATCAGCAAATCCTTTCCTATTTTTTTCGTCGTGGGATTTTTCAGGCTGATTGCATTGTTTATCTTCTTGATTCCAAGATTGCCGATTGCGCCGAGCCCGTTGCCGATGATTTTAGGCGCTGTGAAAATAAGTATCTTATCCACTACCCCTTCTTTTATTGCAGAGCTGTTAAGCTGCGCCCCTCCCTCTATCATGACGCTTGTTATTTCATGCCTGCCCAGCTGCTTCACCAGGTCCTGCAGATCAACCATTCCTTTTTTGGAGTTTGTTACAAGCACATTCACCCCTTTCTGCTGGAGCTTCTTTACGTAATTCTTGGGCGCTTTGCTTGTCGTGGCAATTATAAGCTTTCCAGGCTCTTTCATGAGATGGCTGTTTTTCGGAATTTTTAGATTGCTGTCAACAACAATCTTCATTGGGTCTTTGCCGTTGACAAGCCTTGGCGTCAATTCAGGGTCGTCCCTTAAAACGGTGTTAAGCCCGACCATCACAGCATCCATCTCGCTCCTTAACTGGTGGACATAAGTTCTTGCTTCTTTGCTAGTTATAAATTTTGAGCTGCCGGTAGAAGTTGCTATTTTTCCGTCAATGCTCATGGCAACCTTTATTGTTACAAATGGCCTTTTTGTTTTTGTGTACTTGATGTAGACTTCGTTTAGTTTCTTTGCATCTTTTTCCAAAATGCCGATTTTTGTCTTAAGCCCGCGAAATTTAAGCTCCCGGAAGCCGTCCACCAAAGGATTGGGGTCTCTCATGCCTATAACTACTTCCCTCACGCCGGCTTCGACAATTCTTTCCGTGCAGGGGGGAGTTCTGCCCCAGTGCGAGCATGGCTCCAGATTGACATACAATGTAGAGTTCATTACTTTTTTGCCTGCATCGTTGATTGCAAGAACTTCAGCATGCTCAGTGCCCGCTTTTTTATGGCAGCCTTTGCCGACAATTCTGCCGCGCTTAACAATTATACAGCCGACCATAGGATTTGGCGATGCAAAGCCCCTGCCCTTTTCGGCAAGCTTTATTGTCAAGTCCATGTATTTCTTATGAGATATCAAAGTAACCCCCTAAAACATGCAGAAATCCCTAATTCATATTTAAATTTAAGGTTTTGTTTTTAGCTATTTGAAAGTGGCGAATGGGGAAAGTTTTAAGAATTTGGGAATTTTCTTTTTCTGATGGTTAAATCTAAGAATAATGAGGTAGTTAAAGTATTTCATAGTGCGTCCAACATCGAAGAAGTCTTAGAAAATGGAGGTATGTGGTCAGCAGCAAGACTTTTATTAAAAGATACTCCTATTAAAGGTATAGAGGCGCATTATAAGAAAAAAAGGCGAGAGTATGACAACCTCACCGAACAGCTTGCATCAATCACTTTAAATCATTTTGCTCGCGATTCTACATTTAAATCAAATCCGCATACTGAAGCCCGACTGGCTGATATCGCTGTAAATCTGCATTTGGCGCCAAAAAAAATGCAAGAGGATTATAAAAAATTAAAAAGCGTGTATTTTGTCTTCAGCTATCGCGATTATGGCAAAACCGGGGGTGTTAAAAAGGACATCTCTATTTGTGAATTCGGCATGCTTCCAGAAGAAACAAGACAAGACGGAGATATCATGGTTTTGGTCTGGCGCAAGCTGCCTTTGGAAAGGCTAGTCAATATACATGCCATTCCGGAAAATAGTGACAAATTATTTTTAGAAATCAGTAAATATGGATTAAGTGTGAACATAACTGAAGTAAGAAAGGAGTATAAACCCGTGTACCATCAGCGATTGTATGGAAATAAATAAAGTGTTTATTGGATCATTACGTTTAAATTTTGTCCTTTAGTTGGTTGAGAAGGTATTGCTTCACCATTATAGAATACATCGCTTATCTCTTTTGCTGTTTTGGGCAACATTTTTTTATTATTGATATCTACTCTAGACTCAAAAACAGCCCGAGCTAACTCTCGGAGATTATCAGCTAACTCGTCATAAAGCACAATTGATGGTGTATGACCAAAAATCTTGCTACCTGCTTTGTATGCCCCATTGTAGAACCCTCTGGCCAATTCGAATGAGTGCTCCAATCCGAATCTTGACTCCTTACTCCCAGCCAGCTGTTCTGGAAAACGTGACATGAAAAGTATCATATCACCATATTCTGCTGACATGTCAAATGCGTGCATGTCACTACCGACCACCATTGGGGATTCCACTGAATCCAAATTCCAATTAATGTTCACCCTTCCGTTTAACCCTCCGGGTTTATTAAAAGTTTCTTCCATATTAAAATATTTTAACATAACTTCAACCACATATTTACAATGGTGCCTATCAGAAATCAAATCATGAAAGATATCACTAAAGAATCGGCGTGGACTTGTCTTAATAATATACTGTAAACTACTTTCTCCCATCTTTAATTTTAAACAATTTCATAATCAATATTTAAAATTTTCTTTTCTAATACCCCTCCCACCTCTTGATTTCCATGTCAACGTAGATTCTTTACCCTCAATCACTAAAAAAGAATAGTTTGAAGTTATTAATAGGGCGTAGTTTGATATTTTAAAGTTTTATTGCCGCCTACATGCTGATGGCCGTTTCGCCATATATTCCAATGCGAGTTGTTTTTCAAGTCTTGAATGATTTTCAAAGTAACCATTGTAGGTTATACCATCTATGCTTACAAATTCTTTTGGTTTTCCAATCCAATGTTCATACTTTTCATTTGGACTTATCCTATCTTTACGTGAACGCAGATTAAATTGTTTAAAGTCATATCTGACTGCAGTCAATAAATCGCTTCCTACACCCTTTTCTTGCTCATTGGGACTTACTGCAAATGTTTTTAGATGCGGCGGAATTCCATAACCTGGTGCAGGTATCACTATCGCCAATCCTTTATCTGCAGTTTCATAGTATACCAAGGCATCGCAGCTTAATAATTGGTCAATATAATTATCAACAACTCGTTGATTAAAAGACTCCTCAACCAATTTTTGTATTACGGCGTCATTAAAATTACGTATTGGGTACCTAATTATCTTATGACCTTTCGGTAGGTCTTCAAATGGTACAACATCACCTAAATTTGGCGCTACACTGCTTAACATAAATTTAAGGAAAGTTTGCATTGGATTCTTAAACCTAACGCTTTGCTTAAGACAAAAATAAACAAAAATGTCTGAAAAGAAACATTTAAATATTTAATAGAGATTTTATTATTTTTGAATGTGTTATATTGAAATTAATGCGTTGTGAAAGCTGCTCAAAACATAAAATAAAACATTAATTTCACATTTAAAAAAACATTAAATAAATCCAATAATGAAAAAATATGCCAAACATCACAAAACTAGCGGAAGATTATATTTCCGAGCATCCTTCGGTAAAAGATTGCGTAAAGAACGGGCTGGTGAATTATTCATCATTGTCGAGGAAGATTGCCTCTGAGCTTAATCTGAACAAAAAAAATTTCGACGCAATCCTTGTTGCCTGCAGGCGGTTCAGGAGCAAACTGAGAAAAGATGATGTTTTCGAGAACAAAATCAGGAGCATCCTGAAGAAAAGCAGGGTGGAAATCAAAAACAAGGTTATTGCAATAGTCCTTGAGAAGGATATATATTTTGAGAATTTGATTAATCTGGAAAAGGAAATAAAGAGAAAGATGGAGATATTCAGGATTATTGAAGGCGCATCCGGAATAACTGTGATAACTGCAGAGGATTTCCTTGACTTGATCAAAAAATACTTTAGGAACAAAATAATTCTGGAAAACAAGAATCTTGCCGAAATCATAATAAAAAGCCCTGAAGAGATTGAAACAACTCCAGGCACTTATGCCTATCTGGCATCTCTGTTCGGAGAAAACAACATAAACATTGTTGAGTCATTGAGCTGCTTCACTGACACAATTTTTCTTGTAAAAGAGCAGGATGCGGGAAAGGTGATTAATCTGCTGAGGTTTTGAATTTACTTCACAATTCCTTTCTCTTCCAGATAATGCCCTAGCTTTTCCTTCTTGATTTGGAGATATTTTTTATTTAATTTAGTTGGTTTTATTATTATTGGAACTCTTTCAACTATGTTCAAGCCATATTTCTCCAGTCCAAGAATTTTCCTCGGGTTGTTTGTCAGGAGCCGTATTGTCGTCAGGCCCAGGTCTGCAAGTATCTGCGCCCCTAAAGTGTAATCCCTTGCATCTGCCTTGAACCCCAGCCTTAAGTTTGCCTCGACTGTGTCCATTCCACGATCCTGGAAATGGTAGGCAGCTATCTTGTTCATCAAGCCTATGCCTCTTCCTTCCTGCGCCATGTAAAGCAGAACTCCTCCTTTTTTGCTGATTAGCTCAAGAGCCTTTTCCAGCTGCGGCCCGCAATCGCACCTTAATGAGCCAAGCGCGTCTCCTGTCAAACATTCTGAATGAACCCTGACAAGAACGTTCTTTCTGCCTTTGACCTCGCCTTTAATCAACGCAAGATGCTGCCCCTTGTTGCAGTCCTCGTAGCAAATAACCTTGAAACTGCCGTACTTTGTAGGCAGGTTTGCTTCTGTTGTTTTCCTGATCAGCTTCTTCATGCAAAAATAGGTTTGAGTGTTTTATTTAAAGGTTTTTGAATTAAAAAACGAACATTTAAATATTAGAATGGCATTAGCAATTGCATGGAAATAAACAAAACAATCCTTATAAGCATTTATGTTGCCTTATCACTCTACATTCTTTACAAGCTTTTCTTCAAAAAGAACCCTTACCGGGAAGAATATGAAAGAATGTACAACGAGATTCTGAACTCAAGCAAGCACAAGGTTAAGGGGCAGTACGATAAGGAAGAGTGAGTTACAAATTTTTGTAGTTGGTTTATACGTAAACTTCCGGTTACCGTGCATCGATTTTTCGAGGAAATTCTCGTGATCTGTAGCTTTGCATAAACTCATTTAACTTCTCTTCCAATAAAGAAGTTCTGTGCTCTTCTAATTCACGTCGATGCATCCTGTCTCCAATAAAATAAGCTGTTACCCCAGTTAAGGCATAAGAGGCTACCTGAAGTGGGTCCTTGTCCAATATTTTGGGCATATCGGATTCTAAGACTCTCATTAATAACTTTCCAGAATGAGAGAGCAGTGCCCAAGTAACAAGTGAACCACCGATAATCTTTGAGGTGTACCCAATTTTGGAATATTTAATTTTCATCTCTTGCGCTAATTTGCATATTTATAAAAATGTTTCTACAGTCTTGACTGAGGGATGGTTACAATCTATTTTGCAAACCTAAAACTCAAAAACATCCAAACTAAAAATATCACTAAAGATAGTATTGTTACAAACCACACCATTCTTTTATCATTCCCGAATCCGAATGGAATGAAGCCTATAAATCCGCCAACTGCAACTTTTGTTTTTGATGAAGCGCCTTCTTTAGAACCCATTAAAGCGCCAAAAAAGACTAATGCAAAGCCTACAATAATCATAAGAATCCCGATGTTTACAAATTGCTCCATTTTAAGTGGCATGCCCTAATGCAATATTTAAAACACCTACTTAAATATTTCCTATTTCACAATTTATATTCTCCAGTATATATCAAAACCGAAAGATATTTAAATAAGTAATATACAAAAAGGTATACCAGTATATCACTTCGAATAAAGAGTATACTGGTATTCAAAAAAGAGGCATACGCAGGATTTTCCATGCAATATCTTGGAAGGCAAAGAAACAATCGATATACTCACTCAAAGTGAGCTCATGTTCAACTTTAAGCCTTTGAAGACCTTGCCTCTTTTTTGAGACCCTTGGTGAAAAATGGAACCAGAGCTTGAAACTTTCAGGGAAAATGTGGATTCTTGGATAAAGCAGATTAGAAGGGAGTTTACAGAATTCTCGGAACTGCCGACAATTGTAAACGAAAACGCGGACAATATCCAGCATAATTATGAATTGATTTACGAGCTTAAAGACCAGATTGAGGAATTAAAGCAGGAAATCAATGCTTTGAAATTAATCCAGATAATAAGCTTAAAGCAAAAAATGAGCCAGAAGGCAGAGCAAACTTAATCAAATTCGTTTATTATTTTCTTTAATGCGCTGTCAACTGCTACAAACAGGTTCCTGTCTACGATTTCAGATGCAAAAACCTTTCCGTCGTCTATTACTTTTGCATGAATCTCATATTTCTCACTTTTTTCTCGTTCATGGATTGGCTTTAAGGTTATATGCAAAGTCTGCAGGTTCTTGCAGTGTTCTGATATTTTTCTTGCATAAGTGCCCACGAGTTTTTTGATTATGACCATAGAAGAGCTGTCCATATCCCTGAATCCAGATAGTTCTATATTGCCGCCAAGCTTATGGCTTTCTTCGTCCATGCCTTTTTGCCATATATTGGATTATAAAAAGATTTTGATTTGAACTTTTGTAATAATTATTTTCTATATAGCAAATAAGTTAAGAATATATAATACTTATCACTTATCGCTGTTTATGGCTCTTGTAGAATCATTTTCAGGCATAAGGGGCATTTACGGCAAGGATCTGACAGAAAGCATTGCCTGCGGATATGCATACTCTCATTACACTTTTTTGAAGAATAAGGCCAGGAAACGCAATGTAACTATTGTGTTGGGAACGGATACGAGACCTTCCGGCACAAGATTAAGCGACACCATAATGGGGATCTTGGACTGCAACTTCATTGACATTGGCATTGCCCCGACTCCGGTTATTGAATTTGCAGTCAGGCACTTCAATGCTGATGGAGGCATAATAATAACAGCTTCCCACAATGAGCCGTACTGGAACGGCTTCAAGTTTTTGGGGAAAGACGGCGCCGTATTAAGTGAAAATGATATGATCTCTGTGATAAATAATTCCAAATCGTTTAAAGATTTTCACAGAATACAGGAAAGGGGGATACAGGAAAAAAACACAGAAGCGGTGAAGGAATATACAAAATTTATTTTTAACATTATTGGAAAAGAGGATATTGAAAGGATAAAAGATTCAAACCAAAAGATTGTTGTTGATCCTAACGGCGGCACAGGTGCAATTTCAAAAAAGATTCTTGAGCAGATAGGTGTTGAAGTGGTAGGAGTCAACATGTCCTATGGCGTTTTCAGCAGGGCTGTTGAGCCAACCGAAGACTCATTAGTTTACCTAAAAAACGTCATAGACGGGAACAAAGCGGATTTTGCAGCCGGATTCGACTGCGACGCTGACAGAATCGAAATAATGCTAAATAACGGACAGCTTCTTTCAGGGCACTGTATCCTTGCTCTGGCAGTGGACGACGCACTGTCAAACACAAAAAACCCAAAAAACAAGTTTGTAGTCGTAAATGATGTGACCTCTAATGTTGTCAGGGACATTGTTCAAAGATATGGCGCAAAGTTGAAAGAGGTTGAAGTTGGTGAAACAAACGTTGTTAGAGAGATAGATAACTTAAAGGCAATAATTGGCGGTGAAGGCTCCAGCGGCGGCGTCATTATTCCGCCGTCAAAGTGCAGGGACGGAATTCTGACTTTGCTGACGGTGCTGTCAGTAATCGCAAAAAGGGAAAGAAATCTTGCCGACATAATAGGAGAGTTTCCGGAATATTTCACCATTAAGAAAAAAATAGAGTTTGATGCGGAAAAACACAATTCAATAAAAAAATTCATAAAAGACAATTACTCAAAAAAGGGCTTTGAAACAAGAGAGACAGGGGGAATAAAAGGCGGCCTGAAGATAATAACAGGAAAAGATTCCTTTGTGTGGTTCAGGGCTTCAAGGACAGAAGGCAGCGTGTTTAGGATAGTTACCGATTCTGACAGCAAAAAAGACGCTGAAAAACTGATGGAAGAGGCCGTTGGGGTTTTTAAGAAGGCAGATGGATAAGAAGATAATTGAGAGATTGGAATCGGAATTGTTATTGAGGTTGGTTGATTATGTCCTGCCAGTCATAAATAAAAAAATCAAAACCCGGGCAATAAACAAAGACAAAACAAAAAATCTTGAAAATCTTGTCAATTCCAAGCCAAAAATTTCTTTTGAAGACATAAAAGAACTGGAGTCAATTCTATTAAAAAACTTAACTGAAAATGTTAAAGTAAATAAAGATAGAACAATAAATTCTGGCAATGTTTTCTATTCATTAAACCTAATGAAGAAGAAAAACATTAATGACAAATCCAATAACTATTCAATATCAATAAATTACGAAGAAAATCAAAAAGAAGATAACTTAAAAATTTCTGTAAAACAAGCTGAAAATGAACTTTATTCTGCTGAAATTAAGACTATAAAAGACATAAAAGACAATGTTATTCCGTATGGCCTCAGCATTTCTTATGAAGACAATTACGCCGAAGAGAGGCTGGCCATAACACATAAGCAGCAATTAAAGAATTATCTTCAAAAACATATCCAGGAAAAAGAGGACATGAGCAGCAGAGTTCCTCTGAAATGGCTTAATATTCTGCCGGAAACAATGATGGGCGGTGTTCTTGGGTTCACTTACATTGGCGATCATTCTATGGGAAGAAGGGCGGACCTGACTGGAAGCACGGCGCGAATGGTTGACATTCATGAAAGCATCCACACCCCCGACGAATACGAAACAAGGGTTTTGACGAGCTGGATAATGGAAAAGGTTAAGGGAAGGTATGTGAAGTAATTAGCATTAAAAATTTACTTGCCACTTAAATATCTCTTTTTCATGATTAGAAGTCAGTTTGTCTATTCTTTCTCTAACTGTATTAAATTCATCAATATGGTTTTTGCAATATTCATAGAATGCATTAACTAACTCGTCTAATGATGTTTCTGGCCTTTTGAAATCAAATAATTCTCCTCTTGTGACCATTCTCCTAACTTCTGCAAGATCATCATCTGTCTCAAGTTGTAAGGCATGGATTGGATTATGGGTAAGTGTTGCCGCTGCTGTTTTATGGTTACCGTCTAATAGGATGTAATTTGCTCCAGTAGTCATTAGGTTTACAGCTTTATCTCGAATACCTTGGTAATCTTGTAGTTCATCCCCCAGCATCTTCTGCGAATGCGCCAATCTTGCGCTAATCATTTTTAAATCATGGTCAAGCTCCCCCTCCACAACATAATATTTTGTTGGAAATGTCATTTTGTATCTTGTACCGATTCCTATTTGTAAAAGCTGTTCATGCACTTGGTCATCATCAGTATAATATTTTCCTTCACTATCCCTATTCAATCTACCGACAACAGTATTTAAGCGTTCTCTGTTTTGCTTTAAATCTGCAACATCTCGCTCATATTGCCTAAGAAACTTGTCATAAATCTTCTCTGTAGCACTACCTGTAACAATTGCTGGTGGTAAATCTTTGCCATGTCCTCTATCAAATATTCGAAAGTATATCTTTAGAATTGACTCGTTATGTAGCTCGTATTCACCAGGAGCAATTAATTGATGTGGCTGTAATATTAGTTTTTTCATGTTAAAAGAATTGATATTATTCGCTTTATAAATTTATTGTTTTGATACTACTTATTAGTTAAAAATTTCTATTTTTTCCGAAACCAAAAACCTTTAAATCCCTCACGATTTTCTTTATTTTATGCCAAAAATCAACTTCATCACACAAGGGTGCAGCAGCAATCTTCGTGAATCAGAGATAATGATGGGGCTGCTTGAGAATTCTGGTTTTGATGTTACAAACAAGGAAAATGAGTCTGATGTCAATGTTGTCAATATCTGCACGGTCAAGGGAGATACAACAGCGTTAAGGGAAATCAGGAGATTAAAAAAGCAGCATCCGGAAAAGAAACTGGTTGTTGCAGGCTGCATAACAGAAAGCATCATCCCGAAAATCAGGCAGATTGATGAAAGCGCAAGCTTTGTAAACACTCACAACTTGGGGAGAATTTCAACTGTTGTTGATAATTCATTGAATGGAACTTCCTTGGAGCTTCTTGATAAAAAATACGAGCAGAAAGTCAATCTTCCGTCTGTAAGAAAGAATCCGGTCGTAGGAATCGTGCCTATCCTGAACGGCTGCAATTACTTCTGCACATTCTGCTCTACAAAGCTTGTGAAGGGCAAACTTTTCTCTTACCCCATGGATGCAGTAAGGCAGGATGTAAAAGAACACTTAAAATCAGGCTGCAGGGAAATCTGGATAACATCAAACGACACAGGCGCTTACATGGTCGAGCAGGGCGGCAGGCAGAAATTAGTTGAACTGCTTGAGCAGATTTTGTCAGTGCCTTTTGAATTCAAAGTAAGGGTTGGGATGATGAATCCGGGCAATACACTTCCAATTCTGGATGAGCTGATAAAAATCTACAGGCACCCGAAAATGTTCAAGTTTTTGCATGTTCCATTGCAGTCCGGCAATAATGAAATATTGAAATTAATGAACAGGAAATATTCAGTTGAAGATTTCATTGAGGTAGCCGAAACTTTCAGGGAGGAAATGCCGGAAATAACAATCTCTACAGACATGATTGTCGGCTTTCCCTCTGAAACTGACAACCAATTTGAAGACTCACTCAATATTTTAAGAAAAATAAAGCCCGACGTGCTTAATTTATCAAGGTATGCTGCAAGGGAAGGCACAATCGCAGCCAAAATGAAGCAGTTTGCAACCAACACGCTAAAGCAAAGGTCAAGGATAATGACAAATCTGTATCGCGAAATTGCTTATGAAAATAACAAGAAATGGCTCAACTGGCAGGGTAAGATATTAATTGATGAAGAAGGCAAAAACAATTCATGGATTGGAAGAAACTACAGCTACAAGCCTGTTGTTGTTAAAGGTGATTTTAAGCTCGGAGATGAAATTAATGTCAAGATTAACGATTGTACAAGCTTTGATTTGAGGGCAGAGGCAACTAATTATTCAATATCAAATCAAAACAAAAACTGCAAAAGTCTAGCTGATAATGCTGCCGATATAAAAAATGCTGAAAATGCCGATTGTATTAAGCAGATAGGAGATGACTAAGAATATTTTCAATGAGATTGTCCTGGAAGCTGCCAGCAGCGACACTCCGATTTCATCCGGCAAGGGAGAGGCGATTATAAAGCCGGCTACAACAGGGATAAGATACTTCTTCAATATGCTGGGAGTTTTTCTATTGATGTAGAGTGATATCTTTTCTTTTGAGAGTTTTCTGATTTCATCGCTCATGGAATGCTCAACAAAGCGGAATATAAGCAGATCACTTACGAGTGCGCCAAACCCGGCAATAAGACCTGCTAAAAGGATATTTTGTCCCTTACCCAGAATCAACAGCACTGCGGTTGCCGGCGCTGCAGTGAACCCGTAGGCAAACATTATGCCCGCTAGAAATGTGCCGAAATAGCCTGTTGACAATAAAAAATCATTGAAAGGAGGGTATGCCCTGCCATCAAATATAAGGTATGCCAATAAGAATGTCAAGAATAAAAGAAGGAATTTAGGGTATTTTCCAGCGTACTTGACTGCTAATTTATTGTAGTGCATGGTCATCCTTGATTTCATATAAATTTGGAGTATATAAATTTTTCTTTTTTGTATACTGGTATACTGATTACTATATTTAATATGGATTAATTTTTAAATTGAGTTTATTTCTTTAAGAGTATTATGACAATAGATTCTTGAACAATGATTACGTATAATATCTAAAAATTATTCTGGCTGAAATAGAGAAACGTTATTTTCTCAATCCTGAAACAATCGGCTTCGATGAATACCATGTTCATATGCTAATGCAGGCAGCTCCACGATACTCGCCTTCAAGAGTCGTGCAGATTGTTAAGAGCATCACTGCTAGAGAAATATTCAATAAATTTCCAGAAATTTGTGTAATTTGGACAGTGCGGCGAATTAAAGACTAATGACTTGATGGAGCAAAAGGAATCAGCAACTGCTCTTGAGCTTGTATGCAACATAGCTGCTTACTGGAATGCAAGGAAAATTAGCGAAGCAGTTGAATATTTGAAGGAACATGGGGAAAATATTAAGGATGATGATATAAAGTTTATAACTCCTTTGATAACTTCCCATATCAACAGCTTTGGCAAGTTTGATTTTGACCTTGAAAAGAGAAAAAGTGTTATAATGGGTGATGAAAACTAGTAGAATCATTTAGACACATTTGCAGCAAAGCCCAATATCATCTGCGATATTTCTTTGCCTTTTTCACTCAATGTATAAACTGCTTTTCTAGGGTTGTCTAAAATAATCTTTTCAATAAGACCAAATGCTTCAAGCAATTTCAGTTTTTTTGATAATGCTCTAGAAGTTAATCTCAACCGCTTTTTTATTGTATTAAAATTTGTTTTTTCATATAATAATAGAAATACTAACAATGGCACTATCCATTTCTTACCCAGAACTTCCATAAATTCAAACAGCATGTTATAGTTTTGCAGCATTGTGGTATACGGCCATATACTTACGCTTATATATGATTTGGTGATATTAGAATATTGATTTTATTTAAAATTTTCGGTTGATTAGTGATTCCTATGAAAATATTTTTTGCAAGCCAGTCATTTTATCCGAATATTGGAGGGGTTTCAACATATTTGCTCAACTTGGCTAAAGGCTTAATACAAAGGGGAAACGAAGTTATCGAAGTCCATTTAAGGCCGCCAAATGAGTCAAGCGAAGAAAGCGTCAAGGGAATCAAGGTGTTTAGGATACCCAAAGAGCCATTAAAGGAGGAATTGCTTAAAGGCTACAGCAATTTCAAGGAAAGAATTTACAAGGAATGCCATGGCGAAGGGGAGCTTTTCAAAAAAGAACCATTAATAACCTATGGGTATGACGAGTACAACCAAATAAACTTGTCCATTGGAAAGCAGATAGAGGAGCTTCTTGAAAAACACCCCACCGAGATTGTCCATATTCACGATTTCCAGCTCTTATTGATTTACAGGAACACTCCGAGAGGAATCCCGGTTATATTGACATGGCACATTCCCTTTATAGATTCTATATCCAAGCACCTCAAGCAGTTTCTGATCAAGCATATGAAAGAATTTGACAAAGTGATTTTTTCCTGCGAAGAATATGCAAGATCGGCTGTAAGAGCAGGATTGCCTCATGAGAAGGTGGAAATAATTCATCCAATCGCGAATACTAGTTTGTTCAAGCCTAAAAAGGTCGGGAATGAAATAAAACAACTCTACAAAATACCTGAAGACTGCAAGATTATTTTATGCGTCCAGAGAATAGACTCAAAAAGCGGCCATTTGCAGCTGATAAAAGCAATGCCAAGGGTAATTGAAAAATTGCAAAAAGTCAAGCTAATGTTTGTCGGTGGCGAGTCTATGACAAGCAGGATATCGCACGAAAGAGATATCTACCAAAATGAGGTCCGCGAGTTGATTAAAAAGCTTAAACTCGAAAATGATATAATTTTTACAGGAAGCGTTGATTATGAAAAGCTCCCTCTTTACTATAATACTGCGGATATAGTTGCTTTGGCTTCTAAAAACGAAGGGTTTGGACTGGCTTTGACAGAGGGCATGTCCTGCGGAAAGCCGTTGGTAGGGACAAATGTCCCGGGCATTGCCCTGCAGGTAAAAGACGGCGTGAATGGATTTTTGGTGGAAGTTGGCGATTATGATAAAACAGCCGACAAGCTGCTCAAATTGCTGGAAGATGGCAAGTTAAGGGAAAAGATGGGAAAAGAAAGCCTGCGCATTGTCAAGTCAAAATTTGAAATGTCAAAAGGGATTGACATGCATCACCAGCTTTATACGAGATTATTAAAAGAAAAAACCGACTGGCGGCTTGAAAAAATAAAGCTTGATGATGTTTCAGCAATCATAACAGATTTTGACAGGACTATCACAGATGAGCCGGGAGTTGTAGATGAATCAATTTTAAGAGAGCTGGAATCATTAAACAAGCCCTTGTTTCTTGTTACCGGAAGAGAAGCTGAGTACGCAAAAAAGCTTTATAAGAAATATCCTATATGGGATTGCATAATTGCAGAAAATGGAAGTTATATATATTTTCCCGCTAGTGAGCTTGCATGGACATTCACATCAGAAAAATTTGAAGAGGCAAAAAGAATGCTCAAGATGAGCGGGTTTCCGGCAAATTTCGGCAATGCTGTAATAAGCGTTTCAATAAAGCTTGAGCAGAAACTGGCTGATTTGCTCGAAAGCATTACAGGATATCTCGGCTTCAGGACAAATGTAGACGAAGTTATGGTATTGCCAAGAGGAATAGACAAAGGTGTCAGTGTTAAGCTGGCTTTGAATTATCTTAGTTTGGACCCTGAGAAAACCATAATAATTGGAGACGGAGAAAATGATATAGATTTGTTTACGATACCTGGGTTCAAAATAGCTGTTGCAAACGCTGCTGGCCGGCTGAAGCTTTTTGCAGATGAAGTGACAAAAAAGCCTTCAACTGAGGGCATTCTTGAGATAATAGGTAAATTAAGGATGTAGCAATAAAATGGTAATAACAGAGTTAATGAATGATTTAATGAAAAATAAATTTTTGATTGCAGTACTTGGCATTTTGCTTTCTTTTTTGATGGCGAAAATTCTTTATTTTATAGTCAACAAGTACGTCAAAAGCCTGGCACAAAAGACTAAAACTGACATAGACGATAAGATTCTTGCCGCTCTTGAGATTCCTTTCGTTATCGGGATAGTCCTTATAGGAATCTATTTTTCGCTGCTGCAGGTTGATTATATAAGGCAGTATACCCCGCCGATGAATGATATTTTCTTTGTTTTTGGAGTTCTATGGGCTGCGTTTGTCCTGTACCGTCTTACAAAAGTCGGGATGCAAAAATGGATGGCAATAAATCCGCAGTTCCAGAACATGCCAAGGCTAGTTATAAAAATAGCAAATATTTTTGTTTATTTTATTGGGCTTATTATTATATTAAAACATTTTAATGTGGAAATAACGCCTTTAGTAGCGACTTTGGGCATTGGCGGAATTGCGATTGGCTTTGCTTTGCAGGACACATTATCAAATTTCTTTGCAGGGCTGCATATAATCTCTGACAAGCCCATAAATATCGGAGATTTTGTGGAATTGGAGGGCAACATAAGCGGTTATGTTGAAGATATTGGATGGCGTTCAACAAGAATAAGGACCTTGCCAAACACTTTGGTGATAGTCCCGAACTCAAAAATTGCCTCCACAACCATAACAAACGATTCTTTGCCTGTGCCTGAGATGAGCGTAGTTGTCCAATGCGGGGTTGCTTATACGTCAGATTTGGAGAAGGTGGAAAAAGTGACCATAGAAACTGCCAAAAAGATACAGAAAAATGTGCAAGGAGCTGTAAGAGATTTTGAGCCATTTATAAGGTACCATACATTCGGGGATTCCAATATAAATTTTTCAATAATACTGCGAGTCCAAACTTTCGTTGACAAATATCTTGTGACGCATGAATTCATTAAAGCACTAAAGAAATCTTATGATAAGGAAGGAATTGGAATTTCATGGCCAGTCAGGAAGATATATTATGGAAATGCTGATAGCTAAGCATACATTAAAATGGCAATAGTCGACACCGATAAGCTGCTCGGGGAAGTCTCATTTCAGAACTTCCTGCTGTTTATTTTTGTAGTTATACTTTCTGTAATTTTGGGCAATATTCTGAGGCTTTTGATAGCCAGATTCCTCAAGGATAAAGCAAAGCCGGTATTCTACAAGGCGCTTTCAAGGGCAGTGATGTATTCTGTTTATTTTATTGGATTTTATTTTGCCTTTCAGAAAATCCTTAATTTTAACATACCTGCATTTTTAGCTGCATTGGGAATTTTGGGGATAACTTTTCTTTTGACCATGCTGCCAGTTTTGCAGAATGTATTTGCCGGAATTGTCCTGTCGCTTGAAAGGCCGTTTCGTGAAGGCGATATAGTGGAAGTTGACGGAGCCATTTGCATTGTCAAAGACATTATGCTCAGAAAGACATTTTTGAGGTCATTGGACGGGAAAATCATTATAGTGTCCAATATAAGATTTGTCACGGGAAGCGTCATAAATTACAGCCAAGGCGAATTCATCAGGGTTGATTTGGATATTAATATTAAAAATGATTCAAGTTACCAAAAAGCAATAGATAGAATAAATAAGATACTCCGTGAGGAGCCAAATATTCTGCCCCATGTGCCGAAAAAGGAGTTCAGCATAATACAAAAGTTCTTTGTAATGCCAAAGAACATCAGCGTGCTTGAGCCAAAGATATTCATAAGAAATGCCAGCAAGGACAAAATAAGCCTGCAAGTCTGGTTCTGGATTTGGGACATTTTGAGGAAAGAAAGCATTGTTTCCAATTTTTATGAGACGCTGCTGCAGGAATTCAGGAATGAAAAGATAAGCTTTGGTTAGCTGCACACTCACTTTAGAACCAATCTCTTCAGATATTTGGCAGCTCCTAAAACATCATCAGCCACTGTGCCAGTGTAGTATTCAATTATCTTCATGTAGTCAAAAAGATGCCTCGTAATCAGGAAATTCTTCCTCACGTGCTCTTTGCCGGCAATGCCCATTTGAGTTCGCAGTTTGTCATCTCTTATTAGCTTCACACACCAGTCTGCTGCCTCTCTTTCTGTTCCTGCCAAAGCACCAGTATGTTTGTGTATGACTTGAAGCGGAATTCCGCCTACTCTTGTTCCAATAACGGGCGTTTCCTTCCAAAGCGCTTCTGAAACTGTAAGGCCAAACCCTTCTCTCTTTGAGTTTTGAATGACTACATGCGATGCCCTCTGCAATGCATTCACAAGCAGGTCATCTTTCTTTGTAAGCACATGTACATCTTTCATTTTTCCTGCTTCCTTAATGACCCTGTTATAAATTTCAGGACCTTCGGGATCATCTGTTGCCATATCACCAATCATGACAAGCCTTGCATCAGTTCTTTCTTTGACCCTTTTGAATATCCTAAGAACCCCCAGAGGATTTTTCCATTTGTCGAATCTTGATCTCAACAGAATCCTGTAAGATTGCCCTTGGCTTAATTCCTTGTTCTTAAGCGACAATGGATCTATTGATGGAGCTACAAAATACTGCGGAATATTCAAGTCTTTTTTCTTGTATTTTGTAAGGGAAAAAACGGCTCCATCATATTGCTTTGCAAAATTATGGAGAAACTTCCAGACATTCCTGTCTGCATTTTTTATCTGTATGTGGCTTCTCCAAATCCACGGCTGTTTCCTTTTCTTTACAAACTTAATGAGTCCGAGAGGCTGCGGGTCATGGATAAATACCATATCATGCTCGCGGAAATGAAGCATTAAGGCATTTCTTTCAAGCTCGTCAAGATAAATTTTTTTGTCTTTTTCTGTAAAACTTACTTTTTCGCCTTGCAGGGCGTTGTGGAATTTTTTTGTGACATCAAAAAAAGAATGGCTGCCTTTAAGAAGTCTCCAGTCTGTATTAATTCCCAATTGATTGATAAGCACAACCAGGCTATTTAGAATTTCCGCAACGCCGCCGCCTGAGTAGGTGGAATTTACGTGCACAATGTGCTTGCCCTCGAGTTTGATTGCTAAGTCCTTTATCTCCTCTATTTTTTCTTTTCCTATGAACTGCTCGTAATCCTCGATTTTAGGGAGCATGAATAAGGACAGAAAGAAATTATATAAATAACTTTTTATTTTAGGCTGGTTTCTGGGTATCCTGAAGTATACCTACTATTTTATAATACGAATTGGCAAATTAACACTATGGAAAACCTGGCAAAAAGGCCGCTGAAGAAGTCGCTGACGGGGTTTGAAGTAGAGCTGTTCACGATAAACCGCGAAGGATATATTGTATGGGAAGCAGACAAGCTTCTGAAAAAGTCAAAAAGCGACAGGAATTTTACCATAAAAAGGGAATGCGCCGCAAATATGATTGAGATTGCAAGCTACCCAAGCGAAAATGTCCGCAACACGATGGATTATCTGTTGAGGGAATTGGAATATCTCGTGAGCATTTCAGAAAAGGAAAAAATACTGCTTTGCCCGCTTGGCAGCTATCCTGGAAAATTCAATCCGGTAATGCGCAATGACAGGCAGTATAGCATCAAAGAGTCCATTTTCGGAAGAAACAGGTGGAAGATTGCGGGCAGGTGCGTTGGATTTCATTGCCATTACACCCTGCCAAAAGGAATATTTGATGCGCAGCTGAGAGTTTTGAAAATGCTTGTGAAATCAAAAATAAAAGACAGCCTTGTCAACAGCCACAATCTTTTGATAGCCGCTGATCCGGCATTGACTGTGTTTATGCAGTCTTCCCCATTTTATCAGGGAAAGCATCTAGGGAAGGATTCAAGGCTGATAATGTACAGGGGAGGCGTGCATTTAGGCAATAGGGATGGGCTTTATGCGAATCTGGAGGAGTTTGGGGGGCTTCCGCCATACAAACTCACAGCATTTGACATTATGGATATAGTAACAACAAGATACGAGAAATGGAAATCCCACATAAAGAGCCTGGGGCTGAACATAAAGACGCTGTCGCTTTATGGCTCGATACTTGATACAACGTGGAATCCTGTAAAAATAAATCCAAATGGCACGCTGGAGCAAAGAGGCATGGACATGAACCATCCGATTTACATTGCAGGAGCCGGAGCAATAATAAAATGGGTGCTGAAAAGGCTTCAGGAGGAGTATTATGCAGTTGTGCCGTCTGAAATAGGGATAAAAGAGCCATTTAAAGTTGAAGACGATACAATTTATATCCCCCCTTACCCTTATGTAAGAAACGAATTGCAGAAACTTTCCGCGTACAAAGGCTTAGAAAGCGGCATAGTTTATGATTATTGCAGGAGATTCCTGAAATTAGCCGAGTCTGCCATGCCAAAAGACCGCCTGAAGCTGATTGAGCCGTTTAAGGTTATGCTGAGCAGGAGAAAAACGATTTCCGACGAGATTATTGATTTCGCGGGGAAAAGGGGATTTAAAAGAAGCAACAAATTCATTTCAAACAAGCTGGCAGCGGAGATTGCCCTGCACCATTCGGAGAGGCTTCTCAAAGAGATTATTTCAACAGAAAATCTCATCAAAAATTATATATATTAGGCGGCATTGAAAAGTTGAAGGTTGCCATCAATATGCGAGGCTCTTATATGCCAATGTTTTGGCAAAATTCGGAGTTCCAGAGAGAATTTTGCAATCAGCCATAAAAATCACAGCCGAGCCGATGGCAATCCCGAAGCGAAGCTGAGGACTTTTCAATGCCGCATAGATTAAAAAAATTTAAATATGCTTGAAACAAATCCCTGAATATGGCGAAGAAAAAAAGTGCTGAGGCAAAGAATATTTTTAATAAATACCTCGAGGAATTTTTGTCCTTCTTGCTTTCATTGCTTGAGGAAGGCACAGGCGATTTAATAAGGAAATTCGGGGATATTATAAATTTCAGAAAAAGACTAAGGAGGTATACTGTTTTTTTGATTTTGATTACAGCTTCTATCACTATTTTTTTGATTGGCATAGCTGAGTTGATTGAATCATTTTATCCAAACCTGAGACCGGGCACAACACATATTTTATTAAGCGTTATTGTGATTTTAATAGCGCTAATCTACAAAAAATTTTATTAAAATGCCGCAAAAAAACAGCTACGAGCATGTTGTGCATTTTATTATTTTTTCATTGGCTGTTATTTTGTTCTTTAAGATTATTGAGCCGCTGATAACAATATTGCTTACGAGCGTTATAATAACCTATGTATCGTTTCCTTTATACAAGCGCATTAAAAAAATCATAACAAGCCAATTCATCTCAATCATTTTAACGATTGTTATAATTACGCTTATTTTATTGCTACCATTTTCCTATCTGGTATTCAAAATCGGACAGCAAAGTTTTGATTTTTACAATTCGTTGTCAGGCAATATTGCCAAGGGGACTTTATTCGGTTTCACATGCAAAAGAGCTGATTCAGACATTTGTTCTCTTATCAACAGCGCAGAAAAATTCAGCGCAACAAGATTGTCAAAAGTAGGAGCTGACAATTATGTGCAAAAGGCGCTTTCCCGCATGATAGAAATAACCACTAATTATTTGGTCAGGATACCCCAAGCAATACTAGGAACCGGATTGGCGTTATTTATTTCTTATTTTCTATTCAGAGATGGGGAAAAAATAACAAAGAGAATAATTAACTGGCTCCCTTTCAGGGAGAAAACAGTAGATAAGCTTACAAGTCAATTCAAAAAGATAACATATACAATAGTTTTTGCGCAGTTGTTTGTGGCATTGGCACAGGGCATAGTGGGAATGGCTGGATTTTACATTTTTGGAGTTCCTTTAGCAATATTTTGGGGTGTTGTGATGGCTTTTTTTGCTTTAGTGCCAACAATAGGAACGGCAGTTATATGGGTACCCACATCCTTATTTTTGATATTCAGCGGATATCTTTCTCAGGATTATATAATTGTGGCTAAAGGCGTTGGTTTATTTATTTATGGATTATTAGTCATAAGCACAATAGATAATCTTTTAAGGATAAAGATTATTCATGTAAAGGCAGAAGTGCATCCGATAATCGTAATCAGCGGAGTAATAGGCGGTGTCAGTTTATTTGGCATAATTGGATTGTTCATAGGGCCAATTTTGCTGTCGATGCTTATCACTTATTTTGGGACATTCAAGGAAAGATTCATGTGAGGTGAAAAAATGGCAAAAAGATTGAGAAAAAAGATGAAAAAGGCTGTAAAAAAGGGTAAAAAATTGCTTAGAAAAGCGATGAAAGATCCCTTAGTCAAGGAATATGTTGCCAAGCAAAAGAAATTAGCCAAATCGACTTTGAGAAAAGCAATAAGGCGTGTTGAGAAGAGGATAAAATAAATCTATTTAATATGTTTTATGGCAGAATCCCTAATCTCAACCATAGAATTTCAGATGAGCCTTCTTTTGTTTGTAGCTTTAGCTGGCTATCTTCTTGCAGCAAGAATAAACCAGTCAGCTGTAATCGGCGAAATTTTAGTTGGCATAATGATAGGACCAAGCCTGCTTGGATTAATAACTTACACAGATTTTGTAGCAAGCGTTGCACATTTAGGAGCAATAATCTTGTTGTTTGTAGTCGGGCTTGAATTTAAATTAAAGGATATTTTTAACCTGAAGTATACCTGGATTGCATTATCGGGAGTTATAGTCCCTTGGATAATGGGGTATTATCTTGCAAAATTATTCGGCTATGACTTTGGAAGCGCAGTATTTGTAGGAACAGCTCTTACGGCAACAAGCATTGCGATAACTGCAAATGTACTTCGTGAAATGGGAAAGCTGCAGACAGATGCGGCAAAGGCAATTATAGGAGCGGCAGTTATTGACGATGTATTAAGCCTTCTTGCCCTTTCAATCTCAACACAAATTGTAGGCGGCACTTTCTCTGTTGGCTCAACTGCAATAATCCTTCTAAAGTCGATAGCTTTCCTGGGTATTGGCTCATATGTAGGGCTGAAATTCCTAAGCCCCATGGTTGAGAAGCTGGACAGAAGCAATATTGCAAAAAAGTTTCCGGAGTTTGTGTTCATCTTTGCAATGATGCTCGCTTTCCTGTACGCAATGGTTGCTGAAGTCATCCACTTATCCGCAATAGTCGGCTCATTTCTGGCAGGAATGGTTCTTGAGGGCGCATTTGTTAAGCACGGGAAGGATTACAGGGAAGGTGCGGAATATTTGCACATAATTTTTGCATCTATATTTTTTGTATCATTGGGGATACTCGCAGATGTCAAGGCATTATCATTAAATGTGATTTGGTTCCTTTTGGCGCTGACAGTTATTGCAGTAATTTCAAAAGTTATAGGCTGCTACATTCCGGCAAAATTGCAGGGATTATCCCACAAAGATGCATCAATAGTGGGGTGGGGAATGTCGCCAAGAGGAGAAGTTGCAATGATTGTTGCATTGATAGCGCTTAATGCAGGGCTGATAAAGCAGGATATTTATGTTTCGCTTGTTTTAATGAGCTTGCTCACGACAATTTTAACACCTATAATATTAAGAAACTGGCTATACAGGCAAGCAGTTAATTAGCGGCTTTGTTTTTGTCCTTAGGATTTATCATCCAGTGACCAATCCTTAAAAACCATTCAACGAACGCAATAAAGAGCAGATATTTCGCAACTTTTGGAATTTCCTGCACAAAGTTGTAAAACGAAGTTTGCGCACTCTCTATGGTAATTGATTGGGGGTCTGTCAGGAAAACTATTATCAGCGCCCATGGAAGCAATTTTGCCATGTCTTCTGCTAATTTTGAGCTGACGTAAGCAGCTATCCTTGTGACTGAAACTATGACTATCCCAAAGAACATGATTTCGCTTGTTGCTCTTGACTTGGCAATCAACACTAAAAGGAATGAAAATATCAGGAACCAGATGAATGAATAGAGAGGAAAGATGATTATGTATTTGGTAAAGTAAACAAATCGGTTTATGAAGTTTACAAACTTGCTATCGGAGTCTATTTTGGGAATTTCAAATAAATTCTTTTTGGATAACTGCTTGTGGTAAAAATACCACATGATAAAAATTGCCAAAAATAAAACTATAGTTGAGCTTAACAAAACCAAAAATTGCCTGTCAATAAAGAAATCTTCCAGAAGCTGAATGTAAAGATTCCAATTCATTTTCACATGTTACCTTATCCCAAAAGTTTCATTCGTCATCTTAATTGACTTCTCGCCATCCTTGAATCCCGTCATTGCCCTTATGCAGTCTATGTTTTCAGGTATAACATCAGACTCCTGGTGTATGGCCTGCATGTAAAGAAGCTTGTTATGTGCATTGGATATTACTCCGATTGCTTCCTGCCACACGCAGATTTCAGGCATGTCCCCCCTTAATCTTCCCATGTCTCTTGCAAATTCCATTATTTCAGCTGTTGACCTTAAATGCTCTGCATTCCTGACAACCCTTATTCTTGTTGAATTCCTGAACAGCTCAACAACATCATCAACATTTGCTTTTTTCTTCAAATCGACGGTTAAAGTGTGCAAATGCATCAGGGTTGAAGGCACGCTCAAAGCTGTAGTGAATATCTCAATGTTCTTCAGCACAGTCTGCACATCCGGCCCGTGATGGCTTGGCATTTCCAAAACAGGAACTATTGCATTTATAGGCCCGTGATGGATGTCGCCGGGGTCAGCTCCCCTTCTTATCATTGTAGCATGAACGCTCGCAATTCCATACTTCATGTTGACAGCATTCAATGTCCTGCATAATCCTGTGGTATTGCAGCTCACTATTCGAACATAATCCTTGTCTATAGCCTCATTGTAATTGCACTGCGCAACAAAAGAAGTTCCCGCAACTTCGTGTTTTTCCCCGCCCTGGAGTATTGCCTTTATTTTTTTTTGCCTGTAATACTTGTCAAGGTTCTCCTTTCCAATTTTTTTTGGAGTCGCATCGACAATGACATCAGCTTCTTCCAGCAGGCTATTAATGTCGCCATCAGGCTTTATGCCATTTGCCTTCAGATCATCGTCTCCTGATGCAAATATCCTATAGCCTTTTTGCTTTGCGACTTCCGTGTTAAAGCTGTAGGAATGCGCTGTTACCCCGACTAATTTCATGTCTTTCTGCATCGCGACTGCATCTGCAACTCTTTTGCCGATTGTGCCGTAGCCGTTAATTCCGACTTTTATCATTTCACTGCACCGCCGCAATATCTAATTCCATTTCTTTTGTATATTTGCCCATTGTCGCCAGGCTGTTAAGCTTTGCCCTTTTCAGGAAAGCCTGCTGTCCTGCCTCAAGATTTTTGCCGTGCCATGCCTTTAACGCAGGATCCTGCAATGCCCTTGCATAGGAAAAGCTCACATACCAGGGCAAATTCTCTCCCAAAGTGTGCATCCTGTTTAGATGGGCAGTTGCTTCCTGGGGCGTTTGCCCTCCTGACAGGAAATTGATGCTCGGCAATTCATGAGGCACATTAGCCTTTAGCACCATTATAGTCTTTTTTGCAACCTCGTCCACACCCGCCCTTGCAGCTGCTTCCTTGCCTGAGATTACCATGCTCGGCTTTAATATTGCACAACCAATCATCACATTTTCTTTTTTCAGGGCTGCAAAAACCTCCTTTAAGACTTTATCAGTAACTTTATAGCAGTCATCAATAGAGTGGGTGCCGTCAATCAAGACTTCAGGCTCTACTATCGGCACTAATCCATGCTCCTGGCAGATTTTTGCGTACTTGGCAAGGTCATCAGCATTTCTCCTGATAGCCATTTCTGTAGGTGTATCTTTAGTTATGTGATAGACTGCGCGCCATTTAGCGAACCTGCAGCCGAATTTTTTGTATTTTTCAAGCCTGCTGCCAAGCCCTTCAAGCCCTTTTGTGTACTGCTCGATTGAGCCTTCAAATTCAGCCAGCCCTTCATCAACCTTTATTCCCGGCACAACTCCGACTTTGGCAAGATGCTCAGGAAACAAAATTCCGCTGTTGGTTTTTTGGCTTAGGGTCTCTTCAAACAGGATAACCCCGCATATATACTTTTCAATGCCCGGTGCTGTCAATATCAGGTTGCGGTACTGCCTTCTTGTTTCCTCAGTTGATTCAACATTAATGCTCGCCAGCCTTTTTGCCGCGGTTTTGACGCTCTCGTCCGCAGCTAAGATTCCTTTTCCAGCAACAACCATATCCCTGATTGTATCCTTAAGCTTCTGTGTTGACATAAGATTCACCCCGTGATTTTTTATTTTATTTTTTTGATTTTTATTGGATATTGTTAATGCAGTTTTGTTGATTTTTACTGAGTTTTTAATATTCCGGAAAATGCTCGAAATGATGGATTGCCTCTATAAATCTTATTGTTTTTGTTTTTGCGCGCATCACTATGGAGTGTGTTTTCGCTCCGTGGCTCAAGAATTGCACTCCTTTGAGTATTGTGCCGTCGGTTACTCCTGTTGCGGCGAACATTGCCTCGTTTCCTTTTACTAGTTCTTCCATCGTGAATTTTTTGCTTAAATCCCTGATGCCCATCTTCCTTGCCCTCTGCTTTTCCTCGTCATTCCTCAATTTTAACCTGCCCTGGATTTCTCCTCCAAGGCATTTCAATGCAACTGCTGCAATTACACCTTCAGGAGCGCCTCCTGTCCCCATCAGGATATCGACTCCGGATTCCTCTATTGCAGGCGCTAAAGCTCCGGCTATATCCCCGTCCCTTATTAACCGTATCCTGCAGCCGCATTTCCTCACCTTCTCAATAGTTTCCTTATGCCTGTCCCTGTCCAGTATTATCACAGTGACTTCATCAATGGGCTTGTCAAGCTTTTTTGCAACAGCATGAAGGTTCTCTTCAACAGAAGAATCAAGGCCGATTGCGCCGACGCATTTTGGGCCGACGGCAATTTTGTCCATGTAAGTATCAGGGGCATTAAGCAGGCATCCTTCAGGAGCGGCTGCAAAAACAGACATGGCATTCGGGTCGCCTCTTGCAGTTATTGTTGTGCCTTCCAATGGATCAACTGCAATATCAAGCTTTAAACCCTTGCCGGATCCTACTTTTTCTCCGATGTAGAGCATAGGTGCCTCGTCCCTCTCGCCTTCCCCAATGACAATTGTGCCCTGCATGTCAATCACGCTGAAGGCCTTCCTCATTGCCTCGACAGCGGCATGGTCTGCAGATTTTTCATTTCCCTTGCCCATCCACAATGCCGAGCTTAGGGCAGCAGCCTCTGTCGCCCTTACAAAATCCAGCGCTAAGTTTCTGTCCATAAACCACCTTTGCCTGCGCATTGCCCCTTATATTTAAACTTTTCCATTTATCATACTTTATCATACAAAAATAGAAAGATTTATAAATATGTTTAAAAAGTCGCCTTTTAGGGGGCTTTGAATGAAAGAACGGGTTACTATAACTCTTGACAAGGATTTGATCAGCCAGATCGACAAAAGGATAGACGGCATCAACATAAAGAACAGGTCGCAGGAGATAGAACTGTTGCTTGCCGAGGCTCTTGGCACCAACATTCCGGGCAAGGCAGTCCTTTTGGTCGGCGGCCGAGGAACAAGGCTGAGTCCTTTGACAGACAAAACTCCAAAAGGCTTGCTTGAAGTGCAAGAAAAAACAATCATAGGGCATTTGTTTGACTTATTAAAAAAGTACGGCATAAGGGATGTAGTCTTATCAACAGGCTACCTTAAAGACAAAATAAAAGAGAATTTTGGCGATGGCAGCAGTTTTGGCATGAATATAAGTTATATCGAGGAAAATGAGCCGTTGGGAACTGCCGGTCCTTTGAAACTGGCGAAGAAATATCTCAAGGACAGCTTTATTGTTTCAAACGGCGACGAGCTGAAAGACATAAACATTCCAAGAATGTTCAGGCTGCACAAAAGAAAGGATGCGCTGGCAACAATCGCCTTGACAACAGTTGATGACCCCTCACATTATGGAGTTGCCAGGTTGGATGGCTCAAGGATTATAGAGTTTGTTGAGAAACCGCCCCATCCGCCTTCTAATTTGATTAATGCGGGATTTTATATCTTAGAGCCGGAGGTTATTGACATGATACCAAACGGGTTTTCTATGCTAGAGAGGGATGTTTTTCCAAAGTTGGCTCAATTGGGAAGACTGAGGGGATTTCCGTTTGCAGGGCAGTGGTTTGACATAGGCAACATTGAAAGGTACAAGACAGCCCAGAAAAACTGGAAAGGGATATCCCGTTTTGAAGAGGAAGAGAATGAGATGGGGTAATTCTAAATTCAAAACAAACATTTAAATAAAAAATATAAATTAAAGTTACAATGCTTTCCGAAATCTTCAAAGCGTATGATGTCAGAGGAATTTACGGCCACAATCTGACAGAAGAAATTGCTTACAGGATAGGAAGGGCCTTTGTTTATTTCCTTAAGTGTAAAGATGTTGTAGTTGGGACGGACATGCGTGTTTCTTCTCCGAAATTGAGCAAGGCTTTCATGAAAGGAGTTACAGAGCAAGGTGCAAACGCAGTTTACTTAGGCCAAGTCTGCACCGACGCTGTTTATTTTGCTTCTGGCTTTTTAAAAAAGCCTGCAGTTATGTTCACCGCCTCCCATAACCCTAAGCAGTACAACGGCATGAAATTCTGCAAAAGCGATGCCGTCCCAATAAATGAAGACACTGGATTAAAAACAATAAAAGAAATCATTGAAAAAAAACAATATGGAAATACCAATATTAAAAAGCGTGGGAAAATAATCAAGAAAGACATTCTAAAAGACTACATAAAGCACGTAAAAAAATTCATCAACGTTGAAAAATTAAGAAAATTAAAAATTGCAGTTGACGCGGGCAATGGAATGGCTGGAAAGATTATCCCGTTAGTTTACAAAGATTTGCCTGTAAAAATTGTTACTCTTTATTTCAGGCTTGACGGCACTTTCCCGAACCATCCCGCAGACCCGTCAAAATATGAGAATTTAAAAGCACTTCAGAAAGCGGTAAAGGAAAAAAACTGCGATTTTGGAATGGCGTTTGACGGCGATGCCGACAGGATTTTTTTTGTCGACGAGATTGGCAATGTTGTAAACAGCTCACTTATTTCAGCTTTGATAATAAAAAACATTCTAACAAAAAACAAGAGCCAGAAGGTAGTCCACAACCTCGTATGCAGCCGCATCGTACCTGACACAATAAAGAAATACGGCGGGATACCTATCCTTGAAAGAGTTGGGCATTCATTCATAAAGGAAACCATGAGGAAAACAAAAGCAGTGTTTGCGTGCGAGCATTCAGCTCATTATTATTACAAAGAGAATTACAGAGCGGATTCCGGAATCATAACAAGCCTGATTGTTGCTGAGATTGTTTCAAAGGGAAAAAAGCCCTTATCACATTTATTGGAAGAGTTTAAGATGTACAATACAATCGAGGAAACCGGCATAGACGTCAAAGACAAGGAATCAAAGCTGAGGGAGATAGAATTAAAGTATAAACAGCAAAATCCTAAAAGAATATCAAAGCTCGACGGCATAACCATTGAGTTTGAAGGCTGGTGGTTCAATGTCAGGCCGAGCAACACAGAGCCTTTGCTGAGGCTGAATCTGGAAGCTGAATCTGAAGATTTGATGAACAGGAAGAAGGAAGAGTTGCTTAGTGTCTTGAAGCGATGAAGAAGTAAAATATTTAACCGTCTGAAAAAAGCTAAAGATAAATGCGAATATTCACAGTGGTATGTAAATGGCAAATTATATTCCAGGTCAACCACTAAGTTCTGATGTATTTCATTGGAAACTTGAGAAGAATAATTAATTACTTTCTAGAGCTGTTAATAATTCTTCCAATTTATGTTGTGGTATCTCATCAACGTTTTCTGACCTTCTGAGATCATTAGGTACTCCAGAAATGATAATAGGGTTTATATTTTCTTCTTGGACACTTTTTTCTTTAAGTTCACGAAATTCTTTAATGCATTGATTCCAAGGTATAAACCATTGAGCTCCTTGTGATACCGCTTGATGATATTTGGTATACCGATATAATGGTTCTTTAGAGGGATAATACATTCTGTAAAGCATTATTGTATCAACTGGCATTTTCTAAATTAACATATTCTACTTTAAAAATGTATTCTTTTCATAATCCAAAACATAATCTTTAAATACTATTAGGTAATTCTAGGATCCAACAGAGAGAAGAGAAAGGCGTTATTATATTTCTTCTCGTGTCCAAAATTGAAAATTTTTGAGCATGCCCGAAATTGCGGAAATTTTCGACAGTATGGGATGATAAAGACGAAATTAAAGCCTGTTTTACCAAGCTTAAGGGGAAAAAAGCGTTACCTAGTCTTTGAAGTCATCTCGAAAGAAGGCGTAAAAGACATAAACGCTGTATCAAACGCAATAGTGCATTATTCATTGCAGTTCCTGGGTCAATTGGGCACAGCAAAAGCTGGCGTAATGGTGCTCAACAACAAATGGGATTCGGAATCACAGCGAGGAATCATAAAAGTCAGCCACAAGCACGTTGATGCTTTAAAGGCAGCATTAACTTTAGCAGATAAAATCGAAGGCAAAGATGTTATTTTCAGAAGCCTAGGAGTTTCGGGAATTTTAAACAAAGCTGAAAGAAATTATTTGAAAGCGTAAGCTTATATTTTAAAAGTATTTTTAAATTAAAATTTATAATGGCAAAGGCGTTTAATGCGTTAGGTAAGAAATAAAAAATTAACTATGACGTTCAATAGAATAAGAGAATTCAATAATAAAAACATTAACTAAAAAATTAAGAGGTAAAGATTAAAATGCAACCAATCTCACTTTGTTCGTGAGTTGCATTTTAATGTGATGATTTAGGTTAATCAAAAAGAAAAACAGGAGGTAAAGATTAAAATGCAACCAATGCAGCATCAAATGATGGGGTACGACAGGGCAATAACCATGTTCAGCCCCGATGGAAGATTATTACAGGTAGAATACGCTAAAAAGACAGTAAGGCAAGGCTCAACAGCGATAGGCATGGTATGCTCAGACGGAATTGTGCTGGTGGCAGACAAGAGAGTGGTTGATTCCTTGGTTGTGCCAGAGAGTGTTGAGAAGATATGGATGATTGACGAGCATATAGGGGCTGCCGCCTCAGGAATTTTGAGCGACGCAAGAGTCCTGGTTGACAGGGCCCAGGTAAGAGCACAGCAAAACAGAGTCACGTATGACTCAGAAATTGACAGCTTGACCATTGTAAAAGACATGTGCGACTTGATGCAGGTTTGCACCCAAAGCGGGGGCTTGAGACCTTTTGGCGTTTCTGTTTTGGTCGCGGGCATTGATGACCATACCCCGAGGCTTTTTGAAACAGACCCGATAGGCATATACTTCCAGTACAAGGCGACTGCGATCGGAGAGGGAGAAGTGGAAGTTGAAGAGATCCTCCACAGCGAATACAAGCCGGAGCTCACAATAGACGAAGGCTTAAAATTGTCATTAAAGGCGTTAAAAAAAGTTTTAGGAGAAAACTTCAGCATACAGAGAATTGACGCCGCATATATAACCATTGCAGAAAAAAAATTCAGAAGGCATACAAAAGCCAAAATAGAGAAGACTGCAGCAGAGCTGAAAGACGACAAAAAGCCTGCGAAGAAATGAATGTGAGAAGGCATGGTTTCGGTAGATCAGGCAATAATAGCAAGATTAAAGACGCAAGGCCATAACTTTGAGATCCTTGTGGACTGCAGCAATGCGCTTGCGCTGAGGGAAGGCAAAAGCGTGGACATGCATGATGTCCTTGCAGCCATGAAAATATTTTCAGACGCAAAAAAAGGCCTAGAAGCGTCCGAAACGGCAATGAAGCAGATTTTCGGCTCTACTGATGTTGAGCAGGTAACAAAAAGCATAATACAAAAAGGCGAGATACAATTAACGCAAGAGTACAGGGAAAGATTAAGGGAGGAAAAAAGAAAGCAGATTGTGAGCATAATACACAGGAACGGCGTTGATCCAAGAACGCATTTGCCGCATCCTCCGCAAAGGATCGAAAACGCATTTGAAGAGGCAAAGTTTCACGTCGATGAGTTTATGCCGGTCCAAGAGCAAGTCCAAGAGGCGTTAAAGAAGCTGAGGCCGATACTTCCAATAAAGTTTGAAGTCAAGGAAATCGCCCTCAAAATCGGGCCTGACTATGCCCCCAAATGCTATTCAACTGTCAAGTCATTTGGCACAATTTTAAGGGAAGAGTGGCAGAGCAGCGGCTACTGGGTTGCTGTTGTTGAAATGCCGGGCGGCATGGAAAATGATTTTTATGATAAATTAAACAGGATATGCCACGGAAATGTGGAAAGCAAGATTTTGAAGATTAAATAATTATTTTCAATATTATGAAAAAACAAATTAAAACAAGAGCGGTCTTTGAAAGTAATCATTTTAAAGATAACCGCTTATACTTTTAGCAAACTGAGGTAAGAAAAATGGAAGAAGTGTTGATAGAACCAGACGTGGTAATCAATGAAATTGGCGTTTTGAGCAGGAGAGAAGGTATAGTGGTAGATGAAGATGATTTAGAGGCAAGAATAGGAGAAGTTGAAAGTCTACTTGCTGAGCAAGAAAGATTATCTAACCCTAATGTACTGTATGAAGAAAGGAGACAACATTACATAAAAACACAGAAAACCCTTTTGGGAATGGCACAGATTGGCGGTGAAAATGAAGCATTGCAACTTGCAAAAAGGTTCACTGAAATGTATCTTTCATTAATACCTTCTCAAAAAAGAAGAGAAGAATATCTTCTAAGAATTGCACAATCAAAAAAATCATAATTAAAACATGAAAGGTGAAATAAAAAATGTCAAAAATAATTGTTAAGGACAAAGAAATATCAGTTCCGGGGGAAACTCTGGCGATAGGCATGGACACTTTGCCGGGCGCAGGAACTTACAGGGAAGGGGAAAGGATTGTTGCCAACAGATTGGGATTGGTGATGATAGACGGAAGGACGATAAAACTGATTCCTTTGTCAGGAAGGTACATTCCGAAAACAGGCGACACGATAATCTGCAAGGTGATAGATGTCGGATTTAACGGCTGGCGTTTAGATACAAATTCAGCATACTCAGCAATGATGTCATTGAAGGATGCTACGTCTGAGTTCATAGCAAGGGGAGCAAACCTCACGCAGTACTATGACCTGGGCGATTATATAGTTTGCAAGATTGTCAATGTAACGAGCCAGAAGCTTATTGACGTAAGCATGAAAGGGCCGGGCCTGAGAAAACTAAAGGGAGGCAGGGTGATTGAGGTTGACCCGAACAAAGTTCCAAGAATCATAGGCAAGCAGGGCTCAATGGTGATAATGATAAAGGACGCGACAAAATGCAGCATCACGGTCGGCCAGAACGGGTTAATCTGGATAGACGGCGAGCCGATGAACGAGCTGCTTGCTATCCAAACCATAAGGAAGATAGAAAAAGAAAGCCATCTGAGCGGGCTGACTGACAAGATAAAGGAATTTTTGGAGAAGAAGAAATAGAATGCTAAACGATATTATTCCTCGTATGAGCATTACATCTCACATGAGCAGGAATGGAGGGTTATATGGCCTGATAGGTTTATCACCCGCCATAAGGCAGGTTTATAAAATCATAGAGTTAGTAGCCCCTACCAAAGCAACTGTACTGCTTATTGGTGAGAGGGGTACTGGTAAAGATAGAATAGCTAAAGTAATTCATGAGTACAGTCCAAGAAAAGAAGATATTTATTTTCCTATTAACTGTGCCCGTAATACAGAGTCAACGTTAGCAAACGAAATGTTTGGACATCAGAGTGGTTCTTATACAGGTGCATCTTCAGATACAAAAGGTTGGTTTGGGGCAGCTACAAATGGAACTATATTTCTTGATGAGATTAACAGAGCAAGTTCGGAATTTCAAGATGCCTTACTAAGAGTTTTGGAGGATGGTTCTTATACCCAGATTGGTGGTGAAAGAATTTTATACACAAGTGCAAGAGTTATTGCTGCAACTAATGGAAATCTGGACTATGATGTATCAATTAAAAGATTTAACGCTGCATTAAAGGACAGGTTAGAAGTTGTGCCTATTCCTGTTCCTTCCCTAGAAGAAAGAATTGAAGATGTGCCTTTATTGGCAGAATATTTCGTTAAAAAGTACTCTGTGGATTATGGAAAACACGTTACGCTAACCCCAGGTGGTGTGGACTATCTGATGTATGCTTCGTGGCCTGGAAATGTCAGGCAGTTAAAACATTTTATAGAAAGTGCCATTATACTAAATATTGGAGAATCCAGAACCAACGGCAGTGGGTTAGAATTAAATGAGAAAAACCTTGAAGGATGCATGCAGTACCTCACACATGTAAAAAACCCAGATTTCAGGAATACTATTGAACTAACAGATTATGGTAACAAACCTATACCTACTTTAAAAGCAGCTCGCGATGGATTTGAGAAAGCATATTTGTTGCGGATTTTAACCATAGCAGAATATAAGGTAACAAGGGCTGCTGCAATTGCTGGAAAGTATAGGTCTGATTTTTATGATTTGTTGAGGAAGCATAATATCAAGCCGACTGAAAGATGGAAGTATGGAGAAATTCTAACGTCTAAGGAACAAGTAATACCAATAAAACAAGTACAATCTATAACAAGGTGAAAGACAAAATGACTTACAAGCAAAGAATTGACGGAAGGGGCTTTGACGAGCCAAGGAAGATAGAGGCAAAAGTGGGGGTAATCCAAAGGGCGGATGGCTCTGCAATGTTCAGGATAGGCAATACATGGGCTTATGCAGCAGTATACGGCCCGAGAAATCTGCATCCAAAGTTTTTGCAGGACCCTCAAAAAGGCATATTAAGATGCAATTACAACATGATGCCGTTCTCAAGCTCAGGAGAGCGAGTAAGGCCGGGCGGCTCAAGAAGATCAAAGGAGATATCATTGGTGACGGCAAAAGCATTGCTTCCTGTATTGAATCTTGACGAATACCCGAACTCAGTTGTTGACGTGTTTATAGAGCTCCCTCAAACAGAGGCAGGCTCTAGATGTGCCGGGATCTGCGCAGCCTCTATGGCGTTGGCCGATGCCGGATTGGAGATGAAGGACCTAGTATGTGCAGTCTCTGTAGGAAGGGTAGCTGACAAGCTTCTGGTTGATTTGGATTATTCTGAGGAGAGTTATCCCGACGTGCCGGTTGCAGACATACCGATTGCAATAATGCCCAACTCGGGCAAGATAACCCTGCTGCAGATGGACGGCGAAGTCAAAAAAGAGGAGCTAATGAAAGTGCTTGAGATGGGAAAAAAGGCTTTGATGGACATCTACGAAGTGCAGAAAAAGGCACTGAAGGAAAAATATCACGGAGTTGAGGTATAATGCACAGGGAACTAAGAAGCCACATAATCAGCCTGCTGAACGCCGAAACAAGGCTTGACGGCAGGAAACTGACAGAATACAGGAAGCCGATCAACGTTGAGCATGGTGTTGTAAAGACGGCGGAAGGCTCTGCAAGAGTCAAGATAGGCGAAACAGACGTCATTGTTGGAGTCAAATTGGAAGTCGGCGAGCCGTATCCAGATACTCCAAATGAAGGCACAATAATTGTAGGGGCGGAATTGCTGCCGTTGTCCAATCCTGATTTTGAGCTTGGGCCTCCGGGAATCGAGGCGATAGAGCTTGCGAGGGTTGTTGACAGGGGGATTAGGGAAAGCAAAGCAATTGATTTCAAGAAATTGTGCATAGAGAAAGGCGAAAAAATTTGGATGGTTATAATTGACATATGCCCGATAAATGATGCCGGCAACTTGTTTGATGTATCTTCGCTGGCTGCACTGGCAGCATTGAAGGACACAAAGTTTCCCGCCTATGAAGACGGCAAAGTGGATTACAAGACAAAAACCAGCAGGAAGCTGGAACTGGAAAAGACGCCAATTGCAGTCACTGTGATTAAGATAGGCGACAGGTTCATAGTTGACCCTGACATTGAGGAAGAAAAGGTCATTGATTCAAGGCTTACGGTCTCTTCAATGGAGGATGGTACATTATGCGCCCTGCAGAAAGGCGGAGATTATCCATTGACGATGGAAGACATTGACAAGATGCTTGACATAGGGATCGAGAAAGCAAAGGAACTGAGAAAGCATTTGTAAGGATAATATTTATAAGACAGTAATGGATTCTGTAGAGAATGGCACAAGAAGGGTTTACTGCGGAAGACTATGATAAGAGGGAAATCTCAAGGCATTTCTTAGGACATCATGTCCCCATATCTGTTTTCACTCCCAATAATACAACAAGAAAAGAATACTTGGAGTTAAATCCAAATGTAAGTGAGGCATTGTATACGAGTGTTGAAAGGGCTAGACTAGCTTCAAAAAAAAATGATCAGCGAGAACTAAAAGAAAGTATAGCGTATCTTAATTGGTTCGGAAAAGCATATGGGCTTAGGGGAATAGACAAATTAGTTGCGCAAATAACAGACTACTCGATTCAAAAACCAAACGGTTTACTTCATTATTATGGATTATCAGAATAAAAATAAACTCCAAGAAAAACTTTCCAGATACTTTGAGCTTACTTCTAAAGCTTTGAAAAAGGTAAAAATCGTCGAGAAACACAGGAAAGAGGCAGAGGACATTCTTGATTTGGCCAGGAGATATTATGATGATGCAAAGTACTTTGAGAAAAAAGGCGATTTAGTCAATGCCTACGGCGCGGTTGTCTATGCGCATGCGTTCCTTGACATCGGCGCAAGAATAAGATTTTTTGATGTTGGAAATGACAGCAATCTGTTTATGGTGGATTAGCATAATTATAAAGCAGTAACAAAAATAAATATTTATAAAGTGCAGTTAGTTCTTATGTAAAATTAAGATGGAAAAATCAAGTTTACGTTTGCCTGAAATATTAGAAAAACTTGCAGGTGGTGTACAAGTAAAGGTTATTCCGACTCAAATCTCAGGTAATATGAACCTATATGATTTCAGCGATACAGTGAGAGATATAGCAAACAGGTTAGGAATTTCCTTACGTTCAAGTGGCATACAGGAAGACTATGAAGAAAGAAGAAGGGGTTCTTCTGATTGGAGACGATATCATGTTGAATTTGACTCTCCTGATGATGCAATAAGATTTGCGACGTACGTAAATGAGGGAAAATCAAGCGAATTGAATATGGTTGGATTACCGGATGTTCCCATCGCATACCATAGAATTAGAGTTATAGAACGATTAGAGTGAAAAAAGCCTCAAATAATAAATCTATTTCCTTCCGAAATAAAAGAACTTGTCAATGCTGACATCCTTTGGCTCGTAATCCCCGTATCTCGGCCTTACAGGCTCTGAATTCCTTTCAGCTCCGCTTTTGAACTCTTCCTTTCTCTCGTGGTCGGGCCTGCAGTCCACTATTTCAACCTCTTTTTTTGGCCTTGAAATCTCTTCTTTATGCTGAGGCTCCACAAGCGTCTTCTGCACAGCATGCGCTTGCGGGGGCTGGAACTGAAGCCTTGAAATCTGGCTTTTGACAGAGTTTATCTCGCCGGCCATTGAGCACAGGCTCTCTTTAAGCAAGTTTATCTCCTGCTGTAGCTTCTTTGTAGCCATCTCTATCATTAATTCAAATCTTTTTTGCGTGAATAAGTCAGCTTGCTGTTCCATTTTTGCACTTTCCAATATTATTATTGTTATATTTTGTTAATGTGAGTTTGATGTATTTTCTATTTGTCTTTGTTTCTCACATGACGCATTATTTTGCAATTATTATTTTTAAAAAAATTATTGAATTTTCGTCTAATGTTGAATCGTTATTGTGTTTTATATCTTTTCTTTATTCTTGCCACTATATCCTTTAATATCAAATTTAAAAATTTAGTAAGTCGAAAGCTTGTTGCCAAAATTCTCCTTGATGAACTGCACCATCATGTCGTTTCCTGCAATGGAATAAGATTTCAATGCAGTTGCCAGCAGGCCCTCCCTCAGGCAGACATCTCCCAAAGCGCTAAGCTTTTCCTTATCATGCGCCAGTTCATATGCTTTGGCGGCATACCCAATCTGCCTTTCCTTTAAGCATTTGTCGCCTATTTCCACGAGCTTGTGGGTGTTGTTTATTGCGCTGAAGATTTCAATTGCATAATCCCATTTGTCCTTCTGAAAGCACTCATCTCCTACTTTGCTGAGATTTTCAATGTCGTTGCACAGCCTGAATGCCTTAATAGCGTCTGCAAAATGCCCGTTCTCAAGGCATTTCTTGCCGATTTTCAGCAAATGATCGTTTGCGTCTGCCAATCTGTAAGTGTCAATTGCATTGCCAAACAATCCCACTTCATCATAATGCTCGCCAACTTCGACAAGCCTCTGCCTGTTGCCCGCCAAAATAAATGCTTTCACCGCGTCATTCATGCTGCCTCTTCTGATGTATTCTTCGCCTAAAGCGTTAAGGAGCTTTGATTTGGTGTTCTCGTCAAACATTGAAAGATTTACATTGTCAATGCCTTTCTCCAAAAGCACAGGCACAATCCTCTTGAAATTCTCCATGTCCTGCGATTTGGACATGAACTTCTCATTGGAGTCCGCAATCTCAGAAACCATCTTCTTGACTATCATATCTTCATCAACTGGCATTTTTGGTCACCTTTTTTTTGGTTATTTTTGTTTATCTACCCTGAAACATCATAAAAAATTATGTCGAAAGCAGCATCTGCCTCAATATGGCGACCTTTCATGGAAGACACACCTCTTGTGGACACTTGACTTTCAGATTGGTCGTCTTTAATTATATTTGATTTTCTTTCTGATCTCTCATAAAAGTTACTTAACAAAGATGAATAAAGCAGAGCTGTTGCTTCTTGATTTTCTGCAATTAACTTAAATTTTGCACCTTCACTTGGTATTACTAACTCAGCATAATTTATGTGTTTAAACTCTAATTCTTTAACTTTCCCAGTAAATTGTAGCGACTTTTTGAGCCAAGCCATTTTACCCTATTTTAAACAAAATGTTCAAAAATTATAAAAAAATTAAATTTAATCAGCGAAGTAGTCTATTCCAAGCTCGTCGCTGAATTTTTTGGCCTCAAGCACTCTTGTTTTCTTGTCTCCTTTTCCAAGTATCCATGGCGAGTTCACGCCTGTGATAATTGTCATGACAGCAAGCTTGCCCTTCATGGCCTCTGAAACCCTTGCTCCCCAGATGACGTTTGCATCCTGGTCAAGGCTTTCTGTGACCAGCTCGCCTATCCTGTTTACCTCGTCAAGAGTCATATCCGGGCCGCCTTCGACATGAATCAAAGCGCCTGTTGCTCCCTTGTAGCTTATCTCAAGCAATGGATTGCTTAAAGCTCCTTTGACAGCTTCTTCCACTCTGTTTGTAGTGTCAGAAACGCCAACGCCGATGGCAGCAACCCCGCCGTCCTGCATTATTGCCTTTACATCCGCATAATCCAGGTTGACCAGTGATGGAACTGCAATTGTCTCTACAATCCCTCTTATCATTGTTGCCACTAGCTCGTTTGCAACTGCAAAAGCCTGCTGCACAGGCAAATTGCCTGCAATGTTTACCAGCCTGTTGTTATCAATTACAATCACTGTGTCGGATGTCTGCCTTAGCTGCTGCAGTCCAAATTCTGCCTTGTCGATCCTTGCCCTTTCAATCTTGAATGGCATTGTAACTGTTCCAATGACAATAGCGCCTGCATCTTTTGCTACCTGCGCGACTACAGGAGCAGCTCCTGTTCCTGTTCCTCCGCCCATTCCTGCGCATACAAACACCATGTCAGAGCCTTTCAGAACATCTTTGACTTCCTGAATAGTCTCCTGTGCAGCCTTGGCTCCTTTGTCCGGGAATCCTCCACAGCCTAATCCTCTTGTAAGCTCTTTTCCGATCAGAAATCTCTTGTCAGATTCAGTAATCTCCAGATGCTGCTTGTCTGTGTTGCAGGCAATTATTTCCGCTCCTCTAATTCCTTTCCTGTAAAGCCAGCTCACCATGTTGCTGCCAGCTCCGCCACAGCCAATCACTTTAATATTAGCATGGCCTACCTGCAAATCGTCGTTTTGCGCAACTCCTTGTTTTAGCGCACTTTCAATAACAAAATCCATTCCCATCTTATTCACCTCAGCTTTAGCCTTTTTTAAGTATTCAAAACCCAATCTTTTTCAAAATTGGAGTAGTCTTAATATATGAACTAGTATATAAAGATTACTATTTTGTATACTGGTATACATCATTAAAATCTAAGAAAAGTGAGTTATTTTCTATATTGAAATATAATATTTGGTTTATAAATGGAAAGACAGACTATTGGGAAGTGGTGAAAAAGAAAGATTTAAAAGATGAGTTACACTTCCTTTTTGTACAATGATAAGTGTAAGAGATGTTCCTAAGCCAGGAGAGAGAAAACCTGGCGAATTTGATATGATTATCGCATGGTTTCCAACGCCTCTATTACCAATTGAAGAAAGAATCTTGTGCGAGAGAGGTGCAACAATTGATGAAGTTGTTGGTCAGAAAGGTTATCTTATCCAAGGCTCACTAGGAACATTATCTTATGAGAAAGCACAAGAATTGAAAGAATATTATTTAAAACAAATAAAACAAAATCCTAAAGAAAGGTGCCTTGCTTTTTATGCTGTAGGTAGGACTCATCAATAATCAAAGTAAAATGGCTTTTAAAAATCATTCACAGATAGAAGAATTAAAGTTGTCGGAAAGAGTATTATGGAATAAAAGAGTTGGAAGAAAAAAAGGAAATCCTTTAGGAATCGAAACACCCCTCGGGCATTCCTACTCAATGATTCTTGAAGAATTAGCAAGTGAAAATTTGGATTCAACTCCGAATCCGGGAGAATTCTTACAGCATATCAAAGATGGCTTAATTCTGAGGGGCAATGCTTATGAATCAAGAAGAACTACATTTGAAACACCTTGTTTTTCATCGTCATATACTTATCCTATCAAAACTTATATGGAAATGAAGGGGCTAAGCCAAAAAGCTCAAGCTAAAATAATGAAAGAAATATTGGGGGTAGATGCAGGGTATTAAGCAGTTTCTCAATAATCAAACTCTAACTTACTTCTCCTGAATTTCAAAAAATTCTTCTCTTGTAAGCCCAGCTTCCCTTATTATTGCTCTTAATGTACCTTTTGCAATTTCATTATGATTGGGAATGGTTAGCCTTCTGTGCGGAGCATCTTTCTGCCGAAGAATAACATGGCTACCTGTCTGATGGTCAATTTCATAACCAACTTTGGCAAAAACTTTAACTAACTCTTTTCCAGAAATGAGTGGAAGTTTAGGCATTTACTTCTACCATTTCTTCTTCGATAGAAGGAGGAACTGGCTCGTTATGTTTCTTGAGGCTTTCTAAGTATCCCTTGATTGCGTCCTTAATGTTGTTTAGAGCTTCTTTTCTGTCTTTACCTTGGGATATACAGCCAGGCAAAGAAGGGCATTCTGCCATGAAAATCCCGTCTTCATCCTGTTCTAAAATGATTCTATATTTCATAAGAGAACATTAATTATGTTCTATTTATAATTTTTGTTTCAATAATCAAACCTCGGGTCTGAAGAATCCCTTATCAGATCATTCTCGTCCTTGTACCTCTTGACCAGCATCAGCTTTGTTTTATTGCAGTAAGGGCATTTTATGGCTTTTGGCGAGCCTTTCCTGACTGAGAACTTGAACCTGCACGATACGCAGATGAATTTTATGGTTTCGCCCTGCTCTGACTTTTCAAGCGTTAACTTTTCCTTTCGCTCAAGCTTGCCCTGCTTCTCAAGGCACCCTATACATATCAGTTTATGATTGTGATCATATTTGATATTCTCAAAGTTAAATTCCCTTTTGCACCTTGAACAATTGTATAACGATAAAGGCATTTCCCACACCTAACCAGCTCAGTTAGGTTGTAATTATAAATAATTTGCGGTTTTAAAAAGTTTAACGCAATGGTTGAAATTTAGTATCTGATTATGTGCGCACTGCAGTGTTAAAACATACATTACCCATAAAAAATCCAAACTATAAAGGCTGATTACCTTTTCCCCTTCTCAATCTCTTCTGTTATGTGCTCTATCTCGCGCATATCGGTAATGTCATGCTCCTGTTTTTTGGGCGAAATATTTTTGTCGATGAACTTCAGCAGTCTTTTTGTATAAATTTTTTCGTCTTTTTTTGCGGGTTTTTTCAATGCGTCCTCTTTTGATTGCTGCTTTGAATAATGCTTTTCCTCTTCATGCTTATGATACTTGCCAATGACTTCAAAGACAAGCCCTTCGCTCGGCCTTATGGTAAGGTATCTTTTAAAAAAGGAGTGCCCGATGCCCATTTCTATCAACCTTGCCTCTTTCATGGTCGGCAGCATAAGCAGTGAAACAAGCAGCCTTAAGATTCCGGATATTAAAAACACAAGAGGGATGCTTGAAAGAAAAATCCATGTTGGAAGGACATTTACCAAGATACCTCCAAATGCAGCTCCTGCAAAAATTGCCATGCTTTCAAAGAATTTATAGTATGCAATGCACCTTACCCTGTTTTCCGGCTTTACAGCATCAAATATGAAGTTTGAAGAGCTTAAGTTGAATGCCGCCCACGAGACTCCGGAGAATGCTTCAACGATAATCAAATAATAAAAATTGGAAGAGAAAAGCCAGAAAAAAGGGATTAGCGGCGTAAGCGCCCCGCCGATGTATAGAATAGATTTTGTGCCGCGCTTGTCTATCATACTGCCCCAGATCCCCACCGCAACAAAGCTGGCTACAAGCTCTGCAGCAACAGTCATCGTAAACTGCAGGTATGTGAACTTTAAGTCTTTAAGGAGGTAGACGGCAAAAAAAGGGGCTGCTATGCTTGTTGCAAACTTAAACAATGTGATGTAGCTGACAAAATGGCCATAGTTGGTTTTGTCCATCCTCTTCACAAAGTCAAAAAGCGAGAACTTTTCCTCGTGAGCCAAATCAGGCTGAGGATTCATTATCATGGATTTGAAAACACCGGAGAGTGTTCTTCCGATAAATGCAAGAGCAAACAAAATTGAAAAGCCCAAATATGGATTCTTTAAAGAGAAATAGTTTAATATAAAGCCGGCTGCCAAAGCAGACACAAAAGAAGCAGCGCCGATAATCTTGTTCCTAAGCCCGAAAAACCTGCCTCTCTCGTAAGTCGGCACTATGTCGCCCAGCAGGGAATTGCCTATCGGCTGCATTATCTGAACAAGCATTGCCTGCAGTGATACATATACAATAAGCAGGTATTTCTGGTTTGGCGTTGCATAGGGGATGAGCAGCAATGGAATCCATAATATTGCATGCAAAAAAGAGCTGATAACGAGTATCTTCCGCCTGTCTTTCATAACTTCAAGAAGCTTTGCCACAAAAAGCTGAATAAAAGCCCCAACTATCTGGGGAATGTAAGTCAGCGCTGCAATCATCCCGACAGAAGCATTCAGCGCAACTGCAAAAGGAGTCAGGAAAGAAGCTGTAAGCCCGTCCATAACCGCAAAAGAAGCCCCGTCATAAAGCGAATATTTCAGGCTCTTTTTCACAACGTCTTCTGCCATAAAAATCACCCAGTTCAAGAATTAGCTTAAGGATATGCCTTTTGTTTTTACTCCTCTCTCTTCAGAGTCTCGCCGCATTCCGGGCAGTAACCCTCCTGCACATCAACCTCTGATCCGCACAAAGGGCACTCAAGTGTCGGTTTCATTTTAATCAGCTTGATGTTACCTATCAAATATTTAAATTTAACTCTCCCGAATGGCCGATCCCATATAGGTTTGGATTTGGGAAAAGGGGGAATACTACTGCCCAATCCTGTAAATTCCGGGCTGCATAAACACTTTGTCTGTCCTTACTGCAATTCCTTTTTCAAGCATCATTTCTTCTGAGCTTATTTGCGCAGCGCCCAAGGCGATTAATTCATTTTTTAATGTCATTATTGCAACAACTTCGTCTTTGCTTATTTTATCGTTCAGCTTGCTTATGCCGGGAACTTTTAAGTCAACACCATGGCAGATGCTTTCAACTGTCGTGTCAAAAACCCAAATTTTAGGCAGATGGTCTGCACCATTCTCAACAGGCTGGATTGCCTTTCTTAGAAACTTTTCATTTTGCTCTTCTTTCCAAAAATAATAGGCATCAGTCAATTCGTGCAGCGTGAACAAAGTTGATTCGTCAAAAGGGCCTGCCTTTGTTCTCCTAAGCTCCGCCATATGCGCTCCTGTTCCCAATTTCTGCCCAAGGTCGTGGATTAATTTTCTTATGTATGTTCCCGCCTCAGTCCCGACTTTAAATAAAACATCTTTATCGTCTATTTCCAGAATGTCAAGATAATAAATACTTCTTGTCCTCAATTGCCTTTTGACAGAGCTTTTTAACGGCGGCATCTGCCTTATTTTTCCTATAAAATTTTTGCTGATTGCTTCTTTCAAGGTTTTTTCATCGACATCCTTATGGAGATGCATTATCGCAACATACTCTTTTCCTGCTGTAAGCAGTGTCTGGACAATTCTCGTGGCTCTTCCTAAAGCGACTGGAAGAACACCGACCACTGCTGGATCGAGGGTCCCAGAATGCCCGCTCTTGTTTATGTGCAGTATTTTTTGAACATAATCCGATACTTGGTGTGATGTGGGCCCTTTAGGCTTGTCTATGTTCACAATTCCATAATCTATTGTTTCTTCAGTTTTTCTTTCTTCAGGCCTGCAGCCGTATCTCTCGTCTGTTTCAGCTTCTTTTCTTAAGAGAATTTTTCTTTCTATTCTTTCGAATGGAAGCAATGATTGCATAAACGGAGAATACGTTTTTGGTTAATAAAGTTAATTGATTTTGCTAAACGCTCTTCGGCGCAGTCGGATGCGCTTCCTGCTGCTTTGGCATTGCTGGCATTTTCGGGGCATGATGCTTTGGATGCTCTTTCTGCAGCTCCCTTATCTCTTCCTTTTCAATCTTCTTCGCTTCTTCTGCTTTTTCTTCCTTGGATTCCTTTAATTCTGATTCGAGCTTTTCCTGGGTCTTTTCCTTGAATTCCGCTTCCTTGGTTATTTTTTCTCCCGCTTTGGACGGTTTTTTCTTCTCCTCGGCTTTCGGCTCTTCTTTCGGAACGCCTACAAGTTCGACAAAAACCTTTCCTTTGTCGTCCTTGGTTGCGTTGACTTTTAATTTATGCGGCGGGTTTTTGGCGCCGTGAGTCCATACTGCAAGATTCAGGTATTTGCCGACAGCAATTTCATTTGACTTCATATGCTTTGAAACAAATTCGATTACTGCCTTCATCGCCTTGTTTGCTTTCTTGAACGGGGGAACCTTCAGAGTCTCCCTTCTAAGCGGGATTGTGTAAACCCTTTCCAGTACTTTTTTTGGTGATTCTTCTTTCTTTGCCATTTCATCAAATTTTGTATACTATGTGTCGGCACATAGTGCCTGGTCTTTTACGAAAATTGCTTTCTTCAATAGTGTTTATTGCTTCTTCTATCTTCTTCTTTAAAGCATTATCAACACTGCCTCTCTTCTCGTCAGCGGTTATTAACGCATAAAGCATCCCATCGGTAACGCTTGTATAGTAAAGGACACAAGTTTTTAGACAAAAATATGTCCTTTACTCATTACGAACGGACAACTATTGTATAATTATTTTTGTCCGTGAGTATAGTTACATAAAAAGTTGCTCCATCGTGTTGGATAGGTTGCTTTATCAGTGATGTTGGTCCCCTTATGCCCGTAAGTTCTTCCATATATGTTGTCATTTTCACGCCTTGTTCTTACTTCTTCTCCAGCTTCTCTTCATCTTGGTGTGCCTGCCCGGATGCACTCTTCTCGTCTTTCCGTATATTTTAGGTACTGTCCAGAAAGGGGCCCACCTGGTCTGCTTCCTGAACTTTGCCAGCCTTTTCTTCCTGCTTGGATGCTTATACCGCGCCATTTTATTTTTGATTATTTAATTTCTTTTTTTATGGTTTAGTTAATGCTCAATCGTTAATGGGTTTTGATTAATGTTTTCTTTTCTATTGTTTTTGTTCTTCTTGCCCTTGCCAAATGGGCACGTCCAATAAACTTTTATTTTTCAAACAATAATTAAAATTTTAAAAATCAACCTTAGACTCTCTTGATATTGATTTCCTTCTTCTTTGGGGTTATCTGCTCCAAAATTTTTTTTAACAGGGAATCCTCAATCTTTCCATGAATCTGTCCTTTTTGTATCGCCTGAAACAAAACCAAAAGCAACTGAAGCGCTTTCTCCTGATGGGCAGTTTTTAAACTCCCATATCTCGCTAATGCCTCTTTTGTGAAGAACTGCTTTACAGCCTCTTCCATGTATCCAATCTGCTGCTGCATCTGCGCCTGATCCTGCGCCTGCTGATGTGATTTTTCCTGCTGAAGCTGCATCAGCTCCTCAAGCTTTCTTTTCCTAATCTCGTCAAGTGTCGGCATTTTTGATTAAAGATTTTTAAAAATTGTCTTTTTAGATGGCACTTTTTATTTGGGCTCTGACTTCGGCTTTTTTCACGGCTTTCGGCTCTTGCGCCACTTCAACTATCTCTTTCTTGACTTCAACTTTTTCCTGCACTTTCACTTCGTGCTTCGGCTTTATGCCCTGCATTTGCGTCGCTATCTTGTCCAGGAATGCCCTTCCTTTAGGGGTCACAATCCTGCCCTTGTGCACGCCCTTTTCAACAAATTTGACAAACCCTGCCTTCTCAAGCTGCTGCAGCGCTTTTCTGAGTATATTTCCTGAACCCTTGTAAAAATGCTCTTTTTTGACTCCACGGTTCTTCTTGCCGCCGTATTTCGTCCTCAATTTTGAAACGCCGACAGGACCAAGCCTGTACACTGCCCTCATGACAGAAGCTGTTCTGATAAACCACCAGTCATTATTTGCAGGAGGCCTTTCCTTGTGAACTCCGGTCTTGACAAATTTGGCCCATTCAGGCGGCTTTATTTCAGGAATTTTTTTCAACTCCTCTGCTGCCTTCTGAATCATCTCCTGTGAATCTACATCGTACATTGTTGCCATTTTTTGTTTTAAGTTTTAATCTCTATTTTTATTTCAATCCGTCGCCTTCAGCGACAATATTTTGGCACGTCGGCATTATGCTGCGGAGCAATAAATCATTTCCTGCTCCCCCTCCGTGCTTATTTGTTAACTTTAAAAATCATAAGCGGATTACTTTTAACGCTGATACGTTCAAAAGTCGCTCTCGTGATTTTTGAAATTATTTTGTTATTGTATTTTTTCTTTCACACCTTGCGGTGTCAGAACGGCTAAGTTGAGTTAGCGCATGACTTGGAAATCTTCATTAATTTATAAAGATTTAGTTTTTTAGAAGCCTTAGTTCTCATACCTCACCAAAAATTTTATAAACTCCTCTATGTTAATCGAAGATATGCGTGACCATGAATTAAGACATGCAGAACACTATTTTTCAAGTATCCCTTTGATGACAGGAGAATCAATCACAATGCAGGGGGATACTCCTGAGTTTTGGGAGAGTTTAGGAACTGCACGTAAAGCGGTTTCAGAACTGAAGAAGTATGGAAAAAAGGGATTAGAGCATCTTGCATCAAAGTTCTATATACCGATGGCAGTTAGCACGGGAGATTCACAACATATTGTAAGGTTGTTATATGATAAGCTGGGGAGAAGTGACAGCATTACTTTAAAATATGATGATATTGAACAAATTGTCCGTGTTTTAGATACCTACATACAAATTGTTCCATATGAAGTTCTAGATAACTCCAAAATTGTCCAAGAAGCTGGAGAGATAGGTTTAAAGGAAGAATTAGAATTACTTGGCCTTGATAGCGCAGCCAAATCTTTATAAATTTCTACATATTATCATTTAGTAACATTTTAAGTAAGTATATTTATTTTCAATATAGAAAACATTAATTTATCGTCGGTAAATAGAATGATAACATACGCAGAAAAACCATACAAGCCTGAGCAGATAAAGCACATTTTGAACCCCATTGTAGATAAGTGGTTCTTCAGCAGATTTAAAGAGTTCTCAATGCCTCAGTTATTTGGCGTGATGGAGATTCATTCAAGAAACAATATACTTGTCAGCGCTCCTACGGGAGCAACAAAGACTCTGACGGCTTTCCTTTCAATCCTGAATGAGCTGGTTGATGCAAGCGAAAAGGGAATTCTTGAAAATAGAATTTATTGTGTTTATGTCTCTCCGCTGAAAGCTTTAAGCAATGATATACAAATAAATCTTGTTGAGCCGTTAAAGGAGATGGAAAAGATTGCAGGCAAAAAATTAAACATTAGAGTGGCTGTGAGGACAGGCGACACTTCAGCCTCGGAAAAGGCTAAAATGCTGAAGCACCCCCCACATATACTGATAACAACACCTGAGAGCTTGGCAATAACACTCTCCTCAATAAAATTCAGGGACTTGCTTAAAAATGTTGACTGGCTCATAATTGACGAGGTTCATGCCCTGGCGGAAAACAAAAGGGGAGTCCATCTGTCATTGTCTATCGAAAGGCTGGACAGAATCTCGCCGTCAATGGCAAGGGTCGGATTGAGCGCGACAATCGCTCCGCTGGAGGAGATTGCAAAATTTCTTGTGGGCTGTGAAGAGGGAAAGCTCAGAAACTGCAAGATTGTCGATGTGCAGTTCCTTAAAAACATGGACTTGAAAGTCTTGTCGCCAGTTCCGGATTTGGTTGACATCGAGCATTCTATCATGCACAACTCAATGTACGCATTAATTGATGAATTGATTCAGAGCCATAAAACCACTTTGATTTTCACTAACACAAGGTCTGCAACAGAAAGAGTGGTGCATCACCTCAAGGAAAAGTTCCCGAGAAAGTACACGGAAAATATAGGCGCTCATCACGGCTCATTGTCAAAAAGCCTAAGGCACAGGATTGAGGACAGGCTTAGAAAAGGGGAGCTTAAGGTAATTGTTTCCAGCACGTCGCTGGAATTAGGCATTGACATTGGGTATATAGACTTGGTTATATGCCTGGGCTCGCCAAAGTCCGTTGCAAGGTTTTTGCAGAGAGCCGGCAGATCCGGCCATAAGCTGCACGACACTGTAAAGGCAAGAATTATTGTTCTTGACAGGGATGACTTGGTTGAGTGCGCTGTCCTAATGAAATCGGCAATCGAGAAAAAGATTGACAGGATACATATTCCAAAAAACTGCCTTGATGTTCTGGCGCAGCAGATACACGGCATGAGCCTCGAGCAAAAATGGAAAACAAGTGAGATTTACGGAATCATAAAGCAAAGCTATTGCTACAGCGAGCTTGAATGGAAGGATTTCATCGAAATTCTTGAGTACCTTTCAGGAAAGTACATATCATTGGAAGACAGGCATATTTATGCAAAGATATGGTATGACGAGGACACACAGGAAATCGGAAGAAAAGGCAAGATGTCAAGGGTCATTTACATGACTAACATAGGCACTATTCCGGAAGAGTCTTACATCACAGTAAAAGTCGGGGAGCAGCCGATAGGGGCGATAGATGAGGCATTTCTCGAAAGGCTGCATCGCGGAGATGTTTTCGTCCTGGGCGGTGAGAGGTATGAGTTCCTGTATGCCAAAGGCATGGTCGCTTACGTAAACGCTTCTGTTTACAGGCCGCCTACAATACCTTCATGGTTTTCGGAAATGCTTCCATTGAGCTTTGACCTCGCTTTGGAGATCGGAAGGTTCAGGAAGCTTATGAATGAGATGTTCTGCGCCCACAAGCCAAAGAAAGAGATTTTGGATTTCATCAACAGCTACCTGTATGTAGACAAAAACTCTGCCGAATCAGTATACTGGTATTTTTACGAGCAGTTCAGCTACGCCGAGATTCCATCTCACTCCAGGATAATAGTGGAGCATTATAGCGACGACAAAAGCAAGAGAAAATATGTCGCTTTCCACACACTTTATGGAAGAAGAGTGAATGACTGCCTTTCAAGGGCTGTCGCGTTTGCAATAGCAAGAACACAGCACAGGGATGTTGAGATAGGGATTAATGACAACGGGTTTTATGTCGCTTCCGACAAAAGCGTCAACATAATGCAGGCATTCAACTTAATTAAGTCAAAAGAGCTTAGAAAAGTCCTTGATATGGCGATTGAGCATACCGAAGTCCTGAAAAGGAGGTTCAGGCACTGCGCCTCACGTGCAATGATGATTTTAAGGAGCTATATGGGGCATCAGAAAAGGGTCGGCAGGCAGCAGGTAAGCTCGATGATTCTTCTTAATGCTGTAAGGAGGATAAACCAGAATTTCTGCATCCTGAAGGAGGCAAGAAGGGAAGTCTTGGAAGATTTAATGGATATAGACAATGCCACAAAGGTTATTGAAGGCATTGAAGAGAAAAAAATATTAATTAAGGAAATCCGTACAAGTCTGCCGTCACCATTTGCGTTCAATATTGTGCTGCAGGGATTTACCGACATCATGAAGATTGAGGACAAATCGGAGTTCGTCAAAAGAATGCACGAGCAGATAATGGCGAAGATAAAGGTTGAGAAATGATTAATTGGTTGTTATATCAGTTACGAAGTTCTGGCAAAATTCGTCCGAAGAGTATAAAGGAAGGACTAGCAGTTATTAAGTGCGAAGCACAATCAAGTAAATTCAGAAGGGGCAACATTAGCGTAAGTGTTTATTCTTTACTAATTTTGTGAAAAATCTGTAATGCCAAATGTTCACTAAAATTGTTAATACTATTTCAGCACATAACATTAGTAAAAAAAATAAAGACAAAAATATTCTAATTATTGGCTGTAGAGAATTTGAAATGGTGTATCCTTGTAAGTTTATAACAGAAATAATTGCCGAGGATATGCCAAAAATAACTAATAATTTTATAATCTTATGCTTTGAAAGAAAAGTCATCAATAGACCAAAAAAGATAATCATTGTTATACTATCGAAGATAGTTAAGATATTTAACCATTTATCTGACCATTCAATACCGATTAAGTCAATGAAGAATGTGAACACCATTAATATCATTGATATAATGATAAGGAACCTTGTGTATTTAGTTAAATTATCAGCTTTTTCAGTTTTTGAAAAGTAGAGATAACCGATTAAAATCGAGATTGTAATTAAGAAACCATACTGGCTCATAGCTATTAATAATATTTTTTGTGTTTCTTCGGTAAATTTTTTTTCTATTGATACAAGAAGAAGGAATGGGACTAGTAATATTGCAAATGTAAGTGCTGAAAATCTTGCAAGATTGAAAGCGAGCTTCTTAGTCAACATAAACTATACTCATTAAACATTAACTATAAAAAATTACCGATAACTATTAGTGCTGTCCCTTTCTACGTAATAGGCGAGTCCTTGGTAATATTGAACTTACAACCACTTAACACATTTTCAATTGCGTTTAATTATGAACTATCATGTTAAAGCGAAATTTTTATAAGCTTCGCAATCTATTATGAAAAGATGATAATCGGCATAACTGGCTCAATAGGCTCGGGAAAAACAACAGTTGCAAAGCTGTTCAGCAGGCATCATTACAGCAGGATTGATGCAGACGAGATATCTCATGGGCTAATGGGAAAAAACTCCGTCATTTATAAAAAATTGATAATTGCATTTGGGAATGAAATTCTTGACGCAAACAAAAATATTGACAGGAGAAGATTAAGCAATATTGTCTTTAACGACGATAAAAAGCTGAAAAAATTAAATTCAGTAATGCACCAGATTATTATAAAAAATATTAAGAATGAAATTTCAAAAATTAAAAAAAAATGCGTAGGAAATGCAAAGATAATAATCGACGCTCCCTTGCTGCTGGAAACCAAGGCAAAAAATCTCGCCGATACGGTGATAGTGGTCAAATGCGATAAAAAAAATGTAATAAAGAGGCTGAGCAGGATATATGCAAGGGAAAAAATAGAAAAGATTTTAAATGCTCAGATGCCTCTTCGGGAAAAGCTGAAACATGCAGATTTTGTGGTTGACAACAACAAAGATTTGAAGCGTTTGGAAAAGCAAGTTGTAAAGATTATCAGAAGTTTAGAGGGAAATGAATAAATAGGCGAGGTAAAATTCAATGGCAGAAGAATTTTACCGAGCACTAAAATTGCCGAAGGCAGATTAAAAATTAATTGATTGCTAAACATAAAAATGAGAACTGCAGTTTATCCAGGAACCTTTGACCCGCTGACAAACGGGCATATTGACGTCATTGAGAGGGCTCTGAAGCTGTTCGACAGGGTTTATATTCTCGTCGGCGACAACCCGCAGAAAGGGCCGACTTTCACCTCTGAAGAGAGGGTTGGAATGCTGAAAGATGCCTTAAAAGAGTATAATAACAGGCTGGAAATTGAGCATTTCGACGGCCTGCTCCTGAACTATGTAAGGAAGAAAAAATCAAATGTAGTCATCCGGGGATTGCGGGCTATTTCTGATTTTGAGTTTGAGTTTTCAAGGGCGTTGATAAGCAGGGAGTTGGCAGATGATATTGAAACTATTTTTCTTATGACGAAGGATGACTATGCTTTCCTGAGCTCCAGCATTGTCAAGGAGATTGCAATGTTTGGAGGCTCTGTAAAAGGCTTTGTGCCAGATGTAGTCGATAAAAAGCTGAAAGAGAAATTCAAGAGATGAGTATTTGATTTTTATTGATAAGGTGCAAGAAGATTAGGATTTCACTGATAGAACTTGCTCAAATCCTCTTCATGCATCCTTCTTCTGGGCTCTTTCTCAAGAATTGTTTTTTGTTTTATAAGCCTTGCAGTATATCCTGCTATCACATTCCTCATTTTTGCCGAAGAAACATTTGTGTACTTTTCAACAAGCTCCTTGTTTTTTCCAAATTCTGGAGTAAATTCCTGGGCATGCACTTTGATAAGCTTCTTGGCTATATTCTTGACAAGCATTGTTTTTATTCTTCCCATATTCACTCGAGTTTTGTCTGGTCAAACGGCTTTGGCGCCATGTCTTTCTTGAATTTTCCCAGCATGGGCCTTTTAATGTCAATCGGTATCAAGCCCTGCCTGAACTCAAGCTTTGCTATTTCAACCGGATTGTAACCAAGCTTTTTAAGATCGTCGTCATTAAGCTTTATCTCAAAAGGAGCGCCCATAGAAATCTGCAATGCCCTCGCTCCGATAATCCTTGCCTGCTCGTATTTTGTGTATTCTTCCATTTTAGCTATCATCATCCATGTCACTGTCACTGTCGTCATCCCATCCATTATCATCAAAAAACATCTTCATTTGATTCACCCCGATTAATCCTAAAGCACCTCATCATCGTCAATAAAGCTCTCTCCGCATGAAGGGCATTCCACATCCCCTTCTTCCATAATAGTACCACAACTCGGGCATTCTCGTTGCTCTTCATCCATTTTATCACCCCTAAACCTTTATTGTGGCTAACAGCATAAAAGATTCACTTGCAATGCCATAATTGCTCGGCTTGATATCCGCTAGTCATATTTAAATCTATCGGAAATTTAAGAATAAAAATCTATCCTGCTTTCTTTTTTAAAGAGCCGAGCCTCGTCACTACCTTCTTAGCGGCAGAAATCTTGGTTTTGGAGCTTAGCAGCTCGTTTGCGAGCTTCTTGTCACCAATAACATCATTTACCCATGAGCTAAAGTCATTCTTGTTGTTGTTTACATGATGCCTGAATGTGTCATCATTCATCTGCATCAGCGCATTTGCCAATTCTTCAAGATTTTTGAGTATCGGCCCATTATTTACCCAGAAGCATTGCTCAGGCGCTGCATCATTCAAATATCCTTTTACGTTGTCTTTTGCGGCCATTTTGCTTACATCAATTCTTTAACTAATCTCCTTAAAACCGCAATCTGGGTCTCAAGCCTGTTTTTTGCCCTTGATATATCCTCTGCAAGGCTGTGGTCGTAAAAAACATCCTTGACCCATGCGCTGAAGTCATTCTTGAACTCGTTGGCATGATGACTAAATATCTCCTCGCTCATTGTCTCAAGCGCGTCTGCCAGCTCGATGATGTTCTTCAGCTTTCTTCCATCGGCAACGACAAAATGATGCTCTTCCGGAGCCTCTCCAAGAACCTTCTTTTTTATTATGACTTCAACTGTTTCAAACGGCTTTTTAGAATCAGATTTACCAGTGCCGGAGCTCTTTCCTCTTTTTTTACCCATTATATCACACTCTTTTAAGTGTTGTATTCCCTGTTATTTTTATAGTTTGCGGTTTTTTTATGTTAATTTCAACAAAAGTGAACTTTGAACTCTGAGTTGCGTGCGAGAACACGCTCGCGTTCAGCTACCACCTACCTCTAATTACGAGATTGTCACCTTTGTGAAGAAGAAAAGTTGGGGGGCTGAGAACAAAAAGATTAATAAACATTCAAACTTATCTTTTGCTATGGCAAAGCAAATTTTTGTGAACTTGCCGATAAAAGACCTTAATAAGTCAATTGCATTCTTTACGAAACTGGGTTTCAAATTTAACCCGCAATTCACTGATGAAAATGCAACGTGCATGATTATTGGAGAGAACATGTTTGCCATGCTGTTGGTGGAGAAATTTTTCAAAACGTTTATCAAAAAGGAGATTGCGGATGCTAAAAAAAGCACAGAAGTACTTGTGGCTTTGGCTGTAGAAAGCAGGGAAAAGGTAGACGAACTGGTAAGCAAGGCCATCAAAGCAGGAGGCAAAGAGCCAAGAGAGCCACAGGATCATGGCTGGATGTATGGACGGGCTTTTGAGGATCTTGATGGGCATATTTGGGAAGTGTTCTATATGGATGAAAGCAAAATGCCACAGGAGATGAAAAATAAAAATTGATAAAAGAGGAAAATTATGTTATGAAACCACGAATTAATGTTTTAACGATAGGTGTTGAGGATTTAGAAAAATCATTGAAATTTTATAGAGATGGCTTGGGTTTGAAGACGCAAGGCATTGTAGGGACAGAGTTTGAACACGGTGCTGTCGTTTTCTTTGATTTGCAGAATGGATTAAAACTTGCTCTTTATTCCAGAAAAGAAATTTCTTGGGATGCTAAAATTTCTTTCAATCCGCCAAGTGCAACTGAGTTCACAATCGGTCATCTTCTAAATAGTAAAAAAGAGGTGGACGAAGTGATGAGACAAGCAGAGAAAGCTGGTGCCAAGATAACTAATGGTTTGGAATCCTGCTTGGAAAATTGAGGAATAAAAATGACACAAAAAATACCACCTTGTTTATGGTTTGATGATAATGCAGAAGAAGCAGTTAACCTTCTATATTTAAGGAATCATCAATTGACGGCATTCTTAGATATAAGAAAAGTGAAGAACCAGATAAGGAAGGGACTGTAAAGTACGCTGGTTTCAAGCTTCTCGGTCATGATTTCGGAGCAATGGACAGTGCTCATGAACACAATTTTACCTTCAACGAAGCAGTTTCCTTAATGAAGAGACTTGATATTGGAAAATTAAAGAAAGCGTATGAAGGGAAATAAGGATTAGCCAATGGAGAAAAACTTGAAAAATGTATAACAGCCCCTGACTTTAGTCCTTCGGACATTTTGTCTGCTTCGCAGTAATTCTATAAATCGGCGACAATCTGAAATATTATAAAAACTTCTGGCGTTCCCGCCGTCCCAAAGTTCGCCTATTTTATTCGTTAAAAACCAAAACATTTATATATCTGTGATATATATTAGTGATATATCTCACTGGTGACTTTTATGGATTTTACTTGCAAAGGAAAACCAATACTTCCGACTAAAACAGCTTTAAACGAATTAAGTGAAATTAATGTAAATCTGAACGAAGTTCCTGAAATCTTAGAAAAAGGCTTTGAAGTCAGAAAAAGAAAAAAGAACATTACTGAAAGAGGAATTCAGTGAGGAGATAAAGTAATAAATGTTGTAGTAGTTGACTTAGGAAATTACTACAAATTAATTCATGCTGGCGAATTTACGCTAAGTAAAAAGTTCAAAAAACTAATGAGGGATAAAAATGGAATTTGAAAATCTAAAGCTGAAATGCGAATGCGGCGGAAAGATGGAAAAAATAAGAACAGAATGGAAAGAGATAGAAGTAAGAGGATGGAAATGCAGCAAATGCAATGAAGAAATCATAAATCCGTCTGATGCGCAGAAAGCATTGGAAATGGAAAGAGCAAGAAAGAAAAATCTTCTTACAGTGAAGTTAAGAAAAGTGGGAAAAAGCAATGTTGTTACAGTGCCACAGCCGATAATAGAAGCTGAAAACCTAAAAGAAGGCCAAAAATTGGAATGGAAAATAGAAGCCGGTAAATTAATTTTGACTCAGTAAACATTTACTATAATCCATGCAATTCGGTGGACAATCTTAAAAAATTTATTCCACAACCTTCACTTCGCTTAATTTATTCGCCTTGATCCTGAAATCATTTAAAATGTTCATGTAGGTTATGAAAGCTTCGTAAGGGCTGTCATAAGGGTTAAAGTATTTGTGGACATCTCCATCATTGAACCATTTCGTGCACATGTAGTAGAAATGGTCGCTTGTCTGCAGTTTTCTCCATTCATCAATCAGGGCAGGATTTCTCGACAATTTGACAGCAGTCTCCAGAAGGTATACGCATTTTAACGCTTCCTGCTGCATTTTGTTGCCGAGCCATGCGCTTAGGTCCCTTTCAATATCAGCCCAGCTCACATAATGGGGGAAATCAATTTCAGCAACAGAAGAATATTTCTTTATCGCTTCGCTTGGCGTGACAAATTCATTGTCCTTATGCTTTAATATCTCACTAGGCAGGTGCCTTAAAAATTCGAAAATTCCCTTGTCTTCCCACTGGTGCTCGCCAAAGGTTTCATAGTCCATAAATAAGTTCACTACATTTCCGTTGCCGTTAATCTTGTTTATCCACTGGGCGTATTTTGGCGCTGTCAGAGGAAATTCCTTCCAGCTTTTTTCAGAAAACCTGAACGCAATGTCGTCTGAAAGCCTGTAGTTCTTGAGAAGCAGTTTCATATGCTTGGCTCCTTTTGGCCTGTAAACAAAATTCGGGCTCCTCCATTGAAGTATATTATCTGCGCCTTCCGCAAGAATACCTTTGTAGCCCATATTTTCCACAAACGCTGCCAGTTCATTGTTGTAAATAAGCTCGGTATTCCTGAAAACATTTGGCTTGACATTAAACAGCCGCCTTATTTTTTTGTTGTGCAGCTCAACCTGCTCTTTAAATTCATCTTTTGAGTATAAATACGAGATTGTGTGGTGGTATGTCTCGTCCAAAAATTCTACACATCCCGTATCAACCAGTCTCTTGAAGCTGTCAATCACCTCAGGCGCAAACCTCTCTAATTGCTCAAGCACAATTCCCGTCATGCTGTAAGAAACTTTGAATCTTCCGTCAGTCCTGTTGATTAAGTCAAGAATTAAATTGTTTGCCGGGAGGTAGCACTTATGGGTTACTTTCTTGATTATGGCTTCGTTCTTGTGCTCGTCAAAATAGCCGTTGTGGTGGCCAACTTCAAATACAGAGTAGTGCCTAAGCCTGGGAGGCTGATGCAGCTGGAAATAAAAGCACACGCTTACCATTTTTTATTTGTTTATTTTTATCATTTTTATTCTTCAATCCGTGCTTCGCACATTATCTTGTGCGCCTGACATGCGAGGTTCGCGACAATCTCGCTCACCATGTCACTGGCATTCTGCTGTGAAGCAATAAATCATTTTGTGCTCCTCCTCGGCGCAAATACATTAAATGCGGTTTACTATCTGCATTTTTACAGCAAAAAGTCGCTCTCATTTTTTATTGTTGCTTGGATTGGTTTTTATGATTTGTTGTTATTGAATATTTAATGTTAATTTATGGTGTTTATTGCTTTAATGTTAAGTTTCAATGATTTTGTTCTTATATTTAACCTTTACTAATTAGTTGATTATAAACACGGATGCATTTTTCTGCAGGAACGTCCCAATTGAACTTTTTTACCTCGAAATATCCGTCGTCTTTAAGAGTCTCATGCAATGTTTTATACCTCAGAAGCGCAATTATCTTGTTGCTTATTTCATTTACATCCCAAAAATCGACCTTCAGGCAGTGCCTCACAACTTCTGACACACCGCTCTGTTTCGACACAATGATGGGTGTCTTGTTTTTCATTGCCTCTAAAGCAGTTATTCCGAATGGCTCTGATACGCTTGGCATGACATAAATATCTGCCATTTTGTAAGCCCTTTCAACATCATCTTGGTTAAGAAAGCCGGCAAACAGCACTTTGTCGGCAATCCCAAGCTCTGCAGCCTTCTCAATTATGAAAGGCTCCATGTCGCCGGAGCCTGCAACTACAAACTTGACATTTTTCTCATGTTCCATCACCTTTTTGGCAGCGTAAAGGAAGTAATCAGGGCCCTTCTGCAAGGTTATTCTGCCCAAAAACAAAACAATTTTATCAGTTTTCTTAATCTCAAAATTCTCATCACAATAATGCTGAGAGAAATCAACAGCATTGTGAACAACGCTTATTTTTTCTTCAGGTATGCCATAGTGCGTTATAATCTTATTTTTCGTGAAATTGCTTACAGCTATAACCTTATCGGCTTTGTGCATGCCGCTTCTTTCCAAGTCATAGACATACTGGTTGACTTGATGGCCCCCTGTCCTGTCGTGCTCTGTGGCATGCACATGCAGAACCAGCGGCTTGTTCTTTTTTCTTTTAGCGCTTATGCCGGCTCCAAAAGTCATCCAGTCATGGCAGTGTATTACATCAAAATCTTCCTCTTCAGCAATTCTTTCCGCTGCAAGAGTGTACCTGTAAACCTCGTCAAACAATGTCGAGCCGTAGATTTTCGGGCTTGGCTTTTTGCCTAAAGTTTTTCTGTATTCGCGCGAAGTCATATAAGGCTGCAGGGCAGACTCAATTTTCCTGATTTTTATATTGCTGGCTGAAACCAGTTTCAAAAAGTCTGCATCGCCGGCATCAAAAGAATAGGGCAGCACAAAAGTTATCTCTGCCCCTTTCTTGCTTAGGCTCTTAGTTAATCCGTAGCATGCAGTTCCAAGCCCGCCGCTGCTCAACGGCGGAAATTCCCAGCCGAACATTAGCACTTTCATAGCCTTGAATCACCGTTAATGCTTATTATTTTGTCATCTGATATCTGGACACTTTTTGAAACCTTTTTGCGCAGATAGTCCTTGCCGAAGGCAGTAAGCTCAAAGACTCTGACGTAAGCAGAACTAAACGCCTCGCGAGCCCACCCTCTGCCAACCAAGTAGACAAGATGCCGCTCAACTGTCTTCCAGTTGACCTGTGTTTCGCCGGAAATCTGGTTTATGGTTTTTTGGCCTGAAGCAAGCGACAGAAGAATTGAGTTTCTTATCTCGATAAACGTCCTTTTTATAGTACGAACCTCTTTATTGATTAATACCACCCTTAGATTATAGAGTATAGATGATTAAACTATTTTAGATAGAACTTAAGTATAAAAGCTTTTTGCTTGAAATATGAATTTCCTCGTAAGTGGTGTCAAAGATTTATAAATTAAGAAGCAAAATATGCGCTCAATGGATAAAAAGGCGGATGTTTTGTTTGAAGTTTCCTGGGAAGTGTGCAATAAGGTAGGTGGGATCTACACTGTTGTCAAGTCAAAAGCTGCAAAGATGGTTGAAATTTACGGCGATAATTATTTTATGATAGGGCCTTATTTTGCCTCGAACGCGATTGGGCAGTTTCAGGAAGAATTGCCGAATGAAGTATGCAAATCATCGTTCGATGAACTGAAAAAATCTGGGATAATATGTCATTTTGGGAGATGGCTAAGCGAAGGCAGCCCGTTTGTTATTCTTATAGATTTTGTTAATTACAAAACCAAGGCCAATGACATAAAAAGAGAGCTGTGGGACTGGTACAAAGTTGACTCTTTAAGGGCTCAGCCGGATTATGACGAGCCTGTAGTATGGGCTTATACAGTCGGAATGCTTATTGAGAAATTGTCAGGCTGCTGCAAAAATAAAAAAATTGTTGCACATTTCCATGAATGGCTGTCGGGGGCCGGGCTGCTTTATCTCAAAAAGAAGAATGTGAAGATAGCAAGTGTGTTTACAACTCATGCAACTGTGCTGGGAAGAACTTTGGCAAATTCCAGCATTGACTTGTACAACATCTGGGATAAGATTAACCCTGACCAGGAGGTTTATAAGTACAACGTGGAGGCAAAGCATCTTGTTGAAAAGAATTCCGCTGCATTTGCCGATGTGTTTACGACAGTGAGTGAGATAACCGGAATGGAGGCTTCTTATCTGCTGAAAAAAAAGCCTGACGTTCTCCTGCCTAATGGATTAGACATTAGCAAATTCACGACATTTGAAGAAGTTACTATAAAGCACAGGATTCAGCGTGACAGGATAAGGGAATTCATGCTTTACTACTTTTTCCCCTATTATGCATTCGACTTAAATGAAACATTGGTTTATTTTATTGCCGGCAGATACGAATTCCATGACAAGGGGATTGACATTTACATAAAGGCGCTTGGCAGATTAAACGAAAAGCTAAAGCAGTTAAAAAGCAGGAAAACAGTTATAGCATTCATCTGGGTGCCTGCCAATTTCAGGAACATAAGGCCTGAGCTGCTTGAAAACAAGACTCTTTATCAGGACATAAAAGACGCGCTGGAAGAAGTCATAGGCGATGTGGAAAAAAACATAATCTATTCTTTTGTTACCAACAAGAAAACCACAAAGGAAAACCTTTTTGAAGATGATTTTCTTGCGGAAATGAAAACTCGGATAGCGAGGTTTGTCAAAAAGGGAAAACCGCCATTATTAACCCATGACCTTTATGACGAGAATGACACAATATTAAGAAGCATAATTTCTGCCAATCTAAGCAATGACGGGCAGGACCCTGTAAAGATTGTTTATTACCCAATCTATTTGAGCGGGGCTGACGGCCTGCTGAATCTGAATTACTATGAGGCAATGCAGGGCTCCCACCTTGGCATTTTTCCAAGCTACTATGAGCCGTGGGGCTATACTCCGCTGGAAGCAGGAGCTTTAGGCGTTTCCTCTGTCACGACAGACTTGGCAGGATTCGGCAGGTATTTCTGCACAGAATGCTCCCAAAGCGACACGCCTGGAATTTTCGTATTAAAAAGGCTTAACCATAGCGAGGAAGATGTTGTAAACCAATTGGTGGATGTTATGTTCAAATTTGCGGAGCTTTCAAAGGACGACAGAATAGCCAACAAGCTGCAGGCAAGGAAAGTTGCGTCAATGGCTGACTGGAAAAATTTTGTTTTCAATTATGTAGAGGCTCACAATTCTGCTGTTGAAAGGGCTTATAAGTAACGGGTGGCATATGGAAGTAGCGCATAAGCTGGGGATACTGAGCATAAAAAAAAATGTGAATGATAATGTTGGCTTTTTGCTGACAAACAAGAAAGGAAGTTATTGCAGCTTATACGGCACTCCAAGCTCAAGGTACAACGGCTTGTTCTATTTTGATGACAAGACAATGTGGATGTACAAGTTTTTGGATGATATTGAAGTCATTGGGCACGGCAAAGTCTCCGGGCTTGCAAACGGCTTTTATTTTACAGAAAGAAAAAAGGACAGCCTTATTGAATCATTTCTGATGCCGACGCATTTGAATTCATTAGTCTATGAGCTAAGCAGCAAAAATGATGTTGACATAGTGCTGGACTGCAAGGAATCTTATGACAACAGGCAGTGGGGCAGGCATTACGAGATTTTTGATGAGCAGGGCTGCATAATCATAAAGTTCACAAAAAAGACCGACAGGAGGGAGGATGCCAGCGGCGATATCCAGGAATTCGTTTTGTATCTGGCAGTCAAGAGCGATGTTGACGGCTATGTTAAAAATGACAGATGGGTTGAAAGGCGTTATTCTTTTGACAAGGAAAGAAACTCGCCGCCATTTATGAGGTATGTTTACAATGCCCTAAGATGCAAAGGCTCAAAATTTATTTTTTCAATGTCAAAAAACAAGAACATGGCAATAAGCGAGTGCTTGCACGTTTTTGGCAACCTTGAAGCCATAAAGAACAAAGAGAAGGAGCATTTTTTCAGCATTATTAAAAATGAGTCTGCCAAGAGAATAATAAAAAATGACAGAATAAGCAATGAGCTTAAGGTAGCGTATATTAATGCGTTTAATTCATTGAATAAACTGATTGTTGAGGATAAGGACAATTACGGGGTTTTTGCAGGGCTTCCGTGGTTCTTCCAGTTCTGGTCCAGGGATTCTTTAACCTCTTTGAAGGCTTTGTCAAAAATCAACAGCAAGCTTGCTGAAAAAATGCTTTTTAGCTATTTAACCAGAATAAACAGCGACGGCAGGCTGCCAAACTTAATTGGCAAACATCCTTTAATTGATTTGGGAAGCGCAGATGCGCACGGCTGGCTGTTTTTGAGATGCAAAGATATGGCTGAGAAAATCAACAGGAATAAGCAGATTATAAATTCGATAAAAAGCTCAATGAATGTTATCAAGCAAAGCAAGAATACCAGCCCGGAAAGAATAAAAGAGTATATCAGGAAATGCAGCATAGTCATAAGCAAGAGAGAAGACTGGCACCACAAGGCAGTCTATGAAATAGAAAGCTCCCTTGAAAAATCAATAAACGGCCTGCTAAGGAATCATACAAAAAGCAATTTTGAGCATAATGATGTAAATGAAACGTGGATGGACACTACTTTTGGGGATGATAAGAGAGAAGGCATAAGGATAGAAGTGCAGGCTCTTAAACTGCAGATGTACTGTCTGATGTTTGAGATTACTCAAAACCAGAAATACAAGGTCATGGAAAACGTGCTGAAGCTTCAGGCAAGGCAAAGATTCTGGAATCACAAAATTCTTGCTGACGGCCTGAAAGATTTTACGATAAGGCCGAATATTTTTATTGCTGCTTATGCTTACCCTGAATTATTGTCTAAAGAGGAATGGGAAGTCTGTTTTGATAATGCCTTGAAAAGCCTATGGCTGGACTGGGGAGGATTGTCCACAATAGGCAAGGATAGTCCCTTGTATTGTGAAGATAACACAGGAGAAGACATAAAGAGCTATCATAGAGGCGATTCGTGGTTTTGGATTAACAATCTTGCGGCATTGACGCTAAAGCGCATTAACGAAAATAAATTTAAGAATCAGATTAAAAAAATAATTAAAGCAAGCACTGAAGAGATTTTATGGAAAGGCTGCATCGGCTGCCATTCTGAGATAAGCTCTGCAAAAGAACTCTCAAGCAAAGGCTGCTTCAACCAGGCGTGGAGCAATGCGATGTTTATAGAATTAATAGAAGAATTATTTCAGTGAATTGCGAAGCAATTCCTTGCTGGCTTTTTGGTCAAGCTTTTTAACTTGATTAAAAAGGTTGGAGTAATTCGATGTTCATCGAGATGGTGGACGAATTGTTCAAATAATTTTATGATTTCTTATATTGCTGCGGCTCGGGAAAAAATTTCTTTGAGCCAAAGTCCTTCAACAATCTTTTTGCAAGAGCGGGTTCAACATCAGCCACCTTGCTTGACAACAATTCGTCATAACCACGACTTACGTGTCTAATACCTTCCACAAAAGAGGTTATGTATATGCTTAAGCCGTATCTTGGGTGGCTAATTAAATTCTTATAAGCTTTGCTTGATGAGAGCATTCCTATGATTAGATTGTAGAGCTCGTAGTTTACCCCTCCTTTCATGGCTTTAAATAACTCCAATGGGTAGCCCGGCACTCCTTTATGGAAGTATTCTGCCTGGGAAAAACTGTTGACTGTGAGTTCACTGCCTATGACTATTTCGTGATCATCATAAAGCCTTTGGACAGCTTCCGGTGTAGGAAAAAATCTATGAATGCTAGCATTTAACTTAAGCAAATCGACAAACGCTCCAGAATATACAAAAACCTTGCTTTTGACACCTCTGCCAATCTGATTAGTTGGAGCAGGTTGTATAAACTCTTTCTCATAATTCAAAGCAACAGGGAAAACTTCTGCATAAGTTCCTGCAGGAGGCCCATAGTCCAATCTTGCTTTAATTTCTTTCAGGATTTCAGGCGTGGCATATTTAACAGATATGACATATTCAGGCTGTTTGCCTGCCACTATTTGATCTATAAACTGCTGTTTTGACTTATCGTCGCCGTTTAATGCCTCAAAAAAACTCAGTTTCACCTGTGAAATTGCAGCAGGCGGCATTAAAATCGAAGCCAAAGCACCTCCGCCTAATTCAACACCGTATTTTAGGAAGTCCCTTCTTGATAAATTTTCCAATGGTTGTCTTTGGTTGGGCATTCTATAATAACATACGTCGGTCTATTAGATTAAGGCTGTAAAGGGTTTGTATTTGGCTGTCAGTATTTGAAGCTACCTGTGCTGATTCTTTCAAATAACTGGAGAATTTAACTAGATTATCAAATGTTTTTTGGAATACGGCTTCGCCTATTGGAAGATTCTGCAGTCTTCCAATCAACAACTTTAATGCTTTGACTTGTGCGTATAATTTTTTATTTGATGCGTGACCGGACTTTCCATTAATGTCTATCAGGCGACTATCGTACATAACAATAATTTCATCCAAATAAGGCAACAGTTTTTCTGAGGATGCAATCATATGGCCATATGCAGCAGGCAATAAACCCTGAGGCAACGTAGAGTCCGTATCGGATGTGCCTATTGCGCTTCTTATCATGTCCGACAATCTATCATAATCAAGTTTGAACGTACCTTGATTCGGATTTGCATTTGGCTCAAGGAGAAAATAATTGGAAGTTTCAAGATTTGGAGTATATTGTTCGCCTCTAAATAATCTGTGACCCTGATTCATTAATTTTTCAGTTAGGTCATAACTATCAGATTTTCTCAAGTCATCTCTAGGTATCTCTGTCAATTTTGGCATTTTTTCAATCCCCCAATCCTGCCACAAACAGCGCCTGCGACCATGCCAATGGGCAGTTTTCATTATATTCTTTTCCATCAGAGTAATAAAGCTCAGGAAGCTCTCCGTCCCTGTTCATTGCCTCGATTGTCTTTCTCATGTAATAAGCGTGCCTGTCAGGCCTGTTCATCTGCCTGTAGATTATTGCAAGCCACGGCAGTCCCTTGGTCCACTGGGCTTCGCCGTTCATGTAGTAATACCTGTCGCCGATATACCTTATAACGCCTTTTTCCTTAACTAATTTGCCTTCTACGTTCTTCAAAATGGAGTCTCTTTGCTTTTTTGATACAATGCCATAAGGGTAGATTAATGACAGCAATGCCATGTCCACTTTTTTTGTCTCTGATTCCCAAGGCAGTAATTTGTTTAATGCTGATTCTCCTTTCTTGATCAGCTCCTTTGGAACATCAACAATTTTGCTGATTTTCTTTAATCCTGCAACACAAGCGCCTATTGAAGACGCATGAACTTCCTCATTTTCTTCCCACATTCCGTTGTCTTTGTCGTGCCAGTATTCAATGCTCTGCAGGTATTGGACCAGTTTTTGCAGAATTCTTTTATCATTTTCATTCCTTACAATTTTTATTCCTTTTTCTTCCAAATCGCCTATCTTAAACAATAATGCTCCTATTGCGTCATTCTGCTTGTTGCCCCACTGCTCCCATATTTCTTCCATTGTAATTGGATCATACCTTGCATGGATATATTGGTAATGGTGCCTTGGCTTTTCCCTTATAGCCCAGTCTATTTTGTTTTCGTGCTTCAGGAGAATGTCAAGCAAAGCTCTTAATGTTTTTCTTACAATGCCATATTTATTGGCAGCTTCAAGCCCTATTGCAGTGTAAACATTATCCCTTATCCAAGCAAGATTATAGCCTGTCTTTACAGTCATTCTGCTGGCTGCAAAAAGCCCTGTTGGATACTGCATTTTCCTCAAAATCTGGAGTGATTGGTTGAGCATAGAACACCGATTTCAATTTATTGATTGGGATGTCATATATTCTAAGTTGGGAGATTCAATTTGCATCATTTTAGCTGCAAGCAATACTTGCTGGGCTAACTTGCTTCTATCAGATTCTGCTTTCAAAATTGACCGATAAATTTTCATAAATTGAGTTGCCATACCCTTGTCTATTGCTGAATTAAAAGCCGATTCAAAGTCATCTTCTGATTTTAAATCACAGATTTCGCATGTCTTTAGGGTTGCGTACCTAATCAAACTATCGAAAAATAAACCTACTCCGTTGTTCAAATTATTTCCAAAATCGTAAGTTTTCCCAGGGATAATCTCTTCAAGTTCCATATCAAACCACCACATGGTAAGGAGACCCTCCCTTTATAAATCTTTCTATTTTGTTACTACTAAAAAGTCAGAATTATTTATTAATTTATATTTTCGAAATATTTAAATACTTTAACTATCTAAATAGATGGTATGGCAATAATAACGATAAGCGTTAAGGACGATGTAGATAAAGAGTTTAGGGAAACTGTCAAGAAAAAACTGGGACAAGGCAAAGGAGTGCTTGGCAAAGCTGTAGAAGAGGCGCTGAAAAAGTGGGTTCGTGACGAGACTCAAGAAGAAATAGCAAGAAGAGCTATGGAAATGATGGACAAAGGGCTTTACTCTTTGCCAAAGGGGTGGAAATTCAACAGAGAGGAAATTTATGATAGAGGACTCTAGCCTTTTTTTAATAGACACAAATATTCTTGTTTATGCATCTGAAGAGCTCAATGATACAAAAAATAAGAAGGCTAAGGAACTTGTTGATAAGTGCTGGCTTGGCAAAACAAATTTGGCTGTTTCGTCCCAAAATTTGGCTGAATTTATTTTTGTTGTTACAAAGAAGGGGAAGCTTGACTTTGAGAAGGCAAGAATTTTTGCATCATACATAATATTCTTTGAAGGATTCAAGAAAATCAATCATACTCCGCAAACAATAATTGCTGCAGCAGAAATTTCCACCGAATTCAAAATTCCGTTTTGGGACGCTTTGCTTGCAGCCACAATGAGGGAAAACGGAATTTTCAACATCTACACAGAAAATGCCAAAGATTTCAAAATGCCATGGATTAAGGCTGTGAATCCTTTTACTTAACACTGTAATAAACCCTTCTGTTATCTTTTCCCTTGTTTTCTGCCTTTACAAACTCTATCGTTCCGATTTCAGAAAGTGATTTTACGTGAGTGCCGCCGTCTGCCTGAATATCAACTCCCGGAATTTCAACAATTCTTAATGTTTGTATATTCGGAGGCAACGCTCCAGCCAGCTTTACAACACCTGAAATTTTCATAGCCTCTTCTCTTGGCAAGTAGTATGTTTTTACAGGAATGTCTCGCCTTACCAGCTCATTCGCCAATCCAATATATTCTATTATCTTGTCCTTGTCAAAGTTTTCCATACTGAAATCAATTCTTGTCTTGTCTTCATCTATTTGGTTGCCCGTTATCAAAGCGCTAAGTTTATTGTGAAAGATTGAGCTTACTAAATGTGCTGCAGTATGCATCCTCATATGCTTATACCTCCTACCCCAATCAATCCTGCCAATAACCTTATCCCCGGCATTTAACCCTGGTTTGCCGACTTCATGGCTTATTTTGTCTGAGAACTTGCCAACGTAAATGACAGGGTACTCCTTACCATCACAAATAATAGAACCGGTATCATTAGGCTGTCCTCCGCCAGTTGGATAGAAAGCAGTCTTGTCCAGAACTACAAACCTATCATCTTTAACACTTTCAACAGCAGCTTCGAACTCTTTCAAATAAGAGTCGTTCATATATAAAGCATTTTCCATTTTAAGAAAAAATAAAATAAAAAAGAAAAATCCTTAATCGCTAGCCAATGATTTTATCGATTTCAAGGCTACCACTATAGCCGCTGGCGCTACAAAAACTGCAATAGCTTTCACAATACCCGATAGGTAATCACCAATTGTAGGTATTATCATAAGCGTGTCTCCTGCAGTTCCTGTCACTAGCAAAGCTGCTGCGGCCACCAAGAATGGTGTTGATTCTTTTTCTGACACATTTAAGAAACCAACTATTAGGCCAAGCACTACCAAAAGCAACACTAGCCAGCCTTTTACATCGCCGCTCAGTTTACTTGAGAACAGCCCTATCAATACTGCTACCAGCACACCAATCACGAAAGCCCATTCTCCCATTTTACCTGCCATTTTAGTATCCCACCTCCATCATTTTTATAATTAGATATGTTAATTAAGGTGTTTATATAGAACTTATATTTAAAATTTTTGATTTATTGAAAGAAAATGGGCATAATCAAACAAGTTATTTTAGATTCTTTGGTTAATCATAAGGATGGTTTATTCCTAAAGTTTAAGATTAGAGCGGCATACTAAACTAATGGGGTGCATCAATACTAAAAGTTAATATACTAAATTTAAGGTATTTCTAATTTGTTTTTAATAAGATATGAATCATTTAAACCCTGATAAATAAAAAGAAGCCATTAAAGCTGTATTTAAGCAAAATAAGGCTGAATTATACTTTTTAAAAAATAATTTTTCCAAAAGCGTCGAAAATTCTAAATTTTCCGGCTTCCGGAATTTGAAAATTCCGAAAGTCTTAAATAGTAGTATTCTCAAGAGTATATACTCTAAGTAGATAACTGCTTAGGAGGTGAAACCGAATGGAAAAACAGATTGGAAATTACTCCTTTATCATTGGAGTGATTATAGCTGTTGTGCTTGGTTTAGCAGCACCAAAATTAGGTCAAGCACAGGCATGGCTTTGGTCATTGCTGATTGTGTTGGGCTTAGTTGTAGGATTCCTGAATGTTTCAGGAAAGGAAACCAAGGACTTTTTATTGGTGACAGTTTCTTTAGTGATAGTTGCCTATGCAGGGAATGCCCAAATTAGTTCATGGGGCAGTGTCGAATTTATAGGGCCATACTTAAGCGGAGTTTTCAACAGCATATTGGCTTTGGTAGTTCCGGCAAGTGTGGTTGTGGCATTGAAAGAAGTTTGGGCGCTGGCAAAAGGCGACTGAAAGCATTTTCTTTTTTTTATTTTTCTTAAACTATTTATAGTAAGCTGAATTTCTGCTATGTATGAAAATATTGCCCCATATAGAGATTGTGGATCTTGCCCTGTACTTTGATTCTACCTTAGTTATCGCAGATGTTCATATTGGCTATGAAGAAGCCCTGAACAAGCAGGGTGTTTTAGTGCCAAGGCTCCAATTCAAAGAGATGACTGCAAAGATGAACAATATATTTGAAACTTTAAAGAACAAGAAGATTGAAAGAATTATTGTTAACGGTGATTTGAAGCATGAGTTTGGCGCTATATCTGAGCAGGAATGGCGGAATACGCTGAAGTTTATTGATTTGCTGGCAAAGCACTGCAATGAATTAATATTAATTAAGGGAAATCATGACAATATATTGGGGCCGATAGCTAAGAAAAGAAATGTTAAGGTCTTGGACTACTGCATTGTTGAGCCATCAATGGATAAACCCAATGACAAAAAAAATCCAATAATTAAAAAAACAATAAAACGGCCAAGAAAAACACTGATAATCCATGGCAATAAGATTCCAGGCAAAGAAGTGCTGGAGCAAGCAGATTCAATTATAATAGGCCATGAGCATCCTGCTGTTTCCATCAGGGAAGGCCCAAGAGTTGAGCAGTTTAAATGCCTTCTTAAAGGCAGGTACAAGGGCAGGAACCTGATAGTTCAGCCATCCTTTAATACTATAGTTGAGGGAACCGACCTGTTAAGAGATAAAATTTTGAGTCCTTTTCTTAAGCAAAACATTGGCAATTTTGATGTTTACGTTGTTGAGGGCAGGGTTTATCATTTTGGGAAGCTGAAGGGATTGAGGAAAAGTTAAGATTTATACAATCTCCCAAGCAAATCTGACTTCGTAACCAATCCAATCAGCCTGCCTTCTTCTGAAACCATAACCATCGGATAATGCTTCAAAAGATTTGAAACAACCTGAATTGAAGTTGTCTTTGAAACAATTGGGGGGGCTTCCTGCATGACTTCCTTTACCTGTGTGCCTTTGGATTTAAGCAAAGCTTCAAGTATTGTTGATTCTGACACCAAGCCAACCAGCTTGCTGTCATCTATGACCGGCAGCTGCGAAATCTTATGCTTTTTCATCCTATCAATCGCTTCCTTGATGGAAATATTTGAGCCTATGCTCAAGATTTTGCTTGTCATCAGCTGCTCTGCCTTTATCTCCTCCTTTTTCTCCAACTCGCTCAGCGCAGCGAATATTTTCTGTGTTTTTGTGTACGTGGGGTCAATCCTGCCGCTTTCTATCTTCGCAATAAGAGATTGAGATACTCCTGCCCGGTTCGCCAATTCTGTCTGTGTCATTCCAAGCTTATTTCTAATCTTCCTGATTTCTTCAAGTTCATAAGTCATTTTTATTGGCTTAATTTAGTTTTTCAAATATTAACTCCAATACGTTGCTTCGCAACAAACTCTTGTGCTCAGCCTCGCTGTTTTGCCAGTGACATGCGAAAGCTCGCTTTCGCTCGCTTATGCCACAGCTCGGCTTCGCCAATTTATTGCAATATTCGAGGCAAAAATTAGTGGCAGTACAATTTTTGCCGAGTGTAAATGTTGTTCGCGTAGCGAACGTGTTGAAATTCTATAGTGCTATTAACTACACAGCAATACTAACCTATATTTAAAATTATTCCTTTTGGAATATTTCTTTCACAAAGATTTTTATAATATGGGATAAAAAACGTTATTAAATGATATTCTATAATATGAGGTGGTAAAATGACACAGATTACATATGTAACTAGCGAAAGCGTTACAGAAGGGCACCCGGACAAGATTTGCGACCAGATAAGCGATTCAATTCTTGATAATATTTTTGCGCAGGATCCTTATTCCAGAGTTGCAGTTGAATGCCTGACTACAACAGGCTTGGTTGTTGTTGCCGGAGAAATAACAACAAAAGGCTATGTTGATATACAGGGCATCGCACGGAAAGCACTGAAAGAGATAGGTTATACAAATCCCCAATACGGAATAGATTATGAAGATGCGGGTGTTCTGGTTAGCATACACGGCCAATCCCCGGATATTGCGCAGGGCGTTAATGAATCAGACGGAAAAGAGCAGGGCGCCGGCGATCAGGGAATGATGTATGGCTATGCATGCACTGAAACTCCTGAACTGATGCCATTGCCAATAATGCTGGCTCACAGGCTGACTATGAAACTTGCAGAAGCAAGAAAAAAGGGTGTTATACCTGATCTTGGGCCTGACGGAAAATCGCAAGTAAGCGTGGAATACCATGATGGGGTTCCTAAAAGGCTGAGCGCAGTTGTTATTGCGCAGCAGCATTTGGAAAAGATAAGCGAAGAGCAGTTAAGGAATGATATAAGAAAAAAGATAATAGAGCCCGTGTGCAGCAAATGGATTGATGAAAATACTGAAATTTACATTAATGCAACTGGAAAATTTGTGATTGGCGGTCCTGAAGGCGATTCAGGAGTTACAGGAAGAAAGATAATTGCTGACACTTACGGCGGAGTAGGCAGGCACGGCGGAGGAGCTTTTTCTGGCAAAGATCCTACTAAAGTTGACAGAAGCGGGGCTTATGCTGCAAGATATGTTGCAAAAAATATAGTTGCTGCCGGATTGGCTGACAAATGCGAAGTTCAGTTGTCTTATGCAATTGGAATTGCCCAGCCAACTTCAGTCAACGTGGATACATTCGGCACCCATAAAATTCCAGAGCAAAAGATTGTTGAGCTTGTCAAGAAGCACTTCAAGCTTACTCCAAAATGGATAATTGAGCACTTAAACTTAAGAAGACCAATCTACAGGAAAACAGCAGCCTATGGCCATTTCGGAAGGGAAGACCCTGATTTTACATGGGAAAAAACCGACCTGGCAGAAACTTTGAGAATGGAAGTTGGACTGGCTATGAAACCATTGAAGGCTGAAGCGAAAATAGTATATTAACAGAGTTTTATTTTAAAAGTTAATTTTAAACCTTCGGCTCCTGTTGGCTTATGCAGTGCAGGCTTCCAAAACCATAAACCATTTCTTTGCAGTTTATTCCTACAACTTTCCTAGTTGGAAAGAGTTTCTGTAGAATCCCTAAAGCTACCCTATCATTCTTATGCCAAAAAATTGGAACAGCAACATTTTCATTGCCAATGTAAAAGTTGGCATAGCTTGCAGGGTATCTTCTTTTAGCATCCCCCACAAAGCCCGGCATTGGAAGCTTTATGACCTTAAGTTTTTTGCCGTTTTCATCCTTTGCATCTTTCAAAACCCCGTAATTTTCCCTCAAAACTTTACAATTTTCATCATTTTTGTTGTCTTCAAAAGCGCAAACAACTGTGTTTTGGTTTACAAATCTTGCTATATCATCAACATGCCCATCTGTGTCGTCTCCTGCAATGCCTTCCTTGAGCCAAATTATATTGGAAATATTAAGATAATCCTTCAGATATTGCTCTATCTCCTCTTTTTTCAGGCCCGGATTTCTGTTCCTGTTCAGAAGGCATTGCTCTGTTGTCAGCAAAGTTCCGGAGCCGTTAACTTCAATAGAACCGCCCTCCAAAACAATTTTCGGCTCAAAAGCAGGCAGCTTCATTATTTTGTTCATCTCGTAAGGCACCTCATTGTCTGGCTTCAAATCGCCATACTTGCCGCCCCATGCATTGAAAGTCCATTTAACCATAGCAAGCTTCCTTTCTTTGCTGTTAACTAAAAAAGTAGGCCCATAATCCCTTATCCATGCATCAACATTATTAATTTGATAAAAATCAATCTGGTTTAAGTTAATGTTATTTTGTTTAAGTTTGTTCTGAAGATTTTTTTCAATCAATGAGTCATTAACCAAAATCTTAACCTCCTGCCCTGAATGAAGTGCTTTTACAAACTCGAAATAAGAATTTTCAACCTCTTCAAGAATTCCCTTCGGCCAAGTATCTGCATTATGCGGCCAAGCCAGCCATAAAGCTTCCTGAGTTTCCCACTCTGCCGGCATGCGATAGCCAAGTTCCCTAGGATTCATAAAATTCAACCATTGTATCATTGGTAAGCTTGCCCATTTACAAGTTCACATTACCAAATCTTTGTAGCTGAGCGGTTGCCTATTTCTCAAAAACCCCCAGCCTTCCTGCGAGCTTGCAACTTTGCTTAAATCAATTTCAGCAATTAAAACTTCCTCCTTGGAGCTGCTTGCTCTCTTGATAACTTCTCCAAACGGGTCTGCTATAAAAGAGCCTCCCCAAAAATCAATATCCTGCTCTTTTCCGACCCTGTTCACGGCAGCAACATAAATTCCATTCATGGAAGCGTTTCCGCACATGGCATTTTCCCATCTCTGGGCTGAAAAGGGCTCATTTTTTCTCATGTCACCTGTCCAGCCTATCGCTGTTGGATAGAAAATAATATGCGCGCCTTTCAAAGCATTGATTCTAGCAGCTTCAGGATACCACTGGTCGTAGCAAATCAATGGAGCTATAACGACATTGTTTATTTCAGCCTGAACATATCCAAGATTGCCTGATGAAAAATAGTACTTCTCATAATATTTTGGGTCGTGCGGGATGTGTATCTTGCGGTATTTCGCAATCATCCTGCCTTCGGGGTTGGCCACAAGTGCCGTATTGTAATACTTCTTATCTTCGCCTTTTTCGTAGAATGAGCCTCCAACAAGGGTTATTTTATTGTCTTTTGCTATTTTTGAAATAAAATTTGTGATTTTGCCATGTACTTTTTCCGCCAGCCTGAATAATTTTCTGTCTTTTGCCTGTGCAAAGTAGTGAGTAGCAAACAATTCCTGAAGGCAAACTATGTCGGCCCCTTTTTTGGCTGCTTCACGCACACATTTAGCAGTTTTACTCAGATTTTCATCTATACTTGCGCCGACTTTTGTCTGCACAAGCCCTATTTTGATTTTATTCAGAGTTGAATGCTTAGCCATGTTGAACAGATATCGCTCTTAGAATAAAAATCTTACCAGCAAAAGCAGTTCGTCTCAGCTTACAATTGGGTAAACATAATCCTTGAAACCAAGGGCGACTATTGCAGTTCCAAACTTTTTCTTTGGAACAAAGCTTCTTGTCTGCATCTTTATATCCCTAAGCTCAAAATTTTCAGAAAATCCATTAGTATAAAGCTCGTTTAAACTATTTTTCAATGTCCTCTTTGCATCTTCTTCTTCCTCATGGCCGCTGTACTCAGCAACTAATCCGCCGTACTTCTTGCCAGTAGATTTGTCATAAAGCCAGCCATAGATTATTCCAGCTGTAAGCCTTTTTCCATTTTCGCCGCTGGAAACAGCCATAATTGTTTCCATAACAGAGCCATAAACTATGTCATTGCCTATTGGCTTTCCGGATTCCTTCGCAATGCTTGGCAAAATTGATGAGTATACCATTATGTTATATTTCTCGATGCCTGCTTCCTTTAGCGCAAGGTGATATGAGCCTGCGTGGATTGTTATGTCGCTCTCCCCGATTCCGGATGTCCAGAAAAATCTTCTTGGCACTCTATTGCCTATTACAAGCCCGATTTCCTTCTTTTGTTCGTGGGAAGGCTCAGACTTTGCGCTGTGTGCCGATTTTTGCTCAAATTGAGAACTCTGTTTGTTTGTAAAATCTAATTTTAAACTTGATCGATTCATTTTGATTTCACTGAGTGAAAAATCCTATTTTCAATTTTAAAAATATTATAAAGGTAGTATTTAAATCTTTTCTTTTTTTTGATTATTAGACGATATTTTTTTGAAAAAATTTTCAAAGTTTTGCAGTAATTTCTAGGCAAAAATTTTAAAATTAGCTTTTATAGACGATAAAAAATTTTTTAAAATTTTTCTATAATTCATCATAAAATTTATTTTTTATTTTTCCGTGCTTCCCTTCTTCAGATTTGTTTTTATTTTTGGCGGTTAGATCTGCCAAGTCTGCCTCGCAAAAGTAGCAGTACAGCTCGTCTTCCGTTAAACTTCTTCCGCAGTTCTGGCATTTCGAATGATGTTCCATCTTCAGAGCTTAAAAATTGCCAAATTATTAGCCATGGTGAAGGCAAATGCAACAGCGACGATAATTGCATAGAATGCTTTGCTCCATCTCAGGATTTTGTAACCGTCAAAAAGCCAGAAAGGGATCATGTTGAATAAAGCAAGCCATGAATTTATTAAAAAGCCGTAATATGCTATTGTTTTTAGCAGGCTTGAAAGCGGGAAAACAGCCAGCGTCAAGAAAATTAAAGCCAATCCAAGGTTGACCACAGGCCCTGCTGCTGAGATTTTGCCGTTCTTTGCATTGTTTATCCTGCCAGAAATCATGACTGCGCCAGGCGCTGCAAACACAAAGCCGAAAAAAGACATTGCAATCGCAAGAAGCAGCATATTATCAAAGGATCTGAACTCTGCAAAGCAGCCGTATCTCTGGGCTACAATTTTGTGGCCAAGCTCGTGCAGAAGAAAGCCCATTCCGACAGTTAATGACGCAATTATGAATCTTGTATAGAAGCTGCTTAATCCGCTGCCCATTACAATGGCGAATGCAACCGAAATTGCAATCCATGCCTTCAGGGCGTCCTTTAGCTCGCTTTCAGAGGTGCTTATATTCCCGAGCTTTATCTGATTTTGAATGTAGCGCATTTTAGAAATTAAATATCAACAAAAATCCTGTGCTTCTCTGTGCCTTCCAATTCCTGTAATATCCTCTTTATGACCGTTTTTTCAGGGTCGGGCATCAGCTTAACCCTGTTTTTCAGGTCTGCAAAACTTTCAAATGGCTTGCCATCCCTTATTTCTATGATTTGCCACATATGTTTTTTCCCAAGCCCGGGCAGCAGCTCAAGCTGGTGCATCCTCGTACTTAAAGGCTGGGCTTTATTGAAAAAATCAATAAATTTCCTCTCGTTTTTTTTGATAATCTCTTTTATGACCATCTCCAGCCCGGATTTTGCGGTTGCTGTCAGCTTTGATACAGGCATTTTGCCGACAATATGATGGATTTTATCTCTTTTGCCGTCTCCGATATAAACCTCTTCCAGCGGCTGCAAATGGATGCCTTTCTTTGGCACCAGCTCGAGAAGCACAAAATGCTCCTTTCCCATGGCTTGCGCTATGGGGGTCTTCATATACAGCGGTCTTTCATCATAATGGTAGCCATTAGGCAAAAAATCCAGCACTATCGCTGTTTCTTCCTTTGACCTGTCCGGCTTTTCCGTTGGTTCCATTTTTAAACAGTTATTATTGAAGTAAGGTTGTGTATTTCCTTCCTTGATTTATCATTGATCCTGAATTTTTCCATTGAAGCGGCTTTCTCCCCCATTATCTCAAGCAGTTTTGATTTTTCCTTTATGATGTGTGCGATTTTCTCATTTATTTTTGTTTTTATTGCTTTGTTCTTCTTGAGCTGGCTGAGTATTGCTGTCTCCTTTGCATATAAATGCTCTAGATATGACAAAAGCGCAAATACTCTCACAACCCAGTGTGTGAACACAAGCTCTTTCATTAAGCCAGGGCTGGCCGCTTTCGGAGGAGGCAGTTTTGACTCCAAGTGCTCCAAAATCCCTGATTCCTTTGCCAATACAGACATTATATCCTTAGCCTCTGCCTTTTCTTTTCTCAAAAATGCCCCTCCCTTGATTGCATATTCAGTTAATAACCTTTTGTCAAGCGTAACAGCCTCTTCTATGAGCTTATAAGCAGTATACTCCAAAGCCTCTAATTCGTCCGTGGCGATTTCATTATATCTCCTAAGCCATGCATCATTCCTTGTTTTTATTTTTGAAAACTCCGTTTCCTTCAAAAGGGCAGTCTCCATATAATAATTAATGCTCCTTAGCCTGATTATTATCCTTCTTATGTTGTGGAGCCTTTTTTTAAGCGACTCGAATGTTTTTGCATTAAACTTTTTTTTGTCTATCGAAAACGCTGTTACAATTGAGTCATGCAGACATTTAATCAGCATAGCTTTTTTCTTCTCGGGAGACACGTCACGCTTCAGCAGCATAGCATCAATATTTTTAATTTTTGAATAAGTGCTATTGTCAAATTTTACAGCTGCCCTGTTAATTTCTTTTGCCAGCCTTTTATTTAAGCTTAAGTGCTTTTGACTTACAACCACCACCATTTTCAGCTACAGAAGTTTTTGTATTTATAAAGATTATGCATGAACAGGCATGCTATTGTTTTTTTTCCAAGAATTCGTTCATTGTATCAACAATTTTCTTCATAAGCTCGTTGTTTATTGTTATTGTGTATCCTTGAAGTATCACTTTCAGCTCGTTTACGGTTGTTGGTGCAATGTCTATTATCTTATGGATTTGGTGCTCCCTTAGCCTTGGGATGTTAAGCTTAATTATCTTGTCAAATAGCTCATCGGAATTCTTATGCACCGCAATCTGATTTAGGTACTCTTCGGTCTTGTTTGCTCTGAAATTCAGCTCACTATATTTCTTCTTTATATTTTCCAGTTCTTTTTTTAGCTGATATATGTTTATTGGTGTTTCTGAAATAATTTGTGTTTCTGCCATCTTAAGCCTTCCTTAAATGGACAGGATGCACTACAAGTGTTTTTTCCTTGCCCATGTCATTTAATGCCACTTCGTAGCATCTGCCTCTTTTGCCTTTCACAATGCCCGATTTGCCCATGAAACGGGGATGGTACATCCCTTTTTGCACAGAAGACTCCACTCCGAAATAAACCCTGTCTCCATTATTAAACGATTGAAAGTATTTTGTGATGCTAATCTTGCCCTTGGCATTGCTTTCTTTTCTAAACTTATACCTTGTTTTTCTTCTTAAACCACCGATTCTCTTAACCATTTTAGAGGTTTCTGAAACATCGGCTATTATAAAAAGGTTTCTGTCGGGATTTTTGAATTGTGTATTTTTCTTTTTACTACTCTGCAGAATAGAAAGGTTTATATATGTGCTGATGTATGAGAAAATTAATTTAAATAGTATTAAGTCATTAAAAGGTGATTTTAAATGGGATTTTTAAGCAAATTAAAGGAAAAATTGGGAACAAGTTCTAGCTCTCAGATGTTTGACGAAGCTGAGCATGGCTATGTTGAACTGGAAAAAGAAAGCCGTGTCGATACAAAATCAAAGCTGATGGTAAGGCCTTTTGTGATTGAAGAATTTGAGCACATAAAGCCTATACTTGACTCTTTAAGGGAAGGCCATACAGTAGCTTTAATCAACATCAAGCCCCTGAAGGATAAGGATTTAGTTGAGCTGAAGAGGGCAATCAACAAGCTGAAGAAGACATGCGACGCAATCGAAGGCGACATTGCAGGCTTTGGAGAGAACTGGATTGCGGCTGTGCCGAACTATGCCTATATATACAGGGGCCAGAAGCCTTCCAAGGAAGAAGGCAAGAAAGTGGATGGCATGGAAGTTACAGAGTACGAAGAATAATTCTTTTATATTTTTATTAAATTTATTTACTAATAGAAGATTGAGTTTGAGAGATAGTCTCTTGTATCCTTCTCATACTGTCAAGAAAATTCTGACCAACTAGGAGTTCTAAAGAATCTTTAGACTTCTTAAAAAGTATCCCATTCGGTGCATCAAATCTGTCAATACCAAAAGGTTTTGTAGGCGACCCAAGACCATATAAAAATACATCTTCTTTTACCCATATAATCACTTCAGGAGAAATGGATTGACCATCTTTTGGCACAAGATACACCATCCCAGCTTTAACGTCTTCGCGTTGTAATAGTCTATATCCAACTTTAACCGTTTGGATTTACAGAAAATAAAATGTATTTATAAAGTTTTGTAAACGAGGGTCCTAATGAATAATTTCAAATCCGAAAACTATAAAAATAAATCGCTTTCTTAAGATTTTATGCCAGAGGAAAAATTAAAGGAAGAAGATTTTGAGCACCAGCCCTGCCCTTTGTGCCATGAGAAAACTTTGATTCTGACAGAAAGGGAGACTGAAGTGCCTTATTTCGGCAAGGTCTATCTTTTTTCCATGACCTGCAATAACTGCAAATACCACAAGGCTGATGTTGAAGCGACTGAGCAGAAAGAGCCTGTGAAGTACGAGTTTGAAATTTCAAGCGAAGAAGATATGAAAGTGAGGGTTGTGAAGTCGAGCGAAGCAACTGTCAAACTGCCGCATCTCGCCACTATAACGCCAGGTCCTGCGTCTCAAGGGTATGTAACAAATATTGAGGGGATATTAAGCAGGGTGAAATATCAAATTGAGGCAGCGAAGGAGATGGAAGAGGACGAGGAAGACAAGAAAAAAGCAAAGAATCTTCTCAAGAAATTACTGAACATAACCTGGGGCAAAGAGAAGCAAAAGATCATTATTGAAGATCCAAGCGGCAACTCAGCGATTATAAGCGACAAGACAGTCAAATCAGTTTTGAAGGTCAGGGTTGAGAAATAAAACTTATTTTTAAAAGAGATATAAGATTAATGCGTTGGGAAAGTTAAAAAATGGCTAAACATGACATAAATTTCACATTAAATATTAACATTAACCTAAATCAATGTTGAATGATAAAAATTTAAAAATAGCGGGGGCGACTTGAATTGATAAAAATAGGCATTATAGGCGGCTCCGGGCTTGAAGACCCGAGAATTCTGAAAGATGCGAAAGAAATAAACACATCAACAAAATTTGGCAATCCTTCAAGCGCATTGACAACCGGAAAAATTGGAAAGGCAGAAGTTGTAATCTTATCAAGGCACGGCAAAAAGCACACAATAATGCCAAGCAATGTCAATTACAGAGCAAACATAATGGCGTTAAAAGAGCAAGGCTGCATGCATATAATTTCGACAACAGCCTGCGGCTCTTTAAGAGAGGAAATAAAACCCGGCCATCTTGTTTTTTGCGACCAGTTTATTGACAGGACAACAAAAAGAGCATCAACATTTTATGATTCTGATAAAGTATGCCATATTCCGATGGCAGAGCCATTTTGCGCCAAATTGAGAAAGATACTTTCTGAAACTGCTGCTGAAATGAAACTCGGGCACCACAAAAAAGGCACTGTTGTAACGATTGAAGGCCCTCGATTTTCCACAAAGGCGGAAAGCCACATGTTCAGGCAGTGGAATGCTGATGTAATCAACATGAGCACTGTTCCTGAAGTTGTACTAGCACGCGAAGCTGGAATATGCTATGCAGTAATTGCAATGGCGACTGATTACGACTGTTTTATGGATGATAGACCAGCAGTTACAATAGAAGAGATATTAAGAGTTATGAAGCAGAACGCTGAAAATGTCAAAAAACTGCTTTTAGAGGTTATACCTAAGATAAATTATCAAGAATGCCAGTGCAGAGAAGACATAAAAACTTCTATCATAGGTGGTTAGTACATCCCTTTCTTGAAAAAATTAGTTTCAGCAACAAAATTCTTGGTCTTATCTTTTACATCTGCCAATTCTTCCTTGCTTAAAGGTTTGAAATCCCTGGCAAAGTATGCATTCTGTTCAACCTCTTGAGGAGTTTTGCAGCCAATTATCGCTAAATCGACATCCTGGCTTAAGCTAAAACCAAAGGCTTCTTCCATTTTGATTGATGAAAGGGCACGCCCTTGAGAGGTGATCTTCATTGCTATTACCCCAATTCCTTTTTTCCTAGCTTCGGGGATTACTGTAGTGATAAAAGGCAGATAATGCGAATCCCCGGCATTTACGCAAAGCAATATTGTATCAAAATCATATCTTTTTATTGCTTCAATTAAAATTTTAGGGTCATGATGACCGGTAATCCCTAAAAATCTCACCTTCCCCAGTTTTTTCAGCTCCTCAAGAGCATGTATTGCGCCATCGCCTGAAAAAATTTCAGTTAAATCATCTTTCTCGCGCAAATCATGAAGCTGCAACAAATCAAGATAGCTTGTGTTTAATCTTCTCAGGGAATCTTCCACCAATGACAAAGTCCCTTCATAGGTCCTGTCCTGGGTCTTGGATGCCAAAAAGACGCTTTCCCTTTTTGCATGATCCCACAGAAATTTGCCCAGATAGTCCCGGCTTTGCTGATAAGCTGGGGCTGTATCAAAGTAATTGACACCGACCTCAACGGCTTTCTTTATCACTGACTCTGCTTCCTTAAAATAGCCGCTTGTCCTTAAAATTCCCTCGCCGCCAAGGCCAAAAATTGTGGCATTGTAATTTGTTTTGCCTAATTTTCTTGTAGGGATCATAATTTGGATTAAGCAGGAAGAATACTTAAAGCTTGCGAAAACGCTTGCAAGTGTACAGGGAAAGTATAAAGACAGCGATTATCGGCGGCTGATCAGCCAAAAGTCACCTTTATCAATGAATTAATCTTGGCTATCATATTTTCCAGAATCTCCTCTTCCTGCATCTCTTCTGTGTCTTCCCTCTCAATAACCCCTATCTTAAACCTTATTTCATTCAATGAATTAAGCAAATCCTCTTTATTGATTTGACCGCCGGATTTAATGCGGTTATGAAGGTCAGCAAGAAGATTGTCTATATCTATCGCATGCTCGAGCAAATCCTGGCTCATCTGCCTTATTTGCTGGAGTACAATTTTTCCTTCAGCTTCGTCTGTCATTTTTATTAATTGGAACTGTTTATTGTTGTCTGCAACAGGAACTATTTAAATATTTTACCTATTTTCGTGTTTTTGAAAATCATTAAGTAGTAGGTATTTCATAAAATTCTTGGTGGGGATTATGAAACAGAATGCAGGGAATGTAAAGAAATTACTTATTGCGACAATTCCGAAAATAGATTATTATGATTACCTATGCAGGTAAGACATAAAGAGTGCAATTATTGGTGGTTGATTATTTTTCAAAATCTCTTGTGGTGTAAGTTTTTCTAATCGGTCTTACATCAACATTCTCTTCAACATATAAAGTAGCTTCTATAGTCACATTATTTAAGAATTCCACTTCTTTATGGCTAAAACTTCTTTTTATCGAATCTCCAGGCCCTAAAATTCCGGTTATCTTATTTTTTTTGTAGTATTCGAGTTCTCTTTTATCGTCTGAAACTACTGTAATTCGTAGCCCAATTCCTTCATCGCCATAATAGTCATAAGCATTATATAAATCAACATCATCGTCATTTGTGAAAGATACATTAATTTGTTTAAGCAGGAATTTTCCATTATTTTGTCTTTTAGCGCTTGCATCTAAAGTTCCGCTTAAATTAAAATAACGGCTGTAATAAACCTTCCAATAGCCAACAAGAAACTCTGATTTTGAATATTCAGGAAATCTGTAACCATCAAAAAAAGCTTTATCAACACCGCACCTTTTCAATAATTCATTACCCTTAGCCAAAAGTTCTTTTCTAAAAGGAAGTATGTAGTTACTCCATGTCTTATAAGCATCGTCATATGTTGCAACAGGAAATGAAATTTGATATGCATCCCATTTTGGTCTTAATAGAATAGTCATATTGGGAGCGCAATAAATCTTGTAAATTAAATATGTCCCATACTCTCCAGCGCCTTCAAAATATGTACCGCTATAGTCGACATACCATGGAATAAATTGATACTCAAGAATATTACCATTTTCCACTTCGTAGACCGTCTCTAAAACTTTAAGTTTTACAAAATTTGCATCTCTCAGATATTCATTATAACTGTATTCATTAGAAAAATTTTCTTTTCCCAGTAAAGGCTTCAATGCCGTAAAACTGCTCATATTAATGTAGTACTGCCAACCATCCCAGTTTTCTCCGCAGTATTTTTTGCAAAAGTCATCTGCATTATTTATGAAATCATTTTCGTTTTTTATTGTGTTTATGACATAGTATTTCAAAAAACTTGACGCCATGTAGTCCGGATAATCAATATCTCTTTTGAAGTCGTATAAGCTGCCCATAACCTCATTTACATCCTTTTCCAGTTTAGTTAAATCGTAATAGTTTTCCGGTATTTCTGTAGATTCTGCTGTTATTGTTTGATTTTGTGCTTCTTTTTTTGCTATTTGTTTTATTTCAGCTTTTTCCAAAATAGGGGTTCGGTTTGTCCTATTTTCAGCAATATCGGGTACGTCTCCAATCACTTTTCCTTGAATATTTATATTAGTGGCTACACAACCTATCAAAAAAATAAGGTACGAGATGATAATCCCATTTAGCACTCTAATGTTCATTACCCCCAAAGGTTTGCATTAGTATGGGCACACTATTTAAAAAAGTTGCCCTATTTTTAAAGAATCAAAGTAGGTCATATTCGGATAGATAATAACCTTCAAAGATTCTTTCGCTTCAGCAACCAGCTGAAAGCCTTTCTGGATTTCATCAAATTTTAATTTATGGGTTACCATATCTTTTAAATTGATTTTTTTATGTGCGATTACGTCTAATGATTCTTTTAAGTCATTTGGGGCAGCGCCGTAAGAAGTCATTATTTTTACTTCATTCCTCCAGAAATCGTTGATTGGAATTTCAAGCCCTTCATCCGGCCTTGGAACTGCAAAAAAAAGAATTGTGCCTCCCCTGTCAACGGAATTAAGCGCCTGTTTTGCAGCCGTCAATGCCCCGGTGCAAACTATGACAATATCAGCTAATCTGTTTTCATTGACATCTTTTAATTTTGATTGGATATTCTCATTTCCATTAAAAACAAAATCTGCGCCAAACCTTTTTGCAGCATTCAGCCTGTATTCATTCACATCAACCGCCATGATTTTCTTTATGCCTCTTGCTTTTGCAGCTTTAACATGCAGCAGTCCGGAAACCCCGCTTCCTATCACAAGCAAAGAATCGCTTTCTTTCAAATTTGCCAGCCTTTGCGCTCTTAAAACAGTTCCCAAAGGCTCTATGAATGCCCCTTCCTCAAAAGAAAGAGTCTCGGGCAATTTGAAAGTTCCAAGTTCTGCATTCAATTTCGGAACTCTTAGGTATTCAGAAAATCCTCCAGGGTCAAAATTCGTCTTACGGAGAGTTTCGCATGCAGTGTGGTGCCCCCGCATACAGTAATGGCATTTCATGCACGGCACATGATGTGAAACCACCACCCTGTCTCCAACTTTAAAATTTTTTACATTTTTTCCAGCCTTGTCAATAATGCCGCTTATTTCATGCCCAAGCACTAACGGGGCTTTTTTTATCCTGTACCACTCCAGCACATCTGTCCCGCAGATTCCTGATGCCATTACTTTGACAAGAAGCTCATCGTCATTGATTTCAGGAACTGGCCTTTCTTCTATCCTGACGTCTTTATTGTTGTAATAGACTGCGACTTTCATAAGAAAAAAGAATGTTTACGGTTTATAAAAAGGTTTTTGATTAAATAATCAGGAAGTCAGGCTTGGTTTTCTGTATGTTATATTCAAGGATGTGCCGTTCATCAGCAATTCTACAATTCTTGCTTGCCCCGAGCCGTCAACTTTAATTTTAACAGAATCCATTCTGGGAATATGGGCATCTCTTTCAAAGAAATACTGCTCAATACCATATTCCACCCCTAAACCTTGCCAGGATTGTTTTGCAGTGCCCCTAATAAAAACACCGCTGTCCGGCTTGATTGAAGATATTTTGTCAGCATGCCATATTTTATCGTCGCCTTCTTTTAGTGAAACATAAACAGTGTCGCCCTCTCTAGCATCTATCGATAAATTAACTCCACTAATTTCATAATTAATTGTTAAGTATTGCCCCCTGAAAAAATCAAAAGGGTCTACTGGTTGAGTTTTCAAGATAACGATTTTACCGGTCAATAAAGGTAATGAAAGATAAAGCGTGAAACTGCCAGCTATTCCAATCAGGATTACAAGAGCGATAATAAGGCGTTTATATTGGTTCATAATTATCTTAACCTAACAGGTTTTGCTGAGGTTACTTCGCTTTTCACTTGGGATACGAGTTTTCTTCTCCATTTTTCTATGAAGTATCCGCCGGCCAATAAGGTCAAACCTCCAGCTATGAATATGATACTTAAGCCCGTGTAACCCCAGAAATCCATGGCAAAACCGATATATCTTGTCAAAATGTCCAATGAAAAGAACACTATACCCAGATTAATCATTTTTGGAAGTTTCTGCCATGTTCCATATCCAATTATCCCAAGTATAAGTAAAATAAATATTATATTCGCAAATATCCAAATAGCCCACAAACTTAAAGGTGTTTTGCCTTGCCTACCAAAATAAGAATAGTTTTGTCTCCATTGGCATTCTGTTTGTTGTTTACATGCTTCTTTGTTATTTGAATATTGTTCACAAGGCCTCTCAACATCGCAATAGGAATTTTTCCAGTTGCATCCATTTGCCGATTCACAAGAACTTTCATCTCTATAGTTATAACATGTTGTTTGCTGAGACGGACTATATTCAGCACCACATTGCCCCGTTGTAAGCCATTCACAATTTGATTTCTCACATGAATTTTGTGTCCTATAATTATAACAGTTTTGCTGAATCGGAGAACAAAAGTTATTGAGCCATTCGCAATCTATATTTTGCGCACTCTCGCATGCAGTCTGCACATTAAATTGATTACAGCTTTCCATTTCAATGCAATAAGTTCCCATCCATCTGCAGTCGCCAGAAGCTTCGCATGTACTTTGCATTGCATGCCTATTGCAAGCCCTTTCCTCACACCTTGTTACTGGTGTCCATTTACAACTGTTTTGAGTGCAAGAATTTTCTTCTTTGTATAAATAGCAATTTTGTGATTGAACATCGCAATAATTGTTTGTCCATTGACACTTAGTTTGAAGATTACTATTTGTACATGCAGCTTGATCTCTAAAGTCATAACACTGTTTTTGGTAGCATGTGCCAACAGACGCTGAAACAATGCTTGCTGAAGCAATTAATAAAATTAACAACACAATCAATGCAAAAACACCAATAATTTCTTTGCTTTGGGCGGTTTGTTTATTTAATGAGGTTATAATACCAAATACTAAAGCCACTATTGCAATTGCAGAGAATACTAGTAAAAATACAATCGCTGATGAAAATGTGAGACTTTCTGACCACAAAACAGGCAGTAACGACTGAAAGCTTAAAACATAGGTGAAAGCCATAAAGTAAAATGCAGTCCAAATTAAGTATACTATACCAAATTTATGCTCTGCTGACCTATGCAATAATGCTAAACCATATGCTAAAATTCCCGCTGCAAGTAAATATAACGCTAGGATTCCGTAAGATGTATCATAATATCTTGCCCCCTCAGCAAAGGCTAAAAATTGTATTACAAGCCATACACAAAATTCTATCAAACCAACGACTAAGCTTGCAGAAGAATCAAAGAGGTATGCTGCTGCTAAAACCCCTGCCCAAGCCAATAGCAATAACCAAGCATGTCCTTGCCAGCTTGTGCTAGTAGCAAATATCTGCGCAATCAAAAAAATGCTTAGCGTGTAAAGTAATGCTCCCAGAACAAGCAGCGCCTTTCCAATGCCGTGGTAATCGCGAACTCTAAGTATTGTGCCTGCAGTGTAAGCCCCGCTTGTCGCTGCAAGAAGAATGAAAATTTTTAGCGGCGCTGGGATCTGATGCCAATTCTGGGCAATGAGCCAGGCAACGCCAAGAGCGATTAGAATAGAACCAAACACAGCTACAATAGTCCCAAAAGACGCGCCTTTCTTATTGGATAACATGATAGATACAATTTCAACAAACTTGTATAAAAAACTTTCCTATTCAACAACTTGAGAAACAACTTTTTTGTCTTTTAGTCGGTTAAACAGCTCAAAAGCCTCATCCGGAGTGTAATTTTCGTGCACAACCGCCCTTACAGCCCGTATCATCGCAGCAGGATTCTCTGACTGGAAGATGTTCCTTCCCATGTCAACTCCAGCAGCTCCTTTGCTAACTGCATTGTAAGACATTTCCAAAGCCTCTTTTTCAGGAATTTTTTTCCCGCCGGCAATCACAATCGGCACAGGGCATCCTTCAACTACCTTGTTAAAATCTTCAGCGCAATAATAAGTCTTGACAATATGCGCCCCAATTTCAGCAGCCATCCTGCTCGCCAATCCAAGATATCTTGCATCCCTTGCCATTTCTTTTCCGACAGCGGTGATTGCAAGCACAGGCATTCCGTATTCCTCAGCTTCATTTACAAGCCTGCCGAGATTGCCTATTGTCCTTTCTTCGTTTTTCTCGCCTACAAAAATTGAGATGCCAACTCCGACTGCATTCAGCCTTAAAGCCTCTTTCATGGATGTTGTTATATCCTCATTTGACAGTTCTCCAAGCACGCTCGGACCGCCGGAAACTCTTAGGAAGATTGGAGTGCTAGTTGTAGGATTGATGCAGTTTCTCAAAATCCCCCTTGTGACAAACAAAGAGTCACAAAAGGGCAGCAAAGGTCCTATTGTTTCCCTCGGTTTCTTTAACCCAGTTGTAGGGCCCTGAAAGTAGCCATGGTCAACAGCAAGCATCACAGTCCTGCCGCTCTTCTGGTTAAAAATACTCGCCAGCCTGTTCTTCATACCCCAGTCCATTTTAATCTATTCAATAAAACGCATTTGGATTTAAAAATGTTGTTGATTTATAGTTTTATTCTGAATGCTGTGAATCATTGTTCTAGGCTCAAAAAGGAAAAAATATAGCAATCGTATCCTTACATAATTAAAAATTCCTTTGCCATGATTATCACAATCCCCCCTATAAATATGGAATAATTCGTGTAGTACTGTTATTTCTAAGGCACTTTTTCCAAATTTTATAAAATAAATTCCATTTTTTAATTCGGAATTAGATTGTTTTTTGTTTGTAAATTCGTAATGAATTTTTTTATTTTTAAGGTTTAATTGGTTTCGATAGAATAATATTAATTTGTCAACTTTTGTTTTATCCAATTTTGGGGAATTTTTCCTCTCTTGAAACTTTAAGTACCCCAGGAATAAAAGATAAGCGAGAAGCAACAAGCTTATAGATATAATTAGCTTACTCATTCTTGACAAACCTCTCAATTTCTTCTGTAATTGGCTTTATTACGCCTTTTTCAGTTATTATGCCCGTTATATATTTTGCAGGTGTGACATCAAAGGCAGGATTTTTCGCAGAGCTTTCCCTAGGTGATATCCTGAATTTTTTAACCTCTCCACTTTCGTCCATGCCGTGCATGTACAGAATTTCATCCTCATGCCTCTCCTCGATCGGGATGTCGCTTCCTGTTTTTGAGTTTATGTCAAAAGTTGACAATGGAGCTGCCACGTAAAAAGGGATGTTGTTCTCTTTTGCAAGCACTGCCTTTTCGTAAGTGCCGATTTTGTTGGCAACATCTCCGTTCATAGCAATCCTGTCCGCTCCGACAATTACAATGTCAATTTTTCCAAGCTTCATGAAAAATCCGGCTGCATTATCTGCGATTATAGAATGATTTATATTTTCCTGTGATAATTCCCACGCTGTCAAAGACGCTCCCTGGTTTCTCGGCCTTGTTTCGTCAACATAAACAAAAATATTTTTTTTGCTGTAATGCGCAACCCTTATAGGCGACAATGCTGTCCCGAAATCAACGCAAGCCAAAGCGCCTGCATTGCAATGCGTAAGTATGCTGTGGTTTTCGCCTATCAGTTTGTTGCCATGCTCTCCAATACTTTTGCACAAATCGGCATTCCAGTCAGCATATTCATTGGCTGCCCCGACTGAATATTTTTTTGCGATATCGGCGTCAAAATTATCAAGTGTCTTTCTCATTACAAAATCAATTCCGAAGGATAAGTCATTTGCAGTAGGCCTTGTGGACTTCAGAACTTGCTCTGCTTTTCTCAGATGTATCTTAAAATTTTCAAAATCTTTTCCTGTAAATTCCAGGGCAGCCTGTGCCATGCCAAACGCTCCAGTCGCTCCGATTGCAGGCGCCCCTCTGACAATCATTGTTTTTATTGCATCAGCAGTTTCAAGGTGATTGCTTGATTTATAGATTTCAAATTTATGAGGGAGAAGTTGCTGATTAATTAAATAGACGAAATTGTCCTGCATCCAGACAGTCCTGTAGTTTTTGTTATTGACGAGCATTAAAAGTGCAGGAATGCCCTATAGTTTAAAAAGATTGTTTATTAAATAATTAAATCTGTTTTTATTTTTTAAAAGAAAAGTTTAAATAAATGCGGTTTTTATAACATATTATGGAAGCTGAATATCTTGCACGTATTGTGATGGAAACTACAAATAATCTTTTGTTTACCAAAGAAGGGCTTAAGGATATTGGTATGGCTGCTGCTTCAGCGATAGTTGGTGTTAGTTTGGTGGTTGGTCCGCCATTATATTATGTGGAAATTCATTCCAAAAGGAAGGAAAGCAAAAGGATTAGGAAAGCAATTGAAAATAATCAGCCTCCATTTCAGGACGGACAACTTTATTTCCCATTTATGAGAGATTATATCCCCCGATATTCTAAGAAATAAAAATCTATAAATACTCCAATTGAATTCTAAAATAATATGGACCTAAAATCAGTCATAAGGACAATCTCGAACTGGCCTAAGCAAGGCGTGATGTTTCGTGATATTACAACCCTTCTCAAGGATGAAAAAGCTTTTAATTACGTGATTGACAAGTTCTGTGACAGATACAAAAACGTCCCTATTGATTTGGTCGCTGGAATCGAAAGCAGGGGCTTTATTATTGGAGGGGCGATTGCACATAGACTTCACAAAGGGTTTATTCCGATAAGAAAAGAAGGCAAGCTTCCTGCGAAGACGGAGAATGAGCATTACAATCTGGAATACGGACGGGCAGCAGTCGAGATTCACGTCGATGCTATTGAAAGGGGCTCAAAGATTCTGTTGGTTGACGACCTGATTGCGACTGCAGGCACTTTGGTTGCTGCGGTTAATCTAATAGAAAAACTTGGCGGAAAAGTTGTGGAATGCGCTGTGATAATAGAATTGCCTGATTTGCACGGAAGAGAAAAAATAGAAGCAAAAGGGGATAAATTATTTTCAATGGTTCAGTTTGAGGGTGAGTAAATCTTTTACTATGATTTTAAATCCTCGGATCCTTCCAATCTTTCTCAAAAACAGCGCTTCCTGTCACTTTAGGAACATCGAGCCTTATTCCGTTGCATTCCGCAACATCAACTGCGTTTGAAACATTTCCATTGCAATTCATAAAAATCTCGTCTCTGCAATGGATTACTTCTTCCTTGGTTTCACACACGGCAGAAGTAAAAGTGCTGAATTCAAGGATTTTATCTGATTCGCTATTTTGAGTTTTTTCATTATTGATACTTAAAACTATAAAACTCAAAGAAGATATTATTACAATTGCTAGCAACACTATTACCGGCCCCCTCATAGAATTTAAGGAAGCCTGCAGTATTTAAAGATTTTACTTTGTGCTGCCGCTTGAAGTGTAAAAGGAGATTGTTCAAAGATAATAAAGATTTAAAAATAGTATAGGATTTCTCAAATTCATTTCTCCACAATCTCCCCGTAACCAATCAGTCTAAATCGATTGCCAATCCTTCTGGAGATTGTAACTCTTGAGCCTGGGTCCGCGCATACGGGCAATTTCAATTTGCATTTTATTTTGTTCTTCCTCAGCTCGATCACAACTCCGACAGTTGCAGCAGAATTCACGTTAAGCATCAGCGGCTCTGACATTTTTACCGGCTCTACGTTAAGCCCTTCTTTTGTGCCGACAACCCTCTGCAGCAGGTGGACATCCAGCATAAACTCATTCCAGACTTTCGGCAATTTCCCGGGCAAGCCGATTATAGAGCCTGTTAATTGGTCTGACTTGACTACAGAGGGATCCAAAGAAGTCAAAACACCTATAGAGCCTCCGGGCGAAACCGACTCAAGATTTGAGCCGCCTGAGTTCAGGCTCACTACTTTAGCTGATATCGGCTTCCATACTTGCTGATTTTTCTCGATAACTGTTCTTCCTGGCCTTATTTCGATAGTATCGCCAGCTTTTAGCATTCCTTGCTTCAGGCTTCCGCCGAGCACTCCGCCAACGAGCTTGTCAGGAGTAATTCCAGGCTTGTTTATGTCAAAGCTTCTTGCAACCAGCATTATTGGATCTTTGTTCTTATCCCTCACCGGAGTCGGAATATTCTCCTCAATTGACTGAATCAGGAAGTTCAAGCCGACTCTGTGCTGCGCGGAAATCGGGATTATAGGTAAATTCTCGTAATCGCTCCCTTTGAGGAAATCTTTTATCTGCTCATAGTTTTTAATCGCCTGCTCCTCGCTCACCAAGTCAATCTTATTCTGCACAACAATGACGTTCTTCACTCCGACAATCTGGAGGGCCATCAAATGCTCTCTTGTCTGCGGCTGGGGGCATTCTTCGTTGGCAGCAACCAAAAGCAAAGCGCCGTCCATTATTGTTGCGCCGCTGAGCATAGTTGCCATCAGAGATTCATGACCTGGCGCATCAACAAAGCTTACTTTCCTCAAGGCAGTCGTTTTAGAGTTGCAAACAGGACAAATTTCTTTTGTTGTATGCGCTTTTGCGCCCTTGCATTTATCACATTTTCTAAATACTGCATCTGCATAGCCCAATCTTATCGTGATTCCGCGCTTCAGTTCCTCAGAATGGGTGTCTGTCCACTTGCCGCTCAGGCGCTCAAGCAAGGTTGTTTTTCCATGGTCAACATGCCCAACCATGCCGATGTTAAGCACAGGCTGTTCAGGCAGCTGTGAGTTTTGCTCACTCGCTTTCGATGATTCTTCTTGCTGCTCGTCCTTCTTCTTTCTAGCCATGTTTTAATTTTAGATTTTAGTTAGTTGAATATTTGTTTTAAAATCTGCCTTCGGCAGTTTTAGTGCTAGTGACATGCGAGTGAACTGGTAAATGGCGAGCGAGGCTTCGACGAGCTCGCCTCGCAAGTCACTCGAACTCGCTCACAATTCACTGTATTTACCCTCTCGCCTATAAATTTTAAAATGTGTAGTGAGCCGAGTTAATGCTCGGCAAAAGTAATTTTGCGAAGTGCATAAATATTTTAAACATCAAAATTCCACTTATGTTTCACAAGTGGTTTAAATATAACAAAAACATTGTATGGAATTGGGATGTGTATGAAAACGAAGTTTTCGGATATCCAAAAATCTTCGATTTTTGTATATGCTCAAAAACCACCACAAATAAGTGGAATTTGGTAGCCATGAAAATTCATTGAATTTTCAGGGTTTCGAAAATCGTGGATTTTCGCAATGTCCAAAACCACTGAATGTGTTAGCAATATAATAATCATGCCACCCAGTGACATGTGAGCGAGTGAAACGAGTTCACTCGCATTCGACTGATGGGTGGTTTTTGACAAATCAAAAACTTATTCCTTTTTATCTTCTTTATGCTCCTTAAATTCTTTCTTCTCTTCCTTATGCTCTTTTGCGGGCTTGTCGTGCTTTTTTTCTTCAGCTTTATGTTCATTAACCTCTTGTTTCTTTTGCTCTTTCACTTCCTTTTGTTTTGCTTCAACTTTTTCTTCCTTCTTCTCTTCTTTTGTTTCAGGAACCCCAAATATCTCAGCCAGTTTCTTAGCGCCTGGCTTAGTTACCTTGAGATTAATCTGTGAAATCTTCTCGTGTATCTTGTGTCCGCAGACTGTTTTTCTTCTTTTGATGCCCTTTGCATCTCCTTTAAATCCGACTCCGCCGTAAAGCGTTATTTTCTTCCTTAGACCGAGAATTCCTTTTCTCATTGGAAAGCCGCAGTAATCAGAGCCTCCGGTTATCTGGAATTCGTAGCCGCTTATCTCAATCGAGTCTCCTTTTACAGATTCGCCTATGTTCAAGCCGATAAAATGCCTTGCTAGGCTGTCTTTCACCTCCTTTTGAAATGTTCTCCCGCTAGACGGGTCTGAAATACATAGTTTAAAACTCGCCATATTGTACCTCCAAACGCAAAATATAGTCAACCAACAAAGTAATTAGGTGTTATTTAGGGTTTGTTGTTGACTGTCAAAAACCACAATTTACCATAATTTATAGTGATTTTTGAGCATCTCAAAAATGCAAGCATTTTTGATGATCATCGGAAATTTTTGCAATTTTCAATGGATATTAAAATTTCCGACACAAAGAAAACCTAAGGTTTTCGAGTGTTCTAAAATCTTCGATTTTCGACATATCACGAACTCACAACTATTCCTTATTATTCTTGTGGGTGAGTATAGAATTAACAGCGAGAAAGAAGGTTTATTTAAATAGTTTTGGGATTCCAAAAGCAAAAATAAGTTTCCGGCCTTATGCTGCTACGATCTGGCGGCAGAAGCATCTGCCTTATAGCTGGGCACATAGCTTGGGCTGCCGTCAATTAGGATCACAAGATTCTTTACGAAAAATAATGCCGCTGTCATGAGTGCAAAAGGAATTGCATTTGCCCATGCATTCAGATTCAACGCGAACATAATAAAAGGGAACAGCATTGCCGAAAAAAACAACAGCAAAGCAATAGACAAATTATTTATTATCTTGGCGCATTTTTTTAAATTTCTTGAGCTGTCAACATTAGTCAATATTACCGCTATCATATGGTTTATTACCTTAAGCCTTTTGTAAATAATACTCAACAAGTATGCTATCAATGCTAAGCTTGATGCATAGAACGCATACAAAAAGACTGAATTGTAATTGTATCTAATTTGAAGAGATAACTTTCCCAAAATAAAAAATGCAAAAAGCGTTACCATGGTAAATGCAAAGGCAATCTTTGACTCAGACCTTAATTTTTTTGTGAAAAAATTTTCTATTTCCATCTGGTCAAAGAATGTCCTCATGTAATCTGAAATCCTCTCCAGCTTAAGCATTGTTTTTATGGGCATTCTCGGGTTGAGCGCGCTGTGGAGGTTCTTGCTGTAATTTATACCTATTGACATAAGTATTGCGCTTATGAAGATTATTGCGGCAGTTATAGTAACCAAGTCAATTCCTAAGCTAAATTTCTCGCTTTCCTTTGCAACAAGCAAAGAAAACTCCCCTACAGACATCATGGCTATGCTCGAAAAAAACGGCTGCTCGTTCTTGAAATTTGCCAATAGGAAGGTCAAAAAGCCTATTGCAATGAATCTCGAGATTATGACTATCAGTATCAAAACCGAGATTAAGAGCAAGTTGGATTGAACCGACTTGAAATCAACTAAAGTGCCCATTGAAATAAAGAATATAGATGTAAATATCAATGCATAAGGGTGGATTGCCCTGCCGTATTCTTTTGCGTTCGGCATGGATGCTATGACGCTCCCGGCCAAAAATGCCCCTGCTGAAGGCGCCAATCCAAGCGATGAGGCAAAGTAGCTGAACAAAGCCCCTATTCCCAATGAAAGAAATGCCAAAACAGAGTCATCGCTGTTGTTGTTAAGTATTACGTTTATTCCGAACTTCAAAAGTTTCATTACAATAAAATAAGCCAATACCAGTATTGCAATTGAAAAGATTATATTCTCAAACGTAGACAATATTCCGATGGTTGAGTTTTTGATTCCGGAGAAAAATGTCAACGCCAATACCGCGATTATGTCCTCTATTATAAGAACTGCAACAAGCAAAGGCACTTCTTTTCTTCTGAACATCTCCTTCTGCTCAAGGACTTTTATGACTACAACAGTGCTGCTGAATGAAAGTATCACGCCGATAAATAGCGCAACCTTTGTGCTGAATCCCAAAATCAAAGTTGTTTCGTAGCCGAGAAACAATACTATTGAAAATTTTAAAAGCCCGATTAAGATGGATCTTGCGCCCAGCCTCATCAATTTTGAAACATCAAATTCGAGCCCGATAATGAAAAGTATGAGTATTGCACCAAACTCTGCCATCATTCTTATCATGTTGCCATCCTGAACAAGGTTGAGCGAGTTAGGGCCTATCAACGCGCCAACTAAAAGCAATCCAAAGACAGCTGGCTGCTTGAATCTGGTTGCTATAATCCCGCCTAGGATAGCGCACAAGAAAAGTATTCCTAAGCTAATGAGTTCTGTTGCCAATTTAACGCACTCTGTTTTGATGGTAGATAACTGCTTCTATGTCCCAACGTCTATTTACGTTCTTATCTATATCAGTATACAAAAATGTATATTAATATCTTAAAATAGTAGCAACACATATATAAAGATTTCGGTTTTGTATATGCAAAATAAGATAGACTTTAGTTATTTGCTATATAGAAAATAATAATCTCGTGATATTTGTTTACCCGAAAACTATTAATATACACTTAATATAAATTAATTGTGCCAGAGCAAAAACCAAACTCAAAGAGTATTTTACGGAAATACGAATTTCTCATTGTTTCAGTAGCCACCTTATTATTTATCTACCTTCTAATTTTCTTTAACCAAAAGATAAACTTTCTTTTAGGAAACGAGCTTATTCTATATTTAACTCCCCATCAAATGTCGTTTGACATTAAATATGGAGAATCAAAAAAAGCTGAATTTGATGTGTCCATGGATAATTTTGCATACTGCAGGGCCTCTTGCTCTTATTCTTTTACTGATATAAGCAGGAACGAGCTCATTGACAAAGGCAATTTTGAGATTGAGAGAAAGCAGCATGTAACAAAGAGTTACGACTTAAGCATCAAGAGGCTTGGCTCCGGGCAGGATATATACAGCTTTGATGCAGCGTGCCACAGCATACGCTCATTATTGTGCCTTACAAAAAGCCCTGAAAAATTCAGATCCTCATTAATCACTGTAGACTATGATCTTACAGAAATTGAAAAAAGTTTAAAGGACACGCTCAAGCAGAATGCCACAAAATTACTTGAGCTTTTAAGTGGCGTTGATATTCTGCACCAGCAAGTAAACCAAAAGTACTTCAAGCTGGGATTTAATGTCAACCTAGACAATTTAACAAAGCACAAGATTGAGATTGATGATGGTTATGACAAGACACGGATATCTATAGAAAACTTAAGAAGCCTGTGGTCTATCGAGGATTACGCAAAATTAAACCGGCTGTTTAATTCTAGTTTTTTTGAAACATTGTACGGCATCAGGGAATCAATGCATGAATTGGATAAAGAGATAAACACCAGCGTGGAATTGCATAATCTCCTGCTATCTGCATTAAGTGATTTAAATACAAGTTTTAAGGAACTCAACAGCATTGTCAATATTTTAAATGATAGTGAACTAACCGGCATGCTCGATAACAGCTCGCGCAAATTCAACGAGATTGCAGCATCAGTTACGGGCAATAAGTTTGATGACTACAACAGCGTCTTTGAAGGTGCGCTCAACATCACAAAACAGCAAGACTTAATATACAACAAATCCATGATTCCTGCAGCGTATTCCTTTTTTAATCTTGGGTACAAACTAAAGTATTGGAATGATTTATTGTGCAGCATAAAGCAGGATTGCAGTGGGAATTTTTCAATTGCCGGCCAAATTATAGATGCAGAAAAGTTTATTGAAGAGTATCCAGACGCGTCCTATTTTAAGCAGGGTTGCAGTCAATTGCACAAGCTGAACCAAGAATACTTAGATGCAAATACTGACTCATTAAGACTAATCAAAGACAAAAATATTGTTTTCCCTTTAAATGATGAATTCTTGACTTTGGCAAACATCTTCAAGGACAATGAAATAGGGAAAATTAACAATTCCTACTTCGAGTCATTTGAGGAACTGAAAGTCTGGAACATGACAAGCCCGGAAATTATGCCAATCGCTAATCATCTCCTGCCAAAGAATAGGACAGCAGCCATGCAGTTAGATTACAACCGATCCATTAATTTGTCTTTATACATCTTATCAAAAATAAATTTTTCTGATGAAGCGCAGTTATCGGACAAATGCTCAAAGCTGGATATTCGAAGCGGGATTGCAGATTACAGCTTCGAGAATGTAAGCCCAAACATAGAGTACAGCATCATTTCAGGAATAGACTCCAATTTGTCAGACAATCCACCGATATGCTGTGTTTTCAATGACTGCAAGCCATGCTGCAGAGACGACTCTTGCAGAAATGATCCAAAAACATTTCCCATAATATTTCTGCACGGACATTCCTTTGCAAAAGATAATTCCCCTGAATTTTCACTGGATTCTTTCAACAAGCTGCAGGCAAAATTGCAGGAAGACGGCTATTTGAATGCCGGCATAGTGTCCTTGTACTCGCAAAACGAGCCGCTGCAGGCCGGCATCTGGGGATTTTCAGGCAGGCCCGTAAGCATTAAAGCAAGCTATTACTACGATGCCTTCAGGCAGGACGATAAGTACATAGCTATCCCAACTAAAAGCGAGAATATAGACACTTACGCAGTAAGGCTGAAGAACCTTGTTGATATTGTAAAAGGAAGAACAAACAAGCCAAAAGTGAATATAATAGCGCATTCAATGGGCGGGTTGGTGGCAAGAAGGTACATTCAGATATTTGGAGATGATAATGTCGACAAATTGATGATGATTGCCACTCCAAATAAAGGGATTTCAGGCTCAGTAGGAGATTATTGCGGCTTGATAGGGGAAAACAGGGAGTGCCAGGACATGCATGAAAACAGCCTGTTTATCAACAAGTTAAATGATCCTTCAAGACAGCCAGATAAAGTCAAGATTTACTTGGTTATAGGGCAAGGCTGCCAGATGAAATTAGGAAATGGAGATGGGGTTGTTTTAGCTGAAAAAGCAATGCTGGAAAATGCAAAGCCATATTTTGTCAATGGCACGTGCGGCGGTTTGTTCGGAAATGCATTGCACACAGAAATTCTCGACGTAGAGGCGTACCCTGAAACGTACAGCATAATAAAAGAAATATTAAATCAGTGATTTATTTATCCTGCTTGATATATACTGTCCTTGTCGGGAAAGGTATTCCAATCTTGTTCCTGTTCAATGCGTTGTAAATTGCAGTTACAGCGTCTTCTTTTGCCTCTATCTTTTTCTCAATTGAGCTTACCCAAAAATGCGCCTTGAACTTAAGGGAGAAATCGCCAAGCTCGTAAAAGATAACCGCTGGCTCAGGAGTCTTCAACACATGTTTCATGCCCTTTAACTCGCTCATTATAATTTTCTTTACATTTTCTATTTCAGAGCCGTATTTTACTCCAAAATCAACACTAACCCTGGTTATTGGCAACGGCTTGTGGTAGTTGTAGATTTTTGAGTCTGCCAGCTTGCCGTTTGGAAGTATTATGAGGTCGCCGTCCCTGCTTTTTATCTTCGTGCTCCTTAATCCAATGTCAGTGACAAAGCCTTCTGTGCCGTCGTCAAGCTTTATGAAATCGTCAACTGTTATGCTCCTGTCCACAATAAGGGAGATTCCCCCAAAAATGTTGCCCAAAGTACTTTGCAATGCAAAAGCAACCGCAATTCCCGCAATGCCAAGGCTTGCAAGCAAAGGCCCAATTTCTACGCCCCAGGCATTCAGTATGAAAATCAGGCCTATAAAACTGATTGTGATCCTTGAAAACCTCTGGAAGAGCCTCACAACCTCATCATCAACCTTTGACTCTGTTTTTGAGGCAAATTTTTCGCCCCAGTTGACAATTAGGATGTTGATGACTACAATCGCAATATAGGTAATAAGGATAATAATCAAAGTTGAGATTGTATGCTCTATCAGATTAAGCAGAAAAAGTGAAAGTTTATGTGGTATTATTGCAAACCTCAATCCTACGAGGAGCAATATAAGCGAAATTGGCTTATTTATCTTGGCAACTATCAAATCGTCTATATTTGTCTTTGTCTTTTTAGTTATTCTTAGAATTATTTTTTCTGATACAAAAATAAAAAGCTGGGATATTACATAAAAAATCAAGAGAATGACAACGGATTGTATAGGTTTATTCGTTGTAATTTTGTCAAGCAGTTCGAGAACCATAAAAATGTAGATTAAAAGAACTATTTATAGTTTTCCATAATGCCATGTTATTTTCTTTCAATTAACTCTATGGTGCATTGGCATGGAAGCTTTTTTGAAGCCCTTTCCAGAGCCTGTTTTGCCAATGCCAGGTTTTGCTTGTCAACGCTGACCTGGAATATGGTCTGCCCTCTTTTTATTCTCGCAGCAACTCCTATTGGCTTGCCGAATGAATGCGCCATTCCCGAGCTGAACCTGTCAGCGCCAGCCCCTGATGCAAGCGCATGCTCCCTCAGGACATGGTAAGGATAAACCTTGATCTTAAGATGAAAGCCGTTTAATCCAAGATGTGATTCAAGCAGCTTGTTTGATGTCTGCCTTGCGCTTTCCAAAGCATTATCCCTTATTTGAAGCTCGGACTTAGACAAAAGGTTCAATGTGCACTTAAAATCCTTGTTCGCGTCGCCTGTCTCAAACCTAACCACCTTCACGTTAGGGGTCATCTTAATGTAGGATTTTGCCTTGAATTTCGATGTCCTTGTGTAAGGCCTTTCCAGCCTTCTGTAAGCTACAAATTTTCTTATTCTTGCCATTTTAACCGGAATTTTTCCCTGATTTTTAAAGGTTGCTATCGAAAGATTTATAAATGAGCCTATAAATTAGAAAGTATCAATTTAGTTCCGGGAAAAAGAGGTGAATGTATGCTGTTTAATAAGAGAGCTTCTTTAGAAATTTCAATACAGGCTATTGTTATAGTTGTTCTAGCAATGACACTTCTCGGCTTAGGATTAGGATTTATAAGAGGCATGTTTAAGAACATCCAAGGCACAACCGAAGATGTAACAGACACCGTGAAACAAAGAATTTTAGATGATTTGATTACGGGTGACAAAAAGGTTTCCTTTCCAAAAACGGATATTAGCATAGATAAAGGAGGTGCACAAATCCTGACTATCGGGGTAAGGAACAAAAAAGACCAGTCGCTGTCATACAAAATAAGGTTCAATCCAATATCCGGTCCTGACGGGGCATTGTTTGGCATTGAATCTCCGCCTTGGTTTCAGTATGCAACAAACCAAATTTATACACTGCCCGCTGCCGAATCAGATGTTAGGAATATAAGATTAAGTGTGCCAACAACTGTTAATTCCGGCTCATACTTTTTGACGTTTGACATCACAGATGAAGCATTTTCATCGGGTATGCCGGAATATGTTTACGCTCAAAAAGACTTCTTCATTGTTGTAAGAGGCTAAAATGAAAAGACGGCTATCAGAGCAGCAGGAATTTGAAATCATGAAGATAGTTCTGGACAAGTTCCTGTGGCTGGGGTTTGGAATAATGGCGTATGGGCTTTATTTGATGTACACTTCCACAATACCTCTTGGTTTGTCGTGGATGATTGCAGGGGCGATAATATTGCTGATATTCACTTGGATTATTGTCAAGCAGTATGAGATTATAAGATAAGTTTGTTCTTTAGTTTTGTTTTATTATTTTGATATTCCGGTTTTTATTTCGTTAATGTGTGATTGAATGTGAATTTAATGTTAATTTTTATTTAGTGGTTTCCCACACGACGCATTATTTTTATTTTGCATCAATCCGCTTAAAAATATAAAAAATGTATTTTATTTCGTTTTTAATTGAAATTCTCAAGTTTAATGTTTAATCGTTAATGGGTTTTTATTCAAAATGATTCCGAATATATTTTTGGATTTCATAACCTTTATATATAAGCAACAATACAAAAGCAATAGTCATGAACCGTGACGAGCCCAATTTTGAAAAAAAACTGCGAAAATTCTCAATAGTCAAGCAATGCCCGATGTGCAAGCAGTTAAGCCTTTCATTCAAAAACAATGCAGTGCAATGCTCGAACTGCGGTTACGAGCAGCAGCTTCCTGTCACAAGGTGAATAAATGAGTTCGCATTTCAAAGACCAAAGGGTTGGAGTTTTTGTTGATGTGCAGAATATGTACTACTCTGCAAAAAACCTGTACAATGCAAAGGTTAATTTTGCGCAGATACTTAAAGCTGCAGTTGGCAACAGGAGTTTGATAAGGGCGATAGCCTATGTTATAAAGGCTGATGTGAAAGAGGAGCAGAACTTTTTTGACGCACTGGAGAAGATAGGATTTGAGGTCAAGGCAAAAGACCTTCAGATATTCGCCGGGGGAGCGAAAAAAGGAGACTGGGACATTGGATTGGCAATGGACACAATTGAATTGGCCCCTAAGCTTGATACTATAGTAATTGTCAGTGGAGATGGAGACTACGTGCCTTTAATACATCATTTAAGGCACGCTTTGGGCTGCAGAATAGAGGTTATAGCATTCGGAAAATCAGGCTCGGCACTTTTAAAGCAGGAATGCGACTCGTTTATAGATTTAGATATGGACAAGAGAAGATATTTGATGTACAGGTGAGTAAAACTTCATAAATAACGGCAATGCACTGATTAAAATGCTCGACATTGACAAAGATACTTTTGAAAAAGAAGTTCTAAAGAATAGTTTGCCTGTGCTGGTGGATTTTTGGGCGCCATGGTGCGGGCCGTGCAGGGTTGTGGGCCCTGCGCTTGACAAGCTGTCCAAAGAGTATTCAACAAAGCTCAAATTCTCAAAGCTGAATGTGGATGACAATCAGGAGATAGCTGTGCAATTTGATGTCAGGGGCATTCCCTGCATGATTGTATTCAGCAACGGCAAAGAGCTTGACAGGATTATAGGGGCATATCCTGAAGCTGAGCTTCGGAAAAAGATAGATTTGATACTTGCGAAGGTTTAAAAAAGCTGCAGCATACTCCAAAAATATTTTCAAAACGGTAAGAGGCAAAAAAATGAAGCAGGTAACGCCATTTTTTGAGATTGAGGACATAGCCCCTGATTTCGAGTTTGAGGCGCAGGTGCTGGAGGAAAATGGCAGAGAAGCTGATTTGCTGAACAAGAAGGGCTATAAAATAAAAAAATCAGTTTGGAATGGTTTGATTGCATCCTAAAGTTGCAAGCAATTTTATAAGCAAACTCTGAAGCGATTATGTACAAGTCAAAACTATGGGATGAGGACAAGTGGGACATTCATTCAAGCAGCTACAGCCATTCAAAATACGGAAATGCATTTTCTGACGACAAAAAAGACGAATCAAAGTACCATGAGCAGAAATACGGCTCAAAGGAAAAAGGCTCCAGCTCAGACTATGCAAGAAATGAGAAAAGAGATGAAGGGGATAAGGAAAAAGACAGTTCTTTTGAGGAATTGGAAGAAAAATCAAAAGATGACAAGGAGCTGAAGGAGGAAGACATACCTTTCAAGGCTGCGCAGCAGATATTCCATGAAAGCAGCCATGATTCCAAAAAACAGGAAGGCAAGAAAAACGTAAAAACAATAGAGGAAGCGATTAAGAAAGCCATTGAAGACGAGAAGAAAGTCATTGTGATGGACAGTTAATATGCCGGAAAGCCTATTTCTTAGAATTTCAAAATTTTTAATGATTATTATCGTGCCGTCTCTGGTTTTTTTGCTTATTGCAAATTTTGCCTCTTTTGACAGCTCATTTTACCGAAAGGAATTTTTAAAATACAATGTTTACAAGGATGTGCCCCAGGCAGACTTCCTGCACGAGAAAGTCATAAAGTTTATAGATGGAAAAAGTAATGGCATGCCAAATGCGTTTAACCAGAGGGAAATGCAGCATTTGGAAGACGTAAGAAAATTAATTCAAGTTTCAAAAATAGTGTTTTGCATTCTTGTTATCTTGTTTTTATTGTTAGCTGTTTTATCTGCGTTGAAATTAAATGCCAAAAGGCTTATAATAAATTTTTTTGGCAAGGTATTGGCTTTTGGCGGGATTTTGACGATAGCTATGGCAGTTGTTTTATTGCTGCTAGTAAGCCTGGATTTTTCAATTGCTTTCGAATCATTCCACCTAATGTTTTTTGAGAAAGGAACTTATGTTTTCGACTCTGCAAAAGAGATAATTGTAAGGCTCTATCCGGAGCAGCTGTTCGTGGACATCGGAATTAGGATATTGGCATGGGTTTTTATATTGTCTGTTGTTGTTAGTTTATCAGGAACATTTTTAATATTTAGAACTAAAGGCAAAAAGAATAAAAATAAAAAGGAATGGCAATTTTAATTGCATATTAAAATGCAACAGCTCATAGCGGCAAACTGGAAGATGAACAGGACAGCTAAAGAAGCTGTTTCTTTCATCAAAAAATTCAAAAAATTAGTTAAGGGCGTTAAAGACGCTGAAATAGTAATTTGCCCTCCGTTTACTATAGTGGAATTGGTTTCTAAAGAACTAAAAAACAGCAATATAAAGCTTGGCGCGCAAAACATGTATTTTGAGAATGCAGGCGCTTACACAGGCGAAGTTTCTCCAATAATGCTTAAGGAGATAGGCTGTGAATATGTTATTTTAGGCCATTCTGAAAGAAGGGAATTTTTCAATGAAGACAACTCATTGATAAACAAAAAGGTTATTTCAGCATTAAAAAACGGCTTGAAGCCTATTCTGTGCGTAGGAGAAACATTCGAGCAGAGGACTCAAGGCAAAACAGATGATGTTCTTGAAGACCAGCTGATCAACTGCCTTAAAGATGTTAAGGAAATAAAAGATGTTGTTATTGCATACGAGCCTGTATGGGCGATAAGCAGAGGCAATCCAAACCAAAAGGCAGCAACAAAAGCAGACGCAGAAGAAAGCCATTTGTTCATAAGGAAAATTCTTGAGGGTGTTTTTGGCAAGGAGTCGGCAATAAGCACTAGAATCATTTACGGCGGCTCTATGAAGCCTGAAAATGCAAAAGAACTGCTTGCAATGCCAAACATAGACGGAGGATTAGTTGGAAATGCTTCTTTGGAGCCGAAAAGTTTTGCCGAAGTTGTTAAAAGTATAAAATAATCAAGGCACATCAACGTAGAACTTCTGTTTTGAGTACGTGTTTCCGCCGTTCAATATATCAATATCCAGTATATAAGTTCCGGAAACTGCATTTGGAGGAACCTGTATCCCTATTCCTAAACTGCGTTCCTCATTTTTTTCTATATTTATGCTTCTTGATGACGGGTTTATGGTTAATAGCGGGCTTGGGGGGCTTATCGGAGTCTTGTCTTTCTTGTATCCGATAGGATCTGCGGGGGTTATAGTTACATCAAAAGACCGGCTGTCAAGCACATTCATTATTTTCAGCCCGAAAACGCCAAAATCGCCTCTTTTTATTGTCCTTCTGTCTTGTCCTATGCAGACTCTGTCAGAGCCTTCGCAGATTAAGCTGCTGATTTGCTCATCAAGCTCTTCGGTTGTCATGTCAGTAATATCTTTTGCGCTAGATGACAAGTCGGATATAAACTTTATGCCAAATCCAAACAGAACAATTGATATGATAAGTATAACCATGAAATTAAGCGACAACTCCACTGATTTTTTATAGAGCATTTTCATCCACTTCTAACCAAGAAAACCGGCTTTGACGGAGTGTTAAATGTTGACCTTATTGTCTCTTCGCTGTACAGGGTCGTGCCATCGGGAGCCTTGCCGCTTGGAACTCTCTTTTTGTAAGTGTAGTCGACGCTGTACCTGAATGAGCCCTGCTCTTCCAGCTCCTGCGGCTTGTAATTAAAAGTCAATGGCGTGTTTATTGCTGCCTTCTCGCCAATGCCGTTGAAAAAAGCGTTTATCTCATTTTCAGCAACAAGCTGCTCCACTCTTGCATTTTCACCGCTGTATAATATTTTTATCTTAGTAAGAACAACAGGGAATATCAGATCCTTTCCCGCATCGTCTAATGTTATTGTAAAGTCAAAAGTGCCTACAGCAACTTCAAAGGGCTTGTTATAGCTTACAATCGAACTTACTTTGAAAAATCCTGTGTTTGTTGTGTCCAGCAAATTCTGCCGTGTTACATCCTTTCCATCTATGCCAAAAACGCATTGGCTGTTTTCATTGCAGAAGTAGCGCACATAGGCAGCGTCTTCCTCCCTCGAGCCCCTCTTGACTTTGCCTTTTCCTTCACATTTTCCATAGTCCTGGGGACAGGTGCATTTGCCCCCGGGCATTCCGTTTTCTATGCTTTCATTAATTCTGTTTCCGCAGCAGTTTCGTTGCATGTTATAAGAGCATTTCTTGTCTTCGCATTTGGGTATATAACATGTTCTTGATGCGCAGTCCGGATTGTCCTTGCATTCTGGCTTTGCGCAGCTGCTTAAGACAACCAATGAAATTACAAGTAATAAAAACAAGATTACTTGCTTCCTCTTTATTTTAATCATTCTGTCTTGGCATTTCTTTATTAAACTTATATAAATAGGTTGTGGAAAATCGCATGCTCCGATATTCTGCAGGGAAAAGTTTATATAAACCAAAGTCAAATGCAACTAAAAAGAGAGGTGATTTTGATGCTTTGTAACTGCAACTATAACAAAACTAAGCTTCTTTACAAAATATCAAAAGTTGTAAGTTTTATAGATAAGCACGCGATACATGACGCAGATAAAGACGGCCATCCATTGTGCGCAGAAGAATACAAAGAGCTGAAACAGGATTTGGAGAGGCATGCAGAGAAATTAAGAGTGGCTGTTGAAGGCTTGTCCCGAGAAGGAAAATTCGGGTAAACATATAAGGCTACTATAAATTTAATTTTCAAGCAAAGCCTTAAACACCTGTTCCATCAGATTATCATAAACTTCTTGGTAAGGCTGTGCCATTACTTGAGCAATCTCATCATCTGATGTAAGGTGAGCAACTGCTGTTTTTCTAAAACGGCGTCTCTGTATTTCTTGTTTTGGAATAGTCACCCAAGTCTTTGTGCCTATGTAGATTACCAAACTCTCTAATTCCCCGTTTAGATCTAATTCTTTGATTAAATATCCGACATGGTGCTCTAAGCTTGGTGCTACCTTAACAGCCAAAAGAGAATTTGGAGATTGTACTGCCGCTCCTCCTTGTCCATAATCATAAAATTCAATTTCTAACTTTCTTCCATCAGGAAGTTGTCTTTTAAGTTTATAGTTCGCAAAAGGTCTCTCAGCCGCTTCTGCTAAAACTTCTAAGGTTTGGTCTCTGGTACCATGTTCAAGAACGTATCTGGCAATATCTTTTGAAAATTGCATTGTTGCCATATTATAATAAAGTTTCCGTCTATTTTTTAAATGTTTTTAAAATAAACTTCAAATTTTCAGAAAAGCATTTAAATTGGCCTGTAAAACTGACTTCTTCTATTTGGGCCCATAGCTCAGCCTGCTTAGAGCACCTGTCTAAACATAGCGGTGAAACTCTTAAGTAGGAAGAAATCAGGGGGTCGTGGGTTGAAATCCCACTGGGCCCATTAATCTTCTATAATGCGGTTAAATTTAAGTATTGCATAATATTACCAAATTACATGGTTCAAGATGTTTTTATAATTGGCGCTACAGGCAGGGTTGGCTGCGCCTTAGTTGACCAGATTATCAAGAAAGGTGATTTGGACCCAAACATTCATTCAAATCCAACAAGAATAGTCGGCTTAGCCTCAAGCAGCCATGTTGTTCACTCTTCAAATGGCCTTAATGAACAGCAGGCACACAAATTTTTAAATAAAGAAGTTTCTGGTGGAAAAAATTATTCTGATTTGGCTGAAATTCTTGAATTGGTAAATGGTTCGGATAATGTTGTGTTTGTTGATGTGACATCATTAAATGAGCCAATGACTGACTTCCATATCAAAGTGATAAGTGATTCCCGGCACAGCATTGTCACCGCCAATAAAAATCCAGTCGCATTGTCTGGATATTCCGCATTTAAACTTCTTACCAGAGAAACCAACAGGTATGGGTACAGGTGCTCGGTAATGGCAGGCGCTGATTCTGTGCCATTCTTGCGTGATTTAAGGGATTTGAATGACAATCTGCATTCTTTTGAAGGCTGCTTGTCGGGAAGCCTAGGCTACATTACTTCAGAGCTTGAGAAAGGCAGAAAATTTTCAGAGATAGTAAGAGAAGCAAATTCCAAAGGATACACTGAAACCCACCCAAGAGATGACTTAGGCGGCCTTGATGTTGCCAGAAAATTGATTGTGCTGGCGAGAGCTGCAGGATTTCCTATTGGAATAGAAGATGTGAAAATAGAGCCTTTTATTCCTCAAGAGTACCTGTCAATAGGGGATGTTAACGCTTTCTTAGATGATATGAAGGAAATTGATACTGCCTTCAAGGCTCGAATGGAGAATGCCGAAAAAAAGAACTGCACATTGAGGTATGTTGCTGAAATGGAAGCCAAAGATTCAGTTATGAAGGTTTCTTTAAAAGACGTCCCAAAACAAAGCCTGCTTGGCAAACTTAGAGGCACAATGAATATGGTTATTGTTTCCACAGAGATTTACAAAGAAGGCTGCCCAATAGGGCCTGTGCCAGGTGCAGGGCTTGAAGTGACCGCAAGAAACATAAGAAGGGATTTGCTATATCTTCTGCAGGAAAGAAAAAGCGTTTTTTAAATCACCTTCCAACCAATTCCTGCAGCACATCATAAGCTTTCATTGAATCTTTCTTGCTGAGGATAAAGGTAAGTTCTGCCATTGTGGAAACAATTTCAAAAATGTTGATGCTGTTCCATGCAAGCCTTCTCACGACATCAAACACGATGCCAGGGGTATGCAGGAAATCATCTGAAGTGAAGATTATGGTAAGCGCAACAAGACCCTGCTCTTTATTCAATATCTTTTCCCCAGAGAGGAATTCAGCAAGTTTTTTCATGTATTTCTCATTTATTATTATAGAAACCTGGCTGTTGCCGACTATGACATTCAAAGTGTCGCCCCTTTCAAAATTGACAATGCCGTGGATTGTCTTTAATTTTGCCAGAAGACTGTTGGATTTTATAACGGTGAAGTCGCTGATGTTGGATTTAAGCAGTATCTCTCCGGCATAGTTGAATGATTTTGTCTTCCTTCTCTGGCTTGAGATTTCTTCTGAATGCCTTCTTAAGGCCATGACAACAGCGGCCTGATTTGCCTTTTTACCGAGCTCCTTCTCTACATCCGGAGCCATCATCTCCGCCAAGTTAGCAATGCTTATTATTCCCTTTCCCAAAGCTTCCTCTACAAAAGGCTGCCCGCTTACGATTTTCTTCACAATGTGGCTTACAGTTACCATAACATTTTTATTTCAAATTGTTATTATAATAACATTATGTTTATATAGGAAGTATAAATACTTTGTGGTGAGATTAAGAGGTATAAGATAGAATCATAGAAAATTTTAGATAACGCACAATAAGTCCAAGAAATTATAAATTAGAACCCATAAAAGATGTGGCGCCAAGAGTATTCTTGACTTTTGCTAAATAACTTGTGACAAAAAGATTTATATACTACTCTTAAGTAACTATTAAAATGGCAATAGTCTCAAAATTTGGAGGAACATCTGCCAAAGATGGGATAACACTCGAAAATGTAATCAATAATATAATACTTGCAAATCCAGAAAGAAAAGTGATTGTATTCTCAGCGCCCGGTAAGGCATCTCAAGATGATATTAAGGTTACTGATTTGTTAATACGAATAGGGGAAACCAACTGGAACTCAAGAGAATATCCTTCAGATCTCATAAGGCAGTTTAGGGAGAGGTTTTTAACAATTGCCGATTATCTTGGCTTAGAAAGATCTTTCTTGTCTTACCATTTTAATTTGCTTGATGCCTTTGTTAAAACTGAGATGGATAACCGTGATGCCTATTTAGACAGCATTAAGCCTTTTGGAGAGATGATAACTGCTAAATTAGTGGCTGAATTTTTAAGAAAACAAGGAAAAAAAACTGGCGTTTATCTCCCCGAAGAGATAGGGATGATAACCGATGGAAATTTTGGCAAGTCAAAGCTTTTGGAGTCTTCATATCAAAAGATTACAGATAAATTAAAACCAGTCCTAGAAAGGACAGATGAAATCATAATTGTCCCGGGATTTTATGGGGTCGACAGCCGTGGAAGATACACTACTTTTTCCAGAGGCGGTTCTGATTTGACTGGAGCTATTTTGGCTAATACAGTTGATGCAAAGTTATATGAAAACTGGACAGATACAGATGGTATAAGAAGAGCTGATCCGAGAATTATAGATAATCCCGACACAATCGAAAAAATGACTTATAGAGAAGCGAGAGAGTTTGCCTATTCAGGGGCTGAGGTACTGCATCCAGATACTCTAATTCCTTTGATAGCTAAAGATATACCATTAAATGTGAGGAATACGTTCAATCTTTCTAATAAGGGTACATACATAACCACAAGCAAAATACCTAATGGTCATGTTGTTGAAGGAGTCTCACATAAGGAAGGGTTTACAGTGTTATATGTGGAAAAAACTGGTATGGAAGATGAAATTGGATACCTTAATAGGTTAACTAATGTATTGTTAAATCATGGATTATCAATAAGCCAAATGACAACAAGCATAGATTCAGTATCTGTAGCAATGCCTGCAAATCAAATCAATGGCAAAGCAGAAGCTGTTATAGGTGATATTATTAAGAATAAGCTGGCAGATAGTGAGGGTGTCAACATGGACTATGATAAATCAATGGTCTGTGTAGTTGGTGAAGGAATGAGGCATCATGTAGGTGTTTTAACTAAGTTATCCGGTGAATTAGCTTCTCATGGAATCAATATCGAAACAGTCTATCAAGGGCCTTCTGAAAGGAGCATTATATTCGGATTGGATTCTAAAGATGCCAAGATTGCAGTTAAAGCTATCTATGATTTGTATTTTGGAAACCGAAGATAAAAAGTTTCCACAATCTTTATATAATATCTTGTGTTTTTTTGTTTCATGCAAAAAACCCCTGACAAAAGTTTTGAAGATGTTTTCTGGGCAGACTCTGTTGCAGACGAAGCAATCAAAAGAGCAGAGGGCAGTCCGTTGCTTAAGGAAATCACGAAGAAGCACGGGTTTATTGTAATGGATGAGAAAACTCCATCCGGCACCATACATATTGGCTCAGGCAGGGGATGGATCATTCATGATGCGATTGCGAAAGCACTAAAAGATAAAGGAGTCAAAGCAAGATTCATCCTCAGCAGCGATGACATGGACCCTTTGGACAAGCCTTCAAAGGAATTAAGCAGGGAAGAGAATGAAAAATACATTGGAGTCCCTTTTCGGTATATACCGAGCCCTGCAAAAGGCTACAAAAGCTTTGGTGATTATTATTTCACCCAATGCACTGATTTATTCAAGGATTTTGGAATTGAAGCAGAGCTTGAAAGCACAGGCCATGAATATGAAAAAGGCTCATTCAACAAAACAATAAAAATAGCGCTGGATAATGCGGACAAAATACAGAAAGTCTACACTGATTTATATGGAGAGGATGTTGCTGCAGCTACCAAGCTTCCGTTCAATGTAAAATGCCCGAAGTGCAGCAGGATATCAACAACTATTGCACTGGAATGGGACAAATCAAAAGAGATGCTTTATTTTGAGTGCAGAAAGGATGTTGTAAAATGGGCCGAGGGCTGCGGTCATAAAGGATGGATTTCCCCCTATGATGGAAACGGCAAATTCCCATGGAAAGTGGAATGGGCTGCAAAATGGCCTACTAATTCTGTCATTGTGGAGACTGCCGGCAAGGACCATTTCACCAAGAACGGCTCTAGGACAGCAGCCTGCAGGATTGCAGTCGATGTTTTTGATTATCCTCCGCCCTATCCTTCAAACGGATATGAAGAAGGCCAGGGGTATGAGTTTTTTACAGTCGGCGGAAAAAAGATGAGCACCTCCAAAGGCCACGGGCTTGGGTTTGCCGAATCTATCAACTATGCGCCGGCCAAAATGCTAAGGTTTATGCTTATACGAACGAGGCCAAACGCAGCAATTGATTTTGACCCCTATACAAACGACCTCATATTGCTTTATGAAAGGTACGACCAGGCAGAGAGGGTTTATTTTGGCAAGGAAGACCTAGGCCAAAAAGAAAATGCGAGGCAGAAAAGAATTTACGAGCTAAGCCATGTCGGAAAAATACCAAGCAGGATTCCGCCGCAGGTCAGCTTGCTGCACGCCTCGATGCTTGTGCAGATTTTTGAGGATGAGAATATAATATTTGACTGCTTAAGAGAAACTGGGCATTTGCCGCAAGATGCCGATAAACAAGAGTTAGCGTACGTCAAGGAAAGGCTAAAATTTGCAAAGATATGGGTTGAGGAGTTTGCAGAAGAGCAGTACAAATTTAAGCTTCAGAAAGAGATTCCCAAGGGCTTAAATCTCAATGAAAAGCAAAAAAAAGCACTGCATGTTCTTGCAGAAAGACTGAAGAAGAAATGGGATGAAAAGGATTTATTCAATGAATTTTATAATATTTGCAAAGAGCTTGATATTAAAAATACGGAGTTTTTTGAAGCAGCATATAGAGTTCTGCTTAACAAGGAGAAAGGGCCGAAGCTTGCGCCATTTATTTTGGCGATTGGAAAGGAGAAAGCGGCGAGAATGTTTGAGGGGGTTTAGGTTAGTTTATTTTCCTTCATTGTATATTATCAACCATCCTTCCAATTTTCTAACTAACTTCTCAAGAGAGTCTTGTGTGTTGGCTGGTCTTTTTCCTGAATTCTTTTTTTTAGGTGTTTCTTTTTGAAATGTAATGCTTGAAAGATAACGACCTATTTCAGAAGATTTGCACTCGCCTGCATTTTCTATTATTTTTCTAATTTCTTTGACTAATAATCTATAGTCGCCATTAAAATATTCAAATGCATTCGGCAATACTTTTTCCTCAAAGAGTTTCCTGCCTTGGTTTCCGCAGGTATACATATATTCTTGCAGTAAAATGTTGTATGTTTGTTTAGGGTACTCCGTTCTTTCTTTCATCATTCTCTAAATCCATAAATTATTCTTCCCGACATCTTCATAAACTCTCTTCAATGGAATTCTCTTCAATTTAGCAATCCTAGCGCAATCCTCGTATTCCGGCATCGTATTTTGGATTTTGCCGTTTAACTTAGATACTTTCACTCTTACATTCCCGTATTTCGTATTTATTGTCTTGATTTCCCTGTCAAGTTTTCTTTTCTCTGCTGTAAAAATTCTGACTCCAAGTGTTGTCGTCTCGTCAAAAATTATATTGCACAACTTGTCTACATCTTTATTTTCAGCCAAAACTGTTATTTTTATAGCAGGCCTTCCCTTCTTCATTATAATATTTGTCAAGTAAGCGTCCAAAGCGCCGCTTTCCATCAATCTGTCAACAACATAAGGATAAATCTCCGGATTCATGTTGTCAATGTTTGTTTCAATAACGTTGATAGTTTCATTTTCCTTATTTTCAATCTCTCCAATAAAAACTCTCAGCACATTAGGCTGTTCTAGCTCTTTTGATCCAGCGCCATATCCGATTTTTTCAACTTTCATGGAAGGCATTTCGCCAAATTTTGAAGCAAAATTAGTGATTATCGCCGCCCCTGTTGGAGTAACAAGCTCTGCTTCAATATTGTTATGGTAAATCGGGACGCTTTTCAGGATTTCAGCGGTTGCAGGAGCCGGCACAGGCCATTTTCCGTGGGAAAACTCAACAAAGCCGGTGCCGACATTAAGCTTTGAGCAATAGATTGAATTTATGCCTAATTTTTTGAACCCAATAGCGGCTCCGGCAATATCGATTATTGCGTCGACAGCGCCAACCTCATGGAAATGAATTTTATCGATTGATTTATTGTGTATTTTTGCTTCTGCAACGGCAATTTTATTGAATATTTTTTTAATTGTGTTTTTTATTCCGTTGGATAATCTTGAACTATCTACGATTTCTCTGATTTCACTTAAATTTCGCTCTTTATTATGCCTGCGGCTTTTTTCAATAACATTGAATTTTGTCGCATCAATGCCCTTCTTCATTATTTTTTCAGATTCAATTTCATAATTTCCTAAATTCAGTTTTTTTAACTCGTTTTTTAAATAATTAAGATCCAGTCCCAAATCAATCAAAGCTCCGATTATCATGTCGCCGCTTATCCCGGAAAAACAATCAAAATACGCTGATTTCATTTTTGATGATTTTGGTATCATTTTTTACTGCTTTATTGAATTTATCCATTATTGGTTTTTAGTAATGTTTTTGATTAATGTAAATTTTATGTCGCTTATCATGTTTTTGTATTTTCTCAACGTATTAACTAAGTAGTTTAAAAAATAAAAATCAACCCAATTACCTGTTTATCAAGCTTGCAAAATATCCCGCGCCAAAGCCATTGTCTATGTTCACCACAACAACTCCCGGAGAGCAGGAATTCAGCATTGTAAGCAGCGGAGCAATCCCTTTAAATGAAGCCCCGTATCCAACAGAAGTCGGAACAGCTATTATTGGCTTGCCTACCAATCCGGAAACAACGCTTGGCAGCACGCCGTCCATTCCAGCAACAATAATCAAAACATCTGCATCTTCAATCTTTTCTTTATTGCCCAGCAGCCTATGGAGTCCTGCAACCCCTACATCATAAATCCTCTCCACTTTATTGCCCATTGATTCTGCGACAACTGCTGCCTCTTCTGCAACATTAATATCAGACGTGCCTGCGCTTAAAATTAGAATTTTGCCCTTTTTCATTATTTTATCACTTTTATTTATTATTATTGTTTTGGAATATTTATTGTATTGTGTATTTTTGATGTTTTTTTTGACTTCATTAAACATTTCCTCTGTTGCTCGTGTAGCAAGAACCTGAGTATTGTTTTTTGACAGCCTTTTCACTATTTGAACAACATGCTCTTTAGTTTTATTCTGGCAGAAAACAACTTCCGGAAAGCCTTTCCTTAATACCCTATGATGGTCTATTTTGGCAAATCCCAAGTCTTCATAGGGAAGAAATTTGAGTTTTTTTACAGCTTCGTCTATACTGAAATTTTTTTCCACAATCCCTGCCATGATTTTTCTAATTTTCTGCTCGTACATTTATCATCAAATTCATACTTCCGCTTTTAAAATTTGAAGTTTCTATTTGACCGAATCCTATTTCGCTGAATTTTTTTTCAATAAATTTTATATTGGCGCTTATTGCATCTTGGTCTTCTTCATTAACTTCTATCCTTGCAGTATTGCCAAAATGCCTCACTCGCAATTCCTTTATTCCCATATCTTTCAGGAAATTTTCAGCTTCTTCCACCATCCTCAGTTTTTTCATTGCTATTTCATTGCCGTATGGAATCCTTGAGCTTAGGCATGGAGAAGAAGGCTTATTCCAAACTTCCAAGTCAAGATGCCTTGCAAGCTCCCTCACATCATTTTTTGTGAGCTTTGCGTCTTTCAAAGGGCTGATTATTTTATTTTCGTCAGCTGCTTTCAGACCAGGCCTATAGTCGCTTAAATCATCAAAATTTGTGCCATTGAGTATGTTTTTTATCCTCAATCGTATTGAAACTAACTTTAATTTTTTATACAGCTCGGATTTGCAGTAGTAGCACCTGTTGCCTGGGTTTTTCAGGTAATCTGCATTTTCCGTTTCTTCTGTTTTTATTATCAGGTGTTTTGCTCCAATGCGTTCTGCAATCCTTTTTGCCCCATCAAGCTCCCTCCTTGGCAATGAAAGGCTGTCTGCTGTGACTGCAACGGCATTTTCTTTCAAAATATCAAAAGCCGCTTTCAACACAAGAGCGCTGTCTACTCCCCCGGAAAAAGCAACTATGGCGCTGTCTAGCTTTTTTATTTCATTTTTCAGGTATTCGAATTTTTGAATCAATTCCGCTTCCATTTTATACAACTGCAAACAGCATCAGCACTCCGTATACAATGCCAATAGACCCTGTTCCGAATGTTACAAGCCTGTAAATTGTAGTTTGATGGAATTTCAATAATGGATAAGAGAATAATAGAGTGAAGAACATCATGCCCAAAATAACTCCGAAGCTGAAACTGCTTATTCCGAGCAATAAAATTCCAAGCGAAGCGGCTGCCAGAGAGGCTGTGAAAAGCAGCAAAAGCTCGTCGCTGCTCGCAAGCCCCTGTATAATGCCTATCCCAAACATGTGCCCATGAAAATGGTTGGAAGTTTTATAATGTATGTGGGAATGGGAGTGCATAATATTGCCGTGCCTGTGCTTGTGCGAATGAAAATTGATAAGATCCTTCAAGCTTATCAATCCAAGCAGTACAAGCGTTATCCCAATGACCTTTTCAAAATGCGGAAGCACGCCATTGAGGAAGGACTCCTTAAAAGAATACAGCAAAATTGCGATTATTGCCGCAGTTATAATATGCCCAATAGCCCAGCTGAAGCCTGCTTTGGCAGCTGATTTCATCGATTCCACCTTCCTCACGATGTTTGAAACAGCTATTAAATGGTCAGAGTCGTAGCTGTGCTTGAACCCAAGTGCAATAGCAAGAGCCATAAATGAAATCAATTCTAGCATACAATGTAAGTATAAACTGAATTTATTTAAATATTACGCTTTTAATAAACGTGTTACGAAAATTATTTAAACAAAAACGCAAAATCAGTTGGCATGGACAAGGTTATAAGGACAGGCATATCATTTGAACCAAAGTTACTAAAATTATTTGACAGGTTCATAAAAGAAAAGGGCTACACTAACAGGTCCGAGGCAATAAGTGACATCATAAGAGACAGGCTGACGCACCATCATGAGGAAAATATTGTCGGCACTATAAAGGTTATTTACGACCAAAGGGTTGGGCATTACAGCAAGAACGTTTCCAATCTGCAGCATGATTACCACTGCCAGATTGTTTCCTCCATGCACACTTACTTAGACCACCATATGTGCCTGGAGCTTATTGTAGTGAAGGGAAGCGTTGAAAGGATAAGAAAATTGCTCGATAAAGTTAAAAAAACAGAAGGCGTGAAAGAGGCTGTTTTGTTGCTGGAAAATAAAACAAAAAAATAAGAAATGTTTATCCGCCGCAGCTTTCCAGGCACCCTAAAGGCTAACCAATACTGGCAAACCAATAAATTAATAAACAATTTTTATTCCTATTTTCCTATGCGGTCTTACAAAGTATTGAACGGCAAAGTGGTAATTGGATTGGCTGAAAAAGTCAATGTGCAGCATCACAACGGAAAAAAAAGCGTTGCTGCAAAGATAGACACAGGAGCTACAAAAAGCTCTATTGACACTAATCTTGCTGCTGAGCTTAAGCTTGGCCCTGTTATAAAATCAAAGCTTGTAAAATCAGCGCATGGCTCGAAGCTAAGGCCGATAATTGAAGCAACAATAGAGCTTGCAAACAAAAGAATAAGGTCAGAATTCACATTGGCTGACAGGGCACATATGAAATACAGGGTTTTAATTGGCCAGAATATACTTAAAAATGGTTTTTTGATAGATCCGACGAAATAAAAAATAAACATTTAGGCAAATGATATCATAAATTCAACCCGTCTCCTTCGGAGACAAAGTTTACACTCGGCGTCGCTCCGATTGCCACATCGCGACGCCTCGAATTTATATCAATAAAGATAGAATAACGTAATATATGGCGAGGCAAAAAGTTTTTGCCGAGCACAAGATTTGGCGAAGCCATATTAAAGATTTAAAATATAATCATTAAAAAATAACAAAGATGAAAGCGGCTGTAATGTCTTTGGGAAGCAAAAGCTCCTTGATGATACTTAATGCTATGAAGAGCTATTTTGATTTTGTAGACAAGATTGACTTAAGGGATGTCGAGGTAAATTTGAGCGCCGGCAAGCTTAATGTCCTCTATGAAGGCAAGCAAGTTCCGCAGTACAGCTGCATTTACGCAAGAGGCTCTTTCAGGTATGCTCCGCTGCTGAGGGCAGTGACAAAAACCTTGTACAGGTCGTCTTACATGCCAATAAAGCCAGAAACATTCACCTTGGGCCATGACAAACTGCTTACGCATTTGGCACTGCAGCATTTTAACATTCCGATGCCTACAACATATCTTGCTTCTTCGACAAGGGCTGCAAAAAAAATTCTGAATGAAGTGAATTATCCTATTGTTTTGAAATTTCCCCACGGAACCCAAGGCAAAGGGGTTATGTTCGCGGAAAGCTACGCAGCGGCATCCTCAATGCTTGACGCTTTGATTGCCCTGAAGCAGCCGTTTTTGATACAGGAATACATAGAAACAGGCGGAGTTGATGTAAGGGCATTTGTAATCGGCGACAAAGTTGTTGCGTCAATGAAAAGGAAGGCTGTCAGAGGCGAGCTTAGGGCAAACATTCATGCAGGCGGAATAGGGGAATCATGCGTTCTTGACCAGCACACAAAGCGGATAGCGATTGACACTTCTATCTCAATCGGAGCTGAGATTTGCGCGGTTGACATGCTTGAAAGCCCGAAAGGGCCCTTGGTCATAGAAGCTAATTTATCACCTGGAATACAGGGGATTACGAAAGCAACCAGCATAAATGTTGCAGATAAAATAGCAAAGTACCTTTTTGAGAAATCGGAGATATTCTCAGCAAGAGACAGGGACGAGGCAACCCTAAGAATTTTCGAGGATTTAGGGCTAAGCGGGGAGATAGCCCAGCAGATAATAACAAATCTTGATTTCCGAGCCAACAGGATTCTTCTGCCGAAAATTGCAACTGACATTTCCAAGTTCAGCAACACAGACGAAGTTGTAATGAAGGTTGAGAAAGGAAAATTGATTGTGGAGAAGGTTTAGAATGGGAAACATTATGAGTCCTAATAAATTTGCTTTTGCACTTACAATTATTGCTATTTGTTTAAGTTTATTAGGAAACTTTTTAGCCAATTTTTTATGGGGGCAAATAGAAAGTATAAAAGATAGAAAGCTAAAAAGAATTACTAAAATAGTTTTAGGTTCTTTATTTATGATTGGATTTTTGGTTTTGTTACTTCTTGCTTACTCTACATATTCAAGAATGGTATAGACTTTTATAATCAAAACAAAAACTCATTCCTTGCAATAATCGTCTGCTCTCTTTTTGGGCCTACAGAAACTATGGAAATTGGAACTCCAAGCAATTCTTCAATCCTTTTTAAGTATTTCTTTGCATTATTCGGCAGCTTGTCATAAGTTCTTACTTTAGTTATGTCGTCCCACCATCCGTCAAGCTCTTCATAAAGAGGCTGGCAGTTCTGCAAAATATGTATGTTTGGAGTAAACTTTTCAATTATATTTCCCTTGTGCTTGTAGGCAACGCAAATCTTCAGCTTGTCAATTGCAGTGAAAACATCAAGCTTTGTCAGTGCAATTGAATCAATGCCATTAATCATAACAGCATACTTGCCAATCAAAGCGTCAAACCATCCGATTCTTCTTGGCCTTCCGGTTGTTGCACCAAATTCCTTGCCGGATTTTTGGATTTTCTCTCCGACAGCGCTTGTTATTTCAGTAGGAAAAGGCCCGTTGCCGACTCTTGTCTTGTATGCCTTGCAAACTCCCAATACGCTTTGAATTTTTCTTGGAGAAATGCCAAGCCCTGTACAGACTCCTCCTGCTGTTGCGCTGGAAGAAGTGACGAAAGGGTAAGTTCCATAGTCAATGTCAAGCAAAGTGCCTTGTGCTCCCTCAAAAAGGATTTTCTTGTTTTTTGCTATCGCGTAATTAACCATTAAGGTTGTGTCATTAACATAATCTTTTAATGATTCTGCGTATTCTTTATATTTCTGGTAGAATTCCTCGCTCCCGAACCTTTTTTTGAAAATTGCTTCATTCACAAAGTCGCATATCCTTAAACCAATTCTAGCTGCCTTGTCAGTGTAAGCAGGGCCAATGCCCCTTCCAGTTGTGCCTATTTTGCCTCCGATCTGCCTGTCTTCCTCAATATGTTTCGGCAAAATAATATGGGCATTTTCACTAATCACTAAATTTTCCGGATTAATCTTTATCTTGTTTTTTTCCAGATTCTTTATCTCGTCCAGCAAAACCTTTGGATCAATCACCAATCCGTTTCCGACAATATTAAGCTTGTTATTGTGCATCACACCAGATGGAATCAGATGGACAACAATCTTCTTGTCTCCCACCTCAATGGTATGCCCTGCATTATTGCCGCCGTTGAATCTCGCAATAACATCTGCTTTCTCTGCCAGGAAATCTATGATTTTGCCTTTGCCTTCGTCTCCCCATTCCATGCCTATTACCGCGATATTAGAAGGGCAGGTCTGCTTTGCCATAGAGAAAGCGAAATTATGGATTTTATTTAAAGGTTGCGATTGAAATTAAAGTAATTTTCTTGCTGTATTGAGGGCTTGTTTGGCATCTTCCATCTCCAAATTCAAATAAACATCGTGCTCCCTAAGCAAATCAAAAAATTCGCTTAAAGATACGCCTGCAAGCTTTGCACCTAGCCCTAAACTTACCTTTTTCAGCTTATAAAGCTCAACAGCTTTACGTTTCCTTCCTGACTCGACTAACTCCCTGACTACTTGAGATTTTTTCTCTTTCAAAACCTTTTCAAAAAGATTAATTGTTTCCAAATCCAAACGTGTCGATACCGTTTCCATGTTACTTCACCTCAAATTTAAAATGCTCATAAAGTTTCTCGGAATATCCTCCAATATTGTGTAATTTTTCTAATTTATTAATGGCTTCTTCCCTAGATAATTTTTTATTTTCAAATAAGATTATGACAACAGCCATTGCGCAGATAAACTGTACCTTCTCTAGCTTGCATAACTTGATAAGTTCGCCATCATCGGTCAATATAGCTTCGTGTTTTTTATTGTTAAAGATTACATATGTAGCTGATTCACCTTCATCGAGCCTAAATTGGGACATGATTTCTGATGTTTTATTTCTCTCAGCCGGCACTATCCTGATTTTTTTCTTTTCTATTAATTTTTCAATAAGTTTTGCGTAATATGACTCCTTTTCAAACAATGCCTCCTTCTTCACTTGAACGGGTATCTCAATAATCGGTGATATTTCAATAAACGACTCTAAACATCCTATTTTTGCCAATAATACTAAAGTGGATGTGTTTGAAGCTAACATTTACGATTGTATACAAATGTAAGTATTTAAAGGTTTTGGTTTTTTGGGCTTTGCCGAAACCCTTAGCGTCGTAAAAATTGTATATAGTACAAAATATATATTTTTTGCCCTCTAAGCTGAAAATCAACCTGTATCGACTAAAGTGGACTACCTTAGGACGATAAAGGAAGTATCTTTAAAACCTCTCGTCAGAGGGTTTCGGCAAAGCTTTAAGGTAGTAAAATTTATATAGAAAAGAGTTTATCCTATGATATGGCGCAGCCAAAATACAGGATTGCAACAATCGGTTCTCATTCTGCACTGCAGGTATTCAAAGGAGCGCATGATGAAGGCTTCAGGACAATTGCCGTATGCAAGAAAGGCTCTGAAAGGCCCTATAGGATGTTTAACGCGGCAGATGAAGTCATAAGCATTGATTCTTACAAAGATTTTCCGAAAATACAAAACCAGCTTATCAAGAAGAATGCCATTATAATACCTCACGGTTCATTTGTAACGTACATGGGCTACGAGGAAGTTGAAAAGCTGAAAGTCAATTATTACGGCAACAAAAGAATCCTTAAATGGGAATCTGACAGGCATTTGGAAAGGCAGTGGCTTGTCAAGTCAGGATTAAAAGTTCCAAGACTTTTCAACAGGCCAGAAGATATTGACAGGCTTGTGATCGTGAAGTTTATGGGTGCAGAAGGAGGCCGAGGCTATTTCCTTGCGAAAGACAAGAAAGATTTTTACAAAAAAATAAAGCCTTACAAACTCAGAAAATACGTTCTGCAGGAGTATATAATAGGAGTTCCGTTGTTCATTCATTACTTTTACTCTTCACTGACAAACGAGATTGAGATAATGGGCATGGACATAAGATACGAAAGCAATGTAGACTCTTTGGGGAGGATATCCGCAAGAGACCAGATAGTTCTGCCGAAGATTGACCCAAGCTATGTCATTGTTGGCAATATTCCAGTTGTTGTAAGAGAATCATTTTTGCCTAGATTGATAGAAATGGGAGAAAATGTTGTCAAGCAATCAAAGAAACTAGCGCCTCCTGGATTGTTTGGGCCTTTCTGTCTTGAAACTATTTTAACTCCGGAAGAGGAGATTTATGTCTTTGAGATATCGGCAAGGATAGTCGCAGGCACAAACCCTTTCATCGAAGGCAGTCCGTACACTTGGCTGAAGTACAACAGGCCCATGTCAACAGGAAGAAGGATAGCGACGGAAATTAAGAATGCAATAAAGACAAACCAGATGAAGAAGATTTTGGGGTAGTTATTTTTTAAATAGTTAATTGAAAATGCGTTGAGAAAGAATAAAACAAAATAAAAAATAACATTGATTTAACATTAATAAAAACATTGTAAAAATAATTTTTTGAAACTAGTATAATCAAAAACAAATCTGAAAAAAGAAAGTCGCTCAATCCGATAGGTACTGTCTTCCCAGACAATATCTAAATTAGCTTCATAATTTATAAATGTTTTGAATGAATTAAAAAATGATCTCCCAAAAACAAATATCAAAAATATTGGAAAATTATGACAAGGGCAATATAACCATAGGCGTGCTCGGAGGCCATTCTGCTCTTGATATCTGCAGGGGTGCTCATTCTCACGGATTCAAAACATTGGTTGTTTCGCAGAAAGGAAGGGAAAAAACGTATTCAAAATACTACAAAAGAAGGGAAGGAATCGGATTTGTAGATGATGTCATTGTTGTGAATAAGTTTGCCGACATAACAAAAAAAGAAGTGCAGGAAGAATTAAGAAAAAGAAACACTATCTTTGTCCATAACAGGTATTTTTGGGTTTACTGCAATTTTAAGGACATAGAAAACAAGTTTTTAGTCCCAATTTACGGCACAAGGGACATGGTTAATTTAGAAGAAAGGGATGTGCCAAAAAACCAGTATTACTTACTGGAAAAGGCAGGCATTAGAATTCCAAAATTATTTAAAGACCCAAAAAAGATTGACAAATTGGTTATTGTAAAAGTTGCAGAGGCAAAAAGAGGCTATGAAAGGGCATTTTTCTTGTGCTCCAATCATAAAGATTACACGGAAAAGTCAAGTGATTTATTAAATAAAAAAATAATCACAAAAAATGACTTAAACAGGGCAGTCATTGAGGAATATGCAATAGGTGCCCATGTGAACTTTAATTTTTTCTACAGCCCATTGAATAATGAGCTGGAATTGATGGGCACTGACGCAAGAAGGCAGACAAATCTAGACGGAATATTAAGGCTGCCTGCATCAGAGCAATTGGAAGTCTTAAAGCACATAAAGCCAAAGTACATCGAAACAGGTCATTACAATGTAACAGTAAAAGAGTCATTGCTTGAAAGAATATTTGAGCTTGGAGAAAAGTTTGTTGCAGCAGCAAAAAAAGAGCATGGAATAGGAATTATAGGCCCTTTTGCGCTGCAAGGCGCTGTTGTTGCGGAAGAAGGCAAGGAAGACATTGTGATTTTTGACGTCAGCATGCGCATTCCAGGCAGCCCAGGCACTTTGTTTACGCCTTACTCTGGATATTTATATGGCTATTCAATAAGCTATGGAGAAAGGATTGGATTGGAAATAAAAAAAGCGCTTGAAATGGGCAAGCTTGATTTGATTTGCACTTAAAATGATTTTAATCCTAAACTTCGGCGGACAGACTTGCCATTTGATTGCAAGAAGGGTGCGTGATCTTGGCGTTTATTCCGAGATTGTGCCATGCGACATTTCTCTAAAAGAAATTGGAAGATATAAGCCAGAAGGTATAATTCTTTCAGGAGGCCCGGCAAGCGTCTATGAGCACAACGCTCCAACAATGGAAAAGAAAATTCTTGACTTGGGAATCCCTGTTTTAGGGATATGCTACGGACTGCAGCTTATTGCCAAATTTTGCGGAGGGGACGTTTTAGGCGGCAAACTGAAGGAGTTCGGCAGTAAAACATTGAATGTAAAGAAAAACGGCAAGCTGCTCAGGGGATTGTCAAAAAAAGAGCAGGTATGGATGAGCCATGGCGACTTAGTGGGAAAGCTTCCGGCAGATTTTGAGGTTTTGGCTTCTACTGACTCCTGCAAGATTGCGGCATTCGAAAATAATGTAAAAAAGCTGTATGGCATTCAGTTTCATGCAGAAGTTATCCACACTTTAAAAGGAAATGAAATTTTGAAAAATTTTGTTTTTTATGTTAGCAAGGCAAAAAAAGACTGGCATATTAAAAACATTTCAAAAAAATTAATAAAGGAAATAAAAAAAGAAGTCGGCAAAAACTCCGTAATCATGGGCGTCTCTGGGGGAGTGGACAGCGCTGTTGCAGCTACGATTATGCATAAAGCAATTGGCAGTAAGCTTTACTGCGTTTTTGTTGACCATGGGCTGTTAAGAAAAGGCGAGACAGGAGAGGTAAGAACTTTCTTTGAGAAGAGGTTAAGGTTTAAGCATTTCTATTTTGTTGACGCTTCACAGATATTTCTTGAAAAGTTAAAAGGAGTTTCAGATCCTGAAGAAAAAAGAAAGATTATGGGGCATACTTTTATCGAGGTTTTTGAAAACAAAGTGATTGAGTTGGAGACAAAATACAAGGGAATAAAATTTCTCGGGCAGGGCACAATATACCCTGACAGGATTGAAAGCGCCCAGCCCACAAAATATGCTTCCAAGATAAAAAGCCATCATAATGTAACCTTGCCGGAGAAAATGCAGCTTAAGGTCATTGAGCCGCTGAAAGAATTTTACAAAGATGAGGTCAGGAAGCTTGGAAAGCAGCTTAAGATTCCGGATGAAATATTAAATAGGCATCCTTTCCCGGGCCCGGGGCTGTCAATAAGGATTTTAGGCGAAATAACCGAAGAAAGGCTAAGGATTTTGAGGGAAACTGATTATATTTTTATTGAAGAACTGAAAAAATCCGGGTTTTATGATAAAACATGGCAGGCATTCGCAGCCTTGCTGCCCGTTAAATCCGTAGGTGTGATGGGCGATGCCAGAACTTATGAGTACATTATCTCTTTAAGGGCAGTCACCAGCCTTGATGCGATGACGGCAGATTGGGCTAAACTGCCAAATGAACTGCTTGAGAAAATTTCCAATAGGATAATCAACGAAGTTCGCGGAGTGAACCGGGTTTTGTATGACATCAGCCAGAAGCCGCCAGCGACGATTGAGTATGAATAGAAATTAGTTATCGAGAAAAGGATTAAAATGATGGATATTCCAGCATTTATAGTGCTAATTTTCTTAATAGTTTATATTATTACAGCTTTAACGTTTATAATCTCATGGCTTATCTTTATGTATCATCTTATTCGATTGTATTATCTTTTGATAAATACTAAAGGTGCATGGAAGAAAGCCCATAAATGGGGTGTAGTCCCAACATTGAATAATATTATTTTCAGATTAGACAGAGACTTTTCAGATAAGAAAATTGTTTATTACAACGACAAGGCTAAAAGATGGTTTATGGTTATGGTGTTAAGTATTGTCGTCATAGTGATTTTTATCACAATTATTCTTTTATTTGGACTTAGATATATAACAGAGTTTCCCTAATTTTTTAATCCTATGTATCCAGCATATTTAATACCCCACAAAAAAGAAACCTTTATATACAATATAATCAAATAATAATCTAAAATACATAAAACAAAATGGAAAGCAAATTATTGTTGAATGTGATAGTAAGGCAGGAAGATAAGGGCTACTCAGTTATTTGTCCAGAGCTGAATGTTGCGTCACAGGGAGAAACATTTGAAGAATCCATAGCCAACATTAAGGAAGCAGTGGAACTTTATATTGAAAGTGCAGAGGAATTAGGAACTTTAGATGAAGTATTAGGGCAAATGGGTTTAACAAAAGAAGATTTGAAGAAGAAGTCATTAATCCCGAGGATTGTAACTGCGAATGTGCCTATTGAGATTTCTGTGCATTAAGAATGAAATTGCCTTTAGTTTCTGGAAGTGTGGTCATTAAAATGCTGGAAAAGGAAGGTTTTCTGCCTGTAAGACAGCGTGGAAGTCATGTTTCACTGCATAAAAAGGTAAATGGCAAAACATTGCTTGTTGTTGTGCCTATGAAAAAAGAGATTAAGAAAGGGACATTGCTTAGCATAATAAAGCAAGCTGGAATGACTAGAGAAGAATTTTTAAGAAAGTTATGAACAGAAGCCGCCTGCCACTATAGAGTACGAGTAAAATGCATAGTATTTTAAAGTAATTGATTATACACTTATGATGAAAAAAACAAGCAAGCCCGTAAGGCTGTACAAGATAATTGGGTTTTGCAGGTCATGCAAGGAGAGGTTTGTTGTTGACATGGAGCAGAAGTATGCTTCCAAAAATTATTGCAAAAATTGCACGAGCAGATTTAAGCAAGGAGCAAAGTGAAACAAAATGGTTGAGGGAACTGTAAAATTTTTTAACGCCATGAAGCATTTCGGCTTTATAGCGGGAGACGACGGCAAGGAATATTTTGTGCATGCCAGCGGCCTGAAGGATGGCGCATCAATAACCGAAGGCGACAAAGTTTCCTTTAAAGTTGTAGAAGGCGACAGGGGCTTGAAAGCAGAGGAAGTGGAGAAAGTATAGGATTATTTAAAAAGAAGTTTAGGGCAGTAGTCTATATTAATTTTCTATTAAATTAAACTTTTCAATAGGCATAAGTTGTCTCGTTGAATTATCTATTTGCATTCCAATTTATAAAAAGAAAGCTTTATATAGGATATCTCCTAGTAAAATGGTATGCAAAAGAAAAAAGTGCGCAATTTTACCGTAGTGATAGAGAAGGATGAAGATGGCTATTATGTAGGATATGTTCCTTCTATTATGGGGTGCCACAAGCAAGGAAGAACTCTTGACGAACTTATGAAAAATATAAGGGAAGCTATTGAATTATGCTTAGAAGTTGAAAAGAAAGAAATTGGAAACGAAAAGTTCATTGGCGTTCAGACTGTTGAGGTTTCTTTATGAATGGCAAATTGCCACTGCTTACTGCAAAGGAACTTATAAAAATTCTTAACAAATTTGAATTTCACGTCATAAGGCAAAAAGGAAGTCATATTTATTTAAAGCACCAGGATGGAAGGTGTACCGTTGTTCTTTTGCATACCGCAGAGAAATAGGAAGAGGCTTATTAAAAAGGGTTCTTAATGAAACGGAGATATCAAGAGAAGAATTTTTGAAAAATTTGTAAAATCTCAACAAGCATAAGTTCTTTCTTTGATTCCCTTCTTGTAGTTCTCCCATGCTTTTTTGTAAAGCTTTTTTCCGCCTGTGGTCGGGTACTCTCCCGTAATGCATGCCATGCACAGCTCTTTCGCCGGCTTGCCTATGCTTTTCACCAATCCAGGTATGCTCTGATAGGCTAAAGAATCAGCGCCAAGGTCTTTTGCAATCTTTGCAACAACTTCTTTTGAAACCTCTCCTTTTTTCGGCTCTTTTTCGTATCTTGGAACTAAAAGCTCAGAAACGGTTGACATGTCAATGCCGTAAAAGCAAGGGCCCCTTATTGGAGGACAGGATATGCGGACATGAACTTCTTTTGCGCCTCCGACTTTTTTGATGTAGCTGATAAGCTGTTTTGTTGTTGAGCCTCTGACTATGCTGTCATCAACAAGAATAACTTTTTTTCCGTGCAATATTTCCTTTAATGCAGTATACTTGTTCTGGACCCTGTCGTCTCTGGATGAGCCTTCAATGAAGGTTCTCCCGACAAACCTGTTCCTTATTAAGCCCTCGGCTGATGGCACTTTAAGCTCATAAGCCATAGCATCTCCGGCCGCTTTTGCAGTGTCTGGAACAGGAACAACCACATGACGCTCATCAACATTTTCAGTTTCCTGTTTTGCCAGTTCTTTCCCAAGGTTTGTCCTTGATATGTAAACTGATTTGTTGTCCAAAACAGAGCTCACATTCGCAAAGTAAACCCATTCAAACATGCAATGGGCTTTTTTAGGGCTTTCGGCATACTTCTTAATCTCTATATGGCCGTTTTTTACATAGATTAACTGGCCGGGTTCCAGATTCTTGTAATCTGTTACACCGCAGTTGATCAGGGCATTGCTTTCAGAAGCAACAAGAAACATGTCATCTTTCCATCCATAGACAATTGGCCTGAAGCCATAAGGGTCACGAAGAACAATCATTTCGCCAAAGGCGTTGATAAAGGCAATGTTAAAGCAGCCGTCAAGCTTTTGGGCTAGCCTTGTAAAAACTTTCACGAGGTTCGGCTTTGCAGAGCCTCTTAACTCCCTTGAGAGGTAATGCATTAATATTTCTGTGTCTGTATTGTAAATAATATGGTAATCAGCTTTTTCCATCAAATTTTGCTTAAGCTCCTGATAATTTGTCAGATTGCCGTTCCAGCAAAATGAAAACCACTTCCATTTCCTGCCGTGATGCCTCTCAAAAGGCTGCGCCAAGCTTCTTTCCTCGCTTCCTGATGTCGCATACCTTACATGCCCAATGCCTTTGTTGCCTGCGTACCTCTTAAAGAGTTCAAGAGACTGCTGCCTGTCGCTTGTCTTAAAAACTTCATTGACAGGGCCTAGCTCCTTGTATGTGTCAAGAATTTGCATTCTGGAAGGGTTGAATGTCGTTACTCCGGCGCTTAACTGGCCCCGGTTTTGCTGGTTGAGAAGAAGCTTGTAGAGATAGAACAGCGCTTTGTTGGCCGAATCACCATTTTCTTTGATATAAACGGCGGCTATGCCGCATTGATGGTTTGCTTCACCTGACATGATACCCCCATAACAAGTTTGTGTGATTGTTTATTTATATAAATGTTTCGTATTTTTGCTAAGAAATTTATAATTTATATAAAAAATTGTTTTCGATATTGAAAAGAAATTAGTTTAGATTTAAGTAAAATTTTGTTAAAAAATAGAAGATTCTACCCGCTCGCTACGCTCGCATTATCTTGGCACGTCGGCATTCAGATTTTGTTTGAATATTTTTCGTGCTCCTCCTCCGTGCCAATTTACCGACTTAAACAGTCACAAGCGGATTACTTTCAGCGACATGCGAGTGAGAGAAGTGAACACGCCCACAGGTCACTGCAGTCAATCAAAAAGTCGCTCTCGTGATTTTTGATTTTGTTATTGGATTGTTTTTATTGAGTTTTTGAACAAAACTCTTGCGACTATTCAGAAGAACCAGAACTTTTTATCGCATTTTTAAACACAATTTTATCCTCTTTACTTATACTTCAAGTCTTCAGTTACATCGTCTGTAAAGAAGCTAAAGCTCTCTTCTTCCCTTTTTTCCATTGCCTCGTTTAGGTTCACAAACTTTGCCAAGTCTCTCCTGTTCATTTTACACACCTTGCATAGGTTTAGCTTCTCACCTTTTTTCTATAACCTCTTTGCATAGAATTACCTATGTAACTGCTGGATAGCTTATTGTTTTTATATAATTTGCCCTTAAAGTTTATAATTCCTATAAAATTTATATAAAAAAGGAAGATTTATATATATGTTTAAAGTTCTATAGCCTGCTATAAAGACTGAAGGGGAATTTTATAATAGCTTAAGTTTTATTTTTATTATTTAAGTCGGATTAAACTGATTTATAAACTTTATAATAAAGGTGAGTTAATTGAAAAGAAAGGTCATACAAATAGCAAACTCGACACAGCTAGTTTCATTGCCTAGAAAATGGAGTCAGAAATACGGGATTAAAAAAGGTGCTGAGATTGAGGTGGAAGAGAACGGGAATAAGATTGTGATAAGTACTGAAAGAGGATTTGATGTAGAAAAAGTTGAGTTAGACGTCAGTGAATTAAGGATTATGACACAAAGATGTGTTCATGCTTTATACAAAAAAGGGGCTAATGAGATTAAACTTACATTTAACCATCCTGAGTTAATAGAGTCCGTACAAAACGCATTAGGCAAAGAGGCAGTAGGCTTTGAAATAACGGAACAAGGACCAAATTATTGTGTAATCAAGCATGTCTCAGGCGAATTGCAGGAATTTGATTCTGTGCTTAGAAGGGCATTTTTAATTTTGCTTTCAATGGCGGATAGTAGTTTGGAGGCAATTAAAAAAAGAGATTTTTCTGCATTAAAAAGTATTTCTCTTTTAGAAGAAGCTAATAATAGGTTTACAACTTCCTGCAGGAGATTTATCAATAAGATTGGTTATCAAGATCCAAGAAAAACCGGACCTTTATATTACATAGTTGAAGATATGGAAAATGTTGCTGATGAATATAAGTATTTATGTGACTACCTTTATAATCTAAAAAATAAAAAAGTAATCATTGGAAAAGATATTATAGAAATCTATAAAAAAACAAATGAAATGCTAAAGACTTTTTATGAATTATTTTATAAGTTTGATAAAAATAAGTTAGAACTAATTGGAGAAAGTAGGAGAGAAATTGTTAAAAATGCTTATAATTTATTTGAAAAAAGTAGAAACCCTACTGATAGAATAATATTACATCATATGCTAGTGATTATACAAAAAATATTTTGTTTTTTAGGGCCTTATCTAGTTATGAATTTGTAATCTAAAGTAATTTATCGAAATAAAGGTTATTAAAAAAAGACATTTTTTTAGATATGTGAGCTAGTGCATATAATTGGCCCAATTTTCGTATTTCATCATGAGAGGTATTTCCAGCTACGGCCTTGATTTCTTTCACATGCTTGTCTATCTCTTTTTGTAAATTTAGTAAATTATGACCATAACCCAAAATACTAGTAAGAGTAACAATACTTTGAGAGTGAGTTGATAAGATTTCTGCTTCGGGATAATGCGTAAGCTGTGATAATCCATCAATAGCTTTATCTAAAGCTGAATGTGAAATGGTAATATAATGTTTTGCCTTTTCGGCATAATCAGCTCTCTTTGAATTTCGCACAACCTCATTCCTTGCACCATACCTATACATTTGCTCGTTATTTCTGGCATATCGAGTCATAATAAGATCCCTTTTTCTAAAACTTCTAAAAAATTGAATTAATTGCCTATCTAATCCTATGTCTTCAAACTCTGCACGATTACCAAATTTCATCAATAAGAATTGACGATATTTTGTACTCTTATCAAATTCCGATAGTCCCAAACTATAAGAGTTCACAATGTGAAAAAAATCTTCAAGGTAATGCCCAAATTTTCCAGTTGCAGTATCCCAATGCGCATAGCTCTCATTAACCCTATCATGACTTATTATATAACCATCTGGTGTTAACATTTCCTTTCTGTGACTATTTCCATTAGGAGCTGGTTTTGATACGGCTCTTATAATAGCCTCGTACAAATCTTTTTCGCTCTTAAATCTTATAACCCCTAACTCGAGTCCTGAGTTTGTTTCCGCATCATCTCTTATTCTTGCTATTCTTTCATCTGCTAGAGATAAACTATCAAATATTTGTGCACCTAAATTGATTAATTCATTTTCTAAATCTGAAATTACAAAGCTTAAATTAGGTTGGGCATATGTCAATTTTTGAGCATTCCCTACGGCTTCTTGGACATTGGACTTATACCTGCTAATAATTATGTCTGGTCTTTTTTGAACTTGTGCTATCTCTTCAGGAACGGTCTTATGGAAATGCTCCTGCCATAATATCAAATCTTCCAAATTTTTTTCCAAAATCATTGACTTAATTCTTTCAGCATTATTACTTCCACTGTTGATTTCGCTATTAAGAACCCTAAAGATTTCACCAATATCAGGACCCGGAACAAGCTGGGTCACAATAAGTGCGAGGCCGTCATATTCTAAAGGCTGAAATCTAACTGGAGCTAAATAAAATTGATCTCTGCTAAAATTTTCGCTTGTAAACTTCGCATCACGATATGCTTGGTGAGCATCTTCTATCGGCATACTTTTAATGAAATGACCGGTTTGTGTGCTGTAACCACCTACAGCAGCGTCATCCTTATGCACTGTAAACATTACTTTATTATACTTACCTCCCTCAAGATTTTGAAATAAAAGAGATAATGCATCCTTAGCTCTTTGCAAATAACTTGCATCTTGGGTGCATTCATAATGGCTCATATAATTCTCAAAAGTAGCCCACAAAGCAACATCCCTATCAACTATATTTTTCCATTTTCCTTCTTTTGTTAGCTTACCTAACACTTCAGTCACCGTTTAATCATTAACTCACTTTTAGACTCTAATTGAAGAGTGAGTACAAAACTTATAGCCCACCAACTACCTCTTTAGTCTACTCTAATGCTATTAAGCCAATCTACTTTTTAAATCTATCGCTTTTATATAAATTATATAAAAAATTTGATATTGAAATTGATTTTCGATTGTAAATTTAAAATCTTAAACCAGTTTCATAGAACTTAACAATTGTTAACTTATATTTAAAATTTTTGGTAGTACTTATCAAAAAAATTATAAACAATCAGTAAAGCCTGTTTATTGATGAAAGTTCTTTTAATTGGTTCAGGCGCAAGAGAGCATGTTATAGCAGAAACTCTGAAGAAAAATAAGCAAACAATTCTTTATTCGTATTTAAAATCAAAAAATCCAGGCATCATTTCATTATCAAAAGGTTTTGAAATTGGAAATTACAATGATTTAGGCAGAATAAGTGATTACGCCAAAAAAATAAAGCCGGATCTAGCTTTTATCGGCCCAGAAGAGCCTTTAAGCAATGGGGTTGCGGATTTATTAACAGAATCAAATATTAATGCAGTAGGCCCGACTAAAAGCCTTGCAAGGCTTGAGACAAGCAAGTCATTCACAAGAAATTTGCTGAAAAAGTACAGGATTGAAGGCAATCCAAAATTTGAAATTTTTAATAGAGAGAATATCAAAAATGCCAAAGGCTTTATTGATGATTTGAATGGATGCGTTATCAAGCCTGACGGATTGACAGGTGGGAAAGGAGTCAAAGTCCAAGGCGACCATTTTAAAACAAATAAAGAGGCATTAGAGTATTGCAATGAAGTCCTGCAAACCCATCCGTCAGTTGTTGTTGAGGAAAAATTTGAAGGCGAGGAATTTTCTCTGCAATGCTTGAGTGACGGAAAGAATGTAATTGCAATGCCCCCTGTGCAGGACCACAAAAGGGCTTTTGTTAACGACAAAGGGCCGAATACCGGAGGCATGGGCTCATACTCCTGCGAAGACCATCTGCTTCCATTCCTGACAAAAAAAGAGATAGATAAAGGATTAATAATAACCCAGAAAGTTGCCGATGCCATCTACAGGGAAACCGGAGAGTTTTACAAAGGAGTTATGTATGCAGGCCTAATCTTAACAAAAGAAGGGGTTAAATTGCTTGAGTACAATGCAAGGTTTGGTGATCCAGAGGCAATGAATGTCGTGCCTCTGCTTGAAACTGATTTTATTGAAGTCTGCAATGCAATGATAAACCAGAATTTAAATAAAATAAAAATAAAATTCCAAAACAAGGCAACTGTTTGCAAGTATCTTGTGCCTGAGGGGTATCCTGATAATCCTGCCAAGAATAAGAAAATCAATATCAGAAAAGTCCCGCAAAATGCAAGAATTTATTACGCTTCTGTAGAGCAGCGAGAGGACGGATTGTACTCCACATCCTCTAGGGCAATTGCGTGTTTTGGGATTGCAGATAATTTAGAAAATGCTGAAAGAATAGCAGAAGAAGCGACAAAATCAGTTAAGGGAAGGTTATTCCATAGAGAAGACATTGGCACTAAAAGGCTGATAGAGAAAAGGGTAAATCACATGAAAGAAATTTTAGGTTAAATCCAAAAATAAAAACCTTTAAATATTTCCAATAGAATTCCACCGCAATGGCAAAAAAAAGAGGCAAGTCAAAAGCTAAAGTTGCTTCTAGAAAACCTGTTAAAAAACCAAAAGCCGCTGGAAAAAGCGCAGACAGCAGTGTAGAAACTGCAAAGCCAATCAAGGACGCTTTGCATGATCTTGAGATTCTTGCCGAAGAAAAGAAAATCGAGAATAAAGTTGAGGGTCTTGGAAAGAGTGAGGAAATTTTAAGCAACAAAGCCACGGATATCCTAAAAGAAGAAAAAAAGATTGAGAAAGAGTCAGAGGAGGTTGAAAAGCTGGAGAAAGAGATTAAAAAAGAAGTAACAGCAAAGCCATTAAAAGAATTAAGCATTAAGGATCTGAACAAGGGGATTATAGGCGCTTTTATCGGAGTTGTTGCGCATTTTGCATTTGTATACGGCAAGGAAATAGCAACCCAGATAAGCACAACAAGGGCCACAGTGTTGATTGTTTTTTCTTATGTGCTGATAATCCTCCTCATGTACGAAACGGGTTACAGGGAGATTAAGGAAAAAAGACTGCTCGGGATACTACCAAAAAGGGCAACAGTGATATACTTGACGTCTATCATAATGATTCCCATCATATTCCTTTTATTTAACCAGCTTAACTTCTCCGATTACATTGGGCTGTACAAGGATATTGCAGTCACATCAGTTCTTGCGTCTGTAGGCGCCGGAACAGCCGATTTGATAGGAAGAAATTAGAAAGATTTTTATTAATTGTTTGAAATTCAGTTCTTGATGAAAAGCCAACTAAAGCAGTCAATAACTGAAAAGCGCAATTCGCTTTCAAAGGAAGAGTTAATAAGTAATACGAATAAGATTAAGAATGCCTTATTCAATCTTGCACAGTATAAAAAATCCAAAACAGTGATGTTCTACGTTTCCTTCAACAGCGAGGTTGGCACGCATGATATGATAAAAGAAGCCTTGAAAAACAAAATGGTTGCTGTGCCGAAAGTCGAGAATCATGAGATAGAGCCTTCAATAATAATAGATTTTGACAGTCTTATCCCTTCAAAATTCGGAATTCTCGAGCCTATCGAACTCATGAAGGTAGCCTACAAAAATATTGACTTGGTTTTGGTGCCGGGCATAGCTTTTGACAAAGAATGCCACAGAATCGGCTACGGATTCGGGTATTATGACAAATTCCTGAAAAAAGTGCCAAAAGCAGTCAAGATAGGCTTGGCTTTTGACTTCCAGGTTGTTGACAAAGTCCCAAGAGAGGAACATGATGTGCCTGTTGATTTGATTGTTACTGAGAAAAGAGTTGTGGAGTGCAGGAAAATTTAGTTCTAATGAAAAATACGTCAGCCTCTTTATAAATAATCTTTGCCCATCTTTAACAAAAAATCCAGAATAAACTGAAATAATTTCAGGCTCTTATATTTATAAAGTTTATCCATTAGGTTACTATAAATTAAATGCGCCAGCCGAGATTCGAACTCCCGATTTTAGCATTACTAAAATTCTCGGGTGAGAGCCTTGGCAAGGCCCTATCATAGCCACTAGATCACTGGCGCATTAAGCAAATGGGCCTGACCAGATTCGAACTGGTGACCTACACCGCTCTCAAGCCTTAACATTGTAAGGGTGTTGTCATAACCGCTAGACCACAGGCCCAAAATAAGGTTTTTGTATTAATGGAGTGTATAAAAATGTTTTGCTACACTACGACTAATAATTTGGAATTCCCGCAGTAGAAATAGCTTCTTGCATTCTTCAGATTGAGATATTTCTTGATTCTGTTCAGCTGTTTTTTTGCCTTTAATATGCGGTAAGAGCATTTGACTTCGTACAAGTCCAGCCTGTTGCCTTTCTGCGCCATTATATCAATTTCCCCTAAAGAACGCTTTGAATGCTTCAAAGGAACATTTACAGATATAGAATCATAGTCGTCCTTTATTTTATTCCTTAGCTCTAAAACATACCTGTCATGCTTGGAAAGTTTGGGAGTTTTCATCACAAACAATAAAGCCTTCGAATAACATGTTTATATATTTTTTCTTTTTCACGGGTAATAAATAAATTTAAATAGAACAAATACTGCAAATTGCATAAAATGGATCCTCATGAAAGGATTTTTAGCATATTGCTTTCAAAAGCTGATGAAGTAACCTGGCAGAGCATACTCTATGAGCTTGTAAGGAACGAGCAGATGGACCCATGGGATATAGATGTAAGCATCCTGGCCCAGAAATACATTGATATGCTTAGAAGCCTTAAAGAGCATGATTTTCGCGTTTCAGGCAAGGTTCTGCTGGCGGCAGCCATCCTGCTCAAGATTAAATCAAATAAGCTCGTCGGCGAGGATTTAAGCGAGCTTGACCGGCTTTTAATTGGAGTGGAAGAGGAGATGGAAGAGCTTGGATTTGAGGAGACAAGGGAGATACACAAACTGGATGAGATACCTGCCCTAATACCAAGAACTCCCCAGCCAAGAAAAAGAAAAGTATCAATTTTTGACCTGGTTGAGGCTTTAGAAAGGGCATTGGAGGTAAAGAAAAGAAGATTGCTTAATTCCATCCCGCCGCTTAACCTGGAAGCGCCCAAAAAGAAAAGGGATGTGACTGAAATCATAAGGGAAGTCTATGGCCAAATAAAATCCTTCTTTTTCAAGGCATTGGGCGGAAAATTGACGTTTACAAATCTTTTGCCTTCTGAATCAAAAGAAGACAAAGTGCATACTTTCATACCCCTGCTGCACTTAGCCCAGCAGAATAAGATTGAGCTTATGCAGGAATCTCCGTTTGGAGAGATACAGATAATGCTGAAGAGGAAGGAAGAGCAGCAAGAGATTGCAAAGAAAAGTGAGATTGTTGAAGGATAAAAATAATTTTTATAAACGAAGAAAGCAAGAAAAAAAGATAGGGAAGAACAATATGTAAGAATTTGCCCAAAATGCGGCTCAATTGAAGTTAAATTAGATTTTTCCAATCCTGTTGTTTGGGATTTCGGAACAACCACAAAATACAAATGTGATAATTGCGGGCATATGGGGGCAGTTTTTCCTGAAGTTTTATTTAATGAAATAAAAGCTTATAGAAAAGAACTCCAGAAAGAAATAAAGGAAGGTAAGGTAAAACAACTCAAAGAAGAACTTGTTGATACAGCGCCAGGTTTTGTTGTTGGAATTTTTGAAGTTTCCCTGCTTTTGATAGCATCAATTTTATTTGTTTATACCAACATTACCAGCAATGAACTTTATAGCTCTACCATTGCGCTTTTTGTCTGGATTTTTGTGCTGGCTTTTGTAATATGGAAAATTGTGAGAAAGAGAAAAATTAATCTTAATTCTTCTTAAGATATTTGCCAACTCTTTTTAACCCCTCTTCAATTTCCTTAGTATCTAATGCATAAGAGAATCTTACTCTGTCATCAGCGCCAAACCATTCGCCAAGATAGGTAATCACCTTGTGCTTCTTGAACATTTCCCGCACAAATTTCCGTGGATTTTTTATTTTTGGCAGTATATAAAATGCGCCTTCTGGCTTCCATACATCAAGCCCAAGCTCGAGCATTCTCTCGTATATAATGTCTCTTCTCTGTTTCCAAATTTTTACATTGGAGTCAATAAAAGATTTTGGCACTTTTGTTGCATGGTATGCCATTCTTTGCGCCAATATGTTTGTATTCATTGAGGTAATTGTTTTTAACTGGATCACCTTATTGATAATCCCGCTGTTTTTTGAGTACAGATAGCCTACCCTTGCGCCGCACATCGAGAAGGTTTTTGAGAAAGAGTTTATGGTTATAACCTGGCTGCCGGAAAGCATATAATTTTCACGCTCATAAATAAGGTCTTTGTAAACTTCGTCTGAAATCAATGGAATCTTCAAATCCTGGGTTACCTTTTCTATGATTTTCAATGTTTTTATGTCCTGCAGCCTGCCTGTGGGGTTGGATGGGGAATTAATCAGGACAGCTTTAACATCATGAACTTTTCCCTCAAAATCTTCTATATCTATTTTTCCTTTATTGGTTTTTACAAAAGAAGGCACAAAGTGGTTCATTTCAATAAGAGGCTTATAAGAGTAGTAATAAGGCACATGCAAAAGGATCTTATCTTTAGGCTTGCAGATTGCCCTAAAAGCCAAATCCAGCGATTCAGAAGCGCCATTTGTCACAATAAAATCTTCTTTCGTTGCCTTAAATTTTTTAAATTCCTGAGCAAGGCTTTCCCTTAATTCCCGACGTCCTGCTATCAATCCGTATTTAAAATCGTCATAGCCAGCTTTACACGCCAGCACCTTTTTTGGCGGCGGCAAATCTGGCTGACCAGAGCCAAAAGAGATTATGCCTCTGCCTCTTACTCCAATAAACATTGAAGGAGATAATTCTTTATTGACCATTTAATCCCATAAATCTGCTTTGGCATTTTATTTAAATATGTTCCTAAATTCGCTGCAATTAAAAACACAAATCTTTTTAAACACCTTCTATTTGTAAAACAGTGAACGGGTGGAAAATTGCTCAAAGAACATTTCAAGCTTATATCCGGAACAGCCAACAGAAGGCTTGCAGAAGAGGTAGCGAAAACACTCAAAGTGCCTTTAACGCCGGTTGAAATAAAAAGGTTTAGCGACGGAGAGATTTATTGCAGGGTGCTTGAAAGCGTCAGAGGCTGCGATGTCTTCATAATACAGCCTACATCCCAAGATGCAAGCTTGAACCTAATGGAATTGCTTATTTTGGTCGATGCATTAAAGAGGTCTTCTCCAGAAAAAATAACCGCGGTTATTCCATATTACGGTTATTGCAGGCAGGACAAAAAAACCAAGCCAAGAGAGCCGATTACAGCAAAGCTTGTTGCTAACATGATTCAAACCGCAGGAGTTGACCGGGTTATAATGTTTGACTTGCATGTTCCGCAGGTTCAGGGATTTTTTGATATTCCAAGCGATAATCTCGAAGTAGTGCCTTTATTCGCTGATTATATAGCAAGCAAAAAGCTGAAGGATATTGTTATAGTGAGTCCTGATGCAGGCGGCGCAGCCAGGGCAAGGGAATATGGAAAAATATTGCATGCTCCAATAGCAATTATAGACAAGAGAAGGACATTTCCCAACGTTGCTGCTGTCGAGCATGTTATAGGCGACGTAAAAGGCAAAACCGCCATCATAGTTGATGATTTGATAGATACCGCAGGTTCAGTAACAGAAGCAGCAGACATCTTGATAAAATTTGGTGCTAAAGAGGCATATGTGCTTGCAACCCACGGTGTGCTGTCAGGCCCTGCAATAGAAAGGATAAAGAAGTCCAAGATTAAAGAGATTGTCATCACAAACACAATAGAAATCACGAAAGAAAAGGACATAGAAAAAATCAGAGTCGTATCGATAGCGCCTTTGCTGGCAGAAACCATAAAACGAACCCATGAAGGGCTGCCAATGGGTGTAGTTTACCAGGAGATGTATAAAAAAGTGGAGAAGAAGTTAAAGTAAAAATGGAAGACAAAGAGAAAAAAGCTCAAGAGATGTATTTGCAGTTTCAGGCTATTGAGCAGAATATAAAGCAGCTGGAAAAGCAGCTGGAAGTGGTGACACACCAGCTCATGGAATTAAGTGTGACAAGCAGCGGCCTTGACGAGTTGGATACCATTAAAGCCGGAAAGGATATATTTGTGCCCTTAAGCTCCGGTATTTTTGCAAAAGCCGTCATCAAGGACACTTCAGAGCTGCTTGTCAATGTTGGCGCTAATGTCATAGTGAAAAAGGACAATGTCTCCACAAAAAGGCTCATCCAGAATCAGGTTGAAGAAATAAGAAGAATACAAAAACAGATTATTGACGAGCTGGAGAAGATGACCGGCTATGCTGCCCAGCTTGAGATGCAGCTGCAGGGGATTTTAGCTCAAAAATAAATTTCTTTTTTGCTGTCAAACTATAAAATGTTCAAATTTTTGAAGGAAAAGCTGAAAAGCGCAATATCAAGGATTTCTGAAGGCGTTGAGAAAGAAGGCGAAGTAGAGAAAAGGGTAATAGAAAAGCCTGCTGGAGAGCCCAAAAGGGAAGAAAAAGGATTTTTTGCCAAGCTAAAAGAAACGTTTTCTGGAAAGGGGGAGGAAGAGATTATTGAAGAGAAAAAGCCAGTAATTGAAGAAAGAACAGCGCCTGTTGAGCATAAAGAAGAAGAACACATAAAAAAACATGAAAAGATTGAATATATTAAAGCAGAAGAAAGAACAAAACATACAATAAAAAAATACGAAGAACCAATAAAACAAACACCTAAAAAGGGGATAAAAGAGCCATTAATAAAATCCGTTGAAGAAACTCAAAAGATAATTGAAAAAGAAGATGGAAAAAAAGGTTTTTTCGCAGCCATAAAAGAAAAAGTAATAACGACAAGGATAAATGAAGCGCAGTTTGAGAAATTATTTTGGGAGTTGGAGTTGGCATTAATGGAAAATAATGTTGCTGTTGAAGTCATTGAGAAGATAAAAAATGACTTGAAAGAAGAGCTAGTTGAGAAGCCTATAAAAAGAACAAGAGTCGAAGAAACAATCCAGGAGGCATTAAAGGGCTCTATTGAAGGATTGTTTCAGTCAAGCAGTATGGATTTGATTCAAGAGGTAAAAAACAAGAAAGAAAAGCCTTACATAATCGCTTTCTTCGGAATAAACGGCTCTGGGAAGACAACAAGCATTGCAAAGCTTGCCAATATGCTGAAAGAAAAAAATATTTCATGCGTTTTGGCTGCTTCCGACACTTTCAGGGCAGCTTCCATAGAGCAGTTGCAGCTGCATGCCGACAATATTGGGATAAAATTGATTAAGCACGATTATGGCTCTGATCCTGCAGCAGTTGCCTTTGATGCCATAAAGCACGCCAAGGCAAGAGATATTGACGTTGTGCTGATAGACACTGCAGGAAGAATGCATTCAAACGTTAACCTCATTAATGAAATGAAAAAGATAATAAGGGTCGCCAAGCCTGATTTGAAGATATTTGTGGGAGAGAGCATAACAGGCAATGACTGCGTCGAGCAGGCGAAAACTTTCAATGATGCTGTGGGCATTGACGGAATTATTCTTGCAAAGGCCGATATAGACGAAAAAGGCGGTGCTGCTGTTTCTGTGAGCTATGTAACAAAAAAGCCTATTTTATATTTGGGTACCGGACAGAGATACAGCGACTTGCAAGTTTTTAATTCTGAAGTCGTGGTTAAGGGTTTGGGGTTGGCTTAATAAAACTCAATTTCTCCATCATAATAAATCCCTTTGTGCAACTTTACCGGTCTCCAGTCGTCAACAACCAAGTCCGCATCCAGCCATTCTGCAAGCTCTTCTGCATTCCCTATTGTCGCGCTCAATCCGATTATTTGGGAATTTTTCAGCAATTGCTTTAGTATTGTAATCAGTATCTCCAGTGTCGGCCCTCTTTCAGCGTCATTCAGCAAATGGACTTCATCAATCACTACTGTTTTTATGTTAGCCATCCAAGGCGCATTATGCCTAATCAAGGAATCAAGCTTTTCAGATGTAGTCACTATTAAATCATAGTCTGACAGGTAAGGGTCAGATGAGTCTATGTCCCCTATTGATAATGCTGTTTTTGCGACTTTATCATACTTTCTTTTAAAATCCCGGTATTTCTCATACGCAAGGGCCTTCAAGGGCACTATATAAACTGCCTTTCCCTTGCCATCAAGTATCGATTTTAATGCCGCAAGCTCCGCTATCAGTGTTTTCCCGGAAGCTGTAGGCGTGCAAACCAAAAGGTTTTTGCCCTGCAAAAGTCCCACTTTGACTGATTTTTCCTGCGCGGGCCGCAGCTCTGTCACTTCTTTTTCAAGAATTTCATAAAGTTCTTTCGGTATGCTGTTTTTTAATGATTTGAATTCCATACTCATAAAAATTTTTGATTCTATTTAAAAGTTATGAAAAAGGTTTATAAATATGTCAAAAATAATCCGATGAATGAAGACATGGGTTCATTCGCTGGTTTCTTTTATTCTGGCTTTAGTGCTATACCCAATATTCGGTTGGGAAGCGGTGCTTATTTTGGCAGGGGGCATATTGATAGACTTTGACCATTACATCAGATTTATGTTTAAATACAAGAATTTAAGCATATTTGAATGCTACAGGCATTATATTCTAATGTTCAAAAAAAATAATTTTGATGAATGTAATGATGGGTTATTTATTTTTCACACGATAGAATTTGCAATAGTTATAGCAATTCTGTCATTTTTTAATAGACTAGCTATGATTTTCGCAATAGGGTTGCTAGCTCATTACTTATTGGATTTGATATGGCATATGCATGTCCCTAGGCGTATTGTTGCCAATCATTCGTTAATATCCTGGATTCTTAAACAAAAGTTTTAAATATACATTTTTCAGTCTACAATTAAATGGGCATAATACGAAAGGATTATCTTCTTGACAGGTGGGTTTATTATGCTACAGAACGAAAGAAAAGGCCGCATGAATTCAAGAAGGTTGAAGTCAAAGAAGAGTCAAAAATATGCTTTTTCTGCCCAGACAATGAGCATCTTACTCCTCCAGAGATTGGCAGGCTAGAATACAAAGGCGCTTGGAAGATGAGGTGGTTTCTCAACAAGTTTCCTGCTGTCGAAAGGAAAGGAATGCCAAATCTTAAATCAAAAAAATTTTTATCCGAATCAGATTCTTACGGCATGCACGAAATAATTGTTGAAACACAGCACCACAAATCGCAGCTCGCAGATTTGCCTGCAGACAGCATAAGGCAATTGCTTGAGGTATGCGGCCTGAGGATAAAGGAATTGGGCAGATTAAAAGGAATAAAGTATGTCCAAGTTTTCAAGAACCACGGCAAAGACGCCGGAACCTCGTTGCTGCATAGCCATACGCAGGTGACTGCATTGCCACAAATTCCGTCGCTGGTTATGGAAGAGGCCAAAGCGGCAAAAAAATACGTGAAATGCCCATATTGTGACATTATAAAGCTCGAATCAAAATCAAAAAGGAGAATTATCGAAACGAAAAATGTAGTTGCATTTGCGCCTTTCGCCTCAAGATTCAACTATGAAGCATGGGTATTTGTAAAGCGACATAAGATGACCATGGAAGAGTTTGAAGATATCGAATACAAAGACCTTGCGTTAGTTTTAAAAAAGATATTGGTTAAGCTGAAAAAAATAAATGTTTCTTACAACTTTTTTCTGCATTATTCGCCTCAAGGGGAAGACTTGCATTTTCATATTGAAGTGGCCCCGCGCATGGCAACATGGGGCGGATTTGAAATATCAACAGATGCCATAATAAATTCTGTTTTGCCGGAAGATGCTGCCAAATTTTACAGGCGATAAAACTATTTTTTCGCTTTTCCCTGCGCCGCAACTGCCTTAATCTTCGCCTCTATTTCTCTGGGGTCGCCGAGAAAATAATGTTTTATTGGTTTTAATGATTCGTCCAGCTCATAGACAAACGGAATTCCTGTCGGAATATTAAATTCAACGATTTCATTGTCGGGGACATTGTCAATGTATTTTACTAATGCTCTCAAGCTGTTTCCGCTGGCTGAAACCAGCACTTTTTTTCCTCTCTTTAATGCAGGTGCCACCTCCCCTTTCCAATAAGGCGCAACTCTTGCGACGGCATCCTTCAAAGACTCTGTGACGGGCAGGAACTCCTTTTTTATGCCTTTGTATTTTGGATCGTTGCCAGGCCATCTTTTATCTGTTTTTTCCAGTGCAGGCGGCTTTATATCATAGCTTCTGCGCCATTTCAGCACCTGCTCCTCGCCATATTTTGAAGCCATTTCAGCCTTATTCAGGCCCTGCAATGCGCCATAATGCCTCTCGTTAAGGCGCCAAGATTTACTGATTTCAGTGTTTTTGAGCCCCATTTCATTGAAGATTATTTCGGTTGTTTCAGTGCAGCGCTTGAGAACCGAAGTGAAGATTATGTCAAAACTATATCCATTATCATTAAGAATTTTTGCCGCATTTCTAGCTTCTTTAATCCCTTCATCTGTCAAGGGCACATCAGTCCATCCAGTAAAGCGGTTTTCCTTGTTCCACGTGCTTTGCCCATGCCTAAGAAGCACAAGTTTAATCATTTTATTTTTTTATTAGTATATTGTCGCCGATTTTAATTGAATATTTTTTGGCGAATGATCCTTGGTTTAATGCAATCTCTATTCTTCCATAATCATCTTTCATTATCAAAGGCTTTCCCTTTGGCACATCTCCAAAAGTAGTTGCATAAGGCATTTTAACAGATTTATTTTTAAATTTTAAGATAATTTCATATTGAAGTTTAACATTGAATTTATCCCATTCTTTTTGCATTATGTTTAAGTGTAAAGAGCCAAATTTATTTAACGATATAATTTTTGCGCGGATTTCATCTTCATTTACTTCTGCTTCCCCATAAGGCGCTTGAGCCAAATCTTCAGCATTTAATTCTTTCCCAAATTTTTCTATCCTAACTCCTTTGGAAAGGTATGCTGCCGCAGGCGTGAAAATGTCCCTTCCGTGAAATATCGGCGAGATCGGATGTCGCATATATTTTTTATTAGTTATTTCAACAACTTTTTGTACGCCTCCAAGGAATCTCGTTGCCGGAAGCAAAACGCCATTGTCAGGCCCGATAAGATTATCCCCTCTTCCTGTTTTTATTATGATAGGCTTTCTTTTTGTTCCGACTCCGGGGTCCACAACACAGACATGGCAGCCAATTTGCAGATAACTTGTTGTTTCCATGATTCTTGCAGCATAGAATAAATTGAAATCTGGCAAGCCATGCATTAAATGCATCACACGCGCCGCTGGATTTATCTCTAGCGCCACAGCTTCCATAATTCCTACGCCCTGGCTTTGAACGCCGAAGTCGCTTGTAAGAGTTATTAATGATATTTTCATCTTATAATTTAGCAAACCTTGCCTTCTTTCCAAGATTTTCCTCTATCCTCAAAAGCCTGTTGTATTTTGCAGTCCTCTCGCTCCTTGCAGGCGCCCCAAACTTGCTTTGGTTTGCTCCAATTCCGACGCACAAATCCGCAATAAAAGTGTCTTCTGTCTCTCCGCTCCTGTGGCTCACAACAACATTCCATTTATTCTTAAATGATATCGTCGCAGCATCAATTGTTTCTGTTACCGTGCCGATTTGGTTAACTTTAAGCAGCAGGGCATTACATGCCTTCTCTTTCAGTGCCATCTTGATTCTGCCTAGATTTGTAACCAGCAAGTCATCTCCAACCAATTGGATTTTATTGCCAATTTGCCTGTTTAGCAACGACCATCCTTCCCAGTCATCTTGGGACATGCCGTCCTCTATGGAAACAAGCGGATATTTTTTTATTAACTGATTATAAAAATCAACCAGCTGTCCTTTATTGTAATCTTTATTTAAAATTGTGTATTTGCCGTTTTTATCGTCGTAAAATTCAGATGCGGCGCAATCCAGTGCAAGCTTTATTTTTCCGTTGTATCCTGCTTCATCAACTGCATCAAGCAGCAAGTTCAATCTTTCCTCAACATTTTCTATTGGAGGCGCAAAACCGCCTTCGTCTCCAAGCAATACCGCCCGAGCTCCGTATTTCTTTTTTAAAATATTTTTTAGAATGTGATATGTCTCGACTCCGGCTCTCAGCGCATCGCTAAAACTTCTAAAGCCAACAGGCACAACCATATGCTCCTGGACATCATTTTCAATGCCGGCGTGCCTGCCGCTGTTTAGTACATTCATTTGGGGTATTGGCAGGATTATTTGATTTTTATTGGATAATTTTTTGATATGCTCGTAAATTTTTTTGCCAGAGCACATTGCGCCTGCTTTGCAGACGGCCATGGAAACGCCCAGAATTGCATTTGCACCAAGCTTTGACTTATTTTCTGTGCCGTCAAGCTCAACAAGCATATTGTCTATCCCCCTTTGGTTTCTGCAATCATGACCAATAAGCTTTTTTGCTATTATATTGTTGACATCCGATACTGCGTTTAGAACTCCTTTTCCAGAATATCTTTTCTTGTCATTGTCCCTTAATTCCAAAGCCTCGTGTATTCCAGTTGATGCGCCACTAGGAACTATTGATTTTGCACAGCATGAACCAGTTTTTAGACCAACCTCTAAAGTAGGATTGCCTCTAGAATCAAGAACTTCTCTTGCCGTGATTTTTCTTATCTTAAAATCCAAAATTTCACCTTTTTAGGGTATTAACAAGAAATAGTGCTTATTTAAAGATTTCGGATTAAGCTAGCCTATGTACTCAATATCCCTGCCAATCTTTTTCTGCAGCTTCTTAAGCGCAATCGCTTTTGTAACTTCACTTAGCTGCTCTGTCTTTTTCATAAGCTCGTCTTCAATGTCTTTGATTTCCTTGTCGAGCTTGTTTATGTCCAGGCGCAAATTCAACTGCTTGTCAAGAATCTTCAAAATCTCCTTGGCCCCCTTGATACCTAAGTACATTGGATGCCCATAAGTTTCGGCCAAAAATGAGATGGCTTCCATGTGCCTTCTTGACGCCAATCCAAGCAACAAGCCGGATACGCCAACTATAGGGCCGACTACCCCATAAAGGTTGTTGCTGACCAAATCGCTCTTATACCTGTCTATTATTTTTTTTGAATTGCCTGTGCAGTAAACTTTTGGTTTTCTTGGGATGTCCGGAAGCCCTATGCCCCCTAAGGTTATTATTTCTCTGCAATGAAACTTCTGCACCATATCAAGAATATTTTCCGAAAATTCATAAGAGCTTATCTCATCTATTGGCTGCACATCCCCGCCCAGCAGCAAAAGATCACGCTTCCCATTGCCTTTTTTATAAAACATCTCGACAATTGGCAGTTCAACTAAATTGTCCTCATTAACAAATACAGAGTGCGGGAAAGTATACGAACTGATTTCATATAATTTTTTTGCATTCAGCTCGTCTATAAGAAAATCAACAGCTACTTTTCCCACATTGCCTATGCCGGGCAGTCCTTCTATAAAAATCGGATTCTTGAGCTTCGGAGATTTTCCAAATGGGGTCATGCTCCAGCGGTTATCCCTCATATCAAGCCTCTTCTCCCATATTCTTCAAGTTTTGCTTTTCTTCTATAAGCGCCAAGATTATCATTCGGGCTGTACTTCAAAGGCTTTGAGGTATTTGTTTTAGCGCCGCAATCGCAAACTTCGCCCATAGTGTATTTATCGCATTTATTGCATCTGTGGATATGCTTCATTAGGAGTCACGATTAAATTCGGCAGTTCCCGCATGCTTCGCAACGTGGCTTATTGCAGTTTCTGTCGCAGATTTCATAGACTTTTCAGCTAATTTGTAATCAGAAGCTTTAACCAAAAACCTGTAAAGCCCTGAGCCAAGATAATTTATGCTGATTTTGCCTTTGGCAGCATCTTCGGCCTTTTTTAATGATTCCTTGATTACGTCTATGCCATCCGGGGCATATGTGGTTATCTTGAGTTTTCCGGTGATATTCACTTCTGATGGCTTGATTCTCTGGTTTATTGTTTCTTCTATGATTTTCAAGTGCTTTTTATCTATCCCCAAGTTTTCAAGCGCGCTGGGGTTTTTGATAGTTTCTTCAAAAAATTCATGTAAAGACGCATAGCTCATTATTTTTTTGGATATTTCACCATACAAGTCCTCTGTTTTTATTCCGATTTTGCCAGCTGCAATCTCCACTATTTTTTCTGCGTTCTGCTCTTTTTTGGTGTCGTCAATTTTCCTTCTTTTCTCTGATTCGTTAACCCTCCTTAAAGACAGGTCAATATATCCTTTCTCCTGGTTTATTCTTAAAACCTTGCAGACAATCTTCTTGCCTTCCTTGACAAAATCCCTGATATTTCTGATTCTGCCCGGTGAAACTTCAGAAATGTGTATCATTCCGCCCTTAGAGTATTCATCTAGGTTTACAAATACCGAATGGAATTGAACGCTGGTAACTGTACAAAGAACTAATTCGCCTTCTTCCGGAAATCCCTGTTTTTTAAAGAGCATTTTAGAAGTTTATTCCAGCACTTCCAAAACTCTCGCCTTCACCCTGCTTTTCCCACCGGTTGGCTCCGCAAGAGTCTTGCCGCAAACCAAGCAGTCAACCTTTGTGGCTGTCTTTCCAAAAGTTATCTGCTCATTCTTGCACTTAGGGCATCTAATCTTGATGAATTTGCTTGTTGGGTCTTTTATTTTTGGCATTTTTGACTCTTTAAATAGGCTTCAAGTAATTTATGTTGGTTTATATACCTTTGCCTTTGCAGAATAATAAATATTATATAGAGAACTTTGAATAATCCATTATTTTCACGTTTTCATTCAAAGTTCTCTTAGAGAATTTTGACATAGAGAAAACCTATAAGGTTTTCGAAATTTAAAAATTAATAATTTTTAAATAAATAAATTAATATATTTCAAAATTCTCTATACAGTTTAATAAAAATGGAGGTTATGCCGATAAATAAAAATAAACTGGCGTATATTCTGTTATTTTCATTTATAGCTGTATTTGTTTTGATTGTGTTAAAGGGCTTGTTAACGCCCCAGCCCGGAGATGAAAATATATATTACTATACTGGAAAGCTGATAAGCGATGGAAAAGTTCCTTACGGGGATTTTTTATTTGTGCATCCGCCATTGCATGGCTATTTAACAGCACTGGTTTATGGGCTATTTGGCTTCAATATTTTTATTCTTAAGTCTGTACCATTAATTTCAATTTTAATATCGGCATTTTTAATTTTTAAGATAGCAAAAGAAAAGTTTGGCAGTTCTGAGGCAGTTATTTCATCATTATTGTTCTTATTTAGCTACAGCATAATGTTCAACTCTGTATTTTCATTCGGCATAGAGATTGCAACGCTGTTTATTATTGCCGGGGCTTACCTTTTGCTGAATAAGAACACATTTTTTTCAGCCGGCATATTTTTTGGCCTTGCTGGAATAACAAGATTGCTGAGCCTGGTGCCCATAGCAGTTATTTTGGCTGCAGCTTTATTGCCGGATAAGAGGAAATTTTTAAGATTATCGTCGGGATTCATTATTATTTTTTTGCTTGTCAACGGAATTTTTACTTTATTTTTTGGAAGTGACTACCTAATTCCGGTTTACAAGTTTCATCTGTTAAAAAGCCTTGAAGGCAGGGAAAATTTCAAAGAATACACTGAGGTTTTAAAATTAAATTGGGTTTTGTTTTTATCGGCATCCTTGTTTATTTTTATAAAACAAAAAAAGCCTATTGCTGCGCTGGCCAGTGCCTCAATTGTTTATTTGATATTTCTAATGACATTAAAGAAAATTTTTGGATTTTATTTTATCATAATATTCCCGTTTTTAGCCATAATCGGCGGCTATTCGATTATAAATTTTTTTAGAAGCCTTAATTTGAAAAAAAGATGGAAGAGGTTCATTTCTGTCATTCTGCTGCTGATTTTTATATGGAATTTCTCATCAGATGTTTTGTTTTTGGAAAAAGTAGGATTTACGGGTTTTGAAAGGGGCAAAGAGCTGATTGATTTTGTCAATTCTAACTCAAACATGGAGCATATGCTTTTTGGAGATGATTCTGTTGTTCCGCTGCTCGCTTTGTCAACAAACAAAAGGATAGCGCTTGACTTTGTTGATACAAATAGCGAGGTTTTTCTTTCAGGAATAAAAAACTTAAACAAGGTTTTAAATGATTTAAAAGGCAAGGATGTTTTGTTTGTAATAAGAAGCAGGCAGGGCATCTCTTACTTTAAAGAAGTAAGGCAGTTTTTGAATGAAAATTGCGAGTTATTAAGCGTGTTTTACGATAAAAGAGAAGGAAATTATATCGTTTACAGGTGCAGGTAATCACTTAAATTCTATTTTCTTTGCCCTGAAGCCCTGCCTTTGAACGTGCATTTTTTTGCAGACTTTGCATTCATATCTCAAATCCGTCTTCTTTGTTGATTTCTTGCCTGTCATTTTGAATTTGCTTATTGCGGGCTTTGAGTATCTGCCAAGATTGCCCTTTCCTCTTGCCCGGCCTCTTTTTCTGGCCCTTACCTTCGAGCCGTAAGTAAGGCTTCCCGGGTTTTTCTTTTTTGTGATTGAAACTGTGTGCTCTGTATGCTTCTTGCAGTAAGGGCAGTACCTGTTAATATTTTTTGGGAATTTCACAGAAAAAAGAATTTTTGCATGCTTTAAAAAGGTTTTGAAAATCAAAATTATCGTCGATAAAATAGATTTTTATTCCTCCTTTATTTCCTCAGCTTTGCCTTTGGTTATAAGCACATCCGCTATTTCTGCCGGCAGGTTTGCTATGTCCTCTTCGCTAAAAGGGCCGTATTCCTCAAGCTCAGGGCCTACAAATTTTGGAACATTGTGCATGAACCTTACCAGTTTTGTGGGATTTTTTAAATCAAGGGCTGCAATGAAGTCATCCTTCGGCTTTTTATGCTCAGCAGCCTGCATAAAAGGCATTTTTTCATTTAGAATGCTGTAGAGTATGGCATCCCTGTAAGTGTCAAGCAGCGAAGTCAATGCGTCAAAAACAACTTTCTCTTCCTTCAGCAGCGATGTGGTGTCTATGAGCCCTGATTTCGTCCTGCTTTTGTCCAGCGACATGTGGATTATCTTCTTCTCCCTTCTCTCGTAAAGCTCTTTCAGGATCTTATATATATTTTCCAGCTGCCTTTCGGTTTTTTTTCTTTCCTCATGGGCAAACGGCGAGTCGCTCCTGGCTTCAAGTATCTTTTTCTTGTCTTTGACGTAAGTTATTATATCGCTGAAAAAAGTCGGCTCCAGTTTCTGCAGATCAGTCCTTTCCTTTTCTCTCTGGAGAATCTCAAACAAGGTCTCATAAGTAATAACAACTTCCTGCACTGTTTCACCCCGATATGGCCAAGTATGGCAGGCTATTTAAATAATTTGCCATATGAAATATGCCACAGATACCTTTTTAAAATTGCATTCCATACTGTGCTGAATGGCGGAGCTTATATTCAAAGACCTGAGTTTTGAGAAAGACAAGGGCAGGATTAAAGTAAATTTCCTGAAGATGTTCTATTTTTATCTTGATGAGGGCAGGCTGGAAAAAATAGCCCCTTTTGAGGTTAATAAGAATTCAATTGTCTTTGATGGCATACCGGAAAACAATGCAAGAAAAAAGTTTGATTTTTTGCTGTTCGACTCATTTAAAAATCTGAAAAACAAACTCAATAATAAGACTACCATTTATATTCACCAATCTTCAGGCATTCCGCTTATCGGGACAAATTACTTTGGGCTGATTGACAGAGGAACAAACATAATCGAAGTGAAGCCGATAACCAGCTGCAACATAAGCTGCATTTTCTGCTCTGTCGATGAAGGGCCTGACTCAAGGAGAAAAGTAGATTTTGTCATCGAGAAAGACTACTTGGTTAATGAATTCAGGAAAATTGTTGAGTTTAAGGGCAGCAGCAATATTGACGCCCATATAAACGCGCAGGGCGAGCCTACACTGTATGCTGATATGGTTGAATTAGTCAGAGATATAATGTCAACTGATGGTGTGAAGACAAGCTCTATCGACACAAATGGGACTTTGCTGAGCAAGCAGCTTGTGGATGGGCTTGCTGATGCAGGCTTGACAAGGATTAACTTGTCCCTTAATGCCCTAGACCCTGAAAAAGCTCAGAAATTGGCAGGCTATCCATATAACTTAAACAAAGTACTGGAGATAGCAAGGTATATTCCAACAAAAATGGACTTGATAATCGCGCCTGTTTGGGTGCCCGGCTACAATGATGATGAGCTGCCTAAGCTCGCTAAGTTTGCAAATGAAATAGGAGCTGGCAAGAACTGCCCGCCCATAGGCATACAGAATCTGCTTAACTACCGGTTTGGGAGGAATCCTGCTAAAGGGGCATCTATGGAAGAGTTTTACAGGAAAATGAAAGAGATTGAGCAGAAGCACAATATTAAGCTTGTTTTTGACAAAGCAGCCTTTAATGTGCAAAACCTTCCTGAACTGCCAAAACCATTCAAAAAGGGCCAGATTATAAAAGCCAAGATAGTATTGCCAGGGAGGATTGGTAATGAAAAGCTAGCAGTTGCCAACAATAGGCTTATTTCTGTACCAAATTGTGATAAAGATGAAGGCTCTATTGTAAATTTAAGGATTCAAAGAACAAAGCATAACATCTTCTTGGGTGAATTGTTGAACTAACTCCCTAAACGAAAAGAATTCAACATTTAATTCTCTATTTAACTATAAATTAAATTAAATTAAATTAATAAAAAGAAAGAAAATAAAGGGAATTGCTCCCTTAAGCTGTTGCTGTAGCAACTGTCAACTGGTTGTTAACCTTTTTGACTGTTACTTTGGTGCCTTTCAAGCTTGACTTGTAGTCTTTATAGTTTGCAACAACTGCTGCTGCATTTCTTGTGTCTACAGCTCCGTAGCCTGCCACTAGCATTGCAACATTGCCGTTTGAGTGCTCAAACAGCTCAATCCTACCAACGCCTGGCTCAAATCCTGCTGTACAATCAGCCGGGTTGCCCATGACTGTTGCAGCTGCTGCGTTAGCACATGGCCCGCCTACTAAGATGGTGTTCTGTGCCATCACATTAGACACTTCTGATGCCAGCTTTGCAGCTCCAACTTCAATCCTTTGGACGGTAACTGCTTCAGTTGTCGTAGCTCCTACCTCGGCGAACGAAGCTCCTTTGGCTGTTATGTAAACCAATGGGTTCATTTGCGATTCGGGATACACTATATCAAACGTTGCAGGCTCACTTGATGGTGTCTCTCTTGTTATAAAGGCGCCATAGCTTGTGTAACCATACGCAATATTTGTTTCGCCATCCGGTGTTCTTGTAGCCAGTGTTGTTCCATCCTGCGCGCTTGTATACCCAGATACCACTGCATGAGCCACTTTTGAGCTGGAATCAACAGTTATGTTGACTACCCAATCAATTGCCCTTAAATTTTCAACATTGTCTTTTGCATTTCCATCGTACAATGCGTCAGGTGTTCTTACCGACAAAATCAAGGCATTTATGTTATCTTCTGTTAAGTTAGTTAATCCAATCTCTGCACCATATTTTGTGGTTATGTTAACAGTGGCATTTGCTCCGCCATTTTGTAGAGCCCCACTTGCATCTAGGTCCACCCTTACTGGAAAGTCATTTGCGTTCATATCGCTGGCAGCACCTGTGGCGTTATAGACTTTAAAGTCAGCACCGCCAATTTTCAATGTTGCTATTGACGTTCCTTCACCGGCAGCAGCGTAAGTCTGTTCTATTGTAGAACCGGATCCTACGTTCTTAAACTTTAATACTGGATTGTCTGCTGTTACCTTATCAGCGCCTTTGTACTGCAGAACATATGTTTTTCTTTCTCCCCTCTTCCTTGTCCCATCAGTCACAACAAGGTAGTCATCTTTTGTAATTGACAAGTTTTCCCTGTTGACAAATTCTTTGTCTGTGTCACCAAATACCATCCTGCTTGCTGCTGCTGCTTTAGCAATCGGCACATCTACCTTATTGCCGTCACCATCAACAAACTCTAAGTTGTACTGGCTTGAGCCGCTTGTCTTTAATCTTATTTTTTCTGTGTTTACTTTCTTTAATCCCCTGTATTCAATATCCCAGTTCTCTGTGAATAACACCTGAGGCTCTGCGCTTGAACCGCCCTCTGCTTTGATAGCCTCACTTAGCTTTCCGCCTGCCGGAACAAAATAGTTGTCGTCAGCAGACATGTTGATGTGAATTCTGTTTATCTTAAAGGTCGAGTTGTCGTCAGAACCTTCTATAATAACAGCCGCATCATCAATTGTATTGTCATCTACCTTTAGGCTATTGGATGAGGCAACATCATTTATATTCGTGTCCTTTAGCTCCAATTTATTTGCTCCTATAAAGAAAGTTGCGCTGTGGATACCACCTGCATAGTCCTGGTACAGCACATCTGTTACTCCGACAGTTGTTCCGTCAGATAGTTTATCAGTGTCCCCATCTTTCATTTTTCTTGATGTTTGTCCATTAATGACAAACTGGGCCTCGTCAGCATCAACGAACTGCAGCGTCACCTCATAGTCTTTACCGCCAATTGTGTATGTTTTGGTCTGCTTCTCTAATAGGGTGTCTTTTCCTGCTCCGCCCATCAATGTTAATACAACATTGTCTCCGGTTGTTGTTGTTCTCTTTGCTGTTACTATTGTATATTTCCTTCCAAATAGTGTGAGATCCACATCCTGGAAGTCTGTCAAGAACAAACCTGTTGAGGATGATGAGCCAGCTGAGTCATCAACATCACTTTCCAAAGCTGTTGTGAATTCAAACAAATATCTTGCTATTTCCCTTCCTGATTTAAAGTATAGGAAATCTGCTGTTTTGTCTTCATCATTTTCTGAGTATATGACATAGCCTGTGTCTAATGAACTGTCTGTTCCTGGTCCAAGCAGGTATAGATATTGGTTAAAAGGGGAAGTTACCTTGTTATTAGTCACTACTCCAGACGCCAATGCTTTTAAATTTGACTTGTCAATGTATGTAGTGATATTCCTTAATGTCTCTTTTCCGTCACCTCCTGTATTGAGGTCTTGGCTTAACTCCAAGCGATTTGATGTTTGGACTTGCCAGGCATCTCCTTCAACTGTAGTTTCAGCTGCTGATGTGGTTGTCACTTTCTTTGTTGCTGCGAACTGCAGGCTTGAGATAACATCAGATATTCCGATGACATCTTCTGCAGCTGCTTTGTCTCCTACAATTAGAACTCCGCTGAACTTGCCGTCCTTTACGAACGGTGCTGGGAAATTAGCCAAATCTGCTGCTCCAAAAACTGACGAGCCCACCATAATGGCTCCTGTACCTAACGCAATCATCCTCTTTATAGCTTTTTGAAATCTCATCTGTAAACACCTCCAAGTGTTTTTTATTTTATTATTAGCATAATATTGCTTTGAATATTATACTCTGTAGAAACACCTCCTATGAAGCGTTCTTGAACAACTAAACTATTGTTAGCCATATTTAAAGCTTTTGGTATTATTACATACTAAAAAATATATATTTTAGTATATATCAGCTTGTTTTACGTATGAAAAGAATAAGGTAAATTTTGTGATTGATATATCTTTTTAATTTTCAATATAGCAATTTGGGGCAATTCCTAGAGAAAACAATATTTAAATACAAACGCAACAAATCCAGAAGGTATGGCAAAGCCCACAATTTCATTATGCACGATAACAAAGAATGAAAAAAGGAATTTACGCAGTTGCCTGGGTTCGGTTAAAGATATTGTAGATGAAATGGTAGTAGTAGATACGGGAAGCACGGACAAGACAAAAGATATAGCCAAGAAATTCAATGCGGAGGTATTTGATTTTAAATGGATTGATGACTTCAGCGCTGCCAGAAACGAAAGCATAAAACACGCTACAAAAGACTGGGTACTCGTGCTTGACGCTGATGAAATGTTGGATGAGGAAGGCGTAAAGGCAATAAAACACCTTGTCGAGGATAAAGAAACAGATGCATTCCTTTTTCTCCAAAAGAATTACACAAACAGCACCTCAATTGCAGGCTTTGTCAATGAAGAGCATAAAAAGGACGGCAAAGTATATGCCGGCTGGTACGGCTCTCTTATCGTAAGGCTTTTCAGGAATAAAAAAGGATACGAGTTTGAGGGTGTAGTGCATGAACTAGTTGAGCCGTCAATAGAAAGCAAGGGGGGGAAGATTTCAACAGCAAATGTTGTTGTGCACAACTACGGCAATGCGGACACGGATATCGTAAAGAAAAAAAGACAGTATTATTTAGAGCTTTGCAAGAAGAAAGCAAGCCAGAACCAAACTGATTCCTCTTATTACGAACTTGGAGTTTTATATAAAGAAAATGATGATATCGAGGATGCAGTAAAATCCCTTAAAAAAGCAATCGAGTTAAATCCAAAGCATAATATGGCTTGGTACGAGCTGGGAGTTTTATGCGAGCAAAAAAAGGAGTATGACGAGGCTGTAAAGAATTATACTGAATCATTAAGGCTCAAGGAAAGCAGTGAAGCTTTTCAAAACCTTGGGGTTTGCTATCTTAAAAAGGGAATGCTCAAAGAATCTTATAGAAACCTTGTGAAGGCAATGCTGCTGAACCCGAATAAATATACTACTTATAATAATCTTGGAGCTGTGCTTGAAAAAGCCGGGAAGTATGATACTGCTGTCCAAATGCTGGAAATCGGCATTAAGTTAAATCCAAAGAATGTGATTGGATTCTACAACCTCGGCATCGCTCTTGACAAGAAAGGTGAATTTGGGAAAGCGCTTCAGGCTTATGAAAAAGCTGTTGAGTTGGGGCACAGCAAAAGCGAAGATATAAAGAAGAGAATTAAGCAGATTAAAACAATAATCATAAATATGCCTAATTATAAGTACGGGTTTAAGGTTGGTGGTTAAGGAAGATTGTATCTTAGTTTCATATACCCATGTGCAAGAACAGATAATTCACGAATTACATCGGCACGACTTCTTGCCCATTTATGGTACGCTTCTTCTCCGTTCACTCTGTTCTTTTTTTCTATTATTGCAATTAGGCTGTAAGGGTATATATTATCATCCTTATCCCTAGCTTCAACTATGCTTATGTCACCACACACTCTGGCAGTTGTTCCGGTCTTGTTATATAAAATAGTTTTTTTAGGCTTACCAAGTATACGGGATAAAACCCGATTCCATCGTGCTTCAGACATTAACTCTTTTAATTTGTCAGAGTGAGGTAGGTGGTTGTGCCAAAGAGCATCAAGAAACCCTTGATAATCGTTTACAGAAGATAGATTACTATAATAGGACTCCCCTTCAGAAACCGTTAATCCTTGTTCCTTTGCACTCTCTTTTTCTTTAGGGGTCAGTGGGATATAATCGATGATGCTGGCTTGTTTTAATGTATCCTTGTAGTTATTTAGCAATATCGACTGAATTGCCTCCGGACCTTTAATTCCGTCTACCTCAACCTTGTCCATAATAAAGTTAGTTGAGACATTGTCGCTCTCTTGCAGCATCTTTCTTAAATGTCCCATGATAAAAGGGTCTATATTTTTTTCTTGCGCAACTGTATGGAGATAAGCCAATGCTACATAAGGCTTTATCATACTGGCTGCCTGCATTTGAGCATCAGTGTATAATGAAACCAATCTTTCGTTTGCTTTGAAGTCATAAACTAAAAATCCCACATTTTCGTCGTAAGCAATTTTTCCGCTTTTCTTTAGATCTGCAACATGCCTCACAATTTTTTCTTCTAGAGTATCTCCTGAAACATTTGGTGCTCTGATATATGCAACTTTATTTTTAAGATTTTGGTATTTTACATTTTCAGCTTTAGTTTTAGATGAAGATTGCTCAATGCGGGCACTAGGTTTAGAATATTGCTCATGGGCATAAGCCGGATAGTTCCATAGTAAGGTACTTGCTAACAGCCCTCCTGATAATTGCCGTCTAGTTAAAGCCATATCCTGCTGGTTTGGGAAGCAGTTTATAAATCTTTTTATTGTTACTACTTTTAAAGAACAACAATAGAAAGATTTAAATACAATTAATTGGTACCCTACACTTTATGAGTTCAATTGATGAGATTGTGGGTTCAAATAACTTAGCACAAGCCAAAATATCCAGAAGGGATTTTCTTAATTCTCTGTGGCAGTTAGGCGGAGCTATATTGCTTACCGTCAATCTTCCTTCTGAAGCCTACGCACAAAGAAGACGAAAAAGATTTCAGGAGCCCCAGCATAAACACATTGACTACTCAAAGGTTCCTGTTCCAAATGTTGGCTACAAAGAGCTAGTAAAAGAGCCAAAACTTTCAGGTATTAGCTTACATGATAGAGATACTGATGTAGGCAAAATTCAAAGAGTTATGAGGTGGAGTAACCTAACAGCAACTGTAGAGAGCAGATATGGAATACCCAAAAATTATCTTCTAGGAATGATCGGCATTGAGTCATACGGAGATCCTACGCTGCCAAATCTGCTTGGCGATGGTGGAGCAGGTTTAAGTCATATGCAACCTTTATTAGCTTCAAAATATGGGTTGCAGTTAATTACTGACTCTAGAAGATTAAGGGATTTTGAACAGGGAAGAAAACTTAAGCAAGCTATAAACGAAGTTCATGGCGACTTAAAAGAATTAATCAACTATGATGATAGGTTTCACCCAATTAAAAATGTGGATGCTGCTGCAAGGATGTTGTGTGATCTTTATCAAAAAACACATTCTTGGGACTCTGCTCTCGAAAGATATGCTGGAAGACGAAATTATGATTCTAGGGTTAGGCATCTAGCTGAGGCAATTTCAAGCGGTAGAGTTATGAGGATAGTAAGATTTAATTTTAATAACAGTAATATAAATGCCAAAGCATATAGCAAAAGTATTGATTTTGACGGGTATGTAAAGTTGTTCCACAATTTAAACAGAAACTATGGACTTGATGAATACAAAAAGTTAAAGAGGCATCCTGTAAGATAATTCTAGTTTCCTTCCAATAGTTTATAAAAAGTATATTCACTATCGTTCGTGACTTTCTACAAAATTAAAAGTGTTCCTCGAAGTAAGCAACATCTCACCCTTCCAGTATCTTATAAAAGGTGTCAAATATCGGCGTATCGGTAATTGCAAGGTCGTAGTCGATATTCAGCCTGTTGCACACTTCCTCTATCTTGGCGCAGTGGCTGTCAAGCTGCTGCTGGTATTCCATCCTCATTCTCGGGCTTATGAACGTTCTTACCATTCCCTTTGTCTCGCTGTCTATAAGCTTCATGTCGCCTTCCATTTTGAGTTCTTTTTCGACCCTGTCAAGCACCTGGATTATTTTTATGTGATGGTCCCCTAACATATAGAATGCCTCCCTTATTTCATCTATATTAACCAGGAAGTCCGATACCAGCACAAGCATGGACTTGCTTCCGATCACCTTCTTGTACTGCCTTACTGTATCCAGAATTTTTGAGTTGCCTTTCGGCTTTATTGAATTAAGATGCTGCACCATTGCCGCAAGGTGGCTCATTCCCCTTCTGGGCTGGAAGATCTCAAGAGAATCAGCAAATGTGGAAAACTGGAATTTTTCATTATCTCTCATGGCAAGGTATGCAAACCCCACTCCGATCATTGAAGCATAATCAAACTTGCTCAGAGGCTTGCCAAAGCCCATTGATGCGCTGCCGTCTATTATTATATGGACTGTAAGGTTCCTTTCCTCCTCATGAACTTTGATGTATAAATTGTCTGTCCTTGCATAAACTCTCCAGTCTATAAGCCTTATATCGTCTCCCGGCGCGTATATCCTGTAGTCCTTGAAAGTCATGCCCTGCCCGCCTGCAACCGACTTCCTCGGCCCCGTTAAATTGGAAGTTACTCTTTTCTTTACCACAAGGTTAAACCTTGACAACTGGTCGAGGAATGAAGTGTCTATCATTTTATTTGGTTATTCTAATGTAATCTTTAAATTTTTTAAATCCGTCTTCGACATATCTTGTGCTCGGCTTTCGCTCTTTTTACATTGCGCTCAAGCCTCCCTGTTTATTCATTGAATTTATCCGAGGCGAAATTCAATGGCAGAAGAATTTCGCCGAGTCAAGATTTTGTCGCCAAAGGCGACGGATTAAATTATTTTAATTCAATCAGACTACTTTATTTTGTCCAAAATCTGCTTTATCGCATCGTCCTTGGACATTCCTTTTCTCTCTGCCTCGAAATTCAGGATTATCCTGTGCCTCAAAATTGGGTAGGCGAGTATGTTTAAGTCGTCATTGCTCACATGGTTCCTGCCTTGTATCAAGGCCCTTGCTTTCGACGCCAGAATCAGCCCGATGGAAGCCCTTGGCGATGCGCCGTATTGTATAACCTCCTTGTTCTGCCTTGTTGCTAAAATGATTTTTACCGCCCTCTGCTTGATGTCGTTTGCAATCGGCACCTGCCTCACAAGCCCCTGCAGAGTAAGGAGGTGGTTTTTATTCAGCATGACTTTCAATTTCGTGTCTTTTGACTCAGCCGCAAACCTGTCAACAATCTGGAGCTCCTGATCGTAGCTTGGGTAATTCACGCTTATCTTAAGCAGGAACCTGTCAGCCTGGGCTTCTGGAAGAGGGTACGTCCCTTCTTGCTCAATGGGGTTCATCGTTGCGAGCACAAAAAAAGGCAGATCAAGCTTGAATGTGTTTGTGCCCACTGTAACCTGCTTTTCCTGCATTGCCTCCAATAAAGCAGATTGTGTCTTTGGAGTGGCCCTGTTGATTTCGTCTGCAAGCACGACATTTGCAAAAATAGGGCCGGGCTGGAACTTGAACTGGCGCTTTCCGGAAGATTCCTCTATGATGTAAGTGCCTGTGATGTCCGACGGCATTAAGTCAGGGGTGTTCTGTATCCTGCTGAACTTCAAATCCATAAGCTGCGCAAGTGTCCTTACCGTGAGAGTCTTTGCCAATCCAGGATAGCCCTCAAGCAATGCGTTGCCGTCGCACAAAATCGCCACCAGAATCTGCTCGATAATGCTTTCCTGCCCTACGATAACCTTGCCCATCTCCTTCTGAAGCTCGTCGAAAATCTGCTTGTAATTTTTCATTTAAAGTTCACCTCAAAGATTTTTTGTTAATTTTTTTAGATAACGTTTTAAGAATTATTTTAATTTTTTTCTTTAAGTCTGGTAAGTCGTTACTAACAACACCCCAAGTTATATTCAGGTCGACGCCAAAATATCCATGGATAAGTTTATCTCTCATTCTTGCAATTTCATTCCACGGCACATTAGTATGTTTTTCTTTAAAGTTTGCAGATAGATTCTTAGTTGCTTCACCAATTATTTCTAACCTTCTTATAACTGCATCTTGTGTCTTAACCGATTTGATAAATTCCACTTTAGAAATGCCTTTTGTGAATTTTTCTATTTTGTCTATACTTTCAAGAATATGTTTAAGGAAGATATTATCGTCTTTTTTCATAAAATTTTAACCTCTTCATCTAAAATTCTTTTTTTTAATAATGGGTGTATCGAGTCATAAGTTAAAATATCCACTTTTCTCTTTAATTTTTTTTCCAGTTCAATTTCTAAACCTGCAAGGTCGAGAAGACTCTTTGTTCCTCTAAACTTTATTAAAATATCAACATCACTATTTCTTTTGGCTTCCCCCCTCACAAAAGACCCAAATAATCCAGCTTTTATTACATCATTCCTCCTCAGCGATGGAACAATTTGCCTTTGGAGCTTCTGTAGTTGAGCTTTGGCTCGTTTATTATTCATTTTAGTTTATTTCGAATATTTTTTGAATGATTTATATTTTTTAGTATACTCTTCTAATCTTAATTAACTGATGTCTCTACATTAAATTTTCAATTATTACATTTATTTTTTTAATCTTTATTTGTTCCATTTGAATCGCTTTTGAATCCTCCATAAGGTGCGTACTTATCTATTGCCGATTTTATTCCGTCAACTTGTTTCGGATTTCTCCAATCTGAATCTTGGGCTCTTCTTAATAAGTCGCTTAGGAAACTTTCGTCTTCGGGCTTGAGATGGTAATTTTTTTTATGCGCAAATTCAACTGGGTTTTGTTTCATTGCCTTACAGCATTCTAATAATTTATTTTTTGCATTATCAATTGTAGTAGCGTAAGTTTTGCCTTCCACGAAGTTGTCATTGATAGTTTCTCCACTATGCTGCATTTGTGCATGTGCATTTCTAGCAATAGTTACCTCTCCCATAAGATAATGCCTCACCGCTCCTAATAAAGATTTGTCTATTGTCATTTTTTTCTAAATATCATTTGTTTATTTTTGTATTTATTGATTACAATGTGATATCGATTCGTTATTTAATATAAGATTACCCTTCCGCCAATTTCTTGAAATAATTTCTCACCAGTTCCTGCTGCTCCTGCGGAATGTTTTCCTCAAAAGCCGCTGTTTCCCTGACAGTCAGGTCTTTGGGAAAGACGCTCTCGAATTTTTGCTGCTCAGCCTCTCCTTCTTCCCTGACATTAACCTTGAAGTCAACGGGCTTTATCCTGATGTTGAGCTCCTTGTCGCCGAGCTTTGCGACGTCCTTGTTGCCGAAAATGTCGTCGCTTGTGTTCAGTTTTACTGCCACAAAATTTCCGACTCCCTTGGGCCCTTCGAATATGTCCGGAACTTTCTGCTTTGCAAACTCCACAATTTTCAAGTTTAAAGTTGTTGCGAATATTATCATAAATGAGAGCAGCATGACTGCAAATATCTTATAGGACAATGTCCTTGGGTTTATAAACATTGACAAGCCGACATTCTTCATTTCCGTTGTGACTTCGTATTCAAGCTCTTCCACAATAGGGCTTTCCATGCCGACATTGTCAGCCGCCGTCCTGAGTTTCTCCCTTAGAGGAGCGTATTTGCTTTCTACCATAAGGGGCTTTGATGACCTAAATCCCATGTAAGAATAGAATCCCAGGTAAACAAATGCAGGTATCAGCGCAAACAGCGGATTGGAATCAAAGATTGACAATATCAAATAGAATGCCAAGAATACAAGAGTTGTGTTTACTATGTTCTCAAATAATGTCAGCTGTGTCAAAGTCCTGTTGATTTCCCTGACAACATTTGAAAATTGTTTCATTTTTAGCAAGTTTCTGACTGTCCACTAGTTGAGTGCAGGCACGCTATTCTCTTCTCCAAATCGTCAATCTTATCATCTAATCTCTTTACATCTGACTTAAGATTTAAAACCTGCTGATTTAAGTCCTGTGCAAGTTGGATTTGCGCAGCCAATTGGCTTTGGGTTTCTGTTAATTTTGCTGCAGTGCTGGCCAAGTTTGATTTTGTGCTTGCCAGTTCGTCCTGGAGTTTTTTCTTGTCGGTTTCAAGCTGCTCTTTTTCAGACCTTACATCAGTGAATTTTTTGCTTATGTCTGCCTCTTTCTGCTTGTTCAGCTGAAGCTGCACGCTGGTTTCATTAAGCTGGCCTCGCTTTGACTCCAGCTCTTTGCTTATGGATTCAAGCTCCTTGAGTTTTGTCTCGTAGCTTTTTGACACGTTCTTGAAAGTGGTTTGGTAATAGACTGTAAAGCCGCTGAACATCAGCAATGCCGCCACTATCAAAATCAGCAATCCGATATTGACGTCTCTTTTCATAACTGCCATTTTATTTCTGAAGGTTTTCCCTGTACCTTCTTATGCCTATCTCTGCCAAAAACAACATCAAAGCGGTAATGGCGAAAGGCCACCTGTAATCTGTGCTTTCAATTTTTATTCTTTTCGATTTGGCCTTGACAAATTCTATGATTCCCTTTATATCAGACGGCTCAAAAATCTTTCCACCTGTCTTGTCCACCAAAGTGGTGAATTCATTGTTAACGCCGAGGTTTGCGTACTCGTCATTGTAATTTACGGCAAATGTTGCTCCTAAAATCTCTTTATAGCCGGTGTCTTTTGGAGTGTAAACTGATGAATATAAGTTTGTGTCTATTTTGGCAAATGACTGCCCTGCTGCCTGAGGCATATCCTTTGACACTACATTAACGCTTGTGGATTTGCCTAACACAGCGTCTCTTATTGTGACATCATATGCCTGCTTCCTTCCCAAATCTCCTATCACCCAGTTTATGCTTTTCGTAATTAATTTTGAATTCTGCTTGTTAAGCAAATCTCCAGCCCACTTCAGGCCGTCATCAGTTGTAAGGCTGACAACCCTGCCAAGCCCAAAGCGCCATACAACAAGCACAGGAATATTTTTATGTGTAGTGACAAGCATCCTTGCTGCAGGCTTCGGAACGCCATAGTTGTAGCCCGAGATAGTTGCATGCAGGTCATCCAGTCCAAGCGTTATGAAATGAGTTGTGTCAATTGGCACAAGCGTGTTGTAGAACTCCTCGCCTTTTGTTTCATCCTGCTCGCCGAACTGCACTTTCAGCTTATTGGACACATCAGCTTTGTAATAAACACCGCTGCCCAGTGCGGCCATATTTGCCAAGAAAAGGTTGTTGTCTGTTGCCATGCTGTCAGTTTCAGTGCCGACTCCAACAACAAATACCTTTGCGCCAAGCGTATTGATGCGCCTGACAGACTCAAGAGTGTCCTCCCTCAGTTTTTGGTATGTTGTTTTGCCGTCGCTGATGAAAATGATGTTTTTGCTCCCTCCAACTTTGCTGAGCATCTGGAATCCGCCCTGAATGCCGACATCAAAGCATGACTGCCCGTCAAATTTTAATCGCGAGATTTTTTCTTTCAGCTCTTTTTTTATTTCCTTCAGTGTCCTTATTTCCGATATTACAAATGCCTGGCATGGGCTGTAGCCAAAAGCGACTGCGCCTACATTATTTTTCTCGCTCAGGCTGTCAACAACGCTTAATGCCAATGCCTTCTCTACTGCAATATAGTCTTCAGTGCCCTGGGAGATATCAATTACAATGACGATATTTATGTCGCTTTTGTTCTGCTCTTCTCCGGCCCCTATCTTAACCGGAAGCAGGGTCTCAAGAAGGGTGCCTTTGTAGCCTCCCCTGTCGAAAGAGCTCTCCCCGCCGACAAATACCAGCCCGTTTCCGTCGGAAACATAGTCGCTTAGCTGGTTTACAGAAGATGTTAATTTTGAAGCCGGCATATCATCAATTATAACCGCCATGTAACCCGATAAATCAGATGGGACGTTGTTGTTCACATCAAGGGCATAAATTTTGTTCAGCTCCTGCGCCAAAGGAGAATTTTTTTGAGTGGCGTAGAGGACTTTCGGCCTGGGGACTATCTTTACACTCTTATAGAAAACATTGTTATTCTGGAAGTAGTCATCATTTCCGACGCCAAGGAGCTTGGCTGTAAGCTTGTGGTACTCGCCTTCCGGAAATTTTTTTGAGAAAGTGAATGTTTTTGATGAGCTGCCTTCCTCCTCCAGTACCAGGTTAGTGTCATCGTATGTGACTTGCAGCGTGTAAGGTATGCTGCCCCCAACCACAGAAACCCTCACAACAAAATCGCCTTCAGTGTCCTTGATAAGTTCCGGCGGACCGTCGATTGTGACTCCAACGTCGTTCTTTACATGCCCCATCTTAAGCGTGCTTACGGATGAGTTTATATTGGATGCGAAAAGCATTATGTCGCCAAGCAGCTTGCCATCATTGTTTACTCCATCAGTTATCACCATAACATTGTCGTCTCCCTCAATGTTGTTTAGTATGCCGTTGCCGATGGCTGATTGCTCTCCGCTGGCAATTGTTCTCAGTTCAACAGGTATTGCGCCTTCCAGCTTTTTGTAAAGTTCATACGCGATATTCGGGCTATACAGCGCCATTGAGCTTGAATTGTCGGCAAGTATTTTAAGATGGGGGTTGCCCGGCACTGTTTTGCTTTCCAGCATGAAAGGCGATGCAATTGCAGCCATCAAAAAAACCACGGCAATGCTTCTCAAAAGTAAGACGATTCTTCTGTCTGTTTTTTTTGATTTAAGGTAAGCCTCAAGCTCGAACCTGTTGTTGAACTTCACAAATGTTTTTCTGGTAAACCAGAAGAGAAGCAGAAGAACCGGAATGATAGCTATGATAACGTAAGAGTATTTTACGCAATACTTTGACATGCAGTAAATTTTTGAGTAATCCGGGATTATGAATGCCATTTTATTATTTTGATTTTTTAATGCTGTTTTATTGGTTTTACCTGAAGTTTATTTAATGTGTTTTTATTGTTCATTGCCTCATATGTCGCCCCTCCTCTTTATGTAAAAAAACTCTGCCAGCATGAATAAAAACACAAACAAAAGAATTGTCAGCTCCAGATTGAAATCATGCTCTTTGCTTTCCCTGCTAAGCAGCTTCTCGCGTTCCTTCTGGCTTTCGACCTTTGACGGCAAGCTTATATCTGATTCTTTTTCATCAAGGAGGTTTACTGCATATTTCTTATTGTCGTATTCATAAATTCCAGCTTCGTCCATCAAAAGCTTTGAGGTAGTCAAGCTTGAAGAGGGGGTTTTGACCTTCTGCTCCCCGATGGTTGCAATCTTTCCTGTCTTGTAGTTGAAATCCTTTATGTCCTCTGTGCCTATCATGAAGTTTATCAGGGAATTCCAAAAGATGGGATAAGAAGGCAGCGTCTTAAAGTCGCTCGTTTCATCCAAAATTCCGTAATAAACATTCTTGCCTTTTTTTCTCTCCCCATAGACTATAAGCGGAGTTTTGTCATCTGCAGAAGCGAATATTATAGAGCCTTTTTTTGCCTCGGCGCCGAAATAAGACGATGCTGTTGTAAAGCATTTCTCATTCTCAAATTGCTTTGTTATCTGGTTTATTGTTTCTATGCACGCCTTAGTAGGCCTGTTAATTTTATTTTTTAATTCAACTATTGGGAGATCGCCCATATTCAGCTCATTTAAGTCTCCTTGTGCAGCTATTACAAGATTGCCGCCGTCATTCACGTAATCTTCAATATCCTCAAATGTTCCAGGCACAAGCTCGCTCTTTTTGATGTTGTACAGGATTATTATGTCCTGCTTGTATGGGTCTATCTTCTCTTTCTTTGTGTTTATGGTAAGCACGGGGGGATTTACAACGCTCAGCTCCACGTCCTTGGCCGCCCCAAGCGCGAGCTCAAGGTTGCTTGATTTGACATTTGTCACAAGCAACACCGAATTCATTATCTTGGGAGGGGTTGCGACGTAAGCTATATCATCGACACTTAAGTCGTCTTTTGGCTCAAGCTCCACTCTTGAGATCCCTGCAGGAGTGTCAAAAATAAAGTTCTCGACTGACTTTGGGGCTATGGTGACTTTTGCATCTGTGATTGTTTTTTCGTCCTTGACAATTTTTATTGTTCTCTGCACGGCCTCATTATTGAAATTTTTCACGTAAATTTTTGTATTGTACTTTGTTGCCTCGAGCTTTATGATGCCGACATTTTTTGCATCGTTTGAAACATCAACAAAATCTATCAGCTTGTCCTCCGAAGACAGTGCAGTCCTAACAACTTCTATGTCGGGCCCTTCTGTGGAAAGAAAATCGCTGAAGACAACAATCCTTCCAGGTTTATCACCCAGAAGGTCTTTTGCAAGAAGCAAAGCGTCTCCCAAGTTTGTGGTTGTCGCCCTTGGCTTTATTTTTGAAATCACATCGAGTGCTAGCTGGTCATTCTCGTTCTCAAGCACAATCAAGGGGATGTTCTCAGCCATTATTATGCTGTTCCTTCCGCTTACAACCTTTTTTGCCTGTCCTAACGCAGCATCGAACCTCGAAACACCCTTTTCTTTTGCCTGCATGGACGCGCTCACATCCAAGATAACGACAGTGTTTTCAAGCGTCACATCATATTTTAATTTTACAAATGGTGCTGCTGCCACAACAGCCAATCCCAAAATGGAAAGCAGCTGGAGCAGAAAAAGCAGGTTTGTCATGAGCTTCTGCAAAAAAGAGTACTGCTTGGATCTCTTCTTGTCCTGCATTATAAACATCAAAGATGGAATTACTTTATCTTGGGGCTTTGGCCTCCTCATATAAAGAACAATAAATGCGATTACTGCTATCAGCGCCCACAATCCGAAAGGCCTTTGAAAAGGTAAGCTCACCATTTTTTATCTTATAATTTTTGATTTTTCAATTTTGATTTCGTTAATATTTTATTGAATGTAAATTTACTGTTATTTTTTATTTGAAAGTCTCTCACATGACGCATTATTTTTATTCTGCATAAACCTATCCAAAAATATAAAAATCCATTTTAATTTTTTTATTGAAATTCTCTCGTCTAATGTTCAACCGTTAATGATTTTTTTAATGTTTTTTATGATTATCTTTTCTTTTTTTTGAATACAATGCCTATCAATTCCTTTGGATTCGCCAAATCCTTGACCAAGACCAGGACATTGTTGAATTCGTACCAGTACACCTCTGATTCTGCATCTATTTTTAAGTCTTTTCTCGCTTCCTGCGGCAGAGTCAGCTGCCCCTGCTTTGTCAGCTTCGCCTTTCCTATAAATTTCGGTTCCATTATTAAAAGTAATAAAAATAGGTTTATTATTATAATTATTAAAAGTAATAGTTTATAAATGTTGCGGTTTTTATCAAATTAAACAGAAAGTTTAAATATATCCTTACTTTTCTTTGTTCTATGAAAAATGGGCTTTTCCGGTCAATAAATGGAATTTTTGAGATAGTTTCAGCTACTTCTACAACTATAGGTACAGCGTAAGGCTGCTCATTGTTTCTTAACACCAAAAGCTTAGTTTTTCAAATTCTTCTTTGGTCTTGTAAACCTACAGGAAGCTTCTGATTCTAAGGCTTTGTTGAGAAACTAGGTTATTTGCGAATTGTTTAATTTTAGATTTTAAATAAAATGAGGGCTATAGAAATAAAATTAAATGGAGGAATGAAAAAATGTTACCATACCAAGAATATGTAAAAGCATACGTGCAGTGGCAATTCGTTGACCCCAAAAAACATGGCGGGTTAATCTTATTAGCCGCACTTGCGGATGAAGTAGTTCAAAGAAAAAGCATACAACCGGTGGATGGGAGCTTTGAAAAAGCCGTTAAGCTGATTCAGTTAGGGCAAGTTGGCAAGGAACACGGAGTTATAGGAAATATTGCCATGATAGACTTAGTGATAGGCGGACCTAATAATCCGTTGGTTAACTGGTCGTCAGAGTATTATGGCGGTATAGCCAGAGCTGAAGAGCAAATGTACCAGCAACCTGTTTCGGTTGAAGAGTGTGTTCGTAAATTCTACAGGGAAAATCCCTTGGAGTTTATCATTCGAAGCAGAAGTGAAAGGGATGTTGCAGAGAAGATTTGGAAAGAACCAAGACTTGCTATGCATAGAAAGGCTAAGCCAGCTGATGTGATTATGGCTTATGTGCTCGGAATTATAAGCAGCAGCGAAAATGCATCAAGGCTATTGGAAAGCCAAAGAATAAACTGAAACCCTGCGAAGATTTGAATTGTTACCAAAAACTATATAAAAAAACCTAAAACCAATCAAACAGTGTCAAAAATTAAAATAACACTGCCTGACGGAAGCGTACGTGAATACCCAAAAGGAATAACTGCAGGAGAGATAGCTTTTGAAATAGGCAAAAGGCTCGGGGAAGACGCTTTAATAGCCAAAATAAACGGCAGGCTGAAAGACTTGTTTGTTCCGGTAAACGAAGATGCGGCATTGCAGATTATAACTTTCAGGGACAAAGAAGGATTGGAAGTTTTCAGGCACAGCACAGCCCATCTTCTGGCTCATGCAGTTATTGAACTGTTTCCAGACGCAAGGCTGACAATAGGGCCTGTGGTTGAGGAAGGCTTCTACTATGATTTTGACATTGGGCACCATTTCACCCCGGAAGATCTGGCAAAAATTGAACAGAGAATGCATGAGATTGTAAAAAATAATTACAAAGTTGAAAGGGTAGAGCAGACAGAAAGCGAAGCAAAGCACATGTTCAAAAACAACCCATACAAGATTGAATTAATAGAGGAGTTTCACAAAGAGAAGCAATCCATCAGCTCGTATAAGCAGGGTGACTTTATTGACTTGTGCAGGGGACCCCATATACCAAACACAGGAAAGATAAAGGCATTCAAGCTGACAAAAATTGCAGCAGCCTACTGGAGAGGCGACCAAAAAAAACAGCAGCTGCAGAGGATATACGGCATAAGCTTTCCTGAAAAAAGCATGCTTGAGCAGCATCTTAAGCTGCTGGAAGAAGCTGAAAAAAGAGACCACAGAAAGCTTGGAAAAGAGCTTGAATGGTTTACTTTCTTTGAGGAAAGTCCCGGGGCGCCATTTTTTTATCCAAAAGGCGCAATTATCTATAGCACTCTTATAAGTTTTATCAGGGAGGAATACAAAAAAAGAGGGTACAATGAGGTAATCACCCCTTTGCTGTATGAAAAGTCGTTGTGGGTTGCTTCAGGCCATTGGGAGCATTTCAAAGAGCATATGTTTACATTGCAGTCAGAAGGCAAAGATTACGGACTGAAGCCTATGAACTGCCCGTCGCATATCCTCATCTACAAGTCAAAATCAAGAAGCTACAAGGATTTGCCTCTCAGGATTGCTGATTTTGCGCCTTTGCACAGAAACGAATTGTCAGGAACTCTGGCAGGCTTGACAAGGGTCAGGAAAATGTCGCAGGATGATGCGCATATCTTTATTGCTCCTAAGCAAATAGAAGAGGAAATATCCAGAGTTCTGGAATTTATGAATTTCATCTACAAGAAAACTTTTGATTTTGAATACAAGGTTGAGCTGAGCACAAGGCCTGAGAAGTTTATGGGCAGGCTTGAGGACTGGGAGAAGGCAGAGGATGCTCTGAAAAAAGCGCTTGATGTGAACAAAATAAAATATGAGATTAAAGCAGGGGAAGGCGCTTTTTACGGCCCAAAGATAGACTTTCACATTAAAGACGCCTTAGGAAGAAGCTGGCAGCTTGCAACTGTTCAGCTTGATTTCCAGCTGCCTGAAAGGTTTGACGCGACTTACATAGGAGCTGACAACACAAAGCACCGCGTTATCATGATACACCGGGCTCTGCTCGGAAGCATTGAAAGGTTCATTGGAATCTTAGTTGAGCATTACGCTGGCAAATTGCCTTTATGGCTTTCTCCTCTGCAAGTCAGGATTCTTACTGTGGCTGACAGGTTTGAAAAGTACGCCAGCAGGATAAAGGAAGAGTTTGAAAAAAACAATATAAGGGTTGAGGTTGACGCAAGGACTGAAAGCGTAGGCTACAAGGTCAGGGAAGCGCAATTCAATAAAATTCCATTAATACTGACAGTTGGAGAAAAAGAAGAGAAAAACGGAGTTGTTGCAGTTCGCACTTTGGACAACAAGGTTTATTTTGATGTTAAGGTTAATGAATTAATAAATAATATTTTGGGTAACATAGAAAATAAAAAGATTAAGTTTGAGATGTAAAACTTATTTTGGGGGATGCTTGCTTCTGTCAAATCTATTTTTTAGTGGTTCATATTTTCCAGAGAGTACCTCTTTTTTCCAATGGAGAATTCCAGTCCGTATATAATCAGGAGCCAACCCCAATCCATCACAAACGTTGTTAAATGAGAATAACCAGTCGCTGTCTTCTCCTAAAATCCAGTCCTCTGTTTTACTGAATAATTCTTCTCCCTTTTTGCTTCTTGCCCTTATGTATTTTTGATAAATATGTACTGCATCTTCTAAAAGCGCCAACATTAATTTTTTTTCCGGTTCGAGATGCTCTTGTCTATATATATCAAAATATTGATCTCGCGCTAGTGTATCAAGTCCAAATGATCTCTCTTTCATTAATCTATCATCAAGTACTGTAGACATTTTAACCTCAAACAAGATGAGTAAAAAACATTTTATTTATAAATCTTTAGTTTTTTGACTACTATAAAGTTAGCATAAAAAATAAGAAACATGGAAGTATTGGTTAATAAATCGGATAATCATAATATTTTGGCTGCTCGAATGGCAATTTTATTTCTTTTATTTCCTTGTTGATGTTGTTCAAGTCATTTGCTTTTATCTTGCCTGCTGAAACCGTGTAAAGCACGTCGTCCATGTACATACCCCTCCTCACAGCGTTTGGCGAGCCGTAATAGTAATAGTCTCTCTGCTCGTCGCCTTCATTGTGGGTTATTTTTCCTTTTACCTTGAATCCATCTTCCAGCGTAAGGCTGAAAACATAAGCGCCCTGCCATAGCCTTTGGGTGCGGTACCCGAGCTTTGGGTCATAATACTGCTTGCCTTTAACCTCTGTGACTGGAATGACAAGCAGGTTCTTTTTCCTGTCAAACAAAAACGCCTTGTGATCCCTTAAAGCCTCTGAATCAGTTCCCGCTTCTCCTATTTCATATTTGTCAAGCTGTTTCGGGTTTTTAACATCTGAAACGTCAAACAGGGCAAGCTTTACTCCTTTTGTCGAGACTCCGCCCCATTCATTGCTTTCAGTTTCCTTGCCTATGCCGATAATATGGTTCTCATCATAAGGGTGCAAATAGTCTGAAAATCCTGGTATTTTTAATTCGCCTAATATTTCAGGATTGCTTGGATTTGACAAATCTATGACAAACAGCGGGTCAATCCTTTTGAAAGTTACCATGTAGAGCCTGTCGCCAATAAATCTGGTAGAATAGATTCTTTCATCAGGAGCTATTTCTTCAAGCTTGCCAATAGTTTCCATATCATCGTCAAGGACATACACATTGTTGTACATCATGTATTTGCCTTCCCTTGGAATTGGCGGCCTGATTATCAAAGATTTTGAAACTGCAGCCTCTGAAGATACTGCCTTGCCCGTGACTTCCTGGGCAGAAACAGCTACACCTGCAGAAGGCTGTGAGCCCTCTGCACCTCTGACAGCCATCGGAATGATGCCGTAAAACTCCATTGTGGTTGCGACTCTCAGATTGTTGTTGAAATCGTCTAATGAAAACTGATTCGATAGATATCCAGAAACTTCCCCTTTAGCGCCATATTCGATATCGCCTTTGTCTATCTTTATTTTATGTACGACTGTCTTTCTTCTTTCCTGCTCGAGCTTTGCTTCATAGTCAGCAATAGTGTCTTCTATTTTTTGGATAAGCTCGTCTCTTTTATCCTCGTCCATGCTGTTGTACATGTCTTCAAGCAATGAAGATATCCTTTCCCACCTCTCATTCGAATTCAGGGAGCCGTCATCTTTTATTTCATTTATTTTTGACCGGATATCTGAAGGCAGCAAAGGCACCACAACTTCATAGAATCTTTCCTCATTGTGTTTTTCGTAGTATGTGTAAGGGGGATTTTTCTGGTATGCGATGTAAATATTATCCTGTGAAACGTACAATGTGTTCGAGTAGCCCATCATAAACGTCTTTGCATTTACCTCGTCTTTTTCCTCAAAAATATTGAAAGACGCGACTGTGTGAAAAACATAATTCTGCTCGGGATTGTCAAAATAATAAATATCAGGCCTTGCAATAATTCTTGCAGACGATTTTATCTGGGGCAGTGCAATGATTGGGCCGCTGTAGTAGACATCATCTTTTACAATGAAGTATGCATAATCACCTATCATTCTTGATTCAAAGTAATAGCCGTCTAGATTGTAATCCTTAACAAGTTCGGGCTCGCTTCTGTCGGATATGTCATAAATAAAAACGTGCGTCTTGCTGGTATGCCTCGGCCTAGGCACGAAATCGTATTGCTCAAAGTAAGGGACTTCTGCATTATCCTCTGAGAAAACCGCCATCCTGTCCTTGTTCACAAGCATGTTCCTGGGCCTTCCAACAAGCTTTGTCTCGGAAATTATTTTTCCGTCTTCTGCCGGGAACGCGTCAACAATCACAAGCTTGTCCTGCACAATAGTATAAATGTACTTGCCGTCGTTTTTGACAAAATCGGCTTCGTCTACTCCTTCTACCTGCACATTTGTCTGTGAGTAGTCACTTGCTGCGCCTGAATCGGCTTTGGCTGCGCTTGGGGCTGCGGCAGATTCCTGCGCCATCATCACATCACCGGCAAACGCTCGTTTAATGCCGCCCGTAAATCCGCTTGCATAGCCTGAGCTTATTGCAGCCTTCTCAAGAAAATCGCGCACTTCCTGCGCAGACGAAAATTTCTTCAATTCTTGGGTTGTCTGAAACTCTGTATTTTTTATTTCTCCTGGAACTTGCGGCTTGCAGCTTACCAACAGAATGCTGGTTAGCAGAATCATTGAAAGCAAAAGTCTTGAATTTGTTTTTTGTTTTTCCATCTTATCTTTTAGTTAAGTTGCCCTTGTATAAATACTTGCCCATAGCTTTGAATCTGTTTGAAGTTATTTAATGTCTTTTCTGAACAAACCAACTACCAGATAGATTGCCAATGTGAATAATGCCCCAGCCAAAAACCACAAAGCAATGTTCTGCGGGATCGATGTTACTTGCTCGACAGGAGCTGCCTGGCTTAACGCCATAGGCGCTGATTCAAGCCCCCTGTCAGCTATTGCAGATTTAGCAGCCGCCATTTCCTGAGTCGCAATTCGTCCTGAAAGATATTTTGAAACAAGCTGAATAACTCCGGCTGCTGCGCTGACAATCAAAGCAACCGGCAGAATGCTCTTGAGCTTTTCCTTTATGCCGAAAGTCTTTTTTGGCGCTATTATTATATATTTGTTTGCCAGCCTGTAATGGCTTACTTCCTTGCCTTTCTGGCTGTAATGGAACTCCTTTGAATCTATTAATCCTGTTTGCATCAACTGTTGTAGATTATAATGAACTGTAGATATTGGAAGATTTAATTTCGAGGCAAGCTCTGATTCAGTTGCTTCCCGGCTAGATAAATAATCCAGTATTTTCCTGCAGGACTCGTTGCTGATTACGTTTGATATTTTCTTGATTTTATCGTCTTCCATGGACAATAAAAGGAAATTCTTGTTCGCCATAGTAAAAGTAATAGATTTCTGCTTTTTAAATAGGTTTTGATAGGTTTGAACTGGTTGGAAGTTAAGGATGGTACTTTAACTTGTATGCAACGAATAACTTTATAAATAAAAATTCTTAACCATTCGCTATGGTCCTTGACAAGCTGTCTGACTCTTTGAAAAACACTTTGCAGAAGATAGCAAAATCTCTTTTTGTAGATGAAAAACTCATAAATGAATTGATAAAAGACATTCAGAGGGCTCTGCTTCAGGCAGACGTGAATGTAAAGCTTGTATTTGACTTAACAGAAAAGATAAAGAAGAGGGCATTGAATGAGGAATCCCCAAAAGGGCTGACAAAAAAAGAGCAGCTGATAAATATTGTCTACGATGAATTGGTGAATTTCCTGGGCAAAGAGCAGCACAGGATAGAAGTAAAGCAAAAGCCGTTCAAGATAATGCTTGTCGGGTTGTTCGGCTCCGGAAAAACAACAACAGCGGGAAAGCTTGCAAAATTCTACACAAAAAGGGGCTTCAAGGTCGCATTGGTTGGATTGGATGTCCATAGGCATGCTGCGATGGAGCAGATTGAGCAGGTTGGAAAGCACGCAAATGTCAAGGTATTTTCAGACAGGAAAACAAAAGACCCTTTAGAGATATGGGAAAAATTCAAAGAGGATTTCAACGAGTTTGATATTTTGATAATAGACACTTCCGGAAGGGACGCTTTAAGCCATGACCTGATCGCCGAAATAGAGGAAGTCAATAGAAAAATCCAGCCAAATGAGAATTTGCTTGTCATTTCCGCTGACATAGGCCAGGCTGCCCAGAAACAGGCCGAGCAATTCCATAAAAGCTGCGGCATAACCGGAGTTGTTGTTTCAAAAATGGACGGCACTGCAAAAGGAGGAGGGGCACTGACTGCGTGCTCTGTTTCCGGCGCGCCTATAAAATTTATAGGAAGTGGAGAAAAGATAGACGATCTTGAGCAGTTCAACCCGCAGGGCTTTGTCGGCAGGATTTTGGGCATGGGCGACTTGGAAGCATTGCTTGAGAAGGCAAAAGAAGTGATAAAGGAAGAAGACGCAGAGGATCTGGGCAAGAGATTCCTGAAAGGTGAGTTCAATCTGATTGACCTTTACGAGCAGATGGAAGCTATGTCTAAGATGGGCCCTTTGAGCAGCATTGTCGAGATGATTCCGGGATTCGGGCAGCTGAAATTGCCAAAAGAGATGCTTCAAACCCAGGAGGGAAAATTAAAAAAATGGAAATATGTAATTCAAAGTATGACTAAAGAAGAACTTGAAAGACCAGATGAACTTATGGACTCTGCAAGAGTAGATAGAGTTGCTAAAGGATCTGGAACCTCTACTCAAGAAGTACGCGAGCTAATTAAACAATATCGTCAGAGTAAAAAGATGATAAAATTATTTAAAGGTAATAAGGGAGACATAAGTAAGATGATGAAAAAATTCAGCGGCAGGCTGCCGATGGGCGGTTGATTATTGTATTCAATTCTGTTGAATAATCAAAAAAAGATTATTAATCGGAGAAATTTCTTGCAATCTCCTCTAATAAGTTAATGGCATTTGTAAGAGCCTCTCTACTTTTAGTATTTCTTAAATATAGTTCTGCACTTGTAACAATACCTCGCAAACCCCTTATTTCATCTTTGGTAAAATAGACAATGTCTCTTTTTAAGGATTCATCTGTCAATTGAGGAGAATATTTACTTACCCATTCATGATATTGTTTAAGAGAATTAAAATCCGCTGGATATACTTTTTTTTGAATTGCGGGTATCAACTCCCCAAATCGTTCAATAGGGGATTTTGTTTGATTCATTCTTATATTAGTGACTATAAACTACTATTTAAAGCTTTCTATTTTTACTATTTAATCGTAGTTATAAATCACTCCAAAAACCTTGTGTCAAACTTATCGTACCATTCTCTTTTTTCTATCTCGTTTAGCAAATTAGAAAATCCAAAGGTTGATGCGCTCCCGTAGATTTCTATTTTCCTGTCGTAACCTTGATTTAATGCATAAAAGGCGCATATTTTGAATCCTGCAGAGTTCTCGTTCATAAGCTCGGCAGGGCTATAGACTAATTCAACCATTTTTTGAGTCCTGTCGAAAACAGCTGCGATTGTGCTTGTGCCGCTGTCCTGATCCAAATAAGAGATGTAAACCTTGTCCAGCAGGGAATCGAGAAATGCCGAGAATTTTTCCGCATCGCTTATCTCAATTTGATTAAAGTTAGTCCTTCCTGCAGACTTTAAGCCTGAAATTCTCGATGCAGAGTTTGCAAAAAAATCATGTATGCCTCTTTCTTTCAGGAAAAGCCTTGTTTTATAATATTCTATCGACTTTCTAGTCCTTATCCTTATTCCTTTGTATTTTTTGTTGAACTGCTCTGTTAATTTTTCAAACTTTGGAATCAAAGTATCCAAATCATGCCGCGCCTCCCCGTAATACCTGTCAATTTCCGCTCCAACCTTTATCATCTGCATAAAGTCCTTCTTGAACTGGCTTATGTCTGAAGGGTTTAATCCTGAGAGAATACCATGGTTTGCCATGGTTTAATCATTTTGAAAGTGCTATTTAAATGTTATGAAAAGTTTATATAATTAATTAGATTCCAATTGTTTTATGAAAGTTATCGCAGACCTGCAGATTCATTCAAGGTTCAGCAGAGCCACAAGCATAAATTTGAATCTTCCAAATCTTGAGAAATACGCAAAGCTAAAAGGCTTAAATTTGCTCGGCACAGGAGATTTTACCCATCCGAAATGGCTTGCTGAACTGAAAGATGAGTTGAAAGAAGACGGCTCCGGAGTCTTAACATCTAAGTCAGGATTTCATTTTGTCCTGCAGGGGGAAATTTCAAATATGTATACGCAGGACGGCAAGGGAAGAAGAATCCACAACCTGCTTCTTGCAAAAGATTTTGAGATTGTTGAGCAGATAAATAAAGCCTTGTCAAAGAAAGGGAGGCTGGATTATGACGGCAGGCCGATTTTTGGTTTTTCCTGCATTGAATTAGTGGAGATGATGAAAGAGATTGATGATTCAATCGAGATAGTGCCGGCGCATGCCTGGACTCCGTGGTTTGGGTTGTTCGGCTCAATGACCGGGTTTGACTCTGTGGAGGAATGCTTTAAAGACCAGGCAAAGCATATTTACGCCATTGAAACAGGATTAAGCTCTGATCCAGCAATGAACTGGCGAATTTCTTCGCTCGACAAGTACACCTTGCTCAGCAGCTCCGATGCCCACTCATTCTGGCCATGGCGCCTTGGAAGAGAGTGCAACATATTTGACATTGACTGGAACTATGATGACTTACTGAATGCTATAAGAAAAAGAAAAGGCTTTGTTGAAACGATTGAAATGTGGCCGCATGAAGGCAAGTATCACTATTCCGGGCACAGGGCATGCAATGTCTGCCTGTCCCCGAAGGAATCATTAAAATTAAAGGATATATGCCCCGTCTGCAGGAGAAAACTGACCGTGGGAGTGGCGCAAAGGGTTGAAATGCTGGCCGACCGGCCTGAAGGATTTGTGCCCAAGCACGCCATTCCATTCAAGAATATCATACCACTTTCTGAGGTGATTGCCGGCACAATTGGCGAAAAGGTTGAATCAAAAAAAGTATGGGAAGAGTATTACAAATTAATAAGGGCTTTTGGCAATGAGTTAAATGTTATCCTTGATTCGGAAGAATCAAAATTGAAAAAAATAACATCAGAGAAAATCGCTGAAAACATTATAAGAAACAGAAACCAGAAGATTCCTTTCAAGCCAGGATATGACGGAGTTTACGGAGTGCCGATGTTTGATGGTGAAGAATCCGCAAAATACAAAGAGGATGTTTACGAAGCAAAAGTTGAGCAGAAGGGATTAAACGAGTTTATGTGATTTTCTCCACAAAGTTTATATACAACAATCTAAATTGTAAGTTCCAATACATAAAGAGGTGATTATTTTGGAGAAAAAAACTGCGCACAAGCTGACTGGGCTTGTTATCCTGGTGTTGGGCATATTGTTTTTTCTGCGGGATATAGATCCTGTGAGGCTTAATTTTATAGGCAACACAAGCGGATGGACGATTATCATAGTTTTGGTTGGAGCTAGCCTATTGGCCGGCGGTGTTGAGATTTCAAAGATGGGAGAAGCCAAGTCAGGCAAATCAAGGATCAAGACTGGAATGTAAATTTCCGTAAATTACAAATCCTTTTTCTTTCTTATTTTGGATTCGATTTCTGGTACCCCTATATCAAGTTTACCCTGCCTTAGGTTACTTCGCGCTGTTGCGGCAATTTTCTCGTAATTTTTCCTTATCTTAACCAGCTCCTCCTCAGAAAGCTCTTCTATGTCGAGCAGCGCATTGTGGGCTTTTTCCGTAGCCCTTATCAATTCGTCAAGCTTTAACTGGATTGCTACTGTATCCCTGTTTTGTGTACTTTGTATCAAAAATACCATCAAGAATGTGACGATTGTGGTGGTTGTGTTAATCACCAGCTGCCAACTATCGCTGAAGCCAAAAAATGGGCCGGTGATCACCCAGACCAGTATGAAAAACGCTGCTAATGTGAAAGTCGCAGGCTGGCCGGTTATGTGGGCGATATAGCTGGAGAATTTAACGAAGAGGTTTCGCTTCATGAACTATCCAGATTTTGCTAGGAATAAATATTTTTCTATTTATGCTGAATCATGATATCCCCATCCCCGGATTCGAACCAGGATCCTTTCGGGATCAGCTGAGTGTTTTTCATCCATAGCAAGAATTGCTTTGTCAAACACTTTCTACAGCCGAACGCTCCGCCGTTGAGCTAGATGGGGGATAATAAAGAAATTTGTTTTTGGTTTATAAATTTATTTAATGTTTTTGATTTATATAGCAAATGACACAATTATTTATACATAAATAAGTCATTTGCTTATTACGAACGGACAACTATTGTATAACTATTTTTGTCCGTGAGTATAGTTTGATATTTTATCAATTAATATTGAATGGGTTTGTAATTAAAAAATACCTTAACCGCCCATGCTTACCCTGTTGGAATTGCTTATAACAACCCTATCCCCTATCTTGCATCTTGCGTTTGCGGCAGGAAGGTTGAATTCTCCCAATATTGGAAGCCTTGACTTCATTTTGTATGAAAGGACTCTCTCATCACCGGGCTCCAATGCCTCTATTGTCCATTTTATCAGCATGCCTTTTTTCGGGTGCTGCAGCACAGAATGGGGCTGCACAGAGCCTATTGAAATCTCTTTTTCGACATGGGCAATGTGTGAAAGATTGTCAAGCACTTCTATGTTGGTTATCTGGTTTGCGCTCCTGTTCTTTACCCTTACGACAATTTTTGCTTCTGAAATGCCGCCTTCGGTAGTTCCTACATTTGCTATGCTTTTCCTCACAATGATTGGGCTTCTAAAGACGAAATAAAGGACAAGGGCAATGATTACAAGCACGGCAGCAACAACAATCGGCCGATAATTTTCAGTTGTGTAGGCTTCCATTTTTCTTTCGTTGTCAAGCTCAACCTGCCACACTAGGTACATCTTGTCATTCTCTTTTACTGTATCTGCTTTGGGATTTGCAGACAAGAACAGGTTTTTAAGCTGGCTTGTCTCAACCTTGATGGTTCCCTTATAATTGGGATTATTTGATATTACTTTTGTGCCTTTCCTTATTTTCAAAAAGGATTCATCTTTTGGAAGCTCCTCTTGTGTTGAGTATTCTGTTATCTCGTACCCAGTTACAATGGGGTTTACTATCAGCCTCTCGTCTTTAAATACCGCGACCACAATTTGGTCCAGCTGCGGAGGAGTCATATCATCAAGCTTTTTCTTTATCTCGACTGATTTTTCTTCCCTTGGCCCGAGAGGGATATAGATTTGGTCCTTGAAAAGATTGCTTTCTATCTTGATTGTTATGTTAGGGTAGTTTAACACGTTTTGGTTGTTGAGGTCAATTTTTATCGTGAATTCTTTCCTTGGATCAATTTTCTCCGGAAAAATGAAAGTGCTTGTCAAAACAGTAGGGATATAGCCGCCAATCAACGGCTCTGTTGACTTGATGCCTATGGTTATAGGAACCTTTTGCTCTTGGCCCGTAGACTCAAGAATTATTCCCACAGCAAGCGTGTAAGTGTCAACTGAGGTGATGTACAGCGGATGAACAAAAATTCTTATCGAGGCAGAGCTTTGGGCTGGCACATTCAATGTTATGGGGTTTTGCAAAGGCTCCGTGTACATGTCCCAAAAGGGATATCCTGCCTTTTTTATTATGTATTCCTGATCAGTATCAAGGTTGTTTTCAATGGTAATATCAAATTCAGCAGTTTCATCTACCACTATCTTGTCCTTTATCGGAGTAACCTTCGCATCAAAAGACGCAGCATGGGCAAGACTAATCAATAGAAGGAACACGCCTAAACTGATTATTAAGAATTTGCTTATTTTCGCCATTAATTGCACCTTTTTTCGCAGACTTTTAGCTGGATTACTTATATATAAATCTTTCCTATCAGAAAACGAGCATAGAAACCTTTATATATTATTGAAGTCAGAAAAATTTTCATGAATCCTAATGATTTTATCCACAATGCAGATGCCCCGACTCCCATTGTTTACATCCAATACAAGGGTATTTTGGACATGCAGGACATTTACGAAACTATTGCGGATTTCTTCAGGCGGAAAAAATTCAAACTTTATGAAAAGCAGCAGAGGCTCAGGAGGCCAAGCGCTTTTGGTGCGGAGCTTATGTATTCTTTTGAGGCAAGAAGAAAAATAGAGGATTATTATGAATGGGTTGTCAATATAAACATTGAGACATTTGACTTTAAGGAAATAGATGTTGTCCTAAAAGACGGAACCAAGAAGAAGATGATTAAGGGCAGGGTTTGGGTGCAGCTTTACGGCACCTGCGTAACAGATTACGAAAAGATATGGGAGAAGAGCGCCTTTTTAGCACATCTAAAGAGCTTTTACAATAAGTATGTAATAAGGAAGAGGTTTGAAGGAGTCTGGTGGGACGAGCTTTACTACAAGATAGTTTTAAGGCTGCATGCTCTTCTAAAAGAAAGGCTGAAGATGATATCCGAAGGCTATGAGCACAGGCATTTTTCCGGCGTGCACTAAAAAAAGAGGTTATTGTTCAGAATGGGCCATTTAAAAATAGTTGTAGACCATGAAAAGATAGACTACAATGGACCTGTAAATGTGAGCGATTTGCTCAGGATGATTGAGAATTTTCTTTTTGAGCGCGGCTTTGACAAGAGGCAGGATAAGGATTTCGAGCAGCACACCAGTCATGGAAAATTTATAGAATGGCAGATAGCTCCATGGAAGAAGGTAACTGACTACATAAGGTACATAGTGAAAGTCAGGGTTCTTGGCTACGACATACTAAAGACAGATGTTGTGAGCAACGGCAAAAAATCCAGGATTGACACCGCGAGAATCATAATTGTAATTGACGGGTTCATGGAGTATGATTATGACAACTACTGGGATGACAAGCCGATTTTATTTTTTTTGAGGACTATTTACGACTATTTTATATTCAAGGCATATACTGAAAGGTTTGAGCATAGGCTTGTCCATGACATAAATCATCTCCATCATAATATTGAAAAATTTTTGAACCTATACGGACATTACACAGTTATTTCAAAGCCGGCTTAGTGGTCTTTATGGCAGAAAAGAAACAGGTGCTTTACGATTTAAGGACAACGTATAACGGCCCTTTCATAGTTGAAGATTTCTATGCCGAGGTTGACGGCTGGATAAAGGAAAACGGCTTTGAAAAAGAGCCTAAAAAGAAGAGCGAGCATGTGACAAAAAACGGCAAGAAGATAGAGTGGGTTATTGAAGCCCACAGGCATCTGGACGAGCTGCATCACGGCATCATTGTTTTAAGGGCGCTGCTTGACAACATCAAGGAAGTCAGCATAAAAAAGGACGGCAAAAAAATAAGGATAAATAACGGCGATGTGCTGATAAACATTGACGGCTGGATCAATTCCCACATACACGGCAGCTTTTACCAGGTCAAGCCGGTTTATTATTTTGTAAGGACTTTGATTGATAAGTTTGTGTACAATTTCTGGTCAGATAAGTATGACGGAACTGTTGCATCTGAGTGCCATTCATTGTTCAAAAGGATAAGGGCTTTTTTCAAAGTGCAGAAATTCAAGTATGAATGAATGAAAGATAACATTAAACTTCCAATTATAATTATAGCAAATGACACAATTATTTATACATAAATAAGTCATTTGCTTATTACGAACGGACAACTATTGTATAATTATTTTTGTCCGTGAGTATAAATACCCAATAATCAAAAAATTTCAACAAAAAACTAAAAAAAGACAATCATAACATTTAAATATAATTCTCTTAACCAAAAGACTGCCAGGCAATTTGCGGGGGTAATTCCTAAGCATTTGCTTCGGAATCCTTAGAGCGAAGCCTGGTCAAACGCGCAGGACTCAGAAGTGCGAAACTTAAGACCAGCCTGAGAAGGCTCACGCTGTAGATGGGATATCCTGTCCCTTAGTGGGTCCGAGGGTTCAAATCCCTTCCCCCGCATTATTTACATTTGATTTATTTTCTTTTTTGAATTTTAATCCGTTCGCTACGCTCACAATATATTGTGCTCGGCAAAAATTGTCTGCCATTAATTTTTGCCTCACCTATTATTGCAATAAACAATTTAAAGCGATTCACTTTCATCTTGCTAACTTATCAAAGCCGCTCTCGTATTTTTTATTTAATTTTATTCGTTATTGTATTTTATATTGATTTTTTCCACAAACTTTTAAATACAAACATTCTTTCTAAAAGATATGCCTCTGTAGCATAGCAGCTATTGCGTTGCCTTGGTATAATTTAGAATCAACAAATAGGCAAAGGTCGTGGGTGCAAATTGTGGAAAGCGAGCAACGCTTTCGCATTGCATGTCCCATCAGAGGCTTATTTATATATAGCTTTTAAGCAAAGTTTTTATAGGATTTGAAGATTTTAGATATATGACACCTAAACAATTTTGGAAGCTATTAAAAGACAACAACAAACAGATTAATACTATCATTCAACTGATAATTTTAATAATCGCAATTCTAGCCTACCTTAAGGTCCAAGCCATTAATATAGATTTAGATCAGGTTAAAGGTAGATTAGCTGATTTCGACAAAGTTATAGCAGGTAACATATCGTTGAAATCTGGAAACGAAACTATTACTGCAATGTCTACTAATGGAAGTCATATTTGTATGCCTAGTTGCTGATTTAATCCCTTCGTAAGTTTGATACTTTGATACTAATACCCCAGAGGCTTTATTACTTAAAGAATAAAGATCATTCACTCTTCTTAACCTTTTCAACTTTCTTCCACAAGAGATAAGACGAAAACATCACTACAAAGAATGGTATTACCGATAGTGCTTTTAAGATTCCGTCTCCGGCAAAATATATAGAAGCGCCTGCTCCGATAAAGTCAATTGTAAAGCCAGCATAAGCCCATTCCTTAATGGTTCGGAATTTCCACTGCAATATTGCAATTGCGCCTAGAATTTTTGCAACTCCGATGATTGTATTGACATAAATAGGATATCCAAGATGCTTCATGATTTCCGCTGCTTGTTTGGTCTGCATTACTTCAGAAACTCCCGAAAACAGCATAAATAATGAGAACAGAATGGTCACTGCCCAATAAATGACTTTAATGGTTTTTTGCTTCATTTTCAACAGATTGATAAGAGTTGTGTTTATTTCTATTGATTGTATAGGATTTCATTTTTAAGAATGCGTCACATCGCTGTCCTGCACGCTGTTGACTGAAATCTTGGTGAACCTGTAGATGTTGCCGTTAGACTCAGCCTGCAATGGAATGCCGTAAAAAGTGTCAACCCACAAAAAGCCCTTGTTTGTCTCAATCTTCCATGTGCTTCTGCTGTCAATGACTTCCTCGCCGACTTTCTTGGCGCTAGTTAAGCCGCTAGTCCAGTCAAAAGGCGTTGATATGTAAGCATCTTCATAATTCAAATCCTGCTTTTTGCCTTTGTATACACAAGATGCATGCACACAATAAGACTGGGATGTTTGAGCTGTTTTGTCTATGAAAATAGAATCATATGACTCCGGATTATCTAAGGATTTTATTGCCAATGAAGGCTTGTACATTATCTTAGCGCCTTTGACATAAAAGGCATAAAAATTGTCGCCCGTCTCATGCCCTTTGTACAAATAGTAGATATTCTGGACTCTTGTTTTGGATTTTGCCAGCAAATCGCTGACATCGGCTGTGATTTCTGACATTGGCTGCGGCTGCTCAACTGGGGGAGCCGGGACAGGGACTGGAGGAGGCTGCTTATCCTCAGCTTTAGGCGGGGTGACCGCTGGCTGCTGCGGAACAGTACACGATGCGATGTAGAACAATGCTACTACAAGAGATAAAAAGGTGATATACTTATTTTTCATGTGCCATCGCCGAAAAGAGTTATTGCTCAGATTTAAAAATTTTTCTAAGCATTCACTTACCCCTATTAGAAAACTTTTTATATAACCAAACTAACAAAAACCAGAGATGGCAAGGGTTAAGAGCATAATGTTGGCGAACCCGCCCACATTAAAAAAAGAGGCAAGCATTGCGGAAGCGGCAAAACTGCTGGCGCAAACGCAGCACGGATGTATTGTCATAACTGAGAATAGCAATCCGATTGGCATTGTTACAGAGCTGGATTTTGTCAGGAATGTTGTTTCTATGAATAAGAATTTAAAAGAGAAGGTAAACAAGATAATGAGTTCTCCGGTTACATTTATGGACCCGGACATGAAGCTGGACGAAGCCTTGAAAATCATTGACACAAAGAAGTTCAGGAAGTATCCCGTTATGGACAATGGGCAATTGGTCGGCGTTGTCACAAAAAGGGACATTGTCAATGCTATAAGCGACAACTTGAGATTCCATAGAAACGTGCAGAACGCAGTGCTCGTGCTTTTTGTTTTGTTTGAGTTTTTTGTTTTTGTGCTGTACAAATATTTATACCAATATCTGTCTAAAGGAGTTTGAAATGATAAAAATAGGAAGCATGATGACAAAGGATGTAATTACAATACAGGCAGGTTCAGGCATACTTGAAGCTGCAAGGCTTATTGCATCCAAATCCGTCAGCAGCTTGGTGGTTATTGACGGCAGCAAGCCTATCGCTATTGTGAGCGAAAATGATATTATAAGAGGCGTTGTCTCAAAAAAATCCAAAGTCAGGGAAATTATGAGCACGGAATTTAATATCGTATTGCCATCAACAAAATTTTCTGAGATTATCAAAACGCTGAAAGAAAAAGGTATCAAGAGGTTTCCGGTTGTTGAAAATGAAAAATTGGTTGGGTTGGTAACTGAAACAGATGTGATAGAGGCTACAAGGGATTTTACCAGATTCCACCAGATAGTGCAGGAAATCATACTGGCCATTTTCGGACTTGCGACAGCATTCTTTTTGTTTTACTTCAGCCCTCTAAGAGCATCAATTTTTGGGTGACTGCTGATTAGAAAAATATAAATACCATGCACAAATATTGAATGCCCGAGGGCCTGTGGTCTAGCGGCTATGACATCGCCTCGACAACAACTGCAAAATCAGTTGACACTTTGTGGGGCATAAAGCGCCACTCGAAGCGGCGAAGGTCACCAGTTCAAATTTAACTGATGAAAATCTGGTCAGGCCCATCCTATATTTAATATAAAAAGCGGTGAGAGCATTAAATCGAAGCTTTATCCTAGGATATTTTTTTCCGCATTGTTTCTGGCAATTCTCCTTCTTGGATTTTTCATAACAAAGCCTTTCCTGCCGGCGCTTTTTACAGGCGCAATAATAGCCTATTTGTCTTATCCCTTGTACAAAAAACTCCTGGCGCATATCAAAAATAAGAATTTTGCGTCATTCATAATTGCATTCTTCATAGTCCTGATTTTTGCTATACCTTTTATTGTGGTGCTCGGCCTTGTCTCAAAAGAAGCTTATCTGACTTACACTACATTAAATCAACAGGACCTCGGAACAAATTTTCTCAGGGTGGTGTGCAAAGACGAAAGCTGGATGTCGTGCAAAGCCGTAAAGTCGCTTGTCGATTTCCTGCCGAGAAAAGACCTGGATTATTATTTGCAGGTCACAATCGGTAAAATAACAATATTTATCATAGAGAATGTTTCAAGATTCCTTTCCTCAATTCCATTGATACTTCTGAATTTTTTTGTGATGATATTTGTAGTTTATTATTTACTTAAAGACGGAGAAATTATGGCTGAAAGGCTAAAAAAGATACTGCCCCTCAAGGAATCGCACAAGCAGCATGTTTTGCAGACGTTTCACAACACCACATACGCTGTATTTTACGGCAATATACTGACAGCAGTCCTGCAGGGCATTTTAGGAGTTATAGGGTTCTTGGCTCTTGGTATTCAATCCGCCATCCTCTGGGGCTTTGTGATGATGGTATTTGCACTGATTCCGTATTTTGGCACTGCTATAATATGGCTGCCGGCTGCCTTAAACCTAATTTTTATAGGGTATCTGCAGAATGATAATTCATCAACCATCAGGGGAGTCATCCTTATCGTCTACGGTATCTTTGTTGTGAGCAGCATAGACAATTTCCTGAAGCCGAAGATGATAAGCGCAAAAGCAAAAGTTCATCCCATTCTGGCATTGATTGGCGTGCTGGGCGGCCTAAGCCTTTTCGGGTTTCTGGGCCTTATTTTGGGTCCGGTCATGCTTGCATTGCTCATGACATTTGTTGACATATATGAAGACGAAAAAACTGAAATTGAAAAATATTTTTGACAAGATGAAACTCAAAGTCAAGGACATGGACATCTCCAGCGGCGGCCCATTAGTTGCAGTCATAAACCGCAAAGACGCATCGATGCTGGACTTGCACGTGATGGACAGGATAAAGATAAAAAAAGGCAGCAAGTTCGAAACTGTTGTTGTGGATATAGCGCAGAGCAGCAAAGTGGTGCCTAAGGGCACAATTGGCGTTTTTGAGGAGGTCCTTAATTCTTTGAAATTAAAAAATAACGATAAAGTCGAAATTACAATTGCGCGCAAGCCATTATCCATCGACTACATAAAGAAAAAATTAGACGGGCAAAGGCTGAACAAGAATGAGATTGACCAGATAGTCTGGGACATTGTCCATAATAAGCTGAGCGCAGTGGAGCTGACTTATTTTGTTGCCGCATGCTACACTAATGTCATGTCAATAGAAGAGACAATTCTGCTTACAAAGGCAATGGTAAAGCACGGCAGTGTATTAAGTTTAAACAAGTATCCTGTCATTGACAAGCACTCTATTGGCGGGATTCCCGGCAACAGGACAACAATGGTGGTTGTGCCAATAATAGCAGCTGCAGGCTATATTATGCCAAAGACCAGCTCACGCTCTATAACCAGCCCTGCGGGAACAGCAGACACTATGGAAGTTCTTGCAAACGTAATTTTTCCCATAAGCAAAATGAAAGAGATTGTGCTCAAGGCAAACGGCTGCATTGTATGGGGCGGCTCGCTGAATCTCGCGCCTGCAGATGACAAGATAATTGCTGTTGAAAGGCCTCTGGAGATAGACGCTGAAAGCCAGCTTCTTGCCTCGATAATGGCCAAGAAACATTCTGTTTCAAGCACGCACATTCTGATTGATGTTCCGATGGGCAAATACGCAAAAGTAAAGAATAGAGTTGAGGCGCTAAAGCTTAAGAGTGAGTTTGAAAAAATAGGCAGAAGATTAAGGAAGCATATCAAGGTTATTATAACCGACGGCAGGCAGCCGATTGGAAACGGCATTGGGCCGTGCCTTGAAGCAAGAGATGTTTTATGGCTGCTCAAAAGGGATCCAAGAAGGCCTCTTGACCTTGAGAAGAAATGCCTGATGATGTGCGCCAATATTTTCAGCATGGTGGGCATTAAAAACGGCTACAAAAAAGCATTGGGGATTTTGGATTCAGGAAAAGCATACCAAAAGATGGTTGAGATTATAAAAGCCCAAAATGGAAAGGAGATTGCAGCAGAAGACATCAGGATTGGCAGATTTTCTTATGACGTTGTGTCTGCAAAAGGCGGCGAAGTAGTTGAAATAGACAACAAGTTTATTTCCAGGATTGCAAGGATTGCAGGCGCTCCGCACGACAAAGGCTCCGGATTGTACATTTACAAGCACATAGGCGACAGAGTAAAAAGAGGCGAGAAATTGTTTACTATTTACTCGGAAAGCAAGCATGAATTTGAATACGCGAAAGATGTCGCAAAGAGTGAGAAGGTGTTTGTAGTGAGATAAAAACGCCGACGCCCGGACTTCCACATATGTTTTGAACCGGGATACCCTTGCGGGAACCAGCTTTCTAGTCCTTAGCTCAAGGCTAGCGCAATGCCGGATTATGCGACGTCGGCATCAGAAAAAAGTTTTAATTGTTTAATATAAATTTATGGATTTGGGATATGTGCCATTGCTAAAAAGAAATCTTTAAATTCATAAGCTTCTGGTTTAAAGTTATGGACTACCCAAAACTGGAGTATTTTACACAGATATTCGGAAGAGAAGATTTTAATTATGTTTCTAATTTAAAAAATATACGGAAAATTAGTGATATAATGATCTATAGCATCGCGTATCCAGATGGAGTGGAAGAAACAATCCATATTCCGTTACTTAATGATTATTATGTTAATTTGGCATCATTTTGCAATTGGATTTGTGCTGAAAGCGTGCCGGACATAAGCCACGGTTATTTAATCTGTGTTAGGGGATTAATGAGGGCCATTGAGCTTCTAAGGCAGGTACGCGACAAAAGAGTTGCTTTGCAAAGTGGAGGCTACCTGAATAAGTTCAATAAAGAATTTTTGTATGGATTAAATGTCCTGTATGAAGGAGTTAAGACTGCTTTTGACCCAAAAGCCAAGGCAAAAGTAAACATTAATGAAGAGCAGTTAAAAAGGTTCTTTTTAGATAAAAGGGTAGGATTTGGACGAAAATTCATATTTAATAGCAATGGACAACATTCCTTTGTAACTAAATTGGAAGAACTGTCAAGGGAACAATTATCTTTGGTTTCGCGCCTTTTAGTTGATATGCCAATAAACAAAACAAGAAGTGCCAAAGGGTGGACAGATATTGGACAAGAACGAAGCCCAGTCCGAATATTAATAACAAATAGATTTTTTGGATTTGGAAAAGATGCAGTATCCTTTTTGTTTTTGGTAAAAAGGGAGCATAATGCTTACACCACTATTTTGAATACACCGCCAAATAAGTTTCGATTTGTACCAGCTTGAGTTCCTTGAGACTGAAAGGAATGGGGCATCATCAGATACTGCATGGTCATTTCCTTTACTTCGGCGGTAGCAATATCGGAATGCCGTTATCAATCGGGTATTTTGCGCCGCAGTTTGAGCAGACAAGCTTTTTCTTGTCTTTTGTGTACTCCAAATCAGCCTTGCATAGCGGACACGCCAGAATCTCAAATAAGTCTTTAGGTATCGGGTCTTCGGTGCTTTTTTGCTTATTTTTAGCCATTTTCACTCATTTAAAACCGAAAGCTTTATATATAACCTCTTTCTACTTCTTTATAAATCTTACCACATTTATCGACATTAACAGTTAATTCATATTTAAAATTTTTCATTTGGGGGTGAAGGGGTTAATAAATATTTTGATAATAAACTAATCTACAAGGTGAGCCAAAATGCCAGAACTAGTAAAAAAATGCCCGGAATGCGGCGGAATAAATCTTTCTTGGAATCGCGATAGAGGCGAGATTATTTGCCGAGACTGTGGGCTTGTCATTGAGGAAAAAATGGTTGACTTCTCGCAGGAATGGAGGGAATTTGACAGCGAGGAGGGCGAAAAGAGAAGGAGAAGCGGAGCTCCAATGACTTATACCCAGTATGACCAAGGACTTGGAACTGAAGTCGGCCAGAAAGCTGATTTATTCAAGCTGGGCGGAAAAGACAGGAACAAGTTCTTCAGGCTAAGAAAATGGCAGTACAGGATATCAACTGCGATTGAAAGGAATCTTAAATTGGCATTGGCCGAACTGAAAAGAGTAAGCTCCTATTTGAAATTGCCTAAATCAGTCGAAGAGGAAAGCGCAAGGATTTACACTTTGGCTGTCCAGAGGGGTCTTGTCAGGGGAAGAAGCATGGAATCTGTAGTTGCAGGCGCTTTGTATGCGGCATGCAGACGGCATGACGTGCCCAGAACTCTTGACGAGCTAAGTGAGGCATCTGGAATTGAGAAAAAGGAAGTCGGAAGGACTTATCGCTTCGTTACAAGAGAGCTTGGAATTACAATTTTGCCTTCAAATCCGGCTGATTACATTGCAAGGTTTGCAAGTGCTTTGAAATTGAGCGCTGAAACCCAAAGCAAGTCGATTGAGATTCTGGAGCAGGCCCAAAAAGCAGAATTGACATCAGGAAGAGGCCCGACTGGAATAGCGGCTGCTGCTTTGTACGTCAGTGCTTTGATACATGGCGAGAAAAGAACCCAAAGGGAAGTCGCTGATGTAGCTGGAGTTACAGAGGTAACAATAAGGAACAGGTACAAAGAACTTTTGGACGAGCTTGACTTGGAAGACGAAATCAAGAAGACAAAGAAAAAGAAGAAGAGATAAATTTTATTTTTTTAATTGAACTACTAAAATGATAAAATATCAAGAATTATTCTTACTATCGGTTGATTTGCCACTAAACTATAATAGAGGAGGTTGGGTAGCAGAGTTTGCAAGACCAAATCCTAAATACGAACCAGTGAAATATAATAGTAAACCATTTATAATCGAGAGAGTTTCTGTTGATGAAATTTATCGAGATTCAAGGGAAATGATGGATATAATTAGAGAAGCTAAGATAACTGGAAAGGGATTACCCGGAGATGTCATAAAAAATTTTGATAGCATTACTAATATAGTAAGACAAATACCCGGTAAAGTTCAAAAGTATTCTGAAAGAATTTTGCCAAGATTAAATATTTCATTTTAAACAAAAGCACCACTTCCTCAAAAAAGCGGTGATTGTATAGTTAATTGATAAACAATAAAATGCCACTTTACCAAAATTTAATGCGAATTCTTGGAAATTCTGCAACTCCGCGCATCAGTGTTGCCGATTTGTATCCAAACAGGCGTAAGCAGCCGAAAGAGCCAACTCTGATAAAAAGAGACCCTTTGTTTGTTATTGTAGCGCTTTATGGAGGATTAACCATAGAGCAGGCTTCACTAATACATGACTATATGCCACAAAAAAATCATGCACAATACAAATAAAAGTTTTAATATCCCTTTATCAAAACCTAAACAACACTTTCTCAAAATCAACAATTTTATTATTTTTTATCTTTATCCCCTCTTTTCTCAATAATTCAGCTTTCTTTTTCAGTCCATGCGCGAACCCATGCAGATACCCTTTGCTGTCAACAACTCGATGGCATGGAACAACAGGCGCATAAGGGTTTTTGTTTAATGCCTGGCCGACTGCCCTATAAGCTTTAGTGCCGGCAGCCTCAGCAAGCAGTTTGTAAGTCGTGACTTTGCCTTTCGGAATCTTTTTAGTCAAATTCCAGGTTGTTCTGTTAAAATTATTCATTTTATCATATCCCAAAAACATGCCTAAGCGTTCCTTTCTTTTCAAAATACTTTTGATGGTATTCCTCTGCTTTGTAGAAATCAGACACTGGAACCATCTGGGTCATGATGGGCTTTTTGTATTTGCCCGACTTTTCCAGTTTCTCTTTTGAAGCGATTGCCGCTCTCTTCTGTTTTTCATTGTGGTAGAAGATTGTAGACCTGTATTGTGTTCCAACGTCGGGACCCTGCCTGTTCAGCTGGGTTGGATCGTGAATGCTCCAGAACACATCCAAAAGCTCGTCATAAGAGACTTTTGAAGGATCATATTCGACATCGACTGCCTCTGCATGCCCTGTTGCGTCTGTGCAGACCATTTCATAGGTTGGATTTTTTGTTTTTCCGCCAGTGTAGCCGACTTTTGCATCCACCACGCCTTTGACTTTTCTGAACGCATCTTCAACTCCCCAGAAACAGCCTGCTGCAAAAGTCGCTTTTTCTGTTTTCATATAATAAATTAAGAATATGTTATATTAATACTTTTTCCCAAATTTGCCATAAAGATGTAATGCTCCCCCCGCTTAATTAACTTATCGTCGACAAATGAAAATTATGCTCCCGCCGAGCATCTATCCTTAGTCGCAATGCCCACCCTTTTCAAGCTTAGTTTTCTTTTACGATAAGCCTTCAAGTATTTATTTTTTGCGGATTTTCGACCGATTTTTGTTTAAACGAAAATGGCTTATCCAACATTCTGCTCTTTCAGAAAATCGTCAATTTCCTCATCAATTTTTGAAAGGTTGACTTTATAACCTTTATCAACTCTCTTTTGCAGTTCTGCTTTAACTTTTAATAGTATATTCTCTTTAATTTCCTTGGAATCCCTTTGAGGAAGCATCCTATTTACAGGATTAATCTTATTCCTGTACTTAAGCGCAATATCAATATCCCTCTCCATCTCCTTGGTGTAATAATTTCTTAAATCTTTTTCAAGCTCCGTTTTAATTAGAACTTTATGGGTTATAATATTGCTGGCAACGCCAATAAATCTCTTTATTATATCAGGCCTGTTTTGGGACATTTTCTAGTATATACTTCTCAAGCTTATCAAATTCCTTTTTTAACTTTGCTATAAACTTATGTTTTTCTTCGTTATTTCCATAATAAAACAAGCTTTCAATTATATCTTTTCCAAAAAGCCTGTTTATTTCTTTTTCAATGTTCTTTATTGTAACTTCCCTATTTTCAGAAAAAAGCTTTATACTTATAAAATCCCTTAATAATTTCTTTCTTTGCTTTATGCTGAAAAGGTCGTAACCCTCAATCAGATTCTTATTTTTCAATAAATAAATATCCAATAGTTTATAATTAATTTCTCTGTCTTTCCTGAATATTGCCCTCTTAATTGAGACGTACTTATCCACCATCAATCTGAATAATGGGTCTCTTTTAATCCCTCTATTAAAGCTTTCAGAATCTATCGGGATAATATGCGGATTTATGCCTATATTTTCCTCAATAGAGTTTTTTAACTTATCTTCTTCCATACTAACTGGGTTAATCACTATTATATCGATGTCTTCAAAATTAAAACCCTCATCAAGAAAAGAGCCGGTTATTATTATATTATCATAATGGCCGCAGCTATCCACAATTTTAAATACCAATTTTACAATTTCCTTCTTCAGGCTTTCAAGCTTAACATTATATTCAAAAACTGAAGGCTCTTTAACTATAATATTCTCTAACGGGCTTATTACAACGTTTTTGCCTGGCTCAAACCCAATCCCCTCATTTTTCTGGAGATAAATCTGGTTAAACCTAGCACCTTTGCTTATTTTTTTTATTATTTGTTTTACCATAGTACGTATTAATAAGTACTTATATATAAATGTTGCGTTTGCGAAGTTACATTATCTCTTTTTTAGATACTACTATCTATTTTTAAGATAGTTGATAAAAAAACTTCAAAATGTATAATATGTCTTGATTTACCGTTTGGTAAATTATGGGTTTTTGGTAAATTTACCGAAAAATCTAAAATTATTTGAGTAAATAGCTCAAATAAATAGAAAGAAAACAAAACCTTTATATACTAAGGGTATATAATTATATACTTCAGGTTTATAAGGTGAAAATGTGCAGAATTTGACAGTTAATGAGGCAAGGGTAATGGACTTTTTAGTGAGGAACTTCAAGGAAAGAAACAGCATAAATCAGATAGCTAAGAGACTAAAGCTAAGCCCAATGGGGGCTTACAAGATACTAAAGAAGCTTGAGAAGGCAAATGCAATAAAAGCAGAGAAAATAGGAAATGCCGTTTATTACAGGGCAAATTTGGATGAGGAAATAGGCAGGAAGCTGGCAGAGTTTGTTTTAGTGCAGAGTGAATTTAACAATACTTTTGCCAAGGTTTACGCTGATGATTTAAGGAAACTGAAATATGTTGCCTTAAGCTGCATTTTGTATGGCTCTATATTGAAGGCTGGCAAAGAAGCAAAGGATGTTGATGCCTTGATTATTATAGAAAAGAAGGATTATAAGAAAGTTTCTAATAAACTAGCCGACATACAGCAGATAGCAACAAAAAGGATACATGACATTAGGATGACTAAAGAGGATTTGGCAAAAAACCTTAAGAAAGGAAATGAAGCCATGATTGACATGCTGAAATATGGCCAGGTTTTATGGGGAGCGGGTATAATTGTGGAGGCGATTAAAAATGGGGCATCTTGAAAACAAGCTTGAGTGGTGTGTTAAGAAAGGGAAAGAGGGCAAAAAGCACAGGGGTCTTAAGGAGATTAATCCTGATGTTGAAAAATCCAATAAGCACATAGAGAAAGCCAATCATAATTTTAAGGCAATGATTTACCTGATTAAAGGAAATTTTCCAGACTGGGCTGTAAGCGCCTCTTTCTATTCAATGTACCACTGCCTGTTGGCTATCCTGGCAAAACATGGATACGAAAGCAGAAATCAGGAATGCACTTTTGCAGCTGTTGAGCATCTGATAAAGAATAAGAAAGTTGATTTGGACATTCAATTGCTCAGGAAAATAGCTTCATTTGAAGAGAATCTTGAGGCGGAAGACATTGTAACTTTAAGGGAAGAATTCCAGTATGGAACAGAAGCAGTTGTTGATGACGCCAAAATGAAAGAATTGCAAAATAATACAAGAGAGTTTATTGAGATTGTAAAAGCGGCTTTGAAAAAATGAGTGTGAAAAATGCCAATACTAAGCAAAATCTTCAAAAACGTGACCAATTCTGTAAGCATGAGAGAAGAATTCAACAAAGATTTTGTCACTTTCGTTCCAAAGCCCTCTTGGCGAGGAATAGAAAAGAATCTGAAATTTATGACTAAAGCTGGTCATGGAGTGCAGTCAGAAGGTGAGAGAATCATTGCAGACAGATTGTATGAATGTGAAATAGACTACATATACGATTCCTTGATTGAAGTAAACGGTGAATGGATTAGGCCTGATTTCATATTGCCAGGACTGAACGACTTAATCATCGAATACAAAGGAATGGATGATTTTGAATACAATGAGAAATTTGAGAGAAAATTAATGATATTGGCAGTTGCTGGGATGCGGGTGATGATTTTAAGGGAGAGGGATTTGGGGAGGATGAAGGAAGTAATTATAGAGGGGGAGCATAACTTTAGCAATATTTATAAAAATATCAAATATTCTATTCTTAGAATAGGTATGGGGAACAGAAAATAAAATGGTTGACGTTCTTACAAAAAAACAAAGAAGTTTTAATATGTCCAGAATTAAAGGAAAGAATACACAACCGGAAATTAAATTAAGAAAAGCACTTTTCAAAAATGGATGCAGGGGATTTAGAGTTTCTTCAAAAATTACAGGAAAACCTGATATAGTTTTTACTAAAAAAAAGATAGCGGTTTTTATAGACGGTTGTTATTGGCACAAATGTACCAAATGTTTTATAAAGCCTAAGACTAAAACAAAGTGGTGGATGGAAAAGATAAACAGAAATGTTACACATGATAATGAAGTGGATACGCAATTAAAGTCATACGGATGGAAAGTGCTTAGATTCTGGGAACATGATATTAATAAAAGCATAGATAAAGTTCTTAATAGGATGATAACCCAATTAAAAAAAGGAGACTAAAGTGGTATACAAGATACTCGATTTATTTGCAGGAGCTGGAGGATTTAGTTTGGGCTTTGAAAATATAAGGGACAAAAAGAATGTTCCTACCTTTGAGATGTTCAAGGCAGTAGAGATAGATAAATACGCATGCGATACTTTAAGAACAAACTTTGGTTATGATAAAGTTATAGAAGGGGACATAACAAATAAAAAAATTCATGACAGGATTATAAATGAATGTAATGGAAAAATTGATTTAATCATAGGAGGTATTCCTTGTCAATCCTTCTCTCTGATTGGAACCAGAACAGGAAAAAAGAAGAAAAATGAAGATAAACGGGATATACTATATATGGAATATTTTGAGATAGTTAAGAATTTAAAACCAAAAATAATTGTGATAGAAAATGTAAAGGGTATTCTTTCAAAAAAAGATAAACATGGTAATTTAATTTTTGAAAATATAATAAAAGATTTTGAAAGGTTAGGATACTCATTTGAAACAGAAGAAGATAAAAAGTACATGTTACTAAATGCAGCTGATTTTGGTGTTCCACAGAAAAGGGAAAGAATTTTTGTAGTTGGTTTGAGGAATGATATTTTTCCAAATATAAAAGTACCAGTTCCAAAAAAAACCCATGGAAAAAACAAAAATTTGTTTCCTTATGTTACATTACTAGACTCGATTGGAGATTTACCAAAAGTATATCCTAAAGTAACAGGAACAGGATTAACTACCCTAATAAGAAGCAGACTAATGAAAAAAAATAGAAGGATATACAATGGAGAGGAAGCAAAGCCCTACGATAGAACGGATTTGATAAAACATATATCCAATAATGTTATAAGAAAGAATTTTTTTCAGTTTGTCAGACCAAATGGATGTGCATTGTACCACCATATTGCTAGAAGTCAGCAGTTATCCGATATAATGTTGTATAAAGGTATGAAACAGGGATGGACTGCAAAAGATGTTATGGAGAAAGGGGGCATGCTAAAACAATATATAAAATACGATATGGGAAGTTTTAAAGATAAATATAGAAAACAGAAATGGTTAGAACCAAGTACAACAATTTTTGCACATTTAGAGAAAGATGGAAACAGATTTATACATCCAACCCAAGCTAGAACTTTTACGCCAAGGGAAGCTGCAAGGGTACAATCATTTCCAGATGATTTTTTATTTGAAGGTCCGTTAAGTAAAAAGTTTAAACAGATTGGCAATGCTGTCCCGCCCATTTTGGCTTTCCATACAGGATTAGTCATTAAAACCATCTTTGAGGAGACAAAATGAGTAATACAGAAAGAACCATAACATTTAAAGACCTGTTGGAACAGAAAACTTGGACTGATTACGGGGATTTTGTAAGTGAGGCAAATGAACTGCTTTCAAAAGAAGTAGAAAACCATATTAAAGAAGAAAAAGAACTTATTCACGAGCTTAAGCAAAATCCTCTTTTTAAAAAATTGCGGATTAAGTCAGTGAATGAAAGACTTCCAGAGGCAGAAAAACTGCTTTTAGGGGGAAATGTTGTAGGGGTTGATGGCACAAGAGCAGATTATAGACTAATATCCGGTCTTAGAGCACAGATAGGGGTTGTTGCTGTAAACTATATGGGGGATAAAATAAGGAAATCTTTTTTTATTTCTGAAGCGAATCTAAAAAACAAAAGTTTGGATGTAATTGAAAGAATTTCCGGACGAGCACTTCATGATGAAACTCTCTCAGATATGGCAGTCAGAGGACTTATGTTATACAGGGAAAGAGAAGCCGGTCTTGATCCAAAATTTAATGGTAAGTATGTTATGTTCCATGGACCATTATTACCGTTTGAACTTATGTCCGGATTAGGACGATTAAGGGCATTGGATTTCACACTCGATATTTTAAGAAAAATAATCAGAGAAAAAAGATTTTTCTCCGTGATATCTTCTACATCATTTCAGGATTATTTAACATTTGGTAGAGCAATAGAACCAATGCAGTATCTTACAGCACAAGAGTACACATTTGGGCACTATTTAGAGAATGAAAGTAATTTTTTAACATGGAAGGATAAATGGAGGGATGACGAAAGAAAAAAAGTTGAAGAGTTTATAAGAGACTATGCTGAAAAAATATATATTGGCGTTATAAGAATAGGAGACAGACCTTATGTATTCCATGCTCATGAAGACACTTTTGATCTTGCCGCTTCAATAATTGCAAGAGATTCGCTATTCCAAAAACAAAAAGGATTCCCTTTACTTATTGATTACGCTGATGCATTATGTTCACAATATTTTCGAGCAGGTGACTTTAGAGGAATTATGGAGTGGGAACTAGCAAAGAAAGGAGCTTATTTGGCTGAAGCTCCAGAAAGGGATTTAAGATTAAAGTAGATGGAGGTCAAAATGTCAAACGAAAAAGAACCTATAGGTTTTATTAATTTTGATGGAACTACAGGTCAAAATAATGAGGTTGAAGTTAGGATACCCTACAAGAGGATCAATGATGTAAAAAGAGGACAATATGTAATTCTTGAATCTGACAGCACGAATAATGATAGGGTGTACTTGGCAAGAATTGTCAAAGGACCTTTTTTCGAACCTGATGCTGTCGGTAAGGATTCTGCTTTTGCCAGAGCCGCTATTCTGGAAGCAGATACAGTAAAATTCAGGCCAGACTATCATGCTATCTGCAGGGCAGAGATATTAGGAGAAATCATAGATCGGGAATCACTGATTCTTACCGGAAGTTCAAATAGACCCATACCACAAACAGCAGTTTTACCTATGACTGGGAAAGAGATAGAAAAACTTCTTGGTCTGGACGGGGACGTTTATTTTGGAGAATTATCTGGTTATCACGAAGTCAGGGTGCATTTTAAGCAGGAAGATAAAAAAGTATTCCCAAGAAATTTAGGCATTTTTGGAACTGTTGGTTCTGGAAAAACCAACTCAAGTCAGGTTTTAATAGAAGAATTATCAAAATCCGGGTGGGCAATAGTGGTTTTGGATGTGGAAGGGGAATATGTACTGATGGACCAACCATCAAAGGAAGCAGAAACTAAAAAGTTTATTAAAAAACTTATGGAACGTTTTGGAATAAGCCCGGAAGGGTTAAAGAATGGCCTAAATATTTATCATCCCATTGGTTTTGAGTGTGCAAGACCGGAAAAATCGAAAGAATTCGGAATAAGATTTGATAATGTAGAACATCATATTCTTGGAGAGATACTTGATCTTAATCCGGCTCAGATGGATAGGTTTATGGAAGCATATTACGAACTTGAAAGTGAGTATGAAACAAAATCCGAATCAAAAAAGAAAGCAAGACTTACAATGATTGAGGCAGTTGCCGATGATACCGAAGAAGAAGCAATCACGGGAAAAACTCTGAAAGAATTTATTGAAAAGGTAAAACAAAAGATGAAAGATGGAAAATCTATAGGAGATAAGTCATCTTACGCTGTCGTATTAAGAAAATTAAATAAATTAAAGAGGTCGGGGGTATTTGATACTCAAAATCACTTGGGTGATTACTCTGAACTTCTAAAGGTTGGAAATGTCAGTATATTTGATCTCAGCAACTCACAAAATCTCTATGTGAATAATATAGTTATTAGTACGTTGCTCAATAAATTGTTTGCACTTAAAGTCAGGGATAAAGATAATAGACTGCCTCCCCTTATGATTGTTATAGAAGAAGCCCATAGTTTTATCAGTAGAGATAGGGCTGGTAGCATGGAGGAAACATTAGACATTCTAAGGGATATTAGCCGCAGAGGAAGAAAAAGATGGTTAAGTCTGTGCTTTATCAGCCAACAGCCTTCACATCTCCCTCCTGAGATTTATGAACTCTGTAATACAAAGATTGTTCATCAAATAACCGGTGGAAAGAACTTAGATTCAATTAAAGGTTCTGCAGGAGGAGTAAATCCGGCTTTATGGGATGAAATACCAATTATGGGACAGGGAAGGTGCCTTATTATTTCACCACAATTCAGGCATGCTATTTTAGCTGATGTAAGACCATGTTCAAGCAGGAGGGGGATGACAGAGTGAGCCAGCACAAGGCTGTTTTCAAGCCTAGGGCAAGATTAATCAAAATTCTGGGAGAACATCTTATAAGAGATAATACAGTAGGAGTTCTTGAATTAATAAAAAATTCCTACGATGCAGATGCGGAAAATGTATCATTACTGATTGAAGACACGAAAGATCCATCTACAACACAGATTGTCATTCGGGACGATGGTACAGGTATGGATTCTGAAATTGTTGAAGGTAGATGGTTTGAACCTGCCCATGGTGCAAAAGATGATTCAAAAAGAAAATTAATTAAATCAAAAATGGGCAGGACTCCTTTAGGTGAAAAAGGTGTCGGCAGATTTGCTGCGCAGAAGCTCGGAAAAATACTTGAATTAATAACAAGACCCGAAGGTCAGGATTACGAAATATACATGAAGATTGATTGGGATCAATTTGAAGATTCTTCAAAATTTATTAGTGAGATAGTAGTACCATACGAAAAAGGTGAACCCCAGAAATTCAAAGGACAGGGTAATAAAGGCACTATAATCCGAATTATTAATTCTAGGGAAAAGTGGACAAGAAATGATTTAGTAAGGCTACAAGCTGCATTGATGAGACTTAGAAGTCCTGGTGTTGTTACTTCGGATTTCAATATTGATTTTATATGCCCTGATTACCCAGATCTACAAAATTTAGATAAGGGGGATATCCTAGACAGGTTTCAGTACAAAATTGAGTGTAATATTGATAACAAGGGATTTCTAAACTACTCCTTTACCGAATCAGCTGGAAACGGTGAACAAGAAATAAGAAAAAGTTCCTGTGATCTCTGGTCAGAAGTTTCTAAATCAGAGAAAGAATACCCTGTCTGCGGACCATTCAAAGTAAATATTTATGCATGGATGAGGGAGGTACAAAATCTGAAAAACTATGGACTTACAAGAGAGCATCTTCTTGAATTAGCAGGAATAAGCATATTCAGAGATGGATTCAGAATTTTACCATATGGCGATCCTGGTGATGATTGGCTTCAGTTAGACCAAAGAAGAATTAATGTTCCAGCATCAAGAGTCGGGAACAGGCAGGTAATAGGCTTGGTAGAATTAGATCAGGAAAAAAATTCAAATCTCATAGATAAAACAAATCGTGAAGGTTTACAGGAAAACAAAGCATTTTTTGATATGAAAGAGTTGGTTCTTGGTTGTATTACAAAACTAGAACAGGAAATGCAACCTTCAAGGAAAAAGATGAGCAGTACCACCAAATCTAAAAAAGTTCAACTTGAGAATGCTATAGAGGTAATGAAAAAGGAGATAGAAATTCTCCGTGAAGAAGCAGAAAAGAACCGACAAAAAGAAGAAGGGCAAAAAGATATTGAAAATTTAACTGAAACAAAAACACAATCAGTAACTTCTGAAAATGTGATAACATTTCCAAAAGAGAAATTTGAGGAATTTCAGGAAAAATATTCTGCTGTTTGTAATTCCATTCAAGAGTATGCAGAAGCAGAAGATGAAAATAGGCAGGTTTTCTTACATTTGATGGGTATTGGTCTTTCTTCAGAAAGGTTTTCACATGAATTTAACCGAATGGTTACTTCCATATCACAAGCATTGGACAATTTAAATAAAAAATATGGTTCCGATTTGGATATAAATAAAATAGGTATGTGTACAGATGCACTTAGGAATGAACTTCGCTTAATGAGTGTGATGCAATACACAAAAGGTACACCCAAGGAAAGAAAAACATCTCTGTCTGAAACTCTGAATCTGATTTTAATGATACATAAGGAGGACCTAGCACGAGAAAATATAGAAATAGTAAAAAATGTGGATGAAGATATAATAACACGAATTCCTAGTTTCTCAGTAGCACAAATTTTAGATAATTTCTTGGATAATGCTTTTTACTGGTTAGCAACAAAAACACAAAAACAAGGTAGAAAGATAGGCATTTTCTTCGATAAAGAGAAAAATTCATTGTTGATAACTAATAACGGTCCAGGGCTTGCAGCCAACGTCAGGTCAAATATGTTCCACTTACCTTTTGTAACTTCAAAGCCTCATGGCAGGGGTTTAGGAATGTATATATGTTCTGAGATTTTAAGTTTGTACGGAGGAAATATAAAGGTGATAGGCAATGACGAAGATCCGAGAGTAATGGGTATAGGATTCATCATATATTTCCCACCGAAAATCTAAAGGGGGTTTAAGATGACCAATATTCATAAATTAAAAGAGTTTATAAAAAATAATTATAAACTGATATTTTCTAACGCAGATTTAATATCGTCTATTAAAGACCTTAAAAAAAGAAAATTTGTTCTTGAATGGAATAAACAATTTGGAGTACCTTCAGAAAAAGAGATTGCAGACGAAGCAACTATTTCTCTGATAGAAATGAAACGAATTGAAAATGAAGAACAATTAAATGAACAGATCAAAAACATCCCTTTTCTTCGAGCTTTCGTTACAGATATCAATAAATTTAAAGGTTATTTAGTAAGAAAAGATGTATCGATCTTAATAAGTAAGGAGGATATAGTAAAGCACAAAGATGAAGAATTTGTGAGACAAAGAATAGGAAAAGTCCTTGAAGAAGAGAAGAAGAAATATCGGCAAGAAATTGAGGAAGGAAAAAGAGAGTTGGAAGAAGAAAAGATAAAAACAAAAGCAGAAATTGAAAGAGAAAAAAAGCAACTAGAAGAACTGAAGACGGAATTAGAATCTTACAAAGTAAAAGAAGAGGAAATTAATGCTAAATTAGATATCTTTCTTGAAGAAGATTCTAAAAAAACAAGTTCTATTTGGTGGGAAAAATTAGGCTTGATTGCAGACCCGTTTCCAGGCGAAAATAGGGGGCTTTGGCAGGCTGTAGAAAGTAGATTTTTCAATAAGGATGTGGATCTTCAAGAGAAATATGATTTCTTTAGTAATCTATTGATAAGAAACCCCATATTTGATGATTTTGAAAAAAAGATAGTCACATATCCTATGAGTTTTCTAAATAATACGTTTATTCTACTCGGTGCTTTTGGTTCTGGAAAAACAGTATTATTCGAATTTATTGCAGAAGAGTCAACCAAAAATAATATGTTGGTGATTGAAGTTTTGCTAGATGTTTACAAGGAAACCACTGACATGTTCAGAGATTTTTATCGAGGAATTCTAAGTTCAAAAACAATAAAAAGGCACTATGAAGAATTGTTCAACACCAAAATTGGTTCAGTAGTACAAAATTATGACAAAGAGGAAGTATGCGAAATTCTAAATGAGATCAAACATATAAGGAATTATATGGGTGTTGTTATAATAATTGATGGTTTACATAAGGGCCAGTCGCCCAAGTCGGCTTTGAATTTTATCGTTTCTCTTCAAAATTTTTCTGATCGCTTAGTAAAAGATGGAATAGGAACATCAATGATAATTGCCGGGGGTCTTGATTGGAGAATTGCATTGAAAGAAGATCCTTCACTATCTGGTTCGATAAGTAAGAATAATGTTATTGAACTTCCAGAAGTAGATGTGCCTGTAGCTTACAATATGTTAAATAAAAGATTTTTATCTTTTGCGAATGACACTCAAAAAGCGATTACGGTTCAGAAGGCTAACATAGAAAGGCTATATATGGCTCTTAAAAAAAGAATTAGCAGACCTCTTGCTTTTAGAGATTACATTGATGAATTAATACCCTCTCTAAAAGAGGGGGATATAAAAAATATTCATATACATCCTTTGTATTCCAAAGAAATAATTAGCAATATTTTTGATGAATTAAATACAAATCACTATGGATTACTAACTAAATTAATTAAAATTAAGGAATTTTTTTCGAAGAAACCGGGAAATGCGATTAAATTAATAAGATTTTTATCATCCGTATCTTTCTTTGTTTCCAAAGAAGATGAATTATACATGGAGAATCCCTCATTCTTTAGCATGTTATTACATTTTGGTCTTCTTGAGCCAGGGTATTCAAAAGAAAGAACTGGGTTAAAACTTTCTGAAGAAATAAGGAAATTTTCATTAAGCATAAAAGAAAAGTACGGTTATGGTTTTAACGAATTTATTGTTGAACTTATGAAATCTAAAATATTGGAATTAGACAATGAGAAAATTGAAAAAGATACTATCAGAGAAGAAATCAGGATTCTTGAAAACATATTATATAATAATCCAAATATAAAAGAAAAATACCATTCAGAGTTTCAAAAGATGATGGAAATCCATAACCAAATATTAAGAACCTCTTTAATAGATGAACATATTGTAGAAAAAACAAAGGAATCCATTAAGGAATTGCTGAACATTCTATTTATCATTGTCGGGCTACCTTCTAGTAACATTTCTTATCAGAAACTTAATAACAAATTGTTGAGTCATTCCTATAAATGGTTATTTGAATACGTTAAAGAATATTTAGAATTTTCAGGTAAGATTTATCATCTTGAAAAAACTTTTCACACACATGAAGTTAGAGAATACCAAGAGTTGTATAGCGACTATAACAGATCATTTCTGTCTATTGTAAGATTAATTCATGACCTAATTAGATCAAATTCTATACTTTCATTAAATCGCCATTATTTGCTTTTGAGTGACATTGATAATCTACATAAAATAAGAAAATATTTCCTAGATGAAGAATATAAAAAAAGTGTGGACTTTCTAAATGAATTCTATGAACATAAAATGCGCTGTAATCTCTATAATATACTTAACATTAAATATGGAGATAAATATAAATCTAGATTAGGAGCAATAGTGAATCAAGTAATAATGATTAATAGACAGAAAAGTAGAAAATCTTTGATAATTTCCTCGGATAAAGATAATATATTGTTTGATTGTGATAGAACTAATTATGTATTAATAATCCTAGGAGAGTACCAAAATCAAAACAATAAAAGAGAGAATTGGGAGCAGATTTTTACTTATATCTTTGAGAATTTTCCCTTGAAGTCTAGACTAGAAAATCACTTTACGGTGATTCATCCATTTATAACTGGGTCTGCTCATAATTGGAATAAACGAGACTGGGAACAAAATTCTGATAAATTAAAGGAAGCTATTGTTGATTTAGCAGATTTATCCCAATCTTTAAATAAATCATATTCTTTGTTACTCGAACCAAAAAATATACATATAGAAGATGAGAAAATTTATTTCTCATTTTATGAGGGATTAAATGACAAACAGCATCTAAGTCCTTTAAACATAAACAAAGAAATTTTTGAGAGTATTGCAGACTTGATACGTAATAACATTAAAAATAAAAAATACCTTATTTTAATGCTTGAAGATTATGAAGAGATTGAATTTAAATATCGATGCAAGTATAGGGAGTTTATAGGAGTATTAGCAATGTATATAAAAAAAGGAGAATTACAACTTAAATTTTCAAAAGGAAATTATCTTTTAATCAGGAAACCCCAAAATGGTGGAGTGGGGAGTGATTTGAACGGTCAAGATTGAAATAACTAATACAGGGTTTGTTTGACTTGGCAAGTATGATAAATAGGGCAAATTAAAATGAAATCAAACTTTAAGCTAAAAAAAGAGAAATCCATAATGTATTATTCCGGCTGGGGCAAAGGAAAACCAGTCAATGAAGAAAAATCAGAAAAACAGACAAAGCTTAAATGAAGGAAATCAAATGCAAAGAATGCGGAAAACCAATTCCAGGCGTGGACTATAATGATAAGTATGTCCAATGCCCGCATTGTGGCGCTGTCTTTTCTAATGAGTAAAGCTTATTTTTAAAATAAAACTTATTTCTAGCCAAAGGGGGTGATAGAATGAGCTTCATAGAACTATACGATAGAATAGACGCAAGGATTAAAGAATTAATTGATGAAGGCAAGAATGAGCAAGAAGCCAGAACATTGGCTTGGGAAGAGTATCATAAAGAAATTTATGAGGAGTAGATTTCCTTAGGTTGCCAGTCTCGAGGTTTATTCAGTTTGGAGCCTCATTTAGCTGGCAGCCTAAGAATTTCAAACAGCAAAGCATGCTTCAGGATTGCCTTTCATGTCCAAAAACTCCAAGTCCCAAGCAAGAGCAAATCTGACTAAAGAAACATCACCGTAAGGGTCTTCGCTTGTGCCAAGGGACTTAATTAGCCTGATATATTCCCTTTTTGTAATCTCGATAGCTTCTCTGGCATTACTTCCAGTCAATAGGGATTCTATCAGCTTAGTGCATGCCATTTTAAAAGGAAGTGCATTATTGTCTTTGCCTGGTGATGCGTGCCTTGTGGGGTCAGCCACAAGCATAAAATTTTCTTGGTAGCCAATGTACGCTTGAGTACCTTGCCTGACTGCTATGTCACCTAGCCCTGCCAAAGAGTCGCAAGCCAGCGAATATACAATTTTGTCTTTGGCAAGATTTATATTTTTACTATCAAGAATTACCTCATCTTTGTGCCCCCATATGGCCATTTTGTCTCCGTGTCCATTCAAAAATACTAGCCCTGGGTTTTCATGGGTCATGCTTTTCTCCAAATTTGGTCTAGTAACCTTATTGCCTTCAATATCAGAAACATGAAGTCCTTTGAGTTGCTTAGCTATTACTATTGCTTCTCTAGCGAAATAGTGCAAATAAGAGGTCGCAGGGTCATAATTTGGCCTGGTCAGCAGAAAACATTTGGTCATTTTTACACATTGCTCGTTAATACTTTAAGCATCCTTATTTGTGTTTGCACTATTTTCCGTCCGAACTCGTCCCCTTTCTCAACATGGCTTATTAAGTCCTTAACAGTCAGCTCTTTGTCGCCGCCAAGCATTATCTTAGATTCCGGGCTTATAGCATTAAATCTTGCTAGAACCAGCTCTTTCTGTTCCTCATATATATCCACTTTGTCGCTTGTCATAGTATGCCTAAAACCTCCATTTTTTCCAGCATTTTCTTTCCCAATGCTGTGTTATTTAAAATCTCATTGTAGGCAGCATTCCATGAATATGGTTTATTGTCCATCACTACTATGACTTGTGACCTTTCCGGCTCAGGAAGATTAGCGTACGCTTTTAAAAATTTCTCTTTGCTCATTGTAATACCTCACCTGCAGCCTTCAACTAATCCAGTAGCCTAACAATTTAAATGTATATAAATCTATCTATTGCCTTTTTCAATATACGGACATCTTTTATTTTATCTCATCTCAATCTTTTACATTCAGTTTTTTTTATTCTATGGATTATTCCATACTTAAGGTATTTGGTATTCCTCACAATCCCAATTTCATCAACATGGTATTCCGGGTCAAAAATAAAGTTGCATACAATATAACCTTTCTGCCTTAAAATGTTTATAATTCTGCGATAAGCGTCATCCTTATAAACTGCTTCTTTTTCTTTTATCTCATCAAATTCAATTGAAGTTGCAGCTTCCTTGAGGTCTTCTTCAATCTTATCTTGCTCTTTTGGAGTTGCCAGAATAGTGCTTTGATGCTCATGCTCGTACCATGTATAGTGCAATTCAAAAAGATTTAATCTTTCGTTTTCCATTTGACTTTTATTCTTCCAAATCCCACTTTAAAATATAAGGCGTTTCATGCGGCCCATTGTCTATCTTCTCAGGATCCTTGCAGGAAAGATTTTTAACCATCTTCTGATACATTTCCTTATGCCACTCATCTTTGTCAGACTTGTATCTTTTCAAAGTATTCTTTGCATCTTTGAGCAAATCAATCCTTAGCTTATTCCATGCCTTTAATGCACACTCATAGGTTTTGTGAATGCTTTTAAGCATATTATGGTCAACTCCTTTTTGCCCAACCACATAAACTTCAATTTTTTCGCTCATTTTCTTTTACCTTTCTTTTTAGCCCTAACTTCCTCAACAACTTTGTTTTTAAGCCCAATTGAAGGCTTATATTTTGCGCTGCGTATTCTTTTCAAAACTTTAAAAACGTCCTCTTTGCCCAATTTTTTAAATCTTTTTTTGGCTTTTCTCAGTCTCTTTGTAGCTTCATGAAAATTCTTATTGACTTTTATCATTAACAACACATTATTCAGAGGATAAACCAAAAGATGGGAGCCCTTTCTTAAACCCATATATTTTCTTAATTCCTTAGGCAGAGTTATCCTCCATTTTGAGTCAATTTGTAAGATGTAATATTTTATTGCCATTTTGATGAATGAGGAATTTTTACAAGATAATAAAAATTCCGAATTTTAAGCAGATTTAGTCTTTGATATAGCTATTTAATGTGTGATGCTTGCTTATAATACCTTCTCTTGAAATTACTACTTTTCCAGGCTCAAGAACATTGAAATTATTCAAATAATAGGGGTTTCTATACGAAAATCTTATGCTCCAAAACCCGAAAATAATCAAAAATATGAAAGGTACGCAAAATAACCCAGCCAGAGCCCTAATGAACACATTTTCCATAAGAGAGATGCTTTTTGGAATATGATAAGTGACAAAATATAGGGCAGCAGCTATTACAAGAAATCCCATGATTACAGCAAAAGCACCAGCGCCAAACCATCTTGCCGGCTTTCTTCCTATGCGAAACCATCTTGCTGAAACCTGCTTGCCTGATGCTTTCCATTCTTCATGCTTTATTCTGTTAAACATAATGAAAAGCCATATTATTGCTGGAATGTAAAGGTACAGCATTGCAAATGGGCTGAAGAACATCAGGATAAATAATATTGAGATGTACCATTTAATGTCTTCTTTTGATTTGGTAATAAGCTTGACTTTGAGCAGTAATTTAGCTAAAAAGCTATTTTCATTGTACAATTTCTTCTCTTTTGTTGCTCTTGAAAAGATAAAAATGCCTACAAGTAATAAAGGCAAGCCTACAATTAAGCCGACTACAGGAACAAAAAGCAGTAATATGCCTAGCAAAATCAGCAAAAATCCTTGTGTTCTGAAGATTGCTCTTAAAAGGCCCATAGTGAAACAGCATAGTTGTCTGGCTATATAAAGGTTACGCATAGATTACTTATATATTTATTTAAGATTACTCAAAAACTATCTTATGATTAGCGATGTTGCTTATTTAACCAGAAGCGAAAAGAAAAAGCAAATACTTCAGATACTGGAAAAGCCTAAAACACCTACACAGATAAGCAAGCTGCTGAAAATGCACAGGTCAAGCGCAAGCAAGATATTATTGCAGATGGAAAAGAAACAATTTGTAAAGTGTTTGAATCCTGACGACAAGATGGCTAGGTATTATCAAGCTACAGAGAAAGGGTTGAAGGTTTTGAAAGAGTTGGAGGAGATTGAGAAATAGAAAAAATTAAAGAAAAAAGCCACTCTGGCGTTTGAAAGAGGATTGTAATGAAATAAAGGAGAGTGGGTTATATATAATAAGTAGGGAATTTTCGAAGGAAAAGAGCCTACCAAAGCCTACCAAAAGGTTAAAAATTGCTTATTTATGAATTTGGAAGGGGAAAATTGCCTTTAAATGACTAAATGGAGTTAAATAGAGATTATTTCTGAAAATGGTAGGCTTTATTATTTTTTCTTGCTCGACGATAAAATTTTAATATTTGCAAAAAAGCATAAACAAAAAGAGCCTCTCTTGGCGATTGATAGAGGAATGTAATGAAATAAAGAAGGTCTGTTATATATAATAAGTCGGGAATTTTAAAGGAAAATTCGCCTGTCTTTCACCTACCATCTGTCATAAAATTACTTATTCCAGTATTTGATAGGCGAAAATTAGTTCTAAATTGAAAAAGAAGGTAGAATTATGCTTATTTAGGCATTTGATAGGCGAACATAGACTTATTTTAATCTAGTTAGAAATCTTTTGATTTCCTCTGGGTTGTCAGAAATAAACAATTTAATTGGCTTGTAATCAGTATGTGCATCATAATTTGTTGTGTGTATATTTAAATAACGCTGTGACTTTTTGCTGGCCCTTACAGCATGAAAATTCTGATTACTCAAAGATTGTTTAGAATATATCAAACAATCAATCTTAAGCCCCGTCTTT
>JACPJQ010000004.1 GCA_016187465.1 Candidatus Woesearchaeota archaeon
AGGCCGTTGAAAGCCCTGTCCGTGTTATCATTGCCGCCGATCATCATATCGTAACTGGCCCATTCTTGCAGTGTTCCGGTAAGCGTGGCAGTGGTGCCTCCCTGAAGGCCGTTGCGGTACACCCTCAGCACTCTGTCACCATTATCGTTATAGCTGCCGCAGACATGCTGCCATTCATTTAAAGGCATGGTCATTTGAATTGTAAAGCCTGTCCCCAGGGTATTTCTTTCCCGCAATCCAAATGAGCTCGCTGACATCATCATCAGCTGCGCCCCTCCTACATTTGTACCGGGAGCTTTTGTAACGATTCGGCCGTTGTTGTTTTCGCCGCCACTGCGGGGATTTATCCAGGCGCAGACAGTATACGCCTTCAGGTCGTCTAGACTTGACGCCGAACCCACATTTACAAAATCATCTGCTCCGTCGAAATTTAACGCTCCTCCGATTTTGCCTGCTGTCCAAATAGGTCCATTGATAAGTGTGCCAGTGTTTGTGCCTGCAGAGTCAGCTGCAGTGGTTCCCGAGCCTTCATCAAATTTCCAGTACCCAACCAAGCTTGTATCAACACTACTTGCATAATCTTTTCCCCAGTTCATCACTACAGCCATCACATCATAAATATTGATAACCCCAAAAGGAGCTGCAACATCTGCTTTTGGATCATAGCCGCTGCTCTTGCCAAAGTCTTTTGTTATGAATAAAATATCATTAACATCAACCTTATTGTCGCCGTTTACATCGCCATTTGATATAGCGGCAGATGATAATGTCGTGAAAGTAAAATCTCCAGAAGTTGCTAAAAGCCCGGCAGCATCTTTAGACTTGGCACGATAATGGTAAAGCGTGTTTGCCTGCAATCCGCTTAANCATTTGAAATAGTTGGAGGTGTTGTGTCTGTTATGCTGCTTCCAGAATACCCCGCTGGAAACGGGCAGCCATTCGTATTTACATTTAGTCTCTTATGAACGTCAAAGAGCGAACTGCCGGCAATATCATTTACTCCGGGAACCACAGCGCCATGAGGAAATTCTCCCGTTGAAGTGTTCCAGAGAGGCTGGTTAGTAAGAACGCCGTCTTGATAGCGATAGAGAATGTTAGCGCCACGATCCGCACCGCCCGAGCCAGTTCCTTTGAGCGCCGACCCATCGGGGATCCAGGCTTTACAGCTGCCCATTGGGTTAGAAGTGAGATTTAGGGCATTGTTGTTCGTAGCAGCCTGGTGCAAATAATTTATTACATTGTTGTAAGTGGTGGGATAACTCAGAGTAAGACTGGTAAAATAATTAAGGTCATATGCTCCGCTTGATCCAGCGCCGGTTACGTAGGTATTAGTGATCGTCGCAGATTTGTTCGGCGGAGTAGCTAAAAACACGTCTTGATTTCCGCAAGTTCCGCAAGTGCCGGATCCTGGGTTGATTGTAGTAAGTTGACTTGCAACGGTATTGATGCCCCATTTGAAATCGAACCCCCAATTCAAAGGATTGATGGCTATCAGATCTTTAAACACGTTGCCATCAGCTGCCGGAGGTCCACAACACACTCGATAATCGTCACGATAGGCAATTACAAAGCCAAATTCATTATTGAGCGAGATGCTGCCGAGAACTTTGTTGCCGCTGACCGCGCCGGTGGCAGGCGCCAAATCAGTCAAAAGCGAGTTATCTTCCGAAATCACGTTTTCCACGGTGTTATTAGTGACGACCTGGGTATACATTGTGATACATGAATCGCCGCGTCCATTATCCGGCCCTACATTCCAATTGGAAAACGTATTGACTGTATCCGCATTGCCAATCAGCCGAGAATTGCAATAAATGCGACGCAGTGTGTTGCGCGAGGCGCGGTTTAGGTCGATGGCATGGCGATGAAAAGTATAAATTTCGATTTCCTCAAGCAAGGAGTCGTCCGTGCTGACGGAGTTCCCGCCCAGTGTCAGCACGTTGGAATTGTACCAACGGTTCGGATTCGCGAGTAGTAGCCGTCGCATAGTAATATGATTGCTGCCATCGATTTGCATCACTTCGCCGGCATGAAATCCTGAACCAAAATCCTGCATGCGATTTTCAGCCCGGAGTCCTTCAATCGTCCAGTAAGCACAACTGGACATGTAAAACGGACGCGTATCCGATCCGACAGCGGTTTGTAAAAATGCCATTCGTTCATTCTCTGCTTTCATAGTGATGGGGGCAGACGCTGTGCCATTTTTAGCATTAGAAGCGCAATTAATATACGGATAACCGCTGTTTGCAGCATTGTATGTGCCGTCCTTCAAAATAAGAGTGTCCCCAGCTTTAAGCTTAGGAATCGTAAAAGCAAAAGTTTTCCACGGAGAAGCTGAAGTTCCGGGATTGGAATCAGAACCTGTGGGAGAAATATAGTAAGTATTTCTTGTGGACGAGAGACGCCATCATAGTCAACGTTGTATGGAACTCCGAGAGTTGCTCCTGCGTTGATGGCGGGAGATGTTGATTGGAGACGGTAGTCTCCGCTACCACCCGCTTGGTAATTAACGAAAAGCGCGGCTTCTTGCGTTGCTGTAAGCGAGATAATGTTACCAGAAACAGCAGTCGTTGGATCATCAGTTGATATCGCCGGCAGTATGCCAGTTTTGTAGATAAGATTATTTTTAATAGCCTCTGTCCCATCCCTAGTTGTCGCGTATTCATGAATTCCATAGTAAACAGTCTGATAGATAATATTATTTTTAATAGAATTATTTTTTGCGAGTCCTTCGGCAGTGCCGGCAACTATGATTCCTGAACCGCAATTGAACGCTGTGTTGCTAAAGATTTTATTATCGACAGGGGCGTGATACACATGAATACAGTAATTTTTAACATTATTAACTACGTTATTGATAATGCGCATCCCGGTATATGCCGCGTAGATTCCATGTATTTGACCTGCAGGACAGGTAGACGCAACGGAGAGATGGTCAACTAAATTGCCTATGATATCTACGTAATTCCCGCGGCCACTGCCAATTCCGGTTCCGCTCCCGCTGCTATCGCAGTAGGATGATGTATAATCGTGCACGTGGTTGCCGATAATTCTTGAATAGTTGCCGTTGCTTAATATACCGACGCCCATGGTTCCGGTAATGTCAAATCCCTGGATGGTCACATAAGCTCCGTCATTCAGCCAAGCGATACGGTTGCCGGTTGAAACGATTTTGGCGCCCCATTTTAGTGTCGAGATAAACTGGACCGGCTGTGCGGCGGTACCGCTTTTACTGGTATAAATAGAAGCGTAATTTGAGTATGTTGGATGGGCTCCGGGGCCTGTAAGGGTGTAAGTGCCTGGCAATACATAAACAGTATCTCCTGCCTGAACGGTATTCGCCGCTTTCTGAATCGTCCTAAACGGCGCAGTAATTGTTCCCGCGTTTGAATCTAATCCTGTGGTCGCGACATAATAAACATTTCCTGTTGTGGTTGAGGAAGGAGCAGCTTGGCCGAAAGCAGCCTGCATCTGCGAGATTATGAATATCAGAAAAATAAGAGCCAAAATATTAATACGACTGTACGAACTAATCTTATATGCACACTTCATTATTTTTTGCCTCTTTTGTCTTACCTCTTTAGAATTAGTATTTAATGATTTCGAAATTTTTTTATTGGATGTTAATATATTGTTTAGTCAATGTTTTAATCGCCTCTTGCATTCGGCATTCGAGAAACTTCATTACTGCATAATTTTTCAATCAATATTAATCCATTTCAGCTTTATCTGCGCTGTACTTAGGCGCTAAACTTGTTACAGAATCAAGCTGTTTCTGAATTTGCGCTTCATTATCGCTTCCATAAGAAACCAAATATTTATCCAGATCTCTAATCGCTTTGTTGTCAAACTCCTTGTCTGGCTGTCCATTCACATAGAACTTAAGTGTTTTATCGGCATCATTGCAATAGCTTTGCCCTTCTGCCGCAATGCAATTATTGTTAAAGTCCATGCCTAAAGACCTGAACAGATGGCCCAGAGTCATTCCTGTTGCATGCACGTGCACAACATCCCCAATCCCGTCCTCAAAATGAATGAAGCTGCTTGCAAGCTGGTATTTTTTTTGAGAGAAATCCATGGATTTGCCGTCTATGTATGCCTTGACATCAGCATGTATATGGATTGAACCGAGCGCGCCTATTCCGCTCAAAACTTGCATTTGGCTGGTATACCTCTGCAATTGGGATTTCTGGCTTATCAAAGCGCCTTTTGAGAGCCACTGCCATAAGAATAAGATTACCAAAACCAGGATTACGCAATAAACAAATAAATCTTTTTTTCTCATTTGCCGTTTTTTATTTTTTGGTATACCTGCTGCAGAAATATAATATGGCGCTCGATGCAACCAGTATCCCCCCAATAATCCAAAAGACATAATTAAATTGCTGCAGCTGCTGGAATGGAATGCCTGCAATTATCAATCCTGAGTTAAATAAGAGCATTTTATTTGACAGATGAATTATACTTTTGTGTTTTAACACAAGCATCACAGCAAGCAGCAAAACTGCAGCTATCCAAAACGGAACCGCAACTTTGGTCAAAAAAAGGAGCGGCATCCCTGCCACTGCAAACCCCAAAAAAGTAAGCAAAGCGATTAATGCTAAGCAGGCATTATGGCAAACCTGATAGCCGCCAAGAAAGCTTAAAATGCCTGTCAAGCTTCCTGATGCGCCCAATATTTTCTCTTTTGCGCTACTCATTTTGCAGAGCCTGTTGCTGAGGCGCCTTGACAACTTCGTTTGCTGTCAAATCCTTATAAGAGCCAACAGAGGAAAGCTTTCTGAAAACATAAGAGCCGTCTTTCTCGACAGAAAAGAACTGCTTCAAGATAAGGCTTGAAGGGTAGACACCAACTTCACTGGAAACTATTATAGTAGGAACTTGGGTTATGTTGTATTTTTTCAGAAGATCTTTTCCTTTGGCATCGCTTATATCAAAGGTATCTTCCTTGTCCAGCGTTATGGCAAAGCTTTGAGGGCTTGCAAGTATCTCCCTGTGCTGGCTGACATCATAGCAGTCTGTGCAGCTTTTATCTGTCAAATATACCAGGTTTACAATGCCTTTTAATTCGCCTGTTGTCAGATTAACAAATGGCGGGGCAACTGTCCTCAGTACGTAAGAGCCGTCTGTCTCTTGGGTCCCTATCTGTGGCCATGCTTTTTGGATTATATCATAAACAGAAGCATCGTTTGATAATATGATTGTTGGCGCAAATCCAATGTTGTATTTTTTTATCAAATCTTTTCCTTCGTCACTGTTTGATGCAATGTCTTTTTCCTCAGAAATCATAACTCCTGCCGCTTTAATCTGTGTCATCAAATTAACTAAGTCATTGCATTTTGCGCATTCTGTGTCCTTTAGAAGGTGTAAAGCAACCCTTCCCCTTATATCGCCAGTCGTAGCATTTGTATACGGCGGCAAAATATCTGCCAGTAATAAGGCGTCAGTTTTCTTTTCCAAGCCCTGTATACTGGCCTTATCTATTTCTCCTGTAACTATAATTGCTGGGATTTTTTCAATTTTGTATTTGCTCATTATCTGCCTGGCTTCGTTTGAATCAAACTCCAATGCTGTTTCCTTTGTAATATTTAGATTTATACTTTTTATATGGCCTACAACCGTTGAAATGTCAAAACAATCTGTGCATTTAGAATTCCTAATAACGGTAAGCTCTATTTTTGCCGGCTTTATGCTTTCCTTAACAGCAGCTTTACCATTTTTTAGTTCGTTGCTTATGCTGGACGTCAAGATTATGTTGATTATAACAGCAATGCCGAGCAACAGAGCCAAGCCGATAAATATTTTCTCAACGCTAATTTTCTCGGAAATTTTTTTTCCGAAATTGCTCTTTTTTTCAGGATCCATAATGCCTCATAACTTGCAGCCGGTTAAAGCTGCCAATTTCTCAAATGACTGCACATTTTCGTACCATGCCCCATTTATGACCCATGTAGGGGTTTTCTTAATGCCCGCCAATTCACTAAACTCGTGATAATTTATGTATTTGAAAGAATTGCCAAACATCGCCTTTTGCGCCTGGGTGTATTTGCACCAGTCCATCGCCCCATACATAACAGCTCCTTTTTGGTTTAAGCATTTTGCAAAAGCGTCGTATGTGCTTGGCTTATTGAGTGAATAAATCGAATAGGATAAACCAGCCAAGATTATGACTGCAAGCACTGATGCAATAATGTAATATTTTGATTTGCTTTTTTGGCCGCTTTCCTGTATTTGTTTTTGCTGCTCCAGCTTTTGGCTGTATTCGTCTTGAGCTTCATGGCTTTGCTGCCTCATCTTCTCCAGCCTGAGCCTGCGCTTCTCCCTTTTTGTAAGCTCCATTTTAACTAGTTTGAATAGATTGGTTGCTTACAGCGTTGCAGAACCAGACGAATCAAAACCTTCTACAGGTGTGTCTGCATAATCTCCGCTTGGAGTTACCCCGCAGCCTCCTCCCACATACTGGCCCTGCTGCTGACCTTGCTGCTGGTTGTATGATGCATAGCCAGTCTGGCTAGACCTGCATCCGACCAAAAAAACACTAATTAATAACACAGCTAACAATATTGTTTTTATTTTCATTTGCACCACCCGTTAAAATCAACATCCGCCTACCATTGAAGGTAGATCTTGTATGTTCGAAGCTGCACTGCCTCCAGATGGAGATGGGGCGCTTCCAACACTAACCTTGCCTGTGCTTATGCTTGTCTTCAGGCTGCTTAATTGAATTGCCTGCACAGCTGTCAGCAGCACCAAAACAACAAGCACAATCACAACAATAACATTTCTGTTCATTTTTGCCTCCGTTATTTCTTGTTTTTATTTAAATTTTTGTGTATTATGATGAACTATTAGCATCCGCCTACCATTGACGGCAAGCTGTCTACGCTTTGTGCAGCTCCGGAAGAGCCCTGTGCACTTCCAGACGATGCAACAGCCTGCTTCATCTCTTTAAGTTTTTCTTCATCAACATCAAGAAGCAAAGCTGAAATGTCTGCAGTATATTGGCCGGTTTGAACTTCCTTTACATATTTTTGAATCATCTGCTTTGGAAAAAACATGCCCTTCCATTTAGCTACCTCTCTTTTGACTTCATCATCACTTATTTGCGGATAGTTCTTTATGAGGTATGCTGCCAAACCCCGCATTGCCCACGAATGCTTGCAGCCGCATGTAGGCCTGCCGTCTTTGGTTACAGCCGTATTAGCCCCGCAGCAATATTCGCAGCCCATTGTTGGAATTGTTAAAATGCTGATGTACCTTTGCTTTTCCTCCGGAGACAACTGAATCTTGTTCCTGCCGTATGCCGGATCGAGATTTGCTATTATATCAAGACTCTTTATAGGATCATCAAATGAAACGCCAAGCGCTTCCCCATAAAAGGGAACTCCCCTTGATATGACGACAGTCATTGCATCCTGATTTGGGTCGCCTGTCAGAGCAAGGCTTGTTTTAGTTGAAGATGTCTTAAAGGTTAAGCCTGTGCTTAATCCGGCTAGCGCTGATGCCTGCGAGATTTGGATTTGATTGAAGATTATCAAAAAAGCTGCAACTGCCATTAAACCATAGCTAACTTTCTCAGTGAGTGTCAATGGCTTCGCATGTGCTTCGTGCTCTGCATGAATTGCATGCGGCTTGTGTTTAGTATCTTTGCTTTCTGAGACAAAAAGCCACACCAAGAGTCCAACTAATGCAACAATTAGCAATACGGATAAGTAGACCAGTAAGCTGCTATTCAAAAGCCTGTAGAACTGATACTGCGTGAATAGGATGATAGCACTGACCAATACTATAAGGAATATTGTTACTTTTTCCAGCAACTCCTGATCTTTTTCCATATTTACCATAGTATTTGCCTTTTCTATATATACTTTACTTGAGAAACGATGTTATTTTTAAATCTTTTTTTATAAAATAAGGCTTAAAAAGGTTTATTATCGTTTTTAGGGTGTTATTCAGGCTTTTCATGGCTAGGATATTTTCAGGAAGCTTTATGTTTGTAGATAAAACGGGCAATAACAAAAACAAATAAAGCAAATGCAGCCATGCCAGCAAAAGTGATGTAGGGAATTTGGAGTATCCTGTCCTCAAAAAGGTATGCATAAACTGATGTCCTTAACGGGTCCAGGACGTTGATTACGTTTGTGCCGTTGAACACTATGAACAGTGCGCCTGTGCTTATCAGCAATAAGCCTGCAATTATTTTTGTTGTGTGCATAAAAAAGGTTTTTCCGAACAGTTTGATTTCAAATTCCCTGCCCCTGAGCCATGCCTTCTGAGTCAGGTTGTATTTGTCAAACAATATTGAGATTAAAAATAACGGGACAAACAATCCGAGAGAGTAAAAAAACAGCAATGCACCCGAGTAGAGATAGTTGTGGAAGGTAGATGCAATAAGCAAAATGCCTGCAAGCACAGGGCCGAGGCACGCGCTCCATCCGAGCCCGAACAGAATGCCGAATGCGAAAATGCCGGCAATGTCATGCCCCGTCTTCCTGTCTATTTTTATGAAAGAAAAGCCTTTGCCGAGCATTGTCATAAGTCCAAAAACTATAAGAAGCGCTCCTGAAATGAATATCAAAATTTTTGTGTCTGCAAATTGGATTGAAGCCAGTGTTTCCCCTATTGCAGCCGCAAATATTCCAAGAATAACAAAGACAAACGAGAATCCCGCAAAAAAAACAAGGGTCATTTTTGTGATTTCCTTCCTTTCCTTGAATGTGTAGGCAAAGAAAGCGGGCAAAATAGCGAGCGTGCACGGCAGCAATACGCTGATTATGCCGCCCAGAAACGCCACAAAAAGGGAAAGATTTTTCAGATAAAACACAGCCTGCTGCTGGTTATAATCAGTGATTTTCTGCAGTCCAGACTGTGCAAAAGCCAACGGAATTAATAAGAATATTGACAGCAAAAAGATGTTTATTTTTTTCATTTTATTATATTCATGCTGCTACTCCTTTGGCTTTTTTTGAAAATTGCAAAACTTAGTAACCCAACGCTTAAAATTCCAAGCGACGGTCTTAATGGTTCAAAGTAAGTGAGAACACCAGTAATTCCCAATAGAAATACTAAAATCCTGTTGCATATAGGGCAGCCGAATGTGAGAAATCCAAAAACTCCGCCTGTTGCAGCCGATGCATTGCACGCCTTATCTTTGCCGCTTGCTTTTCCGTAATAAAGAAGCCCTATATACGCCCCAATAAGCAATGATGTTATTAAAAGTGATGACATCTCAAGCCATCCTACAGGAGTCATTCTTGTAAAAAACGGATTTTTTATTATGGATGCAACTGCTCCGAGTATTATGTAAAGAACAGCGGCTGTTCCTGTCGCTATTGATAATGCTATTATTGCACTTTTTCTATTGCCGCTTTTTTCCAAAGCTCTTGTTTCCTTTTTTAATTTGTTTTTTATCCGCATCTTCTATTACGGTTACCTCAACATAACCGCAATCTTTGCACTGGCGCTTACCAAATTGCGCACCCATATAATTTTAATTGATTTCCTCTGATTTGCATGAAGGTCATTTTAATGCCATTATAAAATGTGATATTATCTGCCATACCCTTTGTTTACCCATTCAACAATGCCCCCAACAACATTATAAACATTTGTATATCCTCTTTCTGCAAGTTTTTCTGCTGCAATCTGACTCATCCTTCCAGTCTTGCAGTACAACACAATTTTTGCTTCCTTACCCTGCGGCAATTTATCAAGCTGGTTTTCTATGTCATCGTAAGGAATAAAAGCATCTGTTCCATTAATGTGTTTTTGTTCCGGTATGTGGACATCAACCAAAGCAAAATCTTTGTTTTTTAACTGCTGGTTTAGTTCATCAACAGTCATATTCTTGTAGCTTGTATTTTTGCTTAAAGAGGTAGATTTTTGAGAGTTGTCATTGGAATCTTGTGTACATCCAATAAATAGAACTAAGGCAAAGAGTAAATATATAATTCTAAGTCCCCTATTTAATGCCGATGTGTAGTTTTTCATAAGAGGCTCTTTAGCATTGTCATTTACTGCACAATTATCAATGATATCGGATGCTTATTTCTTTATTTAAATTTATGTTACTGCTACAAAAAATTGCCATTAACCAGAAGTTATTTATATTTGCTTGCTATTTTCTGCTTATGAAATCAAATTTTATTGCTAAAGATATAATTTATTCACTAAGCCCGTTAGAAGCTGATATAATCAAATCCTTGTTACCAAACAAAAAATACAGGACAAGGGACATCTATGCATTAGTCAGAAACAAAGCCTCAAAGAGCAGCGTATCGGTAATTCTCGATAGGCTGTACCAAAAAGGTCTCGTTAATAGGTCAGTTGAAACCGCCAGAGGCGGAATAAGGTTTGTATATGGTCTCGAGCAGAACAAGGAAAATTTTGAAAAGCGAGTAGTGGAAAATGTGGTGAATTCCATAATACAAAAATTTGGTTCAAAGGCAGTAGTGTATTTTAATGAGAGCTTAAAGAAGCGGGGCAAAAATGATTGAGCAGTTAGAAATGTGGAAAAATTACTTGTATCATATATTAAATCATCCTCTTCACATGGCTATCTTTGTCCCATCATTAATACTTTCAATTGCGTTTTTTATTCTGTTCAAAAAATCTGGAGATTTAAGGAAAAAGGTAAATTTTCTGGCAATGCATATAGCGCTGCTGTTCTTTCCCTTTGTGTTCTCGGCTGTTTTTTGGAGATGCATGATGCCTATGATGAACTGCATGCCTATGATGTTCATGATTTTTGTTCCAATCTCTGGAATCATAACTATAATTTTGGGTTTTGTGTTGTTGCCATATATGTATAGGTGGTCTGACAAATGCTGCTTAATTAAAAACAACTTTATCAAGAAATTCGTTGAAAAAAATTCCAAAATACTAAAAATAAAAGAGCCCGAAGTTTATTCGATAAACGATCTAGAGCCGGCAGCTTATTCCATAACAAACCTAAAACCATCGATTTTTGTGTCTGCGGGGCTTTCAGAACTGCTTACAAAGAAGGAACTCGAAGCGGTTTTGCTGCATGAATTGCATCATCACAAATGCAAAACCTACTTCTGGAAATTTTCGGGCAATGTCCTTAGGCTATTTACGCCAGTGGCAGCTTTTACAGGATTCTCAGGCACCTTAGAAAAAGAGGAAATTGAAGCTGACAATTATGCTATATCCATGCAAAATACAAACAAATACATTCTTTCGGCAAAGTCAAAAATAAAAAATTTCAGGACTTCTCGGCTCCATGCAGATGCCAAATAACGAGCAAAAAAATTGACAAAGCAGAAATGATCCCTAAAATGTTGCCTGATACTGACGTGAATATTCTTGTTCCCAAAGATGCCTCATTCAAGTAGCTCCAGAACGACATAGACCATGGAATGTATTTTGGCAGCTCGCTTTGAAAAAAGAAAGTTCCTTTAAAAATAACCATTAGTATCCCTATTGCAAGCAGCAAAATTCCTCCAATTATGTTGTATGTATGGGTAATTATTTTTTTATTAAACAGCTTAAATTCTATTGATTTGCCCCTCAATAATTTTGAATTTGCCCAGTCGTATTTATCTGAGAAGAATGCCAGCAAAATCAAAGGAGATGCTATGCCTATTCCATAAAATACAAGCATCAAAGTCCCATTTAGCACAGTTGCAGAATTTGCAGCCAATAAAAGTATGCCTGTTAGAATTGGCCCAACGCATGGAGTCCAGCCGATTCCGAAGAAAAATCCCAATGAAGCCACACTAAAAAAACTTTGGCCTTTCCTGTAATCCAATTTAAAATTAAAGATTGTGAAGCCTATATTGAAAAACATCAAAATTCCGAAAAAAATCAGCATATAGCCCGATATAACGGCAAAAGCCAGCTTGTAGCTGTTGAAGAAATTGCCCAAAAAGCCTGCTATCAGCCCAAAAAATGTGAATGCTATCAGCAGGCCAATCGAAAATGCGCTTGTCATAAGCACAGCTTTTTTTCTGTCCTTAAAAGCAAATGAAAAAAATGTCGGCAGCAAAGCAATACCGCAAGGTGAGGTCATTGAAATCAAGCCTGCAAAGAATGCAAGCAAAAATGTTATACTGGAGGCTAATTGCTGCTCTTGCTGCTTTAGTTTTTGAAGGCCTATTGGCAATTCCTGTGCGAACGCTATGCTAGCGAACAACACAACAAATATTAATACAATTAATAATTTTTTGGTCATTTTTTCTTACCCATAAATTTTGCTGACAAGATTCCAATTAGAAATCCAATAATCAAAAATACAAAATATTCCATGTAATTTGGCTTATTATCCTCAATTACTTCTATTACAAAATCTTCCGGAGAGTACGTTTTGTTTCCCAAGGCAAAATTGATAAAAATTTCATGTATTCCTGCATTCTTAAACTCGTGCTTCAAATCTAAAACTCCATAATCGATTTTGAAATTTTTTGCCAATATTTGTTCTTCGCCTTTCATTATTCTAAGCTCGCCGCTGATTTCCTTGCTGATTAATCCAGCTTTATCGGCAAAGGAAAATAAAATAGATACCCTCTCATAGACTTTCGGCACATGAGGCGCATGCGACATTTGGACAAAAATATCATCTGCCAATTTCATGCAGCCGCCGTTGGAATAGGTTATTGGAATTAATGAAATAAAAATAACAAATACCATGCAAATAATAAGATTTCTGCTCATTTTCAATCATTTATTATATTACGTACTTATACTTTTGCAAGCCAAAAAATGCCCTTATTCTCTTAAATAAACCACGGCAATCATCAATAACCATGCTATCATGTTTGTCCAAGAAGTTGTAAATATGCTTGTCAATTAACGCTCTTATGAAATAATAGATTGGCTTCATGCCCCAAAAGCTCATATGAACCATAGCATATCTCCACCCGTCTATGTTGATAAGGACATCGCCATAGTTAATCCTTATCTTTTTCCCATCTTTCTTAATAATAACTTCTTTAACATTGTCCATTAAAGCTCTCAAAGAAATAATGCCCATTGTATGCTCCATGTCCATATGCATATGTGCTTCTATTAGCCATTCTATTTTTTTGCCATTTTTTGTAACATGCTCCATCTTTTTCTTTGGTTCTTTTTCGTAGCCTTTTTCCTTTATCCAGTTATCAACTTCTGCATAGAAGTCCTCAACTACAAAAGGACCATTATAGGTTGTTCTCAAGTCATAAAGTACCTGTTTTCTCTCCATCATTTTTATCACTTATATTCAATCACAATTTCATCCTTATCATGCATAATATATTTATTAAATTCAAAATTTTCTTTACCGTTTACTGTAATTTTTAAAGTTCCATTTTCTCCATTGCAATATTCAAAAATGCAAGAGCTGTTGAAATTCCTTCCCCAGACTTTAAAGAAATAACCTAATGTCAAAGTTTCAGGCTTTTGCCATGGTCTGTTGTTCTCCAAATGTATAGTGCCATCGCTTTCATGCGTATGGGTAGGAGACATTCTCATACCGCTTATTTGATTATCTATATTGTTGCCTATGCTTATTCCGATATTTGGAGGTATAAACTGCTCTTCGCCTTTGATCATTATTTTAAGTTTAGGATGCCAGTGGACAGGCTGCTGAGGCACTCCGTTTGTATTATTGCTTTGAGACGGGCTTTTAAATAAAAGAATGAATCCTATAAATACAGCTATTATTACAATAACTGCAATATAAATTGGCTTTATTTTCATTTTAATGCAATTCCGCAAAGCCTGTTATTGAATTAAACTGATTTTTTATTTCATCTTCGCTTTCATCGCCATAGCTTATCAAAATTTTGTCCAAATCATTGAATACATAATTTTCAAATTCATTGCTTTCTTTTCCATTGACAAAGAATTTTAGCTTTTTATTGCTATTATTGCAGAATTCTTTGTTTTCCAGAGTTATGCAATTCTTGTTGAACTCCATGCCTATGCTTTTGAAGAAAACCCACAAAGGAACTCCGGTTGCGTGTATGTGCAATGCGCCGCCAGCATCGTCTTTGTTCTGCTGATTGTCAATGTGGACAAAGCTGCTTTTCATGTAAAATCTGCTATCTGCAAAATTAAGCGGCTTTTCATTTACATAAACTTTAAAGTCAGCATGAATGTGCTGCGAATCGAGAATGCCTATTTTTGAATCTGGATTCATGTTGCACTCTAATTGCCCGGAGTCAAGACACATCTCTACAGGCATTCCACAGGAATCGCATCTGCCGTCATTATTCCTGTCCATCATGCCTCTTCCAACCTCTCTGTCAAAAGCCGTCAAAGTCATTCCTGAAACTCTTTTCATTTGAGAAGATGATTGTTCAACTTGCCCTGTTTTTGAGCTTAGAAAATCAAATAGGGAAAATATGAGCAGTCCGATAACTATAAAGAATATAAATATTAATGTCAATGCCCCAAAATCTGCCTTTAATTTCATTTCTTCTCAATCTTGTCATAAATATGCCATCCAATGCTGAATATTGCCAAAATTCCTCCAACAATCCAGGAAAGATAATTGAAATTTTGAACTTGCTGAAACGGCACACCAGCAATTATCAAGCCTGAATTAAATAAAATTAGTTTGCCTGACAAATGCATTCTTTTTTTATATTTTAAAATTATTGTGATTGTTAATAATGAGACTGCGACAGTCCAAAATGGAATTGCAACTTTTGTCAAAAACAGCAACGGCATTCCTGCTACTGCAAAACCTAGAAAGGTAAGGAAAGCAACTAAGGCTAAGCATGCATTATGGCAAACTTGATAGCTACCAAGAAAGCTTAAACCACCAGAAATACTTCCAGCTACACCCACAAATTTCTCTTTTATTTTGTTTACTACTTTTACCATATTCTCATTTCTTATGTTTATCTTTTTTATCTTTCATACTCTTCCACAATTTTATAATCCAAAGATAAACCAAGATTATTAGTCCTATAAATAGTATAATATAAAGAACATTTAGAAAATTCCAATAGCCAAAACCGTAGCCATAAGGCGTACTCCCATAACTCATCCTATTGCCTCCCATCATCATATTCATCATTCCTCCATTCATCATGCCAGCACCCATCATTCCGCCTGTATTTTCATTGCAATACACCATTTTTGCCATGTTAATATGAAACTGCTTTTCTGCTTCAGAGCCTTCTTTAATTCCCATCATTTTATGCATAAGCTCATGGCTTTCGCCAGAGTGCATTAATTCCATTTCATACTCCCCAATTATTTCTAACTGGGAGTCTGATAGACTTTTGCAGTCCACTCTTGAATCAATCAAGTTCTTAGCTTCTTTGATTTCCTGTTGTGTGATTGCATTAGCTAAACCCAAATTTAACAATAAAGCAACAATTGCAACGAATATTATTTCTTTCATTCTAATACCTAATAAATTCTTGACAATTTTTCTTTGATGTATGAACTCATTTTAGCACTCCAATTGACGATTTCGTAATTTCAAGGCTGCAACTCTTGTGCTTTCTGCACCAGTCTTCACATTTATTTGCAAGCTCTTTTGTATTGTAAGCAAAATTACAAATTTCGCAAATGCATAGTTCTTTTGCCATTTAATTCATCATTTAAGTTGTGTCTATATTTTGGCCGTACGGATGAATTAATTTCCATCCGTTGCTTCTTTTCTTTAATGTATATACACTTTCAAAATCTTTTTTAGCCCCGTCTTTGCCAATTATCTCGATTTTGTAATTGACTCCAGCCTCTTTATCATTTTCATACTGAGTTTGCACATCAATGACACTGACACCATTAGCTGTCTCGTAAAATTTATCCATATAGGCTTTAAAGCCATCAAATGATTTTGCTGTAGGCTCTATTTGCTTGAAGCCATCTGAAATAAGGGAATACATTATATCATACTGCTTGCTGTTCCATGCCTGAAAGTAAAGTGTTACAACTTGAATTTGGGTTAAAGTGGAAACATCCTGAGATAGGATGGCTTTTTGCTCCTGCTGCGTCTTTGTGCATGCGCTTAATAAAATTACAATAAAAATGACGAAGGTCAGTGAACTTTTCATTCTTATCAGCTTAGTCAAAATCCAGTCGCTATCATTGGTTTCTTTGGCTGCATATCTAAGCAATTAGCACAAGCAATCACTTGGTTTTGCTGCTCATAATCTGAAGGCGCATTCTTAATATTTTCCATAATTGATTTCTTTATAGTCTTTAGCTGCATGGATTGCATGAATAAGACTAATATAAGAAGCGCTAAAACCATTATCGTCAGCGAGGTTTTCATCTCACCACCAAAAAAATTTAGCAGCCGCCTACCATTGAAGGCAAGTTTTGTATGCTTGATGGAACACTTGCTCCAGAACTTTGGAGTGGTGCGCTTCCAACATTCACATTGCCTGTGCTTATGCTTGTCTTCAGACTGCTCAGCTGAATGGCTTGAACTGCCGTCAGAAGCACTAAAACCACAAGCACAATCACAATGATAACATTTCTGTTCATTTTGTTCTCCTCCTGTATTTTGTTTATTAAAATGCTAAGCTTGCATTTCTTGAACTATCCTTTTAATTGTTGGGCCTGGATACCATAAGGAATACCATCTGCCCATTTCTCCATAAATCTCTTCATCTGTAAACTTATCAGCGTAATTCTTTATGAACCATCTTGCCATTCCTTGAGCAGCTGCAGAATGCGCGCACCCGCATCTCGTTATTATTGTCGGATTTTGCGGAGAGCCGCAGCAGTAATCGCATGTGAATGAATTTACTATCTTGCTCCATCTTTGTTCTTGCTCAGGGTCCAATTCCAGCTTCCTGTAAGTTGCCCACCTCTTCTGCGCAGCTATCGGGTCATCAAAAGTGACGCCTGCTTCCTGCCCATACCAAGGAGTTCCTGTCGGGATAATATTATTCAGCAAATCTCTAGCCGCATCTCCAGTTGACGGCTTAAGTGATAATTCGCTAATTGTTGGCATTGGCTTAACCTTTGTTTTGTAGCCAGATATTACAGGCTGTTCGCCGGATGCAAGTGGCATTGGCTTAAGGGTGATTTTCGAGCCAACTTCAAACTGCCCCAGTTTTAAAGTTCCGCCGCTGCCTGATCCAAAGAATTTTAATGGTGCAGAAGATACAGAACTTACAAAACTGCCAGTTGATGGATTACCGCTTGCCAAGCCATTCACTTGGAAAATCTGGAACTGGTTGAATAAGATTAATAAAGCTGCCAAACCTACTAAGCCATAACTAAATTTTTCAATGAATGTCAATGGTTTTCTTTCTGATTTTGCAATGTGCTCGACAACATGTTCTTTTTTATCTTTATCATGAACTTGTTCATCTTTGCCAATAATCCACCATGCAAGCAAGAATACCAGAGCTAATAACAACAATAATGATAGCATGTTCAGAAGCATGCTTGAAGAGTATTTAATCAAGAAGAGCTGCTTGTAAAGAAGTCCAATCCCTACAATAGAAATTAAGACTAACATTACCTTCTCCATAAATGGGTCATTTCTCTCTTCTGTCATTTTACAACTACAGGAAATTGTAGTAGTTTATATATTTTACTTAGAAAACAGTTGTTTTTCAAGCCTTATTTTCTCAAAACGGGCTTTAAAATTGTTTATTAACGTTTATAGAGGCTTATTTTGGCATTTTCAAAAACAAAATTGACTTTAATTTCATTTTGCTCATTTGCAGTGCATCCCAAAAAATTTAATGAAAATATCGTAAATTGCGGTAATTAGTTTAATAAATAGCCGCAATTTACGAGATAGACAATTGCGTGTAAAATATAATCAATTAACGCAATTGCCTATACAATCAAAAAATAAATTGCTAATTTCATTTCCATCACCTATTCATTAACCAATTTGCCAAGCAGCACTTTCCATTGTTCTTCATCAAATGCGCCGATTGTGCGGTATATTATTGTTCCATTACTGCCAATTGCATATTTGGTAGTTGTTTTTGTAATGCCATAGTCAATAAGTATTTTTTCCTGACCTTGTGCAAATATAGTTTTTTGCAGCTCTGGGTATTCTTTCTTGTATTCCTTAAGCTTAAGAAAATCCTCGCTTAAGTCCAGGCTTATTGATATAAATGTTATGTTATCTTCATACTCCCTGTACATTTTTGATAATGCAGCATAGTCCTTTGCGCACCATGGGCACCATGTTGCCATGAAATACACAATAACTGGCCTTTTCCGCTCAATGATGTCGTATAATCTTACAGGCTTTCCCTCTGTAGTTATCACAACAAAATCCGAAGGGGCTTGGCCAACTCTGGTGCCGATAACTTGCACTTGATTTGTGTTTTGATAAACTGTTGTTGACTTTTCTTCGAGTTTGTCTTTGCTTGAAAATACATAGATGGCAATAGCAGAGAGCATTATAATCACTAATATTACAAAAAAATCAGATTTCCATTTCTTAATGGTTTTTTGCATAATCTGTCACTGAATTTATCTGTTTTAGAAGTTCTTCTTCTGTTTCATCGCCGTAACTTATCAGTATTTTGTCCATATCTCTGAAGACATAAACTCCGATATCAGAATATTCCTTCCCATTTACAAAAAATCTAAATTTTTTATTGGCGCTATTGCAAAATTTTTGCTGATTTTCCAGGGTAATGCATTCTTTGCCCAAATCAGCCCCAACACTTTTTAAAAAATACCAGAATGGAACGCCTGTTGCGTGCATGTGTATAAGCCCTGAAGCGTCTTCCTTGTTTTGCTGGTCGTCCAGATGGATGACACTGCTTTTCATATAGTGTTTATCATCGGCAAAATTTATGGGATTTCCATTAATAAAAATCTTAAAATCGGCGTGGATGTGCTGCGAGCCTAAAGCCCCCATATTTGCACTTTTAACCCTTTCGTCTTTAGCTAGCTCGTCATCCATAAAATTAAATTGCATTGAAGACCGCACATTTTTTTGAGATGAAACTGCATTTATCTTATCGGCAGTGAAGCTGAAAAAATCTTTCAAAGCCAAGACTAACATTCCAAAAACAGCAATCAATAAGATTGCCAGTGCTATTCTTTCTGTTTTGCTTTCCATGTTTGATGCCATATTTAGTTTTTAACGATGTACTTTCCTTTCATTCCTGTATGCCCCGGGCCGCAATAGACCGTGCATACCATATCCCACTCCCCAGCTTCTTCTGCGTTTATCTCCAACATTGTTTTGTCTCCTTTTTTGACTGCATTTTCAGTATCCCAGCCGGGGATTATTATGCCTTCTAATTCAAAGCCGTGCGGAACATCAATGCTTTCTATCACAAATCTTATTTTTTCCCCTTTCTTAACTACAATAGTATCTGGCTCCCATCTGTACTGTATTGATTTCACTTCAATCTCCCTGACTCCATTTATAATTTTGCCGCTTAAAGGCAGGCTGTCAAATTTCTTTTTATGGTATTCAATTATTTTTTTAGCCTTTATTGCATCTTCATTTTCTTTTGGAGCGCATGCGCTTGCGAAGATTATCAATAAAACAAACATTAACATTGTTTTTTTCATTTTGAGTTGTAAATTTCCTTGATTAACTCTGTTTCAATAACATCAATATCTTGGCCGATGTGGTAGTTTTTTGGAACGTCGCCTGGCAGTGTGCCTGTGAATGAAATGCTTCCGTCTTTTGCGCTTACCCCCGCAAAAAAAGGATAAAACTGCCCCTGCAGTTTATTGACCCATACCGGCTCATTGACATTTACGACCAAGTAAGGCTCAAATCCATTGACAGAAGGCGCATTAAAGCTGAGCTCTGCCACCAATCCTGCAACGTTTTTTGTTATTGCAGGAGTTGTGCCGATAGAATCTTTCGGGTAATCAAAAATTGACAGGCGCCATGCTATCACGCTGCCGTTGACTGCATCGACCTGAACCATAAAATCCTCACCCACAGCAAGAATTCCATTTACATACCGAAACCATTTGTAGAAATAAGTGCCGTCAACCTCTGAAACTTCAGGGTCCAGTCTCAACTCAGGTTTTGCATTCCCGGGCAGTTTTTCGAAAATTTTTTTTGCAATCTCCAGCCCCCTTTCCTCAGTTAAGGTTTTAGTGCCCGCGCTGTGCCTTAAATTTTCATTTCTCATGCCATAAATCTCATAAGCAAGAGGATTAACTTCGACATAATTTCTCTGCTCCGGCTCAAAAAGAACTATTATCAATCCCTTGTCAAGGTCAAATGATATAGGCTCATTATCTGTGCTAAGAAAATTTTTGGCGGCGTTTACCGTGTTTTCTTTCAGCTCCTTGTCAAAATCAAGGCTTATGTTAAACAGGTAAATTGAATGCGCTCCCACTATAATAACAGAGGATAATACTATTAAAATAAAAATCAAGAACTGTTTAATATGCGTCATGTTTGATATTTCTTTTTAGATAAACAAAAAATAGATTTATTGTTTTCACTTGACGATGAGGTTTCCTTTCATTCCGCTATGCCCTGAGCCGCAGAACACTGAGCAGTAAGCTGTGAAAGTGCCTTCTTTGTCTGCTGTAAACTCTATTGTAACGGGCTTGCCTACTTCGAGCCTTTCATTTATGCCATACTCCTTGATTGCTATGCCGTGCGGCACATCCATGCTTGTCACTATGAGCCTTACTTTGTCGCCTTTGTTGACTTCGATGGTTGATGGTGTAAATGAAAACTGCTTTGCCGTAATTTTGAATTCTTTGACATTGATTCCAGACACTTCTGTATCTTTAGTTGCTGGCTCCTCTATAATCGGCTGTTTTTGCCCCGGAACTTCACTTCCCCCGCCAACGAGGTTTTCCGGCGCTTGAGTATTTTGATTGGCACAGGCACTGACCAAAAACACGCCCAGCACTAAAAACAATATTATTTTTTTCATTTCAACACCTCCAGTATTGGGATTTATAGATAGTTTAATATAATTTACCGTTAAAACCTTGGCATTATTAAACTTTATTTTTTAAAAAGAGCTTAAAATAAGCTTATTTCCGTTCACTGAGGATTATTTGGACTTACAACGAAACCGAAACAACCCATCTCAAGAAATACCCTACATAATAAGCCAAAACTGCAGCTACTCCCCCGATGAACAATGTCTCGAGAATTGTTTTCCACCAAGCTTTTTTTGTTACGTATCTTTTTATTAATCCAATGACTGTAAGGGCAATAGCTGTCATGACAATGGCTATTACAAAAGTATGCTTATTGAATATTGGGAAGAAATAAGAGAACACATAGGCAAGCAGCGGGATGATGCCTATAGCCAAAAAGCCAAAGTAAGTTACAGCAGCGGTCTTCCACGGAGTTTTACTGCTTTCCAGCAGCCCAAGCTCGTCTGACATCATTGTGTCAATCCATACTTTCTTATTTGAGGTTATAACCTTTACCGCCAGCTCAAGGTCTTTGCCTTTGAAGCCTTTTTTCTTCATTATCTCCCTTACCTCGTGGATTTCGCCTTCGGGAATATTTTCAATCTCCCATTCTTCCCTTTGCCTTTCTTTTTTTATGAAATCCCTTTGGGTTTTCTCGCTTAGATAGTTGCCGCATGCCATTGAAAATCCATCAGCCAGCAGGTTTGCAAACCCCAGAATAATAACAATTCCCGAGGACAATGCTGCCCCTGTTGCCCCGGCAACAACAGCAAAAGTGGTTACTGTGCCGTCTATGGCCCCATACACAAATTCCCCCAAATACTCTCCTTTCATAAGAATTGGCTCTTCTTCGTGAATTTGGCGGTGTATCAATGAGCTTTTATGGGCTTTTCTAGCCATCTCTATGTCTTTTGTGGCAAATGCACGCTGAGCTTTTGCAATTCTGGTGTTCTTCTTTGTCATTTTAAGGTCAACTACGTGAGATAGCTAGCATTAGCGGCTTAAATTATGGATTAAATTCAGATGATATGGGAAATTCTAATCAGCAGAATTCACATACCTTACTGCTTTTGACAACTTTCTTGACTGAATTCTTTTTTCCCTTCTTCATCGCTTTTTTTGTTTTTTTCGGCATTTGGAATCACCTTTTATTATTTATTCTTAATTATGCAGCGTCCAATTTTTAAAACTATTGGTTTTGTCAGTAGATAACAAAGTGAATTCTTGATTTTGAAAATTTTAACCGCTTTTATTTAATTTTTTCTAAAAAATTTCGTCTAATGCCCCACGGAATTCTAGTATCGAACCCCTTTCTCTTCTTTGAACCTTCGTCTAATCTGAGGGATTAGGCAAACTTTTTTCTAATAATTGATTTCTGGCACAATCTAAGAACTAGCAAGTGTTGAGAAATTAACCTCAACTGGAATGTCCAATTTAATGTCCTGAAGGTCTTTAGACCGTTTTTTAAAGCTAAGAATGCCAACACTTTTCACTTCCTCTGATTTTTCATCTATTCTTAGGAATACCCCTGGCTTTACTTCAGAAGCATAGCATTTTGATGGCTTTCCCACAGAGATTTCCAAAAAATCTCCTTCCTCGTCATAATAAACTTTCATAGGACCTTTCATTTTATATTCCTCACAAAGTAAGCTGTGATTATAAAGCCATGCTCATTTAAATACTTAACGATTACAAGCAGGTATTTTGCTGATTCTCTTTCCTTGAAATACTTGTAATAGTATCTGACATTTTCATCAAGTTCATATTCAGTAATTTTAACAGGATTTTTTAGTGTCTCTTTTATATCTTCAAGGTAGGGAGCAACTTCAGGATGCTCTTGATTGAGATGTTTCCATCTTTCATCTGAGAGATGAATTTTCCTGCCTGATTTGTCTTCAACCTCAAAAATCCACGTCATAATACATATTGATTGCAATCATTATAAATAACTATCGTGTGCCAGAAATCGTTAGAAAAAAGTATGGTTCTAACACTTTAGGCTAAACAAATGTAAGTTTTATTCCGCTTCGCTCCATAAAATTTGTGGGATTTTCATTTCATTACAACCCCACTCGCATAATACTCGGAAAGCAAACTTTTCGCAAAATTACAGATTTTCTTTAAGGAAATATCTTATCGCAGTTTCTGTCTTGTAGCAATAAATCCTGCCATTTTTAACCTTTTTATGATATATCCCTGTGAGTTTCGTATAGGAATGCAGCATCCCCATTGTGCTTCTTTAATTCTTGGGTTAGGAGTCTGAAAATATCAGCAGACGACACCATTTTCTTTTTGATTATTATCTTTGTCACTGATGCAGAAACTTTGTCGCATATTTTTTCCGATTCCTTCTCGCTCAAATGCGCATTCCTGCACGCGAAATAGCAGGAGCCGTAAACTTTCCTTTGATCATAGAGCTCTGTGTGCCCTTTTCTCTTTACTATCTGCAGCATTGTCCTGCCTTTAGACCTTTTGATAATCTTTTTCTTTTTCATTTAATTAAGTGTTATAGTTCCGTTTGCAATCAAAATCAGCAGCCAGCCAAGGAGTATTAAGATTATGCCGGTTGCAAGCCTCATGTAAGTTCTGTTGCCTTGCTTCCATCTCTTTAAGTTTTGTATCTTAACGCCAAAATAAACCATCAGCAAAATAACCACCAATGGCAAGACAAAGATAACATTGTAAAGGATAAGCCACAAAAATGCAGTAAAATTAAAATTTTGCGACAAAAACACAAGGATTGCCAAATACGGTCCGCCTGTGCATGGCAGTTCAACACCCGCAACAAAAGCCCCCAGGAAAATCATTGCAGGTAAGGTAATTTTCTTCGTCATTTCATGTATCTGCTTTGCCCTTTCAGGAGGAATCGACAAAGTGATGCCCTGCCCGTACCAGAAAAAATCCTTTATTTCAATCAAGCCTGCTATTACGATTAAAGAGCCTACAACTATTGATATGTACTCGCTCACGACAATCGGGATTACACTTAAAAAATACAGAATACCCAGCCCTGCCAACAGGTATGTCAGGAACACAAAAAATATGTATATAAGCCCGTAGAATAGCATCTCTTTTTTCGAGCGGAATGCTATCATAACCGAAACCAGAAGTATAAGCACCCCTATAGCGCAAGGGTTAATTGAATCTATCAATGCTGTTGTTACAACTGTTCCTAAAGTCGGAAGATATGCTTGAACTGTCATTTTATCCTATATTGGGGTTTATTTCCTCTGTTGGCTTTTCCGTGAATACAATTTTTATCATGTCCCCGGGAGGCACTTTTTCATAAGGAGAGATCACATAATCACGAGGATTTTCAATCAGGTTTCCGTTGACAAAAACATAAAGTTTTGCAGGTCTTTCATTGCACTTGTCCCCCTCATGAAATGAGGCTAATCCATTATCGGTTGGGACGATTATTCCATCACTGGAAAGAGAGCCGCCTATAGCATAGAAGAAAGCCCCCAAGCTGGCTGCTTTCCTGTCCAATAAAACTCCCTCTACATGAATTCTATTGTCATTATGGGCGTGCATTAAATCTGTCCCTTGCTTGTTTGAAAAGCCCTTTGGCTCTATCAGTTTAATTTCTTTGCCGCAAACCAGAAGTTCGTAGTCAGCATGCCAATGCACAGGACCTTTTGTAATTGAGATTATGTTTAAGTGCAATGTTGTCAGGATAAGATAGAGAGTTGTAAGCCCGATTGAAACCGCGATTAGTATATAAGCTGTCTTTTTTGCCGTTTCATTCATTTTTTTATTAAATAATAGAATTGTCACAATTAAAATGCCAAAAACCAAAGTGCCATAGCTGACTGCCTGCAGTTGGCTTATTGGATAAAGCTCAGAATGGTCAAGCATATACGCTTCTTCCTCTCCGTGGGCAATAACAATAAAAACAGATAAAACTAATATTAAAAATAAAAATACCAAAAACCTCTTTTTCATAATGGCTTAATGAGGCAGATAATATTTAAAGTTATTCTTTTTTGCTTTTTAATACCACTCAGGAAAAAGGTCCAGCTTCATTTCATCTGAGATTATTACTGATTCTGTTTTTTTGATTATATACGGAAATTGATTTCTTATTTTTGCCGGTCATTACTGAAAAACCGCAACCTTTAAATACTTATGTCTATACTAGGTCTAGACTATGCAAATACAGAAATTGGCTGTTAAGGAACAGCTTGTCAAGAATGTAGTGAAATCAGGCAATGGTGGTGCTGTCTGGGTTCCGAAAGACTGGCTGGGGCAGGAAGTTGTAGTTATACTGCCGGATAAGCCTAAATTAAGCCCAAGGAGAAGAGTATTGCGCATTCTTGAGCCTTATTTGAAAGATGTTATTGCAGTATTTATTTATGGCTCGTATGCAAGGCATGAAGAAACAGAAGAATCCGATATTGACGTCATGGTTATAACAAAGGAAAGCCAAGTGCAACTAAAAATAGATGAGCCTAATATTGAAGTAACAGCTTTTCAGCTGGATAATTTAAAACGGGCAATTCAAAAATATCCTGTGGTGTACTGCCAGATTGTACAAGAAGCTGAGCCATTGATTAATTCCGATATTTTAAATGAATTAAAAAATATTAAAATTGATAAAGAAGATTTCAAATACTATATTAATGAAACAAAAGAGCACATAAAAAGCAATAAAGAGCTTTTGGAGCTTGATAGATTAGACAATGTTTATGTCAAATCTTATTCAGCCGTATACTCGACAATGTTAAGATTAAGGGGAATTTTTATCGTAAAATGCATATTAAGCAAAGAAAAATTTTCAAATAAATCCTTTCAAGAATGGCTGATCAAGAAAGGGATGACGAATAAAGAATTTGAGCAATGCTATGCAGTTTATAGGTTAATCAGGGGAAATAAAACTGTTAAAAATATAAAAATCAAAATTTCTACTGCAGAAAAATTATTAAATGCCATAATAAAAGAGACTGAGTCTATAGAATCCAAAGTTCATGGTTAATAGAAAAAAGAGGCTTAAAAGGGGAATTGAATCGCTGGAAAAACAGATTGGGCTGCATGAGGAAAAATTAAAAAAAGCTTTTGAAGAAGACAACATTGAGCTGGCCGGATACTACAAAAAAGAGATAGATGCCAAGAAAAAAGATAAAGAGGAAAAGGAAAGAATTTTGAAAAAAGGAGGCTAATTCTGCTTCTTCTTGCATATAAACATACAATGGTCTTTCTGGAACGGCTCCAGTTCGCGGTAGTCGATAATTGTCAATGATTTTTCAAGCTTTTCCTTGACTTCCCTGAAAATCTGCTTTGGCTGCTTTGTAACATCAATGCTTCTTGCCTTGACTGCCAATAAAGCATAACCGCCATTTTTCAAAAATAATGAAACATTTCTCAGGAAAATATCAACCTGGCTTTTCTGAGCAACGTCTTGGTACACAGCATCTACAGCAGATATTCTTTCCCTGAGTTCATTAACTTTTTTGGCGTCTGCCATAATAGGTAAAATATTTTCTCTTTGATAGGAGAGGAAAATCAAATCCCTCACAACTCTTGGTGCAACATCAACAGCAAAGATCGCTCCTTCATCCCCGACAATGTCGGAAACATGGCTGACGGTAGTTCCGGATGCAGAGCCAAGGTATAAAACAACATCATTTTTTCTTATGAAGATGGCAGGGCTCCCTTTTAGTATAGAAGCCGCAAGCTTGCTTTTGAAGGCGTCCCACTCCCTGTACTCAACTCCGTTCTCGACGACAAGCCGTTCCCCATAAACTTTTTTGCCAGTGATTAAATTGGCAGTGTAAAGCTGCCTTCTCTTTCCTTCCTGCGATTCATAAACCTCAAATATTTTTGAGCCGGCTATCATCTTGAAAATTTATCCTCCAGCATTTTTCTAAGCTTGTCTCCTATGAATTTGCCCCGGAAATAGTCAACCTTTGCTGCTATGGATATCTTGTCGGCCAATGCCCTTGCCACCCTGCCGTGCATTTTGTCCGGGACTCCGGCAATCAAGACATGGCTGACTATTACGCCGTGCCTTGGCGGCTTTGCTCCGGTTTTCATGTGCCTGAATAATGCTTTTTCCGCGCCGAGAATCTGGACTGTTGACGATGGCATCTCGCTCAATCTTTTCAAAGAGCCGGCGTGCTCAATAAGCTTTGCCCCAACCGCGACATCACAGACTGCCTTGACATTCGGGCAAAGCCCATCCATTAGAGCAGAGATATACTCCAATTGGGCTTTTCTCAACTGGTATAAGTCATGAATTTGGTGGATTAAGCTCCTTATCGGCTCTAGATCCTCCTGCTCCAAATCAGCTCCGATCGAGCTAGAGGCATCAATTTTTAAATCATTAAATAATTCTGATTTTTCCTTTTCCAAAATTGCTCCAACAAATTCCTCATGGTTTTCTATCGCCCTTGATGTTTCAGGATTGTAAAGTTCATACCACTCCCTTAATCGCTTCGCCATAAGATTTATGGCTTTGTCAAGTTCATCAACAGACTTGGTGGCCTGTATAAGCAATACGTCGTCATTAACGGAATTTTTTACATCAGATTTTGTTAACTCAAGGTTTTTATCGTGGAAATCAATTAAGAATTTTTTATTTTTAAAGTGCAATAATATATTTTTAAATTCTTTTTCGCCAGGCTCTTTGAGATTCTTATGTTTATTTTTAATTATTTCTATTGTTTTTTCTTTGTTTTTATAAGCCTCTATGTCTTTGAATAATATTTCATCAACTACTTTAAACTCATTATTAAAAACAAATATGCCAAGTATGTTTGAAAACAGATACATACTAAAAAGAAGTGGCTATTGTTTTTTAAAGATGTCGAATCTACCTATTTATTATCTTAAAATGCGGCTTTCTAAAGACTGAATTAGGTATTCTATCAACACCGATTTGGGTTATATGAAAGACTGTAACCATATCAATCAAGTTTGGATCATAATACTTCATTAATGAACCTACCCCATAGTCTTCTAGTACGCTCTGTAAATCATCTCTCGGGATTTTTATTTCTTGAATTATATCCTTAGCTGCTTCGATAGCCTCTTTTAAAGTTGTGTAATCGGTAACACTTTTATTTTCTATAGTTGGCACATTAACTTCATTAAATCCGTAAATCTTTTTTAGTCTACCCTTATATTCTTTTGTTTGGTGGCTCAATTTTTTTAATTTGGAATATTCGTGCAACCTTTGGCTCTGTAATTGCATCAACATATTTGTATTGTATTTTAAAGTTGAATTGATTTTCATTTTGCCAGTCGTATCTATTGTTACTCCAATCTTTTCTAAAGAAGATAGATGACTAACTAGGCTTTCTTCCATCTCCCTCATTCCATTGATAAAACTTGCTACGCTATTAGTATACATGAAATAAAGGTAAGGCATATTGCGATTTATAGCTGCTATTGCATCAGTAGCTTCCTTTATTTGGCCAGCCGGCAACTCAAGAAAATCTTCTAAAGCTCCGGTTTTAATTCCCTCAAGAAAATATTCCGATATGAGAGTTGTGTATTCCATAACCTTTTTGCTGGTTACCCTATTTCCCAGTTTACCATAGAACTCTGAACCGGTTAATTGATATAAAGTTTTATTAACGCCGTCTATAAGTAATTGAAACGACCATAGCTGGTTAGATTTAGTTGGTTTATCTTCATCTTCCTCTATTAACCTGGAATAAACTTCTTGAAAGCACCGCAATAGAATTGATTCGAGCACACGTTGATTGTACCGGAGTTCTGTTATTGTTTTTACACGCATACTTTTATAGGGAACTTCTTCCTTATGATAAACTCCCCTTTCAAGATGGGGGTCAAATTTTTCATGTGCCTGAACAATGCCCTTTTCCCTCATATAATCTAATTTGGTAACTCTTGCAAATAAGGTTTCATCATTTACTTCACCTATTACATTCTTAAGAACCTCCTTGATTTCAGGAGCTAAAGAAATTGGCACTTCTGGTAAGATATTTTCGTCAGAAGCCTGCGTCAAACCTTTTCTCCTACTTAGATACCTCATGACCCCTTGATGAATTCGTTCCCATAGGTCGTAATAGTGAATGTAGGGACCTCCTGGATTAAAGCTAATGTACCATTCCAAAAAAACGGGATTTATTTGAGCGAGTTGGAAATACAAATTTTTATTTAGAGGTGACTTGGTTTTTCCATTTAACCAAAGTTTTACTGCACCTTTGGTTATTGTAGCGGCGTCACCGCCAATTGACCCGTATACCCTGTCTAGGGCTTCGTCATATTCCTCGGGACTAAAATCTCGATTTCCTTCCAACATTATTCTCTGCTCTAAATTAGCTTCGGTCTTAATGCCCTTCCACAAATTTATTCTGAGTCTTGGTATACTTTTTCCTTCAGAATTCTCCTCAAAAATAACTTGGGTGGCGTATCTGTATCTAGGAGACTCCATTAGATAAGGTATGATCTCACTAAGGTCTTTTTTAACATACTGACTTTCGTATAAAACCACATCTCCTTCCTGAAGTTCGGAGGCCTTTTTCTTAAAATAAACTTTATTGTTAATCCTAACATAAACCGGATTATCTCTACCTAATAAGGTACTGCCTGCTGTTGTTTCTACAGCTAGTATGTTACTTGACATATTACCACTTATGAATGGTGTTAATATTTAAATATCTTTCGTTTAGCGAGAACAATAGATTAATAAATGAAAAGTATTATTAAACCGGCATGACGCTGGCTTACATAACCTGCAAAGACAGGAGAGAGGCTGAGAATATATCAATGCGCTTGCTGAAGAAAAGGATTATAGCATGCGCGAATATATTTCCGATAAAAAGCATGTACTGGTGGAAAGGAAAAATTGTTAAGGATAGTGAGAATGTCATAATCGCAAAAACAAAGAGCAAAAATTTTAAAAGGCTCGAAAGCGAAGTAAAAAAGATCCATTCATATAACATTCCATGCATTTTAAAGATAGATGCTGTTTCAAACAAAGAATACGAGCGGTGGGTAAACAAAGAGATAAGGTAAGATGCCGTTTCACTTGATAAAAGAGGTGCGGGACATAAAGAGATTCAACCGAATACTTGCAGTCCTATTTGAGGAGGGCTTTGACTTTCTTTTGAGCAGGATAAAGCTTAAGCATAATGTGCCGATAACAAAAAGGCTGACGTCTAAGCTCAAAAAAAGCGAAGACAAAAAGCCGGAAGTAATGCTGAGAAGGACTCTTGAGAGGCTGGGCCCGACTTTCATAAAGCTTGGGCAGCTTTTGAGCGTAAGGCCTGATTTGGCGCCAAAAGAGTACTGCAAAGAGCTTGAGAAGCTGCAGGACAATGTTCCCGAATTCCCGTTCAATGAGGCAAAATCAATAATAGAAAAAGAGCTTGGCAAGAGCATGGGGCAGCTGTTTCTTCATTTTGAGAAAAAACCGATAGCCTCTGCTTCAATAAGCCAAGTTTACAGGGCTGTGCTGAAGAATGGCGATAAAGTTGCTGTAAAAATCCAAAGGCCCGATGTCAGGCGCATAATGGAAACCGACATAGAGATAATGATTTATTTTGCAAAACTTCTTGAAAGGAATGTGGAAAGGGTAAGGATGTTTAATCCGTCAAAGATTGTGAACGAGTTTAAGGAATGGACGGAAAGGGAGCTGGACTTCAGGCTTGAAGCGAGGAATGCAGGCAGGTTTTACCAGAATTTCAGGGGCAGCAGAACAGTCCGCATACCTAAAGTCTATGATGACCTGTCAACTGAAAGGGTGTTGACTCTGGAGTTCATAGAGGGCACTGAGCTTCACAACATAAGCGAAATCAAAAAAAGAAAGCTTGACTTTAACAAAATAATGAAAAACGGCTTCGATGCTGTTTTCACCCAGGTATTTGTGCACGGCATTTTCCATGCCGATCCTCATCCGGGCAACATAATTATAATGGGTGATAATTCGATTGCGTTTGTTGATTTTGGCATTGTGGGCTATTTTGATGAAAAACTGAAGAACAAATGCGTCGACCTCCTTTATGGAATTGTGGAGCAGAATGAAGAGCTTGTAGTCAGTACATTAACAAGCATGGGAATGGAAAATGGCACTGATTACGACCAGCTGAATGCGGATATCGGATTTATAATCCAGAGGCTGCAAGGCTCTCAGATTAAAGATATCAAGATAAGCAGGGTGCTTGAGGAAATACTTGACATTGCGCTGAAGCACAAGCTGAAAGTGCCTGCCTCTTTTGTTTTGTTTGGGAAAACAATAATAATTTTGGAAGGCGTGGCGCTTGAATACGACCCGAATTTCAAGATTGTGGAAACCGCCAAGCCATTTATAGAGAGGATTATCGCGAAAAGGAAAAACCCGGTGTACATGCTGAGAAGCTTCGCCCACAGCATAGAGAGATACAAGAAATTTGCCGAGGAATTCCCTGAAAAGGCTGAAAGGGCGCTTGACAAGATACAGAGGGGAACAATAAAAGTGGATATTGAAGATACTGATATAAAGAAGCTGGCATTGGAGATAGACAGGAGCAGCAACAGAGTTGCTTACGGCCTGCTTATTGCGGCTTTGCTTATTACGTCTGCAATACTGATAAACATAGAGAAAGGGCCGACTATACTTGGCATACCCTTTTTGGCATTTTTCAGCTTTTTTTTCGCGTCAGTATTCGCATTCATACTATTCGTATCAATATTAAGGGAAAAATTCAGGCACTGGTGATAAATGCCGCAAGCTGTTGTTCATGTCCTGTTCACGATTATCGCATTGGATTTATTTAGGGACCATTTTCTTAAGGACAAGAAAAAGCTGCCATTGCATCTCGTATTTATCGGAGGCGTAGCAGGATTGCTGCCAGATATTGATGTGCCGTTATTTTGGTTATTGAATAATTTTCTAGGATTTAATGTGCCGTTCTTCCACAGGATTTTTACACATACGTTCCTGTTTATTCTTATATTTTTGGTCATAGCATTGATTTATCTGGATTTTAACAAAAAAGCCAGCATACTGTTTTTTGTCATCGCATTTGGAGTCGGATTCCATGTTTTCCTGGACTGGTTTCTTGTAGGCGGTATAGCGCCTTTTTACCCGTTTTCAGATGCAAGCTACGGCTTGGGTTTGGTTGCAAGAACCAACCTGCCGTTGGCAATTGAAGGACTTGAAGCAATTGTCCTTTTATGGTGGCTGTGGCACGAGGAGAAAACGCACAAGATAAGGGATTTTATTTAGAGAAAAAAGTTTTGACAGAAGGTTGATGAAACTTAGTGATTATACCCATTAAACGAAAATCCATTAACGGAAAACTCAATAAAAACAAAAAAATCAAAAATCCAGCCCGCCTTCAAAAATTAAAGAACGTGGAGAAAAGAAACAGGATCCAAAATCAACATACACATTAAGAAGGTGGGTTGGTGATAAAAGAATATCCTATCCCGATTTTGCTTCGAGGAGTTATGATTTAACACGTCATGGTGATTCACAATCGGTTTTGTATTTGCTACAGTATTCAAAAAAATAAGAAAAATCACGACAAAAGTTCGCCCAATTAATCAATTCTTGCGCCCTTGGAATTATCGCCTTCCGTCTAATTTGCAGATAAGGGCAAAATTATTTAGAAAACTCCAAAATTCCTCAAAAGCCTTACAGCCAATGCAACCAAAAAGACAACAGCCACTGCTGTAAATATGCTGCTTTTTCTCTTGTCCTTAACAGAGATGATGTAGCCCGCCAATGCAAGCCCTGCAGTTAACGACAGCCATTTCCATACATCGCTTATGTTTGTATAAAATACGTACGCTTCCGCCAATGCGACAGGCAATGCAATTTTAAGTATCAGTTCCCAGTTATAATCTTCTTCCATTTTAGCTTATTACAGTGCCTTTAAATTTTTTCCCATTTAGCAAATTTTCAAAATTTCTTAATTCCCCGCCGAGAATAATTACTTTAATGCCTGATTTCTGCGCCTCTTTTGCTGCAATGGGATCGAAGGGGGCATTCATTCCAGCTTTCCACTTGCCGCCAATTAATTTTAGGTAGCCTTTCCATTTCATTTTTTTAATTTTTTTTGCATTCCTGTATTTTCTTGGGTCTTTGTCGTAGACATATGCCACATTGCTCATGTTGATTACTTCAGCAACGCCGAGATTCTTAGCCAGCAGAACAGCATCGTAGTCGGTGCTGCACCCGGGAAGCCATCCGGATGCCATAAGCACGCTTTTTTTGAAACTTAATTTTGAGTTCGGATTGTCAACAATAAAGCTTTCTGCATCATTCTTGAATATTGACTTCAGCAATAATGCGTTTAATTTAGTCGCGCCAATTCCTATGATATCCAAATCTTTGTTATTTAATTGCGCTATTTCAGAAGCAGCTTTCTGCATGTTTCTTGCAAGCATGCCTCCGCCGCAGTATATGGCAAACCTGCAGTTTTGCTTAATATACTTTTCAATGGTTTGCTTGAATTTTTTTAAGAAATTTGCATCTATGCTGTCTGGCACTATCAAAGATCCTCCCAAGGACAAGACAATTGTTTTCGGCATTTTAGATTAAGTTAGAACATTGATATAAAAACTTTCTGATTCAGCTCCCAATTCCAATCAAAGTAACGCCTACTATTATGAATACAATGCCAAACCATTTTAGCTTGTTCATTTTTTCTCCCAGAAATTTGACGCTGAGCAGGCTAACCCAGATATAGGTCAATGCAACGAAAGGGTACAACACAGATAAGTCTCCTCCTTTCAAAGCAGGTATGAACAGAATTGTTCCAATAGCGTATAAGGCAACTCCGCCAAAGAGAGGGTAGTTTGTCGCTAAAGAGTTTATTCTTGAGAGCTTCTTTGCCGATGCTTTCTTTAATAAAATCGGTCCAAAAGCACCTATTAAAGTTGCTGTGATTACAAGCCCTATCGCCCATAGCTGGGTTGCCATTTAAATTGCCCCCGGAACACTGCCTTTGCTGCCGTATCCTATTGATATTATGCCCGCAATGATTGAAATAACGCCGAGCCATTTGAAAATATTCATTGCCTCGTTTAAAAAATACATCGACAAAAAGCTGACCCAGATGTAGCTGGTTGCGATTATCGGATACAAAACAGAAACTTCGCCGCCCCTGAAAGAGACTATCATCAAAATGCCCCCAACAGCATAAAGCAAAATTCCTGCGATTAGGTAGTAATTTGTGAGGATTCCAATAATGTCAAAGCTTAGAGTTGAAGAGCCAAATTTGTACAAAAGCTGGGCTGAAGATGTAAGAAGAGTTGTGAACAAAATGAGCAAAGCCGCCCATAATTTGGTTGCCATTTTTATATGAGAAAATCAGTTATATTTATGTTTTTGGATTTATATTATTGTTAATTGGGAAGGTAATCAACTTAATCGTACCCGTTTTCGAGAGATTATCGGGGTATTAATATTGGAAGAATGTATTTTCATTGAATTTACGCATTAAACGAAAACTCAATAAACTAAAAAATCTTTAGCGTTCCCTCAATCTGCCTTTAGCAGCATCTTTTAGACCGCGATTTATGCTAAGCAATAATTCGTCTTGAGCAATTGCTTCTAACCTCTTCAAGTATTCGTATTCCTCTTTGGGAATTGTTACTGTTTCCATGATTTATGGACTTAGATTGAGATGTATAAATAAAACTTTCCATCACTTTTGCCAAATTCACTTTCAGAACAATTTCTCACTTCAGCATTATCTCCACAAAAGAAGAGTAAGCAGGCCTTGTGATGAAAACCCCGATCGTAACCCCGATTATTGTTGTTATGGCGAAGCCCTTGAGCAATCCTGCTCCAGCAAATATCAGTGGAATCATGGCAACAACAACTGTCAAATAAGCCAGCATTATAATGAGAAAAGCTCTCTTGACCTTTTCCTTCCAGTTATAAACTGTAGAAGTTTCTCCCTTCAGTGTTTCATCCGTTATGACTATCTGATCATCCACACCAGTGCCGATGGCGACAAGAATTCCTGCAATGGCAGCTAAATCAATGTTCCAGCCTATGAATGCAGCTACCCCCAGCAGGATTATAACTTCAGAAAGCATCGTTATTAGTATTGGAACTGTAATCAGCACTTTCCTGTACCTAATTGCAATTACAACTGCAACCGATAATATTGCAAGCAGAGACATAAATATGGCGTTTTTGACAAACCCTTCTCCTAGAACAGGTGAAATTGCATCGGTTTTCACTATATTTAGTTTAACCGGCAAAGAGCCCGTTATCAGAATCGTTTGCAGCCTTTTCATATTCTGCAATGAATTTGATATTGCTTCCTGCTGGTTTGCCCCTGCTCCGGAGCCTGAGATGGCAATTTGAGTAACTGCCTGCCCCTTCAAATCAGCCCCTATATTCAGCTCATCTACTTTTTTATCATCAAGGTAAAGCTCCAGTTTCTCGCTTAAATAGTCGCTTCTTCCGGAAAGTGAGTCGTAAACAACAGACAGGTCTTTTGTTGCGTCTGCCTGTCTTTGCGCTGCTTCTTGGCTCAGGGTTATTGCAAACCTGAATCGGCAGAACCATTGAGAGCCCTGCTGGCCGCAGCCTTCGCTTGTGTCAATGCCCGCTTCGTTTGCGCTTCTTGCAACATAAACAATGTCATTGCCGCCTTTGAATACAGTTTTGTTTCCTACTCTTGCTTCAAATTTTCCCTGTCTCGCCAGCAAATCCTTGATTTCTTCTTCTGTTGCTCCTGCAATCTCCACAATTATGTACTGGTTGCCTACCAAATCGTTCGCATCCCTGATAACGATGTCGCTCAATCCATAAACATTAAGCCTTTCTTTCATGTTGTCAATCAGAACTCCGATGTCAGATTGGCTTAGCTTGACCTCCGGCTGCAAAAGAACCCTTGTGCCGCCCTGCAAATCCAGGCCTTTTCTTATATTAGTTTTAGGAGCTTCATAGACTCGTAAGCCGATGTCCTCTGTTCCTCTGCTTACCTGCTCTGTTTTCGGCACAATAACTTTTTTTGATATTGTTTCATTAATAATCCGGCTGGTGCCGTTTATTGTGGCATTCCTTTGTATTATTTCGGTTATCGTTTTTTCCTCTGTTTCATTTAACTGCACAGTTTCAAATTTTTCTATGGTGGTCAGCTTATATGCCCCTTTTGTTGTTTTTATTTGGATTGTCCTGTTTGGGCTTAATGCAGAGACGTATTTGTAATAGCTTTCCACATCGTTAATTGGAACGTTGTTTATTGACAAAATTCTTTCCCTTGAAACAGGCTGGGCATTCGGCTTTGGCTGCGGGATTCCGGCAACGCTTGCGGAGCTGTTGGTTATGACATTTCTTATTGCAACCCCCTCGCTTAAGGCTGGGTGTATCGTTACTAATGACAGCACTAGGAACACCACTAGCATGATTATTCTCCAGTTTGTCATCAATTTCTTAATTTTGTAGTTCATATGATAATCCCTTTCTTGGCTTTTTTCTCAATATAGATTCTCAACAAGCCGACATTTTGAATCCAAGTGTTGAAAATGTCTGCAATCAGTCCAATCAGCAGGATAAGCATTATCTGCCTTATCACTTCAGATTGGGTGGCCAGCATTGCAACAGTAACTGCAACAATTGCTGTTATTGTTTCAGTCATCCCTGTCTTTATTGAGCTTACTATCCTGTCCATTACTGTGCCTTCTTTTCTTTTCAAAACCCTAACTGAAAGCAGGATATCTGTATCAACAGAATATCCTATAAGCATAAGGAAGGCAGCAATTCCGGCTGTTCCAACTCTGATATTCATAATGTTAATAACAGCCAATGCAACAACCATGTCTGAGAAGGCAGCAAGTATTATTGCAACGCTGGGAATGAAAGTCCTGAAGTAAATCAAAACAACCAAGCCCATGAATAAAAAAGCGACTGCGAGCGCAATCAATGACTCTTTGAAAAAACTGGCGCCTAGCGAGGAGCCAATAATCTCGATTCCGTAATCAACCTTGCTTAAATCAATCTTCAATGAATTTTCAATCGCCTGCAATAAATTTTGGACCTGCGCCTTGTCATTTCCTTCAATGTCAGCCTCTACAATCAGCCCTACAACACTGCCGGTACTTCTTAATGTCCTTATAGCTATATCATTGCTCTGAAATTTTGATTTAATCTGATTGTAAATCTGGTTGGAGTCAACTTCTTTGTCAAAGGGAATAGTTACTGTAACCCCACCTTTCAAGGAAACATCTTTATTGATGAAATCACCTGTCTTGTAAATCTGGTAGCCTATCTGCGCCAGTGAGAAGAACAGTATCAGGAATGGAATTATCAGCAACAACTTGTATCTCTTGTCATAAATATCAAATAAAGTCTGCTTTAAAGATTTTTTTTGCCCTTCCATAAAATCAACCCCGAAAAATATCCTGTAGAAAAGAGAACGGTTAATAAAGGTTGCGGAAAAGATTAATCGTTAAAATTTTTACAATATTTTTCATAGAATTGGAGTATATTTCACTTGATTTATTCGGATTTAATGAATAATGAGTTTCTCCTGTCTTTTTTGCCGGCACCAGCCATTCATCTTTTTCTAATTCTTTCAAAGCCTCTTTCACAACTTTATTTCCAACCAAATGCTTTGGCAATCCTTTCAATATATTTTCTGTGTGTGAGCCGCCCCATTTTTGCCATCTTACAAGTTTTCTTATGATTCTCGCTTTGACATTAAGTTTCGACAAATCCATACAACTTAAAAAAAATGTTTAATATATAAGTATTTGTAAGCTGGAGTATATAGAATAGAATATATAATATGATACAATATTGTCTCAAAATAGAAATGTTTATAAACTTCCGTTTTAAATTATATAATTAATGCCAAAAAGCTCGTTATTTATCGAATTGTTTGGTGATTCACCGACAATAAGGGTATTAGACTTTCTTTTGACAGAGCGCGAACTAGACTTTTCAATATCAGATATGGCAAGAAATGCTGGGGTAGGAAGAGCCACGTTATACAGAATTTGGGAGCAATTAATAGATAACAACATCATAATCTATACAAGAGCTGTAGGAAAATCAAAATTATATAAACTTAACACCCAAAATCAAAAAATAAAAAAAATGATAGAGCTAGATGACATGTTAATTCTTGAAGAATTAAGGCATAAAACAGAAAAACAAAAACCCAAGATAAAGATTGCTGTTTAATCATTTCCCGCAAGCTTTTACATGTCGGAAATTCTTATTATAGAATGGGATTTGCAAGAATTTACGAGCATGCTCAAAAATTGCAACTATTTTTTAATTATTTATTGCAATTTTTGACAAACCCATAGAACAATGGAGAAGGGTTTCCGAGTCTTGATTTGAATTCGGGGTGAGCTTGTGTAGCAAAAAAATTATCATTCTTAGGCAATTCAATGTATTCCATTAACTTTGTATTATCACCCCTTATGTAATACCCAGAGAAAACCATCCCATTTTTCTCAATTAAATCAACATACTTCGGATTCACTTCATAGCGATGGCGGTGCCTTTCCAAAACAACTTTTTTGTTTTTCTCCAGCAGTCCAATTCTAAAAGCCTGGCTTTTGTCCTTCATTAATTCCTGAATCCTTTTTTCGTCATCCTTTACTCTGCCAACATCTTCATATAGCTTGAGCATTCTGCTTTTTTCCTTCAGGATTGAGGCATAAGCCCCAAGGCGCATAGAGCCTCCGAACATGCTCTTCTCAAGAATTTGCCTTTGAGCAGGCTGGACATCAATCACAGGAGCGCTTGTTTTTGGATTAACCTCGGTTGTGTGCGCGTCTTTTAAGCCGCAGACATTCCTTGCAAATTCAACAACCGCCAGCTGCAGGCCGTAGCACAGCCCAAGATAGGGGATTTTGTTTATGCGGGCATAATTAATTGCATTTATCTTTCCTTCCACGCCAGAAGCCCCAAATCCGCCAGGAACTATAATTCCGTCATAATTTTTCAGGTCATTCGAAGATTTCTTGTCATTTTCAAACATTTTTGCGTCAAGCCAGTTTATTTCAACCCTTGCGTTTAATGAAGCTCCTGCGTGGATTAATGCCTGGTTGATAGAGATGTAAGAATCAGCCAGGTTATAGTCGCCAATGTCTGTGTACTTGCCTACAATCGCGACTTTAATATTCTTCTTAGGATTTAAAATGTTCTCGACAAGCTTCTTCCATTCAGACCAGTTTGGGCTTTTTTTTGACTTTATTTCAAATTCCTTCAAGAGTTTTTCCCCCAATTTTTCCTTTTCCAAGTCCAAGGGAATCTGGTAAACTGTTTCAATGTCCGGCTCGGAAATTACATTATCTGACGCGATGTTTGCGTAAGTCTCTATTTTCTTTTTTCTTACAACATCCAATGGCTTTTTAGCCCTGCAGATTATGAAGTCCGGAAAAATTCCGGATTCGCTGAGCAGCCGTATTGCCTGCTGGGTTGGTTTTGTCTTCATCTCCTCTATATGGCTCGGGATAGGCAGATAGGTTATAAGGACATAGGTTAGATTTTTCTTGCCAACATCTCTTTCAAGGCTTTTCAATGCAAAAAGAAATGGTATGTTTTCATAGTCTCCAATTGTGCCGCCCACTTCAACCAAAACAAAATCATAGTTGTTGCTTGCTTCTTTTATCCTTCTCTTTATTTCATTAGGTATGTGGGGAATAAACTGCACAGTCTGGCCAAGGTACTCGCCCTGCCTTTCTTTGTCAATAACTGTTTTGTATATCTGTCCTGTAGTTATGTTGTTTCTTTTTGGAATGTCCACATTGAGAAATCTCTCATAAGTGCCTAAGTCCTGGTCAATCTCTCCGCCGTCGTCTGTAACCCAGACCTCTCCATGCTCTGTCGGCCTTAATGTGCCTGCATCATAGTTTATGTAAGGGTCTATTTTTATTGCAGTCACTTTGTAGCCGTGCTCCTGCAAAATTTTGCCGATAGAAGCTGTTGTTACGCCTTTTCCTACACCGCTCATTACCCCGCCGGCTACAACAATATACTTAGGCATTTTATTGAACACCTGCTTTAGTTATATTTAAGAAATTTAATAATTCAATCCGTTCGCTATGCTCACAATATCTTGTGCTCGGCTTTCGCTTTGTTGCCATTGGCTCAAGCCTCGCCAATTTATTCAATATTCTTAAATTTAGATTAATTTTTAGAATTTTTGATTTATAGCAAACGCAGTAAATTTTCGTAATAGATAATGCGTTTGATATGTCGGAAATCGCAAAGGCACATACTTTGGTACTTAAGTCCAAAGCAAGCCAGCGATTTCCGAGCATGCTCAAAAATTCCATGTATTTATTATAAATTGATGGAATTTTTGACATATTAAAAAGAATTAAACAATTTTTATGAATATTTAATTCTTTCTCTATAGAATTGGTTTTGAACAAATTAAGTCGTTGCATTAATTAGAAATGAAACAAGTTTTATTTATAGTTTATGGTTTAGTGAATAAATGGTAATTATCTTCAATATGGAAGAGAATGTTAGTTAATTACTGTGGCGAAGAGTTGCACGGTCAAATAAACGCCCGTATCAGCCCCGTAAAAACCTTGTAGCCGTCAAAACCCGGAATTGGGAGCATGTTGAATATGAACAAAAACATATTAATCCTGCTTGTCAAAACTAAAAGCAGATAATTTTTCTTCTTGTATTTTTTATTTTTCAGCACAAACCAAGCGCCAAGCCATAATACGAGATTTACGAAAGGCCCTGCAAATGCAGCCAAAGTGAATTGAAGACCAGTTCCAGAACCTGAAATTTCAACAAACCCCGGAACAAAGAACATAAACCCGAAGCCTGTTAATTTTGATATGATTGTGAAGATTCCAAGCATTAATGTGAATGTGCTCCTGTAAAAGGCCATGAACACCGCATGCATACCAAAGCTGATTGCCACAAACTTGTGCGCCAGTTCATGAAATATTATTGCCGGCGCTGTTGCCATGATGGTAAACTTTAAGCCTTCAAAATCAAATCCTCTTTTGTAATGTAGCAAAGGGTCGTAAGATTCCCTTCTGACAGGTATCATGCCTGAAAAAATGTATCCTACAAAAAAAGTCATCAATGCAAGGTCAATGATCTCTCCTAGAGTTATTAAAGGCATTCTGAGTTGAATTTTTAATTAATTATTAAATTTATTGTTTATTCCATTTTTTGAACAAACTTTTTTTTTGAACAAACTTTATATATTATACTTTATTCTAAACATTTATGACAGATTTAATTGCCTGCCTTTCGTCAGGGGAAAAAAGCTGGGCTCATGTTGAAAGGCTGGTTAAGGAAGAAGACTGGAGTAATGTGTTTTTGATTACTAATGATTTTGGCAAAAAAAATTTCAAGACAGAAAAGAATGTTGGATTTGTGGTTGTTGACTTTAAAAAGCCTGTTTTTGAGCTGATAAAAGACATTAAGAACGGCCTGAACGGAAAAATCACAGATCTGGAAGTTGCATTAAACCTAGTTTCCGGGAGCGGGAAAGAGCACATGGCAATCCTGTCTGCGTTGCTGAAGCTGGGAGTCGGTGTAAGATTAATGGCTGTGACGAAGGATGGGATAAGGGAGTTATAATTATGAAGAATGAAAAAGAAAATGTGAAGATAGAAAATATTGATATTCAGCAAATTAATGACCCTCATCAAGCATTTATACTAACCTTCAACTCTTATGAAAAAGAGTTAGTTGATTTTTTGGTTGAAGATGCTTTAGATAATCAAAACAAGAAAATCTCTATAACTTACTTATGGTTTTATAAAACAAATAAAGAACTGTGCGGCTATGTTACTGTTTTAGCCGATGCAATTAATTTACAAGGTGAATTAAAAGAATATTTCAGACAAGAAGGAATTTTCTATAAATCTTTGCCTGCTTTAAAGATTGGAAGATTATGCGTTTCTGATGATTACTTAGGCAGAGGGATAGGAACTTTAATGATTGAGTTTGTTATGGTTTTGGCTGAGAAAATTGGTAGTGAAATTGGATTAAGGTTTATAACAACAGATGCAAAAAGAAATACTGACTCGAGAAAAGATTCTGTTACTTTTATAGGAAATTGGGATTTGAAGCTTTAAAGCAAAGAGAAAAAGGAACTCTGCCCATGTATAAGGATTTAATTAAAATTAAGAAATGACTCAAAATATTTTCTGTTTTTTTTTATATCAGCATAAAGCATTTTATCTATTTGCGATATTGGAGATTTTTCTCTTTTAATCATGGAATCTACAAATTTTCTTGCTTCTTCCCCCCTTAAAGTTGGAGTTGCTCTTATTGGTTTTGCCATCTTAATAAGCGATAATATTAAGCTAGTATAAAAATATATTTATTTTCTGTATTGAAAATATTGACTTTAGGCAGCGTTACTTGAAGCTTATCTGCCTTTTGCTTGCATTTATTAAGTCTATTTTACAATCATTTTTGATAAAATACTTCAGGAGCACGGCAATATTGTCAGCAATGCTGAAACTTGGAGATGTGATAAGGTTAATGGCTGTGACGAAAGACGGGGTTAAGGAGTTGTAAGGATTATTGATATTTTTTATTAAGAGAACAAAATTTATTGAACATTCTTGGATTTGAATTTACCAACAATCCAGCCAATTAATGAACCAATTAAAAAATAAAAAATTGGGGATATAATATAAGGATTTATTTGCACATCACCCAAAATTTCAATTAAGATGAACAGAGGAAACAAAGAAGGCACTAACCATAATGGGAAGCGGGGATTACCTCCAGTTTCTCCAAACGGCAATAAACTCAATGTTGCGATAAGATAGATACCTAGAACAATAACCCCACCTTTCAGCCAATACGGCCAGTCTTTCCATCCCATATCATGAATCTTTTAGTCAAAAGTATAAAAACTTATTCATTTTTAGTGCTGAAATAAACCCAGTAACCAGCTTTTTTTGCTATAACTTTTATATTTCCAAAAACTTCTTCCATTTTCCTGCTCAAGGTTTTCCCGCCTTTGTTATGGCGGGCAACTAATTGAAGGCTTCCGTTGTTTTTCAAGTGTTCTTTTGCTTCTTCGATTAATCTAAAACAAAGCTCTTTCCCTGCTGTTTGCGGCGGATTTGACAATATGGCATCAAAATCTTTCTGATTTATTTTCTGGTATAAGTTTCCCTGATAAACTTCAGCCTTTACATCATTTAATTTTATATTCTTTTTGGCCAGCGTCACAGCCCGTTCATTAACATCGCTCATCACGACATCTGAATCAGATATTTTTGCGGCAACAATCCCAAGAATTCCAATTCCGCATCCTATGTCAAGGACTTTGCTGTTTTTATCAACAATCATATTTTCCGCCAGCACTAATGTCCCTTTGTCGATCTTGTCCTTGGAGAACACACCAGATGCAGTATAGAAATCAAACTCCTTATTCATTATTTTTTGCTTTATCTTTCTTATGTTAAGCAATGATTTCTGTGTTTCAGAATAATAATGCTCCATTTTAATTTTTTGAATTTTGTGATTTTATTGCGTTTTGTTTTTAATGTTTTTAGTTAATGCGTTAATTTCATTTTGTGCTTTCAGCCTTTGACGATATGGCATGTTCAATAAATATTTTAATTTTAAAAATCAAAGTCTATGCTTCTTCCTGTTCCATGATGTTGTACAGGTGGTATAAAATCCTGTCAACCCCCTTTACCAAGTCAAATCCAGAACCTTCGACTACAATGCAATTATCGTTATAATACACTCTAAATCTCTCAGCTTCTTTTATGTAAAGCACAATCTTATCTTTATCTTCACAAGTGACTATCGGTCTTGTTTTGCAAATTTCTGTTTCATTTCTGTCGCAAGAGCCTATAGGATTTTTTTCAAATACCTTTGCAAGATGCGTGTCAAAATCTGCAATTGCAAGTTGAACATGGGTAAGCTCATTTCCTGTTGGATTAAACGTGGGATAAAACTCATTTTTGCTGTTAAAAAAATCAAAATCAAGGCTGCCTTCTATGGCGATGGCCTTTAAATCATTTGGAGAATATCTAAAATTCATGCTATACTTTTTTGTTCCCTCAGGAGAATTCAAGTCAGTGTACCAAAAATCATCAAATTTAACAAAACTGTAAACTCCCTTGTACACATATCCCTGCTCAGGCTTGAGCTTTCCCTTCAAGTTTAAAACATGCAGTTCCTCCAAAGTCTTCGGCTGCTGCTTACTGAAAGTGACGTAAGCGAATACAGAAACAAACAATAGCACAATGGCTGCTATGCTGATGATTAAAATCTTGTCAGAGGATTTTTTTGGATCTTCCGAAGCAACGTTTTTATCGAGCTCTTCTATTTTTTTGTCAAACTCCCTTGCTTCAGGCTCAAGATCATCTTTCAATTTATTATATTCATCTTTATCAATAACTTCCGATTCAAAGCTTCCTTTTAATATATTGAGTTTTTTTCTTGGGTCCATTATTTCACAACTCCAAGGATTGCATACACTAGCCTGTCCTTTATTCTTATAAAGTCCTGATTTGATGCAGCTTCCGCTATAATGCAGTCCTTTTGATAGTGTATATTTGTGGAGTTACTGTATTTGAAGAAAATCACAGGCACATTTGGCGTTGCATCATTGCAGGTTATAACAGGCAAATTGAATGTCGTATTTGTTGTAAATCCCTTTCTAAAATAAATGTTGTACGTCGCCAGCGTTAATTCCATCTGATGATGCGCAAGCGCAATCGCTTCCCTGTATGTGCTGTTAAAATCATAAGTAGCGTCTATTTCAAACTTGTTTTGGAGCCTGCTGGAGATATCGCTGGGAACAGGAATGCTTTCGACTTCGCTCGGCAAAAAACTGAAAGCTGCATAATTACCGTTTATTTTTGCTTCCAGATGATCTGGGTACCTGACAAATTTTATTTCGGTGTCTTTTATGATCTCATTTTGGGGCCCAAAATCCAAAAAAACGAAGCTGACAGACGTTCCTATCATTATGAAGACGATAAAAAGTATCAAGCCCCACCTTTTTTTTCCTTTGTTCTCTTTCATCAAAGAAGTGGATAAAGGCGGTTATTTAAAGGTTTTTCTCATTAGTGCCAAATGCATACAAAAAAAGAAATATTTAAATACAGATATATCGTTACCGATATATCGAAATCGATAGATTTTGAATATTAGAGACTGCATCAGCAATCTCCCTTTATATAGCAAATGACACAATTATTTATACATAAATAAGTCATTTGCTTATTACGAACGGACAACTATTGTATAATTATTTTTGTCCGTGAGTATAGGATGTGATATAAATGATGGCCGGCTATCTAAGATCGATTGTAATGAAGACCTTGCTAAACAAAAAACTTTCAGGCTATGACTTAATTAAACAGATAGAAAAAGATACTGGCACTTGGAAGCCGAGCTTTGGCTCGATTTACCCGCTTCTTGAAAAATTACTGAAGGAAAAGCTTGTCGAAGTCGAAGTTCAAGGCAGGAAAAAGCTTTATTTTTTAACATCCAGTGGCAAAGAGTACCTCAAAACTGTCAACAAAAGCAAAAATATCATTGTGGACAAGATGATTGCCACGTGGAAAGTGTTTGGCAGGATAACTGACAAAAGAGAAATGGGGTTTATGCTTGAAGTATTTAACAGCCTGAAAAAAGGCCAGCTTCCGTTCAAGGAGCTGAACCCCGAGCTTAACCAGTTCAGAGCGACGATTTTTGACCTGTATTCAAAAGGCAAAGACAGGAAGAAGATTAAAGGCGTTTTAAAGAATACCATTAAAAAACTTGCATCAATAAAATGAAAAAGTCCATCATAAAATTGGAAAATGTCTGGAAAGTGTACCAGATGGGCAATGTTGAAGTAAATGCCCTGCAGGGGCTCAGCCTTGACGTAAAAGAAGGGGAATTTCTTGCAATAATGGGCCCGTCCGGCTCCGGCAAATCAACCGCAGTCAACATGATCGGCTGCTTAGATGTTCCCACAAAAGGAAGGATATTGCTTGACGGCCATGACATTTCAAAATTAAGCGAGTCAGAGCTTGCCCAGGTAAGGGGCAAAAAAATTGGTTTTATCTTCCAGCAGTTCAACCTGATTCCAACACTGACTGCGCTTGAAAATGTTGCCTTGCCGATTGTATTCCAGTCTGTTGGCAGGGAAACAAGAATAAAGAAGTCTACAGAATTACTGAATATCGTTGAACTTGGAGACAGAATGCACCACAAGCCTGCAGAGCTGTCGGGAGGCCAGCAGCAAAGAGTTGCAATAGCACGCTCTTTGGCCAATGACCCTGAAGTCATTTTAGCTGATGAGCCTACAGGAAATCTTGATTCAAAGACAGGAGAGATAGTCATGAAGTTTTTGCAGAACCTCAATAGAAAGGAAGGCAAAACGATAATTACGGTGACGCACGACAGTAATGTGGCGCGGCATGCTGACCGAATTGAGTTCCTTAAAGACGGGAAGGTCATAAAATCGTTAAATAACAGGAAAGGTGATTAAAATGAAGAAGCTAGTAGTTTTAGTTTTGTTTATAATGGCTACAAGCCTGGTAAGCGCAGCTGTTAGTTCAGAGTATTATGGGGAAAGCCCAAAGATCATTGTGAGCCTTGCAAACCAGGACCCTGACCCTGTAGAGCCGGGCAAAATTGTCGAGGTAAGCTTCAAGATGGACAACCAAGGCACACTGGCAAATAATGTTGTTTTTGATATAGAGCCAGAGTACCCGTTCTCGTTATTACCCGGGGAGGCCAAAACAAAGATTCTAGGCACTTTGGGCACATCCCAAAACGGCGAAAGAACAGTCTTTGTCAAGTACAAGCTTAAAGTTGACCAAAATGCCGTTGACGGCAGCCATGAAATAAAAGTAAGGTACAAAACAGAGAATTTTGATTTATGGAACATGTTAGAGGATTTAATCATTAAGGTGCAGTCTAAGGATGCAATACTTTCAGTTGAGAAATACACAACAACGCCAGAAGTTGTAGCTCCAGGCTCAAAAGCAAAATTGATGATAGGGCTCAGAAACCATGCGTCATCTATCCTCAAGGATGTGAAAATCACCCTCGATCTTGGAAAAAGCGGAGATGAGCAGACTCCATTTGCGCCAGTGGGCTCTACAAATGAGAAAGTAATATCGGTTGTTGATGCGCAAGGATACATACCTTTGGAGTTCAGCTTGATGGCTGATCCCGACGCGAAATCAAAAGTCTACAAAGTGCCGTTGAAAATGCAGTACTCAGACATAATAAACAAGAATTATTCAAAAACGTTGATTATTGCTGTAGTTGTTGGGGCCGAGCCTGACATATCTGTTTATATTGATAGCACTAAAGTTTATACTGCCGGCAAAACAGGAGAAGTGACTGTGAAAATTGTCAACAAGGGGCTTACAGACGTAAAATTTCTGAATGTAAACCTTGACAAGGCGGATGGGTACAAAGTACTCTCCCCTTACGAGGTATATCTGGGCAACATAGACTCGGATGACTACGAAACTGCTGACTTTAAGCTTGGCATTGACAAAACAAGCAAGGGTAAGACAATTCTGCCTTTGACAATTGAATATAAGGATGCAAACAATGCAGATTACAAAAAGAAAGTTAATCTGGAGCTTCCAATTTACACAAGCTCAGAGGCAAAAAGATTGGGGCTTGTTGAAGGCAACGGCAAAATTAAGTGGATTATCGTTGTAATAGTGATTGTTGGAGGGTTTTTTGGCTACAGGATGTGGCGCAAGAAGCACAGAAAATAGCTCCTGACTCAAGATGCACAGGGATCATTTTGTATATTCAGTCAGAAATCTAAAGAACAGAGGCTTAAGGTCATGGCTCACTATGATTGGGATATTCATAGGAATAGCTGCTGTTGTTTCTCTTATCGGTTTGGGTGAAGGGTTAAGAGTTGCTATAATGTCCCAATTCGGTTTTCTTGGTCCTGATGTGCTTGGAGTTCAGGCAGCTGGATTGGCATTTGCAGGGCCTCCTGGAACAGGCGTTGTTGACCCATTGGCAGATGACTTAGCTGAAAAAATAAAAAATGTCAATGGAGTTAAAGCGGCATTTAACAGGTACTTGGAATCCGGCACTTTGGAATTTAATGACAAGCGGGGAATTGGAATTGCAGCTTCTGTGCCTGAAGGGGAAAACAAGAAAATTTTTGAAACAATGGTGAATCTGAAGGCAGAAGAGGGGAGGCTGCTGAAAGACAGCGACTCAAGAAAAGTTGTTCTTGGCAATGATTTCAAAAAGGGCGAAACTTTTGGAAAGGCAATAAAGCCCGGCGACAGGGTTCTGGTTAACGGCATAAGTTTTGAGGTTGTCGGCATTCTTGAAAAAAAAGGGAGCTTCATTTTTGACAGCATAGTGCTAATGAACGAGCAGACAATGTTTGATGTAATTGGCACAAACAAGGCTCAGGTGAATGTAATCGCTGTAAAGGTTGAGGATGCCGGCAGAATAGGCGAGGTCAAGGAAGGCATTGAAAAACTTCTGAGAAAAGAAAGGAATGTAAAAAAAGGCGAGGAGAATTTTCAGGTCAACAGCCCGCAGCAGACTCTTGAAGCTTTAAGCTCCACCCTATTTGCTGTGCAGCTTTTTGTTTATATCATTGCTGCCATCTCCCTTGCTGTTGGGGGCATTGGAATAATGAACACAATGTACACCTCAGTTCTCGAAAGGACTAAAGAAATCGGAATAATGAAATCAATAGGAGCAAGAAATTCCGCCATTTTCACGATATTTTTTGTTGAGTCAGGGCTTTTAGGAATGGTCGGCGGTATAATTGGCGTGATTCTTGGATTGAGCTTTGCGTTCGGGCTGTCAGCAGTTGGACGAGCAGTTTTAGGCTCTGAGCTGATTCAGGCAAGCATAAGCCCGTTCCTGATTATCGGGGCGCTGCTGTTTTCATTTGCACTAGGAACTGTCTTTGGAGTGCTGCCCGCATATCGGGCGTCAAAGCTGAACCCAGTTGACTCGCTAAGGAGCGCAAAATGAGAATTGATGAAATTAAATATTCCCTCCAGCATGTAAGGAAAAGAAAATTGAGAAGCTGGCTTACAATACTTTCCATACTTATCGGCATTGCTGCAATATTTGCGCTGCTCAGCTTCGGAATCGGAATTCAGAATTATGTCAATACTCTCGCTGATGAGTCCGGAAGGAACAAGATTTTTGTGCAGGCAAAGGGGATTGGAGCGCCTGGAACTGACGAGAATTTTTTCATAAGCAGGGAAGATGTCGATTTCATAAGCAAGATAAAGGGTGTTGATGAGATGGCAGGCATGTATTTCCAAGCAGGTGAAATAGAATTTGAGGATGTGAAGAAGTTTTATTTTGTGTCAGGGCTTGATCCAAACAAGATAGAGTTTATTGAGGAAAGCTTTGCCAATGAAATAATAAAAGGAAGAAGACTCAGGAACGGCGACTTGAGCAAGGCAGTTCTTGGGTACAACTACCAGTTTGACGAAAAGATATTCAAGAGAGGTGCAAAGCTCGGTGACAAGATTAAAATCAACGGCAATCCCTACGAGGTTGTTGGTTTTTTTGGCGAAGTAGGCAATCCAAGCGATGATGCCAATGTGTACATAACCAACAAGGCATTTGAGCAGCTGTATCCCAAGAAAAAAGACAAATTCGGGTTTATAATGATAAGCTCCCAAAATGGTGTTAACCCAGGCGAGCTTGCCGAAAAGATAGAAGAAAAATTAAGAAAATTCAAAAACCAGGAAGAGGGAAAGGAAGATTTTTTTGTGCAGACATTTGAGGATGCATTAGCAACTTTCACTACAGTAATAAATATGATCAATGGCGTGCTTGTTTTGATTGCTTTTGTGTCAATGCTTGTTGCTTTTGTGAATATAATGAACACAATGTACACTGCAATTATAGAAAGGACTAAAGAGATTGGAGTGATGAAGGCTGTAGGCGCAAAAAACGAGGACATTCTGCTTATCTTCATGTTTGAATCAGGATTTCTTGGATTAGTTGGCGGGATTGCAGGAGTGATAGTTGGGTATGCAGTCGCGAGCATTGGCGGGGCTGCTGCTGCAGCAAACGGATTTGCATTGCTCAGGCCGGAATTTCCAGTTGCATTGATAATCGGATGCCTTTTGTTTGCTTTTATTATCGGGGCCGTAGCCGGATACTTCCCGGCAAGAAGGGCTTCAAGATTAAAGCCAGTGGATGCGCTGAGGTATGAGTGAGAAATTTAGTAAACTTTATATATGTATTCAATATATATCTAATTTGTAGTTAAATATATATTTAATTGTATCAAAACAAGAGGTATGCAAAAGGGGATGGTAATCGCTGTATCTTTATTAAAATCAAGTGGATATAGATTGAAGATAGTGCAAGCCATAGGCAATGATACTTTAACCCCTTCTGAAATCTCAAATAAAATAAATATACGATTAAACCATGTTAGCTTATTTCTTAAAGAATTAAAAAATAAAAATCTAGTTAAATGCCTTAACGAAGAAAGCAGAAAAGGCAGGTTATATGAATTGACAGAACTGGGCAAAAATGCAATCAATAAACTTCTCAAAAGTCAAGCCCGATAATAGAGCAGCACTATTGAATTTAAAAAATTCTTTTCCATTTTCTTTTTTAGATTGGGCTTTTATGTATGCCACATATTTGCATTTCTTTTCAACAATCTCTTTCAAATTCTCAAATGTGTAATAAATTTCAAGTTCGTCTAACTTATTGCTTTGCAGATTCTTTATTCTTATGAATATTTTTTTATTTGTTTCATCAACGTCTAGCTTAAAGCCACATTTTTCAACAAATGTGTTAAATTTGATAGCAGAAAAAGTGCTGTGTATTATTTTGACTACAAATTCTGTATCTTTTTGTCCATATTTTTCTCGTAAAAGAGAATTTACTTTTTTAGGATGAGTTTGAGCATCAGTAAAAAGAGTTATCATTGATTGTGCTAACTCTCTTGATGATTTTATTTCAAGAACATCTTTGTAATCTGCTAATAAATTGTTATTTTCTACAATTCCTATTAAATCTTCAAAGGTTTTACCTATACCGGTATCGTGAGTTCTATGTGATTCAATCCAGCCCTTCTCTTTTATAGCTAAAAAATCGTTCTTGAAACTTTCAGCAACTTTACTATCCATAAACTTATTTCTAGATACAAAATATATATTGACATATCACAAATTAGGTATAATCTAGATACAAAATTTAGAAAGTAATCATTTTCCCTTGTGCTTCTTCCTCAGCTCTTCCTTCAGAATCTTGCCCATTGAATTCTTTGGCAAAGCATCTACAAATTCAACAAACTTTGGCTTTTTGAAAGAGGCAAGCTTTTCCTTGCAGTAGTCAATCACTTCATCTTCTGTCAGTTTAGAGCCTTGATTTAAGACTACATAAGCCTTGACTGACTCCCCAAACTCCTTGTCAGGAACCCCTACAACAGCGCACTCCTTGACTTGGGGCATTGATTCAATTACATCCTCAATCTCCCTTGGATATATGTTTATGCCTCCGGATTTTATCACGTCTTTTGATCTTCCGACGATATAAACATAGCCTTTATCGTCAATTTTTCCAATATCGCCAGTTGCAAACCACCCGTCCTTGAAGGCATGCTTGTTGTAATTCGGCTTATGCCAATAGCCGCTAAAGACATTCGGGCCTTTGATAAGTATTTCCCCTTCTGTGCCGACGCTAACATCGCTGTAATTTTGATCTACTATCCGCACTTTGACTCCCGGCAGGCACGGACCGACAGAACCAGGAATTCTCTCGCCGTCATAAGGGTTTGAGAAGTTCATCATCGACTCTGACATTCCTGCTCTTTCCAAAATTTCTTTGCCAAAAGCCTTTTTCAGCTTGTGGAACAATTCTCTTGACAACGGAGCAGAGCCTGAGACAAAAAGCCTCATTGAGGAAGTGTCGTATTTCCCAAGCCCTTCAACCTCAAGAAGCTTGAAATACATTGTAGGCACGCCCATGAACATAGTAACTTTTCTTTTTTGCATGGCCTCGAACACCTCTTCTGCGGCAAATTTCTTTTTCAGGATTACGAAATTGCCGACAAAAAGCGAGCCGCACAAAGCAACCCCTATCCCGTGGATATGATATAATGGAAGGGTAAGAAGCAATACATCGTCCTCTGTCCATTTCCATGCCTGCGCAAGGGCTTTGATGTTTGATGTTAGGTTAACTTGATTTAGCACAGCGCCTTTCGGCTTTCCCGTTGTGCCAGAAGTGTAAAAGATTATTGAATTATCCTCATCTTTAATGATAGTATCGGGCTCTTTGTCAGCGGCATTTTTTGTTATTTCATGAAAATTGTGGGTGTTTTGCTCGTTGCCGTCAATCAAAATTATATGCTTGAGCTCCGGCAGCTTCGGAATTACTTTTTTTAAAACAGCAAGCCTTTCCATGTCTGTGACAACAGCCTTTGCCCCGGAATCAGAAAGAATATGGTGGATTTCCTGCTCCTTGAAGCTTATGTTCATTGGCACTATAATGCTGCCGTTCTTGAAGTTGCCCATCAAAGAATAGACAAGCTCAAGGCAGTTTGGAAGATACTGGGCAACCCTGTCGCCTTTGGCAATTCCTATGCTGTTCAGTGCGTTAGCTGCTTTGTTTGCGTTCAGCTGGATTTCATTGAAGGTTACTCTTTGCTCTTCAAACTCAATAGCCACCTTATCAGGCAATCTGAGAGCTGTCTGCTTGAGCAATGCTGCTATTCCCATAGTTGCTCATGCAAACTTAACCAATCCTTTTTAAAATTTCCTTAAAAGTGTATTCTCAAGAATATATTTACTATATGGAAAGAATTAGGCTGCATCACCTTCTAAGAACATTTTGCTTTTGTGTCGGTAGGGACTGCAATACCGTAGGAGTTTTAATGTAATAATTATTATTTCTTACTTCCTTATCTTGGGGCGTATGTTTGTAAATATGGGCTGCAGCCCTGACTTTATAGGGGTAATCACGACTTTCTTTTTGCCTGAAAAATGAGGCATATTCCGCAAATTTATCGGTGCCCATCTCGGCCTTGGCGTATTCTACCCAGTTTGCATTGGTGTTATACTTAACAAGCAGGCTATCCTTATCGTCCTTTGGGTATCTGTCCATTAAAAATTTTAGATGCCTTACCCCCATGCAAATATTTTTCTCGGGATCAAAAGCTGCATATCTTCTCGCAAGTTCCACTTTAGTATGTTTGGCTTTTAAATTTTTCAATTCATTTGCATAAGGTTTGTAATATTTTTTGTCGCCTGTTTTTTTAGCTTTTCTCACATTTTCAGTAATGTAAAGGCTGCCACCGCCGCATTCATCCTTGCGTTTCTCAACTACAAAAGGCATTTCCTGCATTAACCCTCCTGCTGACCAGTCAGAGATTGCAGTTGAATCCATCTTAGACTCTGTACTCATAATCCCAAAAACATCCTCAAGTGAAAGCCTGCCGTCCTTTGCAAGATACTTATTGAAATATTTCTCAACAAATGCCTTATATTCCGTATCAAATTTTCTTATCTGCTTTGTCATTTCGTTTCTTGCCCATTGTGATTTTGTCATCCAATAAATTTCTGCCTGCAATGGGCGGGGGATTCCTTTAACTTCAACGTATTCTGATGGCGGCACCTCGGGAGAAGTATAGCTGACTTCCCTAACAGCAGGCGGATTGATTATACGGTCATATAGAATAGGATATTCCATACGGGCTAGAATACCAAGTAGTATTGCAGTTGTTCCGGTAAATGCTGTCCAGTGCCTTGCTTTATTCTTTTTGCTATGGCGCCGCCATTCACTAATCTTTTCTCCGATATATTGCCGTTTATGCCATGCGCCCATTGCGCCCACTAGCAATGCCGCTACTCCTCCTGCCGTCATGGCAATTGCTGCCCTGTCTCCAGAATCATGCGCCTCAAATATGCCCCTAGTGTATTTCTCAATCGCAAAAGCACTGCCGGCTAAAATTGCAGTGGCTTCTGAAACTCTGTCTAATCCTCGTTTGAACCGCCAAGCATACTCTTCCAGGACAGGGTTTAGTCTATATTCTAGTTTGTCTACTCCCTCTGAGATTCGCTCGGAAAAGGTCTTTTTACATGTCGATTTACGAGGCTCTCCTCCGCCAGTTTTCTTTATTCTTCTTTCTAATCCGTTCATTTTCACATTCTGCTGAATACGTGCAGAAGATTAACTATTTATAAATCTTTCTATTTTTACCACTATCTAATAGTTAAAAAGCCTCCGAAGGGAGTTGAACCCTCGACCTGCGCTTTGCCCTTATTTTTTTGTCAAGCTTTTTTGCCTGTCAAAAGGTTGTACGAGAGCGCCGCTCTTTGGCGTGAGACCAAGCTAACTTGGAGTCTACCGCTGAGCCACGGAGGCAATTATGCAAGGATGCTTCTACCATTTTTAAAATATTCTTAAAAATCCATCAGATAAGGCAACTTAACAAAAAATGAACAATAACGAGAGCGACTTCTTAAAGCATTATAGTAAAGGACACAAGTTTTTAGACATAAATATGTCCTTTACTTGTCAAAAATTTCACGTATTTATTATAAATTGATGAAATTTTTGAGCACTCGAAAACCCGTAAGGTTTTCTTTGTATTACGAACGGACAACTATAATAATGTATTTGCGCCGAGGAGGGGCACTGAAACAAGGCGGCATTTACGGCAGAATGCCGAGGCGCACAAGAATGCGCCGCAGGCGGATTGAAATCTTGTTACTAGAACAAATTAACTATTTAATTGCTTTTAAAATTTCTTCTTTTGAGGCAAATTTCTTCTGGCATTCAAAGCATACAGCATGCAGTTTGCCTTTGCCGTCTTTGATATAGGTGCCTATAATCTTGTTCAAAAAGGTCGTGTCAATGGACTTGCTGCAGATTGAGCATTTCATTCTCATAGGGTATTATCACAATATTTAAAAACTATCGGTGCTTTTATTGATTTATGAGTCATATTTTGAAAAACGGGATAAAACAATTTTTCTAGTGAGTTCTTGTACTTATAGCCCTAAAAATGACACGAATAGCTATTGTTGACAACGAAAAGCTGAAGGACATGCAGCAAAAACTGCACATCCAAAGCATATGCCCCGTAAACAGGACGGGGAAGGAGTGCATCAGGGTAGAGGAAAATGGGAAGCTTACAATAGACGAGCATTTGTGCACAGGTTGCGGTATTTGTCCTCGAGAGGCCCCTGCTGCAATAAAGATAATCAACCTTCCTGAAGAGATGAAAACAAAGCCGGTTCACCGCTACGGCGAAAACAGATTTGTGCTTTATTCAATTCCAACGCCTTCGATAGGCAGAGTCACAGGAATACTTGGAGTCAACGGGATAGGAAAATCAACTGCAATCAAGATATTAGCTTCTGTCATTAATCCCAACTTTGGCGACTGGCAAGGCCAGCAAGGCGATTACTGGCAACTGTTAGAATACTTCAAGGGCACGGAAGCGCAGGGTTTTTTTGAGAAAGTAAAAGGCGGCGAGATAAAAGTTGCCTACAAGCCGCAGCAGGTTGAATTAATTCCAAAAACAACCAAAGGGAAAGTAATCGAATTATTAAGAAAAATTGATGAGCGTAACGGGTTAAGGAATATTTCAAATGAGCTGCAACTGAATGAGATATTGAACAATGATATAGCGGAGATTTCAGGCGGGGAGCTGCAGAGGGTTGCAATTGCCGCAACTGTTTTAAAAAACGCAAACCTGTACATTTTTGACGAGCCTACAGGCTATCTGGACATAAAGCAAAGGATAAACATCAGCAAATTCATAAAATCTCTGATAACCGAGAGCAATTCTGTTCTTGTTGTAGAGCACGATTTGATAATTCTTGATTACATTGCTGATTTGGTGCATTTGATGTACGGCAAAGAAAATTGCTATGGAATTGTAAGCGGAGTTAAGCCTGTAAGAAACGGCATAAATGTATATCTTTCAGGCTATATAAAGGAAGAGAATGTCAGATTCAGGGATTCAACAATAAAATTTGCTGAGAAGCCTCCTGTCAAGAAAAAACATTTCAAAGAGGTGATTACGTCTTGGAATGATATTGAGAAAAAACTCGGCAATTTTAATTTGAAAGCCCACAAAGGCTCGATACACCGGAACGAGATAATCGGAATCTTGGGCGAGAACGGAATTGGCAAGACAACTTTCGTGAAGGTTTTGGCCGGAGTGCTGGAACAAGACAAGGGAGATATAACAAAAAAGGTGAAAGTAAGCTACAAGCCGCAATATCTGGAATCTTCAGATGCTTTGGTGATTGATATTTTAAAAGACGCATTTTCAAAATATTCAAACCAGATAATAAGCCCGTTAAACCTGCAGCAGCTGTCATTAAACAAGCTGAGTGAGCTTTCAGGCGGGGAGCTGCAGAGGGTTGCAATTGCGCATTGTTTGCAGCAGGATGCTGACCTGTATTTGCTTGATGAGCCGTCTGCATACCTTGACAGCGAGCAAAGGCTTATTCTATCGAAAGTTGTCAGGGATTTTATCGAGCAGAAAGAGGCTTCTGCGCTGATTGTTGACCATGATTTGCTGTTTGTAGACTACATAAGCGACAGGCTCATTGTTTTTGAAGGCAAGCCTGCAATTGAAGGCAGTGTGGCAGGGCCTTTTGAAATGGAAGACGGGATGAACAAATTCCTGAAAGAGCTTGGAATAACATTGAGAAGGGACACAGAAACATACAGGCCTAGGGTGAACAAGCTGGATTCGAGATTGGATAGAGAGCAGAAAGAAAGCGGGAAGTATTATTATGTTTAGATTATTTTTATTTCTTTTCCATCCTTTCCATAACAGCTTTCAGAATTATGGGCCAAGCAATTGTTGCGTCTGCCAAAACTTCAGCAAATTTGCCTCCTTCGCTCTCTGGCACGAATTTTCCCCAGGAAGTGCTTTCAGAATAAGTGCAGCCCGACAATCCGCCCCAATGAGCCGGCTCTGGGCATATCCTTACGCCGTAATTAAATCTTTTAAAGCCGCCGCCATGTCCGATTCTTTTGTCGATTATGTCAAGATAAGGGCCGACTTGCTGCGCCCAGTTCCTTGGAACGCCGCCTCCAATTGTGAAAATGCCGACTTTTTTTGCATTTTTTATCTGCTCGGTGTAATGCTCCAAATCAAGGAAAGGGTTGAACTGGAATTGTTTTTCGCCTTTTATGTCCTGCCTTCTCCTGTAGATTCCTAGGTCAAGTCCCAGTTCCGAGTCTGTAAAAGCAGGAATATAAACAGGGACATTTTTAAGATAAGCTGATTTCAGGATTGCCCTTCCTTTTGTATTCTCGTGAAGATATTTTCCAAGAAAATTGGTTATTTTATGGCTGCACAAGATTTCATTTCTGTCAACATTGTCAAGAACATTGGTGACCATCTCCTCTGCATCGTCAAGGTTTTTTTCCAGCTCTATGGTGTCATAAACCCTGTTATATCCTTTTTCGTATAATTCAACGTCGTCCATGCATGGATTGTGCTTGAAATGGCGCATGCCGACAGACTCGACAAAACCATGAGTCATAAGAGCACCCGTGCTTACTATTGCATTCAGCATTCCTTTATCAATCATGTCGCAAATCATCAGCCCCATTTTTGCCACAGTCATCGCCCCTGAAAAAGTTCCGACAACAAAGCAGTCTTTGTCAGTTGCCATCTCATAAAGCACATCAGCTGCCTCTCCAAGCGTCCTGCCCCCAAAAGCGGTTTTCGACATAGCCTTTGCCATGTCATCAAAATTTTTTACTTTGCTTAAGTCCAGGGCTTCCAGCGGCTCAAGATTGTCAGAAAATCCAGTTGAATAGCTTGAAGCGTCCCTTCTGTGTGATTTTTCCTTGGAATGCTCAAGTTTTATTTTTTCCATTTTAAAATTTTATACTCACCCGCAAAAATAATTGAGTTTTGTTGCGGGTTCGTGATATGTCGAAAATCGTAGATTTTCGAGCATTCGCAAATCTTTGATTTGCTTTATGTTGGAAATTTTTATTATGCATAAAACTTGTAAAAATTTCCGAGCATGCTCAAAAACCAACAAGATTCTTAATCATAAATTGTGTTGGTTTTTGACATTCAACAACAAACTTTGCATAACATCTAGTTACTTTGTTGGTTGAATATATCGAGAAAAAACTAATAATTTTTTTTGTTTATAAAGTTTGTTAAAGTGCCTGATTATAAATGAAGCCCTAAGCCCTTCCTTTGCTTTCTCCAGAAACAACTCCAGACGCAATCAAGTGCGCCAGCCTCAAAGGCTCCGGAACAAGGCTTCTCGTGCACACAACTTTAAGAATTTTATTTGCTTCCTCAAAATCAATTCCAGTTAATTGGGCAAATATATTGTTAATCTTGAAGACGTTTCCTGCTTTCTCAATCAATTTTATTTTTTGCTGCTTTTTTATTTTTATTAATGTTTTTTTAATGTTTCCAATGTCAGGCATTTTTCTTATTATTGTGATAACGGGCAATTTTGTCTGTTTGCTTAATTCTTTTACGTCAATGACATTAAAACCGCCAACAGCAATTCCGTTAAGGAATACGCATTGCAATTGCGGCTTGAACTTGCATTTGTTAATCATATTGGAGATTCTCTTTGTCGCGTCATTTCCATCAACATCGGCTTTTGCGGATAAAACGCCGTCAATCCAAGAACCTCCACGCATGACAACTCCGACAAGAAGCGTTTTCTTGTCTTTGAACTTATTAAAAGGAGCATCATCGATTCCAATAACCCGAATTTCTTTTTTTACCATTTGATTTTAAGTTAGATATTCACCACGGTTTATTTTCATCGCTCTGCTTCCAAAAGTCGTTCTCGAGTATTTTTATTTATAGAGAATTTTGAATGAAATGGCGAAAATAAGGAATTATTCAAAGTTCTCTATGCAATATTTGGCTTTCGCAATGTTTTTGGTAATGTGAAATTAATGTCTTTCCATTATTTATTTTGTTTCCTTCCCAGCGCATTAATCAAATAAATAATATTTTCAAAAATAAAACCTATTCCCTGAACTCAATATCGTCAATTATACCGTCAGAATCCAAGTCAATTCCTTCAACAACGTTTGCTTTGATGCCGGGGTTATGCACATTTCCATTCGTTACCTTCCCAAAATCCTTTAGAAATGCTATGATTGCCGCTCTTGTGCCGCTGAACCTCTTGCCTGCGACAACCAAAATATATTTGTCTTTATTGAAAGGGCTTTTCAGTTTTACAATCAAGCCGCATTCGTCTTGGGGATAAACCTCATTAGAAATGGTTGATTTTATGTTGCCATTTTCAAACCTTATCGGCATTTTCGGATTTGCTCTTTCTACGATTTTATTGACCACAGGGCCGCCAATGAGAATCAGATTGTTGTTTAGGTCGTCTTCCCTCACTTCTGTATCAAGCTTAACATTAAATTTTGGAACATAGTTAAGAAACGTTCCAAGGAATAATGCCAAATCCATTCCGTAATATCCATCCCTGCTTCTTGCTTTATCGGGCCCGTGGGGATCAGGAGAGCCGACAATAATCAAAGCGTCAAGCTGCCCATCCCTGATGAAAGGCTCCAGAAATTCCGACTCATTTCTTATCTGCGCTATCTTGCTGGTTGTCTCAAAATTCTTGAACTTGATTACAAATGCGGGCTCTGTTAATGCATAGAAATTTGCGGTTGCTCCCTGCTTTGTCTCTTTTTTGACGATTTTGATGATTCCGGCTTTCTCGAGATTTCTTATATGGTAGTATATTTTCTGCTCATGCGCCTTCAAAGCCTTTGCAATGTCTATCGGATACATAGATTCTTTTGCCAGCAGATGGAGTATTTTATTGGCCAAGCCAGAGCTTACAGACTTGGCATGCTCAGCGCTTATTTCCTTGGCAGGCAATGAGTAAATTTCGTTTTTCTGCTTGTCTATGATAAACATAAAGCATGAAAAAGCAGAACTACTATAAAAAGTTTTTTAATGGTGTTATAGATTTTGTGTTTATGACAGGATTTGGGAGTGAAAGGTTTTTATTGGTATATACATCACCAAACATATATGACTCTAGATATGTTATTAGGCGAAGAGAGTAGAATACCTCCACAGACTCTCTATATCAAAGGTAGACAGGCAAGTTTCCTATTCGGAGTTAAACGTTTATCAAAAAAAGATAACCATCCTAAAACAATATTTGAACTGTTATATGAGACTAAACTTAATGACATAAATGATATAGAGATTATTGAGCTACTCGAAAAAGTAGGTTATGAAGACCAAGATTTAAACTCAGGTACACTTTATGCTGTTGAAACATATGCATTGGAAGTTTTATCTCCCAAAAGTATAACTAAAGGGTATAAGGATTACAGGTATATGTTATTCGGTTCTAGGGCAATCTATAAATCATTTTTTAATGTTTTAAATGAGAGGAGAATAAACGGTTCATTGGACCAAGAAGGATTTCAATGCATTTATGATAATGTTGGATCTTCATTTAAAAGATGTGCAGATAAATTTGGGTCTACAAATAACGAAGCTAAGTGGATGCATATTGTAAGGTTGGCTATTGAAGATTTTGAACGAGATGAATTGATTGCCCCTTACATAGAGGAAGCACGATTACGCATTCCATCTAAACTTCATTAATATTACAATTTTTTTTATAATAGTCATATAATTTTTTTAATAACATTTATAAAGAAGCTGTGTTCTATAATCCCTGAATCTCATCTATAAAATATCTCCAAGTGCATCTCTTATCCTCTTTTGAGATGCACTGTTTTTTCAATATAATATATCAAACAAAGGTCAAAATATGTTGAAAATTTTTATTATAGTAAAGGACACAAGTTTTTAGACATAAATATGTCCTTTACTTGTCAAAAATTTCACGTATTTATTATAAATTGATGAAATTTTTGAGCACTCGAAAACCCGTAAGGTTTTCTTTGTATTACGAACGGACAACTATTATGAAAATTGCAAAAATTTTCGAGCATGCTCAAAAACCACTGGACAATTTTGCGAAAGCAATATGCTCTATCGGTTTTAAAGGTGGTTTTTGACATGTGCGGAATAGTCGGTTATATTGGAAACAAGGAAGCTATGCCTGTACTGGTCAGCGGGTTGAAAAATCTTGAGTACAGGGGCTATGATTCTGCGGGCTTTGCAATAATAAACAAAAGGATAATAATAGAAAAGGACATAGGCAAAATAGACGATGTGCAGAAAAAGATCAATGCGTCGTTGCTTAAAGGCTTTTCTGGGCTTGCCCATTGCAGGTGGGCAACTCACGGCAATGTCACAAAAGAGAATGCCCATCCGCATGCGGACTGTTCCAACAAGATAGCAATAGTGCATAATGGGATAATCGAAAATTACAGCGAACTCAAGGAAAAACTGATTCAGAAAAAGCATGTGTTCAGATCAGAAACAGACACAGAGGTTATAGCTCATCTCATAGAAGAATTCCATAAAAAACTTGGATTTGAGGACGCTGTCAAGAATGCGCTGAAAGAAGTCAAAGGCTCGTACGCTTTGGGAGTTGCATGCGCTGAAGAGCCGGGCAAGCTCATTGCAGCAAGAAATGAAAGCCCGCTTATTGTAGGAAAGGGCAAGAACGGGATGTTCCTAGCATCAGATATTCCCGCGCTTCTTGAATATACAAACAAGTTTATCTACATGCATGACAAGGAGATTGCAGTTATAACCAAAGACACAATAAATATTTTTGACTTGGAAGGCAAAAAAAAGAGTTTTAAGATTTCTACGCTAAACTGGAGCAAAGAGGCTGCCGAGAAAGGAGGCTTTAAGCATTTTATGCTGAAGGAGATATACGAGCAGCCAAGGGCCATAACAGAAACAATTGATGAGAGACTTAAGAATGGGGATGTTGTGTTTGAGAAAGAGCTGAACTTGACAGATGATGAGATACTAAAAATTGATTCGATAAAGCTTATTGGGTGCGGAACATCATGGCATGCTGCATTGGTTGGAAAGTTCATGTTTGAGGAGCTTGCCAAAATACCAACTGAAGTAGAGTATGCGTCTGAATTTAGATACAGAAATCCAATACTTAAGCCAAACACTATTGTGATGGCCATAAGCCAGAGCGGAGAAACAGCAGACACAATAGCTGCATTGAAAGAAGCAAAGAAAAACGGCGCAAAAACAATTTCCATATGCAATGTAAAGGGCAGCTCTATAACCCGGGTTTCTGATGGGGTGGTGTACACAAGGGCAGGCCCTGAGATAGGTGTGGCTTCAACAAAAGCGTTCACAACCCAGCTTACAGTCCTTTATCTGCTTACAATCCTGTTCAGCAAAAAAAGGAAAACGCTGAATGACAAACAAATTAAAGATATGATTTACGGAATAAGGAAGATACCTCTGCAGATTGCCTCAGTGCTTAATGAAGACTTTGAGGTTGTGAACTGCGCAGAGCTTTACCACAAAAGAACAAATTCGCTTTACCTTGGCAGGGGGGTCAACTTTCCGATAGCGCTGGAAGGGGCTTTGAAATTAAAGGAAGTAAGCTACATACATGCAGAAGGCTACCCTGCAGCTGAGATGAAGCATGGCCCGATTGCGTTGATTGATGAGCACATGCCCGTGGTTTTCATTGCGCCGCATGATATTTACACTTACAGCAAGATACTGGGCAATATAGAGGAAGTGAAAGCGAGAGGGGGAATAGTGATTGCCATTGCAACAGAAGGCGACAAGGAAATACCGAAAAAGGCAGACCATACTATTTTCATACCAAAAACATTATATACATTAAGCTCAATTCTTGCTGTGGTACCACTGCAATTGCTGGCGTACCATATTGCTGATAAATTGGGAAGAACAATTGATCAACCAAAGAATTTGGCTAAAGTTGTGACTGTTGAATAGTAAAAATAGAAAGATTTAAAAAGTGTTATATTTAACTTAGTTATCTAACATTTTTTGGCGAGAGTATGCGTAATGCACAAACTAACACTTACAATTGATGGTATGGTAAGCGGATTATCTGAAAAACAGCGGGATATTTTCCAATTTCTTTTAAAGAAGCCCTCTGGTGAAATTAGAGGTTTTGTTTATTTTAATAAAGATTCTCGGCTGGTAAGATTTGAGACTTATGAACATACTGGAATGATGTATGTTGATGTTTCTGGAGATGGCACATTAGAGTATAGATTTGAAAGTTATGAATCACAATTGCAATTTAATCAAGATTTGCAAGCTGTTATTAAACGTGAAGTTATCATAAACGGAAAAGGAAAAGCCCAACTTTCAGCAATTTTTGGGGTTACAGAAAAAGTTGTAGATAGCTTAAAAGCTAGAAAACCTATGGATTATAAGCTCCCTAACGAAACGTATGCGGTTCTTATAAACTTAATTAATAACCCAGAAACAAGAACATCTTAAAAATTTATTAAAAATGTCAGAAGAAAACAAAAAATGAGAATAAAACCACCTTACATTGCAATTGCACTTTTGTTTTTATCGTGGTTAGTTGATTATTTGCTGCCTCAATTTAGGTTTATTTTTGGAAATGCCAGATATTTTGGAATTCTAATTTTTGTTTTAGGCTTGTCGACAACCTTTTATTCATTTTACCTGTTCAAGAAAAACAAGACACCGATTTTGCCTGGGCAGAAGCCAACCTTTGTCGTTATAGAAGGACCTTATAAATTTACCAGAAATCCCATGTATCTCGGCGTGACGATCGGATTGCTTGGAATGTCTATTTATATAGGAAACCTGCTGTCTTTGTTGTCGCCAATAATATTTTTTGTAGTAATGAATATTGCCTATGTGCCTTTCGAAGAGGGATTGCTAGAAAAAACATTTGGAAAACAATATCTCAATTATAAGAAAAAAGTCAGAAGATGGATTTAAGTTTTTATTTATTTTTTAATTACTGGTGATAAAACAATGAAATGCGCCTATTGCCAAGCGCAGGCAGCGCAAAATACATTAAATAAGTAAACATTAACAATAAAATCCAATAATGATTTAAAATTAAATTTATAAAAAATGAAAATTAGAAAAGCAGCAATTAAAGACGCAAAAGGAATTGCAAATGTTCTTGTTCAAAGCTACAATATCAAAGATTTGAAAGAGGGGATTAATACATTCAATAATGAAATAAAAAAGCAGCATAATTATATTGTCGCTGAAGATAACGGGAAAATTATAGGGATTGTAACTTGGCTGATGCACGGGCTGCCAAAGCACCAGCTTTGCGAGCTGGATAGGATTGCTGTGCTGCCTGATTACAGGGGAAAAGGTGTTGCCAAACAATTATTCAACGCGTTAATCAAAGACGCAAAAGCATTTTACAAGAAAAATAAGTCAAAATTAAGAAAATTATATTTGCTGACACATGCTGACAACATAAGGGCGCATAAGTTCTATGAAAAGCTTGGCTTTAGACATGAAACAACTTTGAAAGAACATTATTATAAAGGTAAGGATGAATGTGTTTATAGTATGTTTTTTGAGTGAAAATATTAGTTTATTCTGATGATTTTTTCGCCAAATGAAGAAGGCAAAGAATAATTCCAAAAAATAAAACTAAAGCGACAATACCACTTAAAATTAAAGTTTTTTCATGTCTTTGTTGGTACCACCATAAAAAATTAGCAGAATAACTTCCAATAAACCCTAATAGTCCAAAAATTAATCCCAATAATATTCCGAACCCGACATTTTTTTTGATATTCATATTTTTAATAATCGTTTAAAACCATTATTTAAACTTTCCTAAATCAACCCCATCAAATTCAAAAACTGCTCTTTTGTACTACATTTAAAATAAGGATTTGTCTTCTTTTCCCTGCCAATTGTTGAAAACTGGATTTCGCCATAATTGTGCCCTGGGTAAACCTCAACATTGTCGCCTAATTTCTTTAATTTCTGCAAACTTTCAAACAATTTTATTGCATCCCCTCCAGCCAAGTCAGTCCTTCCTATAGCATTGACAAACAAAGTATCGCCCGTTAGCAGCTTGTTTTCCACAAGAAGGCATATTGCCCCCGGAGTATGCCCGGGCGTATGGATGACTTTGATTTTTAAACTGCCTATTTTGATTTCATCGTTATTTTTTAGTTTTATAATTTTAATGCCGCTATTTTTGATGGATTTGTTTATTGACTCGGAGTCAAGTTCGTGAAAATAGACAACTGCACTTGTTTTCTCTGACAATTCATTAACTTTCTGAACATGATCATAATGAGAATGTGTCAGAAGTACCTTATTTATTTTTAATTTCTCCTTATTTGCAATGTCAATAAGCTTTTCAATTTCCCAGCCAGCGTCCACAACAGCTGCTTCCCTGCTATTTTCATCGCCTATTATGTAGCTGAAATTCTGCATTGGACCGACTTGTATTTGCTTGAAGAACATGTTACTTGACAAATTCTACATTCGACATTTTTTCAAATTGTTTATCTACTGTTAAGAATTTAAGATTATGCTTTAGCGCAAGAGTGTACCCAACAGAATCTGTAGAAGAAATGTTCTTATTTTTATTTAAATACCTAAAATAGACTGATTTTATCATGACTTCTGGAGAAATCTCCACCAGCTCAAAATTAAAATTTCCAAACCAATTATCAGCTTCTGCTTTTCCCTTTTCTCTTAATATTATATTGTACAGTTCTCCAATGTTCATTACACTTGTGACTATTTTGAAATCCCCAAACCTTTCATAATTCGGGTTTTTCTTCATTAATTCAATTATCGCATAAGTATCAAAGAAATACATTTCAAAAACCAAAATCAAATTCTTTATCTACCTCCCTCATCAATTGCTCAGTAGGCTTATTAAATTTCATTATTCCAAAAATATCTCTTCCTTTTGTTATAGGTTTCGTGCTTATCATTAGTGTTATTTCCTGATCGGGCTTTATTTTTTCTTCTTTAACTACTTCTTTAGGTATTAAAACTCCTATAGAGTTGCCCCATTTCTTTGTTCTTGTTTTTATTTCCATCATAGAAGTTATACATGTATAACTGATATATAAATGTTTCTTTACTTAATTTATTTTTTTCGGAGTTAAATTTATAAGTCGTTGCTGTTTATTGATAAATAAAATGTATGCAGGTAAACTACAGGTAAATCAGGATTCAGGCAATCCCGGGAAAGACCCAAAAAACTGCTTTTTTATTTGGAATGAGCCTATTGGCGTTCTGCAACTTTCTACAAACCCAAGCGACTTAGAAGGGCTTTTGGCAGGAATAAAACTTTCGGAAGAAGGTGTGAGTATAGAATTATCAAGACCGCCTCTGCAAAAAGAGCCTGTAATATTCTTAGGTGTTAAAAGAATAGAGCCAGTTCCTGGATTAAAAGATGAAGATTATTTATGGAAACCAGACTACATTAAAATTGTATCATAAATTTCCAGTTACTTTCCTTCCAAAACTCAAAAATCCAGAATGCCCCAGGCCCTGGCTTTTTGGCCTTACCTTTCGCTCTTCGACTTCCCATTCTCTTTCTGCAATCTCAACTGTTTTCAAATAAACGAAATTTTCATTTTTTCTCAAGGCATTGACAAAATCAGCAACTTGGGGAACAGAAGGGCTGTAAGACACTATAAAGCCGCCCGGTTTTAGGGCTTTTGAGCAGCTTTCAGTTGCGTTCCATGGCTCAGGCAAGTCCAATATGATCACATCGATGTTTTTGTCATCTATTTCTTTATAGATATCTTTATTTTTTATTTTAATGTTCTTAAGCCCTAAGAACTCAATATTCGACTTAACAATCTCAATGAAGTCCTCCCTTATTTCGTATGTAACCACTTCTTTTGCAATTGATGCAAGAAAGCATGATAATGCCCCTGAGCCAGCGCCAGCATCAAGGACTTTGCTTTGCCTGTTAATCCCAGTTTCTGCAATTATAAACCCAATGTCCTTCAAAGGTATTATCTGCGCATCCCGCTTTATTTTCCTGTACAAATCAATAAAATAAGGGCTGAAAATAAAGAATTCCCTGCCTGTGTTTGATTTTAGCAGGCTGCCGTCTTTTGCCTTCAGGTCATCTTTTTTTATAAAGCCGTATTGGGTGTGCAAATCCTCGTTAAGATTTTTTGCGTAGAATTTTTTCCCTTGTCTTGTTATAAGCACTTTTCTTATTGAAGCCATAGAATAGCATAGAAAAATCTAGCCTATAAAAATTTAATTAAAATAAAGCGAACTTACTTCCTGCCTTTTTTCATCTCGCCTTTGCAGTGGCCGCACGAAGGCATTGTCAATTTCATAATGCCCTTCAGCACAAGCAGCAGGGCCAGCACGTACCATATGAAGTATACGTTGCTGGTGGCTTTTGCGTACCATGTTGATGCAAAAAGCACCACTCCAAATATTATGAATTTTCCAGCCCAGCATTTCGAGCATACGCCGTCGTGGCATGTTTGATCCATTAAAACACCTCCTTTTGCTTAATTTCCATGCTCTTAAATTAAAGATTTAAAAACTTTGTGATTTAAAAACGGGCCAGGGAAGATTCCCACCAACCTTTTGAGAAAAGCCTGTGGAAAACCATGTAATGCGTAATCTGCGATTACGCGGAACGATTGAGATTACTGAAAAAACGGGCCAGGGAAGATTTGAACTCCCGACCTTCTGCTTGCTTCAAAACCAAATGGTTTGAAATAGAAGGCAGACGCTCTGTTTGGGATTGCTCTATCCAAGCTGAGCTACTGGCCCATAAGAAGAAAGAATACAGGGAATTGTTTATAAAAGTTATTGATAAATTTCCTCTTAATTCTGTCCATTGAAACTATTTAACAAAACTGAATAAGTACTATAATCTGCAGGTTTAACATAAAAGTAATTATAATAAATAATTAAAATTGCCATAATTAAAACAAAATATAGTAAAGGACACAAGTTTTTAGACATAAATATGTCCTTTACTTGTCAAAAATTTCACGTATTTATTATAAATTGATGAAATTTTTGAGCACTCGAAAACCCGTAAGGTTTTCTTTGTATTACGAACGGACAACTATTGCTTTCGTTTCACTTTAAGGTCTATTGCCCATCCAATAGTATATCCGACTGCTTCCAAAATCTCTTGCCAGAAATCCATTGTGACTGAATTCTTAAAATCAATTTTGTACTCTATCAATAAATCAGCTCGTTTTTATGCTTGGTTATATAATCCTTAAAATTGTTCACAAAATTTGGCATCATGTTTAAAGTGCGGTATTCAGCCTCGGCAAAATGCTCAATTTTGACATTTTTAATTTTTTCTCCGACGATTTTTATCTTTTTTTCGTCAAACAAATAATCTTTTCTTTTCCTTGCATAGTATATTGTTGACAGATTTTCAACATCCAAGCCAATCAAACTGCACATCACAAAATCCAAAGCAACCGCATCTCCTGAAGCTCCGAGAATGCCGGCAAATTTCGGATTTCCGCCGCAAGGGCCGTTTCCTTCCATTCCGTAAACGCCGTCTATGATATTCAATGCAGCTTTTTTTCTTAGCAATGAATAAAGATCGAGAAGCATGTTTGCAAAATATTCAATGTTGGAGTACTTCAAATGATAAAATCCTCTTCTTGGGCCCGGCATAATGCTGTACAGGTTCTTCACAGCACCGGTAAAATAAAGCTGGGAATGTGTTTTCAGTTTTGGTATATTGATTATAGCATCAACCTCATTAAAATGATGAGTCAACGGGAATTCCCTGACAACAAGGGCTTTTTCATTTAAACCATTTATTTTCTTGTCAAAAACTGCGATTTCAAGGTTATTCTTTTTGCAAACATCATAAATGCCGCAAATTTTCATAGCCTCAATTACATCTTCAGAGAACGGATTGTCACCAACAAGTATTTCGCAATTTTGCTCCTTTAAAATTTTTATTACCGCTTCAATTACGGCAGGGTGTGTTGTTCCGGATTCTTCAGGCCCCATTCCAGTGACAATGTTGGGCTTTAGAAGGACTTTCTGGCCGTTTTTGATAAATTTTGAAATCCCGCCAAGATTATCAAGAAGTTTTCTTGCTGATGCGTCTACATCTTTTTGACTGTAAGAACTGCATTTTGCTAAACTTACTGCATAGGACATGGAGATTAAGTATAAATTATTGTTTAAATAGTTTATTGCGTTAGGGCTTCATCCCAGGAACCGACCCACATCGTGCAGTGCTTCTTGCCTTCCCAATAGTACCAGCACTGCTTGCCGAATTTTTCCCAGCGAACGCAGCCGACGCAGCATGCCGGAACATTAGATTTTTTTTCAGGTTTTTGCTCTGGCATTTTTAATTAATTTATTTTTTTATTGGTTTTTAGTTAATGTTCAATCGTTATTGGATTTTTTGTTATCCACTTACTTTTATTGAATTTTTAATCCAAAAACTGCTGCTTCTTTATCTTCTCGGGCAAATACTTGTCAGATATAAATGTTATGCCTTTTGACGACAATGCCTGGATTTCCAGCTTTGCACCAAAATCCTTCATCATCTTGAACTGGCGCTGCCATTCCTTGTTCTTCCTGAACCAGTCATAATCAGAAATCTGCTTCAGCCTTGTCAAGTCAACATCCTTGAATTTTATAAAGTGCTTTTTCAGGTCATAATTGGCAACGTCGTCTGCTGTAACGCCAAGGAATTTTGCATTCTGCAGCGTCATTGACTCTGACATGTGGGCAAGGTTAATAGAGCCGAATTTCAAAACAGAGTAAATGTAAAAACCCCAAGGATCAAAATCCGCAAGAACATAAATAGGCAAATCATGCTCCTGTGACAGGCGCTGCAGCAGTCTTCTTATGCCTCTTGTTGTCTGGCCCTGGGAAGTTACGATAATGCAGCTTTGCTTTTCCCAAAATTTGTCTTCATGAAGCCTCTCCCAAACAGCCTGCTTCTCCATGTAGATAACATACTTTGCCTTTACGCTCTTGAATTCTATATCTTCAACATTAGACGGTATGCTCCATCCTCCTGAACCAAGCTTTGCCCAGTTTATTGTGTCGCCAGCGTCTTCAATAATTACATTGCCCGCAACAGAGCCCATCTTGTTTGCATTTATGTTGAGCTGCTCTCTTGACAAATCAGTTATCAGCTCTAAGTCTTCCAGAGCCTTGTCGCTTTCGGTCTGGTCATCAACAATGTTGATATTGGAAGCTGGGATTGTCCTTTTGGCCATGTAAAAAACATCCCTTAAGCTGGCATGCTTGCTGACGTCAAGCAGATTCCTGCTTATCTTGGCAACTTCAAGAGTCTGCAAAAACTTTTTTGCGTGGCCGACATTAAAGAAAGTTCTTTGCTGCTGCTTTTCCCCAAGGCCAAGCGTTTTTGTTTTTGTGTCGTATACTACATTAGACAAGCTCCTCACGCTGAACTCAATAGTCGGATTGCGGCCTTTTTCAATGTCTGCGACAAGCTTTCTTCCGAAATCCTCCAATTCCTTAACTGGTTTCTTATTTTGCTTCTTCATTTTGCGATTTGGTTATTTCTAATTGAGTTTTTTAATTTGTTTTTATTGAATTTGTCATGTTTTTTTTAAGTTAATGTTCATCGTTATTGAATTTTTCATTGTTGGGTTGTTTTTATTGAAATTAGATCCGCCTTGGCAAAATTTACTCTGGCAGCTGTTAAGCGAGTTTCTCGCGGACATCGCATGTCACTGGTATAAATCATGCTCGCTATATATACATCACTATCATTCGCCTTCTGGACTTTCTGGAGACCCTTTTTTAGTAAACTCCATTTTGTACAGTTTATCGTCAGCGTCCTCCTCCACAATCTCCTTTTTTATTTCAGGCTTGACAAGCATCTTCTGCAGCCCCTGCAGTATCTTTTCCTTTTTCTCTTTTGTCAGAACCGACAGAGAGTCTGCAATCTCGGGAATGTACTTCTCAAACATGTTGGCCCTCTCGATCTGCTCTGAAATCCTGTATTTTTTCCTTACGTAAGTGCCGAGCAGTCTTCCGCATTCCTGCAGTGCCAGCTTTATTTCCTTTATTATTTCGGGATAATGCGCAATAGCTTCTTTGCTTTCGCTTGTGAACGGCACCCATACAGATGCCATGTGGACAACAATAACAACAGGGCCGAATGGAACAGAATCGCCTGACTGCTGCAGGCCATAAGGCTTCCAATTGGTTTCCATTATTGAGTTCGTCATTGCGCATGCGCCTTCCTGATACAGCAAAGGCACCCTGTTAGCAAACCTAAGGATGTTGGCTTTTTCCTCTTTTGGTATTTCGCCGCCAAACGCGACTGCTGCCTCTAGGATAAACGGATTCCCCCTGTAAACAGACGGCGCTCTTGATGTTGCAGCATAGAATTCCGCCCTTATTTCCTTTCTCAAGCCCTTTTCAAGCAATTCTTCTCCGATAGGGCTTAAGCAGTCTGTTGGAGGTGCGATTATTTTTGTTTTTTGTATGCCCTGCAGCAGTTTCTCCGCTATGTCCCTGCTTACTTCAGCAGGCTTTGTGTTTGGAAGAACGGCAGCATGCTCACAAATTTCTTTTGCAGTTCCGGGCCCTACTCTTGAAAATTCTGATGTCAGAAAGCTCTGCAAGGTTCGTGATTCTGTCCATCTCAGCTTGTCCATCAGCATTCCAAGCTCTATCCCGTATGGATGCGGCTTGATTTCCTTAGGCTCAGAAGGCAGTTTATCGGTTGCTCTGGCATAAATAACCTGCTCTGACTTAGGATTTGAGTAAATAATTGTGATATGCGGGTTAATGACTGCCGTTTGCTTTAAGTATTCGTCAACAGACTGGCTGCCTTTAAGATATTCTGCCTCCAAGTCAATCTCAACTCTTGTGCCATGCTCTTTTGGCCATTCAACTGTCTCTTCCTTTGCAATCATTGGCTTATTGGTTTGGGTATCTATGTTAAGCTCATAGTAGAAAGCAGGCTCTTTTTTTGAAACCCTTGAAGTTATTTTCACTGGCTTTCCTGTTGTGAGTTGGGCGTATAAAACAGCGGCGCTTATTCCTATGCCCTGCTGGCCCCGCGCCTGCTTTAAAGTGTGGAATTTGCTGCCGTAAAGCAGCTTGGCAAATATATTCGGGATTTGCTTTTTCACTATGCCGGGGCCGTTGTCCTCAATAACAGCTTTATACTTGAATTCAGCCATCTGTATGATTTCGACGCTGATTTCCGGCAGTATCCTTGCCTCTTCGCAGGCATCAAGGGAGTTGTCAACAGCTTCTTTTACAGCCATGAGCAAAGCCTTTCTCTTGTTGTCAAAGCCCAAAAGATGCCTGTTTTTGGTAAAGAATTCTGCTACTGAAATTTCTTTCTGCCTTTTAGCCAGCTCATATGCTATCGGCAATTCCTTTGTTTCTGAAACTTGCTCTTTTGGCATATCACATCTCCATTACTGCCCTTCTCTTCAGCTCTCTTCTTCGTTTCTCAAGCCATTTGTATACATTTGCATGCGTTGAGCCCCTTAGCAATGACTCTACTGCGCGCCTTGCGTCAGAAGCTGATTCAGGCAGTCCTATAACGCTTATTGTTTTTCCGAAAACAGAGATGCTGCATTCTGTCAGTTCCTCTATGAGCCTTCGGGATTTGCCTTCCTTGCCTATAACCCTTCCTTTCAGGCGAAGCATTGATTCCTTGGACTTGGCAAACTCGTTCAAGTCCACAACCTCAAAAATGTACTCAGGCTTAAGCAAAAGCCTTGCAATTTCCGGGTTGAATCCTCTGCCAACTGCTTTTATTATCTCCCTTGCCGTGTAAAGCCCGAGAGCATCTTCTCCCGAAATGAAAACGTCGCCCTCTTTAGAGTCTATATCAAGCTTTGTTTTTGTGGCTTCCTCTATCTCCTTTTTAACGCTGCCTTCCTTCCCTATAATGACAGCCACCCTGTTCCTCGGAACTTTTAACTCATAAGAATATTCTACCATTTTATTCAATTGAAATTGCAAATTGTTTTTAAGTTTATTTATTTTATTGGATTTTACTCAATATTTGTTGCAAGTTCTGTTGTTTTAGATGTGAATTTAATGTTATAGTTAATTGTTTCTTATTTCTTACACAACGCATTAAACGCCTTTGCCATTACTTTTAAATTTAAAAAATACTGAATAATTTTTTATCTAATTTTTATAGTTATTTTTTATTTTCCGGTAATCTGGGCTTTGACCTTTTTATCGTCTAATTTTAAACCGATTTTTTTGAAAAAAGTGCATACATTTCTTACGTCTCTCTCCAAGTACTCGTTTGCCCTTGAGCTGTCCAACGGCATGCACTGCGAAAAATCAATAAAAACCGGCTTTTCATTATAGTTGAGAATATTAAAAGCTGACAGGTCCGCATGAACCAGTCCGGCTTTATGTAGTTTTTTCATATTGGCAATTATTTTATCGAAAAAATCCTTTGGATTTTTTGGAAGCTCATCCTTAAGCTTTGGAGCTATAATTCCATCATCTCCGATAAACTCAAGCACCAGCACGTGGTTGGAAAAGGTCAATGGAGTCGGAACGCTGACATTAGCCTGCCTTGCTTTCAGTATATTTCTGTATTCCCTCTGCACCCATGAGAATATGATATTTCTTTTTCCTCTTTTGATACTCAAAAATCTTTTGTCATCTTTTATATAATCATACATTCTGTTGAAATCACAAGTTTCCAATCTGTAAATCTTGACCATGACCCTTGTGCCGTCTTTCCTTAAAGCGGAAAATACATTGCTTTCCTTTCCGATTGATATAGGGCTTTCCAAGCCTTCAAAATGACCTTGAGTCATCAGTTTGTAGATGGTTCTCTGAGTGAACTGGTCAAATACATCCCCCCAAGTCTTGAAATCTTCCTTTGGCTTTGATTTTTTTGACATGGCTGCCTAGAATAAAACCAGATATTTAAGGGTATCTTAGTTACTCATTAAATCTTGAATTAATAATACATATTAAATAAGTAAATACATATTTTTTATAAGTATGATATTATAGTAAGTAAGTAAAAAAATTTATTATATAAGTAACAAATGTCAAATTTTGTTATATTTTTATTATACTACTCTAAAATAGTTAAAACACCGAAAGATTTATATATAAGTTCTATTCTACAGTAGTAACATAACGTTGGGGATAATTTTTTAACATCTCAATCACCTCTTTTTCCCTAGCAGGGCTTCGCAAGAAGCTTTGCTGGGGTTTTATATAAAAAATTTAAATAGAGATTATGGTTATTTTCATAAAATGCAGGCAGTGGATTTAAGTGCGAGCTATTTAGAAAGATTGGCAGATGATTCTATAACTGATGATGGCAAACTTGATGCATGGATTCAGCTTAATAGAAGTTTCATAATTTTAGACGTAGGTCCACATAAAATTTACGAGTTATCAGTACGTCGTTACAACTCTGAAAAAGACAAATATACAAAATCAGTTAAGAAAAATGACAAAGTTGATGCTTTAATAAGAGAGATAGATGCTAGGTTAGCGAGGTTAAGTCGATAATCTTAGACCAAAACATTAAAAAAGTTTATAAATAACTCGCATTTACTTTACTAATAACAATGAAACCAAGTGAAATAAATTATTATTTAAAGAGGCTTGGTACGCAAGAGCCGGGTACTTTAGGTAGAATATCAGAATATACGGGAAAAAGAGTGTATCCCATTCTTTCTGGAGGAGTTATTGTTTATATGTCTGAGGTTCCTCCTACATTGCTGGAACAAGTGTTACGAAACAAAGCAGATAAAGTTATCTCGCTAGACTGGCATTTATGAGAAATTTCTTTGCCCAAACAAACCTTTATATACAACCCTATCTTTCCATTTATTGCCCGTCACGAGAGTACCAAATGGAGCTCACGATAAATTCAAGCAATGAGCTTTGGGGTTAGTGTTACGGGCAGCATATTAATGATTAAAAAGCATTAGAACAAAATTATCATCATTATCATTCATTATTGTTGATTTGAATTTAGTGTCAATAAAGTAAAGTATTGGGCTAATTTAAGATAACTTGTTCTAAATGCCAAGAAAATTTAAATTTGAGGAAGCTATTATGTTCATCAGTTCAGCTTATTCAAGGAACTTACTGGTTAGGTAGCTTCTTCTGTACACGGAGGGATTTAAATGGGAAAGATAAGCCCGGTAGGGGCAAAATATATAATTCATTCAAACATTGATATTGAGGGAGTAGTTGACAGGCCAGATGTAATCGGGGCCATATTTGGGCAGACAGAAGGGCTTCTTGGAGCTGATCTTGAGCTGAGAGAGCTCCAGAAATCAGGCAGGATTGGAAGGATTGAAGTCAACACAGAAACAAGAACAGGAAAAACAAAAGGCACGATAATAATACCGTCTTCTCTAGACAAAGCTGAAACCTCCATAGTTGGGGCTGCTTTGGAGATAATCCAAAGAATAGGGCCTTGCAATGCAAAGCTTGAAGTTACAAACATAGAAGATGTAAGGATAAGCAAGAGAAGCATGGTTGTTGAAAGAGCGAAGGAGCTCTTGAAGAAAATGATGGAAAACACAATGCCAGACTCGCAGGAACTTGCAGATGAAGTGACCGCATCTGTCAGGGTAATGGAGATTGTCGAGTATGGGAAAGACAGGCTGCCAGCAGGGCCCGCAATAGACGAAAGCGATGAGGTGATAGTTGTTGAAGGCAGAGCTGATGTATTGAACTTGCTAAAGCACGGGTTTAAGAATGCAATTGCGATCAACGGAACTTCAGTGCCTGAAACAATAATAGAATTATGCGGAAAGAAAGTAGTGACGGTTTTTGTTGACGGCGACAGAGGCGGAAATCTAATAATAAAGGAATTGACTATGGTAGCTGACATTGATTTTGTTACAAAAGCTCCTGATGGAAAGGAAGTTGAGGAGATAACCACGAAAGAGATACATAAGGCATTGAGGAGCAGGATTTCGGGGGAGCAGGCAAAGCTTGAGCTTTCAAGGGAGCCTGAAAGAACTGCAATGGAGCTTGTAAAAAGGCACCCGCAGCAGCATCAGCATCAGCAGCAATTCCAGAGGCCTATGCAGCGCCCTTACCAGCCTGCGCCTAACATAAGAAGAGTGCAGCTCTCAAATGAGGAAAAAAATGCGTTTAAGACGATGCTTGAGGAGCTGATAGGCACGAGAGGAGCTGAGATACTTGACAGCAAGCTTTCCATTTTAGGAAAAGTGCCGGTAAGTGAAATCCAAACAACCCTGAAAAGCATACACAATGCCCATGCTGTTGTTTTTGACGGCAGCATTGAAAGGGAGATAGTCAGGTCCGCCGAAGAGAGCAATGTAAAGTTTCTGATTGGCATGGATTCAAAGGTCAGGCAGAACGAGACAAGGGTCAATTTGTTGACTGTGAGTGAATTGTGATTTATTTATTTTTTATTTCCTTTACCCTACCTTCTAAATTTAACTCCAATTGTTGATCGTGTTTTCCAAAAATTTCATCAAAATTTGCAGGAGTAACTCTTATGGATTTTTCCTTAAGTCTTTCAATAGTTGCACGAAACATAGCTGCCGATATTGTAGGATTTTTAATCAAAAGCGCCTCTTTTTCGTCTGGATTTACAATAAAGCAATGCACCTTTATATTCGGGAGATTCTTGTAGTATTGCTCCTGCATATTGACGTAAACGAGTTAGATTCGCCACCATTAGATATTCTATGAAGCCGTATAACATAACAACCATCACCTATAATGTTATTTATAAACTTTTTTAAACCAAACTCTTGCTCAGACTATTCTCGCACTCTGGCAGCTTGTTCAGCTGGCAGAAATTTTCTTTTATGGTTTCTGCTGCATGAATTCCGCTGAATCTGACTTTATTGTTTATCAGGAAGGTCGGGAAAGACTTTATATTAAGCTCTTTTGTCAATGCATCGTCAGCAAAGTGTTTTTCAAACTTGACTTCCTTAAAAGCATTTAAGAACTCTTTCAGATTATTCTCTGCCTTTGTGCTGGCTTCGTCGCCTAAAATTACAAACAAATCGAGCTTGTTTTGAATATTGGTGCGTTTATGATAAAAAGATGAGCCAGCCGCATCATCATTTAACAGACGGTTATCATCTTTTTTTGTGAATGCCTGCTTGAATTTTTCAAAGCCCGGATTTTTCGTGATATTCCCATCCATAATATACGCAGGCAACATGTTCAGACTGAATCTTTCTGCAATTGACATTCCTATTTCTGTATTGTAATCAATTTCATTTGCATTAATATTCCCAAACCAGTTTTCAAGGATTCCAAGAACTCTCTGCGTATCGCAATTAAAGCAGTTTTTTCTGTCGTTTATCACAAGCACATTTGTTTTTTGAATTTCCACAAATTCGCACTTTGCGTTTTCAGTGCCCGGAAGCACGCAGATTCCCCCCCTCCCTTCCTTATTACAATCTGAATTTGAATTGCATGCGGCGACAAAATCTGCAGCATTTATTTTTTGCTGCGGCTCACTGCCTTTGAATGAGGAATAGGAAAAATAGATAATTAAAGCAAGAATAATCAATATCGTAGCATACTTGAAGAATCTGCCGCCTTTTTTTTCCTCAATGTATTCTGGTTTTGGCTTTTCAGCAGCAGTTTCTTCTGTTATTTTTTGCTCTGTTTTTTGAGGTTGGACTTGCAAATGCTCCTCAGGCTCGTCATGAATCACTTTCAGCTTTATCTTTTCGGACTCCTTTTCTTCTGCCGCCTCAGGACTTTTTTGTTTTTGTTCATCCTGCTTTTCTGCCGCCTGCTGCGATGCATTGTTCGGCTCATCTGCATGTGCCACTATTTCATCGAGTTTTTTGCCTATTCTGTCCTTGCCTTTCTCAAACTCCTCTTTGCTTATGACCTCAGCCTCAAAGCTTTCTTTAAGAAATCTTAGTTCCTGCTCTAGCCTTTCTTTTTGTGTCTTATCGTCCATTAAAATCTTTGGATTGCAGAAGTAAGGTAATAGATAAATCTTTCTAATAATCATGAATATTTTTATTACTATAGAGTTTCAATAAAAGCATTTATAATATTGAAGGGGTTACCTCCTCATGTATGACATCCTCATAGGCAGGAGCGAGGCTGAAAAGGAGAAGTATGGCACTCAAGGCTCAGTATTTCTTGGCAAGCATTATGTGAAGATGGGGCAAACGGTTTCTTTGTCGAATAATGTTTATCTTGATGTTTCTAAATCGCATGTTGTTTTTGTGGTCGGCAAGCGCGGGTCCGGAAAAAGCTATAGCATGGGCGTTATTGCTGAGGGAATCTATGATTTGCCTGAGGAAATCAAGAAAAACCTTTCTGTGGTTATGCTAGATACAATGGGGATATACTGGACTATGAAGTACCCTAACACCAAGGAAAAAGGGCTGCTGGATTTCTGGGAGCTTGAAGGCAAAGGCATAAATGTGAATATTTTCACTCCAATTGGCTTTTACAATGAATATAAGGAGAAGGGAATTCCGGCTGATTTCCCATTTTCCATAAAAACTAGCGAGATAAATGCTGAAGAATGGTGCATGATTTTCAATATTTTGGTAACAGAGCCGATTGGAATTCTGATTGAAAGGATTATTAACAATTTAAAAGAGAGCAACGCTGATTACGACATCAAAGACATAGTAAAGGCTGTTGAAGCTGATGACAGGTCCGAGAGAAATATAAAAGATGCTGTTATAAACAGATTTTTGGTTGCTGATAGATGGGGGCTCTTCAGCAAAGAAGGAACTTTAATAGAAGATATTGTCATACCTGGGCAGATAAGTATTTTGGACGTGAGCGCCTACACAACAACCAGCGGAGCTGAAAACCTAAGAAGCTTGGTTATCGGGCTGGTTTCTCAAAAATTGTTTGTTCAAAGAATGGTTGTAAGAAAGGCAGAGGAGGAGGCAGCCATAAGCGAAGAAATCCATTTTTTTGAGGAGGAAAAGGAAGAAAAAAAGGAGCCGATAGTGTGGCTTGTGATTGACGAAGCGCATGAATTTCTGCCGATTAAAGGCAAAACTCCGGCAACAGCGCCCTTGATTACCATACTTAGGGAAGGAAGGCAGCCGGGAATTTCCCTTGTTTTGGCATCGCAGCAGCCTGGCAAGATACACAGCGATGTAATCACCCAATCTGATATTGTCATTGCCCACAGGATAACCGCAAACGCAGATGTGCAGGCTTTGGGCGGCTTAATGCAGAGCTATATGCGCGAAGGCCTTGACAAGCAGCTTAATATGCTGCCAACAGAAGAAGGCGCTGCAATTGTATTTGATGACCTAAATGAAAAGTTGTATCCAATAAGGGTAAGGCCAAGATACTCATGGCACGGGGGCTCTGCTCCAACTGCATTGCCTAAACTTAAGAAAGTGTTTGAGATTTAGTATATTTCAATCAATAATCAGCGATAAACATGTTTTCTTATTAATTCCATCTTCTTTTTTGCAAATTGATTTATCCTGCAAAAATATCCCTATAGCAAAATAACAATCCTTCAAAAATAGGTGACATTCATAATTTTTAAGTTAGTAGTTTAACATTAATGTTAGTTTTTCACATTCAGAGAGTATCTCCAAATTCAAATCCTTAAAATCTTCACTAATAGGAAAAATTTCATTGCAAATAGATTGATTTTTTTCTGCTATGACTGCCAACATACCACACGGCAAACCCCATCCAATGCTATTTGACAAATGCTTACATTTCCCCACAATTTCTTTTTCTCCATTATGAAGTTGGTTTATACATTCTTTTTTTATTTCAATTTCTTCTAATTGATATTTATAAAAAGATTTGTCTAGGGACTTTGTTGAGTAAAAATTTGTAGCACTCAAAAGGATGACGGAGAAGATAGCTATAATCTGTATTTTTTAGAAGGCATTTGCCCATCTGGAAAGTATGATATTCTCCATAATAGGTATACTATTGTTAGAAATAAATAACCAATGAATAATAGATTAGAAAGAGTTAAAACAAGGAAAAATTTTGGTATAATCAAGAAGATTTTCAGTATTGAAAATACCAGCAGAAATAGTAGGGAACCTAATAAATTTTTAATGAAAATGCTTAGGATAGCTAATAATCCGCATTCAAAAAGGAATATTAAAAAAATTCATTGGTTTCAATATTATACGATTTGAATAGAACGGCAGATAAGAAGTATAACAAAATAATTAATATTAAGAAACTAATAGATATAGAGAATTTTGAATATCCATATAATTGTCAAAATTCTCTAAGAGAACTTTGAATGTAAAGTGGCAAAATTGAGGATTATTCAAAGTTCTCTATAACTATTAAAGGATGTTCAGCAACATTGTAGAGAAAATCGCTTGGCGGTCTAAAAGGGAGAATAGCTACAAAAAGCAGCGCGTAAGCAATTGAAAAAATGACTATAAAGACAAATAAGAAAGTGAAAGATACGATAAAAAATCGTGTTTTTGTTAATGCCATTTGAGGTTACCTTCCTCATAATTTCTTAAAAAACTCAAATTTATTAAGCTGCAGCACTATTAATGTGAGGATTACCGATATTACAGTTATAAAATAGTGTCCAAGCCCGATTGCTATTCCCAATCCTGAGACAGCCCAGATCGAGGCTGCTGTTGTCAAGCCATGGACTTCGCTTTTTGACCTGAAGATAGTGCCCGCTCCCAGAAATCCAATGCCGGTTGCAACACCCGCAATTATCCTTGCTGTTTCGTTCGGCAATGTTTCAAGAGTCATCAAAACAAAGAGTGCAGAGCCAAGGCAAACAAGCATATGCGTTCTTACGCCTGCAGGCTTGTGCACAACTTCCCTTTCCAAGCCTATCAAACCTCCAAATACGACTGAAAGAACGAGCCTCAGCAATATCTCAGTGGATTCAATCATTTTCTAAATCTATCCTTATTCATACTTAACGGCCAGTCAGTTGGAGCGTAAGTCATTGATATGAGAGAAGCTACAAACATCAATGTAAAGAATAATACAAAAGTGAATCCCCATGTCCTTGAATTAGGGAGAACATAAAATGCAGAAATCAAAAAGCCAACAATGCTCGTGATCATATAGCCCCCTGACAAAGGGGCTATGTTGAAGTGCTTTTCCATTATAAAACCTCTTTTTTATGCTCTTTAGTTTGCTTTTATTTAAACTTAACTGTTTAATCCCTTAACATGAATTTTTCAACCATGCCTATTGCCTTTTCCCTTTTCATCTGATGCTCTTTTAAGAATTTATTTATAACCTCTGCAGCAAATTCCTTTAGTTCACCTGTCAATAATTTCCCTGATTTGTAGTCATTATAGACCTGCTTGAGCCTGTTTGAATCTTCTAAGAGATATGTCAAGTATTGGTAAGAAATATCTACGTCCGGATTGCCACCCAGCTTGCGGTGTTTTTCTATTGTCTCCCTGCCGCCGGAAAATGCGTATTTCATTATTTTGCTCCTGACTTGCTGGGGACTTTCTGTTGCGTAAATTGTCGTAGCCTCTACTGAAGAGGACATTTTTCCTTCCTGGTGCATTCCCTGCAGCCCGGGCAAAAACCTCGAAAGTATTGTCGCTGCCTTCGGATACCCTAATTTAGGCGCTACGTCATTTGTAAGAAAAAAATGAGGCTGCTGGTCTATGGCGCAAGGTATAAGGCAGTAGGTTGGTTTACCTTCCAAGATAGTTGGCAGGAATGCCGGAACCGACTGCATGCACGTATAAAAAATCTCGCCAAGATTATTCGAGTCGTTAAAACCAAAAGTAGACTTTGCAGTAGAGAATGTAATTTTTTTTGAAATCCTGCAGGCGTGCTTGTACATTGTTTTTGCGTACTCGGTATCTAGGAATATTTTGGTTTTTTTCGGGTTGAATCCTACTGCAATAATATCCAAAATGTTTTCCATAGCCCACTTTTTTGTGTCATCAAATGTCAAGCTTTCGTTGAACAGAAATTTCTCCTCATCGGGTATCTGAAACAAAAGGTTTACGTCAAATTTGTCCTGCAGCCACTTGCAGAACATCCAAGGCACAAGATGCCCAAGATGCACAGGACCTGACGGCGCTCTGCCGGTATATAGATAAAACTTGTTTCCTTTCTCAAACTGGTCTAGGATTGTATCAAAGTAAGTATGCGCAAAAAAGATTCTTCGTTTAAGAAAGTAATGCAGTTCGCCTGCATTTTTTTCCAATCTTGTTAATATTTTGTCATCAAGCGGTTTGACACCGAATTCCCTGATTAGTTTTTCGTAATCTATTTCTCCGCTTACTTCCCACGGCGTAACAACAAATTTTTTTGGCATATTTAGTTTATTATTCTTGTTATTTTATAAAGATTATGGCGAATTTATTTCAATCTGTCCAAAATTTCCTTTATCGCATAAATTCTGTCTTTTTTGCCGAATATAGAAGTGCCTGCAACGAAAACATTGGCTCCTGCTTCATAAGCGATCCTGGCCGTGTACGGGTTTATGCCGCCGTCAACCTCTATGTCGAGCTTCGGCTTCAGCTTTCTTAACTCCTTCACTTTTGCCATTGCCGAGTCTATGAATTTCTGACCCGCCCAGCCAGGCTCAACTGTCATTATTAAAGCCATATCAACAATATCCAGATATTCTCTTATTTTGCCTAAGGGCGTTTTTGGTTTAATGGAAATGCATGATTTTATTTTATTTTTCTTTATAAACCTAAGCTGTTTTTCAGGATTTCTGCATGCCTCTTCGTGTATTGTTATAGAATACGCCCCTGCATCAACAAAGCCTTTGATGTAGGAATCGCTTGGCTCGTGCACCATCAAGTGAACATCAAGCGGAACTTTTGTTTTGATTGCCTTGACAAAATTTGAGTCAATTGTTGTGGGAGGCACAAAAATGCCGTCCATGATGTCTACATGAATAAAATCAGAATATTTTTCAACCTCTTTCATTTCCGTGTTTATTTTAGACATGTCTGCAGAAAGTATTGAGGGTGCAATTTTTACTCTTGGCATTGTAGATTTTTTATTATATCATTCTTATTATCTTGTTTTGTCTATTATAGCAAATGACACAGTTATTTATACATAAATAAGTCATTTGCTTGTCAAAAATTTCACGTATTTATTATAAATTGATGAAATTTTTGAGCACTCGAAAACCCGTAAGGTTTTCTTTGTATTACGAACGGACAACTATTGTATAATTATTTTTGTCCTTCTTAGCTAAATTTAAAGCTATCTCTCTCTTTTTTGGGAATGCCGCTAGTCTGATTTTTAGATGGAAGCATTTGCCAGAATCTGTTAAAATTAATCTCTCGTCCTTAATCCATGAATTCTTGTCAAATCTGACGAAAAAATCAAGATTTTTGTCAAGCCTTGACTCTAGTTGGTTAAGTATCTGCTCTTTTTGATTTTTGTCCATGTTATTTAAAAGATTTCTAAGAAATTGATCTATCAGATTGTCTTTTACAAGAGTGACTTCAAACACCTCTATTTTCTTGTCATTAAAGCCAACAGCTTCTGTCCTATTCAAAATAACTTTGCTGTCCTCAAGGCTGAATGGAAAAAATTTCAGTAAAGCTTCCAGAATGGACTTGCTATCTTCATTTTCATAAGAAAAAGCAGTAAGTTTTATTGAATGAGCATATTTCATTTAATATAATCTTTCAAGCACACTCATAATGTTCCATATTTGGGTTCTGGTATAAGGCTGAAGATTAACGTCGCTTGAAATCTCGTCAAGCCCGTTCAATGCCTTATTGACCTTGATTGGTAATTCTCCACCATCTCTCAACGTGCCTATTATCAACTCTATCTTTGTCCTTACATTCCTAGGAACCGCAACATCCCCATGTATTTCGTTCAATCTGCTTATCGCAGTGCCTACTTCGCTTATTTGCTCTGCCATGTTATCCATATCTAATCTTCCTTTTTTATTTTTTTGAGAATTTCAGATTGCAGCTTTGAGGCCTTCTCCCTTACCTGGGCTTCCTGCTTGTCCATTGTCTTTATCCTCAGCTCAAGCATTTCCTTTTTTGAGGATAAATCAGCTTTCAGCTCATCTTTATCAGATTCAACCATTATGTTGCCTACAATTTTGTATGCTTTATCAGTATTATTGAGCTCGTTCAAAGCAGATTCAATCTCGACAAGCTGAACTTGAAACTGCTGCTTCTGCCCAAGAAAGCTCTGAAGGCTCTGCTCGAACATCTGCAGCTGGCTTATTTTCTGCTCTGTTTCCTTTGAAACATCCATTTTTACCTTTGAGATATAAAAAATATTTTGAAAAAACAGGTTTTTGTTATTTGGCTTTTACTTTGGTAGCCACTGTCCTCGGCTTAAAAAGTATCTTGCTTCCGCAGTAAGGGCATCTCACCCTTTTTCTTAAGTAATCCATGGCAACTTTTTTGTTGCAGTCAAAACATTTGTATTCTGCCATTATGCTTCCTCTGAAACCTGCTCTTCTTCCTGCACTTCCTCGTTCACGATAGCTTCTTGTTCTTCAATAGTTTCTGAAGGCTCCCCTTTTGGTGTGATGCTTCTTATAGCATATGCTTTGCCTGTGAACTTGGCATTGCACTTTCTGCAGTGCCATATCCCGACAGCTACTCTCTTGACAGCTGTTTTGCTGCAGTAAGGGCATTTGTGGAGCTTTCTCTGCTCGGCCTCGATTTTAGAGAATTTGAGTTTGGGCTTTCTTCCATATCTTGCTCCAAATCTTTTTACTGATCCTAATTTTTCTTCTGTTTTCATTTTGCTTCAAATGGGGCTGCCCGGATTTTCAATATTTAGTTTTTGAACCGGGGTCTTAAGGTCCCAAACCTCAAATCATAGCCAAGCTAGACCACAGCCCCATGAACTTCCAACAAGCTTTGGTAATTGTTTATTTTATCTATATGTTTCCTATTAGAAAACCCCACTCGTTTTATATATCTTTCTATTTCAGTTTTTCTATATAAGCAGGCACGATTCTTCCATTTTCTTTTAATCCTGAAATGGAACTAATTGTTGACCCAAAACTATTGAAAAATAATGAAATCTATTTCAACGCAGCTCGCTTGGACCGTTCGATGGCATTGAAAACAAGTGACTATATAACATTAGCAAAGCCGCGTCTTGAACACATAGCAAAATATTCCGAGACGGTCCCTTAATAATTAATCTAATGCAAAATCACCTATAATCTTTATAAACAATCATTATTTCTATACTACTATGATTGCATGATTAAACCTCGTGGTTAATATATTTGCTATGCAATAGCATAAAACAAATATAAAAACCATACGAGGTGATTAGTTATGCAAGAAATGTATGTAGGATTGGATGTGCATAAAAACTTTATTCAAGGATGCGTCTTGGACAAGGAAGGAAAAGTGATTCTTGAGCAGAAGTTCAAGAATGAGCCTCATTCGATGGATTTGTTTCTGTCGAATATACAACAGGATTCCAAGATTGCTTTGGAATCGTGCAGCTGCTGGCAGTATGTGTATGACTACCTGCATGATGCTGGCTATAAGGAGCTTGCATTGGCGAATCCTTCAAGGGTTCGCTTAATAGCAACATCGAGGAAGAAAACAGACAAGCACGATGCAAAAGTCCTGGCAGATTTGCTAAGGATGAATATGCTGCCTGAAAGCTATGCCCCGCCTTTAGAGACAAGATATGAAAGGCAGATAACAAGGCACAGGCTTTCATTGGTGAGATTAAGGGCAGATGTCAAGAGGAAAGTTAATGCGCTGCTTTTAAGGCATGGCTACCAGCACGAATACAGCGATTTATTCGGCAAGGCAGGAATGCAGCAGCTTTATTCGCTTGATTTGCCAATGTGCGACAGATTCGAGCTTGACAACTACCTAAAGACTATTGATTTTTTGACAGAAAAAATTAACAATACTCAAGACAGAGTTGAGGATTTTGTCAAGTATAACCCGCAAGCAAGGCTGCTTATGTCAATCAAAGGGATTGACTATTACTCGGCGTTGATGATCTCGGCAGAAATAGGAGATGTAAGGAGGTTTAATTAGGCGAAAAAAATAATAAGTTATGCTGGATTAAATCCTTCAATCTCCCAATCTGGAGATAAGTGCTATGTCGGGCATATTTCAAAACAGGGAAATAATAATTTAAGATGGATACTTGTTGAATGCGCCAACATAGCGGTAATGCACGACTCAAGGCTTGCATTATTTTACCACAGGATTAAAAAGAGAAAGAATCATAAGGTTGCTGTCGTTGCAACAGCAAGGAAATTGCTGACGATAATATACGCAATGCTTAAGAATAACAGGAATTACATTCCTCAAAGGAAATGTAAGGCATCATGAGGCGACGCCGATTTTGACATGGGCCCCTGCTGCAAAAGCAAGCCTGCTAATATGATTGGTGCTATGCCTTGAATACGACCGCAATAATGTGAAGCTAAGCTATCACGGATAGATGAATGTCGTAATTGCCTTTACACGTGAGTAGAGGAAAAGTTATTAAAAACCACGAGGTTTAACCTAGATGTCACTGACAGAAGCGCAAAGATTTCATCTGAAGAAATTTATCAAGGAATTGGAAAACTTCAGAGGCAGGCATACAGAATTAGTTAGTGTGTACATTCCTCAGGATTATGATTTAAACAAGATAGTGAATCATCTGGCGCAGGAGCAGGGAACAGCCTCGAACATAAAGTCAGCCTCTACAAGAAAAAATGTGACAGACGCTTTGGAAAGGATGATACAGCATTTGAAATTGTTCAAAAGAACACCTCCAAACGGGCTTGTTGTATTTTCCGGAAACGTTGCTGAGAGGGAGGGGCAGCAGGACTTCAAGGTCTGGAGCATCGAGCCGCCGGTGCCACTGAAAACAAGAATCTACAGATGCGACAAGGAGTTTGTCCTTGACATTCTAAGGGACATGCTCGATGTCAAAGAAGTTTATGGATTGGTGGTAATGGACAGGAGAGATGCGAATATTGCCTTATTGAAGGGAAAAACGATAATTCCGCTGGTTAAAACACATTCTGAAGTGCCGGGAAAGTTTAAGGCTGGGGGACAATGCCTTGTAAAAGGTACTTTAATCCAATCAAGCGATGGCCTCGTCCTGCCAATTGAAAATTCTCATAATCCCCTATACCTTAAAAGTTTAGTTCAAGATAATTTATCAATAGGTGATTCCGCTATAATTAACAAGTGGGATATTAATAAACAAGAAGTTTACAAAATTATTACAACTGCTCCAAGATTGGAAGTAGAATCTTCAAAGGACCACCTTTTTTTTGTTTTGACTGCTGATAGTATTGTTGAAAAAGCGGCTGAAGATTTGAAAATCGGTGATTATTTAATAATGCCAGAAAAGATCAATGTCGAGGGTGCAGAGCAGCATATTAACTCTAAAAGACATTATAATTCCTTTATTATTTCCAAAGAAGGGCAAAAACTCTTAAATCAAAAACGTTTAGATAAGAAACTGCTTCAGAGGCAGTTAGCTAAAAAAATCAATGTGGCACAAACAACAATATCCTCTTATGAAATTGGTAAGCTCCATATAGACAGAAATGTATTAAAACTTCTGTGCGAGGAATTAGAGGTAGGCTTTGATGACTTCTTAAAAAAGTATACCAAGGAATACGGCCATCAAAATGTTGATGTAAAACTTCCGGAAAAACTAACTCCTGATTTTGCCCAGTTTATTGGTTATCTTATAGGAGATGGCTCAATGGAAATTGATAGGATTACCTTTTCTGAGCAAAAAGGAGATGTTGCTTTATGTTATAAAAAGAAATTTGAGGAGTATTTCAACTTCAATATAAGTTATCGATTCAGGCAAGATAAGAACTACCATCAGCTAAGAATTACTAGCAGACCTCTTGTGAGGTTAATTAAAGATGAGTTTCCTGAAATTAAAAAAACTCTAGACACAGAAGTGCCAGAAAAAATCCTAAAGTCTAAGGATGATGTTGTTTCCGGCTTCTTAAAGGGATTATTTGATGCAGAAGGTTATGTTTCAAGCAAATTGGCAATAGGCATGAATAATAAAAGGTTGATTCAACAAACCCAAATGACGCTGTTAAGATTCGGAGTCTTGTCTTCCATTTTGGAGTATGACAATAGGCGCAATCCCTATAGCAAGAAATCTAGGTTTACTTTGGAGATATCAGATAAAGAGTCTTTGAGCCTATTTGAAAGGCACATAGGATTTTCATCTAAATCTAAGTCAGAAAAGCTTAAAAACAAAATAAAATCTGCAAAAAATATAAGCAGAGTTCGTCAAGTTATAACTTCAGGCAGAAATATTGGGAGATTATTAAGAAAATATGGCCATACAACACATGAATTTAGAGCACCTTCATTCTTTACAAACAAGAGAATGATAAGTAAAGTAGTTTTCTATAATAGGTTTATACCAAGGATAACCAATAGCGAACTTAAAAGTGAGATGCTCAGAATTTATAATAGTAAAATCTTGCCTGTAAAAATTCTTAAGATTGAAGTAAAGCAGCAAAATGCAGAAATGGTGGATATATCTGTAATGAACCAAAATTTTATAGCCAATGGTGTATTTGTTCATAACTCTGCAATGAGGTTTTCTCGACAAATTGAAGGCGCCGCAAAAGACCATTATAAGAAAGTAGCTGAGTATATGAAGGAGACTTTTTTGAAAATGGAAGGGTTAAAAGGCATCATTGTAGGCGGGCCAGGCCCTACAAAATATGACCTTGTGGAAGGGGATTTCATAACAAACGAAGTGAAAAAGAAAATCATAGCGATTAAGGATTTGAGCTATACTGGTGAATTTGGACTTGAGGAGCTGCTTGAGAAAAGCCAGGATGTTCTGGCGCAGGAAGATGTTACGGAAGAAAAAAAGATAGTCAGCAAGTTTCTTGAAACGCTTGCCACAAAGCAGAACATGGTCTCCTATGGCGAAACTGATGTCATGAACAAGCTCAAGATGGGCGTTGTTGATATTTTGCTTTTATCAGAAGATTTGAGCGATGAAAAAATTGAAGAATTCGAGGCTGCTGCAAAGGCTTTCGGAACAAATGTCCGCATTATTTCAACTCAAACAAGGGAAGGAGTCCAATTAAGAGACTTGGGCAAGGCAGCAGCTATTTTGAGGTACGAAGTGCATACGTGATGTCATCCCTAATTCAAGAAGCATTCAATGAGTTGTATCCTGAGAAACGATTGAAGTATTCTGTTTCTTTGAAATACTCCAGAAAATTCAAGCCTTACAATGCCAATGTAAAACTTCACGGCAGCAATTTAATGTTTAATTTAAGCAAAGAGTGGAAAAAAATAAGCAATGAAATACAAATTGGACTAATTCAGGAATTATTAATAAAAATTCTAAAAGACAGAAGGAAAACAATGAACATGGAGCTTTATAACTTATTTATGAAAAATGTCCATTTGGCTGTTCCGAAAACAAAAACAGACGAAAATCTTGAAGAAGCCTTTGACAGGGTAAATGATGTTTATTTTAATGGAATGTTAGACAAGCCGAATTTGCAGTGGGGCAATGCATCAACAAGCAAGCTTGGCTCATATGAATATGGCTCTGACACGATAACAATAAGCACAATTTTCAAGAATGCAGAAAATGAACTTCTGGATTATGTTATGTACCATGAAATGCTGCACAAAAAATTCAAGTTCCAGAGCAAGAATGGCAGGAGCCTGCACCACAGCAGCGAGTTCAGGAAAATGGAGGCCAAATTTCCAAACAGGGATTTTATTGAAAAGGAGATATCTTTGCTGGCGAGAAGGCACAGGCTTAAGGCAGGTATGGATATTTTTAACTTTTAATTCAAAACCTTTAAATATTATGCAAATTAACTTTAAGATTGGTGTTTAAATGAGCGATAAACTTCTGCCATTGGCAGCTATGGAAAAACTGCTTAAGCAAGGGGGAGCGGAGAGAGTTTCTGACAAGGCCAAGGCTGCTTTAAAGAATTCCTTAGAGGAAATAGCGCATGAAATTGCCGCTAAATCCATAAAGCTTGCCGTGCATGCAGGAAGAAAGACAATAAAGGCAGAGGACATAAAGCTGGCAGTTAAGGAATAGTTCTTAACGTAATCTTTATAAATTACTGGCTTACTCTGAAATTGAAAAAACTAAGGTGATTTAATGGCTGACACAAAGATGGTTGCTGCAAACAACGTGCAGAAAGGCAGCTTTATAATTATGGGAGGTGCTGCGTGCAAGGTTGTTGATGTTGAAATTTCAAAGCCGGGCAAGCACGGTCATTCGAAGGTTAGAATATCTGCTGTTGGGCTGGTGGATGACAAGAAAAGAATTGAAGTTATGCCAGGCCATGACAATATAGAAGTGCCGATAATCGAGAAGAGAAATGCTCAGGTTTTGTCTGTGCAGAATGACATGGCAAATGTAATGGACTCTGAGACATACGAGACATTCGACTTAAAGATTCCGGAAGAGTTCAAGGGCCAGGTTGTTGAAGGCTCTTCTGTCCTCTACTGGACAATCTTGGATGAGAAAATCATAAAGCAGGTGAAGGGTGCTGACTGATGGTAAAGTTCCATGAAGCTGAAGTGAGACGGTTCAGGAATGTATTTATATGCAGGAAATGCAAGTCTAAAATCAAGACTCCGAACATCAAGATAATACAGGGCAAGGTGCGCTGCAGAAGGTGCGGCAGCAGGCAGTTTAAGGCTGTAAGGAAGAAGTAAATCAAAATGATTGATTTTCAAATAATAGCTGCTTTTGTTTTTCTAATTCTCCTTTCGATTATTCTTTATTTAAAGAGAAAAAATCTTGATACAAAGCAGATAATCCCATATTTTCTTTATTTTTCAATGTACAGGACAAAATTTGGCCTGAATTTAATGGATTCTGTTTCAAAAAAATACAGGAAATTTATGGTTTATCTTGGATACGCGGGCATTTTAATAGGATTTCTCGGCATGGCTTTGATTAGCTATGGATTGGTAAACAACCTATATGTCTTGTTTACAAAGCCTGAAGCAGCCCCTGGAGTGGGATTAGTGCTTCCGTTCAAGGCAAAAGGAATATTTTATGTGCCGTTCTTTTACTGGATAATCTCAATTTTTGTGATAGCTGTTGTGCACGAGTTCGCGCATGGGCTGATAGCAAGGGCGCATAATCTGAAAGTAAAGTCAAGCGGATTTGCGTTTCTCGGCTTGATTGTGCCGGTGATACCTGCTGCATTTGTAGAGCCTGATGAAAAGGCCTTGAGAAAGAGGCCGCATAAGGAGCAGCTGAGCGTTTTTGCTGCTGGACCTTTCTCAAACATCGTAATAGCATTTTTGTTTATGGCTATAGCTTCATTTGTCATTGCCCCGATTGTGAATGGCATAATGGAGCCGAATGGCGTCAAAATCACTGATTACGTGAGTGGGAATCAAACTTTTCCCGCCGAAAATTCCGGAATGAGAATAGGAGAGATAATACTGGAAGTGGACAATAAACCCACACCATATATAGATAATTTATCAACGATTATGAAAACCAAAAAGCCCGGTGAGACTGCCACAGTCAAAACAGACAAATCAACATATCAGATAAAGCTGGCAAAAAATCCTGAGAATGAAAGCCTTGCATACCTTGGAGCTTATCTCGAACAAAGCACAAAGGTAAAAGACAGTTTAAAAACAGCTTATGGCGAATTTATCGCAGATTCCTTAATCTGGGTATATGGATTGTTTGCAATTTTGTTTATTCTGAATTTTGGAATTGGGTTGTTTAATCTTGTCCCGCTGGGGCCTCTTGACGGCGGCAGAATGCTTCAGTTGGCATTGCACAAGTTCTTTGACAAAGAAAAAGGAGACAAAGTATTTTATTATGTTGGAATATTTTTCTTGGTCATAATCTTTGTCAATATTGTGAGCGGGTTTGTGAAGTAAAAGATTTGATTTGTTATCTTTTATTAGGATTTTTAAATTGATTTCGTTTAATGGAATTCTTTCAATGAATCTATTGGTTTAGCTGTTCCAAACGCATTAACAATTATTTGTGCGCTATTTCTTCTGTATTACTCTTTTATTGCGGCAATGAAAATAATAAATTTTAAAAAATTAAGAATTTAGTCTATTGTTTATTTTTTGCTTCAACATATTCCTTAACCCTGTCATTTCCAGTGGGCTTTGCGTTTGGGCCAAGAGCATAGTAAATCTTCTCAGCTTCACCGCCCCAGGAATAGTCGCCTTTTTCCTTCTCAATTTTGTTTACCTGGAACTCCCCCAAGTCCACTCCTTTTTTCAGATGATAATAGATGCTTCTCAAAGTTACTTTTGGGAATATTGCTGTGTAAATTTTGTAGATTTCATAGCCATAACCTTTTTTTATGAAGTGGAGTATCTCGACGACATTCTGCCTTATTTCTGATTTTACAGGCCTGCCTTTCTTCATAAAAGATGATAAAGACTAACTTATATTTATAGTTTTTGTTTCAATATGGAAAATAAGTAAGTTTTATAGCTTATTCTTTATGATTTGCAGGTTAGATTATCTTGAGACTATCACTTTCTTACCAAAATATGCCTTAAGAAGGTCTCTTGACTGCTGCGGAACGTTAAGGTTCGTATCGTAATAGTTCCTTGCATAAGCTTTTGTAAGCCTGCCTGAAACCGGAATTTCCCTTTCTACGCCGTTTTGCGTGTAAACAACCAACCCGTTATCACCGCTTGATTCAAACCTTAAAGTGTCGCCTTTTTTTATGTTGTACACAATATCCACAATAGTATCGACTTGTTTATTTTCCGTGTCTGTCAATACTTTTGAATCAAGGCCCGAGTCAATCCATCCCCGTATTGCACGGTCTACAATCCACTTAAAATAGCTGTTATCTTCCAAAAATTTTTGGGTAAACTTCATCTCAGTCACTTTGTCATTGATTGTTTTTGAGAGTTCTTTTAGGTCATTATCGGAAGACAAATCCGGTTCGCGCCCGTATTTGTCAAGAAAAATGTTTTTTACTTCATTTAGCTGCTCCTTGTTCATATCAAGGATTGTTTCATATTTTCCGCTTTTTAAGCTGACTCCAGTTTGAACTAATGGGCCTCTGCAAATGCCTTGGGACACTCTTCCGCTTATTTCAATTATCGCGCCTCCGGTTGCCATGTCTGTTAAGCAAATGCCGCCCTCTAAACTCGCCAATTCAGGCTCTTCTTGGGGATTCAATGCGTAAGTTTTTTCAGGAGCATCTTCATCTTTAATTTCAATTTTAGTTGCTGGTTGCCCTAAGGGCAGGTGTGCATAAGCGTTTCCATTGCCGTCAAATTCAAATTCAAAAGTTCCATCGACAATTTTTACTGCGCCGTCAACTGACACTATCCTAAACGGGTGATTTTCCAAAAATTCCATTTCCAAACCATTGCCAACAACTTCCAGTTCATCATTGTAAATTCTTATGAAATTATTTGCGTATGCATCATTTCCGTAATACAAATCAATGTCCTGAGATTCTGTTTTAACAACAATTCCGCTGGTTTGAAATTGAGAATTTGGCTCTATCCTAAAATGGCTTGAATCAAAAATTGTCACTTCCCCGCTCAACAATAAATTTTTATCAAGCTGCAAATTATTCCCTTCAAATGTTATGCCATTTGTTCCGCCATCAAATTGCAAATCATTCAATATTGAGTTATCAGGAAACTTTATTTCAAATCCTCCGTTTTGCAGTGATTTAACTTCAGCACCCTCAAGGTATTCCACAGGAAAGCTGGAATCGCCATTTTTAAGGTATCCATTCTCGTAAGAAGCCTGCCCAAATGATGCATCTAGGCTTTTTAATCCTTTTTCATTTGAGAATTCTTGGGAAAATAACTTAAGGCCGTCAGAACGGGCATAAACATTATTTTTCTGGTCTTCGGTAAAATCCTGCCAATGCTCACGTGCCTTCTGGGGATTATCTATGAGATAGTCCGGGTCATTCCAATTGTCTTCCTGCGCAACAGCTGTGAAAATTATTAATAATATAAAAATAATAAAAAAAGTGTATCTTTTAAGCATCTAAACCGCCTATGCTGTGAGCAAAATTGAATACAACATTCTTGTTGTCAATTTTTACTTTATCATCCACAATTGTAATCAATATTGAGTCTTTGCCAAAGTTAACAACTGAAATGTTCAGTTCATTGAGGTAGGCATAATCAACAAGGCAGCTTACGCAAAGCTTTGCCGGATTATTGGCGAGAAGGCCTGAAATTTTGTCAGCTGTCAAGTAGACTGTGCTGTAGCGTGAAGGAATGGCTGCAGAAAATGAACTGTAAGACTTTGTTGAAGAGCCTGTCTTAACATTAATCGGAAATGTTACATCAAAAAGAACATGGCTTGGGAGTATTCTAGCTTTTGAAGTTGGCTTTTCAAAATTGGTTTCAAAGCCTTTTTCCTTTAGAATCTTAAAATCATCAACACATCTAATGATGTTCTCGTCTGCATTCAAGGAAATCTGCTCTTCTAATTTCTGAATTGAAGGCGTCAATTTGCTGTTGCCTTTTGAATATAGGGGGATTATAAAAAATGAATGGATAATTGAATTGCTAGTTTCATTGTAATAGCCTCCCTGAAAAGCCGTATCCAAAACAGCTTCTTTCGCAGACAATTTTACGCATTCTTCTACATAATTAGCAAATTGCTTATAATCAGTTTCAGATAGTTTAGATGGCTGAATCTCTGCTTTTTGATTGTTATTTACATATAAAATAAAACTGGAAGATATAAGCACTATCAAAGCTATCAGGAAAAAGTAAGACATCTGCCCTTTTTTCATTTTATCTTGCAATCTTTTAATTGTTTATATACCTGCCGTTTCTAATGAAATAACATAAAATAGAAATCTTTAAATACTAATTAGATAATGCAATATATATTCTGAAAACAATATTTTGGGGGTTTAATGGGCAACAACAAGGAAATATTCAACGTGTTTTTCAGGGAAAAGCCTGCCATGATGCTCGTTGAGCTGAAAAATGCAAAAGGCGAGATTTATGCTTCTTCAATAGCAAAGACAGTTGACTGCACTTATTCCCATGTTGTCAAGATTCTTCAGGCGATGCAGAAAGCAGGCTTGATAAATATGGAAAGGCAGGGACGATTAAACCTTCTAACGCTCACCAAATCAGGACAGGAAGTGGCAGAGAAAATTGACGGCATAAGGGCTGTGCTGTGATTTTGAATTCTTTTATTTAGCGTATGCAAAAGTTCAAGAAGAGAACGGGGTTCGATACTGGAATTTCGTAGGGCATTAGACGAAAATTTTTGAAAAGAAAAATAGCAAAGTTTTTATAGTTTAAAAATAAATCTGGTTTTGGGGCGATAAAATTTATGGAAAAGCGAAAATATACACACACAAAAGACCGGGTTATTCCAGAAGAACATGGTAGTCCTTCGGATGAACTGAAACATGAAATATCTCCGGAATTTGGGCCATACAAGACCAAAAGAACGAAAAAATAAGAGGTACATGTGGAGCAATTTTTCTATTGATTTTTTTTGAATTAGATATTAGATTTTAACTATTTCCAAATTTTTTTAATTAAAAAAGGCAATAATATGATGAAAGTCCATCCGAAATAGTATATTACTTTTTTATTGAAAAATTTATTGTATTTAATATTATTGACTCCAAATAAAACTATCCAAAATATTGGAGTTACAATCCAAAGCCAACCTATTCCATAAATAAGTTTTTTGTACCAAGCATCCAATACAAATTTGGTATCCAATTCTCTATTTGGATTCCTAATTAGAATCATGGGTACATATGACAAAATGGAATATATACCCCACCGCCCAAGAAGTCTCCCTAATACAATACCGACTGGACTTTTAAATAATTCCAAAGAGGATTCGAGTAGAGCATAGACAAACCCAATGGCTAATGCTCCAAATTTTGTTGAGGTTAATAATTCTTTATAGGTTTTTTGCTTAATTCTTTCCCTGAATTTTGTTCCATCATCAACTAATAGTTCGGATTTAACATTATGATTCTTCATTTTTGTGTTAATCTTTGGAGTTATATTCGTACCAATAAGTACCTAAGAATGTTATATTTCCCAATAATTTTCATTTGTTTTTTGGAAAAACACATTTCAGATTAGGGTATCTTCTTGGATATATTTAAAATTATTGAAGTGGGGCGGGTGGTGGGTGGGGACGGCAGGGCTGGAGGATTGTTTTGATTTTTTAATCGTTAATGACGTATCTTATTCAATACAATCTCACTTAATCTTTTCTTCCATTGTATACTTCCCAAGAACTTCTTTCGCGGCATTTACAAACTCAATTTCTTTGTTTGTCGGAATCACAGCTCCTGCTGCATTCTGATGGCCTCCAGACTCGGAGTTTCCTATGCCTTTGAGGGTTTCCTCAATAATGTTCCTTAAATCAAAAGCGCCATTTACGTTATTCGTTGTCCTTAAAGAAATTTTTGTATTGCCGTCTAGGGCTTGCGCCATTGAAAGAATGAAAGTGTTGCTTGTCATTAAGTTTGATTTTGACAATATTGAGGCAAGCGTCCCTATCATTGTTGACATCACATTTGACTTGGCGTTAATAATCACAAATCCATTGCCCCAGAGCACATCATCGCTGAACTTGTTTTCATTGTACCAGTTTAATGCATGGACTATCTCTTTTTTGTAATCGCTTAAGCTCCTTATCGCCTGCTGCCTTATTTTCTTGTCACCGAGGCATGTTCCTATGCCAAGCGAAGCCCTTCCCAGCCTTCCGCAGGCATTAAGCAAGGTTGCGAATTCTTTTGCATCCCTTGTGGGGCTTTCCTCTTCTTCATGTGGCAATATGTACAAATTGCCAAGCACATCATCAGGGTTGGATTCATTGAGCCTTTTCATAATAATGCCAGTAACCAGCTTCTTCATCTCTTCCTCATCCAGATGCACTATTTTTTTCCATCCTGAACCATTCCTTGGATCTATGCCTATCTGAGAAAGAAACTGGATTGCGCCGCTTTCGCTTCCGCTTACTCCCGGGATGTAAGGGTCTGTGCAGTACTCAAGAGCTTTGTGCAATGGCTTTGTCTGCGAGCCAAAAATCCTAAGCCCCTTGACAACCTTTATCTTGCCTTTAGCAACCGCTATCCTGAGAATTTCATCATTCAGGCGCAAAAACCCGTTTTGCTCCTGCAAATCCCCTATTGCCCCTACAATTGCGATATGCGCAATATCTTCCATGCTTTTGTCAACAGCGCACGCAAACTTAAAGACAACTCCTGCCCCGCTTATTTCCTTGCCGCCGTCAATCCCGCAAGTATGTGGATTGACAAAGGTGACGCTTCCAAAATCGCTTGATTCAATGCTGTGGTGGTCAAGAACAAACACATTTTTGCCTTTGAGCAATTCCTTTATGTCGCTTAATACACCAGAGCCTATATCCGTGAAAATAAAGCAATTATAGGGCTCAGAGGCAAGCTGCCGCAAAACATCTGCGTTTAGCTGCTGCACAATTGATATAGAATATTTTCTGTTGTCATTATTCAGAAGCTTTATCATAATTGAGCATGCGCTTATGCCGTCAGCATCCAGATGGCTCACTACCCTCATAATCTCCTTTTTGTCAATCTTTTTGAACTCTTCAGCAGCATGTTTCAATTGCTCGTCAAACATCTCATAAGGATCCATTAAAAGCACCTCAGAACCAATTTTCGGTAATCTCTATCTTTTTATAATTTTTGATTTCACTCACCAAATCTCCTTTCCCTTCTCTTAAATTCTTCAATGCACTTTATCAAGTCTTTCTTTGTAAATTCGGGCCATAATTTATCCAAGAATACAAACTCACTGTAAACACTTTGCCATGTAAGAAAATTGCTTGTTCTTGTCTCTCCTCCAGGCCTTATGACCATGTCAGGCTCGCTTTTAAGGTAGAGGTTTTCAGTTATGAGCTCTTCATCTATCTGGCTTGGCTTCAGGTTTTTTGTTTCTTTAATTATTTTTTTAAAAGCATCAACAATTTCCTGCCTGCCTCCGTAAGCCATTGCGAAATTGACAATAAAATTATTGTGATTTCTTGTTTTATACATTATCTCCTTCATAGATTTTCTAATATCCTTTGGAAACATATCCAGCCTTCCAATCACATTAACCCGTATCCTATTTTTAAAGATGCTGCCCTTGTACTTCATATTGTTGAATTCGTTTTTGAAAATGTCAAACAAGAAGTTTTTTTCCTGTTTTGTTCTCTTGAAGTTTTCTGTTGAGAAGGAGTAAAGAGTAACCTCTTTGACGCCAAGCTCTCTGCACCATTCAAGAAGCTCCTCAAGCTTTTTCACTCCAAACTCATGTCCTTTCCACGGCTGCATTCCGAGTTTTTTGGCATATCTTCTGTTTCCGTCAAGAATAATTGCAATGTGCTTTGGGACTTTAGAAGGCATAAATAACGGTAAGAGTAATCGTTTATATAAGTTATGGATTTAGGAGCTTTCCACAAGAACTAGTAACTTTTGCATAAAAACTCTATCAGTCTTAACGTCTATTTAGCCTAGTAACTACTGGTAATACTATCATTACAGGGGCAATAGCAACTATAATCCAAATAAACATATACTTACCCTTAATTCCGTAAGGCTCTGGCAAAAATACTCCAAGTAAAAGGACAATGAAAATCCATGGCAGGGTTAACTTCGTCCAATGGTTTACTTCAGGTGAACTATAGTTAATAAAAGGACGTTCTTTTTCTAGGAACAAATCACTTGGCTTACCATCAGAAAGCAATTTTTCTTTTTTCAATTTTTTCATTAGTGAGATAAAACCCTCTTTTCTGGCTAAAAAACACCAGTATTTCTTACCATCTTTAGTTTTAACTATCAGAAAAGAAGTTGGTACTGACATTGTTGGACGACGAACAAGCTTGTTAAGTAAGATTATTTTTTTAATGTTGTTCCATGGAACAAAGACTGGAGGATTCAAGCGAATAGATGTATACTGGTCATCCTTTGGGTTTCCAACTCCAACACCATATTTAGTTATATATGTAAATCTAGGGAGCAATATCCCGATACAAAGATATACATAGAAGGCAAGCATCGCAAATGCCACTAATTTTCCAATAATTGCTCCCAACAGAAACATCGGAATTACAACTTTAATTATAACTAAAGTAAATGGGATAAAAAACAATATCAAGAGGATCCTAAACCAGTGTATGTCCTGCCAGATTATATCTTTTGACATAATTGTGTCCTATAATAAATCTAGAATCTCTTAGTAATAAACTTTTCTGAAAAGAAGAGATTATTGTACAATTTCCCACCTATTCTGCAAAGCTGGATTTAGTCTTAAACCCTGGTCAAAAACATAACCCCCATAATAAAGCTTACAATTGAGTAAGAAAAAGCAATTGCCTCTGCATAATCAAAAAATCCAATTGAGACCTTGGGCTGGCTTAAAATGTTTGATATTACATTGCCGGTAATTTGAGAGCCGCTTCCATACTCTAAATCAATCCAAGTTGCTGCAGTCAATGAAAGCAGGCCGCTCGCAATTAAAAGCATGCCTATAAGTTTTACCATTCCAATGCCTTAAATAGATTTACTTATATATTTTTCCAAATAAGCCAACAAAAACTTCCTGCGGCACTTTAATGCCTGCTTCAACAAAAGCTCTTGCCAGCCTGTAACCGTCTAATTGCTCATCTCCCTCGCTCTTAAATTCAATAAGATTTTTTAGAGTATTGCTGCACATGCACCCATCATTAATCCATAAGGCAACATTTTTTTTATTTTTTTGGATTTTAGTGTTGGTTAAGTCTATTAAGAAATCCTCCTTTTTGACGTTAAACCTAAAAAGTTCCCACTCAACTAGGTCATTGATTATCTTATTTTTTTCATTACTTTCAATGTAGTTTTGAATGTCCTCTATTTTGTGATATTGTTTAAAATCAACATTGTTAGTTAAATTAAACCTGTATGCCCTTCCGATATACTCTTTGACCTTTTGCCTGCTGCCTCGCCTCCTCCACTCATTTTCAACTACATAGGCGTATTCCTTGCCTTTGATTTTCTTGATTCTGAAGAACATTAATTAAGTTAGGCACTATGAATTTATAAGCTTTTTGATGTATTTTAAGAATTATTTTCATATATGAACTCAGGATTAGACGAACTTTGTAAAAGTAAGAAAATTACCTTATTGCGCCTGCAAATTCTTTCTTAAACTTTGCATTAGTCTTGTGCAATCGTTCAACAGCGTTAATTAAAGCGTTTTTAGGACTTTCTTCGCCATCAGTTTCAACTATCATCTGGGGCATGCTTATCTGCGGATGCCTTATGCTGTAAGTTGCTATCTTGACATGCTTATCATTCCATAACTCTGCTTTTAGTGCATTGCACAAAGTGTGGTCAGCGCCCTTCACTTCAATTATCAGCCTGTTCTTTTTATCGTCGAGAATTTTTATTTCCATTGTATATGGCGATAGGGACTTTAACCTTATTTAAAAACCTTTTGCTGCATGGCTTTATTTTTCAGCGCAAATCTACCGACGATAAAAATTATTTTTGGCTCTCGAATCTTATGCAGCTTACTTTGATGCGATGAATCTGTCGTTGATGGAAAGAGAAAGTAGCCTTCAAGGGAAACTTAAAGTCCCAGATATGCGTGATTATGGCGTTTTTTTTGGCGGAAAAACGCTGCAAAAATTCCTTAGTCTCACTTTTATGGAAAGAATACACAACAGGAGCTGTTTCAAAGGCCTTTTCCAGGAAAATAGCGTCGGCATGGGCGTTTTTTGTTCCAAAAGGCGGGTTTTGAAGCACTACTTCGGCCTTGATTTTGAGCTCTTTGATGTCCTTGCAGATAAATTCAGCTTTTCCCAGACTATAACTCTCACTTTTCACCTTTAAAATGTTATTTTTAGCAATTTCAAGAGCTTTTTCATCAGAATCCACTAAGAATACTTGCTTTGCACCTAATAGTAGGGCTCCGATTCCCAGCATAGCTGTGCCGCATCCAAGGTCTGCTATCACCTTTCCTTCTATATCCCCTAACAGATAGGCATTCCAAAGCACAGAAGCCCCTATTTCGCTATCCATCACATACTGCTCCTGCCTCACTTTTGGCTCGTAGAAGCCTCCTAAGAAGGATAAAGCTACTGCCAACCTTGATTTTGAGCTAATTTGCTTCATTCTTAACCCTCACTTTCCATGAATAAACTTTTGTTGTATACATTTTTTCAATATTGAAAATAAAGATTATGTATCCCTCATGATTTACCCTATTTTTTGTGTGATCCTCCATACAAATGAGCAAAATTGGTCATTTCCATGCTTTTATTTAATTTACTAAAATGGTCCAAAAATTTGTATCCATCTTTTAATTTTTAAAAATATTTTTGTGTATCATCTAATTTTCTATTTTTAAAAATTTAATTTATCATTCCCACTCAAGTCCTAAAACATTCCCAAGATTATCCCATAATATTCCCAGATTTATAAATCTATCGAATATAATTATTCCCAAAGTAGTCCTATTTTATTCCCAATAAAGTCCCAAAAAAGAAAAGATTTATATAATTTGGAATTTAATTTAATCTTATGTTTTGGAAAAAGAAGGATAATGTGGAAATAAGATTAGCACAAATGAATGAATTACTAAAAAAATCATTTGCTAATGTGAAACGGGACACAACCAATATTTTTCAATGGCTTACCTATTTTTACAGGAAGGATATAGAACAGGAGCAGCTGATTAGAAGGCTTCAGACAGACCTTTCCTACATGCCAAGAACAAGGGAAGATATAAGGCGCATTATAGACGATTATTACTCATTTGAAAGTGTAATGTCAAAGATAAGGGAATTAAATGACAAGGTAGATGAGCTAGGAAAGAAGCAGCAAAACCTTCCGGATAATTACCCCCTGCAGCAGGTATCTCAAGAGCGACATCCAGACTTCTCCTATATTGAAAAAAGGATTGAAAGGCTCGAGCATAAAAAGTTCTCAATGAAAGAAAGAATACTTAGGAGGCTCACCAAAAATTCAAAGGAATATGTTAAGGGCACCATATTATCGTATATAAGAAAATATGAAAAGATCTCCGCTTCGCAGCTTAAGGAGATTATGGTTGATGAGCAAAGCTTTTGCTCAAAAAGCTCATTTTACAGGCTTCTGGAAGAGATAGAGGAACTGGACGAGGTCGGCGTGGTAAAACAAGGCAAGGAAAAGCATTACCTCTCAAAAGCCAAATCATACATACGGCCCACGTAGGAAAATAAAAACCTATTTAAACAAGCATTTTACCCAAAAATTCGGGGGGTGATTAACATTTTTGGGAAACTTCTAGATAGGGTCAGCAATCTGCGGGTAAGGGTTCTTAATAAAAGGCTTAGATTCGAGTTTGCATCAATCAGGCAAGAGTTTGAGGAGCATTTACAGGCAATCAACGAGAATACAAACGAAATAGCTTCAAATTACGAGTATACCTGTGAGCTCGAGAGCAAGCTTGACAAATTGAGCGAAAGGGTTGAGCAGATTCAGATGCACTTAACAGAATCAGGCGTTTCAATCACAAAAAGAGATAAATTTGATGTTAAAAGACTAAACAGAAGAGAGCAGGAAGTATTCCTTGTGATATACACACTCGAGGAAGAGAAAGGCAGCGTAACCTATTCAGATATTGCAGCAAAACTTAACATCTCAGAGCACTTAGCAAGCAGTTATGTGACATCTTTGATAGAAAAAGGAGTTCCCATAATGAAGAGGTATGTGCATTCAAAGCCTTACCTTAGGCTAGACCCTGAATTCAAGACACTGCAGACAAAAGAAAACATACTGCAGTTAAGCTTGCAGGAGTTTGGTTTTTGAACATTTTTAGCTTTGATTAAAAGTTTTAATCTAATAAGTAGTTTGGAGTTAGTTTGTAAATTCAACATATTTTTATACTTCTTAATAAAAATAAAAGCAAGAGGTGATAATCATAAGCTTTTTTGGAGTTTTGTCAACAGCTTTTCTTGCGCTGTGGCACATTTTCCTGCACTGGCTTTCGATATTCTCAGCCCCGGCCAAAGAGCCCGAGATGTTCTGGATAATTGTGCCTATATGGGTCAACTGGTTTTTCACGGAATTCTTTATTGAGAAGCACGGCACCTCATTTGGAAATGCAATAGGAAATGGCGTGATACCAATACTTGCAAGCATAGACTGGACAAGGTATCTCTACAGGCTGTTTGCAGAAGGTTACATACGCTTCACATTTGGCGTATTCCTCAAGTTTTTTGTTTCTTTTGCAGTGCTTGTGTATGGCATCTTCGTCATTATTGCGGGCATTAAAATACAGAGAATAGTGTTTTTCATAGGGAGAATACGCTGGATTACCTATGTGTTGGTAATGGTTACTCCCATCATCTACAACGTCATTAAACTTAATTTCTACACTCTATTAGCAATACTCTTGTTTTTTCCGTTGTACTGGTGGACTATCGAAGTTTTTGACAGGATAACTCCCGAGCCTAAAGTTTACCTGGAATCATAAGCTGTCAAGCGGGCTTTTGACCTTTTTTAATTGCTGCGTAGAAACTTTTGTATAGATCTGTGTTGTCGAAAGATCTGAATGGCCAAGAAGCTCCTGTATTACCCTTATGTCAGTGCCTGCCTCAAGCAAGTGAGTTGCAAAACTGCTCCTTAATGCATGGCAAAAAACCCTTTTCTTTATGCCTGCCTTTTTTGCAGATTCTTTGACGATGTTTTGTGCTTGCCTTGCCGTGATTGGCCTGCCATTTACCGAGAAAATATTTGGGCTGCCGTCTTTTTTTTTGCCCATATAATCATTTAAATGCTGTATGAGACTATCTGAAAGAATGATGTAGCGCTCCTTGTTGCCTTTGCCATGCCTTATCTTGCCCATCTTCTCGCTAAGGTCAAGATCGTCAATTTTCAAACTTACACATTCGCTTACCCTTAATCCTGATGAATACAAAAACTCAATCAGCAGCCTGTGTTTTGGATTTTCTGCCGCAGTCAGAAGTTTCTTTATCTCCTCTTTTGTCAGAACTGTGGGCAGCTTTTTCTCAGATTTTGGCGCCTTGACGCTATTAAAAGCCATATTTTGCAAGATTTCATTGTAAAAGAACTTTAACGAGCTTAAGGCAAGATTCACGCTTCTTGGCTTAAATTTGCGCTCTGACATCAAATAAGCAACATACTGCTTTGCATCATTTTCATCAACACTTTTCGGGTCTTTCTTTATGAAATCAATGAACCTCTTGCAGTTGTACAAGTAAGCTTCAATGGTCCTCTTGCTGAATCCCCTTATCTTCAGCTCTGTTTCAAATTTGTCAAGCACATTTTCACCTTTTTTAGAAATCAATTTCCAATCTACTATATAAAACTTCGCCAAATGAGTATTATACGAACTTTTTTCCCGCCAATATGTTTTAATTGATATTTTCTACTATGAAAATAATCAAAACGACCATTCAAAGCCCCCTTTTTGAGAATTTATCCAGATGATTTGATTGAAAGTTAAGGTTTTTTAATAAATCTTGATTTCATTGATTGCTTATCCAATAACTGAACTAAAACAAATTCAATCCACCCGCCGCCACTCGCCCCACCACCCGCCCAGACGGTTCTTACTTTTTGAAGAATCTTTTTCCTGTTCTTTCCTCAATTCCTTTCCAAAAATATTTTAATGCATCCAAACATTTCTCACAGGTGTATAATGTAGAGCTTCTCCAAAGCATATTACAATCTCTAGGTTCTTTATATTCATTAACTTTTGACATATCGTGATGTTCTTGAAATCCGAGCAAATGTCCTGTTTCATGTTTAGCCACATTTCTTATGAAATCCAATGATTGTTGTCGTCTATTCGGTACAGCAAGAATTGAGTAACCTTTGTTAAATTCTGATTGTCCCCAGTTTTCATTTCCTAATACAATGTATTGATTTACTATAACAATATCTGCATGTGGGCTTCCTCCTTGAGCTGGATTTCTCCAATACTCAACTACTAAAATTTTTGATAAGGTATCACCAGATAATCTTCCATCTGGTTGTGTAGCCTGCTTCACTTGTTCAATAGAAGTTGGATGAGCGCCGAAATACTTTATTTGTAAATTCAATCCAACCTCATTTACTATATCATTTACACCTTGTATAACATATTGAGCAACACGTTCATTTACATCAGGCATTCTAAAAACTCTTATTTCTCTTCCATTTATCCATTCATACGCAGGATGATAGTTACCATCTGCACCTTGTACTCTAATTACATGGTCATTGTTTTTCCAATAGTTTCTCCATGCTTCAACGGAATCATTTCTATTTGGACCTGTTTTTACTACAGCTCCTGGCACAAATTTTATCCTTGATTTCGGTTTTAATTTATCTTCTAATGACATAATATCAGCTTCAGTTATTCCTTTTTTAATTAAGTCGAATTTGAATGCTCTTAAATCCTCTAAAAATGTTTGTGGATTTATTCCACTTTCTAAAAATCGTCTAATGAATGGATATTGTAAAAATATTTTTCTTTTGTGTTCTGGTAAAAAATTCAGCAAATCTTGCATAAGGCTTTTGATTTCAACTTCTATTTAAGATTTACTCAAAATAAAAGTTCGTCTAAGAATTAACGATTTTACACTCAAAAAGGGGGCTTTTCTTCTCGGCTTCGCATAATCCTATGGATTATACAAACTTTTTCTACAAAAAAGTACGCCGAGAACGATTTAGGCGGGAAAAAAGAAATTGCTCACTACGTTCACAATTTGTGGAATTTAATAATTCCACTGCGTATAATACTCGTTTCGTGGCAAAATCGAATTCCTTGCGTCATTCAGATTTTGACCTAACTTTTTCTCAGCTCTGAAAAATTAGCCAGCTCTGAAGTTTGCGAGTTCAAACTTCGAGGGCAATTTTTCGAGGAGAAAAAGTTCACGAAACTTTGGGCATTATACGAACTTTTGGGGCTCTTTAGAATAATAATTTTGGTTTTTTACTCGCTTTACTCATAAAAAACTTTCCAAGGGCACTTTTATAACGTTTAGATGGGCTTATTTCATAAGAATATATCATTTTTCAATGACTTTACGCATTAAACTAAAATCCAATAACGAAAAACTCAATAAACATAAAAAAAATCAAAAATCCAGCCCACCTTCCAGTCCGCCCCTCCACCCACCCTTAAATAATAAAGTAAATTACAAAATAAACAACAAGAGCGACTATTAGCATAGCTGAATATTGAAGTAGATTATCCCTTACATATTCATTTTCCCTAGTTTTTTTTGATTGTGAGTAAGTTGCAACTAGCAAGCAAGTGACCGAAATAAAGACTAAAATATGTTTTATTATGCTGGATATTAAAATCGATAAGACAAAAGTTATACTCCCAATTAGCATTAAGTTACCTTCAAGGGTAAGCCAATTCTCTTCTTTCTGAGCCTTTGAAAGATTTTTTTTAATGTTATTATACCTGTAATTGAAACCTCCGATTAACAAGAGGAATGTTAATGCAATAAGAAACATTTCATATTTAATATTCCCTTGGAATTTGGCTAATAGTACTCTTGCAAAAACCCTGTACAGAATCGCTAAGATTATTATTATCAAGATAGTTAAAAAGGAACGATTCTTCCATATGGATTTTTCCATTTTAAACTGTAATGAATGCTTTTCTTTAAAAAAGTTCGCCTAAGTGACGACTATTCTTGTGCCCTTGGACTTAAGAACTAACTGACAACAACCTCGACAGGCAAGTCTTCAATTTTTGTTTTTCCAGAAATAAAATTTAGCTTCTCAAAACCAATAACTTTCTTTGTTTTTGGATCTTTTTTTAAAATAACTTCCTCTCCAGTTTCCTCACTAATGACTTTTCTTGGCTTTTCAAACCACACATCTAAGGTGTTGCCTTCCTTGTCAAAAAATACCCTGATTTTCTTCATTTTCCTTTGTAAAATTGCTTCCCTTCCTTTATTCTGTCTGTAAAATATGCTGTTATAATAAATCCATCGCCGTTTTTGTGCTTTACAACAACTGAAACCAACAATCTTCCATAATGTTTGTAATAAAGGTAAACCGAATCATCACTGACACTTTGCCTTATTTCGTCTGGATTTGTTAATGTTTCTTTGACTTCTTTTTCTTTGCCTTCCATCTCAAGATGTTTAGTCTTGATAATTAATTCCCATCTAGATTTTGTAACATACACTCTTTTATCGAGTTTGGATGTCACCTCAAAATAGTTTTCATTCATGTAGAATCGTATAATCTTGAGTATATAAACCTTTTTAAATTTTTGTTTAAAATTCGTCTAATGCCAACGACTGATATTGTGCCCTTGGACTTATTGCCTTTCGTCTAATGTAAGACATTAGGCAAACTTTTTAACGAGTAAAAAGACGGCAATAAGCGAAATTATTATGAGCCCCAAAAGTTTAGAACCCTATCGGGCATCTAATACTCGTTATGCGGTTCGCTCCTTATTTCATAATGTCGCTCAACCTAAGTTTTTTCTCAGCTCTGAAAAATTCGCCAGCTCTGAAGTTTGTTGGGTTGCCTCAAACACCGAGAAAGAACCGATATTTTTATATATATGGGCTTCTATTATGCATTAATATGGAAACAATAACAATACCTAAGGAAGAGTATGAAAGACTAAAGAAATTAGAGCAGCTTGATTTTGATTTGATAAGGCAATTTGCCAGTTCTCTAGAAGACTTAAAACAAGGCAGATTCAAGAGACTTGCTTAGCAATTTGTTCTGCAACTTTTCTGTATTCAGCAAATTGTGATATTATGTGGTCTATCGTCGCTTGCTGATCTTTCTTGCCGCTCGTAGCAACAAGTAAAACTAACTTCAAGTCTTCGTAAATGAGATAATAAACTCTCTTTTCTTTTATGCGTTTTTCTCTCAAGAAAGGATATCTTAGCTGATGACCAACAAATGGATTTTCTGCAAGTTGCTCCGGAATTTTTTCTGTTGCTTCAATTTCTGGATTTGACCATTTGCTAATTTCTTTAAGATAAGTATCAGTTCCGATTACTTTAAACATTTTCACAATACTTCTTTGCTTCTTTATAAACTTTCTCGGTAAAAGTACGCTGAGAACGATTTTGGGCAAAATTTACAGCCTTAAATGCTTTGTTTTCTTTTCAATTGTTTTTGTTGTTTTATATCTTCCTTCGCTTATGCACTTAAAGCATTCTTCTTTATAATCACTGTAGAATTTGTCGCCTGCATTCCAACATTTTCTTTTACATCTAAACAAAACATAGCCGTGCTTTCCGCACAGCATTACTCTCTTTCTCATTCTGGACACCATCCAGACCGCATAACCAAAAACTGCCTTGCTTTTGGCTATGTTGCTCTTAGAGCAGTGGTCTTAATGCGTGCCGGTTTTGTACTTTGTCGACGAAACTTTGTTTAGCATTTTAATCGTTTGATAAAAATAAGATAGTTTTAATAAAAAGATATCATCGATGATACTTTGGATTCACTCCAATCGCTTTCATGTCTTCCTGGCCGCATTCATTGCACCTGTAGACATCGTATTTTGAATTTCCGCTTTGAATCACGCCTTTCTTAATCATCTTCTCGCCGCATTTGCCGCATTTTCCGTCTTTCATTCTTTTTCCTGTTGCAAGCTTATTTATAAAGTTTTTTAATTTCAGCTTTATTTCCGACGATGACGCTGTTTCTTGAAGTAAAATTGCCATTGACCTCAAGGACATATTTGGCCGGCCTTGCGGATTTGTGCAATGTGCAAGGGTCTTCCTTACACGGAACTGCACTTTTTATGTCGACAATCTCCATATTTTTGCTGATAAAAATCATGTCCAAAGGAATCAAGGTGTTTTTCATCCAGAATGTCTGGTAGTTTTCTTCATCAAAAACAAAAAGCATTCCTGAATTTTCATCAAGTTTTGTCCTGAGCATCAAGCCATGCCTTCTTTCATCATTACCGTCTGCAATTTCAACTTTTACTTTGATTAACTCTTTCCCATTATCAATCAAAATTTCATTAAAACTTTTTGAACATCCGATTAAAAAAATCAGCAAAAAACTTACAAGAATCTTGTTCATCTTTTGATTAAATTTTTTCAGAATTTTTAATGTTTTTGGTTAAAAATATTTAAATTTTGCAATTAGAATTTATTAAAATATTCAATCTTTTATTGTATATTATCGGCAATTTCATATTTTACCTCCTCTATCTTTAATCAATATCTTTAAAACAAATTCGTTATTAAATAATTATTCTATCATCTATTTTAAACTATATACCAAATTCGTAATTTATCTTCAATATAGAAAATTATATATAAAAGTGAAGTTATAGAGTGAAAAGTGAGAGTTCCCATAGTACACATGAATGTGTAAAGAAGATAGAAAAATTACTCAAGTTCTAAAAGACAGGCAATGGGCAGCTAAAGAGTGGCATTTAGCCTTTGAAATTGGGAAAACTTAAAGCACCATTTTAGATATCATGGTTTGGCCCTAAAGACTGGTTCCAAGCATCACCCAAGCTCTCTTAAAATTACCCTAGCCTAAACTATCAATTATTGGCAAAGCGCAAAAATTAGATTAAAATACACCTTTTAATATATAAAAGTGAGAGTTTAATACAAAATTAGGCACCATGAAATTTAGTATATATTTCTATCTTATAAAGCTTATAGTGCTTAAATTCTGCCTTTATAGCCAGTTTAAACTATAACCAATAAACATATAAATTTGAGCACTTTAACAGCAAAGTGAGTGCTTCAGCCAAAATGTACTATTCAAATGGTCTAGAATACATTGTCGGAAGTTCCTATCCAGATAACTCTTACATTAGAGTTAACTACTTCTCCAAAAATGTCGACGATAATTATGGATTTGCAAGAGAAACTCCAATAATCTTTGAAAGGAAATACTCTGGAAGCTCAATAAAGCCGATTCAATATGAAACTCAGCAGTATCATCAATTATCCTATTCAATAAAACATTCGTTCACTCCAGACATCTTCTTAAGCCCTTCAAGGCCAAAAACAAAATTTGTCGGCGATAATAGTGAAGTAAGAAAAATTTCAGAGGAAGTTTTTGAGTTAATGACAAATAAAAAATTGCCAGACAACATATCAATCAATGTCTTGTCATTTAATGAATTCAAGGCATTGCACTCAAACTTCGGGCCATGGAGCAGCGGCATTTTGGGATTTTCAATCAATGGAACTCAAAAGAGGATATTTGTCAGGGAAACCAATCTGGACGCTTTAATGCTCGTGATAGGGCACGAGATTGGGCATGTTCTTACAGAAACTTTGCCAAATAGGCATGATGAAGAGGCAAAAGCCTTTGCTTTTTCAATAGAGTGGGCTAAAACTATCAAGAAGCACAATATAGCTAATTTGGGCTTGAATATCAAAGACGAGCTTGACTTTCAGCCAGCAAGAAACGGGCTGCACGACATAGCCTTTGCTTTTGTTGATTTTATGGTCAAGAAGGGAAGAATAGCAATTCAGTTGCATGACGATTTGGTAAAAGGTTATGTTTCGGTGTTTGGAAGGGTTTATCATTAATATTCATTAAATAGTAGTTACAAAATAGAAAGATTTAAATATGTATATCCTTTTACATGGATAATGGAAAAAGTCTATATAGGCTATGGTACAAGACTAGAATCAATTTATGGTATACTCCCTCCAACTCAATTCCTATTTTATAAGACCCAAAAAGGGTATTTTTGATTATACAAGATATGACAAAACCTTAGATAAAGCATTAAATCCAGAAGCTGTTTTTGTTGTTATAGAGGACACAGCGCATAGGCTGCGCGGTCACACCAGTTTAAATGAAGAGAAATATAACCCGGATAAATCACAAGTTCTTGAAGCGCCTTTTGATTCCTTAAGACAATATTTATCAAATACTAAAGGAGATAAAGTTATAGTAACTAAGGAACCGTTGGTTGAGAAAGTCGAATCTGCAATAAAACAGTTCGGTTTTGATACAGCACGTTTTAGTATTTAATTGGAAACAAATTTTACCCCAAATAGCTCAGCTTTTTCTTGTCGCTTACATCCTGTGCTTCCTGGCTTTTCTGTAAAATTGTCTTAAGCTTCTCTTCAAACTTTTCAGCCTGCTCCAGCAAAGGCTTGTAGTCCAAGTCCATTCCAAGATACTTGTCAAGCGCTTCTACGATTCGTGCAGCAGCCTTGCTGTCGGGCAGGTTTGAATGCGTTTCAGCGAAAAGACAGCTCAACGGAGTTTTCTCAACCCTTAAGAGTATCGCGCCGGTAACTCCTATTATAATCCCTTCCTTAAGGGGTTCTATGCCTGCCTTTTCAAATGCCTTTGCAATCTTTTCATTGTTGGAATAATAGAAAACTCTTGTATCTACGCTGTCCTGCGCAGAGCCCACACCTTCAAGCGATATAATCTCTTTCGCCTGTAAATCAGACGCAAGCTTACCTATGGTTTCAGCCATGGGCCACTCATACTTAGTTGCAGCAGTTATTGCGTGGAAAATCACGATGTTGTGCTTTTGGTTGTAGAATATCCCCAATGGCTCAACAACTTTTTTCTCGTGGATTGCGACCATTGCAGGCATGTCATTGAACAGAACCTTGCCAATCTGCTCTGTTTTCAGGTGCTCAATCAGGAATTCTGATGCAATTGTGCCTACTAATCCAAATCCCGGAAAACCTTCAATTATAGTGCAGTTCTTCGGTTTCTTCCATAATTTGACTTCCATCAGGCACCTCTCTGTAGAAATACCGCATCAAATAGAAATATTTAAATATATGCATTTTGAAGAATAGCGGATTAAACGAAAAAGGTGATTTCAATGAAATTTTTAAGGAGCAAGAAAGGAATTGTAACCCATCCGGTAGTTTTATTTATTGTAGGTATTGTGATTGGGCTGGTTTTGGCTTATCTGTGGATAAACTATACAACCATAGCAAATCCATTCTGCGCATAAACTTTTTTATAATTCCATCGCAAAAGTGGCAATCATAAGGAAGACTCCTTCTATGATAAAGATTACATCATAAGCCTTTCTGTTCAGCCAGTTGAACTCAAACCACGCCGGCCCAATACCAAACGAGTGCAGCACTGGAAACAATCCGATAATCAGAACAGCAATCGCAACTCCAAAGCTCCACCACCCTACAATGTTGCTGTTGGTTATTTCAATTATTGAGTTAATTGCGAGGTAAAAACCTGCTCCTGCAACTATCCATATCAAAATAGAAGGCGCCAAATCATTCAGGAAAGTAAGATAGCCCATCATCGGCAGCAGTCCCAGTAGGAATATCGCAGCTCCGACTGCTCCAGAAATCCAGTCACGCATCTGCATCATGGTAATATCCTCTTTTTTAGAATATTAGGCTGCCCTTGCTAGTCTTTCTGCCTCAGATCCTTCTTCTTCTAGCTGTTTAATGACTATTCTGAATTCTTGCGCCAATACTTTATTAAACTCTTTTCCAACTTCATCAACAATAACTTTTCTTAGCTTAGTTCTAGCTTCTTCTGTTTTTTGTTGAGGCAAGTTATGTTTTCCCGCCATCTCTTCCAAATACGTGTCAGCCGATTCCGCTATATACAGAACTCTTAGAATCATAAGAATAGCTCTTTCTCTAACTAGATAAGACTCTCTAAAATAAGTATTTATGTCTTTACAGATTTGATTTAATTCAAATTCTGATTCTTTCACTAACCCTTTGATTTTATCTCTTGGACCCTTTGAAATCTTTCCCAAAAGTCTTTTTAAGTTATCTCTTCTATTTTTCAATATGCTTATTTCTCTAGCAGATATGGATATTTGAGACCGCCATGCAAATCTTTCGAGTAAATTTCTTAACTCGGCCCTTTCTTTAAGCCTTGTCCTTAACCAATCCATAAATTTCTGATGATCCCCTTCTAATCTTTTAGCTTCAATAATTATTGCCTCTACCTCTGTGTATTCGGGGCGATACCTCAATTTTTCCTCTTCTTTATCTATCGCAGCTATTTTTTTTAACGATCTTTTCTCGACTTCTTGCAACCCTTCTATCTTAGGCAGCTTTATCCAAAAGTCTGAAATTTGTTTAACAATACCCTCTTCTGTCCTAATCTCGGTCATATCCTGTGTTAACTGGTTGAAAATTATATTTACACTATTAGAACAAACTTTTTTGATTGCATTTAAGAAGTGATCAAACCTCCTATAGAATTCTGTAATTCTATGTTCTTTCTGAATTAGCCTAGGTGCATCCTTAAAGAGAAATTTTGTAACCTGACCACCGAATTTTTCTACGCGCCTTACTTCCCATCTCTCTTTAAATTTCGTTGCGCCAGGTCCTTTTAATAGTGTACTCCATTTCTTTATATAAAATCCCATTCATTTCACCTTTTTAACACTCAACCCTTTAGCTTATTTTATTTAAATCTTTCCTTTTTGTTGAGTTTTAGGGAGTGGTGAAATGTATAGGTGCGGAGGGGTAGCACAAAGGAAAATAACTTTGACAGCAGAATGCCGACGCACACAATCTATTGCGAAGCGGATTGAATAAGAATATAAATTCGTAAATAATCCTCTTAAATATGCTCACCGAAGAACTTCAAAAGGAAATCTATTTCCCTTACTCAAAAATAAGAGACGTGCAAAGCAATATGATTTCTGATGTTTACAGCGCCGTCAGGGAAAGAAAGCACATAATAATGCACGCTCCGACAGGCATCGGAAAGACAATAGCGGTCTTGGCGCCTGCTTTGTCGTTTGCGATGAAACACGAACTTACAATCTTCTTCCTGACATCAAGGCAGACCCAGCATAAGATAGTCATTGACACGTTAAAGCAGATTAGGCAGAAATTCAACTTGTATTTTGAGACAGTCGACGTCATTGGCAAGAAGTGGATGTGCCTTCAGAATAGCGTAGAGGCAATGCAGTCCGGATCCTTTCACGAGTACTGCAGGAAATTGCGTGACGAGAAAAACTGCGAATTCTACATGAACACCATTAAGGAAACAGGAGCAGCCACTGTTGAGGTAAAACTTGCCCTGGAAGAGCTTAAAGTTGCAAGCCCGTGCCATGTGCAGGAATACGTAATAAAAGCCAAGGAGAAGAGGCTTTGCCCCTACGAGCTTGCGCTGCTTAATTCCCCGAAAGCAAAAGTCGTCGTGGCTGACTATTACTACATGTTCAACGATTCCATAAGGAACGGCTTTTTGATGAAAATGAGAAAAAAGCTTGAGCAGTGCATTGTGGTTGTTGACGAGGCCCATAACCTGCCCAACAGGCTAAGGGAGCTTATGACGCACAAAACATCAAGCGTAGCAATAGAGATTGCAAAGAAAGAAGCTGCTAGGTTCGGTTTTGAGACTGTAAACCTCGAGTTTGTTGAGGCTGCTTTGTTCGAGCTGGCAAAAGAGATTGAGGAAGAAGATGTTGTCTCGAGAAACAGCTTCGTAGACCTGATTGAAAAGTACAAGAAATATGATGAGGTGGTGGCGGAGCTTATTTTTGCAGGCGAAAACATAAGGGATAAGCAAAAAATAAGCTACCTGCTCAATGTGGGTAAATTCCTTGAGGCTTGGCTCGGTCCCGATAAAGGCTTTGGGAGGATTCTTTCAAAGGCAATAGACAGGAAAATGAAGATAAGTTTGGTGTACAGGTGCTTAGACCCTTCAATTGCGGCCAAGGAAGTCATTGACAACAGCTACTCTACCTTGCTCATGTCAGGCACCTTGACGCCGACATCAATGTACAGGGACTTGCTCGGATACACCCATGTTGTTGAGAGAGAATACAACAGCCCGTTTCCAAAGAAAAACAGGCTTAACTTGATAATCCCGAAGACGACAACAAGATTTACAGAAAGAACCCACAGGCAATTCGGGGAAATCGCAAAAGTTTGCTCTGATATTGCAAATTGCGTTAATGGCAACTGTGCCATGTTCTTCCCAAGCTACGATTTAATGCTGAACATTCACGAGCATTTCAGAAAAATGTGCAGCAGGACTGTATTTATGGAAAAACAGGTGTCAAAAAAAGAGGAAAAGGAAATGCAGCTTGCATCATTTGTGAAAAATCCTGAATCGGTGCTTATGGCCACCTCAACAGGCTCTTTTGGAGAGGGCATTGATTTGCCGGGCATACTGAAAGCCGTAATAATTGTGGGATTGCCTTTGAACAAGCCGGATGTTGAAGCAAGACTGCTCATCCAGTATTATGGTGACAAGTACAGCAAGGGCATGGAATATGGCTACATCCTGCCTGCAATCACAAAATGCGTGCAGAATGCCGGAAGATGCATAAGGTCAGAGACAGATAAAGGCGCTATAATCTTCCTTGACGAAAGGTATGCTTCGCCTGTATATCACGAATGCTTCCCCGAAGAATGGGATATGGAAGTGAGTTTGGATTATTTGAGAGAGTTGAAGGGGTTTTTTGGGAGATAAATGATAAATGGAAAGTTTATTATAATTATTAAGTGAATATTTAATAACAATGCGAAACAAACCAGTAAAAGTTAAAGATATTTTTGGAAAGCTTAAATTAGAGAAGAGTGCAAAAGAGATAATGAAGGAAGTTGATGAGGAATTAGATAGCAAATTTTTTGACGATTGAATTTTGATAATGTGAAGTTTGTTAAATGAGATTTGTTAAAAATATGGTTGTTCTTTACTTTAGCCCTCTTGTTCTATAAATATCTTCAAATATCTTCAACAACAGACAGAGGAACTCCCAAAACTCCCCAGTGTAGATACTCCTTAGGTGAACACTCACATATAGAGGCATAATGCCCATTTCTGCAGTATTTCATTAATTCTTGATTAACAATAATAGTTAATTGTCTCAAACCATTAGAGTCAATAATAGAAAATCTTCCGCTTAACATACTTTTAATTAGTTCTGTTATTTCATTAGGTATAGTTATTCCTTGCGCAACTTGATTTTTATCCTGCAAATCTGTTTGAGTTACCATTTTAATAAAGTAATGAGAGGAGGCTTATAAATTTTTCATTTTTTAACATCTATTCGATAATCAATATACCTTTCTCTATACTAGTATCTAAAATCGAAATATTTATATACTTGTTATGCTTATCCCATTAAATGGTTATTTTGTTCGACAGGTTTAATCTGCCTGAGGACATATATGAGGTTGTTTTTGCGACAAAGCAGCAGATAATTGTTGCTAAATTGCTAATAGAGATGATGAAAGACAATGGCGGAGAGATTGGCAAAACAGAGATGTCTTTGTTCGCAACCAAGCTTCATGACGGTAATTTAATAACAGATTTGATAGAGGAACCTCCGTACAAGGGCAAGAAAGTCAAGGTAAGCTACAATAAAAGGCAGTTTTACGACAGGATATTGACCCCCATGAAAAGCATGGGCATAATTGATTACGATCTTTACAAAAAAACATACAGGATAAGCGACAAGTTAAACAAGGACTTGCAGCACATCGGCCTGATGTGGATAAGGGAGATGCGTAAGCCGCCAAAATCATTGGTGAGATAAGTTCAATATAAAAATTCAAAAATCAAATAAATCAAAAAAAGAGGTCATCAAACAAAAAATTAAGCTCTTCAATTTGGCCCCCCGAAACTTTTTCTTTTCAAACCACCCCCACGTATTAAAGAATACGGGGGCCAAACCCTTTTAAAAAAGAGGTGATCATAGGGTATGACTCAAGAATATCTTATCAGCTGGGGAAAACACGCATTTGAAAAGGGATTATCTTTATCACACATAGAAGATTACTTTCTAAAAAGGGGAATGAAGCAAAGCGAGGCGCTAAAAGCACTGCATGAGATAACTGCTTTTGAGCATAAAATTCATCAGGAAGCTGAAGACATAAGAAAGGATCTGATAAGCATACCTCTTTTGTTTTTGCTGATCTTAAGCGGAATCATATTCCTTTACCTTACAGGCGTGATTAGGGTGAAGTAAAATGAAGATGGATCTGTCACATAAAGACCTTGTCAAATTAGGAGTTCATGAATCAAAGCAAGGTCATTCTTTGAATGAGATAGAAGCCGATTTTTCAAAAAAAGGAATCAGCAGAAAAGAGACTATCAAAGCCCTGAAGGAAGTGGAATACCACAATAAAAGAGACGAAGCGCTAAAAGCCAAAGAAACAGCGTCTAAAAAGCTTCAGGATAAAACAGCTGGTGACGCTAAATCAAATACAGAAAATGCGCAATCTGCAGAAAAAAAATCATCATTTTGGGTTTACCTCCTTGTATTCTTGGTATTGGCGGCATTAGCAATATTTTACTATAGCTACAATAACAAATTTTAAATAAACATTTTCTCTGCTTTTTGCTGTGTTTGACTTCACGAAGCTAAAAGAGGAGCAGCTGAAGCTGGCAAAAAAGGTTGTTTTGAAGGATTCCTTTGATAAGCTTGAGCTGATTGGCGGTGCAGACTGTGCATACAACCAAGACAGGGTAATATCTGCAATTGCAGTCTGCGATTACAAAACAATGGAATTAAAAGAAAAAGTTTTTGCCGTTTCAAAGGCAAAAGTTCCCTACTTTTCTGGATTTCTCGCTTACAGGGAAGGGCCTGCAATATCGGAAGCGTATGCAAAGCTGCAGCACAAGCCAGATGTTATGATATTTGACGGCAACGGCATACTGCACCCAAGAAGATGCGGCTTGGCATCTCATTTAGGCATATTGCTTGAGCAGGCTTCAATCGGGATTGCAAAACAGCTTCTCGTTGGAGAAGTTAAAGGCAATAAAGTTTATGTTGAAAAAGAGGCAAGAGCAGAACTAGTTGTTACAAGAGAGCACGCAAAGCCAATCTATGTCAGTCCAAGACACAAGATTAGCCTTAAAACAAGCGTTGAGATTGTTAAGAACTGCATGAGGTTTCCCCACAAGCTTCCGGAGCCCCTGCACTTGGCTCATAAGTATGCAAATGAGATAAAGGAAAGGATTGCTAAAGGGGAGTTAAGCGAGGAGGTTAAACTATAATCCGGCACCCGTTAAAACTAAAGCGAGCACTGCATAGATAAATTTTTAATGCTTTTAAAAATACTTTCCTTATGGGTATCTATTATCTAAATGAGAAACGACAGAAGGCGTTATCCATGACCTATGGTCATTTTTTGGGCGGCGGATGCGGCCGCAGTGATGGAACACAAATTGTGCGGGTCTATGGTAAGGAGATACTTACTAAAAGTGAAAGAGTTGAAGTCATAGAATTAATGAAAAAAGAAGAATATGCCAGACAATATTATTTTTATTGTTTACATCTTGAAGATTTGGTAATCTGATATGCATTGGGCCCATGGTCTAGTGGCTAGGACACAACCTTCACAGGGTTGGGGCAGGAGTTCAATTCTTCTTGGGCCCATTAAAAATAAGAATTACTTAAATTGTTTTTCCATACTATACACTGCCAATTTCTGATTTTTTATTGGGAATTTAGTTTTCCTTATGAGTTTATACCCGTGCTTTTTGTAGAAGCCCTTGGCAGTTATTGTAGAACTCAAAAATAATTTTTTGATGCCTTTTTGGCGAGCAGATTTCTCTATCTTTTTCAGCAAAGAATAACCAACACCTTTCCTTTGATAGCCCTTATGAACATAAAGTCCTGCAAGTTCACCATCTTTTTTAAAGTCCCCATAGCCGACTATTTTGCCGTTATGTATGGCAAGAAAACGATAAAACATATTCAAGGAATCTCTAAATCTTTTAGCTGATGTCCTACCAGCCCAAACCTTTATTTGACGAGAAGGATAGTCTTTGCTGTTCACAAATTTAATAGTATTGCGATGCATTCTTGCCACTTCAACTGCATCAGAGGCTCTGAATTTTCTTACATACATAAAAATCATTTCTCATATTTGATTTTTAGGATTAATTGGGATATAACAATTGCCCCAAAAATAACATTCATTATTGCAACTGGTCTGCTTCCAATCAGAAATCCATAAACAATTCAGAACATTGTGCCAAGCAAAGTCGCAACAATCATCCAAATTGAAATATCCTTCACGTTTTTTGTTTTTGTATGATTTAATAACTTGAGGAACAAAGCTAACCATTATAAAAATCCCGCCCAGATAGCCAATAACGTCTTGAAGCATTATTATTGCATAAACCTGCCCAAAATATAAATGTTTTTATAGAATTTAATAATTTATCCCCAAAGCAATCTTCGCCTCTTCTGTCATCTTGTCAGGCCCCCACACCGGAGTGAATGTCAACTCAATTAAAACTTCCCCAACTCCGTCAATTGCAGAAACCTGCCTCCTAATGTCATCCATGAGCTGAGGGCCGTAAGGGCACATGGGTGTTGTAAAGGTCATCAAAATCTTTACTTTATTTCCCGCAATTTCAATATTATATATCAATCCAAGGCTGTAGACATCATATTGTATCTCGGGGTCATAAACCTTCTTTAAAACCTCTATGACTTGCTCTTTCTCAACCATAGGCATGGCAATCTTTTAATTCTATAAAAATGTTTTTATGAAATATGCATTAAAACACGAAAACATTAAAAAAGTTTAAGTATCCATCCATCTTTAACCTAAAATATGGTCCAAAAAATAGAGCTTTTAAAATTCTGGAATGAGAATTTTGGATTTAAGAATATAGAATTAAAGGCATTTCAGGAAGTTAAGAGGGAAGATTTTATACTGCAGGAGCTCAAAGACTCAGCATACCAAGATACCCCCTTGCCTTTGCTTAGGGGCAAGACAATCTCGCAGCCAACCACGGTTATGCTCATGACCCATGCCCTTGAGCTGAAGAAGGGCGAAAAGGTTTTTGAGGTAGGCACGGGTTCAGGTTACCAGGCTGCCATAATTGCAAAAATAATTGGGCATAAAGGAAGAGTCATAACAACAGAAGTTGTTCCTGAGCTTGTCAGCTTCGCGAAACAAAATTTGAAAAAAGCAAAAATAAGCAATGTTTTTGTTTATGAAGAGGACGGCTCAAATGGGATGCCGAGCGAGGCTCCTTTTGACAAAATCATTATAACAGCGGCTTGCAAGGAATTTCCAAAGCCATTACTGGAGCAGCTTAAGCCCGAAGGAATGGTAGTTGGACCGGTAGGCAATGAGTACGAGCAGGAGATGGTGAGGGGTGTAAAGGATAAAAACGGGCATCTCGAGTTGGAGTTCTTAGGTCAATTTTTATTTACTCCGATGTATGGAAAATACGGATTTGAGGTTTAGTTAATCTTAAATATAAGTATGCAAAAGAGATTAAAAAAGGTGATCAAAGTCAGGAAATCTCTGTCTTTATTGATAATTGTTTTGATGATTCTTAGTAATCTTGTTTTTGCGCAGTATCCTGGCTCATATGAAGGCAAGCCAATAGAAAGCTCAGGCGAAGGTTCTGAATACTATTACGAAGGCGATGTTGTCGTTTACCCATCTAAAGGTCCAGGCTCTAAAGAAGAGCAGATGATGGAGCGCTTTATGAAGGGCAACATCGGGGAAGATGAAATGCGCGCGATGGCAAAGGCCAAGCAAGGTGACAGATTTAACGAAATGGAGTTTCAGAAAGGAATGCTGGAACTTAAGGGGAGGATGCAAAGAAAAGAGGCGTTTTCTTATGAAAATGAAGCCTTTCAGGGTAAACATGACATAGGCCCTTCATACGAAGGCTATTCCAAAGAGCAGATGGTGTTTGGCATGATTTTTGAGCATATTGGCGGTGATATTGACCCAAGGGAGATAAAGCAGTACTGCAATGAACCAGACAAAATTGCTGATATGTTAATAACTAAATTAAGAGAAAAGGTGGGCGACTTGCAGAATATCTGCAGCAGGGCTGAAGAGAATGAAGCAAGATGCGCTGAAATGGCAAAGAAGGGCTGCTCACAAATAGGAATTCCTTTTGTCAGGGAAGATGCAACTGAAATGGAGAAGATACAGTCAGTGGCATACTCATGCCCGGTAAATAAGGACGCGATAGTCCAGGCTTGCAAGCTAAGGGCTAAGTTTAATATGGAGCAGAGAATTCAGCATGTTGCGGAATCATGCGAAAAAAGATTTGATTTAGAAGGAGACTGGTTAGTCAGGGAATGTGAAAAATTTAAGCAATACCAGACTTGCGACAGGGAAAGATTCATGAGTCAGTGCATGGGCGGGATTAAAAAAGAAAATTTTGAAAAGCCATGCCCAGAATATCCCATCCCTTCCTGCGGTGAAAATCAAAAGCTTAGGGATAAAAAAGACGCAAGAGGGTGTACTCTCTATTATTGTGAAACCATTGCAGCGAATGAGTGTCCTACTGCTTCTGCTCCCCAATGCGCCGAAGGATCTGCATTGCAAAAGAAAGTTGATGATAAAGGCTGCGTTTACTATTACTGCTCAGAGCCAAAATGCCCTGAAGTTTCAAAGCCAATGTGCAATAATGATGAAAGATTGGAAGCTTATTTTGATAATGCAGGATGTGCGGCAAGCTACCAATGCATAAAACGGCAAACATGCCCGGAAGTTGCAAAGCCAACTTGCGGTGAAGGCGCGAGCTTAACAACAAAATATGACGATAAAGGCTGCATTGTGGGCTACGAGTGCATAAGCATAACAACAAATGAGTCACTTACCTCAATTACGGGCGGCGCTGTGTTAAACACTTACAATGACTTCATGATGCACTGCGAGAATTCCTGGAAAGAGCAGGAAAGGATTTGCTCAAATATGGAAGGCAGATGCGACCAGAGCGCGTTTATCGAGAGGTGCAAGCAGCAGGAAAAGAAAAATTATGATGATTTTGTGTCAAAAATTGACCGGCATTGCGAAACTGAGACAGCATCTCAAATAAGCGCTGCTGAGCAAAGATGCAGCAGGCTGGGTGAAGAGAGGCAGCGCTGCCTAGAGCAAAGCACAAAAAGATGCGAGCAAATGAAGGGAATTGCGCAGCAATGCAAGGATTTATTGACGGAAGAAAACTTAAGGAGATTCATAGTGGAGGAGGCAAAGAAAAGGTGCAAGTTCAGCAATATAATCCAAGATGAAGAGGGTGTAAGAAAGGCAGACAAGGTGGAGATTATTCTGGCGGTTTTAAACACGGCAACTGAAGATGACCTGCAAAAATTAGGGCTTTTTGTTGACGGCTTTCATGAAGAATTAAAACTTCAGGACACAACTGTTTACAAAGGCACTATTGATCCAAACAGGTTTGGCGATGTTAAACTATTGCCGTTTGTGGTAAATGCAAAGATAAGCCCTGTTGCGGGCTCTGAAAGGTCAAAAGAGGTCAAAACAAAAATCATCGCAAGGCAAAGAGTGGAAGAATCTGCAGGCAAGCTTGCTTCATTAAGGGATTCTGATTTGTCCGACGAATACATTTACATTATTGAGGATAAAGCAAGCGACGTTCTTAATGTCTCAGATAGCCTGGAAGACATAGAAAAAAAAGAAGAACAGAAGGGGATTGGCTATAAAATAAGATTGTTCTTGGGCTTGGCAAAGAAGGCTGAGCAGATGGAAATCAGCCAATTAACCGACGGCAAAGAAAAATTAAAAAATTCAATTGAAGCATTAACAAGCCTTATTGAGGAAGTGCCAAGCGATATTGCAAAAGCTGTCTTGAAAGAACAAGTTGAAAACTTGAAGAAACAGCAGGAAGACATAGAAGTTCTAATTGAGGTCAAAGAAAAGAAGGCAAAGGGCTTGTTTGGTATATTTGGATAAGCTACAATCTACAACCATTATTGGGTGTCTCAGGTTAAACTATCTAAATCTTCTAGAATGATAGCTTCCTCTTCTTTCACCTGAGCCGTGGCTTGCTCTTTCCTCTCTTGGATGATAAGGCCTTTTTTGTTCACCAAATCTGTGGCTCCTGCCTTCCCTTGAGTAAGAGCCGTGCCGCTGATAGCCATGCCCTCTTGGCCCGAAATGGGACCTTTGGGATGCGAAAAACGGCACCCTCTGAAATTCAGGAAGCTTCAGCTGCCCAATGACCAAAGACCTGTCTTCAAGCACATTCCTAAAATTATCATGGTCTTGCTCAGATAATAAGGATATAACCTTTCCTTCTGTCCCTGCCCTTGCAGTCCTTCCAATCCGATGGATGTATTCTTTGGATGTTTTTGGTATGTCATAATTGATTATGTGGCTTACATTTTTAATGTCCAGTCCCCTGGCTGCAACATCGCTGGCAACCAGTATATTTGCCTTATTGCCGTGGAACATTTCAATGGCTTGCTTCCTTCTGCTCTGCGTCAATCCGCCATGTATCCTCAGGGAGTTGATGCCTTGCTTGTAAAGATTTTTGCTCAACACATCAACCCTGTTTCTCGTTGCGCAGAAAATTATTGCAAGTCCCGGTGATTCATGCCTTAAAATATGCACCAGCAGGGAAAACTTATCCCTTGAGTTTACTGAGTAGAAGTGCTGCGCAAGCTTGCTTTCTTCAACATATGACTGCACTTTGATTTTTTCCGGATTTCGCATATAGTGTTTTACAATTTCCTGAACCTGATGGGAGATTGTTGCGCTGAAAAGCAATGTCTGCCTTTCCTTTGGAATCTGGGAGATTATCTTCTTGACATCATCTATAAACCCCATTTCAAACATCTTGTCTGCTTCGTCCAAAACAAGGATTTTTACTTTAGTTAAATGGGCAGTTCCCCTCTGGATATGGTCAAGCATCCTTCCAGGAGTTGCTACCACAATGTCTGCATGCCTCAAGTCATGTATTTGCGGGTTGATTGAAACGCCCCCGTAAACTGCGGTAATTGACATTCTCTTGTGCTTGGAAAATTTCCGCATCTCTGTCGTGACTTGCTCGCACAATTCACGGGTCGGCACAAGGATTAAAGTCTGTAACCCGTGAGTGTGGATTACCTTCTCAAGAATTGGAAACCCAAATGCAGCTGTCTTTCCGGAGCCTGTCTGCGACTGGCCTATCACATCTCTGCCTTGCTGAATCAAAGGAATGGCTTTTTCCTGAATGTCAGTCAGCTCAAGAAACCCCATATCCTCAAATGCTTTTGCCAGCTCTGGCTGTAAATGTATGCCTGAAACCATTTTAATTGTATTTTATCGTGTTTTTGTTTGTATATTTAGTGTCCGCACGTCTGTTTATTTATATACCTTTGTGTTTATCCGATATCAAATACCGCTGCCCACTGGACAGCTGCGCGTGTGAAGTATATAAAGGAGTTCTGACCATACTTTCAAAATGCTCAAAACAGGCATTGCAAATCTCCCATTGCATAACGGACAAGCACCTCGTTGGTTGTTTAGTAGGATGATTAAATTGACCCAATCGGTTTCAGAAGCAGTCATTAATGAGTTTGGATCAGATGTATTTTTAAGCCGATTAGGTGATCCATTTTGGTTTCAATCTTTAGCCTGCGTCGTTGGATACGACTGGCATTCTAGTGGTACCACTACTGTCACATGTGGAGCTCTCAAGCAAGCATTAAACAACCAAAATCTTGGAATACAAATTGCAGGCGGCAAGGGAAAAATATCAAAAAAGGCATTAGAAGAAATAGAGAATACCGATTTTGATTTATCAACGACAAAAATTGAAAAATTAAAATATTCTTCCAGAATGAGCGCTAAAGTGGATAATTCTCTTGTTCAGGACAGCTACCAGCTTTACCACCATTCTTTTATATTTGATGAAAAAGGGAAATGGGTCGTCATACAGCAAGGAATGAACTCAGAAACAAAATACGCCCGCAGATACCATTGGCTTAGCGATAATATTGTTGATTTTGTTGAAGAGCCCCATAGTGCAATTTGCTGCGATAGTATGAATAATGAAACCCTAGACTTGACATCAAAAAACAGCAATGAAATAAAAAAGATTTCTGTTGATTTGGTTAATGACGACATCAGTCATCTTAAAAAATATTTTAATGTCAGAATAAAAACAAAAAAATCAAATTCAGTCCAAAAAACAATAAGCGATTTCAATGAAAATCAAAAAACAAAAATAATGACGATGGTGCCTAGACATACAATCATTGAAATGGGCAAACGAAACATGGAAATGCTGCAAAAAGCCCATGAATTTCAGCCTCAAAATTATGAGGAGCTTGTTGCCATAAAAGGCATTGGCGCCAAGACAATAAGAAGTTTGGCATTGATTTCAGAATTGATTTATGGGGCAGAAATACAATGGAAAGATCCTGTTAAATATTCATTTGCGCATGGAGGAAAAGATAGAATACCTTTCGAGATTGACGGAAAGCACTATGATGAAACAATTGAAATAATGAGAAATGCGGTTAATGATGCTAAAATTGGCGATAAGGACAGGTTAAATGCTATAAGAAGGCTTAGTATTTTTTATTCTTAGCAATAATTTTAAACTAGGGTTTATTCCTTAATCTTAGTGAGATTTTGGTACAGGATACAATTCCAATTAATGTCTTTGAAATTAATAATGGAGTCGGAGCAGTATTCCCTAAAAGTTTCCACACTAATCTGGCCTTGGAGAAAATCTTAGGGTTATTGGACTCTTATCATTCTGAAATTCTTAAAAATAGTAATGTTACAAAACAAAAGGGCATCCAGCTTAAAAAATTATGGATAGAACCTGTTGGACAAGAAACAGATTCGGATCAAAAATCCTACAGAGTTGTAGGAGAATATGTTGGCAATTTACCAAATAATGTGACTGCAGTTGAGGAAGAATATGGATTGCCAAACAGCAGAATTCCTTACGAAGTTAAATTTGGAGAGATAGTTATAAAAATTACAGAAGTCAATGGCAAATTTGAACAAAAATATAATCTGTACAGTGTTGAATTTTCTATGAGAGACAAAAACGCACTAGAGGATAAATTAAGTCATGGCTTTTTGGTAGATGATAAAACTAATATACATCATCAAGTAGCTGAAGTCAATAATATTTGTAAATACATTATTAGTGTTTGGCCCAGATTAAAACCTGAATTTAAACCTATTTAATGACCTATCTCCCTCCCAAATAAATCTTCTCGATTCTTTTATCGTTCAAAATATTTTTGTTTCCGCTCAAAGCAATTTTTCCATCTTCCAAAACAAATATTTTGTCTGCAATGCCAGTTGCCTGCCTTGCGTTCTGCTCCACAATCATAATGGCTACGCCTTCTTCATTTATCTCTTTGATTTTTTTAAATAATTCTTTCATTATTTTGGGCGCCAATCCAAGAGAAGGCTCATCAAGAAGCAGCAATTGCGGGTCCTGCACCAATGCCCTGCCGATTGCAAGCATCTGCTGCTGCCCTCCTGATAATGTAAAAGCGTAATCGCCAAGCTTTTCTCTCAAGTCAGGAAAATGAACGCTTAAGACTTCCTCAATTCTTTCCTCAATTAAATTTTTTTCTTTTGTAAGGAAAGCGCCCATCTCAAGATTTTCCTTTACTGTCAAAGTGTTGAACACCTGCCTTCCCTGCAGTACATAGCTGATTCCCAATTCAATCAATTGGTGGGTTGGTATTTTTGTAATATTCTTATTCTTGAAAATGATTTTTCCATTATAAACATCAACTAAATTAAATATGCTTTTTAATAAAGTAGATTTTCCAGCGCCGTTCGGCCCAATTAAAACAGCAATCTCATCAGGCTTGACATCTAAACTGATGCCAAACAGCACTTGCATTTTCCCATATCCCGACTCAAGCTTTCTTATTGATAGCATTTGAATCCAATTTTACGCGCATAATTCTGTCATCGTTAAGTTTTGGAAATCCTCTCCCGTCTCTATTGCTGGTTGCAATGTAAAGATAACCCTCATTCTCAACAACATCCCTTATCCTCCCGAATTCGCTAAATAATTCCTCTTCGTTAAGAATAGTTACGTAGTCCTTATCCAAAACAAATTTCCTTATTTGTGTTCCCCTTAAACCTCCAACATACAAGTCATCATTATAAAATGCGATTCCTGAAGGCGCTAAAGTAAATTCAGAAAAGCACCTCAACGGCTTTTCATATCCTGAAGTTTTGTCGCACTCTTCAATCGGCCAGCCGTAATTTTTGCCTTTAACAATAAGGTTGATTTCATCATTTTTTGTTGGTCCATGCTCGGAAGCATACAACTGCTTGCTGACAGGATGCCACGCCAATCCTTGGGGATTCCTATGGCCATAAGAGTAAACATAGTTATGGAAAGAGTTGTCGTCTGGAATAGTGCCGTCTTTATTCGTTCTTAATATCTTTCCTGCTAAGGAATTGATGTCCTGCGCAGATGATGGCGCAGTTGCATCTCCTGTTGTAATGTAAAGTTTTCCGTCAGGGCCGAATTTCAGTCTGCCGCCGTCATGGAACCTTTCATTGGGAATGTTGTCCAGCAATATAAATTCCTGCTCAAATCTGCCATTTAAAATAAATCTTGAAACTCGGTTCCCATTTTCATGAGTGTAATAAACATACACAAATCTGTTTTTTTCAAAATCAGGATCAACCGCTATCCCCAGCAAGCCAGACTCACTTATTTCGCTTACATTGATGTCAGCAACAGCCGTAATTTTGCCGTTATCCAGAATGCTGACTTTGCCATACCTTTCAGTGAAAATCATTTTTCCATCTGGCAAAAAGTCAATTGCCCACGGAGTGTCCAAGTTTTCCGCCAAAACTTCAATTTCAGGATATTTTTGCTCAATTTTTTTTGTGTTGATAAAATAAATGTATGTAACAACAATCAATATGCCAATAAATATTGGAATTAAACTTTTGATTTTTTTGTTATTTGCCAAGATAAGCCTCCAAAACTCTTTTATCTTTTGCAATGTCTTTTGGCTTTCCAATTTTCAAAACCTTGCCTTCGTTTAAAACAACAACAAAATCGCTTATATCCATCACGAAGTCCATGTCATGCTCTATCAGCAGGATAGTTTTGCCATCCTTTCTTAGCCTTTTTAGGATTGATTTTAACTCCTGCCTTATTCTTGGGTTTACGCCTGCAGTGGGCTCGTCAAGCATTAAAAGCGAATGCGGCTTTAGCAATGCCCTTGCCAGCTCCAGCAGTCTCTGCTGGCCGTACGATAGTTCAGATGCAGTTGTGTTAAGCGGTTTCTGCAAATAGACACTTTCAAGCAACTTTTTCATTTTATCTTCGCCTGTATTATTGGCAATCAGAAGGTTGTCTTTTATTGACATATTTTTGAAAACCTTTGTCAGCTGGAAGGTTCTGCTTATGCCTGCCTGCGCTATCTTATAAGGAGGCAAATTATTTATTTTTTTATTGAGAAGTTTTATTGTGCCAGAGTCGGGTGCTGTTAGTCCGCTTATAACATTGAATAAAGTTGTCTTTCCCGCGCCATTCGGCCCGATAAGGGAGGTAATTGTGTTCTCTTTAACTTCAAAACTGCAGCCATCAACAGCTTTGATTCCGCCAAAATTTTTTGAAATATTTTTTACTGATAGCATCATACATCAACCTTTCCGAATATGCCTTTTGGTTTGTAGATTAAAATAATTATAAGTATGACCACATAAACGATATCTCTTACAGCGCCTATCAATGAAGGGCTTACAACAATATACCTCATTGCCTCTGACACTATCGATAATCCAAAAACCCCAACAATAGAGCCTTTCAATGAAGCCAAGCCGCCTGCAATGAGCATTGATATAACAAAGATAAAAAACTCCAAGTCAAAAACGCTTGGATCAACAAAATTAATGTGATGCGCAAACAAAGAGCCTGCTATTCCTGCAAAAAATGTTGATATCGCAATTGAAAGCACTTTGTAAAAATAAGTGTTCTTGCCGAGAATTGCTGCTGCAGTCTCATCATCTCTTATTGCCTGCAATACCTTGCCTGTTTCTGAGTTTGTGAGTTTGTATAAAAATAAAATGCATAGCCCTGCAACAGCCCAGCTGAAAATCATATAATAAAAATTATCCCTTATGATGTCGGGCACTCCGGGAATGCCCAAAGCCCCCCTTGTCAATGAAATCCAGTTTCTTGAGATTGCAGTTGCTATAAAAACTAACCCCAAAGTGACCATAGCGAAGTATTCCCCTTTCAGCCTAACAGTTATTGCAGCAATCAATGTGCCTAAAACAGATGCAAGCAAACCAGCAAGGATAAATGCAAAATACCATGGAATGCCATGTGTGGTTAAGATTGCAGAGGTGTAAGCTCCAATTCCGAAGAAAACCATGTGGCCAAGGTTAATCAATCCTGTAAAGCCGACAGCAAGATTAAGAGCGAGAACCAGAATAGTGTAAAATGCCAGTGAAGTCATTAAAATAACAAAGTAATCAAGTATCATCTCTCATCCCCCTTCCCAAAATGCCTCTTGGCCTAAGCAATAAGAACAATAATAAAATGCTGAATGATATTGCATCTTTGTATCCGCTTGGCAAAAACCATATTCCAAGGTTTTCCACTAAGCCAATAAACAAGCCGCCTATGATTGCGCCAGGCACAGAATTTATTCCACCGACAACAGAGCTGATAAAGCCCTTCACAATTATAATCACGCTCATTCTCGGATAAAGATTTTGCTCCAAGCCTATTAGAATTCCAGAAATTCCTGCGAAAATCCCAGCAATAATGAAAGTGTAAGTGTAGATTTTTTCCGGGTTGATGCCAACAACTTGTGCAACCTCTTTGTTGTCTGACAATGCACGCATTGCCTTTCCAAGCCTTGTTTTTCTCATCAAAATCCAAAGAAGCAAAAAGAGCAATACAGCAGAAATTATTATTGCAAGCTGGATTGATGTTATGGTAAATAACCCAAAATCAAAGCTTTTATTGTGTTTGCTCAGCAGCAATGTCTTTGTGCTTGGACCGAATAAAGCGCGAATTAATGACGCTGTAAATGTCAGGATTGCCAGGGAAGATATAAGCAAAATTACTCCTGTGGCTTTCCTTTTTCTTAGTGGCGTATAAACAGCATAATTCATTAGCAGAGTTGCAGCTACCGCAATTGATATAGTTAGCAAAATGCTTAATATGCCGTTTAGACCAACTTGATTTGATAAAGTAAACAATGCATATGCTGCAATCGCTATCGCTGCCCCCTGAGCAAAATGAAGAAACCTTATGACATAGTAAGCAAGAGAAAATCCCGAGGCGGCCAATGCATAAATCGAGCCTGCAATCAAGCCATTAACGATAAGTTGAGGCAGAATTGATAGTGACGGCATTTTTCAATTTTTATAGTTTTGTTTATTTAAAGTTATTGAAAAAGAAATAAAAAAATAAAACAAAACTTGAATTACCTTAGCATAACCGGCTGGCTGTTCTTTACTTGCAATATTGAGTACTCCATGATTGGATCGCCGTTGTCATCGATCGTCAATTTTCCTACAGCCCCATCATAATCTTTCACTTCATATAGGTAATCCCTTATCTTCTCGCTGTCGTAGCCGTATTTTCCAATAGCATCTGCAAGCAGATATACTATATCATAAGCGCCCGCCATGTATCCTGGAAAAGGAGGCTCTTCCTTGGCTTCCTGCGTATATTTTGCCACCAAGGCAGCTGCTTTTGGATTTTTCTCGTCAAACTTCTGCTCAATGCCGATTAACCCTTCCATGTCCGCGCCATTCTCCTTGATAATATTTCTTCCTATAAGCACCTCTGCAGTTAGCAACTGCTTAGCGTATCCAGATTCCTTTAACTGCTTAATGAGCAGAATGCCTTTTGCAGGGGCCTGCGGCACTAGATAGATGACATCAGGGTTAGTCACTTTTACCTTTGCGACTTGTGCTCTGAAATCAGTATCCTCAGGATTGTAAGTTTCGTCAGCAACAATCTCGCTGCCTAGCTTTACAAAATTCTCCTTGAAAACATTTCTTAAGCCCTGCGCATAATCTGTTGTTTCTGATATTACTGCTGCTTTTTTGGCATTAGCGTCTTTGAAGGCATATTCAGAAGCCACAATTCCAGCAAATGCGTCGCTCGGGGCAACCCTAAAAACAAAATCCCCAGCTTTTGTAATGTCGGGGGATGTTGCACTTGGCGAAATCAAAATGACCTTATCTGCTTCGGTTATCGGAGCTGCACCAAGTGTTTCGCCTGAACACACTCCACCTACAATAACCTTGACCTTGTCAATATTCACAAGCTTTTGAGCAGCAGCATTTCCATCTTTTGGATTACATTTGCTGTCTTCGTAAATCGCCTCCAGCTTTCTTCCGTTCACTCCGCCTTTTGAATTTACTTCCTGAAGAGCTATCTTAAATGCTTTCTGTATCGGCAGTCCATAAGCGGCTGCATCGCCCGACAGAGGCATCATCACTCCGATCTTGTAAGAGCCGACTAATTCTTTTTCTTCTTCGACTTGTTGTGCTGGCTGTTTGGGCGCACAGGCTGTTAGAATTATTACAATTAATGTTAAGAATGCAAACATTGTTTTATTCATCGAAACACCCCCAATTCTTAATATTTGCTATATTGAAAGCCTTTTGTATATAAAAGTTTTGTCGCGATTTTGGATATTTTTGTGCAGGCGTGGTGGTGAAAATCCAATTAACGGTCATATCTGCCCTCATTAAAACTTTTTATCTCATGAATTTGTTCGGACGACAAGTTTGGAGTTATAGGTTTTGTAGGTAATGTGGTGTTTCCAGGCATTTTGCACATTTCCAAATAGTAGTTGGTTACAGATTTTCTGAATTCCTGGCTAAGCGGATGGGTAAGTTCAGAAGGCAATGCTGTAAAATCCAGCGCTTGAAATGCCTCTGGATGTTTCAGGAATACATCTACAAAGAACCAGTTTTCTGGGTCTGACCATCCTTTATTTCCAGGGACCATGCTTTTTGCCACATGTGGACGGGGAACTGCACCATATTTCGCAATCATATCCAAAGTGAATTCATTAGCAAGCTTCAAAGTCTCCTCAGTATCTACGCCTATGTGTCCAAATACCATCAAAACTTCAGGAGTCAAACCATAATCCTTGCGGGCAGACCTTATAGCTTCTAGGCATTTGTTTTTTGTGTTTATTCCTTTATTAACTCCTCTCCATACCCTGGGAGTCATTCCATCAATGCCAAATCCAACAGTATTGAATCCCGCCTCAATGAGTTCTTCGATGGGTTTTCCTGCATGGCTTTTTGCTTTTACGAAGGAATCCACAGTTGACAACCCACGTAATTTTATATCAAAGCCCGGGTTTTGTTTTTTTACAGACTGAACGGCATAAGCAAACTCAAGCAGTTCAGGAGGTGATTGAAATACATCAAGGTTCGACATGTAAATATCTAATTTTTTTAGCCCGAATTTTCTTGCTTTTCCAACTAGGTATTCCAAATCTCCACGCATTACTTCAGGGTCTCTGTAAGATTCCATTACTCTCCTAAATTCACCGGTGCTAGGGTCGCGAAAACTTCTTACTGCTGCACAAAAGTCGCATAAAAACTTGCAGCCTTGTGAAACGTATAGTGAAAATTCTCTTGAAAGATATTGCTTCATAGATGCGTCAGGTAATTTTTCATAAGCTGGAATGAGAGAAGTCGCTTCTGGAGATTTTAGATCAGAACTGTTGATTCCCAATGCTTGGGCAAGTGTTGCATCATTGTTGCCGTTGTAAGCCGATTGTCCAAATAATAATCTAAATTGGGAAGTATTTAATCCTGAAGCTACTTGACCGCCAATTAAATAAACCGCATCATTTCTTGTTTCTGCACTTATTTCTTTTTGCATATCTATTGCAATTGGAATGTATGGGGCACCGAGAAGATTTATCCCTACATAAGGAGAGGATATTCTCTTAGGCTGAATATTCTCATCATGAATCTCTATATCCACTCCAGCTTCTAATAGCCTTGCTCCTGCAGTAAGCAATGATGTTGGCATGTAAACATGTCCAATTGGCTCCTCGCTAAACGAAGGAGCGTAATTATGCCTTGGCTGAATCAGTTCCACCTTCTTCATTGATACCAGCCTCCGGACCTAAACGAAGAGTAGATTGCTTTCCTGTCATAGCCGGTAGCTTCTGCTACCCACGGCACCAGCATAATCTTCGCATTGGTAGAAGTTGCAATAGGGCAAGGCCTCATTCCGTCTTTTACGGCTATAAAAGGATGGTTGCTACCTTGTCTTATGCTTACCCCAGGCAATTGTCCCAGCAATTTGACTATTGCTGATATGCTTATTCCGTCGCTTGTTTTGTTTCCTGCCATCTTATTTTTACTAAAAGTTACTACCATTAGATAATAACAAACTTATTAAGAATATCAAACTTTCTTTCATTTTTTAACCGATTTATAGAAATATTTATAAATAAAAACAAATAATGGTAGAATAATGGAGCAAATAAAGCTAGATGTGACGGACCGCAAGATTCTAGCAGAACTGGACAAAAATTGCAGGATACACAATTCGGTATTGGCAAAGAAGGTAAACAAATCCCGGGAAGCGGTGAAATATAGAATACAGCAGCTTCAGAAAAAAGGAGTTGTAACGGGTTTTATTACATCAATTAATCCGAACAAGCTTGGCTATTACATGTTCAAAGTATACCTAAAATTGGAGAATATACCAAACGAAAGGGAAAAATTCTTTGAAGAGCTGAAGCAGAACAAGGACATCTATTGGTTTGGGATTTCTGACGGGGTTTTTGACGTTGTTTTTGCAATACTCTCAAAAAGTGTTACAGGATATTATGAAAAAATAAATATCCTGCTTTCTAAATGGGAGCATTTGATAGTCAGCAAAGTGCTCGGAACTATGGTGGATACTAGGCAGTTCAACAAGAAATTCTTTACAAACGACACAAATGGGCAATATGTAATTTTTGGGGGTGATGTTGTCAATAATGAAATTGAAGAATTAGATTACAAGATTTTAAATATTTTGGCGAATGAGGCAAGAATGCCGTTGACGGAACTGACAAGGAGAGTAAAGTCGACTATTGAAATCGTAAGGGGCAGAATTAGAAAGCTTGAGGAAAAACAAATCATTTTGAATTACAGAATTTCAGTTGATTTCAATAAACTGGGGTTGGAATTCTTTAAGGCAATTATTTATTTCAGAAAATTGTCCGAAAGAGATGAAAAGGCGCTCTTTGAATGGATGAGAACACATCCAAATTCATTATATTATATCAGAAGCCTTGCCCCGTGGGAAGTAGAATTTGAGTTTGCAGTCGAAAGCTACCAGCAGTTTAACTCAATAATAAACGATTTGAGGAAAAGGTTTCCCCATGTCATTAGGAATTATGAGCATTTGATAATGATTTATGAAAACTGGATGCCCGCATATCAGGAAATGCTAAAGATAGCTACTTATTAATTAAATCGCATTTTAATCAAAAATCCAAAAACTCAAGCGATTGCAATTGTGCGCTCAGGTGCAAACATTTAAATATAAGATGGTATATACGTATATACTATGGAAGCAAAGCTAGTCCGGAAATTCGGCAACAGCGGTCATGTAATCGTGCCAAAAGAATATATAGGCAAAAGAATAAAGTTTATTGCAGAGCCAAAAACCTTTGAAGATATAAAATCTGAGATATTAGTAATTCTAAAGTCGTGTCTAGAAAACATAATTGGCATTTATTTATACGGCTCTTATGCCAGAAATGAGCAGACAATAGAATCCGACATAGACATTTTGGTAATTACTGACACAAAATTAAAAATAATGGAAAAGATTTATGATTACTCTATTGTTTCTATCACAATAAATGAGCTTGAAAAGACACTAGATACTAACGCTGTTTTAATATTTCCAATAATAAAAGAAGCTAAAATTATTATTAATCCGGAATTATTAGAAAAGTATAAGCAATACAAATTTACGAAAAAGAATACTGAAGTTTTCATTGAAGGTACTGGCAAAATTTTGGATTTAAATAAAAAAGGTCTTGAGTTGGATTTTGAGTTAGGAAGCCTTGTTTATTCCTTGATGCTGAGGATCAGGGGCTTGTTAATGATAAATCTTATACTGAGCGGTAAATTCTATTCAAAATCAGTTTTATTCGATTTTTTGGAAGGCAAAGGCTTGACAAAAGACAAAATTTTGGAGTTATATAAAATCTATTCCTCTGAAATGGACGGGATTAAAATAAAAGAAAACAGAATTGTCACAAAAGAAGATATCAAAAAATTGCTAATTATTGCTGAAAATCTATTAAAAGAAGCGATAGGCTTGCTAAAATGAGCAAAAAGAAATTCAAGAAAGGAATTGAAAGCATCGGACACCAAATCAATATTCATAAAAATATTAAATTAAAAAAAGCTATAGAAGAAGGAAATGTTGAATTAGCAGGATATTATGAAAAAGAAATTAAAAGGTTAGAGGAGCAGTTGATTGAAAAGCAGGAAAAATTATTGCCGAGAAGCAAAAGAATTAAACTGAAAACCAAACTCAAATAATCCTTCAAGCAATCCTCGCCTTATACCTGTTCAGCAGCATCGCATTCCCGACAACAGTTATTGAGCTTGAGGCCATTGCTATTGCAGCAAAGATAGGGTTAAGAAGTATTCCGAACGGATAAAGCACGCCTGCTGCCACAGGTATCAAGCTCACATTGTAAAAGAAAGCCCAGAAAAGGTTCTGCTTCATCTTTGCAACAGTTCTTTTGCTCAAATCTATTGCAGTTACAACATCCCTTAAGTCATTTTTTATCAAAACTATGCCGCCAGTTTCTTTTGCGATGTCTGTGCCTGCGCCGATAGCAATGCCGACATCTGCCTTGGCAAGCATAGGCGCATCATTAATTCCGTCGCCAACAGCAGCAACTATCTTGCCTTTTTCCTGCAGTTCCTTTACCTTTTTTGCCTTATCCTGAGGCAGAACCTCTGCCATCACGTTATCGATACCAAGCTGCAAAGCAATCGCCTTTGCAGTCCTTTCATTATCGCCGGTAATCATCCAGACTTCCTTGCCCATCGTCTTCAGTTTTTCAATAGCATCTTTTGAATTTTCCTTTAAGGTGTCAGCAATTGCAATCAAACCGATAATTTTCTTATCATACGCCGCTAATACAACTGTCTTGCCCTCATTTTCCAATTTTTGAATTTGATTTTCTATATTATCACTAGGAATTCTGTAATCACGCATAAACAGCCTGTTGCCGACAAGAATTGTTTTGTTTTTATAATCGGCTTTAATGCCCTTGCCTGCAACAGTCTGATAAGATTCAGCTTTTGGCAATTGCAGTTTCATTTCATCAGATTTTTTTAAAATAGCTTGGCCTAAAGGGTGCTCTGAACCTTTCTCAGCAATAGCCGCAAATTTAGTAACATCATTTTCCACAAATTTTGAATCTAAAACAACAACATTAGTAACAGAGGGCTCGCCTTTGGTAAGCGTTCCGGTCTTGTCAAAAATTATAGATGTTATTTTGTGTGTTTTCTCCAAGAACTCGCCGCTCTTGACCAAAATCCCGTTTTGAGCGCCTTTGCCGGCGCCTATCATTATGGCTGACGGAGTTGCGATTCCCAATGCGCATGGGCAAGCAATTATCAGAACAGAAATTAGCATAGTCATTGCCATCGGGAAATGCAGGCCTGCAATAAAATACCAGAACAAAAATGATAAAACCGAAATCAAAATGACTATTGGCACAAAATAGGAAGAAATCAAGTCCGCCAGCCTCTGCATGGGCGCCCTGCTTCTTATTGCATCCTGCACCATCTTTACAATCTGGGCAAGAGTCGTAGCCTCCCCGACTCTGGCAGCCTTCACTTTCAGCAATCCGCTTTTGTTGATAGTTGCTCCGATAACCTCATCTCCAGGCTTCTTGCCTGCTGGAATAGACTCGCCTGTAATCATTGATTGGTCAACAGAAGAGCTGCCCTCAAGCACAATTCCATCAACTGCAATTTTCTCTCCGGGCTTTGCTATGAAAATATCGCCAACCTTGATTTGCTCAACTGGAATTTGCATTTCATTTTCACCTCTGATTATAGTTGCAAGCTTTGGCTGCAGATCAACAAGCTTTCTTATTGCCTGCGAAGCCCTCCCCTTGACCAAATGCTCCAGATACTTTCCCAGCATTATGAATCCGATAATCAGGCCAGATTCGGTGAAATACACTTCTGTCATTCCGCCGGTTGAAGGGAATATTGCCGGCCATAAAATTCCCTGAAAAGCAATGATTGTGCTGTAAATCCAGGCAGCTGATGTGCCAATCGCAATCAAGCTGTCCATATTCGCCTGCTTGGCCTTTACCGCGTCAACTGCTCCCCTGTAAAACCGCCAGCCACCTATAAACTGCACAGGGGTTGCAAGCAAAAAAAGCAAAATATAATTCGGCAAGCCAGGAAATGAAACCCTGTAGATATATTCAAAGAATGCAGTTACCAGTCCAAATCCTAAACTGAAGGCTGTCAAATATTTCAAATTCCTTTTCTCCTTTTCAGGCTTCAGAAAAGCTTCAAGGCAGTTGCCGCTGCAGAAGTAATATGCTGTCCCCTCCTGAGTTGTTTTGAATTTAGCCTTGCTTTCGTCAACATACATCCCGCAAATAAGGTCCTTTGCCATTTTATTCAGATTCCTCGAATTCGTTAAGGCAGTTCTCGCTGCAAAAATAATGCTTTTTGCCGTTTTTCACAAAGGCGTATTCTGCAGCCTTTTCGTCCACTTCCATTCCGCATATTGGGTCTATTGCCATTTTCAAATTTTAATTGCGTGCTTTGTTATTTCTATGCTGCAGGCATAATGCTTTTTGCAATAAGCCTCACATTCTTCAGCAATTTTTTTATCTTTATAAACAAAATTGCACGCTTCACATTCAAAATATTTTTTGCCCGATCTTTTAATTTCTTTGACCATTTGCAAAATCATTGGTCTTTATTGCTGATGCCTAAAGCATTATGTACCCAGCACCATCCTATAAAGCTCTCAACCAATGCAATCCAGCCAACAATGAACATGGCCCAGTTTACCAGTTCAGTGCCGTATTCTGGAGCCAAGGGCCCTAGCCACCAAAATGCCAGCGCAAACCTTAAAATCCTGTCGGTTTTGCCTAAATTCTGCCTCATTTTTTCACCTCCGCATTAATATGAAGTGGTTCCTAAAATCACTGATTTTCGATATTCGTCTTAATTCCATTCAAAGACTCTTTCTTCAACATTGGGAATACCTTTTATGATTATTCTAAACTTATCAAACTTTTCAATTACGTTAAATGCAAGTGCGCCGGAGCTGTGGTGCCCCTCTAATTTCGGCGCATTTATTGGAGAGATTTTCTTTCCGCCATATTCCAAAGTTGTTATTTTTTCCAATGCATACGTGCCCAACTCAACTGAATGTGTGTTTACTGCAAAATCAACTTGCAGCTGGCTATTGGCAAAGCCTCTTGGAGTTAAATCAATCTGCACGCTTCCCTGATCTGTGCTGCCTGTTGATATCATCTTAAAGCCCGGAGAGGGGTTATTACCTGCAGTCGGCACATCCTCATTTTTTTCAGCAGTCAGCCCGTAAATCGAATAAAACAGTATAAGCACAGCCACTGCCAAAGCCCCATAAACTATATAGTCACTTTTCAATATGGCACCTCCTGTTGCTTATTCTATCCCTTATAAACAAGACTATGCCAACTAATGCAACAAATCCCCCAATTGCCCAAAAAAACACGTTAAACCTCTGCAAATTCTGGAACGGCGTGCCTGCAATTATAAGCCCAGAGTTGAGAATTATAAGGTTCTTTGAAATGCATTTTCTGGTTTGGTAAAGAACGATTGTCGCCAACAAAATCAAAACAGCCACTGCCCACAGCGGAACAGCTATTTTTGTCAGGAAAAGCAGCGGCATTCCTGTTATGGTTATGCCGACTAGGCTCAATAAAAAAATCATGCCTAAACAAACGTTATGGCATACCTGCCATGAGCCAAGTATGCTTGCACCTCCTGAAATGCTTCCAGTCGCTCCTATCAATTTTTCCTTGACGTTTTTTGGCTTTGAATCCATTGTCATAATTCCTTGCAGCAGTCCAATATCTTTTTCATTATCTCTGAAAATTTTGAGCTTAAGGCCTGACTGGAAGGATTTGAGATAGTTTTTATCTCTTCCTTGTCTACAATTTTCAGGTTAATTGCAAAGAACAATGAAAAAAGCTCGAATGCAGCTTCAAAGTAGGAGTTTGCCTCATTTTTGTCAGTTTTGTACGCTTTTGTGCCGACTTCTATTAAGCGCATGCTTGAGGCAAGAAGGTGCTTGCTTACGCACCATTCCTCCCCTTTTGGGTTTGTAACGATTTTCTTCATCAGTTTTGTTCTCAATCCTCTTATCGAGTCGAGCATTTCAAGGTACTTTTGGTTGTTTGTTTTTATTGCAGTGAAATAAAAATGCTCTTCGAGGCTTATCAAGTTCATGATGGCTATTGCCAAGTCCTCATCTTTTGACAAATCCGCTTCATTCTTGATATTTTTGACTTTCTCTATCCATCTGTTAATTTCATCTTTCATTTTATTATATTGTAATGCAGCATTAACTGCAGGATTATCCCGGTAATAATCAGCAATAGAAAAGTCAATGCTATCCCTTGGTATGGAATGTGCCTTCCTTTTCTGATAGATGTTATTTTATCGCTTAAGTAAGGCGCAATTGCAACCACAACAGAGCCAATTATGCTCCCAACAACAAAATAATCAACAAGGTAAGTCCTGTTAAACAGGCTTCCATAATCCCCGTATAAGGAAATAAATAACGGGTGCTCGTCCTTTAGAATCATCCTCATGGGAATAATTGTTAGCAAATAAGAAGCAATTGTTATTATGGATTTTTGCAACGGTACAAACTTTTTCTTAAGAATCCTTGAAAACCACAGCCCTGTTGAAACTGCGAAAGCTCCTATAAAAACCCCGATAACCATTCTGTGCACCCCTAAGACAGCAGCTCCTCCGGCTACAAAAGCAGCTCCAACAGTGCACAATGGGCAATGCGCGAAAGCAGTTTGCGGCACCGTGAGTAATATTGCAGCCGCTATTAGAAAAAACTTGATTCTTCCCATTTATATCCTCGTAAATTCCGCTATGGAACCGTCCTTAGATATAGAATAAATGATGAAAGGCCCTGTCTTTTTTCCAGGCATCCCTGGCGAGGCAGATGGCATCCCGGGCAATGAAATTCCTTTTGTATCAGGCTTTTCCTTCAACAATTTTTCAATTGCCTCAACAGGAACATGCCCTTCAACATAATAATCACCTATAAGCGATGTATGGCAGCTAAGAAGATTTTTAGGTATGCTGTACTCGTTTTTCACGCCTTCAAGACTCGAAACAAGCTTGACCTCTACATCAAACCCGTTCCTTTTCATGTAGTCGCTGTATAAACCGCAGCACCCGCAGGAAGGATCTTGGAATATTGTTATTTTTACATCCTTAAAATTGGCATTTTTGCCGGCATCTTTGCTGCATCCAGCCAAAACAACAGCCAATGAAACCAGCAGTACAAATGCGGTTGTTCTAATCTTGAAGTTCATTTCAATCACCCTAATTCAAATATTGAATTTTTCAGCAACCTTGTTGTAAACAAACGCAAATATGTATCCAGTGGCTGCTGCAATTACAAACCATCCAATAACACCGGTCACAGCACCCGCCAAAGAAATGTTTTTGACGACTATTCCAGACACATCAATGCTGTGCTGAAGCGCATTCACAAAACTTACAACCAATGGGATAGGAATAAACGCGACAATAGCAAGACATATTACATACAGCACAATTGCCGTAATGCCGAGCGACAAAGCCACAATATTTCCGTTTAATTTTTCCATGCGATATCTCCTCCGGGACTTATAACTCAACGCCCAGATATTTTTGCCTTAAATCTTCAAGCGAAGCTTCTTCATTACATTCGCCACACAGATTATTCGCTTCAAGGGCTTGCACCAATATTGCCTTGCCGCAAATTTCACATCTTGCTCTTTTCATGCTTTTCAACCAGCTCGTTTTATCTCGCTGTCCATCCCCCGTCAACAACAAGATTATGGCCTGTTATGAAGCTTGATTCGTCCAATGCCAAAAATACAGCAGCATTCCCTATATCCTCAGGCTGCCCGAATCTTCCAACTGGGGTGTTTTCAAGCAGCGATTTTCTTGTTTCCTCGTCATTAATCATTCCCTTTGTCATGTCTGTGACTATAACTCCGGGATTGATTGCGTTTACTGTTATCTTGTATTGTGCGCAGTCCAGCGCAACTTCTCTTGTGAATTCTGTAACCCCCCCTTTTGATGCGCAATAAGCGGAAATGCCAGGAAATCCGACCAGGCCGGCAATTGAAGAAATGTTTATGATTCTTCCGCTTGTGCCTTGCTTTTTCATCTGCATAACTGCATATTTTGTCGCAAAGAAAACTCCTTTAAGGTTTACATCCATCTGCTTGTCCCAGTCCTGCTCTGTGAGCGTATCGACAGTTCCCTGCACGAGAATACCTGCATTATTGACCATTATGTCCAGCCTGCCAAAATGTTTAACTGTATGCTCGACTAAACTCTTCATATCCACTTCCCTTATGACATCTGCCTTTACAAATATAGAGTCTGCACCAAGTTTTTTTATTTCTTCAGCAGTCTTTTTAGCATCTTCATCTTCCTTATAGCTGTTAACAACAACCTTGCAGCCTTCTCTTGCCAGTGCAATTGCAATGCCTTTTCCAATTCCCCTGTTGGAGCCTGTAACAATTGCGATTTTTCCATCCAGTTTTCCCATTCTATCACCTTTTCTTGAACACTCCCTTCCATAGCTTTATTATCCACAAATACACAAGTATAATGAGCCCTATCACCAAGACTAATGACAGGAAATTGATAAATCCCAAGTAACCATATCCGACATTTCCCATCATTCCGTATCCTGAACCCATCATTCCATACCCAAAATTGCCTCCCATCATGGTCATCATTCCTCCATAGTTTGCTTTTGTGTTTAAACCAGTTCCCATCATGCCATAACCCATCATTCCGTAACTCGCGGAGCTGTTGAAATCGTTGCAGTAAATTCTTTTTGCCATCGCGATGTGCATGAGCCTCAGGCTTTGAGAGCCTTCGCCCCCCATCATCTTGTCCATTGCTTCATGCGCTTGCCCAGGATGCATCTGCTCCATAAGATAGTCGCCGATAATTTCCAGCTGGCTTTCTGTCAGCTTAAAGCAAGGCGTTTTAGCGTCAATCAGTTTCTTCGCTTCCGCAAACTCCTCTGCATCGGCAAAAACAAATCCGATGCTGAAAATAAAAATCAAAAAAAATATTATATGTTTCTTCATTTTGGCACCTCATTGTTTGTATTTACCCTTTTGATATTGCTTGTACGGCTTGGCTCACTTCATCCGCATAATTTTTTTCTGTTCCACTATATTCATCTGGCAAGTTTAGTTTTTCTATTTTATGATCTCCTCCATTATATAACGCAACACCTATCTTTCCTCCCATAAAATCCAATTCAACCCAATCTTTAGACTGATCACTATTAGACTACTCCGCCCTTATTTGGTATTTTTTACCTTCACTTTCAACTATACTTTCAAGAACACAAACGAACTTATCACTTATGTTTACATTTCCAGGAAGTGCAATTTTTTCCCCAAGGCGTGCTATCTTACGGATTCCTTCGAATAGCCTGGCTATTTCTTCCTTGCCCAAGAGTTTGTCTAAATTTTTTTGCCCTGTCATCATAATCCACCCCCAACAATTTTAGCAGCAGCCTTTGCTTTTTCCTTTTCCCATTTTATTTGCCTCCAATATGTCCAATTTTGATATATAACGCGCTTAGGTATATAAATTTTTCTGTATATATCCTATTTTGATATATCCAAAACAGAAAGATATTTATATTGGACTGGCTTATTGCCGGAGGATGGCAGACGTAAAAATAACAAACATGCTGAAATTCTACACATTGTGCCTTTTGGCAGCCGGAACAAAGCACGGCTATGACTTAATCAAAGAACTCGAAGAAAAACTTGGAAGGAAAATCAGCGCCAGCAATGTCTACCCTTTCCTGAGCAATTTAAGAAAGAATAAATTGATAAGGTTTGATAAAGTCGGGAAGCGGGATAAAAAAACATATTACCTGACTTCTGAAGGGAAAAAGTTCACCACACAGATGTTCAGCAAATTCGGGGACTTGATCAACGCAGCTGTGGAGCCAAGGCTTAGGACATGCCCGTGCGGCTGCAGGGTTTATTCAGGCGGCTATTCAGAAAAGATTAGGGGAAAGATCATGCATTTCTGCTGCTCGCACTGCGCGAAAATGTTCAAGTCAAAATAGTTATGATCAAGCAGACACCATAATGCCAGCTTACAGGTTAAAAAAAGAAATTGGATTGCTTGAGGCTACGCTTTATGGAATTGGCGTAATCCTTGGAGCAGGCATCTATGCCCTTATCGGCGTGGGTGCAGGAACAGCCGGAAACGCCTTGTGGATTTCTTTTTTGATTGGAGCGGTCATAGCTACATTTACGGGCTTCAGCTATGCAGAGCTGTCTTCAATGTATCCGAAAGAGGCGGCAGAGTACGTGTATACTCGGCATGCTTTTCGCAAGAAGCTGCTGGCATTTATAGTGCAGTGGCTTATGCTGTTTGTGGTCATTGCAGGGGCTGCTACTGTTGCGCTTGGGTTTGCAGGCTATTGGTACTTTTTGTTTGGCGGGAACCTTTTATTCATAGGCATTCTTCTTATTGCAGCAATGTCATTTATCAATTATATCGGCATAAAGGAGTCTGCTAGGTATAATGACATCTCCACCATCATAGAATCTTTTGGATTAGTTGCAATTATCCTTCTGGGCGCTTATTACATAAACAGGAATAATCTGCTGGAGTCAATCAATTTTTTTGAATCACCCTCGGGTTTTCATGGAATTCTCTCGGCGACAACCATAGTTTATTTTGCTTTTATCGGATTTGAGAACCTTGTCAATATTTCAGAAGAGGCAAAGGATGCGCACAGGACGATTCCAAAAGCCTTGCTTATTTCGCTTGCCGTATCCGCTCTGATTTATGTTTTGGTTTCGATATCGGCAGTCTCAATTCTTGGCTCAGACGTGCTTGCGAAGTCAAAAGCTCCTTTGGCAGAGGCTGCTGAGAAAGTAATCCCGAAAAGTTCAATTGTTTTGAGCCTGATTGCGCTATTTGCAACTTCCAATACAGTGCTTATACTTCTGATTGTCGCTTCCAGGCTGGTGTACGGCTTGTCGTCTAATAGCCTGCTTCCTTCAGCTTTTTCAAGAATAGGCGGGCGGGGAACTCCTTTTATTTCAATAATAACCATCTCAGGATTGGCAGGGTTAAGCTTGCTTATCTTGGATATAAAGCGGCTGGCGCATCTTGTTGATCTTGGCGTATTTATTGTTTATATCTTTGTAAATATGTCCGTAATCCTCTTAAGATACCGAGAACCGGATATGAAAAGAGCCTTTAAAGCCCCTTTAAACATAGGCAGATTTCCATTATTGGCATTTTTTGGCATTGTCTTAAATTTTGGAATGCTTTATTTTTACGACCTTATGACATTTGCTTACGGGCTTATTCTTATTGTTGTCGGCGCTGCAGTTTATTATATTTTTAATACGAAACAAAAATCTTAACTATCTGGCTTTTATTTTTAATCTAAATAACATGAACGCCCCCAGCAAAAACAACGGAAAGCTCAATAACTGCCCCATAGTAAAATAACCGAGGATAAAGCTGATTTGCCCGTCAGGCTGCCTGAAAAACTCCACTAGTGTCCTGAACAATCCGTACAAAGCTACAAAGCTCCAGAACATGAATCCTTTCGGCAGTTTCTTGTCTTTGATAAACCATAAAATGAAGAAAATAGCTAAATTTTTCATTGATTCATAAATCTGCGACGGATGCCTGCAGCCTGACGGCAGATTTTCAACAAACTTGTTCTTCGAGTAGTCGATGCACCATGGAGCATTTGTTATTCTTCCGTAAAGCTCTGCGTTTATGAAGTTTCCAATCCTTCCAAAAGCTAACGCCAAGGCCACCGGAACAACTGCAATATCCGCCATATCATAAAACTCTATCTTTTTCTTTTTGCAGAAAAAGTAAGTGGCAATAATTGCTCCCAATAATCCTCCGTGAAAACTCAAGCCGCCATGCCACAGTGCAAAAATCTCAATCGGATTCTGAATATAAAACTGCAGATTATAAAACAAAATATATACGATTCTTGCGCCAAGCACAATCCCAACTATTTCATAGACGATAAAATCAGCAACATCATCTTTTGTTATAGGTAACTCTTTTCTTTTTGCAAGGTAAGAAATCATAAAATACGCAATCAGAAACCCAAGCGCGTAGAACAATCCGTAATACCTTATCTGAAAAGGCCCTATTTCGAGCAAAACGGGATTTATGTTGTGGAAGAACATACAAGATAGATTAAAAGTATTTTATTTAAAGTTATTGTATAAATGAAATAGGCGAGCTAATGAGCGAGCCAAGAATACGCCGTAGGCGGATTAATTTATTTCAAATCAATGTTTTGCTTACTTCTTGCCTTGGACAATGGAGGCACGATCCAATAATATAAAACCCATTAATAAAAATCTAAAAAATAAAGCTAATTCCTGCCTTTCATAGAAATATCATACATTACTTCCTCTAATTTCTTTAAGTTCCATTTTATAGAGTCTGATTTCTTCCTCAGCTCGCCGTTTCTTAGGTGAAGTTTCAAGAATTCACCGTAAATGTCGTGCACTAATTCTTTTATTTTTTCCGCTTCATCAAACTTCTTGTGTATAACGTCATAAATTGCCTTCCTCACAAGTTCGCCCGTCAAATCACAAAGCCCGCTTAGATAATCTTCAGCGGAGACCCCGAGGCTTGCTCTTGTCGGTATCTTATTGTTCTTGACAAATTCATGGAAAGCAACTGCCTCAACATACTCCTGGAAAGCAACAGAATTAATGTTTGTATCGGTATCAATATTGATTTTTTTCAGCTTATTGACCTTTTCTTTTATATCTTTGACAATATTACCTGCTTGGATTAAATCATTCCTCTGCGCAGCATATATCACCTGCTTTGACAAAGTGATTATCTCTCTTGACAGCTGGATTATATTCTCCCTTTTCTCGTCCAGCCTGTGCATCTCTTCCCTTATCCTGCTAAATTCATTTTTGTTGAGCATATAACCTAAGTTTGGTTTTATGTTTATAAAGGTTTTCAGTTTTGGCGGCAAAAACCAAAACATACTCACTTACGTTCATAGCTTCTTTTTTGCTTGCACAAAAAAGAAACATTTAAATACATATTTTAGAGTTAAACTAGCATGGCAAGCCAAGTTGCTGCAGTTACCCCGTTTAGAGGAGTCATAAACTTCTTTGATAGCATTGGATTGTTTGATGTTGTTCTGCCTTTCTTACTGGTATTCACGATTGTTTTTGCCATACTTGAAAAGACAAAAGTCTTGGGAATGGAGGAGATTGAAGGCAAGAAATACACAAAGAAGAACTTAAATGCAATCGCAGCTTTCGTAATTGCATTTTTGGTAGTTGCCTCATCACAATTGGTTGAGATTATAACAACAGTCTCGGCAAATGCAGTCGTTGTTTTGTTCCTGGCAGTTTTATTCCTGATGCTGGTCGGCTCATTTTACAAGGAAGGCGAGGCAGTTTACCTTGAAGGAGGCTGGAAGATAGTTTTCATGATAATAGTCTTTATAGCAATAGTCGGCATTTTCCTTGACGCAATAAAGGATGAAAATGGAAGAAGCTGGCTTGAGCGGGTAGGTGACTTTTCAGGAGGCAATGACCAGATTGCGGGCGCTGTCATTTTATTGGCAATCATTGTTTTGTTCATGGTTTATGCCATGAAAGAGCCTTCCAAAGAGGCAAAGCATTCATAAACTTTATATACTACTTCCAAAATGATTTAATCCTATAATAAAAGAGGCAAAAAAATGGTTGCAGAGTCTTTCAGGCTTGAAAGCTTTTTCAGGAATCTTGACAATTGGGGCTTGACAGACATCATCCTGCCGTTCTTATTGATATTTGTAATTGTATACGCAATACTTCAGAAAACAAAAATCCTTGGAGAGGGAAAGAAAAACCTCAACAGCATTGTTGCGATAGTGGCTGCCTTGCTTGTTGTGGTGCCGCATGCAACCGGCAGGTTTCCCTCAAACGCAGACCCTGTCCTCATTATAAACCAGGCTCTGCCCCAGGTTTCAATTGTTATTGTTGCAGTAATTTTCCTGCTTATCCTGATAGGTGTATTTGGCCAGGATTATGTATTCCTGGGCGTTTCAATGCCCGGCTGGATTACATTAGTCTCATTAGTCATCATAGTGCTGATTTTTGGCGGGGCAGCCGGATGGTGGGAAGGCGATTTCGGCAGTACCCTTGAGAACTTTTTCGGCACAGAAGGCGTAGCTGTATTCATCATGCTGGTCACTTTTGGGTTAATCATAGCGTGGGTTACAGGCGATTCAAAGGAAAGGGAAGACCGCACGATCCTCAACCGCCTTGGCATGGACTTCAGCAAGCTTTTCGGCAAGAAATAGCTTTAAAATAACATGGCAACATTCTTGGATGTAACGGGCTTGGAGCATTTCTCGAGCATTTTTGTCTTTCTTTTCGTATGGCTGGTTGTGTACGCTGTAATGCTCTGGACAAAGGTCTTGGGCGACAACCATTTCGTACATGCAATGGTTGGATTGCTGATGGGCATTTTCGTGCTGATATCTCCGATAGCAACAAATGTGATTGCCAGCGTTGCCCCTTATCTTGCAGTTATCCTATTGTTTGTGGTCTTAGTAAATACAGCATCAAAAATGCTTGGAGCAGACATGGAATCCTTTCCGGCACTCAAAGGCATTATGCTGACATTTATCCTGCTCACAATTATTATAGCGGTTGGCGTGAAAGTGAGGGAGCAGGTAGACGTTCCTTCGGAAACCCAGAAAGACCTCTCAAAGACAGTCAACTTGATTTTCCATCCCACCTTTCTCGGCATGATTCTGGTTTTTGCAATAGCTGTTTTCACGATTGCGCTGCTGGCTAGCAAAGGCGGTTGAAAAAGTTAAATGTAATTAAAGAAAGATTTCTCGCAAAGTTTTTAACTACAATCGTTATAAAATTTGTTATGGAAGATTTAAAACCCGGCAAATACAAACATTACAAGGGTAAATTCTATGAAGTGATAGGCGTTGCAAGACACACAGAAACAATGGAAGAATTAGTTATTTATCGTGCTCTTTATACCTCCAAGGAATTTGGTAAAAACACTTCATGGGTCAGGCCAAAATCGGTTTTCCTTGGCAATGTTGAAGTTGATGGAGAACAGGTCCCTCGTTTTAGGTTTATTGGATAGCAATGACTTGTTTTGACTCGCACAATAATCTATCGCCAGAAAAAAGGCAGATGGAACACCTTATCTTACTTCTTCACAGGCTCTTTATACCCTTTAGTCATCCTGTCCAATTTATTCACGCTCTCTGTTAGATTAGGCAGAACTTTCTGGAATACCTTTTCCATAGCCTTGACCTCCACGCCAACGTCAACAATATTCTGGTCATAGGCTGTAATCTTGCTCATTATGCTTTTTGTCAATGTATCCATGCTAATCCTCATATCAATTATCTGCTGCTCAAGCTTTGCTATTCTATCCTCACTTTTTTCCTTCCATTCAATAACCTTCTTTATGTCCTTTGTCATTTCATCCCATTTCTCATCAATAATTGCTTCTGCCACTTCCTGTATCCTCTCTTCATCTATTGAAACAGGAGTTTCGAGCTCCTTGGGGGTCTGAAAGCTTTGGAATGGCTGCTGGTAAGGCTGCTCGTAACTCTGCCCGTACTCCGGCATCCCGGTTTCCATATCTTCTGGCGGCTCAGCAGCCTTAATTCCGCCGCTTAAGCCTGCTTGGTTTATCGCATCATAAATCTGGTTTGTGTTGTAGCCCTGGCTTTGAAGGGTCTGTACTATCTGGTTGTTTGTGTACCCCTGCTGTTTCATCATAAGAATTTGCTCAATGGGCGAGCTTTGGGCTGGCGCCTGCACTTCTGGAGGGGGTATTTGCAAATCCAATGATTCATCCTTTTTTTTCTTTGCCAGCTTAAAGAAAGCCATCAATGCACCTCTCTTTTGACATATCGGAAATTTTTATATTTAATTTATTTGCAAAATGTCGGAAATCAATATTTCCGAGCACCATCGAAAATTGCAAAGCAATTTATCGAGGATTTCCGAGTATACTCGAAAACCACTCATTAATATTATGAATTGTGGTTTTTGACATTCTACTTTTTAGAATATATTTAAACCTTTCTATTGCTGCTTTTTCTCAAGAATTTCGCTGATAATCTGCTCAACCTCGTTTTGAGTAACAAACCTAATGGGATTCCATAAATTTATGTATTTCTCAAGCACCTTGACTTCTTCTTTTCTCGCAACATTTTGCAGCTCTTTTATTATGAGAAGCAATTTGTCCCTCAACTCCTGGATTTCCTTTCTTATCTCGTTGACGTCGGATGTTAGGGTTTTTATTTCAGCAGAGTAATGCCTGTTCTTTGCTATGATATTTTCTTCTGTAATCTGCAGAAATCTTCTAAGGTTTGTAAAGCCCTCCTCAATCAGCCTTAATCTCCTGCTTAATGTGTTTATGTCATCTGTAACATTGCCCAAATCAGGCCCTTGAGGCTGCTGCGCATGGCCAAAATTCAGAATTCCCTCATGTTTTTTAGGCGGTGGCGGCAAAGTAGATGGGGTAATCTCCATTTTAACCTCTTTTTTGGTTATAATTTTGAACTATTTATTTAAACTTTGTTATTTGTAATAATCCTTCAAATCACTCTCAATCTTATAAACTCTTTTTGCGTCCTTGACAATCCTTAAGTCGACTTCCTTAATTAATACCCCCTCTTTATTGTTGTTTATCATGGAGATTGTTCCATAAAACGGCAAGGCGATCTGTGTCCTGCCCAGCAATATATCTTTAGAGTTAAAATCACCGGCAGCGTTTACATAAACAAACACAGCATGGCTTTCAATAGCCCTCGCAGAAACTAAATCATCAACTTCTTTTGGAGTCTTGTTCTTAAAATACTTGTTGCTGTAAATCCAGTCGTAAGAAGGTGATTTTGCGCACCAGAACGACGGGCAGAATACGATTTCAGCATTCTTCAGCATAAGCTTTCTTGTTATTTCAGGATAAAGCAAATCCCTGCATATCTGGATTCCTATATTGCCGATTTTTGTCTTGAAAACTGAAACTTCATTCCCTTCTGTTAAATATTTTGCCTCGGATTTCTGCACCAAATGATTTTTTTCATAAATGCCATTAGTGCTGCCTTTGTCGTTGAATAAATAGCTTATATTGTAAAAATGATTATTGATTTTTTCTATCACTGAACCCATAACTGAGTAAATGCCGTAGTCTTTTGATAATCTGGAAAATATTTTTTTTGATATAACCGGTATTTTAGAATCATACTTTTCCTTTTTTAATGGCCCTGTCAGAAATATCTCCGGGAAGCAGATTATATCGCAGTTTTTTTTATTCGCAATCTTAAAGAATTTTTCAGCACTGATCAAGTTTTTATTGAAATCTTCTGATACTTTGGATTGCACAGCGCAGATTTTGATTGATTTCATCTGTTTATTGGTATATCCCTGTGGTTTTTAATTTTTGCCATTTGGTATTTTGGAACCAAAATCTTTAAATATCCGTTATATTATGAACTAACATAAACTATAGAAAATAATATAAAATATATATTATAATATATTTTGCTGATGAAAAAGCCTATAAGCGCCACCATAGATCAGGATTTGGTCAATTGGATTGAAAAGGAGATTAATGATACTAAAAAATACAGGAATAAGTCGCATCTGATAGAAGTTGCAATAGAAATGCTAAAGTCAGGCAAAAAATAACCAATATGGAATCAAAAATAAAATTCATTAGCGATTTAAAACATCAACCAAATTAAAATAAAATAACAATAAATAACCCATTAGATAAAATTCATTAACAAATAACTCAATAACGATTGGACATTAACCATCAAACATTAACAAAATAAAAATAAAAAATTAATGAATGAATAGGCGAGGCTCCGAATAATGGCAGAAAATGAGGAGCCGAGCACAAAATTTGCGAAGCATATTGAAATAAAAATAACGCGCAAAAATAAAATCAAAAAAAGAGGTGAAGAAATAATGGCACTGTTCGGCGAGGTAAAAAAGCCCTTTACTTATGACGTTTTGAGGGAGGGCGAGGAGATAATACTCATGATTGACATGGAGCAATACCCGCATATACCCTCTCTTGAGGATGATCCTGTCTGCATGTCACGCACAATGGACATTCTTGCAGAAGCCGGAACTGTCACAAAAATCATCTATTCGCAAAAAAGGAACTATGAGTATGACTACAGCCAGACCTCAATGATTCAGGAAATTGCATATCTCTATATGCAGCTGACAAAAAGAAGGGATGTATTCAGCTACGGCAACCTGCTTGCTGACCCGAAATGCACAAAATGGGCAGCCCAGTGGTATGCAAACATACAGAATATCACAGCCGATTTGCTGAAAAGAGACCCAATAGGGGCATATGTCGAGTTAAAAAGGACTGTCAGGGATGAAAGGATAAACATAGACAGGACTCTTGACCAAACTTATATACAATCCGCTCAAAAATACATTTCTATTCTGCAGTATTTAATGAGCTTGATGGAAAAAACCAGGCTCATTTCAGCAGCAAGGCAGTATCTGCCGGGATATAAGATGGGAGACCGAACCGTATACAGAAGAATATTCACTCCCGATATAAGGCCCGACTTCATGTTCACGAAACTGATGGCGACTTTTCCGCCTGAAGGCGAGGAGATTGACAATTACCAAATCGATAAGAACACAGAAGTCACCATATTTGAGCTGCCGGACAACGTGCAGTACCTTTACCATTTAATGCCGCCCGAATTCAAGCTAAGCGAGGAGAAATACGAGATTCTTGACACAGCAAGGAAGATAATGGCAGAGCACAAGCCCACAAGGCAGGAGTTCATAGATCCTGAGAGGATGCGCCAGGTTTTCTACAACATAGGTTCTGACTTGATTGACGAGCTGATTAACTACAGAAATCTAAGGTTTTCATCTGCAGAAGTGGACGAAATGACAAAAATTTTGGTCAGGTACACTGTAGGCTTTGGCCTCATAGAGGTGCTTTTGCAGGATGAAAAGGTTCAAGACATTACAATAAACTCACCGCTTGGCGAGATACCTATGTTCATAGTGCATCAGGACTATGCAGACTGCAAAACCAACATAATCCCTACCGTGCCCGAATCAGAGTCATGGGCCTCCAAGCTCAGGCTTCTGTCAGGAAGGCCATTGGATGAAGCAAACCCCATTTTAGATACAGAACTCAGCATTCCAGGGGCGAATTCCAGAATTGCTGTTGTTGCTCCCCCTTTAAATCCAAGCGGCTTGGCATTCTCTTTCAGAAGGCATCGCGACAAGCCATGGACTCTGCCTTTGTTCATAAAAAACAAAATGATGAACCCATTAGCAGCTGGCATTCTGAGTTTCCTGATAGACGGCTCAAGATCAATGCTTATTGCAGGAACAAGAAGCGCCGGAAAAACCAGCCTGCTTGGAGCGGTGCTGGTGGAGCTAATGAGAAAGTATCGTGTAATCACAATAGAGGACACTTTGGAACTTCCCACAGGCTCATTGAGAAAGCTTGGCTACAACATTCAGTCAATGAAAGTAGCTGCTGCACTGACAAAAGGAACAAGCGAAGTTCCTGCAGACGAGGGCATAAGGACAACATTAAGGATGGGAGATTCTGCCTTGATTATTGGGGAGATAAGGAGCAAGGAGGCATTGGCTTTGTACGAAGCAATGAGGGTTGGAGCATTGGCTAATGTAGTTGCAGGCACCATACACGGAGATTCACCTTACGGGGTGTTTGACAGGGTTGTAAATGACTTGCAGGTCCCAAGAACAAGCTTCAAGGCTACCGATGTTATAGTTGTAGCAAATCCTGTCAGAAGCGCTGATGGACTGCATCGCTGGAGAAGGATAACCCAAATAACAGAAGTAAGAAAGCACTGGGAGCAGGACCCATTAGTCGAGAAAGGCTTCGTCGATCTTATGAGGTATGACTCAAAAAAAGACGTTTTAGAGCCAAGCGAGGAGCTGATTAATGGCGACTCTGAAATTCTTAAAGCGATTGCCGGCAATGTCAAAGAGTGGGCAGGCAACTGGGACGATGTCTGGGATAACATAACCTTAAGGGCAAAAATAAAAGAAACATTGGTCGATTTTGCTGCAAAGCAAAATATGCCAGGGCTCCTTGAAGCAGACTTTGTGATACAAAGCAACGACCAGTTTCACAAGATATCTGAAAGAATAAGGGACGAGATAGGAACTCTTGACTCAAAGAGGATACTCTTCGACTGGAGCGAGTGGCTGAAAAGGCACGTCAAGAAAATGGATTTTCACAGCAAACTATAATCCATTTTTTTGATCTGTCTAGATACGTTGATTTAACTTAGTGGTAAAAAGTTTATTGCGTTATATGGGAACTTGGAAAACTAACAAAACATACGAAATTCAAAATAATAAAGGCAAATACATAGCCAACATTAAAAATTCAAAATATTAAAAATCAATCAACAAAAACATCAAAAAAAAGAGGTGAAAGAATTATTCTAAAACATGCCGCCTGAATTAGACAAGCAAAAACTGTTGTCTTTGATGGAGATTTACAAGAGGCATTTAGAGAGAGAGCTGGGCGCCAAGCTTGAGCCGCAGTCTTCTGCTCCGACAACAAAGGAATACCAGGAATTCAAGGCAGAATTCCTTCCGCGGCACATGACTTTATACGAGAAATTGTGCAACCTTAGCGAAAAAATTCTCAAAATAAAGCCCGATCAGAAAAAGGCAGAGGCTTTGCAGGAAGCAATTGACATAACCCACCTCAACATTACACCTGCAGGAGCAGTTTCATTTTCATTCTTGATTCCATTACTTGCGGCAGTATTCGGCTCATTGTTCGCTTTTCTGGTTTTCAATTCCATGTTTTTTGTTTTATTGTTTATTGTGGGCACTCTTTGCATGATAAGACCCCTCGGAAAGGCGCCTGAATTCATTGCAAACAACTGGCGCCTCAAGGCAAGCAACCAGATGGTGCTGTGCATCTTCTATACTGTCACTTATATGAGGCACACATCTAACATTGAGAATGCGCTTGAATTTGCGTCGCAGCACCTCTCCCCGCCATTATCATTAGACCTTAAAAAAGTGCTTTGGGATGTAGAAACTGAAAAATATTCTTCTGTGAAAGAGTCCCTTGACATGTATCTTGAGACATGGAAAAAATGGAATATCGAGTTTATTGAATCGTTTCACTTGATTGAAAGCTCTTTGTATGAGGGAGAAGAATCAAGAAGATTAAACGCGCTTGACAAGTCTCTTGATGTTATACTTGATGAGACATACGAAAAAATGCTGCATTACGCCCACAACCTCCAAAACCCGATTACAATGCTCCACATGCTTGGAATCATTTTGCCAATCTTGGGGCTTGTGATACTGCCATTGGTTGTAAGCTTTATGGAAAATGTGCGGTGGTATCATCTGGCTGTCATATATAATGTAATACTCACTGTTGTCGTTTATTACCTTGGAAAAAATATTCTTTCAAGAAGGCCGACAGGCTACGGTGACACAGATATTTCTGAGGAAAATCCTGAGCTCAAGAAATACCGCAATATACTGATAAGAATAGGAAAAAATGAATTTCAGATGACTCCCGCCATCATAAGCGTGTTTATTGGAGTAATCTTTTTCCTGATAGGGCTGAGCCCTTTGATATTTCACGCACTTGGGATTCCTGATTTTGGATTTGGAGGAGAGGATGTGTCATCAAGCTGCGGCCAGAGATATTGCTTCCTTGAGTACAGGCTAAGCTCAACAACTAACCAGGAAATTGGACCTTATGGATTAGGGGCGGCAGTCGCAAGCCTGTTCATACCATTGAGCTTTGGAGTGGCAATAGGCTTGTATTACGGCCTAAAATCCAAGAATATTATCAAGATAAGGGAAAAGGCAAAGCAGCTTGAGTTGGAGTTTGCAAGCGCCTTATTCCAGCTTGGAAATCGCTTGGGCGACAACATACCAATAGAGATTGCTGTAGGCAAGGTGGCAAGCGTCATGGAAGGCACTGTTTCAGGAAGCTTCTTCCAGCTGGTAAGCATGAACATAAGAAGACTAGGGATGAACATCGATAAAGCAATATTTGACCCTCAGCACGGCGCTCTTGTGTCATTTCCCAGCAACCTGATTGAAAGCTCGATGAAGGTCCTTACGCAGGCAATCAAAAAAGGGCCTTTGATTGCTGCGCAGGCATTGACGAACGTCTCAAGGTATATAAAAGAGATACATAAGGTTAATGAAAGGCTGAAGGACTTAATGGCTGATGTTATCTCGTCCATGCGATCCCAAATCAAGTTTTTAACTCCTGCCATTGCCGGAGTTGTTATTGGCATTACTTCCATGATAACTTCCATTCTTGGAAAATTAAGCGCCCAATTGCAGCAAGTCACCTCTTCTGTTGCAGGCTCGGATGCGGCAGCACCGACCGGAATCCTGGGATTGTTTGGGGATGGCATACCCACATATTATTTCCAGCTTATTGTTGGCATCTATGTTGTGCAGATCACCTTTATCCTGACAGTGATTGCAAACGGGGTTGAAAACGGCTCTGACAAATTAAGCGAAAGGTATCTGCTGGGCACAAACTTGATAAGGAGCACGATAATTTATGTTTTCATATCAGGAGCGGTTATGCTGATGTTCAACATAATCGCGGGAAGAATTCTAACTGCTACACTAAGCGCTTGAAAAAATGGGGCGTGAGGAACTTCCATAACGCTTTAAACGTTGTTTTGAATCCTCGACACCACGGTCTTCAGCCGTCTAAGCCAACTTATGTTGTGTGCTCTCCATAGCCGAAGACTAGCTTTCCTTCTCAGGCTGAGCTAACGTAATGGTCTAATAAGCATTGCTTACTAAATCCCCATGATGCCCAACCAAAAATTAAGAACAAGATAATAATTTAAAAGGCTTTCGATTTAACTTAAGGTTTTCATGTTCTATTAGATGAATGTTCCAAAAATAATCTTATGGCCTACAGACATGATTCCAATATCAATCAGAAGATGGCTTACCCAAACACTGATAAGGCTGCCATCTTTCCGGAATAATCTGCACCATACTATGCCGCCTAAAAACACTATCGCCCCGAAAATAGAGCCCAGCCACGCCCCAAAAAAATAAATTGAAATAATGAAGTGATGCAAAGAAAAAGCAGCGGATGAGGATAATTGGGCTTGGACAAGTCCCATTATTTTGGCAAGATTTCCGAATACAAACCACCTCCAGTAAAATTCCTCCATGAAGGAATGTATCATGGACAGGAATATTGCGAATACCCAGTAATACCCCGCAAATCCAAAAATTTCAGTCTTGTGCGTGATTTTATTGCTGTACTGGAGAACTATCTCTCCGAATGCCGTCTGCATTAAGCCCGTGATTAATGCCGCTATGGTTAGGCCATAAGCAATACCGGCGAAAAAAGACTTTTTTTTAATGCTGAGAAGTTTTGATAAAGGAATCCCTGATTTAATTATGCAATATGCTGCAAAAATAGGCCAGACTATAATGAATAATTTTGTAAGTGCGTAAAGAACTTGAATTGATTTTGTCTCATTGAATATTAGAAAATAAAAAAAAGAGCTTGCAAAAGGGACTGCCATAGCAGGGATCACTGCTAGCAGGATTTTGTTTTTTGGGTATGCAGCCATGAATAATACAATCTTGAAAATCACTAAATCTCTTCGTCGTCTGAATCTTCTATGTCTTCTTCCTCAACGCTGACGTCTTCATCAGGCTCTTCCATCGGGACATTTGTCTTTATTTCAGAATCAGAGTCTTTACCCATGCCGCCCTCGGCTTTTCCTATAATCTCCAGCTTGCCCATTCTTCCTGTGGTCAGTTGCATTTCGCCCTGCCACTCGTTTACATACCCATTTGTTAAGTGAACCTTGTCGCCGGCTTTGACTTTTTCAATGTCCTCATTCCATAGAGTAAGCTTTATATCTCCTGTTTCGTCCTTTGCGATTGCAGTCGAAACCCTTCCTGGCTTGCCGAATTTGTTGAACTCTCTGACATCACCTATATCAACAACATCCACAGTTATATCAACATTCCCCTGCTTTGGTTTTAGGTCCTTTATTTGCATTTTATAACCGATTTATTTAAGCAATATTTAAATTTATGCTTTAAATTATTCAAGAAGAAACGTTATCAAAACTCTAATTTATTGACCCAATCAGGCACTTTTTCATTTTCAACTTTGTCATATTGAGGCCAATACGGTTTTATATCAATTACAGGTGTACCACCAACAACATCCAGGCCTTTTACTTTTATTTTGTTTCCGTTGTGTTCTAATAATTTTACTGTGGTTATTGCAATCGGATTTGGCCTTGCGGGGCATCTGCACGCAAAGATTCCAACTATTGGCACATTTGGATTGCCTTGCGGTTGGTGTTTTATTACATAGTCCTTTACCTTATCCATCCAATACACTATAATCACATGGGAGTAATCATCGATGCCGTCTAATGCCTCTGTAAACTTCTTATCAATTATAATTTCAGAAACTTCATTTGCAAAATTGCCAAATCTTGGCTCTTTGACATTATTTTTTACAAAGCCTATTGGTTTTAAAGTGATTTCATTCATAGTTTCGAATTTTATTTTTTTAATATATAAACTTTTGTGTGAAAAATAAAAAGGAAATAGAAAATTAAAATTAATCCGTAAAATTAGGAAATTATTGCTGCTCCATTTGCTGCTCTTTTTTCTTCTTTGCCATAAACATCACCTCCTGCAAGTTCAATTAATCGCCGGCTTCTCCAGCCACTTTTTCAGATTTATATGCCTTGCGAAAAAGCTAGTAACCTGTATTTTTTGGTAATATTGAAAGAAAATTATTTGTGAGTGAAAATGCGGATTTCGTTTACAATATGGAAAATAATCACCGCAATCTTTAAATAACCTGCAATTATCCTTGTAATCCGCTGCGCATGCTCGCAATAATTGGCATTAGCCAAATGCAGAGAGTGTGCGTGGAATTATTGAGTTAATTCTGCGCAAAATATGTTAAATTAGATTTCATAAGAATAAAAATTTACAATAAAAATTCAATATTCAAATATGTCGCTTCCCGGCATCGGCCAAGGTGGAATTGGAGCCCCGCTTAGGAAAATTTGCCTTGCTATCTGGATAAATATGCGAGGCGGATCGACTGGTTTAGGGGTAACATGCCCAAAAACGGAAATTGTCGTTGCCGCCGAGCACTAATGTTTGCCGAAGGCGGATTGAAAAATAAATAAAAAATTTAACTAAAAACTTAAACAAGAATGAGGTGCTAAATGGAACAAATCAGTGGAAGACCAAAAGACATCAAGCAAATTAGTGATGTAGTTTGGGAGATACCCCCATCCTACAAGAAAGGGATGTTAGTTCCTGCAAGAATATATGCGACTAAAAAGCTTCTTGCAGAGATGGATGATGGTGTCTTTAATCAGGTAACGAATGTTGCGTGCCTGCCTGGAATCCAGAAATACAGTTTCTGTATGCCCGATGGTCATTTTGCTCTGTAGTTAATTCTACTGCAAGACAAGTGGGGCTATGGATTTCCAATTGGAGGTGTAGCTGCTTTTGATGCAGAAAATGGGGTTATAAGCCCAGGCGGTATCGGATTTGACATTTTCGTTGAAGAATAAACTTCGCGAAGTCACGTAATTGCGGTATGCGCCTGGTTACAACTAATCTTACCTATAAAGAAGTCCAGCCAAAACTAAAAGAATTAGTTGACACAATGTTCAAGACTGTCCCGTCCGGAGTCGGGGCAAAGGGCTTTGTCCAGGCAAGCAAGCAGCAATTCAAGGAAATAATTTCTGATGGCTCAAAATGGTGCGTTGAAAACGGATATGGGTGGCAGGAAGATGTTGAAAGGACGGAAGGCTATGGAAGAATAGACTGGGCAGAGCCTGAAAAAGTGAGCACAAAAGCAGTCGACAGGGGCATGAACCAATTGGGAACTCTTGGCTCGGGCAACCATTATCTTGAGATCCAGATTGTAAGGGCGGAAAATATTTTTGATCAGGAAATAGCAAAAAGGTTTGGCATTGCAGAGCCGGAGCAGATTGTTGTTATGGTACACTGCGGCAGCAGAGGCTTTGGGCACCAGATAGGAACTGACTATTTGAGAATTTTCGAGGGCGCAATGAAGAAATATGGCATTGAAGTTTATGACAGAGAATTGGCTTGCGCGCCATTCCAAAGCAGTGAGGGCCAGGATTATTACAAGGCAATGGCATGCGCAGCCAACATGGCATTTGCAAACCGCCAGGTGATTTTGCATAGGATAAGGGAAGGATTTTCAAAAGTTTTCCATACAGATGCCGAAAAACTGGAGATGCACATGGTTTATGACGTTGCCCACAACATAGCAAAGCTTGAGGAGCACAATGTCGACGGTCACAGGAAGAAAGTGATAGTACATAGAAAAGGCAGCACAAGAGCCTTTCCGCCGCACCACCCTGAGCTTGCAAAGCTTTACAAGGAGACAGGACAGCCCGTCATCATAGGCGGCTCAATGGAAACAGGCTCATTTTTGCTAGTTGGAACCCAAAAGGCAATGGACGAGACATTTGGCTCAACAGCTCACGGCTCCGGCAGAACAATGTCAAGGGCTGCTGCAAAACATCAAGTGCGAGGCGAGCAATTGCAAAGAGATATGGAAAAGAAGGGGATTTATGTGAAGGCAACCTCGATGCCGGGATTAGCCGAAGAAGCGGGTTTTGCGTACAAGAATATAAATGACGTCATTGACGCTGTTTCGCAGGCCGGTATATCAAAACCAGTAGTGAAATTAATCCCCTGCGGCAACGTCAAGGGTTAGTTATAAAATGAAGATAACCGTCAAAATAAAACCAAATTCCAAGAAAGAGGAAATCAAGAAAATTGATGGCACGAATTTTTTCATTGCAGTAAAAGAACCGCCTATCGATGGAAAAGCAAATAAGGCGCTTGTAAAAGCTTTGGCAAAACATTTTAATATCCCGTCTTCAGCTGTGCGTATTGCCTCAGGCCATACATCCAAACAAAAGATTATAGAAATACCGTGAATTTAAAATGCCAATAATCCTGCTTCAAATCCTCATTGCAGTTTTCATAGTGAGTTTAATCTCAATTCTCGGAATTTTCATATTCCTGAAAGAAAAGACACTGAATAAGATTCTGTTTTTTTTGGTTAGTTTTGCTGCAGGGTCACTGCTTGGGGCTGCATTTCTTGATTTGCTCCCTGAGGCGCTTGAAGGGGGATTTAGGGAGAGCGTGCCTGTTTTTATCTTGCTGGGCATACTGTCATTTTTCATTCTGGAAAAATTCCTTTACTGGCACCACCACCATACAGGGGAGGAAGCGCATGCTTTTACGTACCTAAATGTGATTGGGGACGGGATCCACAATTTTTTGGACGGTGCTGTTATTGCTGTAAGCTTCATGAACAATACTGCGCTGGGGATTGTAGCAACAATTGCAATAATTGCCCACGAGATTCCCCAGGAAATAGCGGATTTCTCAGTCTTGATTTACGGCGGATTTTCAAAAATGAAAGCGCTTGTCTATAATTTCCTGACAGCCCTTACTGCAGTAATCGGCGCTCTGGCTGCCTACTTTTACTCAAGTGCAATAGAAAACTCGACAATTTTCCTTACTTCCTTTGCTGTCGGCGGCTTTGTCTACATAGCAAGCACAGACTTAATACCTGAAATACACAAGGAAAAGGATGTTAGGAAATCGCTTGTCCAGTTCGGCCTGCTTGCGCTCGGCATATTTGTCATATGGGTTGTTGGAGAGGTGTTTCATCAATAAAATGAACATAAAAAACGACAAGAAGAAATACAAATTTCTCGAAGACGTTGCAATAGCGGATATAGCGTTTGAGGCTTACGGAAAAACCTTGACTGAAATGTTTGAGAACTCCGCCTTGGCAATTTTTGAGCTGAGTGCTGATTTGAAAACAGTGGATGCAAGGGAAAAGTTAGAGTTTGCATTGGAGAATGAAAAAATAGATAATCTGCTTTATGATTTTTTATCAGAAATTTTATTTCTAAAGGACTCAAAATACATGGTTTTTAAGAAATCCGAGGTTTCAATAATTGAAAATGAAAAATATCAGCTGAAGGCAGTCCTTGAAGGCGACACAATAAATCCGCAAAAACAAAAATTGGAGAATGACATAAAGGCAGTAACAATGCACATGTTCGAGGTTAAGAAAGAAAAGACTCGATGGAAAGCGACAGTTGTGGTGGATATTTAGAATTGTTCCAATCTTGATAATAATTCATCTAAACTAGAAACAGGCTTCGAAGTTCCTCGCAAAGATAATTTTTCAATCTTGCCGTCTTTATGCTTGAATATCTCCTGTTTAGCGCTTAAAAATACTTGAAAGTCATTTGAATCTTCCGTATACTGAACATCGCCTCCTAAATAAATTCTTGTTTGTAAAATTTCCGCAATTGGCCCAAAATCTTTTATAAATCGGGCTTTACCGTCGAAACTGCCCAAACTTAATCCTATAAAATCTGGGTCGAATCTGAATTTTTTCAGTTTTTTTGCCATTTCAATTGTGGATTTTATTGAGTCTGATATGGGTTGTTCTTCTAAATTGCCTGAAAAACCTAAATAAAAATCATCAGGTGTAAAATGTGCCCATCGGTCATCGGTTGTTTTAATAATGAATGCGGTATGTTCGCCATAACTTTTTTCTTTATCAAACAATCCTGATGTGATTATATAATTTTTTGTATCCTCAAATGTAACTAAATCCCCTTCTCGAAGTTCGTATTCCAATCCTACACTATAGTTTCTTGCCATAGCATCAAAATCTCTAAAGAATTCCCCTTTTTAATGATTGATAGGGTGCTAGATTTAAAAATATATCTAAAATTAATGAGTTATTGATAACAGATTATCAATCTTCAATAACTGAGATGTTGTCAAAAACTTTGCGCCTTTCTTCTTAAATAAAACAATATATTTCTTTTCATTATCTTTCGATGTTGATCTTATTGCATCTATAACTACATAAGTTTCAATACCCATCTCCCTCAATCCCAAAACAGCCTCTTTGACGCAAGAGTCTGTCGCAACGCCGTATACAAATGCTTTTTTTACGCTTTGCAGCAGTTTTTTCGTATTTGGATTTGAGAAGACATCATGCTTTTGCTTTTCTATCAGCAGCCTGTTTTTTTCCCTTAGCCTCTTGATTTTTTTATCGCTGAGTTTTCTATTTGGAATTGAAAATGCATTGCTAAACCTTGTTTCTTTTATTTTCTCCTGCCCGGGCATTTTATGATTGTCCATAGAAGCGATTACAGAAATACTTTTTTCCTTTGCAAACTGTGTTATCCTCTTCAGGTTCGGGATTATCTTTTCCGCACCTTTTACATAAAACCTGCCTTTTTTGTGCATGAAGCTGTATTGCGTGTCTATGTCAAAAAATACTATGTCTTCCATAACAGAAAAATAATCCAATTTTGTTTATAAAATTTTAGTTTTTGTAGAATTAAGACTTCATAATGCTTTCAAGGCTGTTTATTACATTCAGCGCCTTAAGCAAATCTTCCTTTTTTATAAAAACCAGCAGTTCAGGCGCGCAGCTTATAACCTCAATGATATTTATGTCTTCGGCGTTCAAGCTTGATGATATCAGCGACAATATCCCTTTTGTTCTTGTAGCCTCAAGTGTAAAATGCAGATTAATCTCTATCAGGTTCTTTTCAGTTGAAACGCAGTCGCTTTTCGAAAAATAATCAAAAAACTTGTCCAGGTTTTTTTCATCCAGTATTACCCTTATGCTTTCCTCTGCCTGTATAATCCTTATGACCTCGCCTTTCTCAACATCGACTATTGAGTTGATTTTATTCAGCTGCTCCAGCATCTTTTTGTTCTTTCTCAGGCAGATATCCACAATATTGCTTCTTGTTTTGACTGAAATCCTGGAAAATAGTTTTTTCAGCTCTGCCTCTGTTTTGTTTTTTTCTTCTCTTTTGTACCTTCTAACGGCGCTAATAACTGCATCAAGATTTTTTTCCTCTAAATTCAGAGTTTGGATGATATACCGGGCAAGCGCCCTCAGGCTTATTATGTTCCTGAACAGACATTTCCGTATGATAAAATCATTGTCCAAAAATATCTTTACCTTTTCCGCTATATGTGTCATAAAAGACACAAATAAGCCTTTATTTATAAATTTTATGAATTTGTGACATAAAGTTTAAGATGATACGGTCTCTAACCTATTAGGTGATAAACATGAATGCAGATAAATTAAGTGGCAAGAAACACAAATTAACTACAGGCTACCTTTCCCATTTAATAATAAAAATGCTGGAACGAAAAGGAATTAAAATAGAAGTTACTGCCAGCGGTGAAGAAGCTGATTCTATCGATGGCTTCCTTTACCTTAATCCCGGGCAGGAATACTTAGTAATCGGCGATTATGCGAATCGGGGAAAATTTGTTGAGAGAAAGGGGAACCAGTTGGTTTTTGATAAATTTACTTTGGATTACCAAGCAAATTCCGAAATTACTATGAGTGATTCAATAACGATTGAGGATATACTAAAAGCTTGACGAAATAATTAAAAATGAGAAATTTACAATATTCAGGTGATGAAAATGTGGGATTTAATTACACTCAGAGAAATAAATGAACTTGCTGGTCTAGGTCGATCAAAGCAGGATAACCTACCCCCTTCTGAAAAATTTTTAGTTGTAGGTTCTACAAGAAAAGATTACCTTGATGCTGCAAGAGATAAAATTATGAGGCAGATTGAAAAGACTACAGGAAGATCCTTTAAGGCTACAAAAAATATTGGTGGAGGGATAGAGGATACGCTTGAAACTCAACATGAATCTTATATGGAGGCAGATGTAATAACAGAACATACTCCTTATTCCAAAATAGGCAAGAATATGGGATTTGGCGGATTTAATTTTGGTCTTTATTACAGGGCAACGCAACCGTCCTTTGGGCAAGAAATTGATGCAATAGTGCGAGATGTCGCGCAATCTCATGAATTAAATGTAATAAATCTGTCTCATGTTGTAAGAAATCTAAAAAGAGGATAAAAAACAATAAAATGAATACAGAACAATTCACTACAGGAAAAGAATACGAAGTGAGGGGTAAGGACATAGAACATCCTACAGGGTTTGGTCAATTGCCAAAACCAGTTGATTACGTTAATCGGGGCCATTTTATAGAATCCATAAAACACGAAAATGGGAATCAAGTTTATGTTTTTGATAATTTTGTTTTATATCATAATAATATGCCAAATGGGCAACTAAGAATGGGTGCTTGTATAACAATAGACGACATAATTGAAATTAAAGGCTAAATTTTCACTTTTCCATCAGCAAATTCTCGTATCTTCATTCAATAATATGTTTGTCTGTTGTATCAGCAATTATACAGAGATTCCGAAAGTCATCAGGGCAAACAACTGAAAAATCAGTATACCATTAAGCAATAAACCCAATAACGATGGAACATTAACCAAAAGATTTTTATATATGCAATACATTTTACGAAATCGTATGACAATAATTGCGGATTCAACAGCCTTAATACTTTTAGCCAAAGTAAGCGTGTTGGAGACGTTTGTAAAACGCAATAATGTTGAAACCTCAAAAGTTGTGCATGGGGAGGTTGTCAAAGGCAAAGAAATCGGAAGAAGTGACAGCATGCTTGTGGAAAAATTAGTTCATGGAAAAAATTTGAAGGTGAAGGCGCCAAACAATTCAGTTAAAAACAATATCCAAAAACTGTTTAACTTAAAAGGAGGGGAACTGGAAATTATTTCACTGGCATACAAAACTAATAATGTGATTTTGAGCGACGATAAAAAATGCTTGAATGCTGCAAAAGCGCTGGAAATAGGCTTTATGACCTCGCTTGATGTTGTTGCGGTACTCTGCAAAAAACGGATTATAACTAAAGAAAAAGCATTAAAATGTGTTGATGAGCTTGAAGAGTACGGATGGTATGCTAAGGATTTAATTAGAAGTTACAGGGAGGAGATAAAATGATGAAAAGCATTTCAATAAGATTGAAAGAAAACTTTATGAAGGAGGCAAGAAAATTAGCAGAACTCGAGATGGTTGACGAGTCTGTAATAATAAGGGAAGCGCTTGAAAAAGGGATGGCTGAAGTTAAATTAGAAACTGCTTTAGAAATGTTTAGCAAAGGAAAAGCCTCGACTGGCGAAGCTGCTGAAATAGCAGGTATAAGCGTGGGAGAAATAATGGACGAAATAGTTAAAATAGGTTTAAAGCCTGGTATAACCAAAGAAGATATAAAAGGCAGTTTAGAAAGAGCATTAAAGGCTATAAAATAAACATTTGATATTGATTAGAGGGTAAAAATCTATTCCCTCAGCAAATTCTCATACTCTTCTTCTTCGGCAACTTCTTCAGAAAGCAGGTCTTCTGCAAGCTCGTGGGTAACCAAGTCCTTGCCGTGTGTTTTTTGGGCTAAATCATTGTACAAAGAAATTGCATGCCTTTCCATTTCCAGAAATACCTTGACAAAGCCCATAGTGTCGCTTCTTTTCTTTGGAAAAATTACTTTTCCGAATTCTGCCGCTTTTTCAATATCTGCCATTGCAGCCAGAGGCTCTCCACCCAGTTCCGCGATTCTTTTTGCAACCCTGTTTGCATGCCCAAGTTCGCCTTCAGCAGCTTTTTTGAATACCTCAGAATATACTGGAGTTCTATGGCCTGACAAAATATTTGCAGCCAAAGAAGCATAATAATGAACAACCCATTCAAAAGCATATGCTTTGTTCAATTCATTTATCAGCCATTTATGGTCCAGTTTTGCAATTTCTTTGCCTTTTTGCCCCATGAGAAATTCACCAAAATCAATACTCAAAGCTCTGCCCGCAGCCGCAGGAACTATGCGCATTCGGGTTGCTTATCTTGAATCCGCCGCCCTGCAGGCTGTCAACGTAATCAAGCTTTGCACCTTTCAGGAATTGCAGATTTTCCTTGCTGATAATTATCTTTACATCTTTTTCTTCAATAACCAAATCAAGGTCTGTTGTGCTGTCGTCCAATTCAAGCCCGTACTGGAATCCTGAGCACCCTCCCGGCACAAGCTCGACTCTCAATCCGGAGCCCTCCTTGTTGTTTTCCTTTAGGACTTCCTTCAGCTTTTGAGCTGCTTTATTAGTGATTATGATGTCTTTCCCAATATCCATCTTGGATTCTTCAACGGCGGTATTCAGCTTTGTGATGACTTCCCCTACTTCATTATCCGTCATTCCATGCCCTTTAAAGCCCTGCTCCAAAGTTTCGTGATAAGAAACATGGCAGCCTACGCAATGCACACCAGCGCTTTGCAGCGGCTCAATCACAGCCGGGTATTTAGACACAACATCGCCGATTGTCATGTCCTTTGTTATCAATTGCACTTTTGCTTCCTGTTCCATCTTAACTATTGTTAACAATCCCAATATATAAATGTTTTTATAGTTTGTTTGAATGCAAGTAACCATAGCAATGTTAAGCAAAAGTATGGTAGACAAAAAACTGAAGGCCTACATACAAAAACATTTGGACAAAGGCTATTCAAAAAGAGCTGTAATAAATGTCTTGGTTAACCATGGCTACGACGAGCTATACATCAACAGGCTGTTTATTAAGCATTCTGAAACTCAGTTTGTTAAGGGCTATGCTTTAACTGCTTTAATAGTTTTTATGATTTCTATTTTATCTTTCAGTCTTATCCCAGCAGAAAGTCAGCAAAAAATAACCGGCTATGCTGCCTCAATTCAAGAGAAAGCCCAATTAAACTATCCAATGCTTGTCTTAGCGCTATTGTCCATTCTTTTTTTGGTTTCGTTATCCCTACTGCTTAAAAAAAGAAGAAGGTTGCATGGCTAAGGCAATTTGATAATATTTATAAATACAAGACGTCAAGGCAATTAAAATGTTAAAAAGAGGCGATCACCTGTCTTTCCCGTATTCAAAAGGCCAAGTGGCAATATTCTTCATAATCGGGCTGATAATCTTGGCAAGCTTCATAATACTAAGCACTGCCAAGAAGGAAAATGCGTCAAAACTGGATGAAGGCATTTCCACTGTTGAAACAGGGCAGGTAGACGACGTAAATCTAAGGTCTTTCGTGCAGTTCTGCGTTGACTCTGTTGCAAAAAACGCTGTTTTCTACCTTGGATTTGTTGGCGGAAAGCTGCAAAAGGATTTTTTCCCGAAATTTTACATTGTAGATGCCAACTACAGAATCCCTTACTTCTATTATAAAGGGGGCTCAAACATGCCCAGTCGGGACGGATTTAGAAATCTCATACTGGCAAAGTACATGAACGAGAATTTGAGAAAATGCACAAACAACTTCAAGGCCTTTGAAAGCACAAGGATAATTGACTCAAGTTCAAGGACAAATGTTTTGCTTACTGATGAAGAAATCATCTTTAATGTCACTTATCCGGTCAGCATTAACAGGGGCTTGCATATTAAGAATCTTGACCAGGCATATTCTACTGAAGTCAAGGCAAGACTAAAGGAAATCTTGGAGATTGCCCAAACCATTGTCAATTATGAACTCATAAACGACAGGTACATCCATTGGGATTATCTAACGGACATGAGCAACAGGAACTACAATATAACAGCATATACTCAGGAAGACAACACAATCCTTTACAGAATCATTGACTTGGAGAATGAGATTGACAGAGAAAAATACATTTTCCAGTTTGCGAATAAGATAAAAGTGAAAGAATGAAAATAAAAAAGAAAATCATAATTGACTTGGATGTTGTGACTGTTGCTTTTTGGGACAATAAAGATGATACAAAACTTAACATAGAAAGATTGAGTAAGTAGACCCGTCAAGCCTACTAACCGTCTTAAAGGCGGGATTCGTCAGGGTCTGTTCCTCAACACCCATATATACAGATGTGATATATAAACCTTTCGCCGGAAAACAATAACGATTGAAAAAAATGAAAAGAGTATTGCCCGATACCAATTTTTATGAATTGATGTTAAAATACTTGGAAGTGGAGAAAATTAGGAAAGTCAAGGAAAGCGGGGCGATTGTTTTTTACGGGATTGACATAATCAGAAAAGAATTAAGAGCCACTCCGAAAACAAAAGTAGAAGTTGTAAGGAACGAATTATTCAAATTAAGAAGCACACTGCTCTTAGTTTATGACTTGCTCATAGGCAGACATCAATACGGCATTGACTCAAAAATAAATCAGTATGCTGATAATTATTATATCGCTTATAAAGTTCTGAAGGGAAAAGCGACAAGAGAAGAAATAATCAATGATTTTAGAATAGTAGCCTGCGCAACAATTCATAATATAGATATACTTGTTTCTGATGACAATAAAACAATGCTCTCCCAAGAATCAAAAAAAGCTTATACTTCAGTCAATAATATTCATAAATTAACAACTCCTAACTTTATAGGATTTGAAGAATTTAAAAGATTTTTAAGAGGTGTGAAGCTTGATTAATTCATCCAGTAATTTCATGGATTCAGGATTGTTGCGAATATCCTCAATGGATTTTTCCAACTTTTCCCACTTTAACTTATCATTGTTTTTCATAGCAAGAGATACACCAACGTATATATATAAACCTTTCGCCTGCAAACAATAAATAAGTTCATTAACGATTGAGCATTAAATAAAAAATGAAAAAGAAAATTTTATTCGGCTTGATGCTGGTGATGGGGTTTGTATTGGGATTAATAAATGTTCAGGCCGTGCTTGTTCCACCTTGTGGTCCTAGCTTGCCACCTCCATGGTGCCAAACTGCAATTAATTGTGGTGCAAAAGAATGTACAGCAGTATATGAAGCAATAGATGCGCCGGCTAGTGCTCTATGCCACACGGATTATGATGTTCTATGCCCAATACCAGAACCTGACGGATTTTGCAGTCCCTATAATCCATTTTGGGTATGTCAAGGTACGACTGCAAAAGGTGCAAGTTGTGATACAGCTACGTGTACACTAATATGCCAAACTGGTGCTGCGTATGTTTACAAAGGAATTGAGGCAACAGCAGAATCAACTGCCACTGCATTTTACACCAGTCTTAAAGCAGCCGGTTTTTTTGGAGATATTGTGCCTTGTGGTGAAATAGATAGTTGTATGGAAGAAGTACCAGTAAGTGCTCTGCAAAGTTATAACAGGCTCACTTGCGAAGGCATAAAACAATCCACTCTCGTAAGAATATTTGGAGATCCTGCAGTAAATAAGGCACTATTGGAGCAAGTCTTGCCTGAAATAGCAACAAGACCAGAAGTTTTAGATGCCCTGAAATCAACAGGCTATCAATTTGTAAGCCCGGAGCAGCTTGCAAAGTTTATCAATGATTGTGGATTTGAATGTGGAACAAATACATTAGAAGCTGTTGTCAATCAACAAAAGTTGAGTGTTTTGGCAAATAAAGCTGTTGACGCGGCAAGAGCAGCTTACGGTATTGAACTTTCAACCGCAAACGAAATGGGCGTGACAGCTTTAAAATTATACAATAATCTGTACCAGAAATTCGAACCTCTTATTAACCTGTACAATCATCCTTTGGTAAGATTAGCCAGTGTGGCTCATGGTGCTTATTCAATTGTATCTTCAGCCTTCAGCGGATCGGGAGGAGGATCAGAGCAAGCAGCTTCTGTTGCAAGCAACACGCTCGCTGCTAAAAATGACATAATAACCGCGGCTAACTGCAACATAGATGGCTCATCACGAATAACAAAGTGCGAACCTCGTGAATTTAAAGGCGGTAATTTAAAAGAATGGGTTAACAACTGTTTAGGTCAGCCAAATTGCGTGCTTGACGACAAAGACGGGGCATTGCAGTGCATTGCTGCCTTGCCGGGTGGAAAAGACAAGCCTGTGGAAGTCAGGTTGTGCTCAATACATGTAATAGACCATAGACTGAACAACATGTTCACTTTGACAGGCAAGCAAAATCAGGGAGTTGTTTACCAAACAGACGGCTTCGTGAACATAGACAAGGGCGGAACAACAAAGATTTCAGTTGCAGGAACGGGTGCTTTCATCACAGACGTAAAAAACAACCAGCTTTACATCGGGCCGGGAACTACATTTTATTATGGGAAAGGCGACAGTGAAGAAGACACTTATGTAACCAATGCTATGATTTTGGACTATGATTCAAGAATAGGTGTTGCTGATGTCAACGCTGTTGAGCAGCAGAGATACCCCGAAAACAAACAAAAAAACCTCAAGCAGAACATAGAGCTTGCTGTGACTTTCAACAAGCGCGATTTACAGGGCTACAAGAATGCGATAAATATTGAAAAGTCAGATGGCAGCTATGAAATCACTGCAAGAGGCTTTTCAGACATACTTTTGCTTGAGGAAGAAAAAGTTTTCCCGCTGGTCACTAGGAATTATGCAAAAGGAGACGCTTCAATCATAATGCACAGAAACGTCAAAATCCCGAACACCTACATTGTAAATGATGAAACTTATGAATACACGATAAAAACAATAGATGATTCAACAAAAGTTATAACAAAGAACGGAAAGATAATAGAGGACAGCGGCTCTTTCGACACAAGACTGAGCAGAAGGCAGAATATTTTGGTTAATAATATTTAGTCACCTGACTTTGGCGTTGTCTTTAACTTTTTCAACCCTGACAATCTCTTTGTCTGTCCTTAATTCTTTATCTTCAAAATAAACCTTATTGTTCTTAACAACCATCTTAAGCTTTGAGAATCCATCGTAATCAATCTCTTTATTGGAATTTTCAAAACCCTCAAAATAAACTCTATCGCCAGGCACACTTTCCTCAACAGTCAATACTCCAACATTTATTCCATCATCGCCTGCCAAAAGCATACCCTGGCTCTCCACGCCCCTCAGCTTTGCATGCTTAAGATTTGTGATTACAATTATTTTTTTGTTTATCAATTCGTCAATCCTGTAATGCTCTCTTAATCCAGCCACCAGCTGCCTTTTCTCTGTGCCAATATCTATCTCCAAAACATAAAGCTTGTCGGCATTCGGATGCTCTTTCACTTGCAGTATCCTCGCTACTCTGAGATTAAGCGGAAATTCCGGCGTTGCCTCTTTTTCATCCGTCTTCTTTATCAAAATCGCGTCTTTGCCGATTTTGTGGTTCTTAAGCTCAAACTTGAGGTCTTCCCATTTCAAGCTTTTAAGATTCAACTGCTGCAGCAGCTTTGATGAAAAATCGGGCAGGATGGGTTCTAACAGTATGCACAAGTCTTTGACTATGTTGGTGCAAAATCCCAGGACCCTATGCGCCTTTTCCCTGTTCTCCTTGACAATTTTCCACGGCTCATTGTCCTGAAAGTACTTGTTGCCGAGGGAAGAAATGTGCAATATGTCCTTGACAGCCTCATTAAAGTTCAAGGCGTAATAGTTTTCTTCGATATTTTTTGTCCTTTTCTGCATCACTTCTTTCAATTCATTGTTTTTATCTGTTTCTTTGATTTCGCCGTCAAAATGCCTGTTCAGGAAGTTCAGGACCCTGTAGCAGAAATTTCCTATGTTTGAAGCCAGCTCATTGTTTATTTTCTTCCTGAAATCATCAAAGCTCAGGTCAACATCTGACATTTTCTTGCTCAGCAAACTGGCATAATAAAATCTAAGGTATTCCGGGTTATGGCTCTGCAGAAATTCTCTTGCAGTGAAAAAAGTGCCCCTGCTCTTGCTCATCTTTTCGCCGTTAACAGTCAGGAACCCGTGCACTACAATATCGTGCGGCAGCTCAAATCCGGCGCCAAGCAGCATAGCCGGCCAGAACAGGAAATGGAAATAGATTATGTCCTTGCCTATGAAGTGGTGTATCCTTGAATTCTTATTGTTCCAGTAGTCTTCTGTTTTCAAATCATGCTTCCTGCAGTAATTCTCTGTGCTCGCTATGTACCCAATCGGGGCGTCAAGCCATACATAATAATATTTATCATTTTCTCCGGGAATATTGAACCCAAAGTAAGGCCCGTCCCTAGATATGTTCCAGTCCTCCAAGCCGTTTTTTATCCAATTGAAGACAAAGTTCTTGATTTCCGGCTGCAGGTTTTTATTTTTGGCAAGCCATCTTTCAAGTTTTTTTGAGAATTTGCTCAGCCTGAAGAAATAATGCTTTGATTTCTTCCTTACGGGCTTGTTCTTGCAGATTATACAGTATGGCTCAATCAAATCAACTGTCTTGTATGCGGCATTGCAGTTCTCACAGACATCGCCATACTGGTCAGCGGCGCCGCATTTCGGGCATTTTCCCTTGACATACCTGTCGGGCAAATATCTTTTGTCATGCTCGCAATAAGTAACTTCAATTTCTTTTGTGTAAATGAATCCCTTTTTGCTCAGTCTTTCAAAAAACAAGTCGCTATAACGCTTGTTTTCAGGGCTGTTTGTGGTGTAGTAATTGTCAAAGCTTATCAGGAATTCCCTGAAATCCTGCACATGCTCATTGTAAACTTCCGCAATCAGCTGCTCGGGCTTTATCCCAAGCTCTGTCGCCTTTATCTCAATCGGGGCGCCATGAGCGTCATCAGCGCATACATAGGTAACATCCTCGCCAATCAATCTTAGAAATCTGACAAAAATATCTGTCTGTATGTATTCAACCAGATGCCCCAGATGGATCGGCCCGTTTGCATAAGGCAATGCGCTTGTTACAAGGATTTTGTGTTTTGCTTTCCTGAATTTTAACACCCAAGAAATTGAATAAAAGCGTTACTTAAAAATCTTGTTGTTTTTGGATTGTAAGCGCAATATTTAAATATAAGTATTATTAATATTACTAATAATACTCACAAGATGAAAAAAGGTTCTGGAACAAAAGGAAGGATAAGCATCACTTTAGAAAAGGAAATAATTGATATTCTAAATAAAAATTGTAATCAGCGAATTATGAAGCTATCAAATTATATTGAAAAACTTATAATGATTGGATTAAAAAATGAAAAGAAATAAGGCACAAATTTCATTGTTCCTAATCCTCGGATTAATATTGCTATTTGTGGGGTGGATCGGGTTTTATTTTGTAACGAGTTTTAAAGAAGTAAAAAGCTCAGAAACCGAAAAAGTCTCAGAGTTACCTTTAAGTGCTGTTTCTATAAAGAACTATATTGATGTTTGTGTTAAAAAGGTCGCTGAAGAGGGAGTATACTTTATTGGATTGCAAGGAGGGTATTATGATGCTCCTCTTTTAAGTGACTCTCTTTTGAATATCCGAGTTCCATATTATTGGCATAATGAAAATAATAAAATGCCAAATAAAGATACTATGGGGCAGGAATTGTCAAAATATATAAAAAACAAAATTCCCGAATGTACAAATAATTTTAAAAATTTTGAGGAAAGTGGGTATAAATTTGAAATTGGCAATATATCTGCAATATCAAATATTGCTTCAGAAAATGTGATAGTTGAAGTTGACTACCCTATTAAAGTTAATATCGGTCCTAATGTTGCCCAATTCAATAAATTTATTTCAAATATCAACATCAATTTCAATAAAAAATATAGTTTTGTCAAACAAATAGTGATTGAACAAGAGAAAAATCCAAATTCTATACCATTAGGATTTATTTCACATCTTGCCTATGAGAATAATTTTACTTTTCAATATCTCAATATAGAAAAAAATATTGTTTTATACGCCTTAATTTTTGATGAAGGTGAATATAAAGAACCATTTATTTATGCTTTTATGGCTAAATATAATTGGTGAAGCTAATAATACCTAGGATAAAAAACATTCAGATGGTGATCAAAGTTGAATAATAAGATTTTAGTAATTATCCTAATTTTATTAATTGAAGTTAGTGTATTTAGTATTTATGCTTCTAGTGATGGAGGCGATTACTCTGGTATGGGTGAGCAAGAGCAAGTAAGATACTTAGAGGAAAAATTGGGGATTTATGGTGTAAATCCAAATAATGTTGAAGTAAGTGGAAATTCGGTCGTAATAAAAAGTGGAAACGCTATTTTGGACTCAAGAACTGGCATTGATATTACTCTAAACGGCGGCAAAGCAGATGTAGGTTCTTATAGCGGAGAAATTACTTTAAGCGTCAATGGAGGATCTGTTACTACAATCGATGGGAAAACTTATAATTTTGGTAATGGGGGAAGTATTGTAATACAGGATGGAAAAATAATCTCAATAAAAAATGGCGAGCTTATTGAAGGTGATATAGGAGGAAACAATGTAAAGGGCTCTGGAATAGATTATGACGCAGGAACAAAAACCTTAACCACCAAAGAAGGTGGAAGTGTTAGACTCAACGACATAGAATATTTATCAGAGTCTAATGGAAAAGTAACTATTAAGTTTGATTCTGATGGCAATGTTGTTTCTGGGAAAGGTATTGTCGCTATAGATGTAAACAAGAACGAAATAATAGCTAAATTCTCCGGAACTGTTAAAAATTATTATGGTGGGCATAAAGACTTATATGCAGGAACCAGTTATACAGTCTATGTTGATGGCAAAGAGTCAAAAACATACAGTGTTGCCCAATTAACCCAATACTCTGCCAAAGTTGACTGGTGCAATCACTTAGTAAGCTGCATCCAAGAAAATAATGAAAATCTAATAATAACAACAAAAAATAATAATCAGATTGGCATTAAGGTTTTTGATAATTCTGTAAGAAATTTAAAGATTGATGAGATTACCGACGGAAGCAGGGTTGTCTATGGCAGCAACAATGCTGAATTAGATTTTAGCAGAAATCCGTTAATTGCAAGAGGCGACATAACAAAAATCGGGACAAGTTTCGAGACTACTCATAATGGTGTTAAATATGACTTCAACTACAATCCATTATTTAATATTTGGGAAAATCCCCAAATAACTGCAAGCGTATCTGATCTAAAAATTGGATTAATTGATTATTTTGGGTGGTCAGAATTTAACCTATTTGAGCGTCTTCCAAATCTAGAAGAACCACCTTTCAATCCGAATTCAGGTGAGGAGGTAATGGCACGGCTGGATTCGAATATGATAGCTAAAGCGGGAGCTTTGAGCCAAGATTTTGAAAAAAGGAGGTTGTTGATAGGCGAGATTGTAAACCTGCTAGGCCCCGAGGCGCAAAATACAAAGACAACTAACTTGGTTCTTGTTGATACAGAGACTCTTGATAGGATTATTGAAGAATCAACGCCAGAATTTCTTGCTAAAGTTAGGGAAGATGTCTTTCAGATGCGTACTAACGGGCTTAAGATGAGTCCGGAACGGGCAGAAGAAATTAGAAAAGAGGTTGAAGGATATAGTATACGTGAACTTGGTATAATGGGGATAATTGATCATTCACAAGAGGTTGATGCTATTGTCATAAAGGCAGACCTGCCTAAGGAGGAAGCTATGACAACTGTAGCTCATGAGCTATTACATCGCGAAATACGTAAAAAATTTGGGAGCAGTCATGGGGATCTTACTACCGGAATCATCTTCGGTTTTGCCACGATTTCTGGCGGTCAATCCTTTGCCTCAGAGAATGCAAGAAGATCGCCATCTGAAATGTTGGCAGATGCTGGTGCAGAATATGCAATAAGTGGGGGGACTTTTCGTCCTAAGGGAGCAAAACCTGGAACTCTCTCTGGAAGAATTTGGGATTGGCAAATCACATGGCTTAAAAAAAATGGGTTCATTAAATGAGATTTGGTTTATCGGTAAATGTTACTCATAATTAGATCAATCTAGCAAATCAACCAAAACAATATTAAAATTCATAAAAACATTTAAATACTTTGCAATACAAGTAACTTATTGTAGGGCATATTTTATGGAAAACAAGAGGCTTGGGTTTGTTATTTTGTCTATAAGCGTGCTGGCCAGCGTTCTGGCATTTGGATTCATGGGAGTGCTTGGCAGGCAGACCGCTTCCTTGCAATGTTACCCAACAAGCGAGTGCCAGAGAGTTGAATCACTGCTTGGCTTGTCTCATCTTGCAATTGGCTTAATCTCATTCATTGGCGCATTGGGAATCTATCTTTTGTTCTTCAGCACAAGCGAAGAGGCAATCCTGAAGAGGCTGGAAGAAGAGAAGAGCATGAAAATAGAGCAGGACAAGTTTGAGTTAATCCTAAAAGCAATGGACGACAACGAGAAAAAAGTGCTGAAAGCAATCAAGGAGCAGGAAGGCATAACACAATCCACATTGAAATTTAGAACAGATTTGTCAAAATCAAAAGTCAGCCAGATACTTACTGATTTTGAAAGGAAAAATTTAGTCAAAAGAGAAATAAAGGGAAAAACTTATTCTGTTTATCTGACTGAGAATTTTTGATAGAAACTTATTTAAACCGATTGCTTATCTTCTTTAATGAGATTATGAAACTGAATAAGTTGCTAACGAAGAAAGGCATTACCTTCTTGCTTATATTCAGTGTTTTGGTTTTTGTCGGCGACAGGGTTAATTTCTCTAAATTGGCAGGTACGCAAAATCAATTCTTCACATTGTTCCAGTTTTTTGGGCCTGTTGCAGGGGCATTTCTCGGCCCTGTTGTGGGAGTTTTGTCAGTGTTAATAGCGGAAATCGCAAGCAAAATATCAACCCATACGGTTTTTGATTTTGTGACCATATTGAGGCTGACTCCAATGCTTTTCGCAGCATGGTACTTCGGAACAAAGAAAGACAAGCTGAGCTTCTTGGTGCCGATTGCAGCCATTGTTTTGTTTGTGGCTCATCCTGTCGGCAGGCAAGTCTGGTTTTTTTCATTGTTCTGGACAATACCCCTCATTATAAAACTGCTTCCAAAGAAATACAGCGACAGAATTTTTTTAAGAAGTTTGGGCGCTACCTTTACAGCACATGCAGTTGGCGGGGCAATGTGGAATTACATAGTTCCGATGACCCCATCAGCGTGGGTCGCCTTAATCCCAGTCGTGATTTATGAAAGGCTGTTATTTGCAGGGGGCATCACACTATCGTTTGTTTTATTGAATACGTTGCTGGACAAGCTCGATTCAAAAACAAAATCAGAATATGTCAATGTTGATAAGAGATATGTTTTGTTGAAGCAGGCCGCTTAATTAAATGGCTTATGGGGGTTTTTGTGGATAAATTAGACTTGCAGATTATAGAACTATTATCAAAAAATTCAAGAACATCTTTCATGGAGATAGCAAGAAAGCTGAAAGTATCTGAATCAACTATAAGAAAAAGAGTTTCAAACCTTGAAAAAAATAACATAATAAAAAAATATTCATTGATTGTTGACGCGAATAAAATTGGATTTGAGAATGTTGCTTTGATCGGCGTTGATGTAGTGCCTGAAAAATACCTTGAAATTGCAAAGAAACTCCCTGAATTCGAAGAGATAAAGTATGTCGCTTCATCCACAGGCGACCACATGTTCATGCTTGAAGTATGGGCTAAGAACGGAGATGAGCTGAGAACATTGTCCGATAAGATAAAAGGGCTTGAGGGCGTTACAAGAATATGCCCTGCCTTAATAAAGGACACGTTGAAAGGCACTTTATAAGCAATACTTTTTAACGGATTTCGCACTATATAAGACGCATATAGGAAAGCCTTCAGAAAGCTTTAAATATATATTCTTATTCTAAATTAACAATTGTTAAGTTTAGGTGATTTTAAATGGATAGAAGTGATGTGGGGCTTATTGGAGGCGGAGGATTAGCCGCTATTGTAGCCACAACAGTACTGGGGCTTGGCCCTATTGGAGCGGCTGCTGTCACTTTAGGCGGGGCGTATTTAGGTCATGAAGTGGCTTCTTCATACAAATAAAAGAGTGATTAAATGCTGGAATCATTTTTGGTTACATCAAGGGAAACATTGGAAGCAAGCCTTGTTGTTGGCATAGTTCTCGCTTACCTGAACAGGACAAACAACCAGAATTACAAGAAAACAGTTTATTATGCAATCTTGTTTGGAATTCTTTCAAGTGTTCTTGCAGCTTTTACGTTTACTATTTTTGCAGGCGAGTTTGAAGGGAAGGGTGAGCAGATATTCGAAGGAACAACAATGCTCATTGGCGCTTTCCTGCTTACCACAATGATTCTTTGGATGATGCAGCAAAGGCATATAGCGAAAGACATTGAGGGAAAGGTTGAAAGGCATTTGATGAACACCCAGCCGTTATTCTCCCATATCGGAATCTTTTTGCTTATTTTTGTGGCAATCATAAGGGAAGGTATAGAGACTATAATATTTCTGAATGCGATAAACTATGCAAGCGGAATAAATTTCATTGGCGGCACTTTGGGGATTGTTGCTGCAGTTATTGCAGGCTACCTGTTCTTTGTCAGCACCAAAAAAATAAATCTGAAAAAATTGTTTGGAATAAGCAGCGTTTTGCTCATACTGTTTGCAGCGGGATTGGTGGCGCATGGGGTTCACGAGTTTGAGGAGGCTGGATTAGTCAGTGGAATTATCTCGCCATTATTTGACATCAATCATATCTTAAGTGAAAAAGGAATAATCGGAAGTTTCCTGAAAGGATTGTTCGGGTATAATGGAAATCCAAGCTTGCTGGAGGTTACTGCTTATGTTTCTTATTTGGGAGTTATATTCTATCTATACAAAAGGATTGAGAGTTCTAGGGTAAAGGCGAACGCCTAAATCTGGCAATGGACACCCGCTTGCTGAAGATTCTGGAGAAGGAAGTTGAAAAGGAAAAAGCCAAGAAGAAAAAGAAGCATGTCTTTAAGCTGAGAAAAGAAAAACCCATTATGTATTACTCCGGCTGGGGAAAGGGCAAGCCTGTTAGGCAAGAAAAGGAAGAAAGGCAAACCAAGCTTGATTAGCGTCTTAAAGAGGAAATTTTTTATAGAGTTTAGAATGTTTAATGGCAGCTCGATTAAGGAATACCATTGAGCCAAAAAATTATTGAGGAGAACTTTGGATAAATTAAACATGTTTTGCAGATACAGCTAATGGAACAACTGATTTATAGCCCTCTTCATGAGCCTTAGCTTTACTTTTAATGCCTAACTCTTCCTCAACAGCAGACTCAACAACAGCCCAGTAATAATCCATGAATTTCTTAACCATCGGGTTTTTGATGTTCAATTTGTACATTTGCGCCTTGCCAACTTTCCTTGTAAGATTTATCCATTTATTCTTTACAAGTTCTTTTTTTAACTGTTTAATGCAAGGGTAGCTTACATTAGAGTGTTTAGCAATCTCTTTAAGCGAGTAGTCAAAGTCCTGTGCAACTATCAGGAAATCAAGAACTTTGTTTTTTGGATTATGCCCTTCCCTTTCCAAAAATACCGATCTTTCTTGTGACATAGTGTGTGTGTGGGTGTACAAGTATGTAAAGCTTTCTATTTATCCCCTGAGGGATATATTATTATACCTAAAAAGGGGAAGTATTTAAGCAAGCCTGTAATGGAGCAGATTATAAAAGTCAATAAAAGCGACTACATCAAGTACAGCAGATTCGTAGTGAGAAAACTTCACAGGTCAACATGCTACGGCAAAGGCTCAATGTACGAAGAAAATGTTGCAGCAGGATTGCCTGATACGGGAATAGCTAAGAAAGTGCTGGCTGCACTGATAAAACAAAAAATAGTTTGCAAAAAGAAAAAAGAGCATGGTTGGAAATATTACCTAAATATGGAAAGGCTTGATAAGATAAAAGAAATAATCAAAGAAACTGGAAAAAATTCAATAATCCCCCTATCGCTGTTTCTATAAGAGTAGGCAACACAAACTATAAAAACCTTCAAAAATCTTGTTTCTTAATGAAGAACTTACTATGGTATTTAACAGCAGGCACAAGAGGAGGAGAAACAAGAGGCAAAATTATAAGCCTATTAAAGAAAACTCCGTCAAATGCAAATAAAATTGCTGAAATGCTGAATCTTGACTACAAAACTGTGAGGCATCATTTGGAAGTTCTGGAGAAAAATAATATAATCACTGCAGTAAACAAGGGAAATTACGGGGCTGTGTACTTCTTGTCAGAGTTTATGCAGGCAAACATCAAGCTTTTTGGCGAGATTTGGGCCAAATTTGGGAAAAAGTAGATAAATAAGGAAATATTTCACTTTCTTATGGATTCATTAATGATGAAGTTCATAACTGTATTGACTTCAGTGTCTGTGATAATATTGCTGCTGCTGATTTATGTGTATTACAAAAACCTGAAAAAAATAAAATCAAGCTTCACTATCGGCTTGCTGATTTTTGCTGTTCTGTTTCTGATGCAAAATGTTGTATCTTTGATTTATTACACAACAATGATGGATTATTATGTCCCGGCAGTTGAGAATCATGTGTTTATAATTACTTTATTGCAAACAATAGGGTTTGCTATTTTGCTGAAAATAACATGGGAGTGATGAAAAAATGGAAAAAATAAATTATTTGCTTGTAGTTTTGGCAATTTTTAGTGTGATTATTTTGGGATGTAACCAAGCACAAGTCGCCAGTTCTGGCAATAAAGAAAACATGCAAAAAGAAATGTCCATGTCTGAAAAATGCAAGTCTCTTGAAGAAAGAGAAAAATCAGGAACTACTCAATGGACTGCTGAAGAAAAAGAATTGATGGAAAAATGTGAATCAATGGAAAAGCAAATCATGGAAGAAGAATCCATGATGGCAGAAGAAGGGTTTGAGATGATGAACGGAAAGATGATGGTGGTGAACGAGAAGACTAAAATAAGCACTGTAATGGAAAAGGATGCCACGCTTAATGACGGGACGAAGGTCATGACTGACGGGAAAGTAATGAGGAAGGACGGCACTTCTTTCATGCTCAAAGAGAATGAATCAATCTGGATGGATGGCTCTTTTATGAAAGCAGGCGAAATGATGATGGATGAAATGAAGGGAGATTCAATGATGCAGGGCTATAAAGGCAAAGTTTTGGCAGGCACAACAGCAAAATACCTAGATTTTAATAAAGCGGATTACGACAAAGCCTTGAAAGAAAAAAAGAAAATATTATTATACTTTTATGCAAGCTGGTGCCCTGTATGCAAAGCAGAGCAGCCTCAAACATTTGCAGCTTTCAATGAATTAAATGACCCAGACTTAATAGGTTTTAGGATTAATTACAAGGACTCTGACACAGATGCTGATGAGGAAGCGCTGGCAAAACAATTTGGGATTGCATACCAGCACACAAAAGTGATTTTAAAAGATGGCCAAAGATTTGGCAAATGGCCTGACTCATGGGACAAGCAGAGATATCTTGATGAGATAGCAAAGGTGTAAAAATGGGCAAAGGCCAGTGGGAAATATTTGTTAACAGCATTTTTTTTGTTCTAGGCTTTAGCATAATATTCTCATTGGTAGGAGTTTTGCTTCAGAGCGTTTTGTCAAACTATGCGTATACTGTGCAAAATTATCTTTCATATGTGGGCGGCGCTGTAATAATCTTGTTTGGATTTTATTTGATAGGCTTGATAAAGATTGGGTTTCTGGAAAGAGAGCACAAGTTTAATGTCAAGAAAAGATTTAAGTACTCTTATGCAACATCCTTTGTTTTTGGAGCTGCCTTTGCTATCGGCTGGACACCTTGTGTAGGGGCTGTTCTTGGAAGCATTCTGACGATTGCTATAACAAACCCCGGAAGCGCATTTTACTTTTTGTTTGCTTACTCTATCGGCCTAGGATTGCCTTTTTTGATTGTTGGATTGTTCACATCGCAAGCATCTGGATTAATTGAAAGAATAGTGCCCAAGCTCAAGTACTTAAACTATATTTTTGGCATCATACTTATAATTTTAGGAATTTTTGTTTTTACACAGCAGCTGAGCAGAATTGCAAATGTTCCTTTCCTTACAAATTTGCTTGTATCAGTCAATTCAGGCGCCGGCTTTGGCAGCAAGATTGGCATAGGAATTGCTTTCCTGGCTGGATTATTTTCATTTTTAAGCCCGTGTGTGCTTCCCATAATACCCGGATTTTTGTCATATCTGGCAACGACAGCAGTAACGACAGCTGAAGGCAAAAGCGAAGGGTAAATCTATGAGCAAAACAAAATTTTTTGCCAAGCCTTTCATAACACTTGTTGTGTTAGTGTTTGTGGTCGCAGCTATTATTTATCTACAGTCGCAGAAAGTCATAATCAGCTCTTCTGCAAATCCACAGTTACAGACAGAAAAGGAAAAAGGCTCAAAATATCCAAAAGCTCCTGATTTTGTTGGAATTGAAAGATGGATTAATTCCGAGCCTTTAAAGATAGAGCAGTTAAGGGGCAAAGTTGTCTTGGTGGATTTCTGGACTTATACGTGCATTAACTGCATAAGGACATTGCCTTATTTGAAGGATTGGGACAAGAAGTATCACGATAAAGGGCTGGTTATTGTTGGAGTGCACACACCTGAATTCGAGTTTGAGAAAAAATATGAAAATGTTCTCAAGGCAGTCAATGATTACCAGCTGAAATATGCTGTTGCGCAGGACAATAACTATGCGACATGGAGTTCCTATCAAAACAGGTACTGGCCTCATAAATTTTTAATTGACATTGACGGCTATATCAGATACGACCATATTGGAGAAGGCTCTTACGATGAGACCGAGAAGATGATACAGCTTTTGCTGAATGAAAGGATGGAAAGGCTGGGAAAAAAGGATAAGATAGAAACTGGCACGTCAAACATTTTAAGCCCTGATGTAGACTTTTCAAAAATAGGCACGCCGGAAATCTATTTTGGCTACCAGTTTGACAGGGGCAACCTTGGCTATGACAACTTAAAGCCTGATTCCACTACTGATTTTAAGCTTTCTCCAAAGCCGTCCAAGAATTTAGTTTATTTAGAAGGAAAATGGAAATATAATGCTGATAACATGGAGCTGATTAGCGACGAAGGTACTGTCATGCTGGCATTTGAAGCCAAGAAAATAAACATGGTGGCTGGCTCTGGTGGCAAATCCGATGCTTATGTATTTCTTGACAATTCCCCTTTAAATGAAAAGACAAAGGGAAGCGACATGCTCGTTAAGGATGGAAAAAGCATAATCAACATCAGCGAGTATAAACTGTACAACATAGCCTCCGCCGAAGACTACGGCACGCACATAATTGAATTGCAAGTTGGTGGAAAAGGATTTAAAATTTACACGTTTACGTTTGGGTGATTTAGTTAAAATTTTTAATTTTAGAATTTGTTAGAATGCAAATTTGAGTATTCCTATTTATCCAATCTGTAAATCACCATAGGGGCTTTTTTTTGACCTTCAGCAGTTTCTAGAATTTGTATTTTCTTTTCATCATAACCGTCTCCAATTGCAAAAGATGTAAAAAGTGCAGCAAAAATATGGTAAGGAACTATTATTCCAAGAGCAATTGAATCTGGAGTGGATACAGCATCCATCATTTTAGCCATCCCATATTCAATACCAAATAATGGAATACCAACAACTGCTCCGCTTGCAGCAGCTTTGTAAGCTCTAATCAATGTATCGATTCCCCTCTCTTTTGTTTTTTCCCAGTCTTCACCCAGAACGTTAGTAATTCCTTTTTGTCTTGCATTTTTGACAAAAGGGGTCATTGGTTCATATCCCCTCTCAATTGTTTTATCTACATCCACATTCCATGCACTTTTAATTCCTCTTTCTCTTAAATTTTTAAGGAAAGAGCCAAGATTGTACTCTAAGTTTTGCATAATTCAACAAAAAACAATTGCATTTATATACTTTTTCATAAAAAATCCAAATATTTACTACTTACAGCTTACTATAAACTTTCTTCATCAAAAGTGCATCCTCCTCTATATTCGGGCTTTCTGAGATTGCAACTCCTTTCACTTTAAAATCCTTCAATGCTTTTAGCAATTCTTGATATTTCAAATCTGACTCTTCTAAATTCAAATGGTTTTTCTCGCCTTTAGGCCCGTAGGCAATTCCAGTTATGTGCATGTGCATGTTCTCAAGACCTTTTTTGCCGAGTTTTTTCTCAATCGCTTCCAGAATGCCTGCAAATTCTTTATATGTATTGTATTTTCCGTTTGTCCTTGCATGGAAATGCGCAAAATCAACACACGGCATTACATTGCCAAGCTCCTGGCTTAGCTGCAGTATTTCGTCAACATTCCCAAACTGGGTTTCCTTGCCGGTTGTCTCAGGCCTTACCCATATTTCATTGCTCTCTTCTTTCAATGTTGAAACAATCTCTTTCATATTGTGCTTTACTGCGTCATAAACTTTTTTTGCGTCCATCCCCATGTAAAATCCTGAGTGAAAGCAAACAGAATACCCGCCGCATAAATTTGCAATGCGGGCAGAATTCAGTATTCTGTCAATGCTTGCCTTTATTTTTGCCTTCTCAAGAGAATTCAGGTTGATGAAGTAAGGCGCGTGGCACGTCAAAACAACATTGTTTTCTTCAGCTATCCTCTTTATCTCAGGCGCCTTGTCTTTGGTTATATTTACGCTCCTTACAAACTCAAGCTCCATTGCCCCCAGTCCAAGCTTTCTGACGTGCCTGATTCCATCGCCGGTTGTCCTTGGATTAGAGCTTAAAGGAATTCCCGCTGTCCCGAATAAAAGCTCTTTCATAAGAATTCAAAATTCCACTTCTTCAGTTTCTTCAACAAAATACACGTCAGGCTTGTCAATGACTCCGGCTTTCATCATGACTTCCTTCAAATCTTCAAGCTGGGAAAACTTTTTTGCATTCTGAAGATTGTCCCATCTGAGCAGAATGAAAACCTCGTTTGGATTTTCGGCATTCCTGAAAACTTTTCCGCCTTTTGAGCCTGTTGCCTGCCTTACAACACCATGCTCGTCGAAATAAGGCTCCCATTTGTTGAAGTCTTTGACTTTATGCCTAACTAAAACATAAGTCATTTTGCTTACCTTCTTACTTTCTATTTAATCTGCTTACTCGTCCTTAAGCATGCCTTTGATTTGCCCGCGCAATTCCGGGCCGTCTTTGTGCCCGTGGTCATGGACTGCATGCCAGACAGCCACTTTCATTACTTCATCTTCCGTTCCTGCAATAGTAAGCGAACAGTTCTTTTCGCTTGGAAATGCCCTGCAATCTGCCACCTTTCTACCTGTCATGTTTACACCCCCTTAAGATTTTGTTAGTAAGCTGGATTATTACGTTGTATTTAATATTTTCGATTAAAAACAGGCGAAATTTGCATCAACTTACATACCCCCGGATAAGCATTCTTCCCAAAGTGCTTAATTTAATCTCCATTCTTCCCTTGATATCTTCCGTTTCAACCAAGCCCATTTTTTTAAGTCCTTCTGATTTCAGGTTTCCGTTTATGTGGTAAGAAATCAAAGGCAGGCTCATCTTTGTCTTTTTGCCTAATTCATCAAGAGACATGCAGCAATTTGGCTTGCTCAGGTTTTTGAGGATATCCATTTTTTTATCAGTCAACATCCTGTAATAAGAGAACTTCAAGACAGGAAGAAGCATAGCCATTCCCTTCTCTACGGAAAAGGCTTTAATTCCATTTACAAATGCAGCGCTTGTTGCCGCGCATGTTGTTGTCCTGTCCCCCGTCGCAGTGTTTATAATTATATTATTACCGCCTTCAATTTTTGAAATCTCGCCTATTTTTCTGAACATATCCTCCCATACTTCGCCTTTCATTTCAATTATCTTTGTAGGTATGCCAAACTTCTCCAAATCTTTTATTGCGCTTTCTGCTGTCTTCATGTAATCGGCAGGAGCCAGCAAATAAATTTTTTCAGTTGGAAATTCTTTTAGGCCCACAAACAGGGCATTTATGTTATCGCCAACCGGTGCAATGATTATATTCTTTGGCATGATTCCACCTCATCTAATCATAATCTCATGTTCTTATTTAAAGCTTTATGTTTAATCATTAAAACTAATGTTTAATGATATAACATCAGTATTATATCTAATTCTAGATATATTGCCTTTAGAGATTTTCACTGGAGGTGGAAAAATGAACTGGAAAATACTGGCAGGAGTATTATTAGTTATAGGACTGATTGCTGGCTTTGCAGGAGGCAAGACGTCAACATCTGGAGAAATAAATAATTTAAATGGAAAGGTGGCGCAGCTTTCTGAGCAGGTTAAATCGGCAGAGAGCCTGAAAAACCAGCTGGCTGAAACAAAAGCGCAGCTTGAAAAGCTGAATGTGAATGACCTTTATGGGTTAATAAAAGTCGAGGACAATGCAAAGGCGTACAAGATAGGCGATATGAACAAAATGCCGCCGGTAATTGCAAACGATGTCATTGGAAGCACGCCTGTAATTGTTTCATGGTGCCCGCTGTGCGGAACTCTCACTGCATATGACAGAAAAGTGGATGGGCAGACATTGACTTTCAAGGTTGAAGGAGCAAGAAAAATTCCCGGGACGGATATTGAAAACCTGCATTTAAGGGATGGGCAGACAAACAGCGTCTGGGCTCAAGGCCCCGGATTGGCAGTTGAAGGCTCTGAAAAAGGAACTGAGCTTAAATCATACCCTGTGCAGCTGTTCAACAAGGATGTGATTGACAAGATGGGGGTTGAAGTCTGGAAACCCTGATTTTTTATTTTTTTATTCTTTGAAAATAAGGCAAAACAAAAATGGCAGAAGTAACACTGATTATAGCATTTGTTGCAGGAATTGTATCATTCCTTTCGCCTTGCGTTCTTCCACTTATACCGGGCTTTCTTTCATATCTTTCAGGAATTAGCGCGTCGGAAGCAAACAGCGCAAAATCCAAGGCAATAATTTTTTTAAATACTGTATTCTTTGTATTGGGATTCACGCTTGTTTTCTCGATAATCGGCGTTTTAATAAACGGAATATTTGCAGATGTTGCTTTCAGCGTAAGAACATGGCTTGGAAGGGTCGGAGGAATAATCATAATATTATTCGGCCTTGTATTGATGAAAGCAATACACTTGCCCTTCCTTGAAAGGGAGCATAAATTTAAAGTGAAGAAAACAGGAATAACTTACGTAGCATCATTCATGTTCGGACTCGCATTTGCTGCCGGCTGGACGCCATGCATTGGGGCTGTGCTGGCAAGCATTTTGACATTGGCAACAGTTTCTGCAAAAAATGCATTTTATCTCTTGCTTGCATATTCTCTTGGAATAACCATTCCATTTCTGATAACGGGGCTTTTTGTATCAAGAATGCAGAATTTCATCCAAAAGCATGAGAAGACGCTTAATTATGTAAACATGGCTTTTGGAATTTTGCTGGTAATTTTGGGAATATTGGTATTCACAGATTCATTAAACAGAATATCAAATTTTGCTTTATTGCGGAATATTTTTAATGCTTAAGGAACTGAAATGAAAAGAAACCATATTATTTCGATTGGGATAATTGCAATAATTATTACAGCGGTAGCTTTTGTTGAGTTAAGCAAGCCAGATAATGGTGCAGTTGCGTCAGATGACAAAAACACAGGGATAACAATTGGAAAGATTGCCCCTGATTTTGAGCTTGAGACACTTGAAGGAAAAAAAGTGAAATTGAGCGATTACAGAGGGAAAAAAGTCATATTGAATTTCTGGGCTTCATGGTGTCCGCCTTGCAGAGAGGAGATGCCTGAATTCCAAAGAATTTACAGCGAAAACAAGGATAAATTAGTGGTTGTGGGTGTCAACCTGCAGGAAAGCAGAGAAAATGCAGAGGCATTCATTGAAAAACTTGGCATAACATTTCCCATATTGCTTGATCCAAATGCCCAAGTGAAAGATATGTACAATGTATTCACCCAGCCAGTTACTTATTTTATAGATTCGAATGGAAAGATTGTTGACAAGAAATTTGGACCATTGACAAACGAGGAAATAAATGAGAAAATTGCTAAAATGAACATAAAAAGCACTGTATCAACAAGTTTTGAAAGTGAAGAAATCAAAACATTGCCGGATGGAATAAAATATATCATCCATCCAAGCAAATTTTTGTCTGGAGGGCCTCCAAAAGATGGAATTCCTTCTATTGATGATCCAAAATTTATTCCTGCAAATCAAGCTGATTGGCTATCTGATGACGAGCTGGGCCTTGGAGTTGTACACAAAAATGAAGCACGATTTTATCCGTTCAGGATTTTAGTCTATCACGAGATTGTAAATGATTTTATACAAGATGATCCAATACTGGTAACTTACTGCCCTCTTTGCTTTACAGGAATTGCCTTTATAAGAGAAATAAATAACGAGCCTGTTGAATTTGGAGTTTCAGGCAAGCTTTACAATTCAGAGCTTGTCATGTATGACAGAAAAACAGATTCATATTGGCCTCAGACTTTAGGAAAATCTGTTCTGGGTCCTTCAACTGGAAAAACCATTAAAAAAATTCCAACTGATACTGTGAAGTGGGGTGATTGGAATAAAGTCCATCCAGATACAAAAGTACTGTCCAAAGATACGGGATTTTTAAGGAGCTATGACGGAAGCAATCCATACGGCAGAAAGGGAGACTTTACAGATATTAACTTACAATTTCCGCTGGAAAATGAAGATTCAAGATTAGAAGCTTATGAAATTGTCTATGGAATAGAAGTTAATGGGCAATTCAAAGCTTATAAAAAATCTGATTTGGACCAGAAATTAAAAATAGAAGACACTATCGGGGAAGAAAAAGTAATAATTGAATTTGATAAAGACTTGAAATCGGCAAAAGCATATAGGAAGTCTGGAGAACAGATTGTTGCAGATACTTTATTCTGGTTTGCATGGGCTGCATTCCATCCTGATACGGAGTTGTATAAAAGTTAAACTTATAGCATTTTTTCCATATCAACGCACATAACTCCATATTCTCCATTGATACATATGACATCTTTTTTCATAATTTATTCTAAAGGCGTCTAATTCATTAAAATTTTGTTTAACTGTTTAACAAAACATTTAATATGAAAAAAAATCGAAGATTTTTGAATATAAATGTCCAAAAATGCTCACATTTTCGATACATTTATATATAAGTTATATGCTTATATTTTACATATGTTAAAAAAGCCATATAAATTATTTTTTGGAACATTGGCAAACCGCCAAAGATTGGAAATTATAAATTTGCTTAGGAAAGGGCCGAAAAACGTAACTCACCTCTGCAAAGAGCTGAAAGTCAATCAAACAACTGTTTCTCATAATCTAGCAGTTCTTAAAAAATGCAGTTTCGTTTTTTCTGAGAAGAATGGAAAAGAGAGGATTTATTCACTTAACACAAAAACCATTAAGCCTTTAATGGGAATTATTGACAGGCACACAGAGGAATTTTGCAAATATCTCTGCGGATGCAAAACAAAAATTAATGGAGGTAAATAAAATGGCAAAAAGAAAACCGTGCTGCAGTGGTGGAGTTTGTCCAGCTTGTGATTGCTGCATATGCATTTGCACAGAGGATTTAAAAAAGACATTGACACCGGAAGCAAGAAAGCTGCTGATAAAAGCATTGAGCTAAACTGATAGAAATGAGAAAAAAGTTGCATGTTATAGCAGGTGTATTATCCAGAAGAAATTATTTCTTTATTTTCTTAATCTCAGGGCTATTATACGGCATTATCTATGCTGTTATGACAAATTTAATTGATATTCGGTCCGGATTAAAGTACGTCACTTTTTCATTCACTGCTGTGAGTATCACATTCTTTGTTGCATTTTCTATTTTAGGTGGTATTCTCATTTCATTGCAGGTTTTTGCCATTAAAAACAAGCAAAGAATATTAAAATATGCAAATTTCGGATTCTTAGGTGCTTTTCTAAGCTTCTTTAACGTAACATGTCCCTTTTGCAAGCCGTTTCTTCTGTCACTAATAGGGTTTTCAGGCTCTTTAGCAATTCTTAAATATGGCTCAGCGCTTGCATTTATCAGTGCTTTATTATTATTCGTATCTATTTATTTGGTAACTTCAAATATTAATGTTAATAATGGCGATAAAAAATGGTAAAACAAATAACTAAAAACAATAAGACATATTTTATATGTCCTGAGTGCAATTTTGCTTATGCAGACAAAGAAACTGCTGCAAAATGCGAAGCTTGGTGCAGGGAGCGTCACAGCTGCAATACAGAAATCACAAAATATGCAGTTGAAATTTGAATCGGCATAAAATTTAAATATACATAGCTTGCAGAGCTCTTTCAAGAAGATGGCACTATGGCTTTTCACTTATTATCCTTGATTTTGGCGGGAATCCTTAGCTTTGCAGATTATGTTACAGAGCATATTTTCTCTGAAAAGCTGAGAAAAAACCAGAAGCTTGTTTCATTTTCAGCAGGGGTGGCAATTTCTTATATAGTGTTAAATCTATTTCCAGAAATATCTTCTAATTCTTTGATAGAGGGAAAAAGAATTTTTCTGTATGCATTGCTGGGATTTGTTGCATTAAACTTGATTGAGCAATATATTTTTAAGGGCACAGGAAAAATTAAAAATATATCAAAATACCATAAAGGAGTCCATGTTGCTTATTTCTTTATTTATAATCTTTTTATCGGGATGGTGCTGATTAATTTTACCTTAAAGGGGTTAACTCCAACATTGTTGTTTTTTGTTCCGTTTCTGCTTTATATTATAGCTGAAATGCTTCCTCAGGAGTTTGAGTTTAAGAATCGCTTATCAAAAGTATTCTATTCTTTAGCGCCTTTATTTGGAGCATTGCTTGGCATAATCTATAAAGATTTTACCATATCAATTTTCGGCAAATTAATAGCCTTCATTACGGGAACTCTGCTTTACATTGTGATTAGGGAGTCTCTGCCCAGTTATGAAGCCGAAAAACCATTATACTTCATGATAGGGGTACTCTTATATACTTTAATTTTATATTTGAGCTGGAATCTTGTATGACACGGCATATTTCGCTTGGAAACGGCAGCTTACTAGTCAGTATAGACGAATGGCTCCAAATTCGTGACTTCTATTACCCGCATGTTGGGGAGGAAAACCACTTGCTTGGGCATGCGCATAAGATAGGAATTTTTGCCGACAACAAAATTTCATGGCTTAATGAAGATAATTGGCTAAGAGAAATAGGTTATAAAAAACAAACATTAGTTAGTGACTGCTCTGCTATAAATGAAAAAATGAAATTAGAATTAAAGGTAAATGACTGCGTTGACTGCAGTAAAAACATTTTTTTAAGAAAACTGACAATAAAAAACAACTCCGGCACCGATAGGGAAATTAAGCTTTTCGTACATCACGACTTTCACTTATATGGGGATGGTGTAGGGGATACGGCTGGCTACGGGCCGACCGCAAACATAATTTTTCATTACAAAAGAAAAAGGCATTTTTTGATTAATGCTGTTAATGCAAAAAGTAATCTAAGCAAAAAAGGAGACATCTCTGATTACTCTGTTGGCAATGCAGATTTGCGCACAATAAAAGATGCCGAAGATGGTGCATTGGAAAAAATTCCGATTGCGCAAGGAATGGTTGATTCTATTATAGGTATAGAATTGGGCATTGCAGCAAATGCCGAGCAATGCATTTATTATTGGATTTGCTGCGGCCAAGATTTTGAGGAGGCAGAGAAATTAAATAGCTTTATAATGAAAAAAACTCCTCAAGCTTTGATGGAAGAAACAGAAATGTGCTGGCTAGGATTGGCAAATAAAACTACAATTAATTTTGCAGATTTAGAGCCTAAAATAATAGACGAGTTCAAGAAATCTGTTTTAATAATACGGACGCATATAGACCATCATGGCGCAATTATTGCTGCTTCTGACTCTGATAATCTGCAGTTCAACAGGGATACTTACAATTATGTGTGGCCAAGAGATGGAGCTTTAATCGCCTTAGCCCTGCAAAAAGCTGGCTATTACGAGCTTGTTGAGAATTTTTATATCTTCTGCAAAAATGTTTTATCTAAATACGGGTGTTTTCTGCACAAGTACAATCCTGACGGCTCTCTTGGAAGCTCATGGCATCCTTGGATTAAGGACGAGAAGCCGCAGCTGCCTATTCAAGAGGATGAAACGGCATTAGTTATTTATGCACTCTGGGAGTATTACGAAAAGACAAAAGATAAAGCCTTCATTGAAAAATTGTACAATCCATTAATCCTAAAAGCAGCAGACTTCATGGCAGATTATATAGACAAAAACACAAGCCTTCCAAAACCGAGCTATGACTTATGGGAGGAAAGGCATGGTATTTTTGCCTTTACATGCTCAACTGTTTACGCTGGGCTTAAATGCGCTTTTAAATTTGCTGAGCTATTTGGTGATAAAGGAAAAGCTGAAATCTACCGCAAAACTGCTGAAAGCCTGAAGCAGGCAATGATTGAGTATCTGTTTGACAATGATACAAGAAGGTTTCTTAGAAGTATTAATTTTGACGGCAGTAATTCAACAAAAGACTTTGTAATTGACAGCAGCTTGTATGGCATATTTGAATTTGGCGTTCTTCCTGCAGATGATTCAAGAGTTGAAGATACAATGAAGGCTGTAATGGAAAGGCTCTGGGTAAAGACAGAAATTGGAGGTATGGCAAGATATGAAAATGATTTGTATCACAAAACTTCAGAACACACAGAAGTGCCAGGCAATCCATGGTTCGTTTGCACAGCATGGCTTGGCAAGTACTATGTTGCAAAAGCAAAGACAAGGGAAGAGCTGAAAGAAGCATTAGAAATAATAAAATGGATGATTAAAAATGCGCTTTCAACAGGCGTAATGCCGGAGCAGATTAATCCATATACTGCTGAGCCGTTATCGGTAAGCCCTCTGACATGGAGCCATTCAGAGTTTGTTGATTTAGTGGTTAATTATGTTGAGAAATACAAACAATTAAAATAAAAATTAAATACTTTAACAAAATATTTAAAGTTATGCAAAAATTCCTATAGAGAATTTTGAAATATATCAATTTTGTCAAAATTCTCTAAGAGAACTTTGAATGAAAATGGTGAAAATAATGAATTTTTCAAAGTTCTCTATAATAAAATGTATGACACAATAATCATAGGGGCTGGCTGTGCAGGTTTAGCAGCAGCAATGTACGCAGGCAGATTAAATATGAAAACTTTGATGATAGGCGACAATATAGGTGGAACAATTGCGCTTACGGATGTTGTTGAGAATTATCCAGGATTTATAAGGCTGACAGGGCAAGAATTGGCAGATAATTTAAGAAAGCATGCAGAATCTTACAATATTGAAAAAGCAGAGGCAAAAGTAACTAAGATTAGGCATGAGCATAACTGCTTTATTGCTGAAACCAATGAAGGCAAAACTTACCAATCAAGAACCATAATATTTGCAACAGGTACAGAATGGCGCAAGCTAAATATTACTGGAGAAGCAGAATTTGCAAATAAAGGTGTTCATTATTGTGCTTTGTGTGATGGTGTTATTTATAATGGCAGGATTGTTGCTGTTGTTGGCGGCGGTGATAGCGCTGCAAAAGAAGCGTTGCTAATGTCGCAATATGCCAGCAAAGTCTATAGCATTGTAAGAGGCGAAAAATTAAGAGGGGAGCCAATCAATAACGATAGAGTTGCCAAAAATCCAAAAATTGAAGTTATAATAAAGGTTAATGTCAAGCAGATAATCGGTGACAAGATAGTTAAAGGTGTTGTTCTAGATAAGCCAATAAATGGAAGCACAACTTTAAGCTTAGACGCCATTTTTGTTGCAATTGGACATATTGCATTGTCGCAGCTTGTGAAAGATATTGGTGTCGCTACAAACAAGAAGGGGGAAATTATTATTGACAGGCAATCCAAAACCAATATTCCAGGGTTTTTTGCAGCAGGAGATGTTTGTGACACAGTATTCAAGCAAGCAATTACTGGAGTTAGTGAGGCTGTCACAGCAGTTTATTCTGCTTATACCTATGTCAATGAAAATGAGTTTATTTGCCCAATTGGAAATGAGGATTTAATGGCGAAATCCAATAAAAACACTTAAAACTCATATTTAACTCTTAAAACATAATTTATTAAAATATAGCGCATACCCTAAATAAAGCACAAAAAAGAAAGATTATTAAATAGGGAAAAACAACAAAAATCATGGAGGTAAAAATGGGAAGGGGAAAAGGACAATGCTGTTAATTTGTTTTTGAAATCATTTTTAGTTTTTTAAATATTTAGGTTATTGCGTTAGGAAAGAAAGTAAAACAACACAAAAAAAATATGTTTACATTAATAAAACATAACAAAACTTCAATGAGAAAATTCATTAACAAAACCCATTAAAAATAATCAAAATTAAATGTTAATGGAGGATTAATAAAATGGAAAAAACAAAAAGCGATTCAAAGAAATCACCAAAGATTAAAATCTATACTACAAGCACATGCCCTTGGTGCGTGAAAACCAAAGAATTTTTGAAAGCAAATAACGTGAAGTACGAAGATGTAAATGTGGGTATGAACGAAAAAGCAAGGAACGAAATGTTTGAGAAATCCGGCCAGTTTGGAGTTCCGGTAACCGATATAAACGGAACAATCATAGTTGGCTACGACAAAGAGGCTTTGAAAAAAGCACTCAGCTTATAAACTTCTGTTGCTCTATGGAAAAAGACAATGTTTGCATTGACTGCTACAACCAAATAGACAAAGTCGCAAATATCCTGAAGCTTGGGCAGGCAGAGCTTGATGTACTTACAATACCGAAGAGGATTCTCACTTTTAGCTATCCTGTCAGGCTCGACTCCGGCGATTTAAGGTACTTCACAGGCTACAGGGTTCAGTTTAACGATGCCCGAGGACCGACAAAAGGCGGCATAAGATTCCATCCAGAGGTCAACCTTGAGGAAATAAAAACACTTGCTTTTTTGATGACATTGAAATGCGCTGTTGTAAACCTTCCTTACGGAGGCGCAAAGGGCGGAGTCACAATTGACCCAAAGCGATTTTCAGATTACGAGCTTGAGAGGATTAGCAGAGGCTACATAAGGGAAACATACAATTTCATAGGACCAAATATAGACATTCCTGCTCCCGATGTCAACACAGATGCTAAGATAATGGCATGGATGCTGGATGAATATGAAAAGCTTGAAGGAAGGCACACCCCTGCTGCAATAACCGGCAAGCCGATTGCCTTGCTTGGCTCAAAAGCAAGAGACTTTTCAACATCAATGGGCGGAGCTTATGTTCTCAGTGAGTTTGCAGGTACGCTTAACATGAAGCCGTCTGACACAAGCGTTGCAGTGCAGGGATTTGGAAATGTCGGCATGAACATTGCAAGGATTCTTCATGAATGGGGCTACAAGGTCATTGCAGTCAGCGACTCAAAAAGCGGAATTTATGATTCAAAAGGGCTTGACATCAAGGATGTGATCTCCCATAAGGACAAAACAGGAAAAGTTGAGAAATTCAGGGGAGCAAAAGACATCTCAAACGAGGAGCTGCTTGAGCTCAAGACAGACATATTAGTGCCTGCTGCGCTTGAAGACCAGATTACAAAGAAAAATGCCGATAAAATAAAGGCTAAGATTGTCCTTGAGATGGCCAACCGCCCGATAACGCCGGAAGCAGATGACATACTGCTTGGCAAGAAAATTGTTGTAATACCCGATGTCCTTGCAAATGCCGGTGGCGTAGTTGTTTCCTATTTTGAGTGGGTGCAGAACTCCCAAAACTATTACTGGAGCGAGAAAGTAGTGCTTGAAAGGCTCAAGACATACATGACAGATGCTGTAAGAGAGATGTCCAAAGTCTGCGCTGACTTCAAATGCGATATAAGAACTGCCCTTTACATCAACGCAGTAAAGAAGATTCTTGAAGCCGAAAAGCTGAGGGGGAATTTGAAATGATGGAATTTATCTCGTTAAATATTCTAAGATGGGGGTAGTAGGGGGGAGGGATAGAAAGATTTAAATATTAGTTAGGATTTACTATTCATTATGGTAAAGATTAAATCTGTCCAACAGATTGTTGAAAATTATGTTATGAGTTCGCCTATAGCGTCTATTAGATACGAAAAATCTATGCATAATAAAGGGTGGGAGAAACCTAAAGAAAAAAGTTTAAAATACGCATTAAATCTAATAAAAAAATCTGGATTAAATAAAACTGAGGCAATTAATATTTTGGAAGAAGTTAAAAATAGAACTCAAGAAATATTGTTGATATTGCATAATAATTTTAAATTAAAAAATGGTAAAAACTAAAACAAGTTCATTTGGTGCATCAGCTAGATTAAGCCATGACTCTTCAGATTTTTATAATTCTAAGCTTTATAAAGAACAAAATGATAAAATAAAAAAACGAGTTTATATAGAAAATAAAATAAATCCTTCTATTATCAATAAAATTCACTTGAAAAGTAGTGAGAATATGGAAGAATTACGTAACGAATCTATCCATTTAATGGTAACTTCACCACCCTACAATGTAGGCAAAGAATACGATGAAGATCTGAGCCTTGAAGAATATAGATTACTATTAAAAAACGTTTTCACTGAAGTGTATCGCGTTTTAGTTCATGGTGGTAGAGCTTGTATAAACATAGCAAATGTTGGAAGAAAACCTTACATACCTTTACACGCTTATATCATAGAGGACATGCAAAAAATTGGATTTTTGATGAGGGGGGAAATTATTTGGGACAAGTCATCAAGTGCAGGTACATCAACTGCTTGGGGTAGTTGGCAGTCTGCTACAAATCCTACATTAAGGGATACCCATGAATATATCTTGGTGTTTTCAAAGGAAAATTTTAATAGACATCCAAATGGAAGAAAAAGCACTATAGACAAAGAAGAATTTTTAGAGTACACAAAAAGTGTATGGCGTTTTCCTGCAGAGTCCGCTAAAAGAGTAGGGCATCCTGCACCATTCTCGTTAGAACTGCCAAGCAGATTAATAAAATTATACACTCTTGAAGGCGATGTAATTCTTGACCCTTTTATTGGTAGTGGTACTACAGCTATAGCAGCAAAACACCTTAATCGTAATTTTGTAGGTTACGAAATAAATAAAGAATATAAAAATTTAGCGGACAAAAGATTATTAAATGAATTCTCTCAGCAAAAGCTACTTCACTAAATCTCTTAACCTTTCTGCAAAATCTGATAATTCCTTAAAATTTGTTACATCTATAAACTTGTCTACAATGTCCCCTTCAGCCAGAGCCATCATACAAGCAGAATTTCCAGATTTAGGTTTTACGTTTGTCACGATAAAAAATGGCACTTTCGCAAATACCCTTTTAAACTGATAGGCTTGGCAGATTCCTTTCTTCATTGTATCTGTTCTTAGCAATGCAGGTCTATCAGAACTTGCTGGGTCAGAGCCTTTTGCTTCTATACCACATATTATCTTACTCTCTTTATAAAGTGCAAAATCCAATTCACCACCATCCACCATACAAGCTTTGGGAATTGAAACACTAGCGCTTAATTCAATTTTGTACTTATTCTTCATTAAATACCAAAAGGCATATTCAAACATATCCCCAGTTTTAGACGCTCTAGCTTGAAAATCTGTTATATTCAAGGCTTTAATCAACTCTTTAAAACAATTATTAAAAAAATCCTTTAGAAGTTCTGAAGTATCTAAACTACTTTTATTATGGTTTTTTGTTATTATTGTCAAAAAGGTTGCTGGTATCTCCATTAAGTACCATCTTACAAGTGACATATATAAATATTACTTCAAAAACCAACTTTTTTCAACAACCTTTAAAAACCCTTATTTTTTGCTTCTTTACCTATGAACCTAAAAGAGGAAGCGCTGAATCTGCACAGAGCCAATCATGGTAAATTAGCAACCAAATCAAAAGTAAAAGTTACAACAAAAGAAGACCTTAGTCTTGTCTATACCCCGGGCGTTGCAGAGGTTTGCAGGGAAATTGCCGCAAATAAAAGCACGGTTTATGATTACACGATGAAGGCCAATTCTGTTGCTGTTGTTACAGACGGCTCAGCTGTTCTCGGGCTTGGCGACATAGGGGCAGAGGCTTCTTTGCCTGTTATGGAAGGCAAGTGCATCCTTTTCAAGGAACTGGCTAATATAGATGCATTTCCAATCTGCCTCAGGACACAAAACGACAAGGAAATAATAAGCATAGTAAAAAATATAGCTCCTGCTTTTGGCGGGATGAATCTTGAGGATATATCGGCTCCAAGATGCTTTACCATAGAGAATGAGCTGCAACACATTGGAATTCCGGTGATGCATGACGACCAGCACGGCTCAGCTATTGTTGTGCTGGCAGCCTTGATAAACGCAGCAAAAGCTGTTGGCAAGCATATTGAAAACTTGAAAGTCGTTATAAATGGCGCAGGAGCTGCAGGAATGGCAACTGCCAAGCTGTTGATTTGCCTGGGCATAGACAAAAAGATTTGCACATGTGTAAGGGAGTTGGTGCTTTGTGACAGCAAGGGCATTATCTATGACGGCAGGCCAGACTTGAGCGAATTCAAGAAACAGATGGCTAGGATAACCAATAGGTCAAAGAGGCAGGGCACATTAAAGAATGCTTTGGAAGGCGCTGATGTTTTTATAGGCTTGTCAAGGGGCAATTTACTCACCGCTGAAGATTTGAAGGTGATGAACAAAGAAGCCATAGTTTTCGCTATGGCTAACCCAACTCCTGAGATATCGTTTGATGAGGCAATCAAAGTTGCAAAAGTTGTTGGTACGGGAAGAAGCGACTTTCCCAATCAAATCAACAATTCGCTGGCTTTCCCGGGGATTTTTAGGGGAGCTTTGGATGCAAAAGCAACAAAAATAAACAGCGAGATGAAGATAGCTGCAGCGCATGCCATAGCAAACTGCGTAAAGCCGACAAAAGACAGGGTTTTGCCCTACACCCTAGACAAGATTGTTGTGCCGAAAGTGGCAGAGGCTGTTAAAAAGGCTGCAATGGACTCGGGCATTGTCAGGAAGTAATCTCCTTCTAAAACGCAATAATTAAAAACACTGATAAAAATTGTTTATTATTTTAAAAATTATTACTTAATGGCGAAATTAAATAATGCGCTGTGCAATCAGATAAATCATAATCAATTAAAATTAACTTTACATTAAATAAAAACAATGCAAAATAACATATTGAAATCAATAAAAATAAAATAAAAAATGCAATCATTTGATTTAATTGTCATTGGAGCAGGCTCGGGATTGAACGTTTCTTCTTCTGCTGCAGATATGGGAATGAAAGTGGCTGTTGTTGAGAAAGGCCCGATGGGCGGCACCTGCCTGAACAGGGGCTGCATTCCCTCGAAGATAATAATTCACAGCGCAGATGTTGCCGAAACAATAAAAAAATCAAAATTGTTCGGGATAAACTCAAAAATTTCCTCTATTGACTTCAGAAAAATAACCGGCAGGGCTTCAGGCATAGTTGACAAAGAGGCAAAAGAGATAGAAGAAGCCATAAAAAACGACAAAAATACAACCTTGTTTAAGACAGAAGCAAAATTTATTTCTGAAAGAACTTTAAAGGTCGGAAATGGAACAATAAGTGGCGAAAAAGTAATCATTGCGGCAGGCACAAGGCCATTAATTCCAGATATAGAAGGATTAAAAAATGTTGATTTTGTAACCAGCGACGAAGCTTTAAGATTAAAAAAGCAGCCTAAGACAATGACAATACTTGGAGGCGGCTATATAGCTGCCGAGCTTGCCCATTTTTACGGCTCTCTGGGAACCAAGGTAAACATTATTCAAAAAAGAAGATTACTGATCCCAAATGAAGACAAGGAAATAGCTGAAAAATTTACGGAAATATTCAGGAAAAAATATAATGTCTTAACAGAATGCAATGCAACAAAGATCTCAAAAAAAGGCAATAAGTTTATTGTTAATGCTGCAAGTAAAAATTCAAATAAAAAACTTGTCTCAGATGCTTTGCTTGTTGCCGTCGGCAGGATTCCAAACACAGATATTCTGGATGTGAAGAAAGCAAATGTTGAGATTGATGATAAGGGGTTCATAAAAACAAATGATTATCTTGAGACAACCGCAAAAAATACATGGGCTTTGGGAGACATTGCCGGAAAATACCTTTTCAAGCACAGCGCTAACCTCGAAGCACAGTACGTTTACAATAATATTGTTCTGAACGAAAAATTAAAAGTGGATTACACAGCAATGCCGCATGCTATTTTTTCTTCCCCTCAAATTGCGGGAGTTGGCTTAAGGGAGCAGGACCTAAAGCAAAAAAGCATTGATTATGCTGCAGGGCGCTATGATTACATAGATTCCGGAATGGGCATTGCATTGCAGGACAATAACGGCTTTGTAAAGATTTTCGCCGACAGGAAGACAAGAAAAATACTTGGCTGCCATATAATGGGCACAGACGCATCAACTCTAATCCATGAAGTCCTTGTTGCAATGAAAGCAAATTTAAATGCTGACTCAATCAGCAATGCAGTGCATATACATCCCGCACTGAGCGAGGTTGTGCAGAGGGCTGTAAGGAATATTGAATGGTAAACTATTTAGAATTAAACAGAAAATGTTGCAGAGTATAATTAAAATATACCTGTGCCTAATACAAATCATCAAAAAATTCCAACTTAAAGCACCGCAAAACTTAAATACTCCCAAATCAGGAATGGATATTCTGGTTGATTATGGAAGAAATGCAGGTCGGTAAAGTAACACATTATTTTGCGAAGATAGGCGTGGCAGTGATTGAAGTTACAGGCGGCAGCATCAAAGTCGGCGATGAAATACACTTGAAAGGCCACACGACTGACTTCAAGCAGAAAGTTGATTCAATGCAGATTGAGCACGAAAAGCTGGAGATTGCCGAGCCTGGCCAGTCAGTCGGAATAAAAGTCGAAGAGCCTGCAAGAGCTAATGATTTGGTTTACAAAGAAATTTAATTTTTGGCATTAATCTCTAAATATTGTTTTACTGACAGCTTGAATACGATAGGCGCAACAAAAGTGCTGACAATCGCAACTGTGATTATTGCGGTAAATATGTCCACATTTATCAGGCCTGCATTGAGCGCAAGCGTTGCTATGACAAGCTCTGTATCGCCTTTTGGGGACACGCCCCATCCGACAATCAGGCCTTCCTCCAATGTGCCCTTGCCCATCATAACCCCGATTACAGTGCCGCCTATGGTTCCAATGAAGTTTATCAGTATCAGCACAATGACTAAAATAAGATTTGACGAAATTGCAAAAATATCGGTATTCAGCCCAACGCTGACAAAAAATATGGGTATCAGGAACCCGAAAGAAATTATATGAATTGAGTGGGAAATCTCATTTCTTCTCCATGGCCTTCGGTCCTCTCCTGTCAGCAGGGTCTGCCGTATAAGCATGCCGGCTATTAACGCGCCCAGCAGCGAGCCAATTCCTATTACTTCTGACACATAAGCCATTAAAAGCACTATTATGAGCGCGCCCATGAAGAGCGTAGCCTGGGATTTCTCCTTTTCAAACATATTCAGCACTGTGGGGATTAATGAAACCCTGAACAGGATAACCATAAGTATGAAGCTCAATATGTCAAATCCAATCTTTAAAAAGTTAGTTTCTCCCGAGAGAGTCGTGTGAAACACAATGAGGAGTATGCTGATTATCACCAGCTCAAACACATCGTCGACTGTTCCGGAAGTCACTATCAGATTGCCTATCTTGCTTTTTAACAAATTTAATTCCTCCAGTATGTCCAGAGATATAGCCTGTGAACTCACAGAAAGGGAAATGGCTATTATCAGCGATGTGGTGTTATTGAAATGAAACGCAAACTTTGAGAAAAAAAACCCGGCTGACAAGGGCACCAATGTGTTGAACAGGGAGATAAAAGACGCTTTTTTGTAATTTTTCCTGAATTTTTTAAGGTCTATCTCCAGGCCCACAAAGAAAAAAAGAAGGATTATCCCTATGTTCGAGATAAAGGAAAACACAGACAGGGCCTCCTGGGTAAAAAAATAATTCTTTATGACGGGAAATCCCAGTATTATTCCTGCTAAAATCTGTCCGACCACCCTTGGCAGGTTGAAACGCCGGAAAATCTCAGAAACGGCATACGCCAGACTTAGCGATACAAGCACTACCAAAAGAATGTCCGGCATAAAAAATGAGCTGTTCATTATAATATCCTAATTCAGCTTTTGGTATATATAGTTTTCTCTTCAGGAAAGCAGATCATCTTAGACAGCCTTTGACTTCCTCGTCGCTTAATTGAGGAAATTCGTCATAAAACTGGCCAATGGCAAAAAACCTATCTGCAGAATGCAGGCAGACAAACTTGTCTACATCTTTTTTTATGTCTTCGTTAAATCTTGAGGGAGCTACAGGCACGGCCAAAATTATTTTTTTCGGATTTTTTGATTTAATGTAGCTTATGGCTGCTTTTGCTGTGAATCCGGTTGCTATGCCGTCATCAGTTAATATGATGGTTTTGCCCTTCAGATTTTGCAGCTCGTATTTTCCCTTGTAAGCCTTGTACCTCCTTTCTATTTCCTTGCCTATCTCCCGTGCCATTTCGTGTATCTGCTCTTCGGAAACATTATATACCTTCACAGTTGCCTCGTCAAGTATGACTTTTTTGTCAGGGCCTACAGAGCCGATTGCAAATTCTTCATTTCCCGGCAAACCTATTTTTTTAGTTACAATCACATCCAGCTTTACCTTTAAGGACTTTGCAATCTCATATCCAACCTCTACACCGCCTCTTGGAATGGCGAGCACTATGGCAGCTTTTTCATTCCTGTAGTCTTTTAATTTCTCGGCAAGCATCATTCCTGCTTCACGGCGGTTTTTGAAGTGCATATCTGGATTATTTATTTTTGGACTATTTATACTTATTTAAAACCAATAACTTTTTAATTGAATAATTATTTTTGTGCTGATTATGCCAACTGACAAAGAAATAAAAAAAGAATTTAAAATAAAGGCTTCCAAAGAGCCTGATAATTATTACGCCACTTCTGTGCTGAAGGCAGAAGGGTTCAGCAGGAAGAAATGCATAAAATGCGGCACTTTCTTCTGGTCCGTAACCCATAGTGATGTTTGCGGCAATCCTGCATGTTCAGGGGGCTTCAGGTTTATCGGCGATACTCCGGCCAAAAAAAAGCTTGATTACATAGAAGTATGGGAAGAATTCTCAAGGCTTTTCAAGAAATGGGGATACACTCCAATAAAGCGCTATCCTGTTGTTGCAAGGTGGCGTGATGATACTGATTTTGTGCAGGCATCTATCTATGATTTCCAGCCTTATGTCGTTTCAGGAGAAGTAGAGCCGCCTGCCAATCCATTGGTTGTGCCCCAGATGTGCCTGAGATTTAATGATATTGATAATATTGGAATCACAGGCGCTCATTATTGTGCTTTTGTCATGATCGGACAGCATGCTTTCATGAAGCCAAAAGACTGGGACCAGGCAAAATATTTTACAGACATCCATAATTGGCTGAAGCAGGGGCTTGGATTGAACAATGAGGAAATAAGTTTTCATGAGGATGCATGGGCCGGCGGAGGCAATTTCGGGCCTTGCATGGAATACTTTTCAAGGGGCTTGGAACTTGGCAACCAAGTTTACATGATGTTCGAGCAGACTCCAGCTGGCTACAAGGAATTGAGCCTTAAAGTCCTTGACATGGGGATGGGCCATGAACGGAACTCATGGTTCACGCAGGGAAAATCGACAAGCTATGAAACAACTTTTCCAAGCGTAGTGAAAAAGCTTTATTCTGCAACCGGAATAAAGGTAAATGAGGATATGATGCAGAAATTCCTTCCTTATTCTTCATATTTGAATATAGACGAGGTAGAAAACATTGATGCTGTTTGGAATGATGTCGCCAAGAAAACTGGATATGGAATTGAGGAATTAAAAAAACACATTCTTGAACTTGCAGCCCTTTATTCAATCGCCGAGCATTCACGGGCTTTACTGGTTGCTTTAAGCGACGGGGCTTTGCCCAGCAATGTAGGGGGCGGCTATAATTTAAGGGCGATTTTGAGAAGGGCGCTTTCTTTTATCGACCAGTACAAGTGGAATATAAGCTTGCCTGACGTTTGCAAATGGCATGCTGAATACTTAAAGCCGTTATTTCCCGAACTGAATGAAAATCTAGATGAGGTTGCGAAAATTCTGGAAGTCGAGAAAAGCAAGTACGAAGCAACAAAGCAAAAAACACATTCAATGATTTCAAAACTGGTGAAGGAGGAAATTGACGATAAAAAATTATTGCTTTTGTATGACAGCTACGGCATCACGCCTGAGATTGTGAGGGGGGAATCGCTAAAACTCGGAAGGAAAATCGACGTGCCTGAAAATTTCTACGCAAGGGTAGCTGAGCTGCACGAAACACAAGAGCAGGAGCACGCGACAGGAAGGGAGGAAAAATTAAATCTTGATGGCGTGCCTGAGACCAAAGCATTGTACTATTTTGATTACGCGCAAACAAAGTTCAAAGCAAAAGTCATTGAAATTATTGACCGCAATTTAATTCTAAATAAAACTTATTTCTATCCGACAAGCGGCGGGCAGCTCCATGATTTAGGCAACATTAATGGTCAAAATGTTATTGATGTCTTCAAGCAAGGCGGAGTGATTGTGCATGTGCTGAGACAAAAACCTGATTTCAAAAAAGGAGATGATGTTAATTGCGAGATTGACACTGAGAGGAGAATGCAGCTGGCAAAGCACCACACATCAACACATATTGTAAATGCCGCCGCAAGGAAAGTTCTCGGCAACCATATCAACCAGGCAGGCGCAAAAAAGGACATTGACAGGGCAACGATTGATTTGACGCATTTCCAAAGCATTACAGATGAGGAGCTTGAGCAGATTGAGAAAGAAGCCAATAAAATTGTTAAAGAATCAATACATGTGCAGAGCAGCTTTGTGCCGAGAACAGAGGCTGAGCAGACTTACGGAATGGGCATTTACCAAGGAGGCGCAGTGCCCGGCAAATTGCTTAGGATAGTTAACATACCAAACATTGATGTGGAAGCCTGCGGCGGCACTCATTTAAAAAATACCTCTGAAGCAGGAGAAATCAAGATTTTGAAAGCAACTAAAATAAGCGACGGCATTGTAAGGCTTTACTTCGCTGCAGGAGAGGCTGCCCACAAGGAAATCAAAAGGGAAAAAGAAATTTTGGAGGAGGCTGCAAAATTATTGAATGTTAATCTCAATCAATTGCCTTCAGGGGTTGAAGAATTATTTAGCAAATGGAAGATTGCAAAAAAATCAATTGAAAAGAAAAAACAAATTGATGTAAAGCAATTGGAATTGACAAAAAAAGAAGAATTTAAAGGCGATATTCTTGACAAGGTTTCTGAAATATTGAAAACACAGCCCGAGCATGTAGTCAAGACTGTCAAGAGGTTTTTGAATGAATTGGGGGAGATGAAGGGGAAGATAAAATAAAGTTATTTACAATGATATTCTTCTAGTTGATGGTCTTAAACTTTTCTTTATCTTCTCATACAATATCTCTGCTCCTTTTTCATAATCATGCCACGGGAATCTGAATTCAAGTTGCTTGCAATTATAAATCAACTTTACCGAAATTAAATAAACTCCTTCCATACTCATAATTTCAGCTTTAACGTTTCTTATAGCCATGTCACTAAGTTTTTGCTCTAATCCGAATTCAACCTCCTTTTCATTAAGTGGTGCTCTTATACGTTTAGGTTCAAATTCTCCAAAACTTATTCCATATAATCCGTTATCGTCTGACTCCATTTTTATCCCTCACATCATTTTTCCGTCAGCACATCTAGAACTTAGACAAGCTCAGATTCAAGACCCACCAAGAATATGCCAACTCTTTTTGGGTCTTACAATAGTAATAGAAGCAATAGGCATAGGGCTAACAAACTCAATGCAGAAATTTTGCTTAACTTTGTGTTAGTCATCTTGATAGTTGGAATACTGCAGTTATATTTAAATGTTTTTATATGTATTGAATTAATTTTTTTTGTTGTTTGATGTTCTTTAACAATCTGCTCTCAGTCAGCAAATAATCAGCATTGTAATTGAAGCTTCTCTTGACTAATTTTCTTGCATACTCCAGCATCAGCTCTTTTGAAGAAAATTCTAGCGGTTTATTAGCAACTGCTTTGCGCGTAGCTTCACGGGTGCACCACACACCTAAAGGCATTGTATATTCATCCGTTATAAACCTCAAAGCCAAGACAGAAGCCTGTCTTTTCATTTCTTTCAATTTTTCCAGGATTCCAAGCCTTACAGTGTAATAACCGCCTGCTGTGCCTGATGCATATTCTTTCCTTCCGTAATGGCTTTCATAATCAGTGCTGAACCTCAACGGCTTGCTGAAATTCCAGTTGGATGGCACGTAAGTCTCAAATAGCTCATAGCTCCAAATCTCTGGGAATATCAAAATAAGGTAATAATTGCCAAGATAATTCCCAAAAAACGCAAAATAAGAATTAATCTCATTATAATGCTTGATTTCCTTAATCAGATTTTTTCCAATAATGTCGTCGGTGGCTGTTATGCTCCATCTTGTCGGCACTAATTTTCTGTCTTTTTTCAATCCCAAGGTTCCGACGCTTAAAATCCTGCTTAGAAAATTCTCGTCAAAATCATTCTGATAAAGGTAATTCACAGCATCATAAGCCTTCAGGTCATTGTCCTCAAACACCTTGTACACTTTGGTGTGTATTTTTGGATTTTCTGTTATTTTTGCCTTCTTTAATTTTGCATTCGGGCCAGTGGGGGCCATGTGCGAGTCCATGTTCAGCCTGAATTTCGGCTTTTCCTGCAGCTCAATGTCAACATCAACCGGCTTGGAGGACATTGCAATATCCTGGGACACTTCCAATAAGTTAATTCGTTTTTTTATATTGATGTTATACCTTGAATTGAGCAAAGAACTCCTGAAATCAACAATCTTTGGTATTTCAAACTGCTGGGAAGCCCAGTATTTTGGAGCGTCGTAAACCCATGCCTCATCATTTTGCTCAGGAGGTGCAAGAATGCCGACATTTACGTACGGGTAGCCAAACCTTCCGACAAAAGGCGCAACACCGTCGCTTGTAAACTCTTCCTTCTGTACTATTTTTTTAACCCTGAAAAATGCATTGTTTCTTGCACAGATTGGGCACTTGCCTTTTCCGCAGTCTCCTAGAGGATCGTAGCCTTTGTGCTGCCTGAATGGTATTTGCATGAAAACAAACAATGAAAGAACTAATATAAAGATTTTGTTTATCTTATCAACGATATCTTACATTATAATTTTTTGGAACTACCTGCCCTTTAATTTCAGGATTACATTGTCTTAGATTTTTTTCTGAAATTTTCTTCGACTTTACAATTTCATCAATTCTAGTTTGAGCTTTTGGAGTATACACCTGATTGCATGCCAAATGTTTTGTATTTTGGTCTAATTTTAGTCCATATTTTTCTGGATTGTCAAGCATACCTTTTACTGCAAGCACATATGGAACATAATTCTGGGTTTCTGCAGGATACTTTGATTTATTCAGCCAGAAGTTGAACTCCGGATCTTCCCCCAATAAAACTTTTGTTCTGTTTTGTCCGCCATTATATGCTGTTATCGCTAGTTGCGCTGATCTGAAACCTAATGTCAATTTTGCAAGCCAATCCACAGCGGCATTAATTGAATAATCAGGATTCTTGGTCTGGTCAATTATCCCGTCAACTCTTAATCCAGCAACTTCAGTGGCCGTACCTTTCATCCATTGCATGTACCCGCTAGCGCCTTTAGGGGATACTAAATCTTTGCCTCCGCTTTCGATTGTTTCTACAGCAATTGTCAGATTGGGTGTAAAATCAGAATAATACTTAAGCAGAGAATATTTATTTTGGGCTTTTGTATGGGCATCTTCATGAATCCTTTTATGTCGTAATGCCCCATTAATCTTTGCTTCAAGGGATTTTTTATTCGTGAGCAATCTTTGTGCAGCATTTGAAATCTCTCCATGTTCCACTACTTTTGATTTAACATAAGGAAATGCAGTAAAAAGACTGGCTGCTAATGTGCCGCCAATTATTGCTTTTCCCCCCCATGCCATAGACCTTTTATACGGCGATCTTTTATCTTGCCAAATTGAATTTTTAATTGCGGTAAGTGCACCTCCGGCAATAACACCATCAACTGCAAATCTCTCCAACCACCTAATCGCCGGATACCCAAATTCACCGCCGCGAAGATATGCCCATTCAGCCCAAGAATTGAGATATTGGGGAGCTACATATTCGTTTAAGATCATGGCGCCTAAAGAACCGGCTGTTATTGCGATAGGATATTTGACATTCGGGTCTCTAGCAATCTTATGTCTAACTCTTCTCACACTATTCAACGTACGGGTTAAACTTTCTTTCACCTTTACCATTGTTGTATAGGGTATACTCTTTTAATATTTAAATTTTATTATTTTAAAGTAGTAACTTTAGATTGATGTGAAATCTTATTATCCTTTTTTTCTATATAGAAAATAACTATTAAATATATTTAAATACTGAGGGCAAATAGTCGTTCATATGGCACTCTCAAAACAGCAGCTAGCTCAAATAAAGGACCACTTGGACAACTGCAAAAATCCATTATTCTTCTTTGATGATGACCAGGATGGATTATGCGCTTTCCTCCAATTGTATCGCTATAAAAAAGAAGGAAAAGGAATAATTGTCAAGACAACTCCAAAGCTTGGCACGGTTTTTGCGAGAAAAGTGCAGGAGTACCAGCCTGACAAGATATTCATCTTGGATTTGGCTGATGTAGAGCAGGAATTCTTGGATGAGATGAAAGTTCCTGTAATATGGATAGACCACCATGGCACTTCCGGAAAAGACAATGCAAAATACTTCAATCCACGCGTTTCAAACCCGGAAGATAATCAGCCAACCTCTTTTTTGTGTTATGAAGCAGTGCATCAGGATCTGTGGATCGCAGCTACAGGTTGCATAGCGGATTGGTTTATACCTCCCTTCATTAGTGAGTTTAAAAAAGAGTTTCCTGAGCTTATAGACGAGCCTTACAAGACTGTTGGCGACATAATCTACAACACAAAACTTGGGCATTTGATAAGGATATTCTCTTTTGTATTGAAGGGCAAAACAGACGAAGTAATGAAATCAATAAAAATCCTTGCAAGGGTAAAAAGCCCTTATGAGATTCTTAATCAGGAAACCGCTCAGGGCAAGTTTATTTACAAAAGATTCGAGCAGGCAAACAAATTGTACGAGCCTTTGATTAATGATGTTATGCAAACAGCAGACAAAACAAAAGACAGTTTCATAATCTATAAATATAAAGACGACAAATCCAGCTTTACAAGCGACTTGTCAAATGAAGCAGTCTACAGGCATCCGGATAAGATTATATTGATCGCAAGGGAAAAAAATGACGAGATGAAATGCTCTTTAAGATCAGGCAAAGTTGTTTTGCCTCCTTTGATTGATAAAGCATTGGTTGGGTTGGAAGGCTACGGCGGAGGGCATGAGCATGCCTGCGGTCTGAACATCAAAACAAGGGATTTTGAGGAATTTGTCAGAAGGTTTAAGGAAATGATTTGAAATTGTAAAATTTTATATATAAATTCTTAATTCCATTAAATTGCTATGAATAAAAAATTAGCTGAAATTGTTCTGGGTGTCTCAGGGGGGCTTGCTGCACTCGTATCGGACTTAAATCACTCTAAACAAATAAATATATTACATATACTTGATGAGACAAAACCGGTTATCCAGAGGTATGTTGGGTCAGATAATCCGCATAAACAATCATATTGGGTTGAATACAAAGCCCATGAAATTAGTGGCGATCAGGTGATTTTGTATGATTTTAAGTCTGAAGATAGTTTTTTATTTTTTCTGTTTACCACTAGCGGATCAGATGGAAGAGTGGATTTTGTAGTAAGATATAGGAAAAAAGGCGATTCTTACGAGACAACCTATCATAATCACGGCGATGAAGTCCAATGGCAGCCAATGTTAGATCAAATATTAAAATCAAAAAAAATAAAAGACCTATCACAGAAATCTAAACCCTCAAATTCTGGTTAATGAAGTTAATGATATCATCCTTCTCTTTGCTGGCCGATTCCTTGCTCCTTGCCCTTGAAGTGTATACATCAAAATTCTCCTTTTTGATTTTGGAGTTGACCCTGCTTATTTTGTCGTTGATTTTGTTCAGCCTTGTTATCACCATATTGACCTTGTTTTTTATCTCATTTGGCAATGCCAGTACAAGCAGTTCGCTGCATTCATTGTTTACATAGAATATCTTGCTTCCCCCGAATGTTTTTTGCTCTTCTCTCAAAAAATCTTTCCATATGCCTGTATTCGATTCATTGCTTTTCTTAAGTTTCAGTACAAGCGCTTCCTTGTAAGCCTTCGATTTGATTAAATGCAGTTCGATTGAGTCATTGCCGGCTTCAATGTCATTCCTGAACCAAGAAATATGGGCATCGTCAATGCCATTAAATGTAGAATATTCAATGGCGCCTAAACTTCTATCTATATCAATATGAGAAATAGTGTTCTTGTAATCCGGCTCCATGCCTACTACCCCCAAAGCTCCTTTTTTGTGTAATGTAGGCTAGGAAGTATAAATATCTGTTGGTTGAAAGGCAATAGGTGGATGAAATTATTGGAGAAAAGCTTTTAAGTTCTATTTTTACTCATTGGAGAAGTGTGGAATATTGAAAAAGCTGAAAAGTTAGAGGACATCATAATCATTCATTATGTGAGCGATATAGGTTATACAAAGGATACTTGGTATGATATCGAACTTCTTAAAAAAATAAAAAGTAAAGAGGAGTATGAAACAATAATCTTTTATTGTGTGATTTCTGCTTTATCATAACAACCACAACGCACCACTACCATGAACAATAACCTTTAAATATCACCAATAACGCTTCATTCTCATGGAAGGGCAGGTTTCAAGCGATACCCAGGCAATGCCTCAGATAGCCATTGCGCAGGAGGCTGTAAAAGCCACAAGAATAAACAAGATGGTAATGCACGGCTTCAAGTCCTTCGCCAAGCACACCGAAATTCTGTTTGGAGGCAATTTCAACTGCGTCCTCGGGCCTAATGGCGCCGGTAAGTCTAACGTATTGGACGCTTTATGCTTTGTCCTAGGCAAATCCTCTTCTAGGGACTTAAGGGCGGAAAAATCAGCCAACCTGATATACAACGGCGGAAAGTCCAAAAAGCCCGCAAAACAAGGCGAAGTCAGCATTTATTTTGACAATTCCAGCAAGATTTTTCCAACAGAAGACGCTGAAGTCAAAATAACTAGGGTAGTAAGGCAGAACGGCCAGTCAATCTACAAGATTAATGACAAGGTAATGACCAGGCAGCAAATCACAAGCCTGCTTTCCTTGGCCAAAATAGACCCGGACGGCTACAACATCATCCTTCAGGGCGACATTGTAAAGTTTGTTGAAATGCACCCTGATGAAAGGAGGGTGCTTATAGAAGATATTGCAGGCATATCAGTCTATGAGGAGAAAAAGCACAAGGCAATGCTCGAGCTTGATAAGGTTGAGCAGCATTTGAGGGAAACTGACTTAATTCTTACAGAAAGAAACACTTACTTGAAGGAATTAAAGAAAGACAGGGACCAGGCATTGAAGTACAAGGACATGAGCGACAGGATAAAGCAGAACAAGGCTTCCTACTTGAAAATCCAGATAGACAAGAAAGATTCTGAAAGGGGGGGAATACAGGAGAAAATAGGCTCCGGCAACAATGACCTGTCAGCTTTAAGGGAAAAAATATCCAAGATTAAGCAGGAGAATGACGAAAAGAAAAAGCAGATTGAAGCCATTTCAAAGGAAATTGAGGAAAAAGGCGAGACAGAGCAGCTCAAGCTCAACAAGGACGTTGAAACTTTAAAGATAGACCTGACTAAAAATACGTCAAGAATTGAAGCCTGCAAAAACGAATTAGATAAGATTAGCCAAAGAAGGAATGATTTAAAGAGCAGCATTGAAGACATAGAAAAAAGGATTGCGCAGCTTGCAAGCGAAAAGAATGATTACGAAGCCCAGACAGAAACAAAGAACAAGGACAGAGAGCTTATCAGCGGCAAAATCCTGAAGTTCAAGGAAAAGAACAAGCTCGACAGCGTTGCCGACATTGAAAAAAATGTTGAGGAAATCGACAGAAAAGCAGACGAGCTTCAAAAGGAAATAACCTCATTGAGGGAATCCCAGCATAATTCAATAAGGGAAAAAGACAGGATAAGCCATGAAATAAGCATCATAGAAGACAAGATAAAAAAAGTAATTGATGTTGAAAAAGAGCACAAGCAGCAGCTTGACGCTTTGAAAGACAGACGACAGATGTTCAAGACATCAACGCTTGAGCTTAACAAATGCCTTGACGAAGACTCAAGCTTTGCAGTGCAGCTTTCTGATGCGAGAAGAAGGCTCAACGTTGTAAATGAGGAACTGGCTAAGCTGCGCGCAAAAGATATAACCATCAAAGAGTTTGCAAGGGGAGATTTGGCAGTCAAAAAGATACTTGAGCTTAAGGGCAAGCGGGAAGGGATTTACGGCACTGTTGCAGACCTTGGCAATGTAAGCTCAAAATACGCTGTTGCATTGGAAGTTGCCGCAGGCCCCAGAATCAAAAGCATTGTTGTCGAAAATGACAGGCTGGCGGCAGAGCTTATTCAATACCTAAAGCAGAACAGGCTGGGGACAGCAACATTTCTTCCATTGAACAAGATTAGTTCCAGGGAAGCAGGCGATGATGCAAAAAAGCTTGTCGGCGCAAAAGGAGTCCATGACTTGGCAATTAATCTTGTGTCATTTGATCAGAAATTCAAGAAAATATTTTTATATGTTTTTTCCGACACAGTAATAGTTGATGACATACATGTCGCAACGCGCCTGGGCATTGGAAAAGCAAAATTTGTGACTCTGGATGGCGATGTTGCAGAGTCATCCGGAGCAATGCACGGCGGATTCAGGGAGCGCAAAAAGGAAGCATACGGCTTTAAGGAAATGGAAGTGGCTGAAAGCATGGAAGCAAACGGGAAAAAAGCGCAGGAGCTTGAAAATCTGATATCAGTTCTTGACAGAAAAAGAGCTGAAAATGAAGCAAAAATAACAGAACTTCGGGAGAAAAAAGCAGTTCTTGAAGGGGAAATAATAAAGTCGGAAACTTCCATGCACTTGGAGTCAAGCGACACAGACATCTCAAGGCAGCAGCAAAATGAACTTCAGGCAAGAGAAAAAGAAATTGACAATGAAATAAGCAAAATAAACAATAAAATTTCCGATTGCAACCGGGAATTGACAAGCTTAAAGATTGAAAAGCAGAAATTGAGGAGCGAGATAGCGCAGCTTAACGATCCGATGCTTCTTGCAGAGCTGAACACATTCGAGCAGAAATTCAAGGAGCTTAGCGAGGAAATCATAAGGCTTGGCTCTGAAATAAAAAACATTGACGCGCAGATAATAAATATATTTTTGCCCGATAAGGAAAAGACAGAAAGAATCTTAAAGCAGCTTGACAAGGATGATAAGCATTTCAACGATGAAATGAAGAGGCTGCAGGAAGCAATAGCCCAAAAGGAATCTTTGCTAAATGAAAAGGAAAATCTTGCGAAGGAATTCTATGCAAAATTCAAGTCATTGTTTTCGAAGCAGGGCAAGATAAACGAGGAAATGCAGAAAAATGATGTTTCAATCGATAAATTAACTGAAGAAAGCCGGCAGGTTGAGATAAAGGTCAACTTTAACTCGCTGAAGAACGCTGAGATTGCAGCTTCATTGGCGGCATTAAACCAGGAGTTTGCCCAGTATGAAGGAGTAAAGCTGGACTTGGAGAAAACAGAGGAGCAGCTGAAAAGTGAAATCTCAAAGTTTGAAAGAATGAGGGAGGATATTGGCTCTGTCAACATGCGCGCTTTGGAAGTCTATGACGAAGCTGAAAGGCAGTACAACGAATTTTTGGACAAAAAAGAAAAACTGGGAATGGAAAAAGATGATGTCCTTGCCATGATGAACGAGATAGAAGGCAAGAAAAAAGAACTGTTCATGAAGACTTTTGAAGTTGTCAATGGCAATTTCCAGAATTTTTTTGGCATGCTTACCACAAAAGGCGCAGAGGCTGCCTTGGTCCTGGAAAATGAGGAAAATCCGTTTGAGGCAGGAGTAAGGATAAACGTTAAGATAACCGGAAGCAAGTTCCTTGACATAAGGGGATTGTCAGGAGGCGAAAAGACACTTACTGCGCTTGCTTTCATTTTTGCTATTCAGGAGCATGAGCCTGCTTCTTTCTATGTCCTTGATGAAGTGGATGCTGCATTGGATAAGCACAACAGCGAGAAGCTTGCAAAACTGATCAGAAAATATGGAGAGAGGGCTCAATATATTATGATAAGCCATAATGATAATGTTATTACTACAGCAGACATTCTTTACGGGGTTTCCATGAATGAAGACGGGATTTCACAGGTTGTGAGCTTGAAGATTTAGCTATTATATTTTTTAATTACATTGATATAATTTTTGTTCAATCCGCTTAGCCTGTAAATAACAACCTCTTCAACACCAATATCTTTCACTATTTTTAAGTCTCTTTTCAAATCTTCCACCTTCAAAATAGGCTCATTAACACCAATGCCTGTGGCTATTATGCCAAGCCCCACAATCAAATCTTTTCCAAAATATTTTTTGCCAATCTTAGTCTGATTTTCTAGAAAACTTTCAACATTTGGGTGGTTTCTTAGCAAGCTAGTATAAAGCATTATAATCTTTTTATTGTTGTAAAATCTTGGGTCAAATGAAATTAAAAATAATTCGAATAATAATCTTCTAAAAAATCCGGATTCCAAAGGGTACTCAGAAGTTAGAATTTTGATATTGTATTTTCCGGCATTTCTAAAAAAACTCAGTATTATCCTTCTATTTTTAAAATAATCAATGTAGTTTAGCAAATATTTCAAAATTGTTGATTTATAAAATGGTAGCTCTGCATCCCACATTACAGTCAAAGGCCTTTTATTTTGTTGCAGCTCGTTTATTATTCTTTTCAATGCGGAATTCTTGGTAAATGCTGAGAACCAGTAGCCTTCATCTTTGGCTAGAATGGGCCAGTACGCCACTTCTTTGACATTCCTGTTTTTGTATTGCCTAACATTATTTTGTATTGAATGGAATTCTTCCAAACTTTTTGCAGCAACAATCAATTTTGCAGGAAAACTTATTAATTTAATTTTATCAAGATTTTCTTTTGTTGGAAATTCCTCGTAAAAATCTATTTTCATTTCCTATACCTCAGATCATACTTAAAAACATCACTTCTTATTTCCCCAAAAAGTAGCCTGTGTAAACCAGACAGCAAAAGCTTAAGCCCGACTTTAAGCCTTCCTTCTTTCTCGAATCTTCTCATGGCAACATAGCTTTTTGCGCTTTTAAGGATCCTGAATTTGCCGTGTTTGCTGCATCTTTTTACGTAATCCATGTCCTCGCTCAGCTTTATTGTTTCATCAAAGCCTTTTACTTTTTTGAATATCCATTTTTTGCACATTATTCCGCTTCCTGAAGCATTCGGGTAAAAAAGCTGGGTCGAGAAAGTCCAGAGATTAAATACTGAAAGAAATATCTTATCCACAAGATTATTGCCCTGGGGATATATGCACAATCCCGCAACATCCAGCTTTCGCTTTTCAAATTCCTCAATTGCATTTTTTAAAAAATTATTATCAAACTGCACGTCTGCATCCAGAAAAAATAGAATATCACCTTTTGCTGCTTTCGCGCCATTGTTTCTGCCTATGCCGGGCAAACCGCCTTTCACAATCCTGCAGCCGTATTTTTTTGCTATTTGTTTAGTCGTGTCTTTTGAATCAGCATCAGCCACTATAACTTCATAATCTTTGTAAGCCTGCTTTTTTATGCAGTCTAATAATTTTGTCAGGTATTTTTCTTCATTGAGGGCAGGGATAATGATGCTTATCATATCCTTAAGTAATTGATTGAGGTTTATAAATATGTTTGACGCCAAGAAAAAATCCACAAGATTTATAAACAGCTAATGTTTTTGCTATTATGGAGTGGTATAAGTTGGGGCTAAGGAGAGAGTTTTCGGTTCACAAAAGAAAGACTGTGGAGTCTTTCGGATTTGTCAAGGCGGATATTTCTAGTGTTAACCTCAGCATAGAGCACATAAGAAACATGCTAACTGCAATGGAATCAAAAATATCCATGCTTGAGAATGACTCAGCAGCTTTGCGCTCTTTGACTGAAAAATGCTCTTCAGACATCAATCTTCAGAAGAACAACAACTTAACTTTATGGTCAAGAATTGAAAGCATAAACAAATTAATAGGAAGCGCTGTTGAATCATTGCAGTCATTCAAAAGCAAGATTGATAGCTTAATGTCAAAAAACCAGCAAATGTCAAGTTCTATATTCAAAAATAATGAGTCAATAAAGAAAATATTGTCAGGCATGAATAAGCAGTCGCTCGCAACCAGAAAACTTAACTCTGCATTGCAAAAATCACAGCAGGAAGTTAAAAAATTCAAAAACCTTGTCAACAGAAAATCAAAAACCGCCAAGAGAGCAGATTCCGAGCTTGAAAAAAGGCTCAAGAGCCAGAACAAACGCTTTGTACAGCTAAACAGGAAAATAGAGGGAAAAAAGGCAACAAGGAAATCTTCAAGTAGAATTGTAAAAAAAGTAAAAAAAGCAGCGCCAAAAAGAAAAGCAGCAAAGAAAACTGCCACTAAAAAGAAGTTGGTTGAGATAATCACAACAAAGAAGTCTTTGATTTAATTCTTTTACATAAATATATGCGTCGGCCGGGATTTTCATTGAGCTAATTTTGAACCCGGATAGTCGGCTTACCTCAAGCTTGGAAGGCCGAAGTCATTTATGGCAGCCTTATTTTAGTGGGCTTGACGAACGAAGTGAGGAAACCCACAGTTTTGGTCAAGCTTTTCCTAAAAGGTTGTAGCCATTAGACCACCGACGCACAAGTAAGGTTTTCTATGTATGTTTATAAAATTAATGATTTCAAGAAACTTAGTATTAAATTTTATCTTTTTTGTAATAATATTTTGATATTAAAATTCCAATAAAAACTCCAATTAGTCCACCAATTATTAATCCATTAAAACCGAATAGTAACCAACCACCAAAAAGACAAATAAGAGCTACAGTAATAATCAGTTTCCAATTTAATCTTTTTTTGTCTTTAGAAGGTTTTTTGTATTTTCCATAAAGAAAACCTATTGTAAACCCGTATAACATTATTGATATAGGGACTGTTATCAGATAAGTTAATCCACCAAACCCTTCACAAATTCCCTTACATAAAATAATGCCAATAGGGTCTATGTATGGTAGGTACAATAAAGGAAGGTACAGGTCATTATCATCAATTGCACCAGATCTGCCTAATTCAATAAATACTAAACCAATGGTAAGACTAATTAAAGTACTTATCAAGGCAAATTTCCATTTTTCATTCATTTTGAATTAACAAATATGTATTAATTTAAACTTTTCGGTAATCAACAAATTTAGAATTATTTTCTATTTGCTCGTCACAATCTCCACTACATCCCTGTGCTTCAGTAAATGCTCTTTTCCGACAGGCCTTTTGCTTTTCACGTCTATCGCCTTTATGAAATGATTGCCAATGTCTGTATGCAGCTTAAACGCAAAGTCAAGGGCTGTAGTGTTCGGAGGCATCAAAAAGCAGTCCGGAATCACATTGCCGTGCTGGTCTGCCAGCTTGTTAACTCCGCCGGGAAATATGGCAATGTACTTCAATAATTCAAAAACAGCAATATCAAGAACCTTTTGCACTCCAGTTGAGCCAAATTTTTCAAGAATTTCTGTTTTTATGAAATTTAGTGCATTTTTCTGTTTGTCGCTTAGCTTATCTTCACTGATGATTTTGAAGTCAGAATCTCCTGGAATATAATCAATCAGTCCGTGCTTTGCAGCCTCCCTTAATGCCAGCTCAGCCTCTGCGCTGCAGCCAATAAGCATATACTGCGGAAATTCCTTCTTCAGCCTTTCAAAGTTTTCATGCGCCCCTTTGACATCTATCTTGTTGCACGCAATAACCATTGGCTTTGTTATTTTTCTCAGCTCTGTTGCTATTCTCAAAAGCACGCTCCTGTTCCATTTCATTATATCCAAATCCAGGCTTAATTTTTGGATTACTCTCTCCATTAATTGCTCAGTAACCCTAAGGGAACTCAATTGTTTTGCGACTGCCTTGTTCAGCTCAGGTTTTTCCTGGTTTACAGTTCTTGCAAACCTTTCCCAGCCTTTCTCAATCAGCCTTAAGTACCACATGTCAAGCTCGTGCTCAAGAAACTTAATGTCATTTGCCGGGTCATAGCTCAAAGCGGGAACTTGCTCGCCTTTTTCATTTGTGGAGCCAGCAGCGTCTATGATGTGTATAAGCACATCTGCCTGATTCAGGTCGTCAAGAAACTGGTTGCCCATTCCCTTGCCTTCGTGAGCCCCAGGCACCAGTCCTGCAACATCCAGCAATTCCACTGGCACAAACCTTTTGCTGTTGATGCAGTATCCAAATCTCGGATTGCACTTTACATTGAATTCCTTGTCAACGCAGTCTACTCTAACATAACCTGTGCCGTGATTCGGCTTTATTGTAGTGAATGGATAGCTTGCTATCTCAACATTTGCTAAAGTCTGCGCTTTGAAGAAAGTGCTTTTTCCGCAGCTGGGCTTGCCCACTATTCCGATTAGCATGATGCAAGAATATAATAGACAAATAAAAAGGTTTCTTCTTAATTAAGATAACGTGTAAATCCCACCAGTTTTTGGGTCATGGAATAATGGTTTTTTTAAATCATAATGTGCCATTTCTATGCCTGCATGTCTGTAATCTTCAGAGATTAAATGGCTGTATTTTTGATGAAGTGCTAAGATTAATCTATCCCGAAAATTTGGTTCTTCTTGAATTGGGTGATCACCCATTAACTGGTGTGCTTGGTTTGCCATGTCTATTGCACATTGGTTGATTTCAAGTAAGTGGGCTCGTCTGGCAAATTCCGCTAACTTTGGTCCAGATGTATGATTTACTAAGAAAGTTAAAACAGTTTCCAATGCCGCTTTATTACTCATTTTTTTATTTATTAAACTCTGTTTATTTAAGCTTTTCTGTAAAAATTTTCAAAAATCGAAACCTTTATAAACATATTTTTCAATGAAAGGAGCATGGCATCGCATCCAATACAAATTCCCGAGTTCAAGATTAAATACAGCGATGTTTTCTCCTTAAGGAACTTGTACATCATGCTTCACGAGATGCTTCTGGAAGAAGGGTGGATGGGCCCTGATAGCGAGAAAGATCATGAGGACATAGAGACCCTTTATTCCGAAAATGTTTATCAAAGAGGAATACACAGAGGCGGGAAAGAGCTTTGGTTCTGGTGGCGCGCATTTAAGTTTCCCGAGGGCAAGTACAGCGGCTATTTCCGAAACAGGCTTGATATAGATGCCCATGTTGTTTACCTGCAGAATGTTGAGGTTGTTCATCAAGGGCACAAGATAACTGCTCAAAAAGGTGAGATTGAGATGTTCTTTAGGGCGCGTATAGACACAGATTACAAAGGTGAATGGGAGCACCACAAATTCCTGAAGTACATGAAGCCGATTTACGAGAACAGGATTATGCACTCAGAGATAGAAAAAAGGGAAAAGGAGCTTTGGCGCGACGCTTACCGGATACAGTCCAAAATCAAGCAGTTCCTGAATTTCAGGACTTTTGTGCCGGTGCCCGAGCCGTTCTTCCCGAGGCAGTTCGGGTTTGAGGAATAATTAATCAATTCGGTGGAGGGTATACTCTTTTAAGGATGGCATACTCCCTAGGAGCAATATAAGCAACTCTAACTTTACCGGTTCTAAAATCCCTCCACAGAGGTGAAAAATGTATATTGCCAACATACTCTTCTGATCCTGGAGTAAGTTCGGCAAATGTCGAGTTTGCATCTTGAACTATTTCAAACTTTACATGGTGAGTCGCAGAATTAATCTCCCTCACTATAACATCTATTGAATTGTTAATATTTGCTCCTTCATCTAATCTGTGCTGCAATACTAATGCCATTCGCCATGGTATATAGGTTTAATTTAATAATTTTATCATTCAAAACCTATATAAACAAAGTCTTAAACCTGATTGTTAACGCCTCCGTAGCATAGTAGCTATTGCGTCTGACTTGTATACCTGCAAGCCATCAGAAGGTCGCCGGCGCACATCCGGCCGGAGGCTTAGTTTTAAATGAAACATTAAAAATAAAATGCCAAACAAGGAAATAGAAAATCAATACAACGAACTTAGGAAGAAATTTAAGCTTCCTGAATTCAGGGAAATTGACTTTGAGATGGAGATAAGTGATTTTGAGGAAACAAACTTCCTCCTGAGGGCGATTATAAGAAGAATAACAGAAAGGCTCGATTTCTACACAACTATGGTTGAAGAGGTTATTCAGCCTGACGCATCAAATCTTTACGCTATGCACGAGACAAGGCACTTTGACGACGTCGAGAAGAAACGGATGTTTGACCTCTATAGGAAGCTCATGGACTTCAACAGGCGCTCAATAGAGAACTCGCTTGGGCATGACGAGGGCAGCGAAGCAGGCTTAATAAATGATTTTTTTGATGAATGGAAAGGCATCAAGAAGGAACTGCTAGGATTCGTTAAAAAAATGAGGGATTCATGGAAAACAGAAACAGATATAAAAGAGGACATTGGCTACTTGGGTTAAAATGCAGCTTATAATATTCGGCCCGCCGGGAGTTGGAAAAGGAACTTTGTCTGATTTGCTCGCTGACAAGTACAAGATTCCCCATATTTCAACAGGGGACATCTTCAGGAACGAGATAAACAGCGGCAACAGCGAGCTTACCCAGTATGTTGAAAAGGGATTGCTAGTGCCAGATATGGTTGTCAACAAGGTAATAGAAAAGGCATTAAAGCAGGAAACTTTCAAGAGCGGCTTTATACTTGACGGCTACCCAAGGACGACCGATCAGGCAGAGTTTCTCGAGAATGCATTGTGGAAGCTGAAGAAGAACATCGACATAGTCCTGAACCTTGTTGCCTCTGAAGAGGAGATTGTTGAGAGAGCCACCCAGCGCAGGATGTGCGGCAAGTGCGGAGCTTTGTACAATCTGGTCACAATGAAGCCTAAAAAGAAAGATGCTTGCGATAAATGCAACGGCCCTCTTGTCCAAAGAAAAGACGATGAAGAAGACACTGTGAGAAAGAGAATCCAGGTCTATCGGGAGGAAACCACTCCTTTGATTGAGCACTACAAGAAGAAAAAACTGCTCATAGATGTTGACGCTTCAAAAAAGCCGAGGACAATCTACAGTGAAGTTTTGAAGATTATCGAAGCAAAAATTCCAAAGCAACAGTAGCATAGCAGCTCTTCGGCAGAGTGAAATTCAATATGGCTTTTTTCTTATTTTTGTTCAATTCGTCATCATCTATTTCTAAGATTCTAAATCTTAATTGGAAAAACAAGTCTCTAAAACTGCCTTCCGAGGTCAATTCCGGCATCTGGCTTATTATGAAGTCCCTTGGGTTGATTTCTTCTTTTTCTAGAATACTCTTCATTATGTTTTTTAATGTTTTGACTTTTATAGAGTTTAATTCAAAATCAAACCCAATTATTGGGATTTTTATGTTTTTCTTGATTTTATTGTTTTTCCGGTATTGAAGTACGATTTCATTGAACAAAAACGATTGATAAGAATGCACCAGCAGTTTTCTTGTTTTCAATGGGATAAGCCTTAACGCCCCAGCATAATTATTCCTGTTATTCTTTAAGTACTGCCCAATACCCTCTTCAACAGCGCCATTATTTTCCAGAATCAAATCAACTGCTTTACCAAACTCTCTCTTTACTATTGCTTTCCCAATAAAATGGTTGTTTTTGCTGAACCTCTGCGGACCGTAAAGGTTAGGGATTATTATTTTTTTGTTTTGAAGTTTTTTTATTTTTTTAATTTCGTTATTGTTCAAATTTCGCATTGTTATCACAAACTCATTGCCTTCCAAATCCCCCAAAGAAATCGGCTCTTTTCCGTTTCCCAAATATCTCAATTCAATATTCTCAAATTCAATATGCTCAAAATTCCTGCTGCCCCTGAATATTGATATCTTCTGCTCAGTTTTCGCTAATTTGTCCTTGTTGCCTGCAAACCCAAAATTTTTCAGAGGTATTCTGAACCTTTTTGACAGAATTTGCAGTGCACCGATTGTCGTGTAATTGATTTTTTTGAGAAGGAAATAAGCATATTGTCCATTGCCTGCTTTAATATCGCTTACCTCTTTAACTATAAAGTCTTCCGGAATCTGCTTGATTTTGTGCATGAAAAATAGAAAATACGAGATTGTTTTTAAGTGTTACCGAGTGATGGCAATTTAAATCAGAAATCTATAAAAAGGATTAAATAATATATTGCTTATCCTACTTTAAAATTCAAGTTATCGGTGAAACCTAATGAATACCTTGGAAAGCGAGCTGTGTTACATGGAAAAAATTCCTTACTATTTTGACAGACTTCAAGCTTGCAGAACCGTACTTGAAAAATGGTCTGAGACTCATCAAACTGTATCTTCTTTTGTTAAAGGAGATTTGTCCCCAAAAAAGTTTGTAATACAAGCAACCCCGTTATTGAAAGTTTTTATTCCTCACTGGATCAATGGCAATGATAAAAAGGTGTATGGGGAATTGACTCAAATTGTCGACCTCAAAGATAACCTGGAGAATCACGTGACAGTGTTTGGCAATCCTTTCGGTATGGCTTTTGTTCTGGGTTTGTTGACTCCGACCTTCGCGGCAGCTGCTTCTTACTACTCTGGAGGCGAGGTTGATTATTACGTTGTTGTTCAAACTGGGGCGTACGGGGCAAAATTGGGCGCATTAATAGGAACTGGGATATCGGTATGGAGATCTATAGAATTAGTCAAGGCAAGAGAGCAGGCGAGTCATATAGAATCTATAATCCAAGAGGTCAACCCCCAACCGGATAATTATCAATTGTAATTTCACTTCCCAATCAGCTTAATCACATCAATCATTCTCTCGCTGAAGCCCCACTCGTTGTCATACCATGCAATAACCTTCACAAAATTTCCTTCAATCACGTTTGTAAGCCCAGAATCAAATATTGATGAATTCGGGTTTGTTATTATGTCCACAGATACAATAGGATCTTCTGTGTATTCCAAAACTCCTTTCAGGCTTTTTGCAGCGTTCTTGAATGCCTGGTTGATTTCTTCCTTTGTCGTGCTTTTCTCCAGCTCGCAGACAAAATCCGTCACAGAGCCTGACGCAACAGGAACCCTGAATGCCAGGCCGTCAATCTTGCCCTTTAATTCGGCTATCACTTCCGCAACTGCCTTTGCAGCCCCTGTTGTTGTCGGTATTATCGACACTGCAGCGCTTCTTGCCCTTCTCATGTCCTTGTGAGGCGCGTCAACCAGTCTCTGGTCGGCTGTGTAGGCATGGATAGTTGTCATAAAGCCTCTTTTAATCTTGAAATTGTCATGAAGCACTTTGACGACAGGCGCAAGGCAGTTTGTAGTGCACGACGCATTTGAGACAATATGATGCTTGCTCTTGTCATACATTTTTTCATTGACGCCCATCACAATAGTTATGTCGTGGTTTTTTGCAGGAGCGCTTATCAGGACTTTTTTAGCGCCTGCCTTCAGATGCAGCTCAGCGCCTTCCCTGTATGTGAACTTGCCCGTGCTTTCAACTACAACATCTACCTTCATATCTTTCCACGGCAATTTTAGAGGCTCCAAAACAGAAAGCACTTTTATTTTCTTTCCGTCAATTATCAAAGAATCGCCGTTTGCTTCAACTTTTCCGTCATATCTTCCATGCACTGAATCATACTTGAAAAGATGCGCCAGAGTTTTTGCGTCTGTGACATCGTTGACAGCAACCCAGTTTATGCTTTTGTCTTTTATTCCTGCCCTTAGAACAAGCCTTCCAATCCTGCCAAAACCGTTGATTGCGACGTTAATCATAAGAAATTTTAACTATAACTTATATAAAAAGATTGCGCACTAGGATCCAGTTTCTCTTTTAATTATACGATTGATAGTTCTAAAGTCTATCCCCGTAATTCTAGCCGCTTTTTTCTTATTCCCTTTAGTTTGTTCTAAAGCCCGTCTCAATGCCAAGTCCCTCAGCTCTTGAACGTTTAGCGTAGGTAATTCACCATTGTGCCCATCCTTTTCAGATCCATATTGACCAATGCTTAAGTCATTACTTCCAATACTGCCACCATTCAGAAGATAACTCTGGGCTTTCATGTAAAGGATTAATATTGCTAAAACTTCATCAGTTATTTGGTCAAAACCAAGTGATTTGCCCCTTAAAATAATATTTTCAAGTCCCCTAAAATTTCCAGGGAAATTTGTTGATTTAATTTCTTCCAATATTTTGTCCGAGATGAACCCACTGGTTCCTGCAAAATATTCCACAATTGCTTTTAAATCTTCACCAGCCCTCTCTCTTAAAGGTGGTAAACAAATAACAGTTTGTTCCAATCTATAGAATAAATCCTCCCTAAACTCCCCGATTCTTACAAGTTCAGCCAAATCTTTATTTGTTGATGCAATCACCCGCGTGTTGCTTAAATCTATATCCTTTCCCCTTCCAAGTCGATGAAATCTTCTTTCTTCCAATACCCTTAGAAGCGTTTTCTGAACATCAAGAGTCATATCTCCAATTTCATCTAAAACAATTGTGCCGTCTACCGCTTCTTCAAACGCTCCGATTTTGCCGCTGGGATCTGCGCTGGTGAATGCGCCTCTGGAGTATCCAAACAATTCAGTGGAGAGAAGATCTTTATTGTGGAAGCTGCAGTTTACAATCACATAGTTATTATTTAAAGGTCTATGTCTTGTACTGTTATAGTGCAATGCTTTTGCAACTAACTCCTTGCCAGTCCCTGTTTCTCCAATTAAAAGTACGTGGGTATATTTGTTAATAGCCTGTTCAATTAGGTAGAAAACAGTAATCATATGCGGTGATTTTCCTATTATCTTTTTCCCAGTATCATTTATATTATAAACTCCTTTATCTTTATCATAGTGATCTATTCCGCCTCCCTTGTTTAGCTTATCAAACGCTAGAAATGCAAAAGCATTCTGCGCATTCTGAATCAATTTAAGATACTCCCCCATACTGTAAAAGAACATTAATCCTTTTATAAACCTTGCTTTCTCTATTTCTTCATCATCCTCATCATCTCCTTCAAACTTCTCGTATTAATGATGTCTTTCTTTTCAGCCCATCCTCGCCTTGCAGTTCCGATTCCGAGCCTGATGAAATGCAGCTGGTCTGTGTTGTGGGCGTCTGTGCTTATCACAAGCTTAACCCCCGCTTTTACAGCAGCCCTTGCATGCGAATCCTTTAAATCCAATCTTTCAGGATAGGAGTTTATCTCCATGATTGTGCCTGTTTTCTTAGCAGCTTCAAAAACGCTGTCCAAATCAATCTCATAGCCTTCTCTTTTCGTTATCAGCCTTCCGGTTGGATGGGCTATGATGTCAACATTCTCGTTTTCCATTGCCTTAATCATTCTTTTTGTTATCTTATCCTTTGGATTTTTAAATCCCGAATGTATCGAGGCAACAACAATGTCAAGCTGTTTCAAAACTTTATCAGGCATGTCCAAGTTTCCATCGTCTTTTATATTCACCTCAACACCTTGCAATATCTTTATTCCGCTCAGCCTTTTATTAACTTTTTCAATCTCTTTTCTTTGCTTTAAAATCCTTTTTTCATCCAGGGCATTTGCTATTGCCAGCTTTCCTGTATGGTCTGTAATGCATATGTACCCATGTCCTAGATTTTTTGCCGCCAAAGCCATTTCTTCTATTGTATTGCTGCCGTCGCTCCATTTTGTGTGCATCTGCAAGTCTCCTTTAATGTCGTCATAGTTGACTAATTTTGGCAGCATGTGGCGCTGCGCCATCTCTATCTCGCCTTCATTTTCCCTCATCTCAGGCTCTATGCAGTCCATTCCAAGCTTTTTGTAGATTTCTTCTTCTGTTCTACCGGCAACAAGCTTGTCTGTTTTAGCGTCAAACAACCCGTATTCGCTTAGCTTAAGTCCCTTTTCTATTGCAATCCTTCTCAGCAAAATGTTGTGCTCTTTGTTGCCTGTAAAGTAAAGCAATGCAGCTCCGAAAATTTTGTCGTCCAAAACCCTTAAGTCAACCTGAATTCCTTCCTTCAGCCTTACAGAAGATTTTGTCGGCCCTTCTGCCAGCACTTGGGCAACATTAGGTATTTTCGTGAAAAAATCAATAACTTTTTCAGGAGCTTTTGATGTTGCAAGAATGTCAATATCACCAATTGTTTCCTTCATCCTTCTTGTTGAGCCTGCAATACTTGCCCTTGTTACTTCTTTTAAGGTTTTCAGCATCCTGACAACTTCTTCCGCGCTGCTTAGCGCAAATCCAAGAGGCACTCTTTCGCTTGATTTTTTTGCAAACTCTATGCTTTTCAAAATGTTCTGCTCAACAGTCGGGCCTAATCCCCTGATTTTTTGTATTTTGCCTTGCTTTGCAGCTTTCTCCATATCACCAACGCTCTTGACTTTCAATTCCCTGTAGAGCTTCAGTATTGTTTTTGGCCCTATGCCTTCAATTTTGCCAAGCTGCTCCATGTCAACAGGCGTTTTTTTCTTAAGCTCTTCAAGATGCTTCGATTTGCCGCTTTTCAGAAAATCATCGATTTTTTTTGCAATCCCTTCTCCAACCCCGGGCAGCTCCATCAGCTTATTTTCCTTCCAGACTTCCTCAATGTCCTCGGAAAGCCCTTCTATGACCAAAGCAGCTTTCCTGTAAGCCCTTACCTTGAACGGCTCATTGGCAAACTCAAGATAATCCGCTATTTCATTGAGAAGCTCAGATACTTCAATGTTTTTCATAGAAAGAGATTTTAATTTTTAAGGTATTTAAATATTTAGGATTTAATGTTCTGCCGTGCTTCTTGCACCCAACCGCACTTTCCTAAAGCTTCAATGCAGACACATCCGTATCCTCGATTGATGGGATGGGAAGGCACAATGTCGCATGTTGTAACAGCGCCCTCATACTTTTTAGGATTGTTCGTGCAAATGCCATGGCCGCCGCCACACCCTTCTCCTGCATAATAACACTCAGATGCTGTGAGGCAGTTCCCTTCTGAATACGTTAGTAAGTATTCCTCTGGCAACTCTTTGCCTGTAGGCTCCTGCACTTCTTTTTTGGCACAGCTGCTGACCAATAAAATTCCCAAAATCAAAATAAAAAGCAGAGTATTTGATTTCATTTTCTTAAGACTACATGATGGGTATCCTCGCTTATTAAAATATTTGGCATATTTATAAAATGTGGCTGAATGCATGCTGGAGTCGTGCATAAGGTGAATTAACCTTCACGTCTTGATGTTTTATATATTCTTGTGCAAGATTAACAAACGCAACCCTAGCTTCCCTGGTCCTCTTAAACAGAGAAGTATAGGTATCCAAGTCAACATCAGTCCCAAGTTTAGTCTCCTTAATATGTCCATCAAGTTGTGTTTTTAAGTTGTGGTATTCTTTAAGTTTGCTCTTAAGTTCTTTGGAATCCTTGCCATTCACTGTAGACTTTTTTCCTTCACTATTTACATAAGCTTCAACTAAAAACACATCCTGTACAAACTGAATTATGTTGTCATCCAATCCCCCATCATATGGTGTCTTGGGGTTTAGGGGGTGCGGCTTGCCATTACTTCTTATTTGAATAGAACAATAGACACCTCCCCTTATGCTTTCGAGTGTTGGAGCTATATCTATTGGATTCCCATTAGAACCACTTATCATTTTTTCCAGAATTTTACGATTCTCTTCCAATAGACCCATGTTGTTATGAACTTATTAGCATCTGTTAATAAATCTTACGATACTTGGATACTCGACTTTTCCTGTTTTTGGTTTAACCCACTGTAATTTGCTTCCACTAGGATGTCTATCATTTCCTTTTATACAAAAACTGATTCACCTTTCTTAATAAGTCCTTCGAGGTGTTGAAAGTCAGCTTTCTCTGGGCATGCTCGTAGCTCATCCACGCGTATCCGATATGCTCCCTTGAAAGCTTTACACTTTCAGTTGCTGATTGAACAATAAAGAAAACAACTTCCTTGTAAACAGTTTCCTCGCCTTTTTTGTAGAAATAATTTATAATTTCCCTGAAACCATCCAAAATTTCTATGTCTTCAATGCCGGTCTCTTCCTTGATTTCTCTCGCTGCTGTCTGCTCCTCTTTCTCATTCTTTTCCTGATTGCCTTTGGGAAAATCCCAGTGGCCTGCCTCGTAATGAAGAAGAAGATACTTGACAGAGCCGTCTTTCTGGCTTTTGTAGACAACTGCTCCGCAGCTCTTTTCCTTTGCCATTTAGCTGTGGCAATACCAATTTATATAAAAACTTTTATTTCAAAAACGAAGTTCTTAAATATAACCTATACTTCATAAGACATACTTTTAAATATATATATTATAAAATAACAAAGTTTATATACAACAAGTATTCTTAACATCTGCAATAGCTTTCTAAACCTATTGCAGTTTATACTCATAAATTAAACTTTCCAAGATATAATATTGGGAAAAACGGGGTGGAAGGGCATAGAGCGTAAATGAGAGATAGGGGTAAAGATATCATATTTTTAACTTATCCCACCTTTTAAGGGGGTGTAGGAGTTTTTCTATCACCTCTTTTCTTCTGCGCTCAACCTTAAAAGAGTGGGATTTCATATTACAAGGTGAAAATGAAGCTGACAAACACAAAAATCAACGATACGGTAAAGGAAGTGATAGGGGAAGATTCTATTGACATAATTGAGTACCTTAAAGACAAGAAGAACATTTCTGATTTTAAGATTGCTGAAAAGGTTGATATGGACATTCATGAAGTAAGAAACATACTTTACCGGCTTTACAACCACAATCTTGTGAGCTATTACAGGAAAAAAGACAGGCAGAAAGGGTGGTACATAAGCTACTGGACATTTAACAAGAAAAGAATCAAGGAATTGCTTGACAAGACTAATAAGGAGAAACTTGCCAAATACACTGTCAGGCTTAGGGAAGAGGAAGCAAACGTAGGCAATTTTTACCTGTGTCCAAATGCTTGCGTGAGAGTTGGCTTTGAGAGAGCCGTTGACTTAGAGTACAGGTGTCCGGAGTGCGGCAACATACTAAACCACCAGGATAACACAAAAACCATTGATTTCTTAAGGACAAAGATTAAAGAACTGCAGATGAACGGCATTAGAAATGGAAAAGCCTTGAAAGGAAGGGCTTAGAGTTATTATTTTTTAAATAATTTTTACGCTATCTGTCCATGGTTTTTGGGTGTGTAGTGACCAATCATCTTGTCGTATTCCTCAAAAGCTTTAATACTATAATATGCTTTCACAGCATCCAAAGCTTCACTACCCTTAATCCTTTCTACACCTAATTCTTCCATAACTCCTACCAAGCCGTCTTTAGTAGAAGCACCTGCAGCAAATATTATTACACTAGAATCATCCCTTACCTTTAATGACATAATAGCTGTTATCTGGACTCCATGTTTAATACGATTATTTATCGCGGCATCAGTATTTAGATTCGCAATAAAACGATCATAATCTTTCACTTTGAGTAATACACTTGTATATTTTGGTTTGGAATCCATCTTACAACCTTTTTAATGTACCTCCTTATTTAATCTTTTCTAATCTTCGCAACAAAGAATCCTTCCGTATCATTGTCCTGCGGCCATATTCTTAAGCATCTCTTGATTTGCTCATCATATTTTTTGTTTTCAAATTCCAAGATTGCAGGGCTCCTGTTTAATTTCAGCTTTACTTCTTCTAATTTAGCATTATCATATTTTTTTAACAGGAAATCAACAACCCCTTCATTTTCCTCAGGCTCAAGAGAGCATGTTGAATAAACAAGAGTTCCGTTTTCTTTTAACAAATTAAACCCAGTCTCTATAAGCTGCTTTTGCGTAATTGAAAGCCTTCTTACCATATCCGGATTCCATATGTAAATTGTTTTCAGGCTTTTTCTTATAGTTCCAGTGCCGGAGCATGGAGCGTCAACAAGCACCCTGTCAAACTCTATTCCCGATCTCTTGAACCACTGGCCTTCCATAAGGGTTATTACAGCGTTTGTAACTCCGCATCTCTGCAAGTTTATCGACAACGGCTTCATTCTTTCAATTGTATAGTCATTTGCAATCAAAATACCCTTGTTTTGCATGTACTGCGCTATCTGCGTTGTCTTGCTTCCGGGAGATGCTGCCACGTCAAGAACAATCTCATTTGGCTTCGGCTCAAGCACAAGCGGAGGAATCATGGATGCAGCTTCCTGAAGATAAAAATAGCCAAGGGAATGCTCAATCAGGTTGCCCACATCTCTCCTTTCCTTTTTTGCGTGCTCTATCCAGAACCCTTCCCTGCACCATGGAATTTGCTCAAGATTCCAGTTTTTTTCCAATCTTTTTTTTAATTCGTTTATTGTCATTTTTAATGTGTTCACCCGTATTGAGCGTTTTAAGAATGACAATGAACACTGACTAAACCCTTTCCAGTCTGTCAGTTTTGAGTACCTTTCAATAAACCTCGGCTTGAATTGTATTTCCTGTTGCGGTATTTGCTCATCCATGGGCAAAGAATCCTTTAGGTTAATTTAAATCTTTATGAATTCGAACTCTGTCTAACCTATGGGTGATGTTTTTGTTTGTCTAATTCGGGTGATAAACTTAACTTCAACAACGAAAGCCATCGGTTTCTACCTAAAACATCAATCCCGCAAGCTTGTGCAGGAGTTAATCCTTTAAGGTAACTTCCATTATTTTTTTGTATGAAGTTGTTATAAACTCTGAAACCATTACCCCATTGCTCTAATGTTTCTTCTGTTTTAAAATCTCGCCTTATCTTGTCAAATTCCCTATATTGATTATGGAATCTTTCAACAAGCATATTTTCCCATTGCTTGACTTTTGGGCTTGTTGTTGGTCTATGTTCTACACTATTTCTTCGCATGGTCAAAAATTCTTTTCTGATTGCTTCTCTGTAAGAATAAAGCCCATCGCTTGAAATTTCTAAATCCTTAAACGATTCATCGTGCTTGTTTTTCTGCAAATTTTCTTTTCCTTTCTTGAATACTTGCCTTGCCTCTTTAATGCTTCTTTGTTGGGTTAAATTATTGGCTACTTGCCATCTTGTTTTTTTGTCTATTAAATTCCATTTCCAGAGCCATTCGCCTTTGCATTTAACTTTTTGCTCATCAACACCCCAATTTTTGCTTAATTGTGGATTAAGCTTATTGCTGTATTCATTCATCTTATTTGTGAATTTTAAGATGTTCTGCCTTATTGTTTCGTGGTTGATTTTCACTCCGAAACTTTGAAATAAAGTGTCTTTAATATCCCTTAAAGAATTTCCTTTGAAATACAAATCACAAGCCAAGCAGAGCATTTTGGCATTAAGCAGATGATTTTTTAATGGCTCTAACGTAAATCTCTTTTGGCAATCTTTACAGGAATATCTTTGCCTTATTCCTATCTTTGTTTTTCTCTTACCATTATTGACAATATTCTTGCTTTTACATTCGGGGCAATTCTTCTCGTTTTCTGTTAAATTCAAGTCCTCAAAAAATCCAAGCACTTCATTATCTTGGCTATTCCTTAATTTAGTCCAAAATTCTATGCACATTATATGTTTGCATTTCATACCTCTTTCTTTACATCTGCTCTGGAAATCAGGGCATTCACAATTCCAACCATTTATGCTTGTAACTTTGTATTTTTTATCTGAATTTTGGGAAGGCACTAAAAATTCCTCATTGCTTACAGCAATTGGCTTATCGCCTTTTGCCAGTATAGAATATCCTCGTATCCTTCTATCAATCAAAAAGTTTTTATTGTCTAAAGTTTCTGTGTCCTTATGAGGACTGATTTGGTTCGTTGCCATTTTAGTTTCTCCGCTTTGTTGGTGCTACAAACACCAGCAAAGCACTTATTTTTTCTTATTTTGTTCTAAATCTTTTCTGATTAAGACAGCAATTCTTGAACTTAACATCATGCCTTCTTTTTGGCAATATTTTGTGAACTCGTTCAATAAGTCCTCTGGCAATGAAATATTAAGTCTTTTGTATTGTTGCTTACTCATACACAATAGTAAGTAAGAGTAGTATTTAAAGGTTTCGGTTTATTTGCAATTGGAATATATAGTTTAGAGTATATAAGAATTAATAGAAAAATTTATTAACAAGTTTAATTTTCATTATAGAATAGATGATAAACAACATCAAAGACAATTGCTATAGTGATTTTGTAATTCTTAATTATTTTAGCAGTAAAACCGAAAGGTTTAAAAAGGGATATATATGATAAAACAAGGTGTGAAAAATGGTATATGACGAAATAAGATTTGGATTCGCTGAAGATTTACCAGAAGACTTAAAGAGATGCACCGATATTAAAAAAGGTCTTGTTGTTGTAAAGGCAAAAATTGGTTCAATTCCTAAATATGAGATTGAATCTGTAATAGGAAGTCCATCAGATTACATAAAAAGTTTAGCAAAAAAAGAAAAAATTAATATGGGAAAAATTTTTTCTAAATTTAAAGATGAATAAGGTGTTTAACTTTGTTTACAATAGAAGAAATAAAATTAATACGAGAAAAAATAAAAGAATTACCAATATTGATAGTAGTCCACGATACAATTCTAAATGATATATATGGCAAAAAGAATTTTTCCCCATTTAATATATCTGCACAATTTATTGAAAATTATTTCTTAACTCGAAATTTAATAAGAGGATTTGGAGATGAGGGAAGAGATTGCATAACAACAAAACAGGTTTTTGATTCTCTTAATTCTTCAAAATATAATACATGGGTCGCTATTCAAAATTGGATAAAAAAAGATGACTTTACAGAAAAAATCCTCTCGCTTGGTGAAAGGTCTTCTGTTTATGCCACAGCTCACAACTGGGGGTTAAAAACTCTATCTAAAGGTGGTAAAACTATAATTTTAGCGGTTAATGATGAGGAAATAGGAGAAAAAATAATAGAAGTTTATAAAAACTCTGGAAGGCGGTGGGTTAAACATGTTAGTGATTTACCATTTTTTATTAAGAATACTAACGAATTATTGGAACAATTAAAAATAGTAGATAGAGAATTTTTTAATTGGTTTTCTTCTACATATAAAAAATAATTTTATATTATCACCCGCGATAGACAACTTATTCTATCACCCGAGATTTAGACAGAGTTTGAATTCGGAAAGTATATAAGGAGCAAGAATAAACTAATCTATGGGTCTTATGGCTAATTTACACGTTGAGGAATTAACAAGTTGGGATTTGCCATTGAATGCTAAAAATCTTCATGATATTTTGGCTTTTGTTAACAAATACCAAGAGGCAGAACTAAAAGTTGTGCTACCCCCTGGCATTGGTGTTTTTATGTCTGAAACCCATTATAATGAATTGGAAGAAACTTTAATGCGTGATAAGAAACCAGATTATACGGCTGAGCCACGAAGATCTCATGGGCAAGGCCATAAAAAAATTCCAGGCCAGAGTTTTTCATACTGGAAAGTGGATAGTTTAAGCGAAGTTGTTTCTGCAGTTGCAGCATCTCAAAAAGATGTGCGAAGAATTCAAAATAAGAATAAACTTATTGGGGTTGCAATGTCTTATGGCGTGTATGACTCTTTGAGAGAAGCAAATCTCGTTAAAGCGTAAAGTGATATAATGTTTGTATAATCAGATTCTTAAATCCTTTACCACATAAACCCCCTCTAATTCATAATCAAGCTTTTTAAAATATTCTTTCGCACCAATCCCCGCTAATACAACCATTTTATTTTTTCCATGCTGTTTTGCTGTTTCCTCAGCTTTTGTCATCAATTTTTTGCCTATGCCTCTATGCTGAAAGCTATCATCTGACTTTTTACCTATCTGTACAGCAGCAGAATACACATGAATTTCTCTTATTAGTGCAGAATCTTTTGTTATTTCCTGCCTCAAGGATTGTGAAGGGAATCTTAATCTGCAATAGCCAAAAATTACATCATTTTCAATATCTTCCGCTGAAATGAAGAATTCTTTGCCTTTAGATGCTTCATACTCCATAACTTTTATTTTGAGATTTTCTAAGTTAATATTTTTGTTTTGAATTGAATTTAATCCTGCTTCTCTACACCTTGTACATCTGCATTTAATTCTTTTTTCTTTGCATACTCTTTCTACATATTGTCTTAAGTTAGTCCTATCTACGCCAGATGATGTAACATAAGTTGGTATGTCGCGTTGTATCCTAACAATTCTTAAAAATTCAGGCACAAATCTTTTTGCCTCTGCAATTATTTCAGCAGCCTCTTTTGTCGTCAATGGATTGAATTTGCCAGCTTTCCAGTCGTCATAAAGCCTTGTGCCTTCCATTATCATGCACGGATAGATTTTCAGCATGTCCGGCATGTAATCTTGATTTTCAAACAATTGCCTTAGCCCATGCATATCCATTTCCTTTGTTGTTAATGGCAGCCCTGGCATGTAATGGCAGTTTATCTTGAAGCCCAAATCCTTCAAAACCCTTATTGATTCAATGTTGTCAGCAGCTGAATTGCCCCTGCTTGTTGCTTCAAGCACTTCGTCATAAATGCTCTGTACTCCAATCTCAACCCTTGTGCAGCCAAGCTCCAGCATCAGATTCCCGTGATAGAGCTTTCCGAAGTCGCTTTTTGTCTCTATGGTTAATCCAACACATCTTATGAAGGATGTTTCATTTTCTTTTTGAATCTGTTTTAATGCAAAGCTTTTATTGTTTTCATTCTGCATTTTTGATTGGATGTTTTTTATCGCCAATATGTTTGAATCAATTTTACCTGGAGATATTATTTGTGCTGATACCGTAATCTTTGCGTTATTGTTTTCTATATCTCCTGATACATTACTCAATCGTCCATTACTAACACTTCCATTAAAAAAATCATTGTCTTCAAAAAACAAGCTTTCAATTTTTTTCCTATTTTCATCGTCATTTAGATCCAAATTTTTTATGTAGACTAACTTTTGCTGTACTTTTTTGATCCTTTTATCGTCCTCGTCCAATTCCCTTGGCAGCTCGAAGAATTTCTTAAACCTAAAGAGGTCCAGATTACCATTACCATTAAAAAACAATTTTGAGAAGTCATTCATGGCTTTAAGCGCGTACTTGACAAAATATTCCTGGTATTCTCTTGGGAAAAATGTGAACGTGCCTCCCTGTATTATGATTTCAGCCTTGTCCGGAATCCTGCCCATCGCAACATAATGCTCCAGCCTGTTGAAAACAATAAAGTAAGGGTCGTAATTGTTTCTTATCGCTCTTCTTGTTGAAGGCTCTTTTCCAGTGTAGCTTTGCGGAACATTTCCAAAAGCAGAGCCTGGCCCGCCTGGGCAGTAAGAGCAGGGGCCTATTCCTTTCATTGTATGTGGGCAGGGATAGGGTTCTGACATCATGGCAATAGGTGCAACTCCGCTTATTGTCCGTACTGGCTTTAACGAGAGAATTTCTTTGAATTTTTTACGCTCTTCTTCAGAGGCTGCAAAATAAATATCGGCGTTTTTTGGTATGTGTTTTATCTCTGCTTGTGGCTTATACTTGTTAAGCACTCTTAACTTCACTTTATTTAAATCGCATTTAGTTTTTATATTGCCTTTTTCCAGTTCCTTGAGTATCTCAATAGAAATTTCCTTCATATGCTGATAGAAACAAACCCTATTTAAAAATTTAATTCACATTTGCTTCATCTTTTGTCTTTAGGTATTTTGAAATCTCTATGATTATTGAGCCAAGCGCTGAGATTGCAATAATAAAAATAAACTGCAATAAGCTTAGTCTTGCCAGGTCTATGAGGCTTCCGAATGAAGGTATAAAGATTCCGCTTGCCATTATCGCAAAAGAGCTGAGGAACGCAAGTATGAGGAACTTATTTTTGAAGTAACCTACCTTGTATGTCGGATAAATAGTTGAGCGTGATGAAAAAGATTGATATAACTCAAACATGCTAATTGTTAAGAAGCATGCTGTCTGGGCAATAAGCAGATTTTCAGGATACTTTTTTACAAACCAGACAAATACGCTTAATGCAGTTAGTGTAAGCACAATTGGATAATAAATCAGGAATGCGTTAAGGTCTTTATAGATGGGCTCATTTTGCTTTCTGGGCTTTCTTGACATTGCGTTCGGCTCAAAGGGGTCTGCGCTTAAAGCAAGAGCCGGCAATCCGTCTGTCACTAAATTGATGAGCAGAATTTGAGTTGCCGTTAACGGCATAGGCAAACCAATTAAAATTCCTATGAAGATAATCAAAACTTCTGCTATGTTGCCGCTTAGAAGGAATCCTAGGTACTTTCTTATGTTGTTGTATATCCCCCTGCCCTCTTCAACAGCATTGACTATGGATGCAAAGTTATCATCTATGAGTATCATCGAGCTTGCTTCCTTGCTGACATCAGTGCCGCTGATTCCCATTGCTATACCGATATCGGCCTTTTTCAGCGCCGGGGCATCATTCACCCCATCGCCTGTCATGGCCACAGTATGGCCGTTCTTCTGCAATGCCTCAATAATCCTGATTTTATGCTCCGGATTCACTCTTGCGAAAATGGCCACTTGCTCGACAATTTCATGAAGATTTTTTATGCCATCAATCTGTTGGCCCGTGATAACCTTTCCCGCTAATCCAAGTTCCCTGGCAACCGCATTGGCTGTCAGGGCGTGGTCGCCAGTTATCATTATCACTTTTATGCCCGCTTTTTTGCATTTCTCGACCGCAGCCTTGACTTCCTCCCTTGGAGGATCAATCATTGCCTGAAGCCCGGCAAAAATCAGGTTTTTTTCAGGCTCTGCGTTTGTCATTGTTTTATATGCAAAACCAAGAACCCTGAGCGCATCATTTGCAAACTCCCGGTTGATTTCAAGAATCTCTTTTTTTTCATTTTCAGTGAGCTTTTTTACCTTGCCGCTTATGCTTATGTAGCTGCAAAGCTTCAATACCACTTCAGGAGCGCCTTTGACATAGGAAACTTTTTCTCCATGGTGCTCATGCACAGTAGTCATCATTTTTCTTTCGCTTGTGAATTCGATTTCATCAACTCTTGGCATTTCTATCTCTAAATCCTCCTTGATGATTCCAGCTTTTGCAGCGCTCACAATCAGTGCCCCTTCTGTAGGGTCCCCAAATATGCTGCCTTCCTTCAGATCTGCATTGTTGTTCAGCGCTCCAATCGTCAGCAGGAGCTCAAGATCGTCAGATTTTACAGGCTTATTCTTCCACGTGAACTGCCCTTTTGTTTCATATCCTATTCCGCTTACATCGATTATTTTTCCGTTTGCAAAAATCTTGACGACCGTCATCTGGTTTGCTGTCAAGGTGCCTGTCTTGTCAGAGCAAATCACAGTTGTTGAGCCAAGAGTCTCGACACTTGGCAGCCTTCTTACCAAGGCGTTTCTTTTGAGCATTCTCTGGGTGCCTATAGCCAATGAAATTGTGACAACAGCAGGCAGCCCTTCCGGAATAGCTGCAACAGCAAGTGAAACAGATGTAAGCAGCATCACATTCCATGATGCCTTGTGGACAAGCATTCCTACAACAAATACAATGACTGCAATTCCAATTGTGGCTTTGCCGAGCAGTTTGCCAAGCCCATCCATTCTCTTCTGCAAGGGGGTCAGTTCAGGCTCAACATCCTCTATCATCTTGGCTATCTTGCCAATCTCTGTCTTCATGGCTGTTTGGACAACAACAGCCTTTGCCCTTCCGCTCACAACAATAGTCCCTGAGAAAACCGTGTTCTTCATGTCAGCTATTGGTGTTTTTTCTGGAAGAACCTCTGTGTTTTTCTTTACAGGCTGTGACTCTCCGGTCAATGCTGCTTCATGGGTTTGCAAATTGAAGACTTCTATTAATCTTGCATCAGCGGGAACTTTGTTGCCGGTCTCCAGAATTATAATGTCTCCGGGAACAAGAAGCTTTGAGTCAATGTCTTTTTTTTGGCCGTCCCTGACGACATTGGCTCTCAAAGATGTTAGTTTTTTCAGCGCCTCAATCGATTTTTCCGCCCTGTACTCCTCAAAAAATCCCAGAACGGCGATAAGAATAATAATGATTAATATGACAATTGCGTCTATCCATTCACCCAAGAAGGCAGAAACAACAGTTGCAAATATCAGAATCCAGATTACAATGCTCTTGAACTGCCCTATGAATATTTCAAAAGCGGAAATCTTTTTTCCTTCCTTTATTTCATTTAGGCCGTATTCTTTCAGCCTGTTTTCCGCTTCCTGCTGCGACAGTCCTTTGTCTGTTGTGTTTAATTCCCTCAATACCTGCTCTGTTGTTTTGGAGTACATACCTAGAAATAACTGCCGGTATTGCTTACATTGTCCTCTTTTGGCTTTGTTTTCATGTCCTTAAGCTTTATTATGAAGTATTCCAGGCAGTCCAGCCCGCAGAAGCTTGCCTTTTTCTTGAAGTCATCAGGCCCGAATACCAAAGTGTAGTTGCTAGTCCTATAGAAGTTCAGGCTGTTTGAGCACGTTGCGCATATCTTTTCGTGCTCTTTCAGCTTCCGTTTTATCTTCTCTTCCAGCAGCCTTTTCAATGTTATTGCGCCGCTGTCCAAGTCGCTCTTGAAGCGCATCAGCTCGTTGTAATCCAATATGTCCATAACCTCCTCAAACCTTCTGCTCATTTACCTCACCTCATTTGTTTTTGTTTTTTAATTTATATTTTGATTTTAATTTCTTGATTTTGTCAATGTTCAATAGTTATTGAATTTTTTAATCCGTGCTTCGCACAAATTTACAGCTCGGCTTTCGCTTGTCGCCATTGCGCTCAAGCCTCGCCTATTGATACAATATTACTTTCCACCTCCTTCCTCGAACTTTATGTACCAGCTGTTTGCCTGTTCGTCATAGGCGAAAATGACGTTGTATCTCTTGCTTTTGTCAAGCGCGAAAAGAAGCGGCATCGGAATTGTAGTCTCGTAGCTGGAGCCTCGCTTGTAAAGCTTCCTTTTGAATTCTACCATATTTACTTATTTTTATACTTTTTTAATTACTTATTTATAAGGTTTCCTATTTTCATTAATCATCAAGGCAGAAAATTATACTTATTTTATAACTTATTTAAATACTTATTTATTTTGAGAAGGGCTCTGTCGCATTTTCATTAACCCATTTAGTCCAATTCAGAGATTTAATACCCTCTTCACTTAACCTTATACAAATTCTCAAAAAAACCGCTGGATTCGGAAACCAAAGGCTGGACAAATACAAACAGAACTATCAAAATCACCAAAATCACAATTAAAATCCAGACCTGTCTCCAGCCCATAACAGCTATATTCTGATTGAATGTATTTAAGCCTTTCCCAACAATATTTTTAAACTGCTCCGTAATCTTAAACCGAATGAAAATTGCCATCATTGCTTCTTCCAAAGACCCGGCAGGAATCAATATCCGGAACAATCTGATTGAAGTGTTTGATTTTAAAAAAGTTAATGAGAAATTTGACAATAACGACATATTCCAATGCGATAAAATCAAAAATATAAAATTATACCTGACAAATGATGATCTGATTTTTTCGGAGAATATTGACAAAAGAATCAACGCAGACATTCTTGTCTTTGCTTCAAAACACAGAAGCAAGGAAAACACGCCGAGTTTTACTGTTCATCCAATAGGAAACTGGGGTAAAGCTGAACTCGGCGGTAAAGAAAGAACACTTTGTTTTTCGTCGGCAACTTTTTTAAAAAATTTGTTTATTGAGTTAGATAATAATGAAAAAGACGGTTATGAAACAACTTTGGAGGCAACGCATCACGGCCCTTACACTGAAAAGCCTTCTATTTTTGTGGAGATTGGAAGCACTGAAAAGGAATGGAATGACAAAGAAAATGGCAAGATCATTGCAAAAACAATAATGGATTCAATAAAAAATCAAAATCAAGATTATAAGATTGCGGTTGGAATCGGCGGCCCGCATTACTGCGATAATTTCAACAAGATTGTTTTGAAGACAGATATTGCACTTTCGCATATATGCCCAAAATACCAATTGGAAAACCTGAATGAGGGTATAATAAAACAATCAATTGAAAAAACAGCGGAAAAAGTGGATTTTGCACTGCTGGACTGGAAAGGACTCGGGACAGAAAAGCAAAGGATTGTGGAAATATTAAAAAAATTGAATGTAGAATTCAGAAGAACAGAACAGGTTTAGAAGTAGAAAGGTTTAAATATCAGTGTGTATTGGGTGTGTATTATGTCTGAAGTACAAAGAATAAACATAACATTGCCTAAGAAACTTGTGCAAAAAACAAAGGTTTTGATAGACGAAGGACTCTATTCTAATTTCTCAGAGCTTGTGAGAGAAAGCATAAAGAATGAGATCTTGCTTGACCAAAGCCTAATCGAGAAAAAAAGAATTCTGGATAAATGGTTCAAGGAAGAAGAAGGAAAAGGTTACGACACCTCCAATTTAACTCGGGAAGAATTAATTAAACGAATAAGGAAAACAAGAGACGAGCTTTGGGACGAGAAGTACAAATCGTGGTTTGAGGGGCTAAGTTGATACTAGTTTTGGACAGCAATGAGTATATAAGCTATTTAGAGAAAAAATCAAAAATTCTTAATGAAATATTTGCAAATGAAGAAATAACCATATGCATTAACGAAGTTATTGTTAAAGAAATCTTGAGGAATATCGATGAGCGCAAAAGCAAAGAGTTTTATTCTCTTCTTTACAGACACAAAATTGTTGCTTATAATAAAAAATTATCATTAGATTTGCTCCAGAAATACAAAGACTTTGGCTTAAAAAAAGGAGACATAGCAATAGCGGCTTTTTGCGAGGCGATGGATGCAGATCACATTATTACAGAAAACAGGCATTTCTTGAAGTCAAAGAAATTTGAATTTAAAGTTTTGAGCTTGAGGAAATTTATTGGTGAATTGAGATGAGCAGGATAAGGATTTTGAGGAATTAGGCTGCTCTACTAAAAGTTCCTTCTTCTTCAACTATAAGCTGATATTGTTGTTTAACAAATTTAAGCTTTTGTTCTGATATCTCCTCCTCCAATCTCAATGTACCTCCAAGTTCTTCAAATAGTAAATTTATTTCAGCCACATCTGCTTTTGTTGCTGCGTATCTGTAAGGAAGTTCTTCCCCAATTGGTTTTGTGCCTTCCGATAGATGCTCAATTAATCCCTGCCTTGCAACACTCCAATAATTTCGGATGTTGCTTAATATAGCTTCTTCTCTTTTAATAGGGATATTACTCTTAATTAATTTTTCCAAATAATTTATTAAAACTATGACTGCCTGAATAAGATAAATTGATTCCCCTCCTATTTGAATTTGAGTAGTATTGCCTATTTTTTGTAAATTCTTGTGAATATCCAATAATTTTCTTATAATTTTCTTTATTATTTTTCTCTCTTTACTTTCCATTGAAAGCTCTTTTTCTGTGAGATCTTCTTCTTTTTTTTCTATCCCTAATTCTTGTTCTTCCTCCGTTATGCGAGATCCTCTTCCAAACGATTTGAATATTCTAAATAAGATGTAAAGAATGATTATACCACCTATCCCATAACCAACATATTCTATATTAGGCACGCCAAAAATTTCAACCATAAATCACAACTTCTAGAATCATCTTTAAATACTTTTTCAAAATCAAAAATAAAAAGAAAAATATTATTTCTTCTTCTCTTCCTTCTTCGGAGCTTCCTTCTTAGCTTCTGCTGCTGGCGCTGCCCCTGCTGCAGGCGCAGCGCCCGGAGCTGCCCCTGCAGCTGCCGCTCCTTCCACCGGCAATAGCTCCTTTATCATTTCGTCCGGAATTCCAGCTAAAGTCAATTTTGCCTTAATCTCTCCCCTTGCTTTACCGGCCATCTGGGCAATAATTTCCTTTGCAATCTTTTCAAACTCTGCCTTTCTCTTTGCAAGCTCTTCTGCCAGCCTCTTCTTCTCTTCCTCAAGCTTTGCAAGCTCTTCTGCTGTCAACTCAGTCTTCTCAAGCCTTATCTCCTCGTCAAACTTGCCTGCGTTAACATCCTGGATAGTTTCCTTTGCAGGCTTTCCTTCAACCAGAATTCCCATTGACTGGCATGTTCCGATAACTTCCTTTACTTTTTCCTTAAGTGTTTTGCCTAAAGTAGCAGTTTCCTTCATCTTTGCTATCTTTATGACCTGCTCGATAAGAATATCAGCAACCATCTCGTGCTTCGCTTTTCCTGAAGCTTTCTCTAAGTTTGCTTCTTTTTTTATTAAGCCTGAGGCAGGAGGGGTTCCTATTATTATTTCGTACTGCTTTGTTTCTTTATCTATGAAAATCTTGACAGGCACCTGCATTCCCTGAAATGAAGAAGTCTTTTTGTTAATGTCAGATACAACCTGGCCTATGTTGACTCCCATAGGGCCCAGGGCCGGTCCAAGTGGCGGCGCAGCTGTAGCTTTTCCGCCTTCAACCAATACTTCAACTTTTTCCTTTGGCATTTTTGTTTGATGATTTTTATAATTATTTTTTTAATCCGCTCACTTCGTTCGCAATAGTTTGTGCTCGGGCTCGCTGTCTGCCACACGCTCGCCCTCGCCAATTATTGCATTAATCGTCAAAAGCGGTTACTTTTAGTGGCATGCGAGTGAGCGAAGTGAACTCGCTCACAGGTCACTGCTAGGAATCTCAAAGTCGCTCTCGTGTTTTTGATTTATTGTTTATTATTAATGAGTTTTAATTTTTTATTGTAACAAACCTTGATTTAAAAACCTATTCCTATTGGAATGTATCGTCCCCGGATTCAGAAGATTCTGCTGCTTTTTCTGCTTCAGTTGATGTATCGGAATCCCTTCTTACTACCTTAACTGCGTCCATCTTGACTGTTATTGGGATTGGGACAGCTGCCTCAAGCAGCTCGACAACAACCTCTTCCTTTGTCTTGTCGATTCTTGTGACTTTTGCATTCTCTCTCTTGAAAGGGCCTGAAATGATTTCAACAATATCACTCTTCTGAATATTCATCTCGTGCTTTACCTGCTCGAGCATGTGCTCTATCTCTGAATATTTCACAGGATGCGCTAAAATTCCTCTTGCGTAAGGAATGTTGAATGCAGCCTGCTCTGCGTCTGTCTTTGTTGCAGCTTCTATGAAAATATAGCCGCGCATGCCGTGAGGCCTCACAACAGAGTAGACTTCCAGCTTTTTCTTTGTGGCATTGCTTGTGACAAAGTCCATCACCTGGTCTTCCCTGTTAGCAGTTGTTCTTAAAGCAAATATTGTCTCGTCTTCTTTTGACATTTTGTTGATACACGAACTAGGTTATTTTTGAAATCAAAGAAACCTAGAACATAAGAATATGGGAAGGGCACTCCTTTATAAAGTTTTGGTTGCCCGTTGCCCAATTCAAAAAAACAGCAGCTTAATCATCTGCACGACAAATCCAAGCAATCCGATAATTAGAATCCCCAGCCCGCTTACCTTGACGATTGTCTTGAACTCAAACGCATCAGGTTTTTTTGTTATCTTAATTACCCTAATGCATCCCTGAATAAAAGCCCTTGCCTTGTATTTCCATGATGTCGCGTCTTGAGTTTGTTCCATTGTTTTATTCAATAATAGAAAAATAAATTACTTTTAAATCTATCTAATCCAAAAACTCAATGCCAAGATGCTGCTCAATCTCCTTCTTTTTCTTTTCGGATGTTTTTTTGGCAGAGCCGAATATCTGCGAGGATTTAACCCCAGTTACTATCAGCATTGTCCTTATTGTCTTGTCCATGTCCTTGTATATCTGGGCTCCCCAGATTATTCTTGCATCTTCATCAAGCTTTTCTGTTATTGTTTCAACAACCTTTCTTGCTTCGTCAAGCGTCATGTCCTCTCCGCCAATTACGTTAATCAAAGCGCCGTTTGCGCCCGAGATGTCCACATCAAGCAAAGGATTATTAATTGCCTTTTCAACAGCTTCCACTGCCCTGTTTTCAGTGTCGCTTTCTCCAACACCTATCAGTGCGACTCCGCCGCCTTTCATGACGGCCCTAATGTCAGCAAAATCCAGATTAACCAAGCCAGCCTTTGTCACAAGCTCTGCAATCCCCTTGACAGAATTTGTAAGAATTTCATCTGCAACCTTAAATGATGTATGCAACGGCAGCTCAGGCGCCAGTTCAAGCAGTTTGTCGTTTGGAATCACTATTAAAGTGTCAGCCACCTGCTCCATTTTCTCCAATCCTACAACAGCATTCTCGTATCTTCTATGCCCCTCCATCGAAAACGGCATTGTCACAACGCCAACAGTCAGAGCCCCTAGTTTCTTGGCCACTTCAGCAACTACAGGGGCAGAGCCGGTGCCAGTTCCCCCTCCCAGTCCGCAAGTAACAAAAATCATGTCGCAGCCCTGAAGCGCTTTTTTTATGTCAGCCTCATTCTCCCGCGCTGCTTCTTCCCCCAATCTCGGCTCAGAGCCCGCTCCAAGCCCTTTTGTAAGCTCCCTTCCAATCAAAATTTTTTTGTTTGCAGTTGTGTAGAGCAAATCTTGAGCGTCTGTGTTGATAGCTATTGTTTCAACGCCTATAATGCCCACTTCGCTCATCCTGTTTATAGTATTGTTGCCACCGCCTCCGCATCCAACAACCTTGATAGTGGCTCTTTGCCTTGACAGAAGCTGCTCAAGCTCTGCATCTATGTCCTGCACGCTTTTATCCTGATGGACTGTTTTTTTTTCTATAGAAAGCAATTTAGGATTATCATTCAGTTCAGCTTCCATTGCCTGCTCTATAATAGTTGACACAAACTCACCCTCTGTACTTTTTTATTATTATGGAATGGTTATAACTACTATTTAAATTTATTTGTTTTTGGTTTCTTTAACCTCAAACTCCATTTTCTTTATGCTTGGGACCAATCTATTGGCAATCCTTATAAATTCTTCCTGGAACTCCTTCGGCACGCTGTGCTCCAGCTTTATAGATGCAGAATTTTCCTTAATCTCAATATCTGCTTCCCTTACGTGGAGATGCAACTTAAGCAGGGATTTAAGCTTTTCTTTGTCATCATCCACTACTTTGTTTATCTTAACTTTGTAAATCAAGTCCTTGCCGGCAAGCGGATGGTTGAAATCCACTAAACATCTTCCTCCGCTTACTGTCTTGACCATGCCAAAAACCCCGTCTATATTCAACTGCAATCCCGGCATGGGCTGTATATTCTGCTGCCTGAACTTGCTTGTGGGAATCATCCGTATAAGCTTTGCGTCTTTCTTGCCAAATGCCCTGTCTGCGCCTATCTCAAAGGTATACTCTTTTTCAGTTTCCTTGCCTATCATCTGCTCTTCAAGCCCCTTTAACATGCTGTTTTCGCCTATGCAGATGACTACGGGAGAGTATTCTGCATCCTTATCGTGCATTCCATTCTCCTTTGCGACTTTCTCCTCAGTTGTATCGAACAGCATATTATCTTCCTTGACTCTTCCAGTATACTCCATTTCCACAAAATCATTCTTTTTGACAGTTGCCATAGAAAACAGGTTTAGGACAAGTTGGTGATTTATAAAGATTTCTGCTTTGAGGTTCTTGTTAATCTTTGGGTGGTAAGTGTCTGGTGATTACTGAAGAGTATTTTACACACAGATTTGGAAAATATTATAAAGACACCTATAAAGTTGCGATATATGGCAACAAATAATAGAAAAAGTATGGTTTTTATTGATGCAAGTAACCTCTTAGGTGGGTGGTGGACTTATTGTAAAGCCAATGAATTTGTTACTGAAGATGCTATTACAAAAAAACTGCAATTAACAAAAAAAATTGATTATTCTAAACTTCTAAAGGAAACGACAAAAGATACTGATTTTATAAGAGGTTATTTTTATGATGCAGTTAATGAACCAATAGACCATAAAAAACAAGGATTTTTTGACAAACTGAGAAGTTTAGAAGTCACTGTTGTAACTAAAAAACTAAGGCATAAGGATGTTCAATGTAAGCATTGTAAAAAAGTAGACATGAGTGTTCCTTATCAGAAAGGAGTTGATGTAGCACTTGTTACAGAAGTTATGGGTTTAGGATTTGAAAAAGCTTACGAAGTTGCAATTATTATTAGTGGAGATAATGATTTCGTTGATGCAATAAATTTTATTAAGACAAAAGGGCTAAAAGTTTATGTTGTTTCTTTTATTAATTCTCTTGGAGAGGATGTTATGAGATGCGCTGATAGGGTAATCCAATTAGATAAGATATTTGATAAAATCACCTTATAATATCGAAACTTTTAAATACTAATTAGTAAACTAATTAGTTATAACAACGGAAGGGGCGATAGGGATTATACCCAATTCTTCCCTTCTGGTTTATACCTTCTTACAGATTTCATAATATTATTATGAGCAGTAGGAAGCTCGGATTGAAAAGTTACCCCGCTTTACAACAGCGGAACTGTCCTTGCCCTGTGCCCTACTGCTTTTCATAATTTTCAGTTAATCGCAACCCCCGTATGCTTAACTCTTCTAAGACAAGTTGCCTATCTATTTTACATTTGGTTTTTAATGATTTTCTCGGAACATTATCTTTAGTCATGGCAACATCAATTCTTTTGTCAATCGCTCCAACATCATCCAAATAGTTTAGGTAATGGTGGACTACCATTACTTTGCCTTTTGCTTTTATATTTAGTCGGTTATCTTTAATCAAAGAAGAATAACTCTTGTAAAGGTCTTCGACAGAACTTATATTATTTAGGCAAGTAGCACACAAAGTTAATAGTTGGTGGTCATCCAGCTTGCTTATCATTTGTTTATCTAAAGCATATATTGAAGATTTTAATGCAGAGTTGATGTGTTTAAGATTTATTGTTGCCTCCCCATCACTTTCAGCTTCCAAAGCTGTGTTAAAAATAATCTCAATTGCTAAACGGGAATCGCTACGCTTTTCTTCTAAGACTTTTTGAGAAATAAAATTTATTAATTCATCAGATATGGCTTTTGGGTCTTTAAACCCAAGTCTTATTCTCTGTTTGATTATATTCTGAATTTCATTTATACCATAAGGCGGAAAAACAATTTCTGTTAGCTGTAAAGAACTCCTAATCCTGTCTGGTAAGGATTCTTCCCAAGCAAGATTATTTGAAATAAGTATCAAATTTATATTTTTATTGAAAGACGGAACTAACTCCTTTGGTCTTGAAAGATGGTATAGCATATAAAGTATTCTATCGCTCCTATCTATTTCATCAAATACTATGATACAATCATTTTTTAATTTTTCCAAGAATGTTTTCATCATAATCTCAAGAGATTTTTGGGGTGCATCATTTTTCAATATAAATTTTAAGATATTAGATGAAGATTTTCCATAGCATTGAATTTGGATTATTTCGATATCTGGCTTGATTCTTTTTAATTGTTGCATAGCAAAGTTTATAGTAACTGTTTTTCCTGAACCAGGGTATCCTTTAATCAAGAGATTATTTGGTTTTCTGTATCCCACAAAAACTGACAGTTGTTTATAAAATTCTTCACTTTCCCTCCTATCTATAATTTTTGGAGGTGCAGAATCAATTTTAAAAATGGAAGGGTCTTTAATAATCAAGTGCGGTTTTAACATATACCTTTCAAATTTATTTTTTGGCAAACTTTCTTTTTCGTTATTCAATTCTTGTTCCATTAAATTCTCACCCGTTATTCAATTTTCAATGATTATTAAAAATATAAAGTATTTAAATGTTTGTATATCATTAGTATGTTTAAAATATAGTTTGTAGTATCTAGGTATTGATATAAAAATTCAGAAGTGCTATAAAAATCACCCGCTTCTTACTACCCCTTTATTTACCACCTGATGACCTACCAATACCCTTCTTTGAGTTGACAAACTTAACCACTTGCCCAACAACTTGCTCTGGAGTGAGCTGTGTTGTGTCAATAACATAATTATAGAGTTTTTTGTCAAAATAATTGATTCCATAGTATTTCTGGTATCTTTTTTTCTCGCTCTCTTCTCTTTTTTTGATGTTGTTTATTGCTTCATCCATGTCTTTGTTTTTTTCCTGCTGCCTTCTGTCTTTTAATATTCTTTCTGCCCTTATCTGGTCGTCAGCGTCAAGAAAAACCCTCACATCTGCATTCGGAATGAAAAATGCAGTAAGCCTGCCGTCAACCACAAAGTTGTCTTTTGTATTGCCCATCTCTTTCAGCTTGTTGTCAAGCTCGAAATCAATCGACTTATCTTTTTCTGCCAGCTTGTTAAGCTCGAGCAGAGTTATCCTTTTTTCCATTGCCATGACTCTCATTAAGTCTCCTATTGAATAGTGCTTAAGCTTCAGCCTTTCGGAAAGCAGCTTTGCAACTGTGCTCTTTCCCGAACCAGCCTTTCCTGATATTGTTACTATCATAACTACATGGTTAGGCAATTGGTATTTATATTTTATTTTTTGGATTTGGCTGCCATCATAAAAACATTTTTAAACCGCAATTTTTTCTATCCAAACAATGAAACAGACTCTGCTTGACAAAGTAGGCATTTTTTTGTTGAACAGGGGGTTCACGGTAAAAAGCCTGACAAGAACATGCTTTGACATGCTTGCAAGAAGACAAGACCAGATACTCCTACTTAAAGTTCTTGAAGACGCAAATTCCATCAGCAGGCAATACACAGAGGAAATGGCTGCTGTGGCTTCTTATGTCGGCGCATCCCCATTAATAATTTCTGAAAAAGCCGGAAGCGGTCTGGAGGATAATATAATTTACTCAAGATTTGACATCCACACTTTAAACTTCAATACCTTCCTGAACTGCATCAACAACAGGTTTCCTTTTGTAAGAAGGAGCCAGGCTGGACTGACTGCCTCTGTAGCAGGAAAAAAGCTTAAGGAGAAAAGGGAAGAGCGCGGCTATTCGCTTAATTCCTTATCTAAGAAAATAGGAGTCACAAGCAGGATGATAATCAAATACGAGAATGAGAATTCCGAAGTCACGGTAAACAAGGCAAAAAAAATCTATGACTTGTTCGGTTATCATGTTTTCAATGTGATAAACATCTTTGCCCAGCCGCAGCGGGAAACCAAGTTTGAGACGGAGGTTTCAAGAAAGTATGTTGAGCTGGGGTTCGATGCAACTGAAACAAAAAAGACGCCGTTTGACATAATTGCAAGGAAGGATAAAGAGATCATACTGACGGAAGTAAGCGACAAGGTCAATCCCCAGATGCAATCCTTGTCAAAACTGATTGACGCTGACAACCTAGTGATTTTCAACAAGAAAAAGCCGAAAAACATTCCTTCAATGACCAAAAAGGAGTTTATGGATTTTGACAAGGCGAATGAACTGGTAAGGTTTTTAAAGGAATTCTGAATACTGATGTGAAAGAGGTGTAGCCTCTAGACTGATTCTAGAGAGAATTAAAATGGCTTTTGAATACGAACCAATAAAATTTGATAGCACAAATAGGATAAGTTTGCCTGAACATCCTATCACAAGCAAGCGCATGTTAAACGAACTGGAAAACATAGTTGCTTCTCTATTTGAACGAATTATTCTAAAAATAAATCCAGATATTGAGGTTTATGAAAGTATTTACCAATCCCCTATAAAGTCCAGATGGCCAGAAAATAATGTTGGGAGAGTGAGGCATTACAGGGCGCACGGTGATACCGCGGTAATTGTATTGCCGCAACGAAGCGGCGGGTATAATTTTGCACAACTTGTTGCATCTTACCTTGCAACAAATGGCATCAGTGCCTATGAAATTGAAACTCCACTGCATGGTTCAAGGCTTCCAAGTGGCATAAAAAGCATTAGCGAACTGGATATGGAGTTAGACGATTCGAAGTTAATGTTCAATCAGGCTGTAACTGAAACACGAGGTTTGATTGATTTGATGCAAGAGCAAAAAATCGGGGTTTGCGGCATCAGCTTAGGTGCAGTCTACGCCAGTATACTCTATGGAATTGACGGCAGAGTTTCTAGCGCTTGCTTGGTAATGGCAGGAGGCAATTTTGCAGATATGCTCTTTGAATCCGGTGACCCATTTATCAGTGCTTTAGGAAACCAGGTTATTGCAAAAGGATTAAATGGGAGCGAGTTGAGGAAGGTATTAGGACCCATAGAACCATGCAATTACACAAATCCCGATAAGTCAGATAATCTCTTTATGATTAATGCATCTTCTGATAAGGTTGTGCCGGATAAAAATGGCAGGGCATTGGCAGAAGCGTGGCAAAATCCACGCCAATATTTAGTTAATTCCGGTCATTTAAGCATAATGTTAAAAATACCAGAGCTGTTGCCCAGACTTTTGGAGCATTACAAAAACACTCTAAAATGAAATTCTTTTAATCGAAAATAGTTTAAACAAAAATTATCTGGGCGAACATTCTGCTATAAAATTAAATCTTCTGTAATCTGAGGGATTTACACTGCTTACTGCCAAATCGATAACTTTAGTGAATATCTGTCCATACATTCTTTCAATTTTAAAACAGGTTTCTAACTCATTTTTAAATTCTTCCAGAGAGTACTCTCTTTTATGATAGGGACTTCCATGCGGTTTTCTTGGGGTGGATATGATTATCTTGCCTTCAGGTTTTAAAAGTCTCTTAGCTTCTTTTAAAAATATATCAGGGTTCTCCAAGTGCTCAATTCCTTCAAAACTCACTATCAAATCAAGGCAACTGGAATCAGGAAATACCTCTACCATGCGTTCTACATTTCCGACATGGAATGAGTTTGAAGGTGAGGAGAAAAATTCTTGAGCATGTCGAATTGCCCCTTCAGATATGTCCATACCATATACTTTAGCAGCTCTTGAAGCCAGAACTCTTGTTCCATAGCCGCTACCGCACGGAGCATCAAGAATAACATTATCAGGCAAGGCGTAACCTAAAGCGAATGCATACCTTGCCAAATGGCTTGGTTCAGTTTCGCTTACTTTAGTCGGTGCTTGTCGTTCTCCATCGCTTTGAATCATTACTGTTGGTACAATCCATTATTTTTTAAACCTTTCTCATCAAAACTTTCAACCAAAATCCGAAATCTTTATATACATTCATACTTCTTTTTATCTAATAGGGTTGGTTATTCAATTAAAAAAAGAGGTTGATTGGGATGGCTGATGAAGATTTAGGCTCATACAAGGATATTTCTGAGTTAAAGAGGGATTTGGATGGCATGAAAGGGAAAAAAGACATTTCTACAAGGGAGCTTTATGATGCCGTGCAGAAATTGTCGCAGAAGATGACGGATATTCTGGAAATCTTCGGCGCTGCAGCCGACCAGATGAAGCTTGAAGAAAAGGAATCAGCATTCGAATCGAAAAGGCACGAGACAATAATATCAAAATTAGACAAGATGCTGGACCAGAACAAGACCATTGCAGAGGGCATGGTTTCTCTTGTTGAGCTGGTGAACAAAAATATTGAAGAGCCTGAGCATGAGGACCTTCCAAAGCCAAAAGAAGACACCTTTTTCAGGCCCAGGGCAGAGCCACAACAGGCTGCCCAGCCTTCAATGATGCCGTCCATGGCTCCGCCGCAGATGATGGCTATGCCGCCGCAAATGCCAATGTCTTTTGCTCCAAATGTCCAGCCTCCGGATGCCGGGATGCAGATGCCCCCGATGGAGCCGGCCCCTTCTCCGGACTTGGATTTCCCTGACGAGCCTTTTGGGCTGGATGAGCCGAAGAAAAAAGGGCTTTTTGGCATGTTTAAAAAGTAGCTTTCCGTGACAAAATGTATGCCGTACAAAACTCAAGGTACTTCAGGCATTTTGCAAGGCACCTTTTTCTTTTAAGCAAAGTTTACAGAGAGAGGGGCAGGGCAAAAAGTGATCTTGACTCCCATCTAAAAAACATGAGAAACTCAATAATAAGGATGAGGCTGAGCTATAAGGACGTAGACAGGCTGAAAGAAAAAATCGAAATCATGATTGACTGGGAAAGAAGATACTCAAGGTTTTTCAAGCCCGAGGATACTGAAATTCAGGACTTAAGAAACAGGATAAGTTCGCTGGAAAACGAGCTGAAAAATGAGAGGGAGAAAAAGCAGCACGTCGTTAGTGAAAACAGCGAAAAAATTAGAGAGCTGACAGAATCATTGAACAATATAAAAAGCCAGGTGATGCACCTTATGATGGACAGGGCAAAAAGGCACCATCGTATAAAGGCGCTGGAGCAGAAGATAACTGGAAAGGCAGAGCCGAATAATTATTGAATCTTACAAGTCTCTTGCCATTACAGTATTTCTGGAGTTTAATTTGGCCCTTTTGCATGCATTCTCAATGTCCTTCTGCACTTTTTCCTCCAAAGCCCTGTAGAATTCCTCTGAAACGCTCAAATTTTTTCCGTCAAGCTTTGCAAGATCCTTAACTTGCGATTTAACTATAACTGATTTTGTCATTTTGAGTTATGGTTATCATTTTTTAGTTAATTCTGGAAAAAATATTGAAGCATGGCCGCATTTATTACACTTATACTTGTTAAATTCTGATTGTTCCCCGAATGTTTTTATTGAAAAATCTGGACTAACATCATCACTCTTGCATTTTGGACAAATGCGAACATTCTTAGTCTGGAGTTTCTTTGATTTTTTATTTGATAATCTGTCCCACAAAATTATCCATATTGCTATAAAAAATAAAATCACAATGAAAGTAACATAATAAAAATTTATCATATTCAATCATGCGTGTACCAAAACATTAATCTGTCGCTTTTTTTGCTGTCCAGCCTGCAAAAACCGAACCTTGCGAACTGAACAACCTCTCCCACTTTCAGATTTTTGACCATTGGCTCTGCCAGTCCTTTTTTTACTTCCTTATTCGGCATCAAAACCTCAACCTTAACCAAATCTTTCTGCACTGGCAGCCAGTGGATTATTTTGTCGCCGTGATTTTTGTATTTTTCATACCCCAATGAATCAAAAACAAATTTGCTTTTTTTCTTAACGAAATTAAGACAGTCCATTAGCCTGTACAATCTACCATCCTTAAATTCCTTTAAATCTTTTTCAGCAACATAAAACTTGCCTTTTGTCCTGAATTTTCTTGTGCCTCTTTCAGGATGCTCCGGGTGCAGTTTCAGCTCAACGCTCTGTTCCTTTGCATTCTCTATCTCAATCTGTTTAGGACTTTCAACAAAAAAATACCTGTTGCATTTTGAGTCAAGCAGTCTCCTGTTATGAACAATTAAATCATTCCAAGTGAGGACTGCTTCTGTTTTTGTAATGCCTGTTGAAAGCACAAACTCCTTTATAGCTTCAGGCAAAAACCCCCTTCGCCTCAAAGCAACTAAAGTTGTCAGTGAAGGGTCGTCCCAGCCAATAAGCTGCTTTTTCTGGACATTTTCCCTTATTATCCTTCCTGAGCTTTCCACTCCTTCAAGATTAAACCTTGCAAACTCGTAAATCTTGGTTTCCTTAAAGTCAGCAAGCGTCTGTATCAGCCTTTGAAGCTCGTTCCTAAGCTCGAATTCCTTGCTTCTCAAGCGGTGAGTTATGCCTTCTATACCATCCATTACAGCGCTCTCAAAGTCATAATTAGGCCAGAGCCTGTACTCTTTCTCCTTTCTTGGATGCGGTTCTTCTATGATCCTGAATATGACAGGGTCTCTTAAAGTCGTATTCTGGCTTTGCATATGCCCTTTAAGCCTTAATACATACTTTCCCGCTCTTGACTTAAACATCATATTCCATCTTTCCAGGTTCTTTTCAGGATTAGAATATCTGCACTCGCATTCAACTCCATTTTTCCTGTTTTCTTTTATTGTTTCTTGACTGCATGCGCAGACATAAGCATGATTCTCGCTTATCATCTTTTCAGCGTATTTGTAGAATTCTTCCATATAGTCAGATGCATATTCAATCTTGTCTGGCTTGATGCCGAGCCATTCATAATTTTCAAGATGTATTTTATAAAATTCCTCATCTGCAAGCTCTGGATTGGTGTCTTCAAACCTTAAATAGAAAGTGCCGTTATAGCGTCTTGCGAGTTCATAATTCACAATAATGGCTTTTGCATGCCCTATGTGCGGGTATTTGCTAGGCTCAGGCGGAAAGGCTGTTACAACCTTCTGGCCTTCCCTTATTCCCAGAAACTCAAAGATGTCCTTTTCCTTTGCTTCCTTCTTTTCCAGCAGCTCCGGCGCCAGCTCCTGCAGCTCTTTTTCCTGCTTTTCCAATGAAAGCTTATTGATTTCCTTTGTTATCTTTGCAGCTTCCTTGCCTATCTCACTGGCTTTTTGCCTAAATTCAGGGTTTTCCGCAAGGACTTTGCCTATTACAGCCCCCGGATTTGCCTTGCCTTTGTACTTCACTGCGTTCTGCAGGGCATATTTTTTTATTATGATTTTTAGGTTTTCTTCCATTATTTTGGCTAAAATCGAAAGTTATATAAATAACTTATTCTATGAAAAAGGCTTGCACAAAGGCTGAAGGGGTTGTTTTTGATTTTCTCCCTTAAATTTTTAATTTGGGGCTGCATTAATCCAAAATGGGAAGAAAAACTTCTACAATACCGAAGGCGAGCGTCGCAAGAATATTGGTGAAAGCGGGCGCCAAAAGGGTTTCCCAGGATGGAGTAGATGCTTTTACAGAAGTTCTAACTGACATTGCAGCCAAGATTTCCTCGAAAGCCAGCCAGATAGCAAAGCATGCTGGAAGAAAGACCGTGCATGAAGGGGATGTTAAATTGGCTGCTAAATGAAAATTTAATGAATAATACTTGCAATCAATTCAATCCGCCTTCGGCAAATTCTACTGCTCGTGTGACATGCGAAAGCTCACTTTCGCTCGCTTATATCACTGCTTTTCTGCCATACCGCTCAGGTTCGCCTATGCATACATTAAAGAAAATCTTTTAAACAGTCCTCATTTCTTTGGCTTTGAATGGGCTGGTAGTTAAATCCGGCATAACGCACCCATGGCATGGGTGATCGCCAAAAAGCGACCCATCAGGCTCCGGGTTCAAATCCCGGCCAGTCCATTTTTAAATTAAAATGTCAAAGACTAAATTATTTGCATCTAAACATCCTTATCTTGTTAATATCTTATTTTTAATTTTAGGCTTAGTCATTGGAATATTTTTATCCTATATTATGAATTATTTTTTTGGAATTAGTATCGGTCCAAGTCGCATATATTATAATGGAAGTGGAATTTGTATAGGGGGTCGTTAACATCCTAAAGATTTTTAATATAATTTGACTATGACCCTAAAATTCATAAAATGCTCGGCATAATCTCAGATACGCATGAAAACGAGGAAGCAGTCAAGAAAGCTGTAAGAGTATTCAAAGAAAAGAATGTGGAACTTGTGGTGCATTGCGGCGACATCATCTCTCCCCCAATGCTTGAGCATTTTAGAGGATTAAAAATGAAACTTGTTTTTGGCAACAACGACGGGGAGAGGAACGGGTTAAGCAAAACTGCCAAAAAATTAGGATTTGAGGAATTGTCTGATGAAAAGGAATTTGAGCATAAAGAAAAGAAATTTTACGTTTACCACGGAACACAAGAAGAAAAGCTTGATTCAGCAATCAAAAGCAATAAATATGACTATGTTTTAACTGGCCACACGCACATAAAAAGAGACAATAAAATCGGCAAAACAAGAGTTATCAACCCAGGCGCTTTGTTCAGGATTTATCCTTATACTATTGCATTGCTTGACGCCGAAAAAGACAAACTGGAATTTGTGAAAATAAAATAAAAATGGAAGACTGCATATTCTGCAAGATTGTTGACGGGAAAATTCCTGCTGCAAAAGTCTATGAAGATGTAAAAGTAATCAGTTTTCTTGACATAATGCCTGCAAACAAAGGGCATTGCCTTGTCATTCCCAAAAAACATTCAGAAAATCTTACGGAAATGAATGAGGACGATTCAGCGTCATTAATAAACGCAGCCAGAAAAATTGCAAAAGCACTGTCCTTGAGCTTCGGCAACGCGGGCTTCAATATTATAATGAACAACGGCAAGGAAGCAGGCCAGATTGTCAATCACGCGCATATTCACATAATACCCAGATTCCAGAAAGACAGGCTGAGGATCAAATGGAGCCACATCAAGTACGGCGAGAATGAGATAAATGAGTATGCCGACAAGATAAGGAAATTCATTTAGCAACGTTTATAAAACGATATTCTATACCTCTACTAATGGGGGAATCATTTTTTGGAAATTTATCAGACATCAAGAGAATAGCACCAGTTGAATTAGAGCAAATACTTCAAGAGCGATACATCAGTATACAAGATGGAAGGCTGATTTATACATATTGGGTACATATGGAACCATGGGAAGACAAGCCTTTGCTAGTTGATAACGAAGGACAATTTTGGATTGGTAAAAAATCAAATGGTCATAACTTTGTCTTGGAAGAATATGGGCGAAATATAAGTGAATTTTTGGGATGTTCTTCACCTGAAGTAGAGTACTTTGATTTTGACGGGGCTCCCTTGACATTATCAAGATTTATCCATCATTCAAATGACCCGACAAATACGGAAATGGAAGACCATGGCCAGGTTTCCATTGTGCCAAGAATATTGGCAGCATATTCAAAATATATCACTGATAATCCAAAAAGATTATCGGGAAGGCTGGACTGTGACATCAATAGGGGAAATTTTTTAGTTGATGCTGAAGGTAAGTTCTATCAAATAGATTTTTCGCGTCCGGTGGAACACTTTTATACATTAAGCGAAATTAAGGCACGATTAAACTTATTTAAATTGACTGCAGACCCGGATAATGAAATCAACAAAAAGGCGGTTGCCCAAATAAAACAATATGCTTTTAATGAACTGTATAGGGAATTCACTCCAAAATCACACAAATTATTCCCTAAGGAAACAGAACGCTGTTTGCCGCACTCTTTATGGAACGTTACTAACCTCGATCGTTTGTTAACATCCTTGCATACAACACCAGAACCTAAGGAGCCTAAATTCAGAGTTATGTATCCAAATTAGGGTCAATCGTAATCTTTTTAAAACATCCTCTTATTCTTTTTCACAATCACGCCGGTGTAACTCAGCCTGGTAGCTGCCAATGTTCATTGGCTTGCTGGGCAATTAGAGTGATGCTCTCATACGCATTGCTTGGAAAGGCAGCGCGAATCAAAATTCGCTGGTCTTTCAAAATTGCTTTGAAAGGCATAAGTCGGGAGTTCAAATTGTGGCGCGCGAGCATGCGCCCGCATGCAAGTCTCCCCACCGGCACTCATTTTTAAAACTTTAAAACCAAAAAATTTTAATATGTCGGAAATTTTCATAATCTATCCAATTTGCAAAAATTTCCGAGCATGCTCAAAAACACGCTCCGTACTCAGGTGCGGAGTGTTTTTGACAAACAAAATAATAACTTTGGCACTGGTGATTTTTATGGAGATGAATACTCAAAATCTTAAATTAAAAATAGGCGACAAGGCTCCTGACTTCAGTTTGCCCGGTGTTGACGGAAAAACCTATTCTTTAAGCAGTTTCAGGGGCAAGAAAATTCTTGTTGTTGTGTTTATGTGCAACCACTGCCCATATGTGCAGGGCTCTCTGGAAAGAGTCAAGTCAATTCAAAGCGATTTTGGAATTAAAGGAGTGCAGGTTGCAGGCATAAATGCAAATGATGAAGTCAATTATCCTGATGACAGCTTTGATAAGATGATAGAGATCAATAAATCCAGGAAAATGAATTTTCCTTATTTAAGGGACGAAGACCAAACTGTTGCAAACGCTTATGGCGCCCAATGCACTCCGGAATGCTTTGTCTTTGACGGCGAGAGAAAATTAAAGTACCACGGAAGGATTGACGACAGCCCAAAAGACGAAAGCAAAGTGACTGTCAATGACCTGAGAAATGCAATAGATGCTGTGATACATAGCAGGAAAGTTGCGATTGAGCTGACGCCTGCAATCGGATGCTCGATTAAGTGGAGGTAAAAGTTTATTAATTATTTTTGATATTTTTCAAAAATATATTTATCGGAATAGAATGCCTAAGAAGTTCTTGTTTTAATTTTTTGTATCTATTTATAGTACTTTCGCTGGTAATCACTTCTTCACCAATCCATTTGCCTTTCAATGTATAATGAAAAATTATCAATTCCTTATCGTCAAATAGCCAAAAATCTTTCGGTTTAATTTTTAAGATAGCTATTATCTTTTTATAGTCTTTATTCAATAAAAACCATATTTTTTCTCCATATCTTGGCGAACTTTTCCAAAAATCAATTTCGTATTTCAAGTAACCAGAGAGAGGCAAAGCTATTACCCTTAATCTTCGGATGCTTATCTTTTTTTCTTTTGCATGCTTCAATAATCTAAACCACCTTTTCTCTCGAATTCCAATATAGCTTTTCCCTTCTTTGAATTTTTTAAAATTATCTATACTCACGGACAAAAATAATTATACAATAGTTGTCCGTTCGTAATACAAAGAAAACCTTATGGGTTTTCGAGTGCTCAAAAATTTCATCAATTTATAATAAATACGTGAAATTTTTGACAAGCAAATGACTTATTTATTTAACCATGTACATAGGCAATGACTCTAGTCTAAAAATATTTTTTCTAGATTTTTTCCAAGATTCTTCAAAATTAATTAATTTCACTTTCCTAAATTCTCCAAAACTTTCCCATAATTGTACTTTAAAGCCTCGTTGCCGGGATGTTTCTTCAATTCCTCGTCTAAAATTTTCTCGGCTTCCTTGAATTTGCCTATCGACATGTAAACAACAGCAAGATTGTTGGCAGGCGATGGGTTTTCAGGAGCGTGCTTCATGCTTTTCTTGAAGTATTCTACTGCCCTGTTTTTGTCGTTCATCTCCAAATATATTTTTGCAATTTCCGAAAAAACTAACTTATAGTTTGTGTTCAGCTTTGCTGTTTTTTCAAAATACTTAAGCGCATTGTTGTAATCGTTTCTGCCAAGGAACATTTTTGCTGCCTGGTAATTATATCTTGCACTTTCAGGCTCATCCTCAAGCTGCTTTAAAATCATTTTTGCGTATTGTTCCGTTTTTTCTCCTATTAATCCTGAATCTTTTAAAGAGCCGAAATGGTGCAGAACAACGTCAATCTTCCCATATTTCAGCTTTTTCACATTTATCGAGTCTTCAACCAACTCATGTACTCTATGTTTGAAACTAATTCCAATCTTGTTTTTAAACAGCCTTACAAGATTATTGGGTATGTAAAACGGATAATTTTTAATGGGCTCAAAATCCGAATCATTCTTGACAGCGCCTTCAAAAAAATTATTGAGGTAAGACCTCTGCTCCAGCTGAAACCCGACGAATTCGTCGGCATTACTGATTGCATCTTTTATTTTATCTAAATCTCTTTTTTCAATGATTTCATCGGCATCTATAACCAAAATCCAATCTTTTGTCGCATGCTTAATGCTTTCGTTTCTTGCAGCGCTGAAATCATCAATCCATTTGAAATCAATAACTTTTGCGTTGAACTTCTCGGCAATCTCTTTTGTCTTGTCTGTGCTGCCAGTGTCAACTATTATGACTTCGTCAATAATCTCCTTTACAGGATTAAGACATTGCTCTAAAAATTTCTCCTCATTCTTTGCTATCATGCATAATGAGATTGTTTGATTTGACATTTCATTAATATACAAAGCGCCAAGGCCCGGATTTTCATCAGCATTCTGCTTTTTTTGAACCGAGAAGCCCTTGCGGGCAGCAGTTTTCTTTGCAGATTCGAGACTGCCGCAATATTCCGATTGCGAGGCTCGGTTTTGGTCTAACCTCGCCAACTGCCGGATTCTGCCACCTTGGCAGCGTTGAGAATTATATTCCGCTATTAAAACTTTACCCTAACAGAAAGAGAAATAACAAAAATCCTTTCAGATTTTCCCTTCGCATTTGACTCCAAATGAGCCGTAGCTTAAGCTCAGGTTGAATTTCTTGCACAGCAAGTTCATCACTACCAAATTCTTATCTGAATAATCCTCTAGTATGCACTGCCTGAACCCGTTGTTGTCCCAGCTAGAAATGCCGTCAACTTTGTCGCAGAATGTAATGAAATCATTTGGCTCATCTGGTTCTATCAGCCCTGTGGCGTTCTCTATCTCTTGCTCTATCTTCTTTACGTCTTCAGGGACTGTTATGAATGCCCAGAACAGGCTTGTAAGCACGATTCCAATAATCAATGCCCCGATAAAGATTGCCCAGGCCTCAAGCTCTGAATAGGTTTTTGCCATTACAAAGTAGAAATCAAAATGGGTTTAAAAAGATTTAGTAATGCTCCTGCCGAGCTACATACATTTTTGTGAAAAATTAGAGCTTTTAATTGTATTTATTTAATTTTATTGATTTCTGCTTTTTTATATTCCTCTAGATTAGGAATTAGTGAAATCATGTCAGTTTTGATAAGTACCAATTTTTCTTTCGCAGCACTAACTCTTTCATTCTTTATTTTAAAATCCCCTTTAACAGCAGAAACTTTAATTTCTTCTAGGTCCCCATTTAATAGGTCGGCATCTTTCGAAAATATATCCATCGAATCCCGAATCGTTGCATTTCCAAACTCAGGGTCATTGGTAGCTTGCAATAATCTCTCTTTAAAGACCCTTATTGGAGTAGTTTCGGTTGAATTTTTGAAATATTCATCATTCAATTCTAACGCTAGTAACTGCATAAGAAACTTATTAAATTTTAGTTCTGAAACTAAATTATCAGCTAGTGCTATCTTTCTATTTATTTTTTCATTAAGCCGTTCTCTATCGAGAGATTCTTGTAATATTCTTATAGAGTTTGTTGCATTAGCAGAATGAAGTGTGGCTTCTGCAGAATTTTTAGTTGCGATTATAGAATTTATTGTAACAATTATAATAGCAAACATTAGAATAAAATTTACTATATCTTTATTTTGATTTATGATACTACAAGAATTAACAAAAATAGCTTTCAATCTTCCTATCAGTATTGTCAGAAAATTAACCATTTTTTTTAAAAGTATGCTCCTGCCGAGATTTGAACTCGGGTCACCGCCTCGAGAGGGCGGTATGATTGTCCGGACTACACTACAGGAGCAGTAAGTGGCAGAAATCTCGGCTATTTTTAAAAGTTGAGGTTTCGGAAAGCAAACCCTACATTTTTAAATGAATATTGCATACCTCAACAGATGCATAAACTATTTTTGCCTACCTCTATGGAAGAGGGTAAACTGCATTACAGGGATTTTTCCCAGTTTGATGTGGTTTTTGTTACAGGCGATCCATATTATGACCATCCGCTCAGCGGAATGGCAATAGTCTCCAGGCTGTTGGACAAAAGAGGCTACAAAGTCGGCATAATAGCTCAGCCGCTGAGCGATAAGGAATACAAAATATGCGGCCGCCCGAAATACTTCTTTTGCATCACATCTGGGCTGCTGGACTCTATGCTTGCAAATTACACTCCAATGCTTAAGAAAAGGGACAATGTCCTAGTACCGGAAAGATCGCTCATGGTTTACACACAAAAGCTGAAAGAGCACTTTAAAGGATGCATCACAGTTATCGGAGGAGTTGAAGCAACCATCCGAAGATTCACCCATTTTGACTACAAAGACAATAAATTGAGAAGGGGCATTCTTAATGACACAAAAGCTGACCTGCTGCTTTTCGGTAATGCAGAGCGCTCAATTCTTGCACTTCTTGAAAGAATGGAAAAAATTGAAATTGATTCATTTGAAAAAATAAAAGACAGGCTTGGCCTCAAATCAATAGAGGGACTGTCATTTCGGGTAAGAAAGGATGATATAAATCCAAAAATAAGAAAGCTTTCGTCATATGAAGAATGCATGGCTGACAAGCAGAAATTCAATCTTTTGACCAGGACATTCTATCTGCTTCCGGATGAGGCATTCATCGAGGGATGCGGAAGCGGATTCATACAGCATAATAGGCCATGCCATACTTTGACTGAAAAGGAGATGGATTACATTTATGACGTTCCATTCACTCGGGAATTGCATCCTTCATCAAAGAATTACGAGCAAAACAAAAAAATGGTAGAGTACTTGAGTTCTTCAGTCGCCATCGGAAGAGGATGCTGGGGTTCCTGCTCTTTCTGCGTCATTCCCTTGGTGCAGGGAAAGGAAGTTGCAAAGAGAAGCAAAGAAAGTATTGTGCATGAAATTGAATCCCTCTACAAAGACGGAATAAAAAAAATAAATGACTTGACATTGCCGACAATAAACATGTACGGCTCCAGATGCGCCTTGTACAAATTCGAATCGCAAATGTATTCCCCAATCATCGGGGAAGACATAACCGTTTATGACAAGAAAGACTACTGCAACCAGGAATGCGTTGGATGCAGATACAGGGTCCTGAGCGATGACCTGTATCCCCTGCTGGAAGAAATTGAAAAACTTAATAAAAAGTATTCCGGCACTTCCCTTGAGCTGAGAAGCGCCATAAGGCATGATATAATCCTGGACCAGAAAAAACTCTTTAGGAAGATCATGCAGTTTGTCACAAGGCTGAAGATCGCCCCGGAAAACCTGAGCGATGCTGTTTTAAAGCAGATGAACAAATCAACTGCATCCGCATTCAGAGAATTCCTGGACGAATACAAAGAAGTGAACAGGGAGCAGAAGACAAACAAAAATCTTGTACCCTATTTCATAGCGGCCCATCCCGGAAGCACAAAGGAAAGCATGGAAGAAACAAAAAAATTTTGCAGGGAAAACGGCATTTTTGTAAATTTGACTCAGGTGTTTACCCCTACCCCGGGAACTTTGTCAACGGCAATGTACTACACCGGCGAAAATCCTATCACAAGGGAAAAAGTTTATGTGCCCCGCACGTTCAGGGAAAAAAAAGACCAGAAGAACATACTGCTGAACAAGGATGAGGAATTGGCTGATGACAACGGGTGAAAAAGCAACTATTTTAAACTAGCAGATTACCTCTTTTTTATGTTTATTACCAAGAAATACGGCCAGAGCAAAATTGACAGGTGCCCTTTCTGCCGGAAACATGCAACAAGCATGAACAGGCAAAATGTTCCGGTGTGCCCCTCCCACAAAGGCGAAATTCTTGACAATCTGAAATGTGTATGCAGCTCTACACTTGAAATTAGGAATGGCAAATTCGGAATTTTTTTCTCGTGCATCAGGTGCGGCAGCATGAGCCTGAGGAAAGTTTTGGAATTCAACGCAGTAAAACCTAAAATGAAGAATGAAAAATTTTCTCAAATGAATGAAAAAAAATTCCCAATAAAAAGCGGAAAAATAATGACAGTGAGAAGCGATGACCCAAGATACTTCGACTGAATACATAGAGCTTAACGCTTTCCTCAGGATTAACGGGGCTGCAGGCACGGGCGGCAAAGTGAAGATTTTAATAAAATCGGGCTGTGTCAAGGTGAACGGGGAGACAGAAACAAGAAACAAAAAAAAGCTTCATGCGGGGGATATTGTGGAGTATCTCGGAAAAGAGCATGCAGTTAAGGAAGAGTTTATCAGATGAGCTAAACAATCCAAGATTTCTAAAAACTTATGCACTACAAAAACTTAAAATTAGACAAATTTCAGGAAGACGCAATAAAGGCAATAGAGCACAACAAGTCAGTTATAGTGTCAGCTCCGACAGGCTCTGGAAAAACCCTGATTGCAGATTATATCATTGACAGGGACTTCAGGAAAGGAATAAGGGTTATTTACACTGCTCCAATTAAAGCTCTTTCAAACCAGAAATACAAGGAATTTTCCAGAAGCTACGGAGAAAAGAATGTCGGCGTATTGACCGGAGATGTCCAGAAAAACCCCGATGCGCTGATACTGATAATGACCACTGAAATCTATCACAACATGGTGCTCAGCCAGGACCCTTTTGTGGACAATGTTTCTTATGTTATTTTTGATGAAATACATTATATAAATGATATTGAGCGCGGCTATGTATGGGAAGAATCGATAATCTTCTCAAAGCCCAATGTCAGGATATTATGCCTGTCGGCGACTATCCCGAACGCCGGGGAATTCGCGAGCTGGATAGAAACAATAAAAGGCCACGAAGTGGTTGTGGTAAGGCACGATGAAAGGCCGGTTCCCCTGCATGTGAATTTATATGACGCTCACCTTGGAATAACCACCTTAAAGAATCTGAAAGATGCCATGGATATTCCTGAATACAATAGCGTGATGCACAGCCGCTTCAGGAAAAGGCGGGAAAAGCCCAAATTGCCTTCCCATACAGAGCTAATCAAAGAAATGAGGAATAACCTGCCGTGCCTTTTCTTCAGCTTTTCAAGGCAGGGCTGCCAAAGAAAAGCGATGGAACTCTTTGGAAAAATGATGTTCCAGCCGAATCCTGAAATCTCTGCTTTTGTCAGGGCCAAGCTGGCAAATGCAAATCCCGAGATCAACAAGCTGGATTCTGTAAGGATACTGAGGCAGACACTTCCTTACGGGATAGCCTTCCATCATGCAGGAATACTGCCAATTATGAAGGAGATTGTCGAGGAGCTTTTTGAGAAGGGGATGATAAAAGTCCTGTACACAACTGAGACTTTCGCAGTAGGAATAAACATGCCTGCCAAGAGTGTGTGCTTCGAGTCTTTGAGGAAATTTGACGGTGTTTCATTCCGACTGATGAACTCAAAGGAGTATTTCCAGATTGCAGGCAGGGCAGGGAGGAGGGGAATAGACACAGAAGGGTTTGTTTACATCGTGGTTGAAAGAAAATTTTTTGATTACGGCAAAATCAGCAAAATAATCCATTCTGACACGCTGCCCATCAATTCCCAGTTCAGGCTTTCGGTGAATACCGTGCTGAATCTGATAAGGCACCACAATGAAAAAGAAATTGATGAAATATTATGCAAAAGTTTCCATTCATTCCAGAAGTATAAGAAGAACCTGATGAACCGGGAAAATGTGATAAGCCATAATGCATTCTACAATTATAAGAAAAAACTTGAGAAGATGGGTTATGTGGAAGGAAATTCACTGACTGAAAAGGGGGTTTTTGCGTCAAACATTTATTCTGATGAGATGCTGATAGGAGAAATATTTGCAACTGACTGCTATACAAAGCTGAATGAATATCAGATGCTGATGATTGTTGCATGCATATGCTATGAAGCAAGGGAAAGGACAGAGTTTTCCAAGACGTATCCTTCAAAATCAGAAAATGATCTCAGGAAAATTATTTGGCATGACCCCTATCTTAAGCGGGAGAAGAGGTTCGGCCAGATAGAAAACCTTACTTCAATTGTCCATCCTCTTTACCACAGCCAAGGCCTCTTCAAAATTCTTCAAAACACAAGCCTGCAGGAGGGGGATATCATAAGGTTCCTAAGGCTGATTGTTGACAAGCTTGGCCAAATCAAGAGTGCAACGCAAGACTCAAGGTTAAGGGACATGCTTTCAAACTGCCAGAAACTTGTTGATGACTGCGTTGGACAGTTTGATGCGATTTGATTATTCTTTAGAAGAATAGGGGTAGTTTTTTAAATGAGCTTGCTAGAACAATGCCATGAAACAGGGATTTTGGATTGTCGTTAAGGATATCATAAGGAAGGCAGATGTTATTCTGGAAATCCTTGATGCGAGAATGCCTGACCTTACCAGAAATAAGCGCTTGGAGCAGTACGCTGCGGCTTCGGGGAAACGGCTGATTCTCGTCATAAACAAGAAAGACATAATATCCGAGAATGCAGTCAGGAGCATAGAAAAATATTATTCGGGCCAGGATTATATTTTGGTATCCTCCAAGAGCCATAAAGGCGTCAGCAAATTAATAGGATTGATAAAAAACAAAGCGAAGAAGAGCGATTTGAAAGTGGCTTTTATCGGTTATCCAAACACCGGAAAAAGCTCATTGATAAATATTCTGTCTAAAGGCGGGAAGGCGAAAACAGGCCTGGAGTCCGGATTAACGAGGGGAGTGCAGCTGATTGCAGGCAAAGGAGGCCTTATGCTGATAGACACTCCCGGTGTGGTGCCTTACGAAGGCAGGGAAGAGGTATTATTAGGGTTGACATCTGCAATAAGCCCGGACAAGTTAAATGACCCGGAATCTGTCGCATACGAGCTTCTCGGAATATTCAAGAAAAATAATCCGGCTGCCCTGGGGAAAGAGTATGGCATTGACACCAGCTTGGATGCCGAAGAATTATTGCTGGAATTCGGAAAGAAGAGGGGCATGCTTCTAAAAAGGGGCATTGTTGACGAGAGAAGGGCTGCAATTAAGCTCCTCACAGACTGGCATAATGGCAAAATAATGGTTTGAGATTAAAACGCCGGGACTGGGACTTTCAAATAATTATCTGTGTTAAGTCAGGCAACAAGCTGTGACTTGCTTGCGTTTTTACTCAAGCTCGCTCGTAACTCAATGCCTAGATGTCAGATGCATTATTTTTGAACCCAGATATCCTTTCGGAAACAAGCTGTCAGGCAGCTGCATGCGTAATGTTATGGAGCATGCTCGCTTTTCAACTTATTCCAGGCTTGCGCGATTTCCTGAATGGTTTGCCATTTACCAGGTTACGCGATCCCGGCATTAGAATTCGAATTCAATTTTGGTTTATAAATGTTTGTTGGATGGCAGAAATAAGATTAAAAAATAAAAAAATCAAATCACTTTCTCTTGCTTTCTCCCCTTACTGCCTTGCAGTCCGGGCATCCTGAAGAGCCGATTGAGCCTAAGCCCATTACCACAAACAAAGCCGTCCACCAGTTAATCCCCCAGAAACCCCATACGCCGAGGTCCTTCAGCAAAAACAAAATACCGAGAACCGCCAGGGTAATACCTCCCATTTTTATGCACTTGCTGCATCCATTCATCACGGACATCACCTCTATTCTATCTTTTAAACCAATCTTTAAATAGTTTGTGTTTTAGAATGTATGGGCGAGGCGGATCGACTGGGTTAGTGGCGTCATGACAAAAAACAGAAATTGTCGTTGCCGCCGAGCGCTAACATTTGCCGAAGGCGGGATTTAATTTATTTCAAATTAATGTTTTTGTTAGAATTATAACTGAATTAAATAACCAATAATAGAGATTAACCATCCTAAGATTAATGGAATCAACAAAATGGATGCTGTCCAAAATGCCACTTTTTTATTCCATGTTGACCGCATTATTAAATAAATCAACAGAATCGCCGCCACAGGCAATCCTAAAAATATTAAAAAAATAAAAAAAACATCATTGCAAAAAATTGATTGCGGATTACAATCACTTTTTAAACTTCTAGTTATTGTGTAGATTGCGCCTATCAATAAACTAAGAATAATTACAAATACACTGCCCACGACACCCAATATTCTTTTGCCTCTTGATGTCGAAGAAATTTGGGTATCATCTGGAATATGAAATCACCGCTTGAATTTTTATTCAATCAAAAACTATTCTATCATCTCTATCTCAATATTCAATCCTTCAGGCAGCGCAAAACAGGTTTTGCTGGTCTTCGGGTTTAATGTAATATAATTTCTAGAAACCTATTCAATCATCTCTATCTCAATATTTAAACCCTCAGGAATAGGAACTCTCATCACCAATCTCAAAGCTCTTTCGTCTAAGCCCAAATCTATCAGCCTTTTGTGAATCCTCATCTCGTATCTTTCCCATGTTGCTGTTCCCTCGCCGTCAGGGCTTTTCCTTGTCGTTACTTTAAGCCTTTTTGTCGGCAGGGGAATAGGCCCTCTCATGTCAACTCCTGTCTTGTCGGCTATGTCTTTGATGTAACTGCAGACATCATTAATCTTGCTGATGTCTATGCTCGCCAGTTTTATTCTTGCTTTTTGCATTTTATTGGTGTTGAGTTGAAGCCTTTTACCACATGATAATTTGTTAATTTACCATGACCCTCAAAAGAGGGAAAAAATTTTGATTTAGTGACTTTTTAAAATTTTATTTTATCATAAATCCCTTGATTTATAACGTTCCATTGCACAGGTTCTTTCAAATATTCTTGCCCTGTTCTGTATGGAATCGCTCCGATTCTGTACCTTAACTTATCAATTTCACGCTGAAATTGTGTTAGTTCTGTTTTTGGAGATTGAATTTGTGGTTTAGCACCAATAGTTTTCAATACCCAATCTAAAGTCATTGATTGCATATTAAATTCGAAAATCTATTTCGATTTATTTTGTGGGATGAGCGAAGCGAATCCTACGTTTTTTGATGAAACTTTTCGTAAAAAGTTTCCCGCCGTCAACTCGCGGAAGGGTTGAATCACTTCTTCACTAAGTCAATGCACATGCCTGCAGCAACCGTGACGCCCGAGTCACGGACTGCAAACCTTGCCATTTGAGGTATCTCAGACTGCTTCTCTATGCACAGCGGCTGTATCGGCTTTATCTTTACAATCGCAGCGTCTCCATTCTTTATGAAGTCAGGCTTTTCTTCCTTTGCTGCGCCTGTTGCAGGATCAAGCTTTTTCACTATTTCAGTGATTTGGCATGCAACCTGCGCTGTGTGAACGTGGAATACAGGTGTGTAGCCTACAGTTATGACAGTCGGGTGGTTCAAAACAACTATTTGGGCTGTAAATTCCGTTGCAACAGTCGGAGCGTGATTCACATGTCCTAGGACGTCGCCTCTTGCGATATCCTTCTTTTCGATGCCCCTGACGTTGAATCCGATGTTATCTCCGGGCTCTGCCTGCTCCAGCTGCTCATGGTGCATTTCAATGGATTTCACTTCGCCTGTTATTCCTTTGCCTTCTCTTGCAGGAACAACAACAATCTTGTCATTGATTTTCATTATGCCCGTAACAACTTTCCCTACCGGAACAACTCCGATTCCTGTGATGTTGTATACATCCTGGATTGGAAGCCTTAATGGCAGTTGTGTAGGCTTTTGAGGCTCTTTAAACATGTCCAAAGTTTCAAGCAATGTGTGCCCCTTGTACCATGCCATATTCTCTGACTTCTTTGCTACATTGTCTCCTGGGAATGAAGCTCCCGCAACAAAAGGAATTTCTTCAACTTTGTAGCCCACAAGCTTTAACTGCTTTGAAACTTCTTCCCTGACTTCGTCGAATCTCTTCTCATCGTACTTTGCCATGTCCATCTTGTTGACGTAAACAATAAGCTGGTTCACTCCCAAAGTCCTTGACAGGAAAATGTGCTCTTTTGTCTGAGCCTGCACGCCGTCTCCCGGGTTTGCAGAAACAACCAGAATTCCGGCGTCGGCCTGCGCAGCGCCTGTAATCATATTCTTAATGAAATCCTTGTGCCCTGGCGCGTCAATTATCGTGAAGTAATATTTTTGCGTTTCAAACTTTTTGTGGCTCAGGTCTATAGTGACTCCGCGCTCTCTTTCTTCCTTCAAATTGTCCATTACGAATGCGAACTCAAATCCTGCCTTTCCAAGCTCTTTTGCAGTGTCCTTGAGCTTTCTCATTGCCTGCTCGTCAATGTTTCCTGTGTCGTAAAGCAGTCTTCCTACTGTTGTTGATTTTCCGTGGTCTACGTGACCAATGAACACAATGTTCATGTGTGGTTTTCCTTTAGCCATTTTATTGATTAACCTCCTATATAAAATTTATAATTTAGCCTTTTTGGGAATTCTGTTACATTTAAAAAGGTTGTGGTTTTTTGTGAGTGAATTGATAATATTTAAATACCTAAAATAAAATGTTCAATCGGGTTGGCTGTAAATGAATTATAAAATTATTCCGGTTGCAGTTATGGTCTTGATTTCTCTTAGTATTGTGATTGCATATGACTTAAGCGAATATCCTAAGCCATTTATTAAAAATGGAAAATTTGATGGTGTTCTGGCAGTAGGGGATAATGCCCCTGCCGATGATGTAGTAGCGCTTTCAAATATAATTGCATCACTCCAATACTCAACTTTAGAAAATTTAGCACAAGACAACGTTTTAGTCGATACTTTAGCTGTTGGAGAAATAAAAACATACAGCTTTAATAATATTGATTATGAAACTACATTGAATTTTGTAGAGCTTGGGAAAGCACAGTTTATAATCAACGGCTGGACTTCGAATGTTATAAAGGAAGGAAAATCAGACATATTGGTTGACGGCCGCATATTGACTTTGGCTAAGGTATTCAATGAGAATGGCATTGATTACGCCACATTCTCTCTCAGCGATGAGGAAATAAATATCGGGGATTATTTTATTGAAGTTGGGGCGGCGATGTTGGCAAGTGAGGTTGAAGATATTAAAAATGTCAATTCTATTTTGGTTGGGCATGCATGTGATAATTTTTTAGTTGCAGAAGTTAGCGGGCGTGATAATTGTGAAGAAGGCTACGAAAAAAATGTCGGCTCAATAGAGTCATATCAAATGTCAAATGGAAAAATATCAATAGTTGTAACTGGCTATTCAGAGAGCGACACGCTTAACGCAGCTAACCTGCTATCTTCTTATGAAACTCACAAGGAAAGCTTCAAGGGAAATGCTATAAAAGTAAAGAAAGACGGGAGTCCTGTAGATTACAAACCCATTAAGACGGATACTGCTAATAATTCTGAAGATGATGGCGATAATATCAATTTTAAATTTAGCATAGCAATTTTCTTGGTGATGCTTATCTCACTGATAGTCTTGTTCTTTTATTCAAAAACCAAAAAGAGGTAAACTTTATATACTTGCTTGCAAAAATAACTAAATGTTGGGGATTTAAATGCCTTCGGACAAAAAATTTTCAGATATGCCGCCTTCTATGAAAGATTCTAAATACATCCTTAAGATTTTAAAAACGGCGGTAATCGGCGTAATAATATTTATGCTGCTCTGGGGCTCGTTTTTTGTTGTCGGTCCCGGGGAAAAAGGCGTTATTTTCAACAGTTTTACTGGAATCAGGGACAAAACATTCGACGAAGGGCTGCACTTCAAACTGCCTCTTTTTGAAACCCATTACAGGTTTGAAGTCAGGACAAGGATATTCAGGGACCAAGCTTCTGCCGCTTCAAAGGACCTGCAGGTGGTTTCTACAGAAATTGCCCTGAATTACCACATAGAAAAGGATAAAGTCAATACTTTGTTCAAAAATATCGGCTCCAATTACGAAGAGAGGATAATAGACCCGTCAATACAGGAAGTGGTGAAGGCTATAACGGCAAAACATATAGCAGAAGAGCTGATAACCAAGAGGGAAGTTATCAAGGAAGAAATCAAAGTAAATTTAAGGGAAAGGCTTGTCAAAAGCTACATTATCCTTGATGACCTGTCTTTGACGGATTTTGATTTCAGCGAGGAATTCAACAGGGCAATAGAATCCAAGGTTACTGCAGAACAGCTGGCCCTGAAGGCGCAGAGGGATTTGGAGAGGATCAAGACAGAGGCCTTGCAGAACATCGAGAAGGCAAAAGGCGAATCGGAGGCGATAAGGATTATAAACGAGCAGCTTCTTAAAAGCCCCCAATACATCAATTATTTGACAATCCAAAAATGGGACGGCAAGATGCCCCTTGCTTTGGGAAGCGGAAGCCTGCTGTCGATAACCGGGGAGCAGAAGTAAGTTTAATATACCTTTTTATCATTCTTTTTTTATGTTTGACCATTTCGCAAAGGAAAAATCTGATTTTCTAAGGAAAAAGGACAAAAGCAGGAAAGGCCGCATAGACAAGGGCATAATTAAGATTATCAGTACCCTAAATTCCAAGAATGACTATTACACCACAAGCAGCTGCGCTGGAAGAATTGTGCTGCTGGAGATAAAATCAAGAAAAAAGGACGAATGCAGATGGATTTTTATTAAGCATGATGAGGTTACATTCAATGAAATAAATAATTCATTAAAAAAATATAACAATAACATAAAAAACAATAAAACAAATAAAAAAATAGAAAATCAGATTTGGCTTAAACAACAGCCAGTAATATTACATGTTGCTTGCAGAAACTTGGATGCGGCAAGAAAACTTCTTGACGCTTCAAGAAAAATATTCAAGCATTCCGGAATGATAGGGGTTACGGATAAAAAAGCCACAATAGAAATTATAGGCAACGAAAGGATTGAAACAGTAATAGCGGACAATAATTTTGCTGCTGATGAGAAATATTTTAAGAATTTAATCAAATACGCCAATAAAAATTTTGTGGAGAATAAGAGTAAAATCGGAAAATTTTTTAGCTTGATAAAAGGGCTGTAAAATGATGAACCAACTCCTAAAAGAAATAAGAAAATATTCTCATCCGGATAAAGCCAAAATCTATGCAAGATTCTTCAAGACTGGGAAGGGGGAGTATGGTGAAGGGGACCTTTTTCTCGGGTTAACTGTTCCAGAGCAAAGAACGTTGGCTAAGAAGTATACTATCTTATCGATGAATGAAGTTAAAAAACTCCTTTACAGCAAGTACCATGAGCACAGGCTTACAGGACTTCTTATTCTGGTTTACAAATATGAAAAAGCTGACAGTGAAGAAAAAGATAGAATAATTGATTTTTACATCAAGCACAGGCACAGAGGCAATAACTGGGATTTTATTGATTGCATTGCGGACAAGCTTCTTGGAAATCATCTAATAGTAAAAGACAAGTCATTGCTGTACAATCTTGCTAAGTCAGAAAGCATCTGGGACAGGAGAATAGCAATAATCACCACTTTCGCATTCATAAAAAATAAAAGATTTGAAGACACAATAAAGATTTCTGAGATTCTGCTGAATGACAAGCAAGATCTGATACAGAAAGCAGTCGGCTGGATGCTCCGCGAAATGGGAAAAAGGGACGAAAGCGAATTGATTAAGTTTTTGGATGAGAACTACAGGAAAATGCCCAGAACAATGCTTAGGTATTCAATTGAGAGACTGGATGAAAAGAGTAAGAAGTATTATCTGAAGAAATGAGTAGGATTTACTAAAAACAGAGGAAACTTTAAATATTAGCTGATAATTGGACTAATTGAGGATGCCCTTTTAAGTGCACCTTTTGCATTAACATGTCAAAAGCATTCGATGTCGTCATAAACGAAGAGTATATGAGTAAGAAAAAGGTTTTAGTAGCCCATTGCCTAACCTTAGGAATAACAAGCCAAGGCAAGTCGGTTGAAGAGGCTATGGATAATATTAAGGACGCTATCAAGCTCTATTTAGAGGAGAATCCTGAAGAAATTCCACAAACTGAAGATTTAATGCCGCCTATGGCAACAAGGTTATTCTTGTAGTTTTAATTATATAATCCAAAACAAATATTTATAAACATAATTCTGCTAAATGAAATATCATGAAATCACCCATATTATCATCAAGAAAAGTCATTAAGGCCTTACAATCGATAGGATTTCAGATAACAAGGTAATCGGGAAGCCACATAATTTTGGTAAAATTTGTTGATAATAAGAAATTAACAGTTGTTGTTCCAAAACATGATGAAATCGCAAAAGGTACTTTATTGAGCATAATCTCCCAAAGCGGCATGACAAAGGAGGAGTTTTTGAAGTTGTTGTAACTCTCAAATCAAAACATTTTTATAAATCTACAATTTCTAGTAAATTAATGTCATTACAAAATACAATAAAAACTTCAGTTCATTTAACCGGTATAGAATATTATGGCGGAAATTATGTTGAAACTGTGATTAAACCGGCTGAAGAAAATACAGGAATTATTTTTCGAACCAAGAATGGTAACATTAAAGCAAAACTAGATTATGCCGCACAATCCAGAAGTTCAATTTTATTAAATAACGGAAGAGTCCAAATACTTAATGTTGAGCATATATTGGCAACTTTATATGCCTATGGAATTGATAATGCTTTAATTGAAATAAAAAGAACACCTTCCAAGAGTTTTAGACTCCTTAGCGAATTGGGGTTAACAACTGGTATAGAAGTGGTGCCGACTTTTGAAGATAGAGAAAAAACTTTATGCGACAAATTAGATGGGGCAGGTATAGAACAACAACGAACAGAAAGGAAGGAGTTAAGAATTAATAAGCCAGTGTATACAGAAAAGCTGTCATTTGAGCCTATTAATAGTGGATTGATACTTGTTGCAACAACCAACTATCCAATTCCAGGCGAACAGACAGTGGCAATACAAATAACTCCTCAGTCATATAGGGACGAATTGTCAAGGTCTAGACCTTACGCAAAACATGCTCCTGTCTGGCTGCCTAAAAGATTAGTGAGTGCAATAGCCGCAGTGATGTTTCCTTCTTTTGGTATTGGACATGGTTTTGACAGTTCAAAAGTATTTTTACCAGTTAAAAATAAAGAAGAATGGTATAAAACACAGCGTTACCCAGATGGAGATGAAATTGCAAGACATACTATGGTTGATAGGTTAGGCGCATTGGCATTGCTTAACGGAAGATTAGAAGGTGTAAGAGTTTTGGCAAGATATAGCGGTCATGAAAATGATCTAAGAGTGTTAAGAGAACTAATACATAATTTCTTATTACACTAAACCCCGACCATCGCATCCGTCAGTCCTTTCCTTTTCTTTATGTCCTGGACGACTTTCTGCTGAAGCTCGGAAGGCAGCCTCTCGAAACTCTGGTCTACAAGCGATGAAACTCCTCTGCCTTCTGTTGCTGATCTTAATTCAGAGCTCCATCCCAGCATGTTCATGACAGGCAGTTTCGCCTTTATGAAAACAAAAGCCCCTTCCTGGTTGACATCAAAAAGCTGTCCTCTCATGCTGTTGACAAGCTTTGTCAAGTTTCCCATGTACTCGACAGGAGCCTCGATGAGCATAACCTGCATCGGCTCGAGCATTATCGGGCTTGCCGTTAGCATTGCTCCTCTTATCCCCTCCCTTATTGCTGGGTAAACCTGCGCAGGCCCCCTGTGGATTGCATCCTCGTGCAGGGTCATATCCATAAGGTTGACCTTCACCCCAAAACAGGGCTCTCTTGCCAAGGGCCCTTTTCTCATGACTTCCTCAAACATGTCAAATATCATTTCAAGAACTTCCCCAAGATGGACTTGTCCTCGCGTCTTGTCAAGGAAAATATTTCCGTTGAAAACATTTTTGACCTGGTCTGCCTCTTTTGCATCCATTCCCGTGCTTATGAGTGCCTGCCTTATCTCAAGATTTTTCTTCTTAATTCTGCCTTCTGAAATAGTGCCGTCTTTTACCAGTTTGTAAATCTCGGGACTCAAAGGCTCAACCACAAAATAAAATTTGTTGTGCTTGTTGGGGGTCTTGCCTTCAACTTCCTGTGAAAGCTTGGTGATTGATTCTCGGTAAACAACAATCGGGGCAGATGTTTTCACTTCAACATTCTTCTCCGTAATTATCCTGTTTTCAATGATTTCAAGATGAAGCTCCCCCATTCCGGATATCAGATTTTCACCGGTCTCTTCATTGATTTCAATAACAATAGAAGGGTCTTCCCTGCCTACTTTTCTTAAAACCTCGATAAGCTTTGGCAAGTCGCTTGGCTTTTTCGGCTCGATAGCCTTTGTGATTACGGGCTCGAAAATGTGCTTCAGCTCCTCAAAAGACTGCTCGGGCTCTATTGTTATTGTCTCGCCTGCATTTCCAAGAACTCCGGAAATTGCGCAGACGTTTCCAGCTGCAATTTTGTCAATCAGTTCGGGCTTTATCCCATTGTAAACATAAATATTCTGTATCCTCTGGTGCTGCTTCGCATTGTTCAGGAATACTTCTGTTCCGCTTGTCAAAGTCCCTGAAAAAAGCCTTCCTGCAGAAATGTCCTTTCCCGACCTTGGGTCAACTACAATCCTTGTTATGACAAAAGCCACTTTTCCGTTTGGGTTGCACGTGATCAAGTCCTTGCCGAACTCGCTTTCAGAATCGCCTCTCCATATTTTTGGAATCCTGTAATGCTGCGCCGTAACTGGGTCAGGATGATGCTTAATTACCATATCTAAGATAACCTCATGAAGGGGTGCGTTGTTCCACACCCATTCTTTTCTTTGCTCTTCATCCATCTCATAAATTCTGAGGATGTCCTTGAATGAGATGTTCTTTTTCTGCATGTAAGCAAATGACAAAGCCCAGTTTTCACGTGCCGAGCCGAATGCAACCGATCCGTCCATAATATTAACTTTCCACTTCTGCTTGTAATCCGGCTCTGCAATGTCCTCTATAAGCTTGTTGAAGTTGCCGATGAGTTTGACAAACCTTTCCTGGATTTTCTCCGGAGTGAGGTGCAGTTCCTTAACCAGCCTGTCAACCTTGTTGATGAAAAGCACAGGCTTTACCCTTTCCCTCAGGGCCTGCTTCAGGACAGTTTCTGTCTGCGGCATTATTCCTTCGACTGCGCAGATAAGGACTATAGTTCCGTCAATAGCGCGCATCGCCCTTGTTACATTGCCCCCAAAGTCAACGTGGCCAGGAGTGTCGATAAGATTAATCAGGTACTCATTTCCCTGGTATTCATGCACCATTGAAACGTTTGCAGCGTCCACTGTCATCAATCTCTCTTGCTCGTCCTTGTGCTGCCATGTCGCCATGCCTTCTTCCAAATCTCCTGCGTATTTTGTGGCCATCAGGCCGGCAGCGGCTATAAGGTTGTCAGTCATCGCTGTATTGTGTATGGCCATGCCTTCTGCTATGAAATTATGATTGTCAGGAACAGTAAAATCGTAAACAATTTCCTCAAATCCGGATTCAATTTTGGTGACTTCTATGAAAGCCAGCTCTTCTGAAACCAAGTCAGAAACCTCAGCTTTTAAGATCAGGAGATTATTCCCAGACGACACAGAATTACAATTAGTATTGTCTTCGCACATTTGCAGAATAGATTTTTCATCCAATCCAAGACCAACAAGCTTGCCAAAATCTTTGGCGCATACGACCCTGTCGCCAATTCTTAAATCCTTGGCTTCAACATACGCATATCCGTTCCTTTGGACAGTGTACTTATGTTCAGGGGTGGTAGTTATTTCAAATCCGTTTCTCAAGCTTATTTTTATTGTTTTACCGCCATCCAAACGCCACACATACTGAAGCGGTTTTTTCTCAAGTTTTCCGCTAGTTTTGTTTAAAGAGTATACATCAATCTCTTCTTTAGGAATAAATATTGTATGATCCTCTTTTTCCTCAAAAACAATTCCATCATTTGAAACCTTTTCAAAAATCTCTCTTGCTGTACTTATTGTGCCGTTCGCAAGCATTATTCTTGAATCGCCGCTTATGCACTTGCCATGGTGGATATGCGCAGAGGTGCAGATATTCCTGATGAACTTAGGATTTTTTGTAATCCTTCCAACCGCCTCAGCCATTTTTTCTGCCATTTTTTATTGCACCAAATTATTTAGAATATGGATAAATGGATTTCGAAGTTATTTTTAAATGTTTAGATTTAAAATTGAATAACACAACTATAATCACCTACATCATTAATTTTTTTCATTAAGAATATCAGTTAAAACTCTAATCCTGCCACTTTCAACTACAATTTCAATTGGAAATGGTGCCGTAATCTTATTTTTAGCAGAATACTCTTGCCAATGTTTATACCCTTCCCTTAGTAATTCCAACGTTTCATAACTTTGTATTGACATCATTCTCTTGCCTTCTGCTGGAACAGCTACACAATATCTGTGGTTTTTATCCACTTTTGGTTTAAACACTTTTTTGATTTCCATAGAATTGATTATTCTGTTAATTATATAAATTTATTAGTATTGGTAATTTTGTAAAACTCATCTTTCGATGTTTGAATTTTTAAAAACTTCAAAACACATGCTTTTCATGCACTGTGCTGTAAGAATGCATCTCTTCCTTCCTGAACCAGAGTTTTACCTCAGCATCTGCTTCTGCTTTATTGCCTGATGCATGAATCAGGTTCTTGCCTCCCAATCCTTTTTTTGAAGCGTAAGCCATGCTCATATGCGCAAAATCCCCTCTTATCGTGCCCGGGCTTGCCTCATGGGGCGATGTCGAGCCTACTAATCTTCTCACATTCCCTACAGCATGCACGCCTTCAGCGACAAATGCCACAACAGGGCCTTCTGTTATGAACTCCACCAATTCCCTGAAAAAAGGCTTTTTCCTGTGGGCTTTATAGTGCTCTTCCGCAAATTTTCTGTCAACCCACACCATTTTCATGCCTATGATTTTTAATCCTGCATTCTCAAACCTTCTTAGAATCTCTCCAATCAAGCCGCGCTCGACTCCGTCGGGCTTTATGATGACAAGGCTTTTTTCTATCAAAATCTCACCTCTATGAGATTTTGGAAGTTCCAAAAATTGAAAATTTTTGTAACAATCATTCTGCCGCCGCCTCTTGGGATTCCAGCTTTTCCCTCTTAAATTTCCTGCTCCATCTTGTTTCCAGGAACTTTCTTCCAAGCTTTACATGGTTCTTTTCACACTTTGATGAGCAGAAGTATAAAATCTTTGCGTCTTTCTGCACGTAAATCTTTCCCGTTCCCTTTTCTATGCTGTTTCCGCAAAAAGTGCACTTTGCCATTTGATTGGTTATCTTAAATATTCCGTTAATTCCAATATGTGCTTCGCACAAACTTTTGTGCTCGGCGTATTTTTTCCGCCATTAAAATACGCCTCGCCTGTTTTTTCATTGAATAAACTTGCGAGGCAAAAATTAGTGGCAGTGCAATTTTTGCCGAGTGTAATTTTTGTCGCGAAGCGACGGATTTGATTTATTATCTTTACTTTTTAAATCTTTTACCCTGAGCCTCTGCCTGCTTTTGTAAGCTGGCCGGCTTCAAATTCTGTCTCGCGGAGCATTAAAATGTCGCCTATCTGCACAGGGCCCTTGACATTCCTTCTTAATATCTTGTTCTTGTCTCTTCCGTCCATGATTCTGCATCTTATCTGTATCGCTTCCCCTCTTGTGCCTGTCCTCCCGATAATCTCCTCTATTTTTGCAGGCGTGGCAAATGAAAACTGGACAGAACCCTTAACCTGCTCTTCCTGCTGTCTTGGGGCTTTTTTCTTTGAAGGGTCTTCCTTCAGATGCTTTGTCGGGTCTTCCTTTGCCATTTTACTTTTTGATGCTGTCAGTTATTTCCTTAATTAGCTTTTTGGATTCCCCTTCCTGGACAATTGCAATGCTTCCTGTCGGAACGTCTATTCCTGCCGCAGCACCAAGCTCTTCCTTGCTCGGCACCTGCACGCAAGGCACTCCTTTTTCCTCTGCAAGAATCGGTATGTGCATTGTTATCTCGGGCGGATTGACATCCTTTGCTATGGCGACAAACTTTGCAATGCCCTTTTCAATTGCCTTTGTAGCTTCGTTTGTGCCTTTCCTTATTTTGCCGGTAGCTTTGGCTACTTCAATAGCCTCATAAACCTTGTCCAATAATTCCTTTGGCGCGTCATAAACCATTTTAATCGTACCTCCAATGTCTATACGAGGATAAGTCAAATAGAATTTTGCTTACCTCCCTCAACCAGCAATGCCGGTATCATCAATCACAGGTAAATTATTGGAATGTATGGGTCTTTAAATAGGTTTCTATATCAAATTTGAAAAGATCTTGGGCTAGAAAGAAAGATATTTGAATTTATATTTCTTTTAATACCCCTCTTACTTCATACTCACTATCTGTTCTTATTGAATCCGCAATTTTTTTAATTAAGCTTGGAGATTCTCTTGATTTCGCCAAAGCAACTAAACCCCCAATATGGGCTATGAGTTCTTTTTGGTTGAAATCTTTTTCAAAAGACAATCTCACAAATTCAGATTTCTCTCTTTCATCAACAAATCCTTTATCTTCATACAAGCATATGGTGGCAAAATCAGATTTAGAGGCTAGACTAAACGGAAAACATTCAAAATTATATCCTAAACTGGCTGCCGCATTCCATAGGGTAACCAAATTACCAGTAACATCCAAAAGATGTCCTTCCTCATGACCCCTTGTAAATATAAAATGAGGACCATCTCCTTTATAAGTATCGATTAAGAAATCGAGAGTACCTGTTTCTGGATTATGGGTTGGTCTTAATTCACCATGCTTATTCACAAAAAGATTACCCCCCCTCCTAGCTAGCCAATATCCCCTATCATAATCATCGGTATATTTTACTCTTACATTTTCCGGTAATCTAACACTTTCTTGAACTCCCTTTAAATCAATTCTGCCAGTATTCCACTTTTCCGTTAAGAAGTCAAATAGTGGTATGATCTTATTTGTATTTAAATACTGCGGATTTAGATTTAAGTTTTTATAGTGCAGAGTTTCCATAATTTTGATAAAGAGCGGGCGTTTTTAAATCTTTTTGTTTTGTTACTTTGTAGAGACTATACTCCTATCTCAGTTCTTAAATTAAGCTCTTCAAAAATTTTCAAAGCAAAAGCCTATAAATAAAATAAATTTATAAACATTTTTGTTTTTTAGCCCAATATGGTATATAATTGGTTTGAAGCTGGCTTGATTCCTTTAATTGTGCCTTACAGCCTGTCATTCATAGCGCTTTTGATCGGCTCAGTCACTGACTTAAAGACGAGAGAAGTGCCTGACTGGGTTAATTATGGATTGATGCTCTCTGGTGTTGGGTTGAATCTGTTGTTTTCGGCGATTTACTCAAACCCATCTTTTATAATTAATAGCTTAATCGGTTTGGCAGTCTTCTTCGGCATTGCTTACACCATGTTTTATGCAGGCCAATGGGGCGGCGGAGACAGCAAGATGATAATGGGGCTTGGGGCAATGCTGGGAATTGATGTAAGCTTCAAAACCCAGCAGTTCCTTGTTGGTTTTTTTGTAAATGCATTGTTTGCGGGCGCAATATACGGCTTAATATGGAGCATCTTTCTGGTTTTTAAGAATAAGAAAAAGTTTTTGAAAGAGGCAGAGAAAGCATTATCCCGAAAGGAAGCGGTTAAATACAAAAAAATAATACTTGCTGTTTTAGTTTTATTATTGATTTCCGTTTTTTTTGTTGGATTTTGGTATTTTAAGATTTTGGTATTGTCATTGGCATTGCTTATTCTGACAACTTTTTACCTCTGGATTTTTGTCAAGGCAATTGAAAAATCATGCATGCACAAACTTATTGAGCCTACAAGGCTGACAGAAGGTGACTGGATTGTAAATGATATTTTCGTTAATAAGCAGTACATATGCGGCCCAAAAGATTTAGGCATCAGCAAAAGCCAGATTAAGAAGCTTATTGGGCTCTACAAAAAAGGAAAAGTCAGAAAAGTCTTAATCAAGGAGGGCATTCCGTTTGTGCCCAGCTTTTTTATTGCGTTTGCTGCGACTTTAGTGGTTGGTAACCCGCTAATATTATTAACTTACCGGGTTGTTTAGTTGCATTATCATACCCTCTCGTAACTATTGTGGGGATGCCTGCTGCTTCGTGTATAACATCTTGGACCAGTTTGCTTAGGCTAGGTTTGCCTTGCAATTTCGCTACACTCCAAATATGCCCGTTACCCTGCTTAAAGAAGACACTGGAATCTGAGTGGCCGACTTGAAATTCACAATCATCCCTTATTAAGTGTAAATACGGGACTTCACTGTTACCGCCAATTTGGCGTTTGCCGATAACAATAGCGCCTTCATTAAACCTATAATCGGGATTGCCAATTCCAATACGGTATTTACCATCAGGCAAAGAACCGTCATATTTGTCATCTAGGGATAAGCCGTCTACACGCTTAAGATAAACTCGCATTTCCTTCTTGTCTCTAACAAATCTTACTGCCTTGGCAACCAAATGCCCCAATTCTTGTTTTTCCGTTTCCATTTGACAAACCTCCGAATTTTATATTTATCTATGGTAAGTTTTCCAACTGTAATGAATAATCCAGTGATGATGTTGCATTTGAATGTCCGCATGCCTCCAGCAGCAAGTCATGCAGCAAATCTTCTGGAGAATTTCTAACTTGCCTGCCATCAACTTTAGTGATTCCATTTTCGTATAGGCACTCTAGTAGAGTGTCGCCTTCATGATTGGGCCTTATAAAGGTTAAAGTTTGAGCTTCAATTTCTTTGTTACCTATTGTTTCTATCGTCAGAAAATGCCCTGTTTCCAATTTGTGCACTTCAGTAACCAAGCGGAGCTCTGGGTTAAAATTATGATACTTAAGGTCGGCTTTCAGTCCAAGATAATGCAAACTTTTCAAAAATTCTCCCATATCTTGTGCCATTTTAAGAATTAATGTTTTATATAATTTATATAAAAAGATTACCCAATAAATTTAGTATAAATATACCAAAAAATTTAAAAAGATATATTAATTATACCAATAAATAATTATTGACTATTTAATTATACTAGAATAAGCGGTTTTTATGAAGAAATTTGACCAGCAGGAAGAAAGAATACTGAAAGAGTTAATTAAAAATCCGAGAATTTCCGACAACCAGGTAGCTAAAAACACAAAAATTCCTGTAACAACAGTAAACAGGAAAAGAAAGCTGCTTGAAGAGCAGGGCTTCATACATTACTATGTTGACGTTTCTGATGAAAGCCCTGAAAAAGGCCAGTACCATTCAAGGCAGCTTTATGTTATCAAATTCAAAGAGGGCATCACAAGGCAGAAATACCTTGATGAAATAGAAAAAAGCGAAAATTTCAGGAAAGTGAATCCAAAGTATCATGCAGAAAGCTTTTTAGGGGAAAAAGACGGGCATTTTGCAATAATCTTGATTGTAGAGGCTAAAAGCGCAGACGAACTCGTGGAAATTTTTAACGGCGACATAATACCAAATATAAAAAAGAGGCATGGCAGCGACTGCATCAGCGACATAATAACAACCAAAGTGACTTTCCCGTTCAGGATTCATCATAACTACATGCCTCTCTTTAATATGGAAAGAGGCATAATCAAGAAAGACTGGCTCAATGACTGGATTTTCGTGCCGAATATTTAAGAGATTGGATAAACTCCGTAACTTGCTAATCTGCTGACAGCAACATCAGGTTGCACGATTTCTGGTGAATCATCGTTTCCAATGAATAACGCACCATCACCTTCTTTTGGAGTATATGTATAAACGACCGGTTTACCATATGAGTTTTTTGGTGTTGCAAAAAGATTTTGGAATTGAATCTCACCATCAGAATAAAACGTAAATACCGATATCATGTAGTTTTTTGTTTCTGCTCGGTGTATTGAATCTTTACGCGTATTAGACCCGCCTATTAAATTACCTACCCATAGGCCAATATCTTGCCTTAATCTAAGCCTCTCACTAGAATTTATTATTCGCACTAAATCCTGTTCCATATCTTGCACTACAATTGGTTAACTTATAAATTTTTCTGTCCATTTTTATAAAAACTGAAGATTTAAAAATAACATGTCAAAACTAATTCAGAAAAATGTACTTGAACGGCAAATATTTGAAAATCGGCATTGTAACCGAAGACGAATTACTGGATAAGATTAGAGTTCAATATGTTAAATGGAAAAAAGAAAATATGGAAGGCACTTATTCACTTATTCCTAAATTGATATTACGAAAAAATGGCTGCTGGATTGTTCCTTCTAATGGAGATGCAGACTCAGACTCTAATCTTAAGAAAAGGCTGGACATGGATCAGCCAATTGTTAGCTTTTTGTATAGGAATTATTTAAGAATGTATAATATAGCTCCAGATAAGTGAATTCCATTAAGGCACCCTTCTCATCTGCTTTGTGAAATACTCTTCCTCCTCTTCTGACAGCACAACGGGCTTTGGGGCATGCACCTTCGGCTTTTTTATCTCCTTCTCGAAATGGCCTATCCTTTTTGTCTGCTCTTTAAGCTTAAGCTCGACTGTTGACATTTCCTCTTCGTCGAGATTCTTGGGCTGCCATTGCAAATTTATGCCGTCCCCTTCTTTTCTGGGTATGACATTGATGATAAAGTGTGCTATTGTCTGCCCTGCAGGTATCCCATTGGCCACAAAGATGCTTGTTCCCTGCGCCCCCAAAGATTCAAAAATGGCGCTTGATAATTTATTGGAGACATTAAACAGCCTGCCAATCTCAATGTCCGGCACCTGCTCAATTATTGGGTAATGGCTTTTCGGCATGACAAAGCAATGCCCGGGGTTTGCGCCATTGAAGTCAAGCACAGCCATCACAAATTCATCTTCGTAAACTTTTTTTGAAGGAATCTTGTTTGCAACAATCTGGCACACTATGCATCCTTCTCTTGATTTGTCTGCCATTATTTTACACCCAGCATTCTTGAAATATCATCCAAGTCAAGATTATCTTTCGCAGGCTCTTTCTTTTTTGCCTCTTCCTTATTCTTTGGCTCTGGCATCTTGATTAACGGCTTTTCCTGCTCTGCAGGAGAGCCGCTCAATGCAGAAATCAGCTTGTTGCCAATTGCCTCAATTTCCCGCTCTTCCATGGTTTTCTGAGGCAGGACAAAGTTTACTCCGTCATTCTCCTTTCTTGGGATTATATGCGCCATGAAATGCTGCGCCCTCTGCCCTGCAGCAATGCCGTTTGCCACAATTATATTGGTTCCCTGAGCGTCAACGCTTCTTAGGATTGAGTTGGAAAGCGCCTTTGCAACCATAAACACATGAGCAACTTCCTCCTCCGGCAGTTGGGGCATTATGGAGTAATGCTCTTTTGTTACAAGAAGCGTATGTCCGGGGTTTGTGGGATTTATATCCAGGATTGCGATGACATGCTCGTCTTCATAGACTTTTCTCGACTGCACTTTGCCTGCTATTATCTGGCAGAATATGCACTGCTTCTTCTGGAACTCCTTCAATTCCTCAGGACTCATCTGCTTTATCTTTTCCTGCAGAGCCTTCAGCTGCTCCGGGCTTATGTTTTCTTCTGCCATATCCTGCACCAATTACAATCATTTTTTATAAATCTGTCGGAATTATTGCAGTCCAACATGCTAGCCCTCCTCTTCAACCTCCCCTTCGTTCTCTTTAATGGCAATATCAAAACTGCTCTGGGCAGTTAATTCTGAATCGCTGACCTGCACAGTCACTGTTGAGGTTCCTTGGGTATTCTCTTTTACCTCGCAGTCTATATGATTTTGGGCGGTGACTAGGCACTCAACCAGATTACTATCAGTTTGGCTTGCAATCGTAAAAATAAGATCTTGTTTTCTGGTTTCATCGTCCTCTGCGTACTGCCATAGTGTTTTTTTTATTACATTATTATGCATCCCGACCCAGGTTAGTTGGGCATCTGGCAGTTCTTCAATAAATCTTGGTGGAGTGTTTTGTATCACATTGCCTTCAATAAGCTGCACAATCCCAAGCCCCTGGATGGACTGCGCGCATTCCTCGCTAAGTTCTGCATTCAATTTATAAGAAACACGTTTTCCATCACCAACATCACCAAAATGCCACATTATCAGAGGATCATTTTTTATGAAAATTTCACCACCACCATCTGTTGCGTCACTTAGATACTTATTCAAGTCGTCAATGCACGTCTTTGGGATATACTCATACAGCCTGAATCCTTTTAATTCAGCGCCTTTCTTCGGCTTTATCACAATCTCCACTCTTGTTATGCCGTCGCAAACAATAAACTTTCTGAAGATTTCAACATTGCGCTTTGTAGGCTCAATTTGTGCCATTTCAGAATCAATGTCTGTCGGGCAGTTGGTGCAAGAATTTAAAATTTCATTTATTACATTTCTTGCTTCATCTCTGCCTATATCAACCGGTATCAATGTGCATTCAGGCTGGCTGCATGCGCTGGCTATTTTTGCTGATTTTCCCGCGCCTTCTGCAAAGAAAGATATCCTGTCAAACTTCGGCAGGAAGCATATATAATAAGGGTAAACGATCTCCAGATTTCCGGCATAGAACGAGCGCTTGACATCTCCTCCCTTGACTAAAAATATGTTATTATTAATTCCGCTTCTGAGCGCATCCTCCATTATAGGAGTCTCTTTAAACTTTTCAGGCTCCGGATTTCTGTTCAAATCCAAAAAATATATTTTGTCAACCTTGCACGGCACATTGATATCCTGAAGTTCCCTGGAGCCGAAGTGCAGGCTCTTGTCAATGCCCTTCATCCCAATTTCAAACTCTGCAATTTCCGCATTGCAGGATTTTTCGCTCACTCCGCTGACCATCCTGTAGCCTGCAACTAAAACTGCGATCGACACAAAAGCGGCAAGGGCGTATTTGAAAACATCCAATGCTGCTTGCCCTCTTTTGGGCTTTGCCACGCCCCTTTCAATTGACTTAATACTCTTAATTGCAAAAACCAATTCCTCGTCAATAGGCTCCGACCATTTTTTCTTATGGTATTCCATGACCACCTCATACAGGAACACCAGATAACCGCCCATATAAAATACGGCGGATAACATCAAAATTATAAGGAGGGAGATTCCTATCAAAAAATGCCGTGTGAAAATCACATCAATAATGCTGTTGTAAAAATAAAAGAGCAGGCTGCTGAAAAAATAGTAAATATATGCGGTATAAAACACAAGCCCTCCGATTATCAGGATTGCATATAACTCTCTCCTGATTTTAGGATTTGAGCCTAAGGCATAAACAGCCAGCCCAAATATTATAGAAACCAAAGATACAGCCGTTATCATGGTTGACTTATCCGGAAAGAACCTGTCCAGAACTGAGCTGCTTTTCAATAGCGAGACTGAAGAGATGTCAACGCCGCTTATTGAAGCGTCTGCCAATGGCCTGATTATGTAGCCCGGCAGCAGGATATAAGCCACTGCCGACGAATAAACAAAAAACAGCACAACCCTGTTGAAATGAAATTCTTTTTGCGACATCATCTGCGCCCAGACTACTATCGGGATAAGCAGAAACACGATCAATGATAAAGCATTTAGAAGGTAACCAATTAGCAATGGAATTGCGGCGTAGCTCGGCATACCAGGCATATCGCCCAAAAACAGTTTCAGAAACGGAACATGGCTGCTGCTTAATTCCTGAAGATACGGGTTCTCCTTCATGAATGTGAGCGAGTATGCAAAAACCCCCAGGTCAGCCAGGGCATGCATTACCAGCAGCCCGGATATCGCCAACGGCAGCGTTTTCTTGTAGTGGAACAGCGACACGAACTTTCTGTACAGTCTTTGGCTGTAATCGCCGATTTTAAAAATAACGTTATCAGGATGGAATTTCTGATGGTGCTTTGCTATGCTGTATGCATAAAATATAATTCCAGTAGCTACTACTGGATCGTCTATTGCAAACTCAAGCCATTCAAGGATTGTGCTGAACACAAAATGGTAAAATCCCAAGAGAAGCACAAAAATCGAAAGAAATTTTATTAAAACATTTTTAATTTTTTTTTGGTAAATGGCATATAAGAAGCTTGGATGAGACACCTCAATCTTTTTTGCCAGATAAATGCTTACAATAAAAATTCCCCCAATCCCGATGTAGAATGCCGCAATGTTTGCAGCAGCAAGATTGTCCCGGAAAAACAGATACCCATGATAAACAAATTTTATGATTTTGAAATTGAACGCATCCAGCCTTGTGTAGCTTAGTATGTCCTTGAAGAAAAGGGAAAAATAAGAAAGGATTATCATCAAATTTGCAGATTTTGATGTTTTTCCGAATAAGATCGAGGTTATATTCAGCTTATAGAACAGGTAGGAAAAAACAATAAAGCTGATAGTATGGTCAATCCAGTCCAAGTCGGCTGGAACGCTGCCAAAATAGCCTACAAGCCCGATGAGCATCAGAGCGCCAACCAGGAATTGCAGCACTCCGAACTCCAGCTTTTTAATCGCCTCTTTTGCTTTTCTTATCATCAAACACTCTCTTGAATAATGCTTATTTAAATCTTGCTAATCGCATAAATATAAAAATAACAAAGTTTTATTCAATAAAATGGCAAGGCTGACGCTGGATCTGGCAAAAAGCATAGATGAGAATGCTGCTGTGTATTTTGAAAAGGCCAAGAAAGCAAAGAAAAAGATTGAAGGCGCTGAAAAGGCATTAAAGGAAAGCCTGAGAAAATTGCAGGAATTAGAGGCTAAAAAAGAGAGAATATCCCTGGAAAAATCCAAGCAGGAAAGATTCAAGGAAAGAAAGCGCGAGTGGTATGAAAAGTTCAGGTGGTTTGTAAGCTCGGAGGGTTTTTTGGTTGTTGGGGGAAGGGATGCCACTTCAAATGAGATTGTTGTGAAAAAACACACAGAGGCAAATGACCTAGTGTTTCATACAGACATGGCAGGCTCGCCTTTTTTTGTTGTAAAAAGCGATAACAGGCAGATCGGCGCCAAAACAAAAGAGGAGGCGGCAGATGCAACGTGCACTTTCAGCAGAGTGTGGAAGCTCGGGCTGCAGACAAGCCCTGTGTTCTATGTTATGCCGGAGCAGGTAAGCAAGAAAACCAAGTCAGGAGAGTTCATGGGAAAAGGCGCTTTTATGGTTTACGGCAAGACAGATTACATCAGCAACAAAGTAAATTTAGCCATTGGAATGAATGAAAGGCAGCAAGTGATGGCAGGACCTCTTGACGCAGTCAAAGCCCATTGCAGCCAGTATGTTGTTTTAGTCCAAGGCGATGAAAAAGTCAGCTCGGTTGCAAAATACATCCAGCACAGGATTGGCGGCTCAATTGACGAGATAATCAGGGCGCTGCCGAGCGGCGGGTTTAAGGTTAGGAAAGAATAAATGCAATAGCAACATACAATAACGATGAACATTAATCAAGACTCATTAATGAAAACTCAATCGCGATTGAACAATAACAAAAATAAAACAATAAAAAATAAAATAAATGGATAGGCGAGGAGGAGAGGCTATTGAAATAAAAACATAAAGAAACACAGCAATTGCCTTTGCCGCCGAGCTGTAATATGCGCCGCAGGCGGATTGAAAATTTAAATACAATTCAATAACGGAAAATCATTAAATAAAATCCACAACAAAAATCATCCGTATAAAAAAATTGATAATTAAAAAACAAAAATAAGATGCATGAAAAGATTATTATGAAGAAAGCCAGAGTTAAGAATCTTGGAAAAATTTATGGGATTATACTGGAATGCGCAGAATGGCTTAAATCCAAAAGAATAAATCAATGGAGTACACCATATCCAAGAAATCTTTTTAAAAAAGATATAGAAAAAGAAAAAGTATTTTATTTTGCGGTTAATAAAAAAATAATTGGGACAGCAACATTGTCAAGAACCATGCCATTCTATCACCCAAAGAATATTTGGGATTCTGATAAATCCGCTTTGTATTTATGCAGGCTTGCGGTTGCCAGGCGATTAAAAAATAAAGGAATAGGCAAGAAACTATTGTCTCAAATTGAAAATTTTGCCAAGTCTAAAAAAATTAAAAATCTCAGAATAGACATTGTTAAATCCAACAAGTTTCTAAAAAAATACTATAGTGATGCTGGTTTTGTTTCAGTTAAGGAGGCTGTCATAAGAAAAACGCCATCCGTATTTATGGAAAAAGAAATAAAATAAAATTAAACAAAATGTTGATTCCAATCCAGTCAGAAACCCCAAAATTCAAGTGCAGCGCCTGCGGAAGCTGCTGCAGCCACATCAGGGGCATGATTCCAAAAGAAGACAGGGAATTCATCAAAGAGTTTGCATTCGGGAAAATGCCTGTAGTGCAGCTCGTTCCCTCAGAACAGATGACGTTTCCTTTGTGGGACTGGGAGGCAAAAAGATTTATGGAATGGCAGCATGAAGCCAAAGTTGACGCTAACATAAAGCCATTGAGGGCAATCATGGACTTGAAATCAAATAAGGCAATAATATTAACATATTTTATGGACAGCGCGACAGACGCATGCCCGTTTCTCAAGAACAATAAATGCTCAATCTATCATACAAAAAGAGCTTATGTCTGCAGGTTGTTTCCTTTCAACAGGAGCCCTTTTTTAAATCAGGAGGGGACTCCCTTAAAGCATGGAATGTTTGGGGAATGCGGCGCGATGGAGCATATCCTGCCGCAAGTGCCGGAAGATTTCAATAAGATGGTAAAATTTTTAAATGAGGCTTTTCCGGATAGCTCTTTCCTTAATGCTGTGCAAAATGACATCATTATAGAATGGGCAAACAAGACGATAATAGACTTGATAAGGAAAAAGGTTATAAAGCCTGCAATCAATTACCCTTACGAATTTTTGCTCAAACGAATTTCAAGCTCAGATAAAGTTGACTTCACGGATTTTTTGGTTGAGTGCAGTTACTTAACAGAAAATGAAATGCGGGATTCAATAAGAAACTTTGACAGCAATATTGATGCAGAAAATAAGATAAAGCATTTTTTGAATTAGTCCTAATGATTTCATCACAGGATATGCGAATTTTAGAAGCCAACAGCGATATTCCAAGGCTTAGCTTGATGGAGAATGCCGGCAGGGCTGTCTATCAAGCCATAATGCAGAGGTTTGAGTTAAAAGACAAAAGAATTCTTATTGTATGCTACCACGGCAATAATGGGGCAGATGGATTTGTAGCTGCCAGGCACCTATGCGATGAAGCTGAAACAGATGTTCTTTTTATTGGCGACGAATCCAAGCTGAAAAAAGACGCTTTGATAAATTTCAAAAAAATAGAGCACAATGAAAAGGTACAGTTTCTTATGGAAGACGAAGTTGATTTTGATGCTTATGACATAATAATTGATGCTGTCCTTGGCATAGGCATTCAGGGCAGGCTTAACAGGGAGATTTCCGCAATAATTGACGACATAAACAACTCAAAGGCGTATAAAATATCAGTTGATATTCCAACTGGACTGAATCCGGATACAGGGGATGTTCCTGACAAATGCGTCAACGCAGATTTGATTGTGACATTCCACGATATGAAAAAAGGGCTTGAAAAATTCCAGGATAAGGTTGTTGTTGCGGATATTGGGCTGGCGAGATAAAAATGCACTTCATAACCCAGTCCCAAATTAAACTTCCATCAAGAAATAAAGACAGCCACAAAGGCGATAATGGATTAGTTCTTGCTGTAGGTGGTTCAAAAGATTTTGTCGGCGCCATTACGCTGGCTGGACTGGCTGCCTTGAGAAGCGGCTGCGACTTAGTGAAGGTGATAGCTCCAGAAAAGGTTGCATGGGCGGTTAATGCTTATTCTCCAGATTTGGTAACAATGAAATTGAAGGGGGACTTTTTTAATTTAAGCCATTCCAGCATTGTTAAAAAAGAAATGGAAAAATTTGATGTTCTGTTGGTAGGCAACGGTATTGGTTTAGATAAAAGCACAAAGCAATTCTGCAAAAAGATAATAAAAAGTGTAAAAAAATTCAAAGTCATTGACGCTGACGCAATAAAAGCAATCTCGACGAATGATGCAGAAAATTCAATAATCACTCCACATTCAAAAGAACTGGAATATTTTTTGATAAATTCTAAGATAAATAAATCCATTATACGTTTAATCAATAACGAAAAAAATCCAGTTAAAAAATCAAAATTAATAAAAAACACAACTCAAAAATTCCTAAATGAAAACAACATTATCCTGCTGAAGGGCAAAATAGACATTATCCTCTCAAAAGATGATATCCTCTACAACAAAACAGGAAACGCTGGCATGACAAAAGGCGGCACAGGTGATGTTTTGGCTGGCATGTGCGCAGGATTTCTAGCGCAAAGCGGGAATCTGTTGCAAAGTGCTATAAATGCAGCTTATTTTAATGGCTTGATTGGCGATGTTTTATTGAAAAAGAAAAAGGGGTTTACTTATTTGGCTAGTGATATGATTGATGAAATAAAAACTATAAGGAATCATTCCTGAACATATTCTGTTCCAATCGCAAGGCATATCTCAGCTTTCTTCAATTCTTTTCCAAGATAGGCTGCATGGTCCAGCCTCTTGAACCAGTTTTTGCTGTGCTTTTCACTATACTCAAAGATTGCATGGTATAAATCCTGCACTCTCTTTCCTCTGAATTCTTTTAAGATTGTATGCTGGTAATCGCATACAGCAACTCCTATCTCGCCCCTGTCCCAGTGTACCCTTATTAGGACATAGCAGCCGTCGTCCATCCTGAAGTCCTTGTAGTCGTCCCATTTCTTGACTTCAATTACTTCAAAATCGTCAGCCACTTTCTTGTCCTTTACCCATGCGGGCCTTTCCATTGCCATTTTAAAATGCAGATTATTGGATTATTTAAAATTGTTGCGGTTTTATACTGCAAAACAGAAATTTTATATAGAGAACTTTGAATAACCCTCAATTTTGCCACTTTACATTCAAAGTTCTCTTAGAGAATTTTGACAATTATATGGATATTCAAAATTCTCTATAAAATAACCAATCTTCAAAATCATGTATAAATCATCAACCAGAAGCAAAAGAGCTGAAAAACAATTTTATAATGTTATTAATTCTAGGGAAGGCGTAGCTGAAAAATTAGAGAAGCTTAAAAATGACCCAAGAAGAGAATTAGATGCCCATAAATTAAAGGGAAAATTAGAAGGAAAATGGAGCTGCTCTCTAGGCTACGATATCAGAATGCTTTATGAAATTGATGACGAAAATAAAGAAATAGTTGTTGTAACAGTCGGCTCTCACAAGATTTATCGTTAAGTTCTAAGCTCCCAAGTTTTAACCCCTTTTTTCTTGGCTTCGTCACTTTCTTTGACTGCAGCCATCATTTCCTCGTTCCTTAAAATTCCAACTTCTTCAAGGAGTTCCTCATACTCCTTTTTTGATATTTGCACCATTTCCTGCTTCATATTAAACCTTTAATCTTTGCTGTTTTTAAAGGTTTTGTTGTGTTTTTGGTTTTTTTGCTGATGAGATTGTTCTATACCTCTTAAGCTTTTTCTTGAAACTTATACTTTCCTATAAGTTCTTTAGCTTTCACATATTTACCCATTTGTTCGAGTACGCCCTGAAAATTATTTACTATTTTGATTGTAGGTACTCTTTTGAAAAATTCTTCCATTATGTAAGACCTATCTAAACTACAATTCTTAAATTTTTTAGCGAGTTCTATAAGTTGTTCATCCAAATCCCCTTTCGCTGCTTGCTTGAATCCTTTTTGGTTTTCATCCAGATAGTGAAGCAATTCTCTGTATCTCCAAATTTCCCAATCCGGGCTTTTCCTACGCTCGCATTCCTCTCTAAGTCCCTTTAATTTTGTTTTCCATGCGGCAAACTCGTTAGGGCTTAAATATACATCTAATCTTTTTTTCAGATCTTTACTATTTTGAGCTTTTACCCCCAAATTAAAAGCGCTTATCACATGTGTGAAATAACTAACCATATCGTCGTATATATGTTCTCTTTCATGTACACTATAAGGGGCATGCCAACCTCTTTCACGAACATACTTCTCACTTACACCCACCTTATCGGCAATTCTTTTCCGGTCCTTTCCTTTTATTATTTTACCACCTGCAAGCTTAACAATTTGTCTTTCATTTTCTGTCAAAGCAAAAGTATAATAAATGTCTATCAATCTTTGGGGTGGAGTTAAATAGTAATGAAACGTAGGTTTAGGTCCTTGCAATATTCCATATTTTTTATAATTAGCATCGACTTTAGCTTCAATTGTTTCTTCTTTTTGGTCCGTCATTTTCATCATTTTGAATTATTTTATTATTAAATAGTGGTAAATATTTATTACATATATATTAATATTTTCATCAATTTCTTACAAAAAAAGAGAAAATTTATATATAAAATAGTATTTTTAGTAAAAATATGGAATTGGACTTATTGGACAAGAAAATAATGTATGAATTGGACCTAAATGCAAGGGCATCAGTTACGCAAATAGCTAAAAAAGTAAGGGCTTCAAAGGAAACTGTAAATTTCAGGATTAAAAGGCTATTGAAAGAGAGCTACATAAAGGGATTTTATGCTGTTTTTAACACAGCAAAACTCGGATATTTCTATTATAAGACTTTTGTAAAATTCCACAGAACAACTCCCGAGATTGAAAATAAAATAATTGAATATATAAAAAATCAAAAAAATTGTGCTTATTTTGGAAGCTGTGAAGGTCCTTATGATTTAATTTTTCTGCTTATGGTTAAAAATGCTAAACAATTCAAAGAATTTTTGATTGAATTTAAAGAGAAATTTGGCGATTATATATTAGAAAAAGAAGTTCATACAGTACTAACAACACACAGATTAAATGAGAAATTCCTTTTTGCAGGCAAAACCTCAAAGCATTCTTTTTATCAAGATGAAATACGCCAATATCCCATTGATGATATCGACGCTAAAATCATGCAAATACTTTCAACAGAGGCAAGAATTAGCCTGATTGATTTAGGCAATAAGATTAATATTGATTCAAAAGTTGTTAAGTACAGAATAAAAAAACTAGAAAAAGAGGGCGTCATTATTGCTTATGTTTCTGCTCCAAATTTCGATAAGTTAGGGTTACAATTCATACAAATAAACTTCAACCTAAAAAATAATAAAACAGCATCATCAATCATTGAGTTCTTTGATAAAACAAACAAATGCCTTTATGCTCTGGAACTTCTGGGAAAGTATGACTTAACAATAGAAATCCATGTAGAAAATGACAAAGTTTTAAGGGAAATAATTGAGAATTTCAAGCAGCAATTTGTCGACCAGTATAACGATTATGACATATTCAATATGTACAAAGAACATTTGGTCGTATGGCTGCCTATTGCTTAACTAAATTCTATAAAACCGCAAGCTTTAAATACTATTACTTAGAATATTTTTAAAATTATCTTTTTAATTATTTAAAATACTATTTAAAATACTATTATCAAAATGGTAAAGGTGCAAAAACTTCCTTCCGGACAGCTTGTAATCACAATCCCAAAGCTCCTTGCAGAATATGAAGGGCTGAAGAAGGGCATGGAGATGGAGTTCAAGAAGCATAAAGATGGGTTTGTGCTTGAAATTAAAAAGAAAAAAGGGTGATGAAACTGAAAATAGAAGATTTGGCCAAACTGCTGGGTAAAACCAGTATGGAAGTGGAGGAAATGCTCAGAAAACAGGATGTAATTGACTTGAACTTGAATGAAAGAAAATCAAAGCGCGAAGATGATGACGACTTGAAGATATATGAATAATTTTTTGGGTTATCTCCGCCTGGATATCTGTAAGTAAAAACAATAAGTATAAAAAAGGCACATACAACAAAAAATAAAAAAGAGGCAAAATGGCAACTGATGCTGAGCTTAAGAAATACGGGTTTGAGGAAAACGAGGTAAGCGAGGAATTCAGAAGCTCATCCATCAAGACAGGCTATCCAAAGCCAGCTAGACGATATAGGCTGCATTACGAAGGCTATAATATTTCCATTGAAGAGCCCTATTTCTGGACATTGCATTACTTAAGGTATTTTGGCGGCTTTCCTAGGATTGACAAAATCACTGATGTTTTTGCAGCAGCTGAAAACTCTGCTTTTTTTGGGGCATCCCAGCAGAGGCTGGGCCTGCAGCAGGACAAAGTAAGCCAGTTCCTTGCAACCATAGGGAAGATGGTAAGGGAGCTTTTCCAGCTTGTAAGGGAGATGAGAGTCCTTGACGAAAGACTTAGCTACTATGGAGACTCTTACACTCACAGCCCGAGCGCTGAAAGCGCTGAAATAACATTAAAGGGCATCTGGGTTGACTTGGTGGAGCAGGGCGCAAAAAATCCAGCCTCTGTTTACGGCATGGCCAGAGAAGTGCAGTTCACGACATTGCCGGACTTGTTCTTTTCCACGCATCCAAAAAAACAGGAAGACGTGGATGTAGTTGTAGAGAGGGAAAGGGGGCAGTTCAACAGGAAGGTTAGGGAGGTATTAAAAAGAAAGCTGAGGGCGTTCCTGGCGTGGAAGGAGCACACTTACGAAGAGCTGAAAAACAGGAGGAAATTCACTTTAAAATACTTAAGGCAGCATTTTGAAATAATAAGAATGTACATGACATGGGTAAAGCCTTACCTAAAGAACATACAAAGACTGCAGCTTGACCAGACAAGAGCAGACACCCCAGATTTGCTGGTGGCTTTTGAAAGCTCAATGATAGAAGTTGAGATTTTGGCTATAAAGCCGTCTGGCTCTGTTAACCAATGCGTACTTATGCATTACCTTTTCAGGACCCGCCCGGAGATGAACTACTCGCAGGAATACCAGAGAGGACCTTTGCATCTCGGAAGAGTTGAGATGGATTTTAGGGCGTATGCATGGACTGACAAAGAAATTGAGAGTTACAAACGAATGAGGGAGCAGGAGGATTTTCAGCTTCTTGGAGTTATAGACGGCTCTGTCAAATCTGCCTTGGAAGCTTTGGGGGATGAGCTGATGAGGTACTTAAAGGAAGCTGGAGAAGAATTTGAAGAGAAAAAAGAGCTGCCAAAAACACCTTTAAAACGCTCAGGGCCTTTCATGTCGGTATTTGAAGGATTTGCAGAGTTGTTTACCTCATTCAAGACAAGCAAGACGCTAAAGCAAAAATCCAAAAAGCCCACTCAGACAGACATGATGAGGCTGGCTATCGCAAGGAAGAATGCCCAGGATTCTGTCAAGAAAGTCATGTGGAACACCTATCATCATTTCAAGAAGCAGCATGATATGCTGAACTGGTAAAACATCTGTAATATGGACTATACAACCATAATCGGGTCTATTGCAGCTACACTTACTACTATTGCATTTATCCCTCAATTAATAAAGACTTGGAAAACAAAATCTGCCAGAGATATTTCATTAGGAATGTTTTTAATATTTTGTGCCGGTGTTTTTTTATGGTTGATTTATGGTGTTCTGAAGAAAGATGCTGTGATTGTTATTGCAAATTTTATTGTTTTTGTACTGTCATTTATTATTTTCATCCTTAAAATCAGATATAAATAAAATTTTCAAAACCATTAACTATTTATACAACCTTTCCGATAAGAATACTAATCAGCAATAATAGGCAATTTCAATAAACTGTTAAAAATAAATAAAAAAACAATACGAAAAAATTCATTAACGATTAAACATTAACAAAAATAAAATAAACAATGAAAAAACAGGCGAGGCTGAACGATATGTCCAAAAAGTGAAGCCGAGCACAAAAGTTTGCGAACGAAGCGAGCATATTAAAAATTAAAATGGAATTATTCAAACTCCAAATAAAAAAGGCGTAAAATGAAATTCGGCTCAGGTTATTATTCTCATCATCCTGTAGTGGATTATTTTAATGCAATGGATCCACAATCGTATGGCGAGAAGCCGCCTTACGGAGCTGATTTGGGAGTTAAAGACATCGGAATGAGCGTTCCAATGGGCATTTCTGCTGCAAACGTTGCCGGCATATATTCCAAAATAAGAATGGGCACGGGCAATATAGAAATCCAGTTTCCGGGCTACAGGACAGGAAACAGGAATGCCCAGACTCCAGAGATGCTTGGCGAAGACCAAAGGCAAGCCATAAGAGAGCTTTCATTGGCAAACGAAGTCAAATTCACAACACATGCCTCTTTCCAATTAATGGGCATGATGGGCAGAGACGAAAGAGGCAATTTCTCAATTTCAGGCGCAACGCAAGACTTGTTTGAGCTGAAGAGAGCTATTGATTTTCAGGCGGATTTAGGCGGCGGCTCTGTTGTAATCCATTCTGGGGAATTTGAACGCCCAATGACCGACATGTATATGGATGATGAGACGGGCAGGCTTAACCTTGCCAGAGATTCAAGCGGCAGGCTTATGTTCAGGCAGGCCCATACACAGGAAATTGGCGCTCATTTTGAACTGCTTGATGACAGGACATCCGCAAAGATTGAGACTGTGCAGAAAGACAGGTTAGTTGCGCATCCTGATTGGAAGCGTGCCAAGGAAGATTACTGGGGACAAGACCAAAAAGGCAATAAGGTATTCATTCGGAAAGGAGACTATACTGACTACGAAAATAGAATGATTATTGATCCTTATGACCCTGCGAAAGGCAGAGTTCCTGAGTTTGATGAAACTACAAAGGAATTTAAAATAAGGCTAAAAACTTATGAGGACTTCAGAGAAGAAGCTAAAGAATACAACAGATATTTAGAGCAAAAAAAGGGAAGAAAACTCAGTTATTATGAGAAAATGTATCCAGAAGAAGCTTATGTCAGGGCAACTCTGGATGCGCAGGAAGGCACCTCAAGAGGATGGTCAGTTTATTATGGATTGGGCACAGAAAGAAACATAAAAACTCTGAACAAGCTTGAAGAAGCCAAAAAATTCTATGAGGGATTAGATAAAACAACACCTCCTGAGGAACAGTGGAAGATTTTAAAACAGGACGATGAACTCTACAGAGCCACCGGAGGTTTTGCAGCCCCGGAAATGAAGCATCCATTGGAGTTGATAAAGAGGGCTATTGAAGATACTAGAAGAAATCTGGATTTTGCCCGCACATCATCTTCTGGACAACTGCAGCAAGCTCTTGACACGTACGAAACCAAGAGCCACATAATTACCCCAATCAAAAGGCTGGAAAGCGACGGCGTAAGGCTTTATGCAGAAGCAGGAATACACTCTTTGCAGAAGACCCGCGATCCCAATAATCCGGTTTTCGTTGCCGTTGAGCATATTTTCCCGGAAAGGTTTGGCGGACATCCTGAAGAGCTTAAATGGATAATCAAGAAATCAAGGGAAAGAATGGTTGACATGCTTACAAAGCCCGAAATACCATTTGGGGCAAGCATGGCTCCTGAAGAGATAACCGCAGACAGATTGAAAAAAATCTACAGGGGCGAGCACCTGCAGCCAAACCCCTACTACATGGGTGTGAGCAGGGAAGAAGCAGAAAAACTGGCAGAGAGGCATATAAAAGCAACAATTGACACTGGGCATATAAATCTCTGGAGAAAATATTGGCAGGATGATCCAAGAAAGACAAGAGAGCAAAATGATAAAACATTCCAAAGGTGGGCCGTTGATACAATTGAGAGCCTTGCGAAAGAAAAGATGGTGGGCAATGTTCACTTGGCAGACAATTATGGCTATCATGACGACCATCTGGCTCCCGGGCAGGGCAACAGCCCGATAAAGGAGATAATGTCTACACTCAAAAAATATGGATATGAAAAAGCTGTGACTGTAGAGCCTGGGGCTGATGCCTCAACTGACTTAAGCGATTTTCACGGCCTGATGAAGACATGGCGCTTTTTTGGCTCGCCTGTTTACGGAATGGGCTTCAGAGGAGCAGGAGTTCCTCAAACATGGTCAGATGTTCAGTACTCATTCTTCGGCCAAAACAAGCCGCCTTATTACATCTTTGGCGGTTATGCTCCAAGCAATGACTGGACATTGTGGAGCGCTGTGCCGTTAGAGTGAAATTATTGTTATGTGAAATTTTTAAATTGCCCTTAATATCAGTTTCAGGCATTTTTCATCTCTGAACTTGCTCACCTTTAAAATAGAAAAGTTTATATACATCTGTATATTTTTTTATTCATATGTATGAAAAAATAGGCATTTTAAAACCATTTTTTGAAGAGTCAAACAGGGAATTTCATATAAGGGAATTAGCAAGGGTTCTGCAAATTAATCAAATGACAGCTAAAAAATATCTTGAGCAATTGAAAAAAGAGGGCTTTCTTCTGGAAACAGAAAGCAAGTACGTCAAAAATTATAAAGCCGACATAGAAAATGAAAAATTTAGAGAATATAAAAGATTTTTCAATATGCAAAATTTAATTGACTCCGGGCTTATCAGCCTTTTAGACAGGGAATTTGCATATCCTGCGATTGTTGCTTTTGGCTCGTTTGAGAAAGGAGAAGACTCGATAAACAGCGATATAGACATATTTATATTATCAGAGACTAAAAAAGAGCTAAATTTAGAGCAATTTGAAAAAAAGCTGAAAAGGAAAGTACAGCTGCATGTTTTTTCAGAAAAGGAATATGAGAAACTGAAAAAAAATAATCCTCATTTAGTTAATAACATAGCCAATGGAAGAGTTTTAAGAGGGCATTTTTATGTATTAAAATGAATTTTGAAGATTTTATAAGGAGAAATTTGGTAAGAAAAGCCACTTCCGACACAGAATTAGCTAAATCATTAATTACAGAATCTTATAAAATATTAAAAGTTATAAAAGAGTTAAACCCAAGCGATGCTAATGCAACACTGTTAATGAGGGAGTGCTATGAATCTTTTAGGCAGATATGCGAGGCAATTGCTGTTTATAAAGGCTACAAGATTTACTCCCATGAAGCCATAACTGCCTTTATTGCGGAAATATTAAATGAAAAGGAAATAGCAGAGTCTTTTGATAGGTACAGAAAAATAAGAAACTCTATTAACTACTATGGTACGCCAATTAGCTTGGCAGAGACGCAAAAGGCTCTGGTAGAAATACCAAAATTTATCGATGATTTAAAGAAAAAATACTTGTTTGATGTACTAAGATTATAAAGTAAGTTTATTAGATGCTTGCAAAGTTTTATATAAATTAGAGTGCAAGCAGGGTTAATTAGGCGTTATTTTTTAGACAAAAATAGATTAAAATGACCATCAACAAGAAAGAACTGCACAAGCTGCTGCCTGAAGAAAGGATAAAAAAGCTGAAGCTGATGGAGGAAGAGCGCAAAAAGGAGGTTAATGAAATAGAGAGATTGATAATGGAGTCAATGCAGGAGCTGAAGACTGACAGGCTTGCAGAAGATATCTCTCCTGAGCAGAAGCCGGTTGACATTTCCAAGCTTTTTGAGGCAACAGGCGAGCAGAATCTTGAAAGAACAGCAAGTGAATCCCGGGCATCAGGAAAAGGCGCCAAAGGATACATGTCTGCCATGCAGGTTGATTATGATTATTCCAACCTTAAGAAATTCTACAGCGTTGTTTCAGGCGGCGGCTCTTTGACAGAAGATGAAAAGAAGATGGTTGGGGAGATTGGTGAAAGAATAAACATAGCTGAAAAATACATGACAGAATCAGATAAAATCGCAAGCAAGCTGGTTGCTGGGAGGGCATTGCTTTACAAGATGTGGAAGGAAACCGGATTTGGCTAGGAAGTTGACGTCTTAAGCGCATACATAACGGGATCCACCTTCATCCAAAGCTTGAACTGCTCCCATTCTGACGAGCTCATTCCGGCAATCGGAACTAAGGATGTAAGAGTGGCGTGAAAATCCGCCCCTTTAGGGAAAAAATATTTTACGTATCTCGCGCCTTTGTCCATTGTTTCAATCCCTATCAATGCGAATGCATTCTCTTCATTTGATGCATTGACCGGGGTATCTCCAACGTCCTCATAAGCTGATTTCGCCCTGAACTTTCCCAAGTAGCTGAACAATTTCTTGTAGTCGACATAAGATGAATGAGGGGAAATTCCATAGCTTTTGGAAACAGAGCCATAGCCGCCCGCAGAAGGCAGCTCTTCTTTTGCAAGTTTATAGCTCTTATCTTCATGCGCCCTTTCTTTCCTCTCCTTTTTTGCCTTCTCCGCAGCGCTTTTAATGAGGATGTTTATAATAGAAGAAATTGGTATTCTGTCGTCGCTTTTGCTCTTTGCGGCATTTGCTTTTTTAACATTCAATCTTGGCACCCTGACAGAAGCTTTTCTTAATTTAACCTTAGAAAAATTTTTTATGACTCTGTCACCTAATGTCTTTTTCATAATCTGCACCTTCTTGGATATAATATCCAACAATAATCTAATCGTGTATTTATAGTTTATGGTTTTCAGAAGCGGCGCAATCCTCAATTTTTTGAAAATTACATAACTGGATTATAAAAATCAATGTACCGCCCTGCCATATTTGTAGCAATTAATCAACCTTAGGCACATTCCACGTTGCATTGGAAAGCTGAGGAGTTAAAATTATTTGAGTAAATAGCTCAAATAAATAGAAAAATTTAATTTGTGAAGAGGAAATTCCCTCTCACAGTATTCCACGAATCGCTTTCTCCCACACCTGTAAAAACAAGCGTGAAATCTTTTCCATCTGTTGAAAGCCATTTGTTTGCAAAATTCCAGAAAAAGGTGTTTGCAGGTATAGTTGGCGAGCCAAACGCTGATGTGTAGTAAATAGTCGACCATGGACCCCATGGATTTTGAGCTTCAAAAATTCCTATATCACCATTAAATGACCCATCATGCTCTGTAATCAAAAAATATCTTCCAAGACCACTATTGAAACTGGCACTGGCTGTCCAGCCGACTCCTTTTGAGTCAGCAAATACTGGTTTACGTGCAGCAAGATTTGTTGTCCAAGTCGGATTTCCGCTTGAATCAAGTCCTGAAAAAAATTCATAAGAAGCCCGATTCATTATGCTTGCTTGAGGCACTCTCATAAGAATTATCTCCCCAGGAATCTGAACTTCAAGAGAAGAAGGATTTTTCAAATTAATTGCATAAGAGTATACATAAGCATCTCTTGCTCCGGCATAATTTTTCCCAAACTGGAGGAAAGTAGGGATGATAATTCCATCCGACTGCACGAAAGCCCAAGAGGCCTGTGTTCAGGATACACTATGATTGGTAGACTTTAGTTTGCGCATAGTTCTGCGTATCCGAACCGGGCTGAACCCACATATAAAGGACACCACCTATGGAAATAATCCTGTAACTCTTTCCTCCGGCGGTTCCCCGAGGAACACTCCAAAGATTAGTGCCAGTATAGCTTGTAGCAGTGCCGCTTATGCGGGCAACTCCCAAACCTGCGTCAGCGCCTCCAAACCCGCCGCCATCGCCCCATGAAGTGTATTGATTGTCATCATTCGCCCAAGTGATTGGCCAGTTGTCGCTTCCGGGAGCAAGACGCTTATGAGTTGTCCAATTAAAATTGATTCCGGTAATAAGAGAACTTTGAGGGTAAGGAATGGATGCAGGCTGTATTGTTGAGGAAACAATATTATAATCCCTTGTAGCAGTGCCTCCATCTCCAATTAAAGTAACTCGAATAATATTCGAAGCTGTTGCAGTCGAAGGAACAGTGAATACAATGCTTGAGCCGACTCCAGTTTTAATTGAAGGAAGCCCGTCACCGATAAGGTCAATATCCCAATTAAGATTTGAGCCAGAGCCGGTTGTTGTAATTGATTCTCCAAGTACAAATTTTGTCCCAACTTCAGGAGTGATAATAGTAGTCTGTGCTGCTTGAGGTGGTGGATTTTGGATTGGAATGGTAGCATTTACTCAACGTAAAGAAGTCCTCATAAACATGACATTCCCATCATAAGAATTTGCAATTACAATTCCTCCAAGTTCAGGAACATATTGCACCGAATTTTGAATTCCATTTTGACGATCAGTTGGTACTGTTCCGGTAACACTAGGAGTATCAACATACATTGTCTCGGCATCAACCCTATAAATCTTTATCCCGGAACCGGAATTATAAAACACCAAAAATTTATCATTGGCTTCATCATAAACAACTCCGGGATATCCGGATAATTGAAGTACAGATGCGCCTAATCCGTTGAAGGTAACTGGGATGGATGATGCGTCAACTAGATTTCTGATTCGTGGATTTGATGTTCCAGAATAGCTTCCAACAACAAGCATTCTATTGCGCTTAGGATCTATTGCGGCTCCTGCATAATTCGTTTCGCTGTTTGTATTAATCTTAGACCATGAATTTGTTGCCTGAGTCCACTTCCAAAATTCCCCACCATATGTTCTACTATAATAAATATCTTCAGTTACAGGATGTTTAGCGACTAAAGCTGCTGTAAAATCTCCGCCGCCCGTATAACGAGAAACGTATTCAGGCGCATCCCAAGAATTGGTATAGAGATTGAAACTGAAACTATAACCGGGATCTCCTGCATAGGGCCACCCAGCTGGAGGATTTGGCAAGCCACCCAAACCCATGCCCGGACTATCAACAACAATCATGCGATTGCGTGCATTTATAAATTGGGTAGCGTAATACGTATGGGTAGCGCTAGGTTTGAGATCGAGATAATATTGTGCCGAATTTATGACCTGACTATTGGGAGAGGGTGGACTCAATTGCACCCATCTCGGATTATCTGTATTCAATTGAATAGCATCAACTTCATTTCCACAGTAATCTCCATGGCCTCCAGCAGCGCCTAATACATAGAGACTCCCCTGACGCTTAAGCGTGGCTCCAGTCCACGCTACGATTTTTGATATTGGACCGGTAATGCCGCATGGAGTCGGGCTTGGTGCTACACTTGAAAGAGCTGTATTAGGAATTTCATACCATTGCCAAAGAGGAAGATTTTTTACCCATGAAGGGAGATTGCTTGAAGAAGTAGTTGCATCTGAAGCTGCTGAAGTTGTAAAAGTGAAGTCATTGCTTTGTGCCAAATTCCCGGCAGCATCTCTTGATTTAACACGATAGTGGTACAAAGTGTTTGCATTTAGCCCTGATAATGATTGTAAATGTGAAGTAACCAAAGCAGTATTCAATGCAGTTGATAAACCATAAGCTGTTGTTGTTCCGTAATCCACTTGAGTATCAGCATTTTCATTTGTTGTCCATGTAATTGTTGCAGAGCTTGAAGTTATTGAAGAGGCTGCAATTGCAGAGACTGTAACAGTAGGAGTTGGATTTGGAATGGAACCAGACGAATAAAGAGCTGGGCGTTTCGTTCCAACCCACACCGGATTGTGTCCTTTTCCGCTTTTGTCGGAAATGTCATTTGGAGTGGGGTTTATATTTAAATACCAGATGCTTGCCGCGCCTGCTGAAGTTGAAAGCGGTGAATTAACTTCGCTTAAGACATCATTAAGAGATAACTTGGAATTGTAAATCTGAAATCCACGAAGAATGCCGTTATACACTTCCTTGCCGGGGTTCCATGGCGCATCTCCGAAAGTTAGTGCCGGAGCGGGAGGATTTGTATTGCCCCAAGACGGCACAGAGTCATGGACTACAGTTTTAGTTGTGTCGGGAAGATTATAGTAATACGTGCAGTGTTTGCCTCCCGTGTCTGCATAACAAATAAGGGCTTGCGTGTACCATTTGTTATAAACTACATTCTCTGTGCTGGTGTAGTCATAGCCGTCAGAAGCAATTTCCCATTTATGAAAAGTATAGTCCGGCCAAATTGGATAAGGGTGTGCTCCATAGTATGTACCGGGACTACCGTTATCCCAAAACCATGTACTATCTAAATTCCCTTGCCCGTCATCATTTCCCCAAAAGAATGTGGTGAAGTAGTACGGCTGGAAACGCGGATAAGCCCGCCAAATATAAGTAACCCCTTGCCCTCCTGGGCCATAAATTGGCAAACCATTATTTTGCGGATTAGTGAATTTGAAGCGGATTGTGTTCACGCCGTCAGAACCAGGAAAATCAAGGCCGGTAATTGTACCAGTTAGTGTAGGAATTGTAACAATTGCAGACTGGCTTGCACTTCCACCTGTTCCGGTGCAAGTCAAGGTATAAGTCATCGTCGAAGTCGGATTGACTGATTGCGTTCCATATGTTGCTTTTGTTCCAGTCCATCCATTTGAAGCAGTGCATGAATCTGCATTTGTAGAGCTCCAAGTTAATGTTGAAGAGGCTCCTGTACTGATTGAAGACGGGCTGGCGGAAAGAGAGATGGTGGGAGCTGGAGTTGTTATTGTTCCGCTTCCATATCCGGCCGGGAACGCGCAACCGTTAGTGTTGATATTTAATCTTTTATGAACATCAAAAGCAGACTGGCCTGCAATGTCATTGACTCCGGGAATAATAGCTCCGTGCGGGAATTCTCCCGTTATTGGATCCCACAAAGGTTTATTGGTCAAAACGCCATTCTCATAACGATAAAGAATATTAGCCCCGATGTCGGCTCCGTTCTTGCCTTTACCTTTTAGTGAACTCGCGTCCGGGATAAACACTTTGCAGGTTCCCAAATCCGAAGTTGCACTGACTCCCGGCGGAGGTGTTGTGGCGAGATTTCTTGTTTCGGTTCCTGTTCCCCAAGTGTATCTAAAGTTATTCCAGCCATGAGAATATTCAAAAACTCTTATTGCAAATTCGTTGGCGTTTTCAACATAATACCCGCCGCTGCCGTCCTGCACCAGAGTATTTTGCACGGTAATCCCGGGGTCTTGCTGGATTGTGCAAGTGCCATCAGTACTACCTGCGCAGTGTCCTGGTCCTCGGCGAGGGTCTCTTGAATTGTCGCTTACAACACCGACGTTTGTAGTGCCAAAAAACGCGCTGTTCTTAACAGTAAAATTGATGGTGCTTCTGCCTGTGGCTCCATTACCTCCACCAATTCCAACTGTATTTTCAACAAAAACATCTTTACTGACCATTCCCTCTCCAGGGTGTTTGCCCGCACCGATTAGATTTGGGCAATTCATTGCTATGTTGCCCAAAAATCTGTCTCTCTGGCCGGTGCTATGGAAGCATCCCGAAGAGGTGTCCTGGGCAATATTGTTCTCAAAAATATTGTCGGTTGAATAATATGAAATAATACAATCTTGCGGGCCGCCCGCTCCACCTGTGCCTTCAGAAATGGGTCCACCCCTGCAATAATTTCTCCGGAAGGTTATATGGTTTGAGCTTAAAGCGTAAATCCCATTTCGATCGTGGCTGTAAAGTTCGTTTTCTTCAATCAAAATATCATGGGATCCGCCGGTAGTCACAACTCCGCCGCCGACAGGCCCTTTCATCAAGTTTCTGCGAACCACCATGTTAGAAGAATTATATATCGCAATGAATTGAGTGGGTCGGGTTCCGTCAGGATATAAGTTGCCCAAGAAAGACAAGCCGTCTACATTCCACCAGCCGCAATTTAGAAAAAATATAATATTTTCATTGTTCGTTGTTCCGGTGTCATGTTTGATAATAGCCTTTCGTTCGTTTAGAGATTTTATGGTAATTGGAGATAAAGCGGTGCCACTTTTAGCCTTCATTGTAGAGCAATCTATAACTGCTCTTCCTGTGCTCGCTAAATAATAATTTCCATCGAGCAAAATCAAAGTACTCCCCGGATTAAGCTTTGGAATCGCAAAAGCAAATGTTTTCCACGGAGAAGCTGAAGTTCCGGGATTGGAATCAGATCCGGTTGGAGAGATATAAAATACATTTCCAGTTGTCGTTTGGACAGTAATCATCGCCGATTGGCTTGCACTTCCACCTGTTCCGGTGCAAGTCAAGGTGTAAGTCGTCGTCGAAGTCGGATTGACTGATTGTGTTCCATATGTTGCTTTTGTTCCAGTCCATCCTCCTGAAGCTGTGCAGGAATCTGCATTGGTTGAGCTCCACGTTAATGTTGAAGAGGCTCCTGTACTGATTGAAGACGGGCTGGCGGTAATGGAAACGGTGGGGGTGGGAGTTGGGGTTACACCGGACTTCAAATAAAGAATCGCT
>JACPJQ010000005.1 GCA_016187465.1 Candidatus Woesearchaeota archaeon
TACTTAATAACCCTTGCCTTGCCTATGCCGCTGGCAAAGCAGAAATCGCCAAATTTCTCTATTATTTTCTTGTTCTTTTCTGATATATTTGACTCTTTCATCCTTTTTAGTGTTGACACTAACAGCTTGTCATAGTTGTGTATATCTATACCTTTTTCCATTTTTGCCTCCGCTAGAATAAGGGTATAAGGCGGTATATAAATCGCTTGTAGACTATATGTACACGCCCGAGGGCATTGTGAATAAGAATGAGTGCTCCCGCCGGGACGCGCATGGTTAAGAGTTTATCTTTCACCAATTTGAACCCAGGTCTTCGGATCGAAAATCCGAAATGATTGGTTATCCCCAAAGAACAACCACATATAGTAGATTTTCTTCAGACCGGACTACACCACGGGAGCATTGAGTATGTGATTTATACTCCATTTTTAAATTTAGTGATTTTTGAATTGTCCCTACGAAGTCAAAAATAATCGAAAGATTTTTAAATCAAAGCGTATTATGTGATACTCGATAATAGATGAAAAAGCAAATTTCAGTTGCATTATCGGTATCAATTGTAATTTTGATTCTATCAATTACATTAGCGGTCACGGCACAAGGAAATGGCAAAGAAAGGGTAATAGCCCATACTGATAAGGAAGTTTCAGAAGCGGTTAAGCAAGGGTGCAAAGTAGTAAGGGAAGCAAGAAGTTTAAGAGCATTAGTTTGTTCTAAAGATGTTGCTGATTCATTAGGATTACAAGAGGACATTCAAGTGTTTGCAATGGATTCCGGAGCCAATACACAAATAAAAGCAGATTTAGTGCAGTCATCTGGAAATAATGGAAATGGAAGAAAGGTTGTTGTGTTAGATACTGGATACAACTATAATCATCCAGAATTAAGTTCTAGCTATTTAGGAGGTAAGGACTTTGTTAATGATGACAATGACCCATTTGATGATAATGGTCATGGAAGCCATGTTGCTGGAATTATAACTGCTGATGGTGTTGATTCTAAAGCAAAAGGTGTGGCTCCTGGAACAGGCGTAATTGCTGGAAAGGTACTTTCTGCTTCTGGCTCAGGTTATTTCAGTGATGTTGTTGCTGCAATTTACTGGGCAGTTGACGGTAATGATAGTGTTTATGGAACTGCAGATGATTTCAATGCAGATGCGATAGGCATGAGTTTGGGAACATCCCAACCTTACACTTACAAAGGATTCTGTGACAGTGTTTTGCCAGATTTAACAAATGCTATTAAATATGCAAGAAATAAAAGTGTTGTAGTTGTCGTAGCAGCAGGCAACAGCGGCAATGCAGGAGTTTCAATCCCAGGATGCATAAGCTATTCAACAACTGTTGGTGCTGTAGATAAATATGATAAGATTGCAAGCTTTTCAGGAAGAGGAAATGCAGTTGACATTTCAGCACCTGGTGTTTCGATTTATTCGAGTGTCCTCGGAACTGGTTATGCATCATGGAGTGGTACAAGCATGGCAACTCCAATGGTTAGTGGAACGGTGGCTTTAATTAAACTTGCTCATCCTGCATATACCGTAGATCAAGTAGAAAGTGCATTGTTCAAGACAGCAAAAGACTTAGGAAAAGCAGGCAAAGACACAAGCTATGGCTGGGGCAGAGAAGACGCTTATGGAGCTGTAAATTACGCAGCACCTTAATTTTTTTTAGTTTCTTTACTATCGACTTATTTTAGAATTCTTAAAATAAATGGGCCCAGCCAGATTTGAACTGGCGACCTCCGGCTGGCCTCGAGAATCTTTGGATTTTTATATTGTGTCCAAAAAATTTCATATAAGACTTGCGCATTCAGGTACTATTTCTGAACTCGGCGCTCTAACCAGCCTGAGCTATGGGCCCATAAGGTTTCAGAATAAATTAATAGTTTAAAAAATTAACTAAATCATCTTAAGTTTTCCGCTTATTTTGTCAATCTCCTCTTCTAAATCCGGTCCTATCCCCAAACAGGTGATTGTGCCAGGCTCAAGAACAGTGTGGCCAGCATCTTTAATCAAAGCGGTTTTCAGTCCAGAATCTTCAGCCATTTGCTTGTATTTTAGCAATTCTTTCTCATCTTTTACCTTCAGAACAATCTTTTTCCCGCCTTCTTTTTTCCATGAATCAACAATTTGTTTATCAGACTTAAGAACAGAGTCTACAGAAGCGTGAGCTACTTGGGCATGTGCTTTGCCTTTAGGCATTTTTAAATCTGTCCTTACCAATATAACCTGTTTGTACGGCATTTTTATTTTATTTTCAGCTTTTCTTTTAATACTTTTCTTTTGGAAAACTAGCTGTAGTCACTCAAGCTTACTAAACAATCTTTATATATTTTGGCAGGTATAATGTGGAATATGCAGAAATTAATGGAAAAATTAAGGGAAAAGGGGACTTATTTTGAAGGTTCCGACAAGAAGTATCCTGAAATAGAGCTGCCGAAATGGATGCAGCAGCTTGAGGAAGAAGAGTAAGATTATATTTTGAATTGTTCTCCATCAAGGTATATTGTGGGATTCTTAAACACCTGGTCTAAGTGTATTATTGCATAAATGCTGCCGCCAAACCAGTAATTTGAGCCAATGCCTATATGCGCTGTTCCAAGAGTTTTGTCGTCAACAATCATTGCCCCTATTATCTGAGCGTTTGGGTTCAGCCCGATTCCGAGCTCGCATATTCTTCTAACATTGCCGGGATTCTTAGCAACAGATGCTGCCCACTTCAGAGTGTTTTCAAGCTGTTTTGCCTCTTCACCGCCTTTGATGTCGGTGATTTCACCATTGCTTATGGTTAACTCCACAGGGTTTCTGATTAGAATTGTGTGCTCATGGGTTCTTGAGCTGCCGTCTATGACAATTTTTCCCTCTATTTTTTTACCGTTAGGCGGAGCATAGACTTCTCCTGCAGGCAGATTTCCGCCGGTGCCGGGCATTGTGTAATTGCCGTCAGCTGAAATCGCATTTATGCCGCTTTTGTTGTAATAAAAATCAGTCCCAGCTGGAGTTGTAATATGGACTTCTTTTGCCTTTTCCAGCCTTTGCCTTATTGATTCGTGCTGCGTCTGCAAAGGCTTGTAATTGACATCTATAGCCTTCAATATCAGGTCTATGTTGCTTGTCGCCAAATCTCCCAGGCTCATTGCAGAGATGAATCTATGATTCTTTTTAGCCACCCATCTTCTGAAGCTTTTGCCGAGCTCTTTTATGTTGCCCAGCTTATCAGACATGTTCAAAATTATTATATTTCCTGTTTTAAGTTCTGACAATCCTCTAACTACACCTTCATCAGAAACATCCCCTCTAGATTTTACATTCTGGAATATCAGCTTAGCATCCAGATTCAGCTGCTCTGCCGCGAGATAATAAGCTCCTGACAGCACTGCTGCCACGTTCCTGTTTTCATATCCGATATCTCCGACTATGAGGACTTTTTCGTCTTTTACAGCCAGGCAAGGAGTAAATATTTTCTTCAGGGAAAGCGAAAATTTGTATGACAAATCGTACAGATTATGATCCTTAAGCCACTTCAAAGATTCAAGCGTTTCCATTGGTGTTTTAGAATAGAAGATGATTTTTAAAGGTTTCCTAAGCTAAACTTTTGCGTTTTACTATACGACCGCTGTATGCTTTTACGAGTAAAGTGCAAAAGTTAACCTAAGGGTCAATATGATTTGAAATCTGCATAACAATATTTTTATATTATTGAAATACTGGTGCCATATGCAATTGCCAATCAAGATTTTGATTTTCATTTTACTATTTTTAATATTTTTTTCATTATTAGCATTTTTTATGTCCATACATCCGCCAAAAATAATAACAAATCTGGAGCCTTCTGATTTGGGCTTAGAATACGAAGAAGTTACTTTCAAAAGCATGGATGATATTAAGCTCAGCGGCTGGTTTATTCCAAACAACAAAACAAAATCAGCAGTAATTGTTATGCACGGCTATCCTGCCGACAAAGCTAATCTTCTTGGAATTGCAGAATTTCTAGCGAAAGATTTCAATGTGTTTTTGTTTGACTTCAGGAGCTTTGGCAGAAGCGAGGGCAGGTTTACAACAGCAGGCTATCTTGAAAAAAATGATTTATTGGGCGCGATTGAGTATTTGGAAAAAGAAAAAAATCTGACAAAAATTGGTTTGTACGGGTTTTCTTTAGGAGGGGCAGTTGCTTTAATCACGCAGCATAAAAACGTAAAAGTGATTGTAAGTGACAGCGCCTATGCAGAATTACGCCACATGGCTGAGCATATGTATCATATATTTTCAATTTTAAGATATCCATTAGCCTATTTAACAAAGATATATGGAATTGTATTTTTGAGGATAAACATTGACGATGTTAATCCAGTTGAGGATATAAAAAATCAAAAAATACCGATTCTTATAATTCACGCTGAAAAAGATTCGCAAATTCCAGTAAGCGAAGCATATTTGCTGCATGAAGCGAATAAAAAATCAGAGCTCTGGATTGTTGAAAAAGCAGAGCATGGCATGACGCATTCAGTAAATCCAGCAAAATACGAAGAAAAAGTTTTGGATTTTTTTAATAAGAACGTTAAATAATTATATACTATTTTAGAGTGATGAAGAAAGAAAGGTTTAAAAACCAAAGACTTGTTCTTACGTGTAATATGTACAAAAAAATTGTAGATTATGCAGGAAGTTTTTACCAAGGTTCTGTTGAGAAGATTAAACTATTCATGAATTTTTCTCCCTTAGAATTGGCTGTTGCGGGTGTACCTGACAGATACACTACAATAGAAAAGACTATTCCAATAAGTTCTACTTTCTACAATCAAGGCATAAAGTCTTATAATTCAGATGGAACTAATGTCCATATAAGTACAAGCAATGGGGAAACTATAACGTTGCACCCTGATAGCGTGAAGCATGACAGCGCGGGTTATGTGAAACAAGTATTAATTAATCGTGGAATCAATTTTGATAACGCCGCATTAAAGAGACTTGCTAAGTTAGTAGAAGGATTGAGGAAAAAGCAAAAGAAATAATTTTTAGTTTATATTTTTTGTCTCATTAAGACAATTCTGAAATTTCAAAAACTATAAATAAAGGACGGATTACCTATTCTTATGATTAAGGCAGTAATCTTTGACTTAGACAATACATTGATTGATTTCATGACGATGAAGAAGCTGAGCTGCGATGCTGCAATCACTGCCATGATAGGTGCTGGACTGGAAACCAACAAGGAAAAAGCAACAAAAGAGCTGTTCAAGCTTTATGACAAATATGGTTTAGAAGATAAAACAATATTCCAGAAATTTCTTATGAAGGTTGCCAAGAAGGTTGACTATGAGGTGTTGGCAAGCGGCATTGTCGCTTACAGAAGGGTAAGGATAGGGTATCTTGAGCCATATCCTCACGTGATTGATGTTTTGTTCGAGCTGAAAAAAAGGGGCATAAGGCTAGCCATTGTTTCAGATGCTCCAAGGCTGAAGGCATGGATTAGGCTTGTCTCGATGAAGATAAACCATTTGTTTGATGTTGTTGTTACCTTTGATGATACTAAGGAAATGAAGCCGAGCACCAAGCCGTTTGAATTTGCTTTCCAAAAGCTCAAAGCAAAGCCCAATGAATGCCTTATGGTCGGCGACAGGCCTGAAAGGGACATTAAAGGGGCAAAGAAGCTTGGCATGCAGACTTGCTTCGCAAGATACGGCAATCCAAAAGGCAAGGGGAAGAAGGCAGATTATGAGATTAATGATATAAAGGAATTATTGGAGATTGTGGAGTGAAATTGCAAGATAAGTTTAAGAATTGAATCAGATTCCTATACAAAATGAGTCAGGAAATGTATTATTTGTTAAGGGCTGTACAGGACCCGATTTCACCCAAATTTCTGAGGGAGTTTTAGATGGTGGAGAACTTGGGCTTTTTAGATTTCATCAAAAGAAGCTAGAACCACTAGTAAAACCAGCAGAAACTAATAGAGTTGGTTTTGATAAACCTGCTGATTTAGGTGTAGCAATTGGGAGGTTTTTTAGTTCTCATGATAAAGCAATTGATTCTATAGCCTCTACAGGAAAGATACAGAGAGTGCCTACTAAGATGAATGGTAAAAAACTACATTATTGACGGCAAAATTTGGGAAATCAATAATCATATAACAAAAAAATGGTGTTTTATTATCTTAAAAGTAAGTTTTTACCATTCGTTTCCGACAGCATACTCAGATACAAGTTGCCGAGTTGTCATTCAGTTTACCCTATGTAGTTTGGGAAGAACCAGTAACTTCATACGTACGATTGAATAGTCGCGAGTATCTTGAAATAATCCAAGCGATGAGTAAGGAATTGAATGAAAAATAGTTAATGCCCTCTTTTTCTTAACCTTAGATATATTAAACCCTCACTTTTTAAAAAGCCAATTATCAACCCAAAAGTAACAAATCACTCGTAAAAAACCAAATATTTATATATAACTTGATGTATGAACTGCCCATAGGATTAAAATCCCTAGATTAATTTAAAATTTTGAGGTGAGCTTATGGCAAGAGGAAGATGCATGAAGTGCAGAAAAGAAGTCGAAATTAAGGATGGCAAGGAAGTCACAATGAAGAACGGCATGAGAGCTATGAAGGGCGTTTGCGGCACATGCGGCACAAAAGTGTTTAGGATTCTTGGAAAGGCTAAATAAGCCTTTTTTTATTTTTTATAGAGAATTTTGACAGTTATATGGATATCCAAAGTTCTCTTTATGAATTTTTATAAATTCTATAAAGATTATATAGGCAATCTATAAATATGTTCTGATATTATTAACTAATGGGGGTGCGTAGCTGTAAAACTTATTTACAGTTATAAGTGCTTAACACAAAAATTGCCAAAACTGATTAACGCCAAAGCCATGCTAAAAGGGAGCGCAAGTTAACTTATAGCAACTTTGACTAAACGTCAACTAGGCAAAATTTAAGCTTTTGCTTGCGTAAAAAGTCTAAACTAAAAGTGTTAAATTACTGCAACTGACAGCTTAGGCTGGTTAAGAAAACAGCGAAGCCCCTATATTTTCTAAAACACTGCGTAAAAACTTTATTTTTTCCTTGGCAAAAGCTTATACGCGAAAACAGCAGCAACAGCGATTATTGCCCAGAATAAAATTGTGCTGATTATTCTTAATGCAAACAAAGCAAGGTTGATTACAAGGAATATAATGACTAAAATAACAAGAATTCGCAAATGTCTATCTTTAATTTTTAACATCGGTTTTGATAAACCTTTTCTTCATTCGCATAAACACAATCCCGTCTCTATTCTCAATTTGTTTGTGGGTGAATACATCGCCCTCTATCGTTATGTAATCTACCTTTCCGTTATCAGAAAAAAGATGCAATATATCCACCCCCACGTATAAAAATTTGCGTTAATTCAATATAAAAAGCTTTTGTTTTGTCGTATACAAATCAGTATACTGGGGTAATTTTTTCATTAATATAATTCAGGTTTAGTATGTTTTTACAGATAGTGGATAATAATGCGGAGGACAGGATTCGAACCTGCGTAGGCACTAAGCCAATAGGTGTCTTTCAATCACAGCCAAAGGGCTCATCACACCTTTTCCACCGTGGTCAACCTAAGCTTGGACAGGCACAATAAAGGACTGTTTATGCCCTCTATCCCGTTTGACCGCTCCGGCACCTCCGCAAACTTTGTGAGCGGAGGTCACGAACAACGTGAGATTGCCTCCGCATAAAGTCTTGATTGAGAACTTTGTTTAAAAAAGTTATTGTTTTATAATCTGCTAATTTAGAATTAATTTACCTTATCTTCTTTTCAGCTTTTTGTTCCACTTATAACCTCTTAACTTTCTGCTTTTCCCAAAGCCGCATGATGCGCATTTTCTCTTGTTGAGGTTCATGGTCCTTTTGCCGCAGCGCCTGCAGTATATCATATTCTTCTTGCCGGACTTTTCGCCCATTGATGGTGTTCCTTTCATTTAAACCACTTTAGAAGTCTATTCTGTTGATATTACTGTTATTGTATCTCCCCTTATGAAAATATTTCCAAGCTTTCTTTTCAGGTAACTTTCTGAAACTGTAGTTTCCTCTGTTGTATGTTCATCAGTTTTCTTTGTTATTTTTTTGAATTTTATTTCATGTTCCTCAACATCCTCAAGCACGACATTTATGTGAATGTCAAATGACTTGAGCTTGCCGATGTACTGCTTGTTATTCTTCAATTCAACAAGTATTCTTTTGTCCCTTGACTTGTTTAACGCGTCTAATGGTCTTGCCTGTTCCATAAAGTAGATCTCCTTTAGATTAGAATAGCTGGAAGAAATTTGGCTGCTTTATAAAGGTTTTGAAAAATATTAATTTTGGGTTGTATAGACAATTGCGTTGGTTTATTAGATTTGCACGCAATTGTCTATCTCGTAAATTGCGGCTATTTATTTCAGTTAATTACTGCAATTTACGATACAAATAATTAATCATTTTTTTTCTTCGTCACTTCTTCAGGCACTTTGTATTCGTGCCACGAGACTTGCTTATTTTGTATGGCTTCCCTTAATGTCTTTTCAACTTTTGACAGCTGGCTTTGGCCGCTTTTGACTTCGACAAAAACAATCTCGCCTATTTTCTTTTCATCCATCCCCTTGAATACTACGAAGTCAATCGGCTTGCCTATAAACCTTGCTTCTGTCGGATTGAATGGAAAATCTGGAAGGTAAGGGGCTATCTGCTCGCTGAACTGGCCGCTTAGCACAGCCCTTGAGTGCTTGATTGCATCTTCCCTTATTTCCGGAATTTGCTCTTTTAACTGCTTTTTTGTGATGTGCCTGCCGATTAAATAACCCGTATACAATATCAAAAAAATCAATGCAGCAATTCCTATGATTTCAAAAAATGCCATGAAACAATCATTAACCTAACTGCAATAAATAATTATCGGATAAATATGATTTTTCAAACTTTCAAACGAAAGATTTATAAATTTTACATAATAAAAGATTTGTGAGATGAAATGAATTTAGTAGAAAGGTGCAAGGAAGGGGGAATGGAAGTGGGTGAATTTTTTGAATTTGCGGTATCTCAAAGACCAAGGAGAACTCATCTTCTAGATGTGGGTGATTATGTCGTGATTTCTAACCCTTTTAAAAAAGACCAAGTGGATATAGAAAGTATTGCTGGATTAGACTCTCTTGAAAAAGGAGATTTTATAACAGTTAAAGGAATAACAGGTCCAATAAGTGGAAACGTTTTTATAAAAATGAATAAAGGGAAATCTCCTGAATATTTGCTTATTGAAGGAGATGGAGTAACTGGAGAAAATGGCTCAGTTTATGATTCTATGAAGGAATATTTAGTAAATAGGTTAAGTCAGAATTAAACCTTTTTTGTTATCAATATTTCGAGCAAAGTTTTTCGAAACCTATTTAAACCATCAAAAAATCCTTTTACTATGGCAATTTCGCAATCAAGGCCTAAGAGAAAAAGTTCTGGAGGAAGGTATATATCATACCGAAAGAAAAAGCAGTATGAGCTGGGAAGAGAGCCTTCTTTCACGAAGCTCGGCAAGAAAAGAGTTCATATTATAAGAACAATGGGCGCCAACAGAAAGCTTAGAATGCTTAGCGCTGACACTGCCAATCTGTTTGACCCAAAAACAAAATCTTTCAAGCAAACCAAGATTAAGACAATCACCGACAATCCAGCCAACAGGCATTTTATCAGAAGGAACATAATGACAAAAGGCTCTGTCATAGACACAGAATTGGGCAAGGCAAGGATAACCTCAAGGCCCGGACAGGACGGGGTTGTCAATGCTGTGCTGCTTTCTTGATAGTTGTTACTTAATAATAGTTAAAAATAGAAAGGTTTATAAATGGCATTTCTAATTTGGTGAGACTATGGTGGATTACCAATCTAGACTTAAAGGGATAGATGAAGCTCTTTTCTTTAGTCCTTTTTTTGCTGAAAGAGGAAACGAACTTTATGTAGATGCTGTTAAATGCACAAAAACCTTAAAACGCATAATTAAAAGTGAGGAGGGAAACAAAAGGGATAAATCACAATTAAGATTATTTCCAAATTCTTTAGGAATAATAAATAAAAGAATTGAGGACTATGGAGAACCTAAAACATCCAGAATAGAGGACCTAATTGCTGAAATTGAGCACAGAACATATTTTGCAGGTAAAGGGCATGTAGTTTTAAAAGAAGAGTTAGGTAAGGGTAAATATGTTGCCTACCCGCATAATTTAGATCAGAAAAGGGCCATACCTATTCTTTTCTGCTTGGACACTTTATTGGATGGGTTTATTGAAAAAAAATCCGATTCATATATGGAGGTTAGGAATTTTATTGATACTACAGTTGAATACGTACAAAGGAGAGGCGAACTTAAACCATTTCAAGACCAACGCGCTACTAAACCCAAAACAGATGTACTCAGGTCAGGACAGAATCTCCTAGATAAATATAAGACATTAATGGAGCGTGCCATGAAAAATCAATATGATTTTGAAAAGTACGTTCTTACGATTGCTTTAATTTCAACTTATGATAGTTTAACCCATGACCTAGGAAAAGACTCAGTGGAAAAATCTGTTGGAACTATAGAAGAAAAAAAACAGATAGACACCAAAGAAAAAATCAATAGATTTCCGAAATATTGGCATAACAATTATTATGCAATGAGATGGAGAACAAATAAGGGGCAGATGTGGAACTTAGTAAGACAAAACCCGCTTGTAACAATCCCGAATTCTCAACAATTACAAAATGGTTAATCTTAATTTTTAAAATAGTGCCATTCCGATTTCTCAAAAACAAAAGCAATAAAAATATGATTCATATTTCTTTAGGGATATGAACAAAATACATGCAATTTATGATGTTTTATTTTCTAACTTCGGCCCTCAGCGCTGGTGGCCTGTAACCAAGGAAGGAAAGCTGCACCCCGAATACTCCGGCGGGCCAAGAAACGAAAAGCAGCAGCTGGAAGTGATTTTCGGCTCAATCCTGACGCAAAACACTTCCTGGAAAAATGTCGAAAAAGCGATTGCTGAATTAAACAAAAACAACCTGATTGACGTAAAAAAAATAATAAGAATAGAAAATAAAAAATTAGCTGGAATAATCAAATCTTCAGGCTACTATAACCAGAAGGCAAAAAAGCTGAAAAACTTCTGTGGATTTTTATTAAAAAAGTATAATGGAGAGTTAAAGTCATTGTTTAAAAATAATATTGAAAAATTGAGGAGTGAGCTGTTATCCATAAACGGAATTGGGCCTGAAACTGCAGATTCTATCATATTATACGCCGCCAAGAAGCCGATTTTTGTTATTGACGCTTATACCAGAAGGGTAATGCACAGGATTGGCTATAAACAGGACAAATACGACGAATTGCAAAAATTATTCATGTCAAGCCTTGAAAATAGCGAAAGGTTATTTAATGAGTGCCATGCATTATTGGTGGAGCTGGGCAAGGATATATGCGGGAAAGAGCCGTTATGCGGAATATGCCCAGTAAACGGCTTTTGCAATTATTATAAGAATACAAAACTTTGAAAATGGCGCTTTCACTCATAATAGGGGCTGTTGCAGTATACTTGGTGCTGATGTATTTCATACACAGGATGTTTGAAAAGTTCCTGATGATGATTCTGTTTTTGCTTTCAACTGTTTTCGTTGTGGCAGTGCTGTATTTTGTGCTTAAGGGTGCTTAATCCAAAATATTTATATATACTTCCTTCTAAATTTGCTTTGAGAGGTGAATAGATGGGTTTCTTCGGCAAGCTGGCATTCTGGAAGAAGAGAGACGACTTGGACAATCTGGGCAAGGACTTTGGCATTGACAAGGAACTGGGCTTGGAGATGGGTCAGGGCCCTTCGCCTGACTTGGGGATGGGGCTTGAGCCGCAGATGCAGCAGCCATATCAAAAGTATCCCTCATTCCAGCAGACTCAAAGCATTCAGCCATCTTTTCAGCAGCAGCCTTCTTTTAACTCAAGCGACGGATATATTGCCTCTAAAAACCTTGAGGTCATATCGAGCAAGCTTGACGCCTTGAGAGCATCTTTGGAAAGCATAAACCAAAGATTGGCCAACATCGAGGCGATTGCCAGAGGCGAGCAGGAAGATTCAAGAAGGAAGAGATATTATTGAAAAGCTTTTTATATATTAATTTTAATTCTATTTTGATGAGCAAAAAAAATGCCATTGTTTTTTCTATAGCGTTATTGATTGTATTTTTAGACCAATTAACCAAAATTCTCATCAAGAAAAATTTTCAATTAAGCGAATCCATTCCGATAATAAAAAATATTCTTCATTTGACTTATGTCACAAACACAGGCTCTGCTTTTGGGTTGTTTAAAGGGCTTAACTTATTTTTTATGCTTTTTTCAGTTATTGTGACTGTTGTCATTTTTTATTACCTCAAAAAAAAGATTAAAGAAAATGAAATATTATTGCAGCTTGCAGTAGGATTACTGCTTGGAGGCACATTGGGGAATTTTATTGACAGGCTCGCTTACGGACATGTAACAGATTTCATCGACTTCAGGGTCTGGCCTGTGTTCAACATCGCAGACAGCGCTGTTACAATAAGCGTTGTTTTATTGATTGTGTTGTTGTGGAGAAAATGATTATCAAACTAACCGATGGGCATATTCAAATAAAAATTTGTCAATCTCCTTGCGATTAGAATCTACTTCGCTTGGTGTTCCGCTTACCGGAATATAATGGGTGTTTATTGTTTTGTGAAGTTCCCTAACTTTCTGGACAAGCACTTTATCATGGCTTATAACTGCAATCGCAGAGTGTTTTATACCTTGTCCAACTAATCTGTCTACAAATTCTAATGTTAATGGTGGTATATCCAGATTATCTCTGAATGACGCAATCCTGCCGATTACGCATCCACTATAATATCCAGCATTTGTGTCAGCGAATCTAAGTGCCTGTTCATAATTATGCGCTTCATCAAAATGATTTTCATGTGGAGCCCAACCCAAAGCAGGCCTCATACTTCTCATATAGAAAGTCCTATCCTTATCATTATTTTCAAATACCAATATTTTATTTATCGTTATCTTGACATCACCCTCAAACAACGCACCTGTCGGCCTGAAAGCCTTTTATTTCAGCATCTTCTTTTGAATCAAACCATATTTGGTTTTCCTTGCTGACTCTTTTTGCCCAGTCGCATTTCGCAATATGAAACTTGTTGGACTTCCTGCTTGCAATAAACTTGCCCGGTATAAATGTTTTCTCTATATTCGGCTCTTCTTCGGACTTGATGCTGTCAGCAAGGGCATAATATCCCTTCTCATCTTCAAATTTTTCAATTCTGACTTCATCCGGATGGGAAATCATATTGAGCAAAGATATAACAAATCCCGCAATGGAGAACAGGATAGTCGCCAATAGCGCTGCTCCAAATTTTCCAGCCGTTAGCAGGATAAAAGAGGCATCAAGCAATAAGAAAAGCAGGGTTAAACTTAGCAATGCCCATCCGGATTTTTTATTGTTATAAGCCATGTACATTCCAAAAGCCAGGAGAAAAATGAATGCAAGCAAAAGGAAAAGTTCAGACACAAACATTAAGCCGCTTAAATCAAATACAGCAAAGATGAAGCCCATAACCGCAAAAAGCAAAACAAAATCCATTGCAAAGAAGCTTACGCTCGGTTTTCCCATCACAGGAAGATTTTTATTGAAATATTTAAAGATTTCTGTCAAAAACCGCTAAGGATGGATGTCAATTATTTTCAACTGTTAATCAGAACTCATCCAGCGTGTCTATCTCCTTCAGGTAGCCCTTTTTTCTCAGAAAAAACACTTGTGTTGGAGTGTACTTGTATATAACATCGCCTTTTTCGTCCCCGCCGTATTCCCATGGCTCGACAATCACGATGTCAGATTCCCTGACCCAAAGTTTTCTTGTCAGTCTGCCGGGTATTCTGCATATCCTTGTCTTTCCGTCAAGGCATCTGACGCGCATCCTGCTCCCGCCGAGTCTCTGCTCAATTATTCCGAAAGTCTCTTTGCCTCTGGGAAGATGAATTCTTGAAATCTCCTGCTGAATCTTCTCCTGCTTTTGCTGCTCCTCTTTCTTCTTGCTCATCTGGTTTGTTTGAATAATGGTCGGTTTATATATGTTTCCATGATAAAAACCATATTTTTATATACAAAGAATAATTCACAAAAAAAATGAAGCGCTTGAATCTTCCAAAGGAAAAAACATTCATAGGCCCGGCTTTGATTTGGAAAAGGATTGCGGCTTTTTTCATAGACCTTATGATAATTAATTTCTTTGTCCTGTTCCCTTTCAGAAAGCTGTTCCAGAACATAATTCCAAAAGACTACTCTTATTCAGAGGCTTACAGGCTTTTGAGCAGCAGCACGGATTACACCAGCTTCATAAGTTCTGTCTCTATTGTGATATCTGTCTTGATTATTTTATATTTTTTAATGCTGGAAAGCAAAATGTCGCAGTCCATAGGAAAATCTCTTATGAGGATTTATGTCGTAAGCGACAACAAAGTCCTAAAAAAGTGGCAGCTTCTGACTAGAAATATTGTTTTCATACCTCTGTTTCCATTTGTGCTGCTGTGGATTATTGATCCTTTATTCATGTTTTTTACTAAAACGAACCAAAGGCTGACTGAGGTGCTGAGCAAGACAAAAGTAGTTGAAAAGTACAGTTTTGGGCAATGATTAGTTCGGTGGTGTGAATGGCAACAGAGCAAAAAATATTTTTACTGAGGGTGGATGTATCCGCAAACAACATACAAACTACAATGAAGACGCAGAATGTGACCCCTCAGGAAGCAATTGGATTTTTGGAGATGGCAAAAGACCAGATACTTGACAATCTAAAGCAGGGCAGAAAAGACATATTCCAGGCTTTCAAGAAGGAAGGTGAATGAGAAATGAACAATCAGCCAGATTCAAATTTTAGATGGGGCTACGCAATATTTGTTCTGCTGCTGTTAAGCGTACTCGGATTCCTGGCTGTAGGCATATTGTCATTGTTTGTCGGGGTAAATGTTGAAGAGTTAAGCGGCAATGTTGCTTTAATACCTATTGACGGCGTGATTACAGGCAGTGAAGATTCCGGATTTCTTTTCGACACCACCACAAATTCCCTCGAGACCGTAGAAGTTATAGAAAAAGCCGATAAAAATCCAAACATCAAGGCAATAATACTTGAGATAAACAGCCCAGGCGGCTCTGCCGTAGCATCTGAAGAGATAGCAAACGCTGTCAAAAAGACAAACAAAACAACAGTTGCTTGGATAAGGGAAGTCGGAGCATCTGGAGCTTATTGGGTGGCTTCATCTTCTGACTACATCATTGCCCACAGGGTTTCAATCACGGGCTCAATCGGAGTCATTGCTTCCTACTTGGAATTTCCGGGTTTATTGGAAAGGTACAACATAACTTACCAGAGGCTGGTTTCAGGCAAATACAAAGACATAGGAACCCCGTTCAAGGAGATGACTGCAGAGGAAAAAGACATATTCCAGCAGAATTTGGATTCTATAAGGGATTATTTTGCGGCAGAAGTCGCCAAAAACAGGAATTTGAACAAAAAGGACGTTGACAAAATCGCAAACGGCTTGTTTTATCTGGGCGCGCAGGCAAAAGAGCTTGGATTGGTTGATGAGATAGGCGGCAAAGATGAGGTAGTCGGCTACATAGAAAAAAAAGAAGGCATAAAGGCGGATATTGTAGAGTATAAAAAAGAAAAAACCTTGCTTGATGTTTTGAGCGATGTCCTGAGCAGGCAATCCTTTTTTGTTGGAAAGGGGATAGGCAGTTCACTGCTCGATAAAAAAGCTGCATCAAGTATCAGCATAACAACTTAATCCCCATGAACAAGAATATACTGCCCCTATTGAGAAAAATACTCGGGATTATATTAATTATAATAGGCGTCGTATCGGGCTTTATTCCCATAATCCAGGGTTGGATATTCATCCTAGCCGGATTGCTGCTTCTGGGCGTAAAAAAACAAACAATAAAAAAACAGGCAAACAATATCAAGAAATGGCTTAGCAGGCTAAAATTCTGATTCTGCAAAATGAATAACAAAATTTAAATAATAGTGGATGAAAGAATGCCATAAAAGAGGCTGGTAAATGGTGAGCGGCAAAACAAATGTTTTTGAGATGGTTCTTTTGGTGGTTGGGGTAGGCTCTGCTGTGCTTGGCTTTCAGCTTATAAGCCGCGTTTACAGGGGTGACAACCAGATAAGCTGGCTTATGGTGATTGCTATTTTCAGCTGGCTTACTCTGCTTGTGATGTTCATCCTGCTCAGCCTGATGGTGGATGTCTCAAAAAAGGAGCTTAGTGAGATTAAGGCATTGACAGAATTGCTTTCAAAAGGCAAAAATAAAAAGTGATGGATTATTGGGCAGTTATTGTAAGCAGTTGCATCTTCTCTATGTCGCTTAAGTCCACCAAAGGCCTGGGAAATTTTGAATAATCGTCCAATATCCTGCTGCATGCTGTATTGACCCAGCACTGCACAAACGGGAAGTTCTCAACTTGATTGAAGTCCAAAGTATCTGACACGAAAATATAGCAATTTTTGTCTTTCAATTGCTCTTTCAATTCCACTGCCTTCCTGTAATTGTTCTGCCCTGGCTTTAATGAGACCAGAATGCCTATTTCTGTTGACTCCAAAAATTTAAGGTATGCCGCTTTTCTTTTCTTGTTATACTTTTCTACGTCTGTTCTGTCTATTTTTGACATCACGGCATTTAGAGGGTCATAGCAGAAAACTTCATTGTCTGTGCCCAATGCTATTCCCAATGGATGAAATATGCCTGTTCCAATGTAAAGGAATGCATCAACCTTGTCCTTTATCTTGTCTGCTCCGCTGACATCGCAGCCAAGCAGCTGCCCTTCATATTTCTGCCGTGATTTGTCTGCAAATATTTTTTTGCCTTTGCCCTCGAGAAAATGCTTTATTTCATCAATAAAATCGAGAAATTGGACTGTTGTTGCCAGCCCTATTCTTTCAGGCAATGCGCTTGCGTCTAAATTTGACAAGCCTATTTTCCCTCTATAGCGCCCTTCCACCATCATCAATTTCATAATGATTTAAGTTTGTTTGGAGTGTATATAAATGTTTTTGGTTAGTTAGTTAGTTAGCAGTTACCACATCCAAGTATAAACAATTGTTTTTAAAGATAAAGCCAGAGATTTGATGCAATGGCTGAGTTGAAGAGGGTTCTTGGGTTTTGGACGATATTGTCTTTGGCTATTGGCTCGATTATGGGCACGGGCCTGTTCTTCGGGGCAAGCATAGGGGCAAGCTATTCAGGAAATGCTTCCATTCTAACTTGGGTCATTTTGAGCATCATCGCTGTTTACATCAGCATGTATTTCGCTGAGCTTGTCTCGATGTATCCCAAAGCAGGAGGGGTGTATGAGTTCAGCAAGCACGCCTACAGCAGGTTTTTTTCCTTTCTGATGGGGTGGACTGCATGGATTATTGGCAACCTGACAACATCACTGCTTGTTGTTGCCGCTATTGATTATTTTATACCATCGCAATCGCAATTTCTGCTTAAGATAGGTATAAGCATTGTGCTGATTATATCGCTGAATTTGGTTGCTTACTTCGGTGTTGAAGAGAGCGCATTGCTGCTTGTGATGTTTGCAATCATCACCATTGCAGTCCTGCTGTCATTGATTGTGCCGGGAATATTCGAGATGAGCGTATCAAATTTTACTCCGTTTTTCATTTCAGGCATTTCGTCGATTCTTATCACGGCATTTTTCATTTCGGAAAGCTTTTTCGGATGGGAAAGCGCTACATACCTTTCAGAAGAAACTCAAGAGCCTGAAAAAGTCATACCAAAAGCACTTATAATCGGAACAATAGTGGTGGGGATTCTTGGCACTTTAATAACTGTTGTTGCGCTTGGGGTTATACCCTGGGCAACATTGGCTAAATCATCAGTGCCGCTCTCAGATATAGCACGGCGTATGTTTGGCAGCATAGGAGCTCAGGCTCTCAATATCGGGGTTTTTGTCACGCTTATAGGCTCTGCTGCCGGCAGTATAATAACAATGCCGCGCCTCATACTTGCATTGGCCAGAGATAAATTGTTTATATCCCAGCTGAGCAGCATACATGAAAAATTCAAAACTCCGCACAAAGCAATAGTATTCCAGACAATAGTCTCATTGATAATTTTAGGCATGACCTTTGGCAGATACGAGCAGCTGCTGAGCATGCTGGTTCCTCTTGGATTTATAATGTATTTTTTTGTCATCCTGTCAGTGCCCGTATTAAGAAAAAAAGAGCCCAACATAAAGAGGGGATTCAGTGTGCCTTTCGCATCAACAGGCTCGGGCATTGTGATGGGGTTGCTTGTTGGCGTGGTGTACCTTTGGGCTGTTTCAGAGCACGGCGCCTTGAACATCTTAAAATTAGGGTTATCGTTTATATTCGCAGGCGTGCCAATCTACTTAATGCTTGAAACATACTACAATCCCGACGCCATAATAAAAATCAATGACTCTTTGGCTTATATGACCCTGCTTTCAGAATGGATAATCCTCCCAAAAAATACAAGAAAAGAGATAATTGCATTGCTGGGGGATGTAAAAGGAAAAAAAGTTCTTGAATTCGGGTGCTCTGTCGGGACACTGACTTTGCATCTTGCGGATGCTGTGAAGCCAAATGGCAGAATATATGCAACTGACCTTTCGAGAAGGGACTTGCTCATAACAAAGAAAAGGCTGATGAAAAGAGGCCATAGCCATGTCATTGTGATTCATGACGAGCACCAAGTGAACCGTGTTCATCCGTCAATTCCTCATGTAGATGCAATTGTCAGCATGGGCATGATGGGCTACATGCAGGATGTGAAGAAAGTGCTGAAGGAAATGAGGGATTTGCTTCCATACGGCGGAAAAATAGTTTTTGTTGATTATGTGGATTTCTTTAAGCTGATACCGAATGTTGCATGGCTGTCAAAAGACAAGGTGATAGAAAAAATGTTCAGGGATGCGGGCTTTTCAGTTTTTGTGACTAGGAAAAAAGGATTGTTCTGGAATTACGTTTATGTTTATGGAATCAAGTTTCAGGAGGATATACCTTATATTTAACAGTTGCACCAATACAGCGGAGGCGTTGTCGCTGTCAATTCTATCTTTCCATTAACCTTTCTTTATTTCTATTCTTCCGTTAACCTTTCTTATTATGTTATATCCTGTGCTCAAATTTCCTATCACATTGGACGGCAAAAACCTCACATACTCATAGTTGCTATAGTTCACTATAAGCTCTCTGTTTGAGGTTATATTGATTGCGTAAGCTAAGCCATTTATAGTTAATGGCATTGTGAAGTTCCTTTCATAGCCGTCATTGAATGCTTCAGCCATCTCAATTTCGCGATATGCGAAGTTTGATATGTCCTCGGCAATTTTTTTATTTGCATCCTCCCTTGATTCCAGAATTTTTGAGCCCATGACCGCAAAAAATCCAAGCGCAGCCACAAGCATAAAAGAAGCCAAGACAATAAACTCCATGGCAGATTGTGCTTTGCCCATTTTATATGGTTGTAATTGTTACAGCGTTCGCGGTTATTGCCTCAACTTTAACTTTCTTAAACCCAGAGCTTCCAAGCTGCGGAATCTGGCACACAGATGGAGGAGGACTGCAACCTGTGGTCGTTATTAAAACCGAAGAAAAAAACACAAGTTCTGTATCTCCAACGCTGGACGACACAGTGAATACCAGCTCCCTTCCGTCAATAATTTTTGCGCCTTGCACTCTGTCCGGAACATTCAGCTCCAAAACAGTTTTCGAGCCTTGCCCTGAATAAAAGATGGATTCTGACGCGTCAATTATTCCCCTTCCAAGCTTTGTCACTTGGGCATCTGAGATTTCCTGGCTCGACTCTTTGGAGTAGCTGTAGAACAGGTAAGTGGTTGGCACTACGATAAGAAAAGTCAGAGCTACAATCATTACATACTCCAAAGACGACTGCCCTTTAAACGATTTAGCTGGACGTGACTCTCCCATTGATTTTGCCATTGATTATGTGATTGGGCTGTGAAGGCGTGTTAATTGCATAATACCTCATAGTTATCTTTAATTCAGCTCTCTGGTTTGGAAGATAGCCTCCGCCGCTGCAGGACGAGAATGTCAAATCAAGTTGCGTGTCGTGCGCCCAGTTAAAATTAACGGCAGGCGGCGTGCACGATATTGCAGGGTTTGCATCGTTTGTTATCTGAAGCAGGTTTACCCTTACATCCTCTCCTATGCCGTTGTTCAGTTTAATTCTTACCTGACTCGGCCTTAAGCTGAAATCCAGGCATCTAAACTGCGACGGGAAAATGCATTTCTGCGGCAGAAACTTCCCAAAATCAAAAATCCCAAAGTAATACAAGGCGCTCATGGTGAGTATTATGACCAAAAAACCCCACACATACGTGCTTAGAAATTCCATTGCTGCCTGTGATTTAGCGCGCATATTGCCTCTTTTTAATTAATCAAAACATTCCAGATGATTGCAAAACAAAAAATAAAGAAAGAGGTATTTAAAAGTTTTGTTAGGTTTTACACTATAGTTGAGTATATTTCTCCTCTCGCTTGTTTTCCGTAAGCAGCGCCGCTTTTTACTTCATAGTAATCAATGGTCAATAAAACCTTTCCCTTGTCTCCTGTTACGAATCCTACTGCTGCAGAATTGCAGCCTGTGAATGTAAGATCAAGAGTAGTGCCAGATGCCCAGTTTACTGGGTTTGCAGGGTTTGTACAAGCAAATGGTGTAGTCCCTTCACTGCTTTCAGTCAGGGCAGTGACTGTAATTGTTTCGCCTACACTATTCTTTAGCCTAAGCCTTACTTCATTATTCGTCGCGTCTATTTGATAATCAACGCATTCAAATTCAGCCGGAAAATTGCATCTGTTCGGAAGCAGCTTGCTCGGGCTCAAAATCCCGAAATAAGCCAAAGTGCCTATCATGATTAGAATGATTAAAAACGCCCATCCGTATGTTGTGAGAAATTCTAATGCTGCCTGTGATTTTCTTTCAAATGCCATTATCATCAACCTCTTTGGTATTTTACAACTATTATTAGATTTTTGTTTTGGTTTAAATTATTTATTTTAATTCTATTTTAACTTATGTATATAAAGCTTTCGATTTTCCGGCTTTGACTCAAAGTCATTATCATATAATTCCCCCAAATACCATGCCAAGCACTTTTAAAAAAAGGAAATACAGAGCGCCTGAGCCGAAAATATATATGGGAATGTATTTGACTCCTCCCTTCACATCTCCTTTCTCAACAATAGATACTATAAGCGAGGAAAACAAAGAAATCACAAAAATAGCCACGAGTGAGAACGTCCTGAAATCAGCAGGGTCCATACCTACATTTGAGAATGAAAAAGGCAGATTGGAAACTCTTTGGGTTGCAACAGCAAGCTGGCCCATAAAGCCGACTATAAGGGAAAGCAGGTGGTAGGAAAGAGCAAAAAGCAGAGGGCTTATTGCAATAACAATAACTGAAATGAATATCACATAGGCAACTGCAGCCGCAGACATCTCGTCTTTCAGCTCTTTTGTCTCCTTTATATTTGCGACAAGCCTGTCTATAAGATTCGACACATTGCCTCCGCTCTCCACTTCGCTTATTATCAAGTCAACAGTGCGCCTGAGCATTAATGAGTCGTATTTTTCCGTAAGCTCCGACAGAGCCTTGCTTATTTCATATCCTGTCATTACTTTTTTTGAGGCTTTTGCCATCTCGCTTCCCAGAACATCAAACCTCGGCTTTATGGCGCTCCATAACGCCGTCTCAAAAGTCATTCCGCCTTTTAAATTGGCCGCGAGTATCTGCAGAAAATCAGGAAGCTGCTCCTCCATCCTTCTTGTCCTTTGGTATATTTTTAAGTCCAGATAAAAATAAGTTAGGAGTATGAACAGTGTGGCAAAAGATAAGAGACCCACCGCCCAGAATAGGAAAGTGTAAACAAATTTTACAAGCAAACTAAGATTAGTTATATAGGGATAAACAAAAAAGAAGAAAACAAGCCCGGTAATAACAACTGAAATGTAAAAAAGCATTCCAAAAAACCTGTACGGAACCTCATTAAAACCGGCTTTCAGCAGGTATTTTCTTAGATTGGGTATCACCCTTTTGGGAACAAAAGCCTTTCCAAATTCCTCCAAAAATATTATTCTGAATGCCATTTACAGGCTCACCATCGGTCTTATGGATTTAAAGAGCGTCATGAAAATAAACTCAAGCACCAATATAAAAAAAATGAACAGTAGCAGGCCCTCGAGGTTTATTGCAAGGCTTATGAAGCTGGATAGGACAATGAACATTGCCACCCCAAGAGACGGCAGAATAACAGCTGCCAGCATGTAAAAGATAACCAAAGTGTTTAATTTCTTCCCGTATTTCTTTATTTCAAGCGCTTCCTCTTTTGTTATCTCGTCCAAGACAGACTCGAGCGGCTTTGTCACGTCTATGCCGAGCTGAAGCGCATTGTTTACATGGAATAAGATTTTCCTCAGCTTGTCAGACGGGGAGTAAATCATTGCATTGTTCAGCGCGTCCTCTATAGTTCTGCCTGTGCCTATGTCGTTAACAATTTCCTTGATGTACTTCGATGCAATGCCCCTGCTGGTGGATGTCTCTATAAGCGCGTTCAAAAGAGGCCTTCCTGAATAAAGCTTGACAAGAAGATACCTTCCTATAAAAAGCACTTCCTTGTTGATTTCACGCTCTCTCTTCCTTATTTTGGCTCTTATGCTGATTATAAAGAATTCAAAAAACAGGAAAAACAGCACAAGGAATATCGGAAAAATCAGGAAAAGCGGCAGCTTTGCTTTTCTAAGCACGAAAAAAAAAAGGATCAGCATTGCTGAAGAGTACAATGCCGCAATCTTGAGACTTTTGGTTATATAGCTCACAGGAGTGTAAGCCATATTTGCCATTCTCAGCTCGGTTTTCAGTTTTGGAAAAAACGAAACCACTTTGCTTATGAAATCAATTTCAAACACCTCAGCCAAAGCCGTTGGGCTTGCAGTTTAATGTGATTCAATATCCCGATATCAAAAATTATCTCAAATTCTAAGTGTGCGGGCTCTTTGGCTGCACCTTCGTCTGGGCCAAAGGCCTGTCGTGATAGTATCTTGACATTATCATGCCTATCTTGTTAACGTCTGTGAGATTTCTGCTGACCAGCCATTTCAAAATTGTGATTTTTGACTGCATATCGGCGTAAATTTCCGATTTTGAAAGCCCTGTGTAAAGATTCAAAGTTTCTAAAATAGCCAAAGGCTCGTTGACAAGTTCAAACTCGTCCTTGGTTGGGTTGAGCTGCATCAAAACTCTTGGATCGCCGTTCGGCAGAAGCTCGGCAATCTGCAGCGTCCTTCTTCTGCCCAGCCTCCTGTTGATGTGCTGCACGACAATTAGTGAAAGCGCTGAAAGCATTTGCTTTGGCAGATCTATAGGCGGGTTAGTCAGCCTGTTTATTGTTTCTCGCGCATTATTCGCGTGCAAAGTGCCGTAGACAGAATGCCCTGTGTGCATTGCCTCGAAAAGCACTTCCGCCTCTCTTTTTCTTCTTATCTCGCCGACAATAATCCTGTCAGGCCTCATTCTTAATGAATTCACTATCAAATCCAGCATTTCAATGCCGCCCTTGCCTTCAGGATTCGGCAGTCTTGTTTCCATCGGCACCCAGTGCAGGATTTTTGGAAGCATGAGCTCGCGTGTATCCTCCACCGAGATTATCCTTTGGTTTGCCGGGAAAAAATTTGAGACTGCGTTGAGCATGCTTGTTTTTCCCGAGGCTGTCCCGCCGGCCACGATAACTGACAGCTCGTTCTGCACAGCCATCCACAGCAGCGCAGCCCCTTCATAGGATATTGTCTTTTCTTTTATCAGGTCAGTCACAGTCCACGGCTTCACAGCAAACTTTCTTATTGTGATTGTATTTCCTTTTGAAGATATAGGAAATAATGTCGCATTCACCCTGTCGCCCGTCTTCAAGTGGGCGTCCATCAGTGGGTTGAGTATTGTGATTTCCTTGCCGACGTCTCTTCCAATTATGGTTGAATAATGCCTAATCCTTGACTCTGTAGGAATCAGCACGTTTGTTTTGAGCCATCCGTATTTCCTGTGGTAAACACTTACGGGCTCGGTTGCGTTATTGATGGCAATCTCTTCAAGGTTTGCGTCTTTGAGCAGTATGTCTAAATTTCCCAAGCCTATATTCTGCTGAAGTATATAGTTAATGAGCATGTCCATTGTTTTCCTGTCGGCAGTCGGAAAATACTTGGCGAGCAGCTTCAGGATTTTTTCCTTGAACTGCTCCTGCACATTATAAACGCTTTCTTCTTCTGTCAGAGTTTTTGTCTCCTCAGAAACAAACTCGTCCCTTATCTTCTCAAGGACTAATTTAGTGGTGTCGCTTATGTTTGTTATGGAGATATTGTATGTTGGGACAGGCTCGCCTTCCTTCGAAATTATGTTCACATCGACTACTATCTCATTAACATTTAGTTCGTAGGTGTCAATTATCCTGTCGCTTTTTTCCATTTTGAATTTTTATTGGGATAAAATGTTCGGCTTGCCGGGGATTTTATGACAATGTTTTGATTTTAGCGTGCAGGACTTTCGCTTCCGGATCGCGGGGATCCATCTGAAGCGCCTCCTGTATGTCATTGATTGCTTCCTTATAAAAGCCTTTTTCTATGTTTCTTTTTGCGCTCTCCTTTTTTTCGCTCAAGGACATCCCTGACTGCGGCTCGGCTGCTTTTTGAGCTTGTTGGCCCTGCTGAATCTGAGATGGGCGCTGGCTTGGCTGCTGAGACAGCTGTCTCTGCAGGATTGATATTTCTGTATAAATGCTTAGGCTCTTGTAGATGTCCAAAAGCCTCATTCCTATTGAATTCTTATGCCTCAGAAAGCCTTCCGGAACTTGATTGTAAAGCTCCATGCACTTGATGTAATTTGCGATTGCGTTAGGCATGTCCCTTTTCCTTACCAAGTCGTTTATTCTTTCTATCATCCGATTTAGTTCATTTACCAAAATGTAAACGCGTTTTATCAGCTCATTATCTGTTGTATTTTTAAGTTCTTTGTAAAATTCCATAACCTGCTCCTGCATTATCTTTTTTTCTTCGAAGAATGGGTTTGGGATTGAATTGCTTATTTCCTGTATTTCAGAGTAAAGCTTAAATGGCTGCTCTTTCTTGCCTTCTTTCATTGCAGCTCTTGCCCTGCTTATCAATTCGTAAGCATGGTTCGCCTTTTTCTTTATGTCGTCATAAGCATTATTCAATATGCTTGAGAACTGCCTGCTTGCCGCTGCCAGCTGCTCATAGATTTCCTTGTTCCACTTAACATTTTGCTGCGCCAGGGTATTCCATAACCTGACATAAGACTGCTCGGCTTCGTCAAGATTGCCCCTGCTTAAGCTTGATGTTATGCTCTCAAACAGCGGAGACTGCTGAAAATCCTCCTTAAATTCAGGCACGCCTGTTTTCAGCTTTTCATATTTGTCCGTACCCAAACCTAATTCAGAAAGCTCTCTGTCCAAAAAATCATCTACGTCCATTTTAAGCTATTCTACGTCCATTTTAAGCTATAAATATGAAAGATACTTGTTCCAGAGCTCCTGAATCGCCCCTTCCGGAACTTTCTTTTCTCTGGACTTTCCAAAAAACTCCTCCCTTATGCTGACAAGGTTCTCCTGAAGGTATTTTCTCCATATGCCCTCGATATACTCGTAAGGTATCTTTTTTTCTTTTGCCTTCTTGTAAAACTGTTCTTTTGTTATGAGATCCTCCATAAAGCCTTTCTCTCTTATCTTGATTTGACCTATGCTGTCCTTGTAGAGGTAAACATAGGGAGTTGTGAACTTGTACTCTATGCCAAAAACCCTTTCCTCCACTAAAAAATCAACCAATGCCTGCACGCTTGCAAGCGGCATCTTGAGTTTTTTCGCGGCCTCCTCCACAGATATCTTCCTGCTTCTTTTCACAATATCCAAAAGCTCGTCTGCATCAGTTCTCAAAACAGCGTCTTTGGGAGCCATATGATTTAATTCAGCGCAGGATATAAAAACTTTAGTTATTTTTTGTGAGTAGCAACTATACCCACCCGCAAAAATAGCAAGGGATAGTTGTGGGTTCGTAATAGTCAACAACAAAAATACATAATACTTGATTACTTTGTTGGTCGACAGTATCCAAATTGATTTATTGAATTTTATTCAGCGCACTAAAAGCCCGCTAGCATGCCTTTTTAGTATTCTGCCCCGTAAGGTTGTATTTTGCCACGTGGTCCAAATCAAGCTTAAAATATTTAAACTCGTCCCATAGATCTGTGATGTTGTAAAGCTCTTTGCATTTTCCCGCAAAACTCTGATTCCAAAAGAGATAATCAACATATCTTTCCGTCCGGTCAGAGGGTGTTATCTTATTGGGGTTGACCAAAGATTCAATGCCGCAGCAGCTTGAGTTGCTTATTGTGTTTGTGAATCTCATCAGAAAGCTGGGGGCTCCTGAACTTTGCCAATGAACATAAGTGCCGTTTCTTAAGTGCTCCCTCACCCGGCTCAAGTTCCATTCATTAAAGTTTACCGACGATTTTTTTATTTGGTTGGTGTATCTCTTATTGGTATTGACAAGGTAATAGGGGTCATGAAGGCCTTCAATGCTTATTGTTGTGGTTACTATTGATTTTTCTTTCCACACTGCAACATTTGACACGACTGTAAGGTTTACATCAAGCTTAGCGTCTATGTTCCATGGATTTGTCTGGTATACTGATACGCTGTTTATCTTTATTGTTGTGTTGGCGTTCAAAGTGTCCTGCGCAGCTTTAATGATCTTATTAGTCCAGTTTGTTAAAGTATTATTATCCATTATTTTTTTGCCTGTAATTGTGTCGATAGGCACTTTGTTGATTGTGCCGTTTATGCTTACTTCAGAAAAAGCGGCATTCAGGTTTGGCAGGTATGCCCCTGTCGAATTCATGTAGAAAACAAGGGACAGGATAGTTTTATGCGTTGTAGCCCTCAGAATCGTCTCAAGATACCCATTTTCAAAATCATCAACATAACTGTTTAAAGTGTTTAATCTTATTCTGACAGACTGTGTGTCTTTCCGCAGGCTTACGTCTGCCTGGGGCGTAAACACAAGGACAAACACAACCATCATGGTTATTGCAATGAAAGTGAAGAATATTCCTTTCCTGTTTATTTTTCCCACACAAACACCTCTGCCTTGTATGGCCCCCACACGCTGCTAATTGTTTTGTTTATGATGCCGAATGTGATTTGCTTTGAAGTGAGAAGTATTGTTGTGCTGCTTTTCGAGCTGATGTGCTCAGGCGTTGGAGCCCTTGGATACAAAAGAGTGTTATCTATCCAAACCTCATACTTGTATTGCGGCGGCATTACATCTTTTGAGACACTTTGTATGAATTTTTCGGCAATATCCAATTTTTTTGTGGCGTAGAACTCCCCTATCTGCTGAAGCAGGGTATTTTCCGGCTCTGTGACAATGCCCTGTTTCCACAAGTCTCCGCCTATGCCTGCATATTGGTTATTAAGGTCCTTTATCTTGACGTTAGAAAGAAAATTAAGCAAATCATCTGACAGCAGTTCAACCTGGGTGGGCTTGGGCAAATCAACATACAAAGACGTAACCAGAAAAACACCTATTATGAGAATGAATAGGCCCAGCGCCGCGTCTAGCATAAAGAAATAACCTCTTTTTTTAATTGGCATTTTTATATAGGCATTCCAAAGAATATCGGGTATATATAATTTCTTATTTTTGGCTGCAGGGTGTGCCGTCCAAGCCTATGGTTGGCGCTCCTATGCCCTTAAAGCTGTTGTTGATAACGACAAGATTGCCCTTTTCATCCTCAATGTAAATGCAGAAATCTCCACTCACCTTCAGCCTTTTTTTCAGTTCGTCATAGTCCATGTTTTTCAGGTCGTTGAGTTTGCTCACGCTAACCTCATTTCCTTCAACAACTTTCACCAAACTGTCTTCATTTGTTATCTGCTTGATTACTACATACGCTTCTTCCTTTAAGTTGCCGGCTTTCGTATCTGTATTTGTGCCAAGCAGAGAATAAAATACAAAAAAAGCGCCGATGAAGATTATTGCTGCAAGGGCTATATCCATGGACCATGACTGGGCTTTTTTTGTGTCTGCCACTTTAACATTTTTAATTAAACATTTCCCCTATTCTCTGCAGTAGATTCCGTCTTCGTTCAGCTGGGGATCGCCTTTGGACAGGAGGATGTTTCCCGACTCATCCTCGATGTAAATGCAGAAATTCTTCTTGGCATTGAGCGATTCTTTAAAATCCTCGTAGTCCATTATTTGCACCTGATTCATTTTGGTATCATTAATTATTCCATTGGCTGCAAATCCTATCCCGTCATTGCCTAAAATAACATCGGTTATCTTTTCCGCCTCCGTCAATTTTGATTCATTGGCATGGTTGGATATCCCCACAAACAATGCGATAAGGGCAACTATCAAAACCAGCGTTATTTCGTCAATTCTAATATTTGATCTTGGCATTTTAAATTAGCTGCATGCTGCAACAACAAGCTTCACAGGCTTGCCGTTGTACAGGACTATTCTGGTGACTTTGATCAATGTTCCGCTGTCACAGCTTACGCTTGCTTTAATCTCAACTTTAGGCTGCGGCGCTCCAGAGGCGCACACTACATAATGAGTTGCGCTGTAATCCCTTATCCAGCCCGGCTGTGAATTGTCGCAGGCTGCTCTTGAAATGCTGTCGTAGAATGTGCAGCCGTTTTTTGTGTCGCAGGATGCATGAACTATATTGTCGCCGAAGTAAGTGCAGTCCGGCTCGCATGATGTGCCTAAAATCATTGCGAGATCAATAGTTGCCTGCTGCCCTGATGAAAGCGTAATTGTCCGTGTGTTGGGCAGATAGTCAGCGTGCGAAGCAATCAGATTGTAAGTCCCGCAGTTTATCTGGCTTATAGTGTAGTTGCCCAGCTGTCCGGTTATTGCTGATTTTACAATCGTAAGGCCTGTCCGCAAGCTCACATCAACATTAGGCACACGCTGGTTTTGCTGGTTTGCCGCTATTCCGAGGATAACAGGTTTGCATGCAAGATCATCGCAGTCTATCGGGCCGTTCGCGTCATTATCCTTGCCGTCAGTGCACGAATATTGGTTTTCAGGCTTAATCAGGAAATTCGGAGTCCATGCATTGTTGCCGATTACTCCAACGCAGCTGACATTGCTAATATTGCTAATTTTAGTTCCTATGGTCGAGTCAATGCAGTTGTTCCATTCGTGCAGGTAGCACCACCATTTTGCATTGCCTGTGTTTGTCGCCTGGGCATCTCCTGACGACCAAACGCAGTCAGTTACGTTGTTCGTGCATTCCCCACCATAGTAATCGGGCTTGTAAAACTCATTTGGGTTGTTGCCGCAGCAGCTGCCTGTGGTTAAACGTGATTTATGGACAACTGGATTGTTGCTTGCGTTATAGCAAGGTCCTCCAGATGCTGCAGAGCATGCTGCCCCGTCGCTGTTGAAGAGTGTATTGTAAACGCTGGTGTTTGTTGAATACGCCTTGCCTGCATCCTGGTGGTTTGACGGGCTCCATGTCCATGGATAGCCTGATGTCTGGTCGGCAACGCAGTTTAGGCATACGCTTTGGTTCTGGTCAGGAGTCCTGCAGGTGCCTCCCGGTGCAGTGCAGTAAGAACCGGCTGGACATTCTGCCGCATCGCACAAAGTCCTGTTGGTGTATTGGCATTTGTTGCTTACGCATGCTTCAATAGTACAGTTGGACTGCACACAGTCAGATGCAACATTACATAAGTCCGGACAATTTGGGTCTCCTACGCATGACGTATCATTGCAGTCAAGCACCCCATTGCAGTTGTTGTCGATGCCGTCATTGCAAAGCCCTACCTCATTTACGGTTTTTGTTGAGTCTCCCACCCCAAACATATTATCACACAGGCTGTCGCCGCACTGGAATGCAACTCCATCCCCATCAGCATCAGTGCTTGAATTTTGCCATGTGCAGGCTGCTATGCATGTCTGAAATGTTGTGCCTAGGCATTGCGTTGAACCCGGAGCGCAGATTCCCTGGGTGCATCCGCCTGAGCAGTTAACAGAGCCGCAATTGCCGCATGCCTGCCCATAATTCAGAGGCGCAGGATTAGGCCCAGAGCAAGTACCGTCGCATTGGATTGTGCCTCCGCAGCCGCAAGGACCGCAATTGCAAGCCTGTGAGTAATTTGACGGCGTTACATCATCACAATACCAACTTTTCCATTGACATGATACGTTACAGCTCTGTTTCATGTTGCTGCATGGATTACATAAAGCGCCGATATTGATATCCGTGGGCGTGCATTCTGGATTAACGCAGAGGCTATTATTAAAAATGACCCCTACCGACAGCCACTCCAAATAGCACACCGTCTCACCTGAAAAAGTTGATGGAAATGTAAGGCAGGTTACATTTACCCTGAAGTTTGAATTATTCAGCTTATCGGGGGTCCATGCAAGATCATTTGTTACATCAATAATGAAGGGCCACACCTCTCCAGTATTGTAATCAATGTTAAAGATGCCCCCAACTATATGTGAAGGCCCATAAGTCAAGCCGCCGTCTCCGCTTACTTTTACATTTATAAACCCGTACGTATTATCTGCCCAAAAATCTGCCCTAACTAGAACCTCTGAGATTACAGCAGCATTTGGAATTGAAAAGCAATAATTGTACCATCTCCCAGAAGTATTGAAAGTATTTCCAACTATAGCAAACGCCGCTGTATTGGAATCATCTGAACTTGAATCTGTAAATGCTCTATCGCAATTATACCATTGGCCATCACAAGATGTGGGATTTGTCCCATAAACTGCAATAGAAGAAATCAGAATAGCCAATAACAATAAAATAAACAGTTTATTATCCATTTCCATACTCCTCTTTTTTACTAATACACCTAATTTTATAAAGAATATTAAAGCTTTTTGGTTTATTGGCGTAATTTGAGTTTCTTTTTTGGTTTTTTAGCTCGCAGTGAATTCGTTTTAAGTGATTTTTTATAGAGAATTTTGAATATCCATATAATTGTCAAAATTCTCTAAGAGAACTTTGAATGTAAAGTGGCAAAATTGAGGGTTATTCAAAGTTCTCTATAAGTTGCTATTACTAAATCGTGGGCTTACAATAACTAAGTCTACATCGCTATCCCTATGAAATTTGCCTGTAGCTCTCGAACCAAAAAAATCATCTTATGCACAGGAATGTCTCTATTCAGGGCATTTTTGCATTCTTTCAATTGTTTTATAATTGCTTTTCTACCCATTTCAGTATAGCTTCGCTTACTATTAAGAAATTCTTAACAATTTTGCCTAAGTTCTTTACTTCATGCACGTCAGGGTATCTTCAGTATACATATGCTAATGTCAATTCCTTAGCTTTTTCCAATAGGTCAGAAGGCAATCCGGCATTTTTTCCTAATTCCACAAGATCATGGATTTTTATCCTCCTGCTCAAGGCTTGACAACAATTTTTTCAGCTTTGGAATCTCATTCTTTATTGCAGCCCAGACAAGCTTGTAGTCAATCCCAAAATATGCATGAATCAATCTATCCCTCATTCCGGCATTGATTTCCATTGAATGCCTTTATGCTCTTCCTTTACCTTATTTGGTATATGCTTTACAGCTTCGCCAATTACCTCAAATTTCCTTATGACTGCGCTTGATGTCTTCTCATCTGCCTCAAGTTCTTCAAGAGCTATATCTCCTACAAATTCCTCAATATGCTCCATAGCATCAGCAATGTCCTTTATGAATAATTTGTAATCCCTTTTCTTCATATCTTGACCACATCCTTGACAATGCTGCTTTTCAACTCTGGCCTTATTCCTCTCTCTGAAACTACATCTACCTTCATTTTTAGCCTTTCTTCCAGATAATTGCCCAATCCTACAAAATCAAAGAGAGATGCATTAGGGCTGAATCTAACAAGAACATCAACATCGCTTGTCTTTTTCTGCTCGCCTCTTGAATAAGAGCCGAAAATGCTTAGTTCCCTGACTTTATACCTCTTCCTTAATTCAGGCTTGCTTGAAGCCAGGATGTTTTGAATCTGTTTTAAGTTTCTCATTTCAGCCACCTTTTAACTTCCTCTTCCATAGAGAGTGATTGTTAACATATTCGTATTTAAAACTTTCCAAAGTTTTCATAAGAAGCCTTGCAGCAGCGCCTGCGCCTTTCTGTAATGCGCCGCTGCAGGAATGATGAATGCTGTTTCGGCGGATAAGCTAGGATTTTAGTCGCCTTTTTGTATTACATTTATTCAATTGATTTTATTAGATCTCTATGCCTTTCCTCACGGCCTCTCTGATAATTGTTATCTGCTTTTTAAGCTTATTGAACTCCTCCGGGGTGTAGCATAAAAAATCCACAGGGTAGCTTAAGTTCCAGTACTTATAAAAACCTATTGGCCTATACCTAAATTTTTTTTTCTGAAATTTTTTACTAACTACAATTAAATCGATATCACTCCATCTATGCGGTTTACCTGTAGCCCTGCTTCCAAAAAAAAACATTTTTTGTATAGGGATTTCTTCGTTCAAATTTAATTTGAACCTTTTCAGCTTTTTTATTATTGATTTTTTTTTATCCATTTCACAGCCCTTTTAGCTATTTTTATATCTTCAGAAGTCTCATTTTTTGTATATTGCTTGGTGCCTATATCTGGGTATCTTGTATCAATATAAACAATGCTAAGTCTTTCGCAATCTTTTATTAATTCTTCGCCTAAATTCAAAACTTTAGCTAACTTAACTAGGTCATGCACCTTAATTATTTTTTTGCCTCTTTTTAGAAGAAGAGCTTTTAATGCCTTTTCGACAGCTTGTTGGCAATAAAAGGAAGCATCTTTATATTTCTTCCCTTCAAATAGATATTTAGCTGTCTTTACATCACTTTCTGAATATCTCCACCACCTTTTAACTTCCTCTTTCATGGAATAAATATTAGCATATTCATATTTAAAACTTTCCTAAGATTTCATAAGAAGTCTGGTAGCAGTGCTTGCATCGCAAATTGCACCTTTCTGTTATGTGCCACTGCAAAAATGATGAATGCGGTTTTGGGAGGTAGTTTAGCATTTGCATCAACTTTGTTTTGATTGTATTAAATTTCTCTTATAGCAAAAGACACAAGTTTTTAGACAATGTATATGTCTTTTGCTCAAAGAAAACCTTACGGTTTTCGAGTGCTCGAAAATGAAACATTTTCGACATATTACGAACGGACAACTATTTTCTAATTATTTTTGTTCGCGAGTATAGTTTATTCTGATTTCATTTTCTCAGATAGTTTATTTATAGAAATTTTTAATTCTGGAATCTTGTTGGTAACCACGTCCCAAACAATTTCTAAGTTCATTCCAAAGTACTGATGTACGAGCTTGTCCCCCATACCGGCAATATTCTTCCACCCGATACTCTTGTGCCCCTTCTTAAAATCACCGGAAATGTTCTTGACAGCTTCTCCTATAACCTCTATATTTCGAATGATTGCATCTTGTGTCTTAGTATCGCTCAGAAATTCCCCATAGCTAACATCTTTGGTATAATGCTCTATCCGCACTATTGCTTCCATGATATCGCTGACAAGCTCAGGGTCTCCCCTTTTAGACATATATTACACTCCGCCTTATGCTGTCGGCAACAGATTTAACTCGTATGCTGTCCACACCCCCGGGAGTTAAAACGTCCACCTTCCTTCCAAAGAGCTTCTCAAGATAATTGGCTAGATTAATGAAATTATCAAAACTTGGTTCTTTGAACTCCACAAGAAAGTCCAAATCACTTTCCTTATGGGAGCTTCCTTTAGCAAAGGACCCAAATAATCCTATCTTTTTCACGCCATACTCACTGATTTCCCGCCTATGGTCTTCTAAGGTTTTTATAATCCTGTTGGCATTAACGTCATTTCCAGAGTTTTTCCCCACTTTAATCCCCAATATGCATGGAACTACCAAACTATATAAAACTTACCCTGCTGAACAACAGCAGGTTCTAGGAACTGTACTCCATGTAAGAACGCAGAAGTGCCTGCGCCTTTCTGTGATGCGCCGCTGCAAAAATGATGAATGCTGTTTTGGCAAACAAGCTGGGATTTGAATCAACTTTTATTATCGTAAATTGCAGTAATTATAGTAAAAGGCACAAAAATTTGAGCAATAAATATGCCTTTTGCTTGTCAAAAATTTCATGTATTTATTATAAATTGATGAAATTTTTGAGCACTCGAAAACCCGTAAGGTTTTCTTTGGATTACGAACGGACAACTATTGCTCAATAGATTTTGTCCGTGAGTATAATTGAAATAAATAGCCGCAATTTACGAGATAGACAATTGCGTGTAAATATAATAAATCAACGCAATTGTCTATATGTGCTTATTTCTTGCATTTTTATAGTAAAGACAGAAATAAAATTATTTGAGTAAATAGCTCAAATAAATGGAAAAGTTTAAATAGAAGCAAATTATTTGAGTAAATAGCTCAAATAAAATCTCGAAAATATACTATTTTCGATGATGCTCAAAAACCACTGTGTAATTTTGCGTAAGCAACATGCACAAGTGGTTGTAAATGGTGGTTTTTGACATGTGGCTTCAGAAATGGCTTTGGGACAGATACAAGGAATTAAGGCTTAAAATAGGCATGAATATAAGCTTCACTTTTGAGGAAGCCAAAGAGATATTTAGTTACGACTCTAATGAAACAGTATACAAAGTCTTGAACGAGCTTGAAAAGCTAAATGTAATACAAGTTGAAAGAGCAAAAGAAGACGAGAGGCAGAAAATGTATAAGATAGTCTTAGACTTAAAAGACCTGCCTTATGCCGGATTAACCGTTCCCACAGATTATGAGCATTTGCCGCAAATGTACAGGCCAAAGGATATGCTTTTTGAGGCAGGCTCTATGGCAGTTTATGGAACAACTGCTATGCCTCCAAGCAGAGCTTTCGATAAGGTTTACGATAAAGAAGGCAAGGAATTAATAACATTAATGCCAAAAAAGCCATCAGCAACTGTTGAAGAGCTTTTAATTGAAGCCTTAAACGATTTCAAGTCCGGAGAAGTAATACTCAGGATTATTCTTAATTCAAAAGTTGATTTAGATGCTGCAATAAGAAATTTGAATTCCTACCAAAAAAGATATCTTGGAGCTTTGCTGGAAATCTTAAATAAGAAAGAATATAAAAACATTGTAAAATCTCTATACGATACAACAGAAAAAGACAAAAGAGTGTTTTCAATATATCCAAAAATAAGGGAAATGCCAAAAGAATACAGGGAGATTGGAAAGAAATGGCGCATAAATCTCAACATAGAAAAGGTGGATGTAGATGAATTACGAAGAAGCTGAAAAATTATCCCTGACATTGACTGATAATTTATGCAATCAGATATTGAAGAAGATAAATCATTTTGTCATAGGCGGATGGGCGACTGCAGCTTACTGCGGCAATATAAGATTTACAGCTGATGTTGACATAATGACATTGCCGTTAACAACAATGCCGGTTATAAAGGCATTTGACAAGGACTGGAGCACTAGAAAGGTGTTTTACGGTGTTCAGGCTAGGCATGAAAAAACAGGGATCGAGGTTCATATAAATACAATAAGCAATATGCCTGACAGGAGCACTAATACAAAGATTTCTATTCCGAGCGAATTGTTCGAGCATACAAGAAGATTAAAAATAAGAGGGATTTATCATAAAAAAGAGATTGAGATTCCAGTTTGCCATTTCAATTATCTTTTAACGCTTAAAGCAATACCAAATCGATTGAAAGATGATTTTGATTTTTGCTTGCTGCTGTTGAATAAGAATTATTCTGCTGACGAATTTGTGCACTACTTAAAGAAATGCGCAGACACTAAGCAATTTCAAAACAAATGCAAGAGAATTGCCAATAGGGAATATTTTTTCAGCTTGCCCAAAAGCGTGGTTACGAATTATACATTTGATTTAGTCAAATTCAAAGCAGTCTCTAAGAGGATTGAAGAAATAAAGAGATTGCTATAACCTGCAGCTATAGTACTGCAACTTTATAAGTGATGAATTAAAATTATTCCTCTTTATAGTGATTCATTTCTTCTTTTGCTTGCTGTTTAGAAAAGATTGTTTTTCAATTAATTCGTTTCCCTAATAAGTCTGGTAGCAGTGCTTGCACCTCAAATTGCGCCTTTCTGTTATGCGCCGCTGCAGGAATGATGACTTTGGAAGGATGGTTATTGCATTATATTATTTTGCCCTTTGCTGATTTAAATCTCAAATTATCAATGTGGTATGTATTAACGTTAGTCCTTACAAAATATCCAGTTATTCCATTTGGGGTTAATGTGCCCTTAAGCGCGTTAAACTCCTGCACAGCCCACAGCTCTTTCATTATTTTTTCTCGGTCATCTTTTACAGTTTCTGCTTTGTTCCCAATGTTTGATTTGGATATTGTTTCAGCAAATAATGAAACAGCGTCATAGGTATTCAATTCCAGCATATGGGGGAATTTTCTTCTGGAAAAAACCAATTTCTTGCTAAGCTCCTCAAATGCATTCGTTGGATTGTCTATCTGACCAAGAGTATCATCAGGAGGAGGAGCCAAGATAAATCTTTTTGGAAGGCTCTCTTGCTCAGCAAGGAAGCTCACATTGGTTGTTACAAAACCCAAGAACAGCTTATCGTTCATTATTTTTTTTGAGATCTTCAGAAAGTCCAAAGCATTGCTGTCCTTCATAATTAACAACACAACATCAGGATTTTTTTCTTTTACATTTTTAGCCAAGGCTTCGGCATTTGATGGTTCAAAGAGATAATAATTGGTTTTGATATTCTTCAGGGAATTTATTCTTTTGGTAAAGTTTTCTCCCAGCCATTCATTATTATCTGTTACAAATGCCGCGGAAGTTAGGTTATTGCCGTATCTTAACCTTACCGCTTCGATATGCTGGTCAACATAATCGGACTCAATAAAGAAAAGGCGTATATTCCAATAAAACCTTATTCTTTCTGCATCTTCATCCTTGAGCCCTCCAACGTAAATTGTCGGCAATTTTTTTTCAAGCGGGAGACCTTTTGGGTCCAGGAGGGTTATAATAGCCATAACATCGCCACTGCCTGCTGATTTGTAAGCTTTGGCTATGCTGGTTTTATTATTTTTTTTTGGATCATACACAACAAGTTTAAATTTCTTGCTGTATACTTTGTTTGCATCCTCAACGGCTATTTTTGCTGTTTCAAACGCATTTCTGGTCAGTCTGTCGCCAGCTGACAAGTCAGCAACAAACCCTATTTTGACCGTTTCTTTTATTTCAACAGGCAGCTTATTTTGTGAATTCAAGTAGATTACCGCCAGAACAGCACCGACAACTAACAGCAAGACAAGTATTTTTACTTTTTGCGTAATTTTTGCCATTTTTTAATAGGTTTATATTTTCCAGCCATAATGGCGGAAGTAAATAATCAATAGATAAATCTGCCATTATATCAGGAGGACTCAAAGTATTTTTTATCTATTATTTGTGTCCGACAGTATAAGTATTTAAATTTTATTCAAATATGCATTAAATTTAGTTGCCACTTGTCAATCAGTAACAGCTGAATTTTGTTCGATTATCCACCTAAGCACAGGAAGAATTCTTATTTTCTTCCCGTTAACTGTTAATTCTTCAGTTTGCCACCACCTTGCGGCTTCAAACGCTGTAAAAAGCAGTTTCTTGTGCCTGTTTACAATTCGCCTTAAAATAATTCTAAGCAACCATTCTAATTGGCAGTTAGTATAAACATGCAGATATTCTCATTATCAATTAGCACATTTATAAAGAGAGTATATTACTGAACAGCCCTTGTTTTCCTGCTTCACGATTACATTTAATAGTAATTTGCTTTCCATTGTTACAATATTTCCAAAAATTCACTTACAGAAACAATCTTAATTTTTCCAAATTCCTTTAATTTCCTCAGATGTTTGTCGCCAGAAATTATATAATCTGCATTAACTTCAACGGCGCATTCAAGCAAAACGTTATCATCCGGATCTTCTTTTATGACATTAAGGTTGGTTTTTGTGTCAACTATATTTGCAATCTCAAAAATAATTTCCAAAAAATCCTTTTTTTGTTCTTCACTAAAACTAAATTTAGGATAGTTCATTACCTCCTCTAATTCCGCAATTTGTTTAATGGAGATATACAAATCATATTCTTTGTCAATAACTTTACGAAATAGCTCTTTAGGCTTGCCTTCCCACCCTAAAGCAGAAATCAGGTTGTTAGCATCTATAACTATCTTTTTCTTGCCCATCTGATAGCCTCTTTTACATCACTTTCTTTTATTCTATTCTTTTTAAATTGCGATTCTATATCCTTGGATAAAGACTCAAAATCTAATTTAACTTTCGGTATCTCCACTTTCTTAAACAATACCCCATCATGTATTGGAAAAGCTACAAATCTTTCTCCAGGACTTAAATTAGACTTTTCTCTAATTTCTTGAGGCACAACTAACTGCCCTTTATCAGACATTTTCACAAGTTCTATAACGCTTTCTTCCATATTTATCACCTGTTTAACAGTTAAACAGTTTAACTATTTAAATGTTTCCACTTTGTCTTGATATGGCGCAAAAAGCGTAATTCTGTCAAAAACACTCCGAGGGAAAGCACGGAACGTGTTTTTGAGCATGCTCGGAATTGCTAGCTTACATTAAGCTAAAGTACAAAGGATTGCGCCTTAGCAATTCCGACATTTCAAGATTGCGTAATTTCTGAAAGCCAAAACTTTAAATTTCATAAACCGTTAACTTTTGCGTTTCTCCTCTGTGAGCACCCCCTGATTTTTGAACATATATTCTGCAGTACCGAAAAATATATAAACTTAAGTTATCTATAGATAACTTAAAATGAGGATTGTGAACCTTGACGAGGGAAAACTTACCTTAAAGGATGACAAAATAGAAGGATTCATTGAAAGAAAAGTGAACCCTATTGGAACGAGCGCTAAAGTCGATGTGCCTAGGCGTTATCTCGGCAGACGGGCTTACGTAATTATTTGCAAAAAATAAAGAGGTATTTAACGAGAAAGGGTTTAAGCTAAACAAAAGAGATAGGCTATACTTACGGACAAAAATGATTATACAATAGTTGTCTGCTCGTAATAAGCAAATGACATGTTATATGTATAAAAATTTGTGTCATTTGCTATAACACACTTGCAGCCCTATGCATCTCTTCAATTTGAGTTATATAATCAATCATATATAGAAGAAAAATATATAAAGATTTTAAACATTACCTTCGATATGGAGTTAAGAAGTATCCAGTTAGATTTGACAAGTAGATGTAATTTAGGCTGTGATTTCTGTCCCTATCATGGCATAGGGGGGATAATAAAAGAAGTAACGGAATTGCCTTTGGAAGTTTATGCAAAACTGGTATCTGACTTGGCGACCCTTCCATTCAAGCCTACTGTTAAACTTGCTGGAAGTGGAGAACCAACGCTGTACAGGGATTTTGATAGGTTGGTGCTATTAATGGCAGAGCATGGAATTCCTGTGCGTTTAATTACAAATGGGACTACCTTAGATAAAAAAGCGGATCTTTTGGCTACAACCTTGTCACAGCTAGTGGTTTCAATTCATGGTGATGAAATTACACACGATAAAACAGTTATGATGGAAGGAGCATACCAACGAGCATATACGGGCATAGAAAAGGTAAGAAGCCTAAATGAGTCTCTACCAATCATACATCATTCTGTAATAACTCCGCAAAATTACACATACCTTGAGTCAATGGCAGACAGAGCCGCTTCATATCAGACGACTCCTCGATTTCAGCACTTAAAATTTACTCCAGGTAATGGCCAGCTTGGTGATTTTAACCTAACTATACTTTTATCTCAAATGGATAAAGCAAGGTATCGCCATGTCGATTCCATCTTTGAGCCAGACATGAACCCTGCGGAAATTAAAAGTTATTATGATGATTCAAAGGTTTTCATTTTAAATAAATATGATTGCTGGAGGGTAGAAATTGATATTCCTGTTAGAAGGGATGGAAATGTAATGGCATGTGATGGGTCTAGCATGGGAAATATCACTGAGCAGTCGATTATTGGAATAGTAGCTGGTCAAAAAAGGGCAAATTTCGTACGAATGGTACAACTAGCAACGAGAAGTCTAGAAGGGCTTCCAGATTTCTGCTCAAGATGCTGCTACAATTCAAAGGAACCAGTAACACTTTATAGCTCTGCTCCAGATAAAATAATTATTGGTACTACTCCTTAGTAAGATTTATATATTCTATTCCATACCTGCTAGGCATGCGGGGGATTGAAGACATACAAAAACTATTTTATGACCCTAGTTCGGAGTCTATAGATTTAGTGGTTAAAGAAATTCTTGGTCTTCATTCTATGATACAAAGGAAGACTGACCCACAAAAAGGAACATTACCAATCGAAAAATTTGATTATCAAAGCGCAGTCGAAAGAGAACCAATTGCTGATAGTATTGATTTTTCTTTAGAGGAATTAGCTGATGTATTTGACGGAGCAGTAAGATGGCATTCCCCTTTGGTGATGTATAACGTAACTCCGCCCCCTCTGCTATCAGCTGTGTCGACTGCTGCACTGACACAATTATATAACTCAAATATAGCATGGGACATTGCTGCTGGCAAAGTGCCATTGATTGAACAAAAAATAATCCGGTACTTTGCAGAAAGATTTGGTTGGGATTGGAAAGATGCTGGTGGTTCTTTTGTTTTTGGTGGCAAGGGCACTAACTTGTATGGGATAAAAACAGCAGTGAATTCAATTGCAGATACAAGCAATGGTATGCCTCACGACATTGTAGTTTTCTCGACAAAAGCATGCCACCCAAGCCACATTCAAGATTGTGAATGGCTTGGAATTGGAAAGAACAAATGTGTGCGCATTGACTCTTTCAGTGATGGAACTATCAATTTGGAGGATTTTGCTACACAATTTAGAAACTACTCAAAAAACTCGCGAATTGCATGCATCATGATAAGTGGCGGAACAACCATGGATGTTGTAGTGGATCATATCGATGAAGTCATAGGTTTGCGCGATAGACTAGTGCAGGAAACGGGTCTAAGCTACACTCCGAAAGTGCACGTCGATTCTGTTCTAGGATGGGCTTGGAGTTTCTTTAAAGATTATGATTTTGAAAATAATCCTCTAAATATAGATGGAGGTGCTCTGAAAGATGTAAGACAAATATCAGATAGACTTGCTAAATTAACTTTGGCTGACACATTGGGCATCGACTTCCATAAGACCGGATTTGCTCCTTACAGTTCAAGCTTATTCTTAATCAAAGATAAAAAGAGACTTTATGGGGCAACTGAGATTTCTGAGTATGGGAAGCATACACCATTCAAGTACACAATAGAGAACTCCCGAGCAGCAACGGGTGTAATGTCCGCATATGTATCTCTTCGTTTGCTTAGGCCAGAAGGTTTCAGGGTCCTCTTTGGTCATTTAACAGAAATGAAGAGAGACCTGCAAAGTCGACTTGAAGAATCTGGACAATTTGAAATTATTAACAGTCAAAGCTTGGGAACATCAGTTGTTTTTGTACCCAAATCAGATGACTCAAGTATGGTAGCAAGAGTGATTGATGTTCTTCGACAGGATGGTAACCCCTATTTCATTGACATGATTCCAGCATATTCAACAGGCTCCCATACAATTAACCATCCTGCACTAAAAGCATATATAATGTCGCCATTCAGTTCCAGAGATGTCAACGCTGATTTTGTTAGGAGTCTATGTAAAATTAAAGATTATTGCGAAATTCGTGTAGGTACTGCCGGTCAACCATTTTCTGAACATCCGCTGAAGGCGTAAGAACATTTGTCAAGTAAAATGAATTTAATAGAAGGTATATTTGGTGCCTTGAAAAATCGTGATTGGACTGGCTCCTATTATGGATTGTGTTCTCTAGAGCAAGCGTTAAGTGATGCACCACGTGAGATCGTGGAAAAATTACCACAAGGAAGATTAATCGAACTAAGACATCACATTCTTGGTCTTGCTAAATCCTCAATGAAGAAGGAGGAATGCATTTTATCCGATGGATTGGTTTTGTGTGTTGAGCGAATTGCCTCAGAATTAGCTGAAAAAGTTGAATTGCTATTTCCAAGAACATGTGAAAGTCTGTCACATTTTGGTTCGTATCCCAACGATTTTGGTATCCAAGACCCATTGATTGATGAATCGTCAGTGGTTATTGGAGTAAGGTCTGCAGGCAGTTACTTTGCTCCATTTTTCACTGCATCAAATGGAATGGAGAAGTATTATACGTTGAGAATAAAGGGAGATGGTGGCGTATCAACGGATACTTTAGAGACGGGACTTTTGGCAGTTATAAGAAATGCAAAAACTGTTTACGTTGTGGACGAGGGTCCTGGAACAGGAAAAACTTTTAGGGAAACTGCTATATTCATTAGAGATAATAATGAAGCAGCCCAAATAGTTCTAGTTCATAACAGACCACTTCAAGGAGTGCGTGGGCATTCCAGAACAATCTATGCGGGAAAGAAAACCATTGATGAAGTTATGCGTTCCATGACTAGCAATGAACAAGGTCTAGAGATTCATGGAACTTTGAGCTTAAGAGGATATGAGAGTCCAAAAGTTCAAACTGGCGCTGCTGTGCTAAAGTTTATAGGATATGGGCCAATTGGAGAGTCAAGATACAATGACCTTGTTCAGTTACAAGAGTTCTATCCAGAAGTTCTTTCGTACAGTGATGGAGTGGCACTTTTTAAATATGTTGATGGAGTGACTGATAGACCAAATGACATGCATTTGAGAGAAATTGGTAGATATTTTGAAGCTTGGTCTAGATTACATCCAAAAAGAGACATTGATAACCAAAGTTATCTTCAACAAATTCAGAAATTGGCTGGTGTAAAGTATGGCGTTATTTCTGATTTTGCAAATTCTATCAATATTACTCATGTTTTAGTAGAACCTGATTGGAAATTAGAAAGAGAAAAATGGAGATTTGGAAAAGAGCGTATATATAAATTTGATCCATTCCATTTCGGGGATTTTGCAGATTCACCTTTAGCCGATCCTGTATTAATGATAGCTGGAATAGCTGTAGAATTTGACCTTAAGGATGATGATGTAACTATGATTTATTCATCTACAGATCCGCATTTATTTCAAAGAGAGAAAAGAAATTTTTTATTGAATAAAGTTTATTACCTACTCTGGAAAAATTATTTTTATGGTTATATTGCGGATAATTTAATGAGTTATGCTTTTAACCGAGAACATTTGCTTGAACACAGGTCCGGATTGGAAAGGAAACTAAATGAAGCTATTTCCCTATTGGCAAGCTAAATGTGTTTAATCATTTTGTATTCTATGCCATAAGCACTAACAATCTTTTTGATTTTCTTATAACCTAGTTTTTCATAAAATTTCAATGCTGTTGTATTTGAAGGAATCTCAATTTTATTGTAACCTTCTTTTATTGCTGTTATCTCCAAATGTTTGACTAGTTTTCTGCCAATTCCTTGCTTGTGCAAATCAGGATCTACAAAAACGGACAGAATCCTGTTTTTTTTCAGACTAGCAGTTCCAATTAATTTTAATTTCTCAACAGCAACATAAATCCTTCTAGTTTTTGACAACTGAGTAATATTTTGCGGGCTAAATTTATTACACATTTTACTGATGACTTTCTTAGAATAATCCTTGTTATTAATGGTTACTAGACATTTTCTTATCATGCTAGATAATATTTCTGCATCATTGCTCCTGAATCCTCTAATGTCCATTTTTGTCATAATTTAACGAATTTTTTATGGTATATAAAGTATAAAATCCCGCTAAAGATATAAATCTAGCGGAATATGTTTTGTCTGTGTGTAACAAAAACAAGACAAGCAAAATCTTTCTTACAAATAAAACCTTCGATTTCTGGATGAAGTATACTTGCCGTCATCTATGTTATTTTCGATGCACTCTCCCTTGCTTATAACGTTTCAGCAGATGCAGAAAAACTAAAAAGCCTTAGCGATAAAAAGATAATCTCAAGAGAGAGCTACATTTCTCGCGCATTGCTTGGTATGGCATACATTGAAAATGGCGAATATGGGAAATCTATAGGAGAATTCAATGCTTTAATAAAACTAAATCCAAATTATTACCTTCCGTATGAAGGCTTGGGCAAGGCTTATTTTGAGCTGGGGGATTATGAAAAAGCAGAAAGCAATCTTAGAAAATCTTTAAAGTTAAACCCCTCTAGCGGGGAAAGCAAAAAACTGCTGCTGAGAATTGAAACTTCACAATAAGATTTTTTAAATTCATCACTTTTATATAGTAAAAATAGAAAGATTTAAAAAGAGAAGTGTAATATATGGGTTAAGAGGATAGGTGAAGAAAGATATGAACCAAGAATTAATTGTCAAGCCGACGCTGGAAGATGGGCTTATATATAATAACTATAAAATAAATTACTAACATTCATGTGATATAAATGAGCAAAGAAGACGAAGTCGTAGGGACAATTGAAGAGGTTGTTCGTGATGCAAGGTTAGTGGATAAAGGCAGAGAACAATTAAACAGGAGATTTTACAATAACGCACCTTCTTTTGATCCGGAAAGAAGAAAATTCTTGAAGCATGCCGCTGTTCTTGCTGGCTTAATAGCATCTGGGAAGTTTCTGGAAGCATGCTCAACTATCGAGCCAGTTCAATTCCAAGGTAAATCTTACGGTAGTTGGGAAGCAGGGCTAATGAGCCAAGATTCGATTAGGGGACCTGAACCATTATACCGTCCTACTGGTAATCTGCCTTTTGATAATCATCTAAATAGAACAGGCGGGTACGCAATTGATTACGACGTACCGATTGGAACGCCAACTGTACCAACTGCAAACGCTTTTCGAACACGAACTGAGCAGACTCGAACTGGTGGAAATGTACTGCGTTTAAGCCATTATAGGGGTCCTGGAACAGTGTTTCTAAGTTCCTACGCACATTTAGATAAATATGCAGACATTATTCAAAAAGGTAAGTTTATTATGTATAAAGGAGCAATGGAAATTAGAGATCAATCACTCAATAAATCTAAAATTGTGGCTTTTTCTGGTAATAGTGGAGTGGGACCAGGTGGTGGAATCCAACGAGGGCATTTGCATTTTGAAATTCAAATAGTGGAGGGTATTACAGGCACGGCAGGCACGGGAGGTTTCTACTATGTAGTGCCGGGGATAGACCCGTTCCAAGCAGGGATTGACGCAGAAAAACCAGTTGGTCAATATGGGAGCAGACCTGTTTACTGGGACGGGAAAACCGCAATTGCAATGACTGCTAAGAATAAAAAGATAGAATTGCAAAAATCGCTGGATACATTGGAAAAAAGATTAAGACAAAGTAAGTTGGATCAAGATACAATCAAAAATATACTCGACAGGCAAAACAAACCAGAGGAATTGAGAGATTATCTTGGATTGAGAGTTTTGCAAAAAAAGAAGGACAAAGATGGCAAAGAAAGATATGAGTTTATGCCTGGCTCATTGATGTATGGTTTAATGCTTGAGTTTTATGGAAGAACCTCAAAAGAGGGTTTTATAGCAATGTTGCCATTCATATTTCCGCCATTGAAATCAGTTTATCAAAAAACAAATCCAGAGATTCGGCTATAAGTTAGGCCTACTTTTCATATGGGAAAAAATCGATAGGGAGGAGTAACTCCATATCTAAGATACTAGGACATTTTCTTCTAGCATCTCATTTTCAATATAGTTTCCTTTGACTACGTAATAATTGTCCCAACCTTTAACAATAAAATTGCCGGATTCTGTCTCAGCATAAACTGTATTTTCAGATCTCATTATCTTAACTATGCTGATGATGTTTGTAAATCCTCTTAAAGATTTTATTTTATCCCCAATTAACAAATCTTCAACGTTGACCCATTCATAAGAGTAGTTTCTCATTACAAGCATTGGATGGTCATTAGTAATTGAAAGAGTATTATTGATTAAGTAGAAATAATGCCTAACGTGATTCTTAATCAGCTTAGTTATTTTTGTCCTAATCACCATATTGCTGATGATATCAAAAGAGATAACACTTTCCCCAACTTCTAAATCCTGTATTTTCTTTGTTTTTGATTTACCAATAGCCACCAAAGAATCGTTCAATAGGCAATAAGCACCGCCTCCAGCTTCCTCACACCCGCAACTGCCGCCACCTCCACCGCTGCAAGAACCAGCGCAAGCGCAAGCACAACCGCCGCCGCCTGGAAGGCATTGTGCGTGAACATCAGCCAGAGAAGCTGCTGCAAGCGCTGCCCCGAGATAAAGAGAAGAGGCTTTTGATATTTTCCCCTCTTCCTCCAGTAAAAAGCCTTTTATCTTTTTTTTAAGTTTTGGGAGCATTTTGAGTCTTTTTATTGTCTTAAATCCCGATTATAGAGAACTTTGGATAACTTTCCATTTCGTCACTTTACTCTCACATATTGTGGAAGTCAGCGGCGAAGTCGCTATACATTCAAAGCTCTCTATGTTTAAATTTTGCCTACAAACTCATGAAACTAGTGCTTAATCGCTATAGGCTTCCGTATTTTATCACTAAAACGTGAGGCTTTAAGTATTTCTACACCAATCATCTCATTATTTTTGTCAAATTCTATATTTATGCCTGGGGCAATCTCCTCAAAATTTTCTTCTTCCCCCTCTTTTAAATAAATGAAAAGGGAATCAGATTTTTCATCGTAATGGTATTTTTTATTCATTTTTAATCCACCTTCCGCTTATAACTCGGTTTACTATTTTCTCGTCGCTTATGGGATGTATAGTCACAATTTCAGCAAACCCATCATTTTCATCATACACTATCATCATATTCCTCATCTTTTTATTGTAATAAAGCTTTTTTACGGCTATACGCCTTTGTTCTGCATTATCAAAAAAATTTTGTTCTGGATTTTCATAAATTTTGGCGGGGTATTCTTTTGGTATTTTTCTTACTTTTAGCCTTAATCTTAGATGTTCTGTATAAGTTACCTTGCTCATTCCTTACCCAACGATAATTATGAGATAAGTATATAAAACTTGCTGTTTTTTTCTAAAAATAGTCAACCAACAAAGTAATTAGGTGTTATGTAGGGTTTGTTGTTGACTATCACGAACCCACAACTATTCCTTATTATTTTTGTGGGTGAGTATATAAAAGATGGCGGAGCAAAAATTCTTGAAAGATATAGAGACTGGGGTTCTTCTGTTAAGCATATCCACTTTCATCTTTGAGATCAGCCTTGCAAGGATTTTTTCCCTGACACTGTGGTACTATTTTGGTTTTCTGGCGATATCTATCGTACTGTTTGCGTTTGGCGCAAGCGGCCTCATAAGTTTTTATTTCCGCAAGGTTATTGAAAAGAGGATTGACAGCCTGGCAGTTGCCTCGTTAATTGCGGCATACTCATCCGTGCTGGCTGTTGTTTTTCACATTAAGGTCAATTTTGTCGGCATACCTTTTGCCCATTTTGGATTTTACGCTTTGCTGTTATCCCAATTTCTTGTTTTTGTTATCCCGTTTTTATTTATCGGGGTTTACATATCCTCTGCTTTCATGCTTTTCGGGAAGGATAATGCCGGAAAGCTTTATTTTTATAATTTGGCAGGAAGTGCAATAGGCTCTATTGCTGCCATGACGCTATTGTATTTTGCCCCTGCCCCGGATATTGTTTTTGCAGTCGCAGGCATCAGCAGTGTAGCCTCTTTTTTTTCAGCGCAAAAAAGATCAAAGTTGCTTAGAAGGGTATCAATAGCCAGCGCCTTGGTATTTTTTTTATTTTTATTTTTTTCCTTTAAAACCAACATAATCCACATTGAAAGCGTTAAGAGTTATGGTTATGAATCTCTGCAGACAAAAGACTACGAATATGATTACGAAGGGTGGTCACCGATTTCTAGAGTTACTGTATTGAAGGAGTCCAATATAACAACAACTATTGGCGGAAATAAAATCCAGATATACAGAAGGATTATCGTTAATGATGGCGGGGCTCCGGCAAGGATGTGGAGGTTCCAGAGAAATTACACAAATTTTGGTTTTCTGAAGCGTGATCCAAGAATGGCTGCGCAGGAACTCACTAATGGCAGCATTCTGATTATAGGCTCTGCTGGCGGAAATGAAGTCCTAGGTTCATTGTATTACAAAAAAACTAACATAACCGCTGTTGAAATCAACTCAGTTACTGCAAAAATCGTGACTGAAATATTTGCAGATTATAACGGGAATATCTTCAACGATAAAAGAGTTGATTTTCACGTGGCAGAAGGACGCAATTTTGTGATGATGGACCATAACAATTATGACATGATTATGGTTTCTGTTGCAGATTCGTGGAATGGTGTTGCTGGGGGAGCCTATATGTTTTCCGAGAATTATCTGTACACATTGGACGCAATTGAATCTTACATGGAGAGGGTTAAAGAGGGAGGTTATCTTGTGATTACGCGCTTTCTGGATTTTGATGAAGCCCTCAGGGTTACAAACATGATGCTGGAGTATATGGAAAAAAATGGCATTCAGGAACCAGATAAGAAGATAATGGTTTTGAGTGACAAAAGCGGCAGTAGGGCTTCTGTAATTATGAGGAAAGGGGAAAATTTTGACGAGAAAACTCTTGAGAGGGTAAGCCAAAAGTTTAATAGGAATGGCTTCAAAATGGTATATGTTCCATTTGGACATGGTAATTTTGATTATATACTTGCTGCTAGGAACATTGCGAGTTTGATTCAACCCAGCGAATATGCATACAAAGATCGGGAAGATTTTATTAAACAATATAAAATGAACATTGAAGCGCCTACAGATGATAAGCCATTCTTCTTTTTTACGCAAAAATCATGGACGTATATGCCTTATATTAATGAACATCCCTCTCGAAAAAATGCGATTCCTACATTGTATCTAGCTGCCATATTGACTTTGTCTATGTCAGTTATGTTCATATTTCTCAATCGGAATAAGATGGTTATTATCCCAGCAGAAACTAAGTTAGCTTATATAGTTTACAATGCGGCTCTAGGCTTCGGATTCATGCTGATAGAGATACCTCTAATCCAGCAATTTATTCTATTTCTAGGATACCCCGCTATCTCTATGGCAGTTATATTATCAGGCTTGCTTTTATGGATGGGTCTGGGGAGTTATGCCACTCAAAAATTCAATGAAAGTCATTATGAAAAATTTAGGGTATACGGTTTCCCGCTTTTGTTGTTTTTTATTGTTTCCTATTCTCTATTTTGTTACTACATTTTGATGCGGTTGTTATTTTTGCCATTTTTGTGGAGGATATCAATTTCAATATTAATCCTGATGCCTTTAGGGATACTGATTGGAATGCCATTCTCTATTGGAATTAGCAAGCTGGGTCAGAAAAACAAAGAAATGATTCCCGGGGCATGGGCGATCAATGGAATTTTTTCCGTTGTCGGCTCGATTTTTGCGGTTGTTTTCGCATTGAATCTTGGATTTAGAAAAACAATGCTGATATCTGCAGCTACGTACTTCATCGCTTATATTTGCTTTTATAAGATGCACCAAGAAAAAAATCGCCAGAGAGTAAAGATATAAGAGTTTATACTGTTTATCCCGCATTCAAACCACATCATCCATTTTTTGATGTTAATAACGAGTTATAGACTATGGAAGCAATATCTTCTTCAGATAAATTAACTGGACTTTTTCTAATGCTTTCCCTTCTGTATCCCAAAGTGTCTTTGATTACCAATTCCGCATCGTGAGCTGAAAAATCTGCGAGTTTGCGGTTCAATTCCAAACTTTTGGTATAATTCCTTATTGTTTTAACAATATCGCCATTGCCGCCCAACAATTGAGAAATTTTAATAAATTTTTTATTTAAAGCGTCATTTTTCTTTTCTTTCTGTGTTTGGATAGTGTCAGCCATGATATAAGCCAAAGCCTGTCCATGGTTGATTAGCGGAAACCGTGCAGATATTGGGTGGGCTATCGCATGAGGCGCATGTGTACCGACTAAAGCAAGCGCGATTCCTGCATAAAAGTCAGCGTAAATCATTCCAAGCTTGTGTTTGACACCTTTATTATTATAGGATCTAACGAGGTGCTTTCTTACAAGCATTAGTGCATTTTTGGCAAATTCCTCTGCAGTTTCAGAGCAGTCCTCTCTTGTATAAACTTCAACAGCATGGCACAATACGTCAAAACCTGTTGTAGCAACGATATACTTAGGCGCAAATCTTGTTATACTCACATCAGCAATCGATAATTTAGGGATTAATAATGGATGTTTTAAAGTTTTTTTTTCTAATGTGTCTGTATTTGTAATGACAGCGTATGGCGTCACTTGACTGCCAGTTCCAGACGTAGTGCTGCTTGCTACAATTGGTATTGAATGATGTATATTGGCTTTTTTTTCGACAAAGTCCCAAACATTCCCATACATGCCTACGCTTATTGCTTTAGCTGTATCAATGACAGAGCCTCCGCCTAATGCGAATATAAAATCAGGCTTTATTTTTTTTGCAAAAAAAATGCCCTCTTGCATTTGTTTTAAGGTAGGGTTTGGGAAGATGTTATCATAATGGTGCACATCAAATTTATATTTATTGAATAAAGCATTATATTTTTTAATAAATCCTAAATTGCGCATTGCGGTATTCCCTGTACAGAATAAAACCTTTTTGCCAAATGATTGTACATATTTTATTAAAGGCTCGTGCAGGTTATTGCCTATAGAAATATTTAAATAACCCAGATAAGGGTTGCTTCTTTTATGTTTATCAATTAGTTTTATTAATTGGTTCAGCTCTTCCATATTGCATATGTTTTTTATAAAATCGAGGGTATATGGTTTTAAGAACTAGTATAAATATTTTATAATTTTGGATAGTATGAAATTAAGTAATTTACTTACATTACTCAGGCTCTTATTAGTGCCAGTAATAGCTTTTTTGCTATATTCTAAGAATGCAGGCTATATTTTGCTGAGTATTTTGTTCTTTATTATTGCTGTAACAACTGATTGGGTCGATGGGTTTATAGCAAGAAAGCGCAAACAAAAATCTGCCTTTGGCACATTTTTTGACCCATTAGTCGATAAAATATTAATATTGAGCATGTTCTTTATATTTGCAGATTTGTCTTTGGTTCCACTGTGGATTGTCTTATTGCTTCTTTTTAGAGAACTGCTGGTTTCCGGTGTTAGGCAATATTGCTCCGATCACAAGCATGTCGTTGGTTCGAACTGGATGGGTAAAAGTAAATTTTTAATGCAGTCATTAGTGATATTATACACTCAAATTTTTTTATATTTTAGCTATTCAAATGGTAACAATGTATTTTTTAATAAAACTATAATTTATTATATGGCATTGACAATGACAATTGTATCTTTGATGTATTCTTTGGTATTTGTTTATTGGCATAGAAAAACGCTATTATCAGATATGTAATATACAAAATTTATTCTTCATCATAGGCATCATCTGTATATTCAATTGAAACTTCTTGCACGGGTTCGGATTTTTCCTGCATTGGCTGGGATTTTTCTTCATAAGTTGGAATTCTCTTGATTGTCTTATTCTCCATATGTTTCTCGTCAAAGATATTCAATAATATTTTCCCATCAAAATCGTCTGCTATTGGCTGGTCATACATGTAAAGCAAAGTCGGGGTTAAGTCCATTATGCTCTCATTTACTATTTTAAAATTTTTTTTTATTCCTTTTCCTGTTGCTATGAATATTCCTTTTTCTGAATGGGCTGGCGGGTGCGGAACTGCGTAAAGGTATTTCGCAATAGTTAAATTCTGTATACCATGGTCTGAGGTGACAAAGAAGGTAGTGTTTTCGTCAGCTACGCTAAGAAACTCCCCTATGTAACCATCTATAACCTCATAGTACTTGTAAACCTGCCTTTGCTCATTATTCTTGTCTTCAATCTGCCATCCATCAAAATAATAATTATGCCCGTAAAGGTCTGTGCCTGTCAAATAGATAAAAAGTATGTTTGACTTGTGTCTCTTATACAAGTCCAATGATATTTCTTTTGAAAGCATGTCATATTCAAATAAAAACTTTGCTGATATATCTGAATGCGCAATCGTCTCTATCCCGTCAATAAATTTCGAATACTTCTTTGCATCAATAACCCCTTTTTTTCGCTTTTCGTTGAATTTTAATCTGCCAAGTGTGTAAGGCACAGTTATGTTTGTTAGAAGGGTATCAAATTTCAGTGATAAATTATTTTTTATCATTATATCTTTAGAATTGTCAAGAAATTTATAATCTGAGAGAATGTCACCATTATTTTTTGAAGTTAATATAAAATTAGGGATATACTGAAAATAATTAAAATTATGGTTCGATTCTGAAAAATAATTGTTGTGCTCAGCAACTTTTTTAATTATATAAAGCCCCGTAACAACTGTCCCATCAATTTTGGGCGCTTTATCAAATTCTTGCCAGCCCACTAAATCCATAGTCACATTTGTCCCTTTTAAGAGCTCCCATATCGGCTTAACCTGCATATTCTTAAACAATGCGTTAATTGTTTCCCCGTCATCAACCTCGAAATGGCTCGTTATGCCATGCTTGGATGGTGGTTTTCCAGAGAATAAGCTAGCCATGTTTGGAGAGGTATACAATGGATAGACACTCTGCGACTCGCCTGAAGCCCCATTATTAATTAAATATGCAATATTTTTTAGTTTGCCTTCCTTAAGGAGCGGATTCACAATCCTCCAGTCGCCTGCGTCAAGAACAAAAACAACAACTCTCTGATTGGAAGTTTGGTTTATTCTTCTTTCTTGAGATACAGCAACATATATTGCTAAAGATATTAATAAGACTATTGCCAATAAAATAATTATAGTTATAGTTAATTTAAGAAAATTAGTTCTGTTTTTTTTTGTCATTGTATTTAAGCATACCTTTTTATAAATTGGCACATGACGGACAAAGCCGGCAAGGGCGGATTTAACTTTTCAGGCCAGTTGATTTCATTGACGCCATAGCGCCTGGCTTTGAAAACGGCGGTATTTGGCCAAGGGCCAGTTGAATTATAGCCAAAGGGGTTTATGAAATCCCAAACAAGCTGTTTTTTTGGAGTAATTTCGAAAAGATGCCCCGCGGGTCCATTGATGATAATGGTATTGCCATTCTGAAGCCTTTGCGCTCCGCTTGTTATATCTGCCTTAAACCTTGCTTTTTCCATGCCAGCCTCCCCGCCATCAAATCTCCATACGATTTTATTTTCGATGGGTTCAATTTCAACGACCCTGCTGCCCTGAAGAGGGCGGGGATTTGGTTCTCTAAAAATGTTATTGTCAAACACCAGTATGTTGCCATTTGGCAGCAATGTTGCATCGTGCTGGTATGCAAGCATGTATTTAGGCGACCTCCATATAATCCTGCTATTGCTTTTTTTGATTAAAGCTACAGTGTTTATTTCCCTAAGGCTTATTAGATAGGCAGCTTCATTGTAAAAAGGATCTTTATTGATATACATTAAAGAATTGGCATGTGTCCATTCCGCCCGTGGTGTCAATGGTCCCAAAATATCTGTCTTGGGGTCTAAATGTTCGTATGCATGCCAAGTCCAAATAATGTCTCCGGATTTATTAATTTCGATAATTGCATCTGACCATACCCTTTCTTTAAATTCAGTATTTGGAACACCGCCTTTAACATCCTTGGCAATATTTTTTGGAACCGGCTCCCAAATCAGCGCAGCCGCATTGCCATTGGGCAAAACTTCAATATCATGGTGGAGATTATCATTTTTATATTCCCATACGACATTGCTATTCCAATCCAATTCTTGAAGCAGCCCTGTCCTGCCTCCTGCAGGGAAATTGGAGTCATTTCCTGGGGTCACAATTGCCACTAAAATGTTGCCATTTTTCTTGAGAATAGAATAAAAAGGAGTGTAGTTAGTTTGCCACCTGTGCACAGGCTTGCCATACAGGTCAACCAGGTATATGGAGCCTTTTCCATATTGATTCATCTTATACGGAGTTAAAAGAGTATATCCTTGGTTTATTTTATTTTTATCAATCACAGGGAAAGAGCCCAGACTGCTATAAGCTGGAAGGTTGGGTTTGCAATAGGAGAAATCAAATAACAGGTAGCTTATGCTAACTACAGCAATAAAGCAGCAGAAATAGCGCAATAACTTTAATGAATTTTTGAAATGCTTGCCGGCAAAGTAATCAGAGCCCCTCTTTTTAATATTTTTTGCCATAAATTAATTTGAAATTTTTAATGGCTTATAAATTGTTCGATTCTTATATCGTAAATTGCGGCTATTTGTTTCAATTAATTACTGCAATTTATGATATTATCTTATTTCACTTTTACTCAATTGCTTCTTTCGGAATCTTGAATTCCCTTTTGCTGAAAACAAGCTCTTCAGTCTGGGCAATGCATGTTTTGCATCGCTCCATCATAACATCATATTTCTCAACTATTTCGCTGTCTTTAACTTTTGACCCATATCGGGCTTCTTCGCGCTCATCAACATCTGTCTTTTTTTCTATTTCGCTATGGACAGTGATTCTGTCTATAAAATCATCATCTAATGTTATCAGATCATCTTCTTTTGCATATCTGAGAAACAGGGCAGTGCATTTTTGGTTTCTGCTTTCTATCCCAAATTCAGATAATATGGACAGTGCGCAGTAATAAATTGTATAAAACCACTCTTCTGGAAGCTTGTAATCAGCCCCTTCTTTTTTGTATTTTTCACACCATTCCAAATTCTCTTTTGCCTTCTTAATGTAATCCAGTGCCTGCTCATGATTCGGCTCTGCAACTGATAAGCCCTTATGCTTCTTGCCTTTTTCCTCATCTTTCTTTGCATTTATGAAGCAATTCTTTACCTTTTCTAACACGCTCATTTTGATGCTCCATGCAATTTTTTCATGAATTTTATGAATTCTTCCTGCCCGAAAAGGACAACACCTTTCTTAACTGCCTCAACAAAAGCCTTGTTTGGTTTTAAGAGTTCTTCTCTAAATTCCGATTCGGTAAAATTGATTGAATGAATGCGCTTAGATTCGCTTTTTTGGATTTTATCAAGCGATTCGTGAAGCTTTTTAAAGCTTTTTCGGTCGGGAATGATGCCAATAACATCTAGGTCTTTAGCTTTTGCATACGATTTCAACACGCTTCCATAAAGAATGAAAAAGCTTACATGCTCTTTGGCTTCTGTAAAATTGAAAATCCATCTTTCATGCTCTTTTGCTTCTTTGCTCAGGGCAAAATTAAGATATTTTTCCAACAATTCATTTCTTAAATTAAGTTTCGGGATGAGCAGACTTTTTTCTTCTGTTGTTTCCAATGTTATGTAATTTTCTTTTTTCAGTTTCATCAAGACTTTCCATATCCCGCTTCTTGTCATGCCCAACTCTTTCCCAATTGAGGTTATAGTGTGCATAGTAGGGAAATCTTTAAGCAGCAGCAATGCTATCCTCATTTGGTAGGGGGTAATTATTTCCATTTTGGATATAATTGTTTCCATATAGGAAATAAGGATATTTATATACTTTTCGGTTTCTATTTCTTTGTTGGATTATTCTCTCTTGCTTACAGAATTGGTCGCGTCCTTGAAGGTTTGAATTAAGTTCATTTTTTCTTTCTTTCCAAACATCAGGAAATACCTCTTCGACCAAAGAATTATAGTAAAGGACACAAGTTTTTAGACATAAATATGTCCTTTACTTATTACGAACGGACAACTATTGTATAATTATTTTTGTCCGTGAGTATAGTTAAGTTTTCAGGAATAAGCTCGTCCATAGGGATGTCAACGTGAACTTCTCCTAAGTCTTCTTCTTTCGCTAGTTCGCCTGCGTTTTGAAAGCAATCGTAACACATATGCTTCTTTGATTTCTGCAGCATATCCTTGGGGCACTCAATTTCCTTGCCGCAAAAAGTGCAGTTCACCTTTACTGATTCTTTTATATCTTGAATGAACTGCCCATATTCCCTTTTCATAACGATTCACCTCTTTTGAATGCAGGCTTGAATTCAGGCAATAATTTTTTCATCTCAATCACGAACTCTCTTGCCCTTTTGAGTGAAGTGTTTGCCTTCTGCTCCTGTATTGTTTCAGTCATATTATATTGGAATCTTGAGCGCTTGTCCATTTCCATTGAATAAAAGCCTATGATCTCTTCTGATTTAACAGAAGCTATCTCCAATGCATCCTCTTTTGCATCTTCATATTCCTCAAGCAGCCCCTTTCTAATTTTGTCCATCACAAGCACAATCAAAGCATCGCTTGTCACCTTATGGACTATCTTTGAGCCCGTCTTATAGCCGAGCTGCAATAAAACGGCATTTGCAATGTAGAACATTGAATAATAAGAAAGGACCACAATCCACAAATGCGGCCTAAGAGGGCTAATCATGCATTCCTCAGCAAGCTGCAGTGATAACTCGGCATTCTTCAGGTACATTTGCCTTGCTGTTTCGTTCTTCTCTTTTTTAATAAGTCCGTCCTGCAGATATTTGTCAAAGTTCTGCTTGGCTTCTTTTTTCTGTTTTGCGTCAATCATTCAGACCATCTCGTAATACTGCTCAATTCCATACAGAATCACATTATTCTTTAAAGCTTCCTGTCCGACATTGGATTCTTTTGCATTAATCATCTCAACAAACTGGCTTTCCGAAAACACCAATGGGTGCAAAGACAAAGGCATGGAACGGGCAATCCTGCTAACATCTTTTTCAAAAGCATCTTCAATCCCATCAGCGCATATAAACATCAAATCAATATCAGAACTCTTAGTCTGTGTTTTCTTTGCGTACGAGCCAAACAGAAGAAGGGTGTACATCTTTGATTTTATCCCTCTCTTAAAGTTGCCGAGCATAACTGCAATGTTTTTATCCTTTAAAATCTCATTTCTGCGCTCAAATTCCGCTTCAAAGACACGAGGATGAACTATTTTGTTAAGCTTTACCCTGCTTGACTGCCCAAAAGTCTCAATCTTTACCAATAATGCTTTTTCCAGCCTTTTAATAATAGAATAAACATTCTTATAGTCCATTTTCAGGGATTTTGATATTTTAAGTATATTCAATTCCTCATTCTTGTTCTCTATAAGGAATTTTATAATAGTTGATTCTTTGCTTCTCATGTTAATAACACCATAGAATTATGGTAATACCACCATATATTTAAATCTTTTCATTTTGAGCATAGCGAAAAATGAAAGCTTAAAAATCCTTGATTTTCGACATATTACGAACGGGCAACAATTGCTTAATTATATTTGCCCGTGAGTATAGGCTATTAAATTCCATTGATTATATAAATCTTTGAAAAATTAAAATAATGGAAAGGTTTAAATATAAGTTCTATCTTACTTTTAAGGTAGGTGATTCGAATGACAGAATTAATTGAAATGGGAACAATGAGTTCGAGAGGCCAAATCTCAATTCCTAATGATATTAGGAAAGAGATGGGTCTTGAAGAAGGCACAAAGGTCTTGTTTTTACTTACAGATGACGCCTTGCTGGTCAAGAAAGCATCACTGGAGTCTTTTGCGTCCATTACCAAGCCACTTAGAGAAGCTAAGAAGAAAATTGAAGAGCATGAGGTAAGTGCATTGATTCACAGAATAAGGGCGCGCAGGAAATGATTAGGATTGCTGCTGACATAAACGTCCTGATTTCTGCAACTTATTGGTCCGGAGAGGCAAGAATCAGTCAGCAAAGCTTGCTAAGCTATGCCAGCTAGACAGCGAGCCCGCCGAGCGAAGCGAGCATGCCACAGTGTCTATGACCGGTAGTGCGGGCGAGCGTTTGACAAGTTAAACGACGGTATTTGGGACTTTTGTGTTATCGTTTCCTAAATTTAAACTTTTTATTATATTGTTCGTGGTCAATTATGTCAAGAACGAATGCAATTATCTCAATTTCATCGCTCTCCAATGTGTAAATCATTCTCCAATAATCTGGCAAATCAGCAATGAAAAGGTTATCTGATCATACTTTTGCCTGTACTCTTTTGGAATCAAATCTTTCTTTGCGTTTTCTCCGTAAAATGGGTTGCTGGCGATAATATCAAAAATTCTATTAATAGCGTCTAAGAGAGTAATATCTTTTGAGCTTGTTATTCCTTTGCTATGCTGTTCTCCAACAATTCTGTTTAAGTCTTGGAAAGCTTTTTCAGCGTCACCAATCAATTTGATAGTAATCTTTTTCTTTATCTTTCCTTGAACTTCCACATTGTTTGGTGCTTGAGAGGAAGAGTGAAAATACTTTTTCATGAGGCGAGAGTGCTGCTAAAAGATGCAATTGAGGCTGTTTGCGTAGAAAATAAGTGGACACCGTATGCAATAGAGCCAATGCCTGATCATGTGCATATATTTTTAGGCACTAAAACTTTCCATGAAGATGTTTTGGGCAGCTTGAAAGGACAGACTTCGTCTTTCCTAAAGCAATGTTTTCCGATTTACTCAACTGCCCTGACTGACGAGAGATTTTGGAGCGGAAGCTATTACATCAGCTCCATAGGGAATATTTCTGGAAAAACTTTGCTCAAGTATCTGGCTAAGCAGTGGAAAGAATTTGGAGATCCAAGATATGAGCTTACTATTGCAGCATTGCATGAAGGGCAAAAGACTTTGAAGAACTGCAACCCCTCCTAAATTGAGGGGACTTTAAATCTTATTAAGGAAAATAATTGAGGTTTGAAATTTTTTAAGCTTTATTGAGCATTTTGGGCAGAAGATCGTTACTGGGGATATATCTTCCCCTATTTCACAAAAGCTTTTCGTTTATGGTTTTCAAATTGTAGAGCACAATGCGCTGAAGCGCCTGCACAAGCTCCTTGTCGCTTCTTTTCCCTGCGCCTTTTGTCGCAAGGGCATACTCTTCAAGCATTCCGAGAGGTATGTCAAAAATTGGGATGCCGTTCATCTGGAGAAAATGGAATGTTATAAGCCTCGTTGTCCTGCTGTTGCCGTCGAAGAATGGATGTATATGCTGGAACTCATTATGAAAGTATGCTGCAAAGTCAAGAATTTCCTTCAAATGGTGTTTTTTTCTCTTCAGAAAGGCATTGTATTCATCAATTAATTTGCCAAGCAACGGCTCAATTTTCTCAAAAGGAGCCACATAAAAATCCTCATTGCCTTTTATCGTCACAACATCGTCCCTGATTTTTCCCGCATGCTCCTTTTCCTGCATGGCGATGAAATGGTAGTTGAGAATTGTTTCCTTGCTTATTGGGGAGCTGTTGCGCACATTTTGAAGCATCTGCAGGAATGCTTTTTGGTAATTCTGAACTTCGTTGACAGCCTCTATGCTCACGTTTTCCGGGAGCATCTTTTCCTTCAGCAGCTTGAATGTCTGGGCAAGGGTGATGGGGTTTCCCTCAATGCTGAGGCTGTGATGAACGAAGCGAATCTGGAAGTTTTCCAGCACTTCCTGATATTTTCTATTGTTTTTTACCCTCCGTTTCCGGAATATGGCGAGCTCTTTTTCAATTGCCTTAAAATACTCGTCTGGGCCCTTTCTTGCAACAGCCGGCTTGTATCCGTAATGCGCTATCACATCTCCAAGCAATGAATTATAGGGCACCACAGCTCGAAAAGGCTTCCTGGACAGCACAATGAGAAAGCCGTTTTTTTCCAGTATATTGGAAATTTTGGAAATTGAATCAAAATAACTTCACTACATACTTCAAAAACTCCTCGTCAGACAAAAGCCTCCCAAACAGATAGTTAAGCATTCCGCTCAAAACAATCATTCTTTAACTCGGATGCATTCCGATTATAGTCAACTGAAAAAGTAATTAGTGTCCATTGATTTTTAGTTGTCGGCTGTCAAAAACCAACAAGATTGATTATAAATTGTGCTGGCTTTTGAGCAGTGCCATGTGAGAGCTCGCTCTAACCTGCCCATCTCAACGGAAATTTTTAAAAGTTTTATGTGTTATACAACTTTCATCATATTTTGCCAATCACAACAAGATTTAATCATTCTTGTGGTTGGCAATATTTAGTTTTTTATAAGCCACTATGAGCGCAAGTATTAATGCAATCACAATCAGAATTGACAAATAAGAAGAGTAACGACTTCGTTCTTTCAGCCCCAGAGCAATTATTCCGTTTTCCCTGCCAATTGCGCCTCTGCTGCCGAACGGAACAAATATCCTCATTTTGCCGTCTGAATCTGCCCCAACAGTTATTGGCGCCCCTATAGGAGCCCCGACTTCCAGCTCGAACAGAAGCACTCCACTATTTTTATCTAAAATATAAGCTAAGCCGTTGTCAGCTCCCAATAAGATAATATTCCCGCTTATAGTTGCTGAGCCTTTTCTGTAGCTGTCATTCATGAAAAAAGTCCACAGTGTTTTGCCTGTAGAGGTTTCAATTGCATACAATGTAGAGTTTTCCTTTAAGCCGGCGCTGATTGATCTTCCTCCAAAAAAGTCATCCCTGCTTTTGGCGCTGTTTGCAACCATCCTTAGGCATTGGTTTTGGCCTACAACATATATTTTGCCGTCAGCAAATGCAGGAGACGCCTGCACCCCCCCATTATTAGCAGGACAGACTATTTTGCCTTCAGCGCTTTCCAGGACAATGTTCGCATTTGGGTTGTTGTCATTTATATCATTTAGATGCTGCGAGACAGGGATCGGTTCGTGCAAAGGCTTCCCGTCTGCCGCCCTTAAAACCAAAACAAATCCGCTTTTTGAGCCCGCTATTACAATCTTTTCTTTTTTGCCGTCCAAGATTGTATCGCCAAGAATAATGCTGACACCGATGTCGTGATCGTACAAATCATGGCTTGTAAGCTGATAATACCAAATCATTTTTCCTGTTGAAATGTTTAAAGCAACGACAGAATCTGTGTAAAGATTTGGGCCCGGCCTTGTTGAGCCGTTTAAGTCAGGAGAAGGGTCTCCGGTTCCTAAGTACAAGATTCCTTTCTCTGTGTCTGCAGCAGGCCATCCCCATATTGTTCCGCCGCCAATTACGCTGGAATTGCCCCAGTCATTCGGATAAGGCTTGACATTCCCTCTGTACGCTTCCAAATGCCAGTTCTTCCACCCCTCTACGGCAGGCGGAATCACATACCATCTCCACAGCAATTTTTTTGTTGTCAGGTTGTAGGCTGCAGCAAACCCTCTCGCGCCATACTCGCCTCCTGTAGGCTCAATTATCAGATAGTCTTTGTATGTCAACGGCGGATTCATCGCCCTGTAATATCCCAAATTTCCGGGAATATTTTGGCAGATGCTCGGCAGTGTCCATTTTACACTGCAGTCTTTCAAATCAAATGCGTAAATGCTGCAGTCAGCTGCTGCCATCAGAATGCTGTTGTCATAGTAAGTTATTCCCCTTCCGGAATATCTTGGCATGCCTTCTATTTTTTCTTTTGGAACTTCATAATTGCAGAGAATTTTTCCATCTCGTGCGTCCAAGGCAAAGAACTGGCTGTCAAATGTTGCTGTGTAAACCGTGCCGTTTATAACCAATGGAGGTGTCCAGCTGCCCCTTACCGGAACTCCTTCCTTATCGCGGACAAACGGATTTCGCCTGGGGATTTCCCATGCCCATTTTATTTCGAGGTTTTTTGCATTTTTTGAGTTTATTTGGGATTGCTTATGGTAAAAGTTGTTTGTGTACTGCTCAAAGCCCGGGTATTTCCAGTCTTTGTCTTCAATTGATTTGGAAAATGAACTGGATATCAACACTATAAAGATAGTTGATAAGATTATTGTTAAGATTGATTTTTTATTTTTCATTTTCTACAATAATGAGTTAAAAATTGCTTCCATTGAACTGATGTAGTTTTCAAACTTTTCATTCTGCTCTGAAAATTTTCTTGCATTTCTGCCGATCTCCTCAGCTTTTTCTTTATTGCGCATTACAAATTTCAGCATATCTGAAAAATCTTCCTTATTGACGGGGTCAACAACCAGTATATTCTGTTTTTCTGTTGTGTTTTTATACATTCCCTTTTCTTTTACGCCTCTGCCGATAATAACAGGCTTTCCGACAGCCATTGCCTCCCTTGCAATCTGCGGCCCATGCGTGCCTTTTGGAAGATACGGAGTTTCCTCGCTTTCAGGGCAGACTATGCACGATGATGCTTTCATTATGCCGGGCACTTGCCACGGAGGAATGAACGGCACGAAAATAAGTTTATCCAGGACTGACAATTTTTTTGCGTGTTCCTTAAATTCCTCAGCGCTGTTTCCGGCTTCGGTAACAAAAACAATCTTGAAATCCTCATTTTTTATGTCGGATGAAGCATTTACAAATTCATAAGTTTTTTTCAATCCAGAAATTTTCCCGAAATAAGTGAATATTGTTGTTTCCTCCCCAATTCCGTATTTTGAAAAATCAAACGGCTTGGCATTCGGGCTGAATTCATTTAGATTAATGCTTCTGACTGCATGGGCAAGCTTACTTGTGTCAAGATTGTGCTCGACCATCTTTTCCATTGTGTTTGAATAGCCAATTATTCTGTCTGCGCTGCCGAAGCATTCAATAAAAACCGATTTTAACTGGGAAAAAGAAAATAATCTTGTTATGTCAGAGCCTGCATGCTGCAGCAGCCACGGCTTGTTTGTCAGCTTTTTAACCAGCAAAGCCGAAACTCCGTAAGGTAGAAGGTAATGAGAATAGACTGCATCAATATTGTATTTTTTTATTATGTCCAAAGCTATGCTTGCTATCCTTGATTCATAATATCTTGAAAACGGGATTGACGACCTGAACTCAGGAGATGTGCTGAAAAGCTCAACATTTTTCGGCTCAAGCCAATGCATTTCATTCGCTTCAATATGCTCTCGGTATCTCGGCTCAACTTCCCAGCAGTTTGAAACTACATAAACATTATGCCCTTTTTCCCCCAGCGCCTTTGCCAGCCAGTATGTCTGGGCAGAAACTCCCCCTTCAATAGGCGGGTATTTGCTGATGAATAAGAGGTTCATAAGCTGTTAGGGATAATGTATAGTTTTTTAGGCTTTCTGTTTGATGGTCCCTCCAACCATTTTGATAAACTTCTCTGCCTTCCTCTTCATCTCATCGAAATCATTTTTGCTGAAATAAGCTATTCTGTACTCTGCCTTGGCTTTCTCATTTATAGCATCTTGTATTATCTGCTTATAGTTGGAGTATTCTGCTTTAACAAAATTTCTTTTTATCAGGTCTTCGTATAATCGTCTTGCATCGTCATGGCGCTTGGCTGTGACGTTCATGAATTTAAATGTCAAAGCATCGTTGGATTTTATGATGGCGTGAATTGACATGGCAATAGCGACAGGATACCTGTCCTTGCTGTCAAAATTGTCTGCCACATATTTTGCCCCTTCCAGCCAAAGTTTTGCCTGTTCAAAATAACTTTTTTCCATATAAAAGCTCCATATCGCCTTGGACGGACTTGATAAATTGGCTGTTTTTTTCCTTTTTTAATTCAGCCGCATCCATTATAATTACAGATATCGTCCTGTTCAGTTTTGACGAGAAATCGGCAGCAATATCCTGTATCTCCTCTTCCTTTGCTTTGCTGTGCTTGCCCAGCACAATGAGTATGTCTATATCACTGTCAGATTTCAGCTCCCCGCTTGCGCTGGAGCCGTATAAAACAGCGGACTTAATTTTTTTTGCTTTAACCTTCCTGATAAAATCATTTGCAATTTTAATCGCGGCTAATTTTTCAATATTGATCATTTTTTCCAGTTCTTTGAGCAAAACTGAGTCATAAACCAGCTCGTATGCTATGTCTTTCTTGTTAAGTTTAATGCTTTTCAGCGCTCCAAGCTCCTTTAATCCCCTTAAAGTCCTAAATACAGTGGCATGCGGAATATTTGCCAGATCCTCCAATGCGGAGCAGCTCCACTGCCTTTTCGGATAGTCGAGCATTGTTTTCACTATCAATTTCCTGTTTTCCGATACTAAAATAAATGACATAATGTTAGTTCTCATTGTGAACTGATTAGTTCATAAAATGAACTGATATTTAAGCCTTTCCCAGAACTTTTCCGGCGGGCGCCTTTGCAGGCCTATATGCATTTCGATAAGCCGCATTCGATAAAATGATGCTTACTGATGAATAATAAGTTCATAAGCAGCCCGAAAGTGTATTTAGTTTTTTAGGCTTTCTATCCAAAGTCACTTAATTTTCGAAATCAGAACAGCATAGTCTTTTGTGGAGATATAGTAGCCATTTTCTATCAGCTGATTTAAAATTGAGAGGGCTTGTTTTTTTGTTATAGCAAAATACACAAGTTTTTAGACAATATACATGTCTTTTGCTTATTACGAACGGACAACAATTGCTCAATAGATTTTGTCCGTGAGTATAGTATCCCCTTTTTAAGGGCAGTGAAAATAATTGTCGTAGTTCTTATATAATCAACATTCAGGGATTTGGCGGCTTTAATGGCAACAGCGTCATCTAAAGATGATTATCCCCATACAGCTTTGACCTTTATTAATTCCTCCTTCGGCTTCTGCATCCTTCTTGGCCTATTGTAGAAATAAGAAAAATACTCGTAAATCTGGTTTCTGCTCGGCATATATTTCAACTTCGGGCCGTCAATGTTAATTATATTTCTTATTTTAATCTGCTCATTTTCAATATAGAACAATTCCATGCTGTCTTTCCAAGACTGCGGAGCGTTTAAAGCCCTTGAAACTCTGAAATAATCAAAGCCAAACCACCCTCTCGGCAAAGGCCTTGTTAATTTGAAGTTTACATTTTTATTCTTTAAATGCCCCAGTAGAAACAATGCCTCATTTTTATTCTGTGTCGAATTTTGATTGTTTCTTATTGATACAAACAGTTTTTTTATTTTCTTATTTTCAATTTTATTTAAGATCTCATCGATGTTAAAATTATTTAAATCAATATTCAGTAGATACAATCCGGAAGGATTTTCTTCCTTAATTTTGCTTACTTCAGTTTTTATTCCATTGCAATAATAAATCCTTCCGTTGTCTAATTCAAAATGCTCTCCCAAGTCTTTGCCTGTGTCCTGCACAATTACATGCTCCCAGTATTCAGGCTCTTTGTCGCTTTCGGCAATTTGAGCCGCTCTTGCAAGCTCTTCTGCTGGCAGTATTTTGTCGAATGCTTTCCAGCATTGTGGGTCAGTTGCAAAAGGCGTTCCAGAATATCCATAAGCGATGCAGGGCGCTCCTCCGCCGCATCTCTCGAATAATTCGCAGTTTCCGCATTTTTCATTCTTGTAATTGTTTTTGTCCCTTAATTTCCACATCCATTCATTGCCATACCATATTTCGAATAGTGACTGCTCCATTAAGTTTCCTACTTTAATCGGCAGCCTTCTGCATGGATAAACAGTGCCGTCGCATAAAACTGTCATTCCCCTTGTGCCTACTCCATCACAATGGTTGGCCCACGGCAGCCTGTCATGTTCCTTTTTTGGATCCGCCATGAAATATAGCGTTCTGTTCCTGCTCAGCCTTGTTTTTGAGCCGTTTCTTTCCAAGTCTTTTGAAATTCTTGTTATTTTCTCATAATGCTCTTTTACATCAAGAGGCTGCAGCATCTGCTCCTGAATCTGCTTTCCTGATCCCCAGGGGACTAATCTGTCGCTCCAAAGTGTTTGGACTCCCAAGCTTTTTGCTATTTCCAGAACTTTAAAGTATTCTTTGCTGTTAATGCTTGTAACAGTAAATGAAAGACTTGTGTGGATTCCTTCCTCAACAAGAATTTTTGCAGCTTCCGTTATTTTTTTAAAAGCTCCTTTGCCCCTTATGTAGTCGTTAGTATGCGCTTCTCCCTCTATGCTTATCTGGAAATTGTTGATATTCAAGTCTTTTAATTTCTTGGCAATATCCCTTGTCACATAAAATCCATTGCTCATTATAGTGAACATCAGCTTATTCCTGTTCTCATGGATTTTCTCTAAAACATCAAAAATATCCTTCCTTACAAAAGGCTCTCCCCCCGTAACCTGCATCCTGCCTTCGATTCCCCACAAATCAAGCAGCTCGATATATTCGTCAACAATGCTCAGCATCTTCGGCAATGGCATCTCAGGAGTCTCATAAGAAGTCTGGTAGCAGTGCTTGCATCTGAGGTTGCACCTTTCTGTGATGTGCCACTGCAAAAATGATGAATGCGGTTTTGGGAGGTAGTTTAGGATTTTAGTCACCTTTTTTATTGCAAAAGCTATAATCCCCATATTAACTTTTCTGTTTTGTCAAAATCAAAATTATTTTTCTTCAATGTTTGTGAAATTACCATCAAAACATGCCTTGAATAAATCCATGGATTTTACTCTACCAAAAATCGGAGTTACGTCTTCGGAGTCTGCAATAAAGACAGGGGCAATAAATTCTTTATCAGCTATTCTTATTTTCAAATCATGAATAAAACCATTAAGGAAGATATTTGGTACAATTCCCCTGATTCTTTTGAAAATCCCAGTTGTTATATCATCCACTAGCAAATTGCCCATGAGTCTAGGCAGCAGACATATATCTGCTCCTGTATCTGCCAAGACTTTTTCAAAAGGTACCCACCTCTTCAACTTTAGAGAATAAACCTCTAGTTGTATGAGCGGCCTCTTTATGATTCCAAATAAAGAACTTTTTCCTTCATAGTACTTAAATGAAGGCAATTAAAATCCCCTCTTTTAGTTCCCATGCGATAGCTACTTTCTTTTTAGGATTTTCTTTTACAATCTTTTCATACACCTTTTCCGGATTTAAGCCACGCCATACAAGCTTGTTATCTACATAAATCTGGTACTCGTAGTCCCTTTCATTCTTATTGGATAATTTCTGTTTCACTTTGCATCACAATTAAACTATGGATTAGATGAAGTTTATATAATTAACGGAAAAAAATTATCAATGGCATTTCATAAGAATTTTGTCAGCAGCGCCTGCGCCTTTCTGTGATGCGCAGCTGCAGGAATGATGATGCTGGCTTTGGCAAATAAGTTAGGATTTGAATCAACTTTTAATGACTATAGGAAAAGACATTAATTTTCGTAAGTTATTTTTCATATTGTAATGTCTTTTCCTAATAAGCAAATGACTTTTTGCAGTTAAAAGTTACGATTATTAAAGTCATTTGCTATAATTCAAATTTCTATCCCTTCCTTAATAGCTTCTCTTACTATTGTTATCTGCTTTTTTAGCTTATTGAACTCTTCTGGGGTGTAGCATAAAAAATCTACTGGATAATTTAAGTTCCAGTAATCATAAAAACCAAGCGACCTTTTTAAGGAATCTAAATTTCTAAATTTCTTACTTACGATTATCAAATCAAAATCACTCCATCTATGTGGTTTTCCATAAGCTCTTGAGCCAAACAGTAGCATTTTATCTATCGGAACCCGTTTAGTTAAATTTCTTTTGAACTCCTTTAGGTATTCTATATGTTTTTTTCTGCCCATATTACAATCTCTTTAGCTATCTTTAGATATTCTGACGAATTCTGTTTTTTAAATTTTTGAGAAGGAGCATAAACCCCCAAACCATATTTTGTTTCTATGTATACGCGGGAAAGCTGCTCGCACTTCTTTAGAAGTTCGGTAGGCAAATTTATTTGCTTGCCCAAAATTACTAAATCATGTGTTTTTATTATACTCTTAGTTTTCTTTAATAAGAGCGCCTTTAAAGCCTTTTCAGCAGCCTGATGTGACAAATATGCACAGACGTAATATTTTCTGTTTTTAAGATTGCTCTCAGCACTATTTAAGTCATCTTTAGCCATACGCCTCCATATTCTAAACTCTTCTTTCATAGGATGGTTATTAGCATATTCGTATTTAAAACTTTCCAAAGTTTTCATAAGAAATCCCATAGCAGCGCCTGCGCCTTTTTGTGATGCGCCGCTGCAGGAATGATGATTTTGGAAGGAGAGTTATTGTCTTATATTATTTTGCCCTTTGCTGACTTAAACCTGCCGTTCTCTATGTACAGAACTTATATTTTAAAGGATACTCCGTAAACAAACCTCAAAAACTCTTCATCAAACAGTATCTTCTCAAACAGATAATCCAGCATCTCATTCAAAATAACCGTCCTTTCGCTCGGATGCCTTCCTATGATGTTTGAAGACTCCAGATAGTTGCACACAGGGCACGAGTTTATATATGGTTTGTAAACGCTGGCTTCCAAAGCGGCATTGCCGTTTAATGAAGCGCTTAACAGTGCCAATGAATCTTCGCTTGAAACTATATCTGTGTAGCTTGAATTGACATCTCCTAACTTAAACAATTCAATCCCAAAAGACTCTTCATTTGCATAAATCCCGCCTTTTAGGCTGTATGCCAGCTGGCTGATTATCGCCCCTGTGCAAAGGCTGTTCAGCTCAGGGTAGAAAGCATCTTGGACGTTGTTTATCTTCCTCAATAAAATGCTGGTGTAACTCTCCTGAATCACAATCCTGCCGGACTTTTTGTTCACTTCATATGCCTTATCAATTATTTTTTTCCAAAAATCAATGAATTTCTCTCTGCTTATTTCTCCGGTTTTTCTTATAAAAAATGACGTAAAATTGTTTTCAGCAAAAAAATCAACAATCTTCTGCCCCTCTGCCAGTGTTTCCTGTGAAACGTCGATATAAAAATTAACTTTATGCCTTCTTTGAAGTTCTTTTAAATGACTAAAAGCCGCATCGGTAATATTTATGCTTTTAAGCGGCACCCAAACTTCAAATTTGTTGTTTATTAAAAACTCAAGAATCTCATTATTGAAATTATTCAAATCCGCTTCAATCTTGAATATAATGTTTTTCATATTGTTTTTATTGAATTCATTTGCAAAGTTTTTGATTATTTCAAATTTGCCATAAGTTTTTTGTTTAAATTCGATAATTATCTCCCTCGATGGCGTTTGAAGTATAAAATCCGCAATTTTTTTGATATTGCCGGGCGTTATTTCATTGTTAGTATCATCTAAAAAAATCACATGATTGTAGATTCCCCTAAAAAATGCCCTGAAGCGCAGCTTAAAATCATTCAAAGTTCTATCTAGGCTGTTTTCTGCAATCGCAAAACCCTTGTCTTTTAATAGCGAGAATAATGCAGGGTTTTTGCTAAGCTTATTGTGCCTCAGCAAAGCAAATTCGTCTTTATCAAGGTAAACCCAGCCTCCAAAATCATTTGTTAAGAGAAATCCATCTTGAATAGGCTTAAATCTGTAAGGGTTTACGATATAATTGCTGTCTAGATTAAAATATGTCTGTGCCATTAGCTCTTAATCAGCCCCAACAGATAGTTATAAAATTCATAGCCTAAATTGCCTATGTCTATTTCACCGCTTTTCGGCTTTAAAATAAAATTTTCATTTTCAAAATGTGAATCGCAAACTCCATTAAAATCCCGCATTGCCTGATTTATTAAGCCTTTAGGGTAAAAATTATCGTTGAATGTCAAAACAACCAGATTTTTGCTTTTGTCAACTGTCACTCGTTTCATCTTTTTTATCCTCTTTCCATGGCTTTGATTCTTTCAGGCTCGTTTCTGGGTGTGAATGATGGGCTCCTGCTGTTTGCAACACTCTTTGCAGTATATGGAGCCTCGTATGGGCATTTCGTGACGTCTGAACAGCGTAAGCTCCATAGTTGATAAGCTCATTGTTGAACTCATCGGCTATCCTTTCCATCGCATCTGTTTTTTCCTTTGGCTTAATCTCAACCAGCACTTCTTCCTCGGGATTGCCGTCAAGCACAATATAATTTTTGTCTGTGAACAGATAGGCTGCAGAAAATATGACATCTAAGGGATAGATTTTTGGATTTACAGAAATGACTAGGCTGCCTTCTCTTACTTCAAAATTGTCCATAAGCGTGGGATAGGGCTGGATTTTATAAAGCTTATCTCAAAAAAAGAGCCCGATGAAATTTCCCTGAGAGATTATCGTCAGCAAAGCCCCTAAGGACAAAAACGGCGCAAAAGGCATTGTTGTTTGAATTCTTAGTGTTTTGAAAGGCAGTTTTTTCTGCAGAGATTTAAGTTTTAGGATATCTTTATTGCTCAAGCCTCTTGCTAAATTCCTAAACAGCGGCTTTCCTATTTTATTGTGCCATATAGAGCCTATTAGTGAAAAGCTTTTCATTCTTTTAGCATATTTGCCGTTAATCTTAATGATGATTTCAGCAGGAATCATGCCTTTTTCTAAATCATTAAGCTTTATTTCTTTGGACAGATATCCTGAGCCAACTGAGAATAGGAATACCCTCACCAACATGAAAAGGAATGTTAAGAGCAAGAATTGACTAACAAACTGGGGCGAGTAAATTGATTTATCAAAAATTAGCCTTGCCAGAGACAATAAAAGCCCGATGTAGAGGATTTTTATTTTCAGCACCGCATCAAAAATGTAATAAAGCAGGAATATCCCGGCAAAAGACAAAACAAGATTGCTTCCCAAGCCTGCAATCCCCAATAACAAGCCGATTATCCAGGAAAAGCCGAAAATAAACGGGATTAACCTAAAGATTATCTTGATGCTGAAAGTTTTTTTAAGATAAAATAATTTTTTCTTTTTGCCAGCTTTAAATAGTATGTAAAACAAGAGGATTATTGAAAGTGGAATAAAAGTGTTTGATAAATACGTTAGAAAAAAGAAATATGAGTGTGGCTTGTGGATGGGCATTAAAATTGTAAAGGCAAAAAACAATTTTGCATCTCCTGCAGTCCATAAATTGGCATACCAGATTGCAAAACCAAATATGATTGAAAATAATCCATTCGCCAGAATTTTTATTAAATAGTTTGTGTCATAATAATTCAATGAAAAAAGAATACTACTGGCAATAATGCTGTAAACAATAGCCACCAAAATCCACTTGTTCCTTATCTTCCCGAACTTAATGTCCTCGTAAGAAGTTATAATACCCAAAAACAACACCATTGGCAGAAACCAGTAAACAAGCATACGAACAAGTATCCAAGAATGTATAAAAATTTTCTGGTTTATACATTTCTGTAATTATTTTTTCTATTTATATTAATTTCGAAGAAAATCGAAAGATTTATAAATATCACCAATAGCCTATAGAAAGATGAAAAGAATAGAAGAGGTATACAGGGAATTGCTGCACCAGACGGAAAACGGAAATAGAATGTTCACCCAAATGGCTGTTTCGGATAAGTTAGGCATCTCTTTGTCCAACGTAAGCAACGCTATAGACCCTCTGCGGGAAATGGGCGCAGTGGATGTAAAAAAAATGTGCTTTTATATAATAAACCCCAAAAAGATAATTTACCACTGGGCGTCTGCCAGAAATCTAAAAAAAGATATTGTTTATGCAACAAGAGTTGAAAAAAGCGTCTCAGAAATAGAAAAATTGATGCCCGACTCAGCCATATTCACAGCTTACTCAGGTTACAGATTAAGGTATAATGACATGCCTGCCGATTATTCAGAAGTTTATGTTTATAGCGATGACTTAGTTGAGATAAAAAGGAGATTTCCCGAGTCAAAAAATACGCCGAACATGTTTGTTCTCAAAAAAGATAAGAATATAGATAAATACGGCAGAATAGCAACAAATGCGAATATATTCGTTGACCTGTGGAATTTGAGAGAGTGGTACGCGCAGGAATTTATTAAATCCATGGAGGAAAAATGGAATATTGGAACACGGCAATAACGCAAAAAAGCTGGGATGTGCTGCAAAAGATAAGAAAAGAAATAAACTTTGTGCTTATAGGGGAATGGGCAGTTTATCTCTGGGCCAAATCCAATAAATCAAAGGGCATAGATATAGTGGTAGACGGCAAAGAACTGGGTAAGTTAAAGCTAAATTATAATCTCAATAAGAACGATAATCTTAGAAAATATGAAATCAAAATTGACGAAATAGATATTGATATTTATGTGCCGTTTTACTCCAGGATTCCCATAATAAGGGATATGGGAAGCTATAAATCAAAAATCGAAGGATTCAACGTGGCAAACCCCGAAGCCCTGCTGGTCATCAAGCAGGCAGCAGAAATTGACAGAAGCAGCACGGAAAAGGGCATGAAAGACAGGCTGGACATAATGGATTTGCTGCTCAAATGCGATATGGATTTTTCCGAATACAAAAAGATTCTTGAACGGGAAAATTTGATTCATTTCAAAAGAAATCTAATCGAAACAATAGCTAAATTCAAAGATTTTAGCTATTCGGGGCTGAGTCCAAGGCAGTTCAAATTAAAAAAAGAAGAGCTAATAAAAAACATAATAAAGGCGTTTACCTAGAGCTGTCTGCCTGCCTTTCTATCTCAAGCTTTTTTGCTATTGCGTTTGAAGCGCTGCTCATCCTGTACGCATTTACAATCTCTTCGGCAAGGCTGCTTACAATGGATTTTTTCGTATTAAAAGTCTTGTGGTATGCCCCCTGCGTCATGTACTTAAGAGCCAAATCAACTCTTCTTTGCGGAGAGCACTCGACTGCTTTCGGGTATCTTGCCCCCCCATATTCAATAGTCACAATCTCTTCCCTTTGGGCGGCATTCTCCAAAGCTTTGACAAAAACCTTGACCGGGTTTTCCTTTGTCGCCTTTTCAACCTGCTTGAAAGCATCTTCCACTATGTTGTAGGCAGTCTGCGCCTTTCCGGTCATATGGTAACTCGTCTTGAAATGCTTCTTGCTTTTGTGGCCTGCAACCATAATCTTGTTAATAAGCCTTTCAACAATGAAAGTCCTGCTCTTGTGAAACTTGCTGCCGGCGTATTTTGCCCCTGTCTTTGGAACAATCCTTGGCTGCAAAGTGACATACTGCTGAAGCCCGTAATCGTCCACTTTCACGCCCTCAATTTCCCATCTGTTAAAGACTTTTATGTCTGGCATTTTTTGTTTTTAATTGTTTTTATTTAATATTTTAATTTTGGAATGTTTTAGTTTAATGTTCGAAAGTTAATGGATTTTACTATTTTGTTTTTAGCCTGCACAACGCATTAAACGTCTTTGCCATTATCCTTTTATTAAAAATATTTGAAAATCTGAATTATTTCCTTGCCTTTTCTATTATGCCCTTAAGCAAAGCGTCCAGGCTCTGGTCATTCACTTTTATAACCTGCCACCTTACTCCTGGAATGTCGCCTTTTGACTTGCCCATTGAGCCGCCGATGCATTCTATTATTACTTCGTCATGCTCGTCTATCATCTTTGTTGCGCCGTCCCTCGGGCAGAAAGCAGTCACTTGCCTTCCGTTTTTTATAAGCTGCACCCTTACGCATTTTCTCATACCTGAATTTGGCTGTTTTGCCTCAAGCTGCACCTTTTCCAAAACTATGCCCTTTGCTTGGGAAGACCCTTCCAAAGGGTCTGAGCGCTCCTTCAATCGCAAGGTCCTCCTTATGTATGGCCTGTAGTGCCATCTGCCTTTGCTTCTTCTTTTCTTCAGCTTGTTTCCTGCGTATAATCCGCGTGATTTATTTCCCATATTGGCCTAGTATTTGCATATGATTTTTAAAAGTTGCGGAAATCACACAACTTTAATTTCTTTAATATCAAAATATCTTTTTACTATATCGGCAAGATGGTTTAAGTTTTGCCGCTCCCTCCCTATCAGCATGGCTTTTGCGCTTGTATTCTTCCCCTGTATTGTTATGACGCCTTCTTCTGATTTGATGTCCAGCACTTCAGCAGGATATATCATATTTCCAACAAACCGCAAAACATCATTGCTAAATTCCACAAGCTTGATTTTTCTCTTGATTGCGCTCTCCATTCGTTTTATGTTTGCGCCATTCCTTCCTATTGCTTTTCCCATTTCACTCTCTTCAACTATGAATAACAGCTTTTCATTTGATATGCAGTCCCTGACCTTCGCTCCGGTCATAGACTCAAAAAATGTCATCAACTTTATCAAGTCTGCGCTGTACTTAATTTTATTCACTTACCTGCACCCTTCAGGAGAGCTAAAACAGAAATAGCAAATGGCTTCTTGCATATGATGCTCAGCTCGTCATTGGGATACTCTAATTTGTAGACTTCAGCGCCCGCCAACCCTGCATAGTGATTTATGTCGCTTTCCACTTTATTGGGGCAGTTGGAGCTCATTAAAATTTTTTGCACTCTGCCTGATTTCAGGCTTTTTATGGCCCTCTCAGTGCCAATGATCATATTGCCGGACTTTATCATCTTCTTTATTTCAGCCGCGGTTATCTTTGCCATTTTATTTCTAACACTTTATTATTTTTTAATAAATTTTTTTGTTTAATACTCAATCGTTATTGGTTTTTAATTTTAATTGATTATTTTTGTTTTTTTTAATGTTTTTATTGAGTTAATGTTGTTGTGCTTCTTGTCCTTGACAATTGGGACAATGTCAAAAACACTCCGAGCTAAATCACAGTGAGTTGTGAGCGAGTTCGAGTGACTTGCGAGACGAGCTCGTCGAAGCCTCGCTCACCATTTACCAGCTCACTCGCATGTCACACGTGTTTTCGAGCATCTCAAAAATACTCGCATTTTTGATGATCATCTGAAATCTGTTGATTTCCGAGATGCTCGGAATTGCCTGCTTACCCTGAACCCAAGTACAAGGGATTGTGCCTTAGCAATTCCGACATTTCAATAAAACGCTTGCCATTAAATTTTAAATAAAAATTTGGATATTGCTTGCACTATTATTTTATTTTAAGTCGTTTGTATTATCCTCTTTACATTGATGAATCCGTTTTCTGACTTTGAAACGTCAATTCCGTCCTCTCCGTACTCAAACTGAATTATTTTGCGCGAAGCGTCCCTTACAGTGTTGTCATACTCCACTTTCAGGTCCTGCATTGCATTTGCAAGCCTTCTGTAAAGGTAGCCGCTTTTGGGAGTCCTTAGCGCAGTGTCCATTAATGAATCCCGGCCTGTCATTGAGCCAAAGTAGAACTCCGATGGCGTCAATCCGTTCTTGAAGCCGTTGCTGATGAATCCGTGCGCTTCAGGGCTCAAGTCGTCCTTTTTAAAATGCGACAATGTACGCTGCTTAAACCCTTTATCTATCCTTTTGCCCCTCATAGCCTGCTGCCCAACGCAGCTTGCCATCTGCGCCAGATTAAGGAGATTGCCTCTTGCTCCAGACTCTGCCATGACCATTGTATGGCTTTTTTTGTCTGCATAATTTGCAACTGTCTTGCCTGTTTCGTTTCTTGCTTTGTTTAAGACTTCCAGTATCTTGAGCTCTAAAGTTTCCTGCATTGTTTTTCCTGGAAACGCATCCAGCTTTCCTTCCCTGAATTGTGCGATTAAAGAGTCAACTTCCTTTTTTGCCGCATCCAAATCCTCTTTTATTTTCAGTTTGGCTGATTCCGGCAAATCGGTGTCTGACAATGCAGAAGTGAACCCTGCCCTGAACAAATATTCTATGCCGAGCCTGAATATCTTTCCCAGCAAGTCAATGCTGTAGTCCTTGCCGTATTTTTGGTGGATGTTCCTCAGCATCAGGCCCGATTCTTCGCCAAGCGAGTTCCTGTCCATAACTCCCGACACAAGCTTGCCGTCTTCTATGACTACATGGGTTTCTTTGTCGCACTTGTCCTTTGACCTGTCGCACAGGCGGGAATGCCCGCTGTAATTGAAATCGTCAGGCAGCAATGTGCTGAATACTTCTTTGCCTGTAATAATTGCTTTTCTCGGCAGCTTTGAAAAATCAGATACTCCAACTGAAGCCAGCATGTGGATTGCATCTTCCCTTTTCACCTGGTTGTCTTTTGTTAAAGTGTAATTTCCGGAAATTGCGTCCTGTGTGCAGCCTATGATGCTTAAGCCATATCTTAAAGAGATAAGCTGCGTTTGGACCTCCATCAGGATTTCAGCTTCAGCCCTTGCCTCTTCTGTCTGCGGAATGTGGAGGTTCATTTCATCGCCGTCAAAATCAGCATTGTAAGGGGTGCAGACAGCCGGGTTAAGCCTCAATGTCCTACCGGGAAGGACCTTTACGCGATGGCACATCATGCTCATACGATGCAATGAAGGCTGCCGATTGAATACAGCCACATCGCCGTCCATAAGATGCCTCTCGACAATATAGCCTGGCTGCAGCTCTTCTATGGAGGCTTCTTTCGTTTCATCAGTTATTTTTTTCTTCTTGCCGTCAGGCCTTATTATATAATTTGCCCCTGGATAATTCTCTGGCCCTTTTTCTACAAACTTCTTCAAGTATTGGATATTCCATTCATTAACCCTTTCAGGAACTGTAAGCTTTGTGGCAATAATAAAAGGCACGCCGACTTCAAAAAGCTCAAGCATAGGATCCGGGCTTATGACTGTTCTTGCAGAGAAATTTGTTCTTTTTCCCGCTAGGTTGTGCCTTATCCTGCCCTCTTTGCTTTTTATTCTCTCTGTCAGCGTCTTCAAAGGCTGCCCGCTCCTGTGCCTCGCCGGAGGCAGCTGGGCAATATTGTTGTCAAAAAATGTCGTAACGTGGTACTGCAGCAGGTCCCATAAGTCCTCAACAATTATCTCAGGCGCGCCTGCATTTATATTCTCGAATAGCCTTTGGTTGATTCTGACAATGTCTCCCATCTTGTGTGTAAGGTCGTCTTCGCTTCTTTCCCCGCTTTCCAGTGTGATGCTTGGCCTCATTGTCACAGGGGGGATTGACAGCACAGTCAATACCATCCACTCCGGCCTTACATGAGGCACCTTAAGCCCGAATATCTCGCAATCCTCGTCCGGTATTTTCTCAAGCCTTGCCCTTATCTCAATCGGACTAAGCCTTTTTTCTTCTTCTAAAAATGTTGTCGGCTTCTCAAGCGTCAATTTTTTCTGCTTGGCTTTGCAGTTAGGGCATTTTGTCGCGGTCTTCAATCCCGAGATTATATCTTTGACTTTCTGCCTCCGCTCCTCGACGCCGCTTTCCTTTTCAATCTTGTCCAGCTCTTCCCTGAACTTGCTTATTTTGTTTTCAGGGATAAGTATCCTGCCGCAGTCTCTGCATGTGCATTTAAGCAGAGTCATCAATATGTTTACAAACTTGACATTGATGATGGGCCTTGCCAGCTCTATATACCCAAAATGGCCGATGCATTCTTTCAGTTTTGAGCCGCATGTCCTGCACCTCAATCCCGGATCAATAACACCAAGCCTTATGTCCATCAAGCCGCCGTCAACAGGGTATCCTTCCTTGTCATAAAGCTCCGGAGTCACAATCTTGGCTGAAGCCATCTTCTTTACCATCTTCGGGCTCAACACAGAAAATGCTATGCTCCTTACCTGCTTGTAAACAAACTGCTCCTCCCCTATCCTCTCAACTTTCCCTTCCTTTCCTTCGATAGCCTGCTTTACGGCCTCAAGCTCCTGCTCTGCTTTTTCTTCCTCTGCCATTTTTTATTATTATTTGTTTAATATTTTTTATGGTTAAGTTTTGTTATTTTAACGTATTTTTCGTCTATTGTTCAATCGCTAATGTGTTTTTATGATTTTTTTCTTTTTAATATTGCTTCCGTTGAATTTTAGTGATATTCTTTTTTATGCGGCTTTAATGCTTTATTGTGACTGATGCTCAACCGTTAATGATTTTTTTATTTTTCTTTTGGAGTTTTTTGCGGCGGTTTAACTGATAAGCTTGGCAAACCTGTGCCAATCGGGATAGGCTGGTTGACCATGACATTCTCAACGACTGAGTTAAGGTTGTCAACCTCGCCGATAAGCGCGGCGTTTATGATATGCTTTATCGGGGTTTCAAAAGAGGCTCTTGCCAAAACGCTTGACTTCTCGCTTACAACCCCATACCTTGTGATCCCTTTCACAGTTCCGCTTACGCACATTGTATCGGCAACAAGCATTATGTGCCTGGCATCAACATTCAGGCCCTGGCTTTCAATGACTTTAAAGATTTCATTTATTATTGCCTGTCTGGCTGCTTCAATTCCAAGCACCTGCTCAATTTCAAATATGTTGTTGGTGGTTGTCCTGTAAGCATCAACTTCTTCCAATTGCAGCACATCAGCAAGATTTGAGCCTGCGGTTATAATCACAAATTCCTCCTCCCTCTTAACCGGCAATACCTGCAAGATTCCTTTTATGCCTTTTATAGTGATGCCTTTTATTTTTTCCTTTGTCTTGTATGCTTCATTAAAGCTGTCTTCCTTGCTTCTGGCTTTTAGGATTATTGAGTCTTTGTCGTCTTTTATGTTGTAGCCTTTCAGCTGTTTTGAAATCGCATCCATGACTTTGCCCGTTGTCACCCCTATCTCTTTCATCCTCTCCTTGTCTAGCTTGACCTCTATTGTAAAATCAGCTATATTGATTGAAAATTCAGTTGATATGTCATTTAGTTTTGTTTCCTTTATCTGCAATGCCAGGTGCCTTAAGTCTTCTATCCTCTTTCCGCTGGCATAAGGCTTTTTCAAATATATCTCCATCATGGGGTTTTCCAGCTCTTTCCTTCCGTCAAGTATTTCGATTATTCTTGGCAGGCCCAAAGTAACGTTCATCTCTGCAACACCTGCAAAATGAAAAGTGTTCAGCGTCATTTGGGTGCCTGGCTCTCCTATAGATTCCGCAGCTATCAAGCCTACTGCTTCGCCTGGGCATACGCGCGCATTTTTGTATTCCCCATATGCAGCTTCCAAAATCTTCCTAACCTTTGTGTCGCTAGCCCCTTTTGGGATGTTTTCTTTAAATTCATCCAGCATTTTTGCCGGAAGCTTGTCTTCATATTCCGAGATTATATCCGCCATTTTGTTTTATTGTATCAGTTTTTTATAATTTGTTTACTGTGAATTTTTAATGTAATACCCTACATTATTTAATGCAAGACTCCATTCCTGCTGGGTTTTACCTACCAATTCAGGAATCACTGCATGCCCCGTAATCTTATAAGTGCTGTAGACACGTGAATCAATTTCTTTATTGCCAGTAAAAGTTAAATTAAAATAGTGATTACCCAGGCGACCAGCAGCAAAATCCGGATCCCCTACAGAAACGCTGTCTTCATTTTCATCTTGTCTAAAAGAAGCCCCATTTAACTCTGCCTTTCTGGCAATAATTACTGCAAGACCTATCAAACTTTTAGCATCCTCTTTGGGAACCAACAGTTCATATTCCAATTGCCTGTCTTCTTGTTTCATTAGACTTTCAAAATTTAGTACTTGCTCTCCAGCTGCAATTTTGGGTATATTCCCAATGACTTGAATTCGTCAAGCATTAATTTGAATGCATAGCTTATCTCTATGTCGCTGACTTCCACATTTTCCCCGCACACAGGGCAGTAAGACTTGTTCTTATAGTTGTCCTTTATCGCGATTATTCCGCAGCTCTCGCACACTGGCACTACTGTCCTGTCGCTGTCAAACCTTTCCTTAAGCAGCAGTGATGCGCCATGCGCGACAAAAGTGTCTTTTTCCATTTCACCCAGCCTTAAACCGCCTTCTTTTGCCCTGCCTTCTGTAGGCTGCCTTGTCAAAAGCTGTATTGGCCCGCGGGCTCTGGAATGCAGTTTGTTTGCAACCATATGCTTTAATTTCAGGTAGTACATGTTGCCGATGAATATCTTTGCCCGGTATTGCTCGCCCGTTTGACCGTTGTACAAAGTTTCAACCCCGCTTTCCCTGAAGCCAAGCGAGAGCAGCTCTTTCCTTAGCCTTTCTTCAGGCTCTGCGTCAAAAGTCGTTCCGTTTATATAGCGCCCGCCAAGCGCTCCGACTTTGCCTGCTACCATTTCAATTAAATGCGCAATTGTCATTCTCGATGGAATTCCGTGAGGGGAGAATATGAGATCAGGCACAATCCCCCTTGCCGAAAAAGGCATATCGCTTTGGGGCACTATCAATCCAACAACTCCTTTTTGCCCGTGCCTGCTTGTGAATTTGTCGCCGACTTCAGGAACTCTTTCGTCCCTCATCCTGACTTGTATGAGCTTGTTGCCCTCTTCATTTTCAGTTATCAAAACAAAATCCACTACGCCTTCTTCCCCGTGCTTCAGATTAACCGAGCTTTCCCTTCTCGTGCTAGATGCCAGGCTGTACTCCTCCATTGAGCTCAAGAATCTCGGCGGCGAAGTCTTTCCGATTACAACATCGCCTTCTTTTACTTTCGCTTCAGCATAGATTATTCCGTCGTCTTCCAAAAACCTATAGTCTTTCTCTGTCTTGTAGCCCTTTACATCCTTATCGGGAATGCATATCTCGTCAATTAAGCCGCCGGCGTACCTAAGCTCTTCGGCGATGCTTGGCCTGTAGTATGTTGACCTTCCCAAGCCTCTTTCTATGGAGCCTTTGTTTAGTATGATTGCGTCTTCCATGTTATAGCCCTTGTAGCTCATTATAGCAACAACAATATTTTGTCCTGCTGGGTGCTTGCCATAGTCTGAAATGTCATGCATTATTGTGTTGACAACAGGCAGCTGGGGATAATGAAGAATATTCACATCCATATCCATTCTCACGGAAAAATTGGAGGCATAAAAGCCAAGAGCCTGCTTCTGGTTCTTTGAGCCGGCATTCAGCCTTGTCGACTGGTTGAAATTGCCATAAGGGACCAATGACGTGCAGTAGCCAAGCATTGCCAGCGGAGTTATCTCCAAATGGGTGTGCTCCGGCGTCAGTTCGCTTTCAAAAAATGCAACTAATGAATTTTCCTCTTCGGCAGTATCTAGATATTCAATTACGCCTTGCTTTATCAAGTCAGACCATGATATCTCATTTCTTTCCAGCTGCTTTATGTGCCTCTCAGTCAGCAAAGGCGCACCATCTTTGACTATTATCAAAGGCCTTCGAGCCCTCCCCTTTGAGCTTTCCAGCTGAACTTCATTTGCCTTCTCATTATAGTGGACATTGAGATTTTCAGTAAGCGAGCCTTTTCTTCTTTCTTCCCTTATTTTTTGCACAAACTCTGCAGGATTATCAATAGTCCCTACAAATTTGCTGTTTAAATAGACTTCTGCCATTTTTTATTATTATTTGTTTAATATTTTTTATGGTTAAGTTTTGTTATTTTAACGTATTTTTCGTCTATTGTTCAATCGCTAATGTGTTTTTATGATTTTTTTCTTTAATATTGCTTCCGTTGAATTTTAGTGATATTCTTTTTTATGCGGCTTTAATGCTTTATTGTGACTGATGCTCAACCGTTAATGATTTTTTTATTTTATAACCTTCAATCCAACTGTTTTTAATGACTTCAAAATTTCTGATTCATTTGATTCGCCGGAGATTGTGCAGAGCAGTGAAAGGTTTTTTCTGAGCCCGATGTTTGTCCCTTCCGGAGTCTCGATAGGGCAAAGCCTGCCTAGATGCGTTGAATGCAGCTCTCTTGCCTCAAAATTCTCCTGAGAAGCGCTCAGGGGGCTTACAACCCTCTGCAAATGCGACAGCGTTTCAAGATAATTCAGCCTTTGTATTCTCTGGCTTATCCCTTTTCTTCCGCCAACCCATACCCCTGTCGCCATTGAAGAATAAATCCTCTGCGTCAGCAATTTGTCCCTTATGATGTTTTTTATCGACGGGAATTTTCCCCTCTTGACAATCCTCTGGAAATTGTATAGCAGGTCTCCAATCAGGACTTTCAGATTCAGCCTTAGCAGATCGGCAAGCAGGTCGCCGCTCATCTTGAGCCTTTTGTTCATGTAATGGTCTTTGTCGTCGACATCAAGCTCTCCGTTTGAAACAAGTATGTATTTCTTCAGCATCTTGCAAAGATTGTATGCCTTGTAAATCCTGTCTTCGCGCTTGATGCCGAGATGGGGAAGAAGATACTTGTCGAGAATCTCGGTCATTCGCTCTATCCTGACTTCTTTTGATTGGGTAATGCCGATTTTTTTTGCAATGTAGTCAAGAGCCTCTTCCTCGGTTTTTATGCCGACAAACTCAAGCAAGTTTATTATGACTTCGTCAAACTGCCGCTCAGGAGATATGAATGTTGTAATCTCTTCGTCCTTCAATAGGCCAAGCGCCTTAATGACAGGGACAATAGGAATCCTCTTTACCCTTGTAAAGGTAATATAAAACAGCCCGTCTTTCATCTTTTCCATTGTATGGGGAATTTTAAATGAGCCGTACTCTGAGAAAAGCTTGCCCACAGTTTCGCTGGGCCCTGTAGCGTCTTTTTCTATCAAGAATCTGTTGGACGCCAAATCTTCAATAGTGATAAGTACTTTTTCTGTTCCGTTTATGATGAAATAGCCCCCTGGCTCGTCAGGATCCTCGCCTTTTGCTATAAGCTCTTCCCTCGGCAGCTTGTGCAGATGGCACCATTTGCTTTTCAGCATGATAGGCAGGTTTCCAATCTGGGTATCAAGGCTTTCACGCTGAACTCCATTGATATGCTCGCTTACAGTTATCCAGCACGGGGCTGAGTATGTTATTTTCCTGAGCCTTGCCTCCATTGGATAAATATTCCTTATAGAGCCGTCAGCTTCTGTCATCTTGGGCTTTTCCACCCAAATCTTATCAAGCCTTATCTTGAATTCGTCAATATTATGCGGGATTATTGTAGGCAGGATTTCCCTGTTTTCCTCGATTATATTAAGAAGTTCCTTGTCCATGAAATTGTTGAAAGACTCTATGTCAGAGTCTACAAAGCTTTGCTCCTGAAAATACTTTTGGATAAGTGTTTTTCCGTATTTATACATCAGACACCGCCCTGTAAAAGACTGACTCGCCGGCAGTCGGGCTTTTCCTAACTATCTTTATGACATCCCCTGTTTTGGCGTCCAATTCCTTTATAGCTGAATCTGCTTTTAGTATTTTTGGCAGCTCTTTAGAAGTTACGTGATACTTTTCAAGTAACTGTGCTTTTTCTCTTTCACCAAGCTTGGAATGTTTCGGCGTCAGTATGTGCTTATCAACCTTAAACTTTGGCTTCTTCATCTTTTTGGTATGTCACTGCTCCAAATCCTTTATACGGATTGTTAGTATGATTTTTAGTAGTGGGCCGGACGAGATTCGGACTCGCGACCACCTGATTAAAAGTTTCACCCCGACCATTCAGGTTGCTTATTCGACAGGTGCTCTATTGCCCAATTGATAGGACAATCACCAGGCTGAGCTACCGGCCCATCATCATTAAAAGCGCCCTGGTCGGGACTTCCAATCGAAACCTTTACGGTCGCGTTATTTTGAACCCGAATCGAAGCCGATCTGCAAGCCAACGAGACAAAGCCTCGCATTCGACAGGGCTTCATGCTGAGCCGGATTACACCACCAGGGCATATAACGGCTTAATAAGGGCATAGCAATCCCCCTTTAGCAAAACCGACGATGAAATCATAGTCTTTTGTCTAAAGAAGGATTATTTTTCATTACAAATGGGATATTGAAGTTATTTATAAAGGTTACGGAATTTTATATGTAAAAATCAACTGCTAAAATCCTTATTTTCAATCCGCTCGCGTGACATGCGAGGTGAGCTCGGCGAGCCTCGCTCACCATGTAACTGCTCGCATATTCTTGTACTCGGCTTTCACTTTTATCAATTACGTTCAAGCCTCGCCTATTCATTGCAATAAACATTAAAAACGGTTTACTTTTACAATGCTATGAGATTCAAAAGTCGCTCTCGTTATTGTTTTTCAGTTTTTTATTATACTGTTTCCGTATATTGAAAAAAAATTATTGATTATTTATTTTTCTCGCAAATATTTAAATACACAAATCAAATCCTTGAAATTATGAAAAGAAGCTCCCGTCGGTGGAAGAAAAAGCAGCAGATGAGATGGAAATGGCAGCGCAAGCGAATCAAGAAAGAGAGAAGATTAAGAAAGCAGCATAGGGCGACTTAAAATCAGAATATCATGACCACTACAACAATAAGATTGATGAATTATTATCAATTTTCAATTATGCCTAGAGATGAAAAGGTAGATTATTTAAAATCTTTATCAAGAGTTCACAAACCTATTGCTAAAGCTGCTTTTGGCACTTTTTTGAAAATAAGTGGGGATACATCAGAAACATTTAGGGGGGATTTTGTCCAATTTAGAGATCTAGGCAGTATAGCAGAAGAGAATAATGTTCTTGAGGTAAATTCGAGATTAGCAGATCTAATAGTTGAAGGAAGTAATCATGAGCAAGACCCCAAAGTAAAGGAGTTGTTGTTAAGATTACAAAGTGAGTTTTCTGATTACGAGCAGTTCCTAAGGGAAGAATTAAATTAAATCTCCCCAGCTTTGCACAAATAGTCCCTAAAAAGTGCCTCTTGCACAATAAGTAGGTTTTCTGCACAAAAAGTAATCAAATAATATTATAGCTATGTAGTAAAGCCCATAAACCAATAAATAAGGCAAGGACTGTAACAAACAAAACCCCTTTAGTTAATCTCGTTGTAGTTTGTATCTCTTTAATCATATCCTCTAATAGATAATTGGTTTTAAATGGTTGAGCTTTTTCTTTTGCTCTATGTTTAAGCCAACTATTATCTAAAAATTTAGGAAGAGGCTTATTAAATATAGGATTCAATTTTTTATAAAAGGCGTCCATTACAGGTTTGACAATTTTCTCCTGTTCTTCTTCCGATAAATCAGACAATCTTTTCCCTTCTTTTCCTACTAATCTTGACAATTTACTCATAAACATTTTATAGAAGTTAGGTATTTAAAGCTTATTTATTTTCAAGCTTTGTGTAATAAATGGCTTCTGTGTATAAAGTAGCCTTTCTGTGTAAAAAGTCAAAATATGTTTACTTTCCAGATTTAGTTCTGTTGTCTTGTTTGCATAGCATTTGGCAATTTTCTGCGGATGTTTTTCCGCCTTCATGCCACGGCTTTATATGGTCTGCTTCCATCCCATCTATCTCAAATTGTTTTTTACACTTTGGACAAATACCTTTCTGTCTTTCGTAAGCTTCTCTTTTTTGATTATCTGTAAAAGTACGAATATTCAAATATTTTTCATTTCTCGTTAAAACATATACATAAATACCAGATTTTTTTGTAACATCATCATCTTGCATTAATTGGGTTATTTCTTTTTCCAATTTCTTTGAATCAAGTTTTTTATCTTTAAAGTCATTATATAAAACGCCCCAAGGTACAGATTTCATCTCTTTACGATAATTAGGAAAAGTAACTTTCGCCCAATTTATGACTGCTTGAAAATATAACCATAATTCATTCGCATTAGGCTCATGTTGATATTTTGACATATAATCTTCTATTTTTCCTTTTGAAATCCAGTCAATAGCAGTTTCTAAATACTCTTGTCGGATAGCAACGCCACTTAAATAATCATCACCAATTTTTGGGCGACTGCTTTTAGAAAAATAGCGTTTGGCATCAGAAACCCACGAACCTGAATAAACAGCATTTCGCAATTCTTGGTCGGTAAGTTCTGCTCCCGCAATGTTAATCGTTCTAAACCACTCTAATTTTTCGCTATCAGTTCCTGAACAGAAATAAATCATCAAAGGGTAGTTTAATATTTGTTCTCTTTTATCTTTTGGTAGATTGTGAAATGCTAATCCGTTAATTGAAAAGTCGCCAGCAACATATTGACAAAGTGAGATTATTCTTTGCTGTCCGTCTATCACTTCAAAGCTTCCATCATCACGCACTGCCCAGTACATTACATTTAGAGGAAAATTCTTTGTAACAGTATTGATAACAGCATCACGCTGTTTATCTTTATAAACAAATTCTCTTTGGAATGGTGGACGAATGTCAAGTTTGCCACTGAACCCAACTACCCCCTCTTCTGCGTTGTCTTGATACCCCTTAGATAATTCTCCAACTGTGATTTCTTTGAGTTTTATTTTCATAGAAGTAGTATAAAAAGACCCGTTTATTTAAACTTTCTTGTTCTTAATAATTATACGAGCAAATTTTGGAGACCCATTTATCTTGGTTAAATACGTTCCCTTTGTTTTAATAGTTGGTCCAGTTAGCATACTATATCTTCCTATACCATCCAAAATTTCAAATTGTTCGGGATTATGTTTGTCTAAAAAAGTAACTGGAACACCCATAGCACCCTTATAATCCATTGGAATATCTGTTACCTTATCAACATTTATTGCATTATAATGGTCATATTTTGGATATTCATCTTCATGTCCTTTATATGTTTTATATAATATTAAATCTTCATGTCTTTTCTTAGTATCAAAATTTGTAAACCAAACAACGCTTCCCATGCTAAAAAACTTTTTGCCATCCTCAATTTTTTTTCTGGATTCAGTAGTTATTTCATAATTGTTAGGGACTTGAAACCATTTTGTCCCATTATTATCTACTCCCAACCAAATTTTATTTTCTTTTATCAATTTAAAAATTTCTTTATAGGATATTGCATTTTGTTGAGCGAGTATTATGAAGTGATTATTATATTTTATCAACTGTGCAACATACTCTCTGAACAACGAAAAAGGTGGGTTGGTAACAACAATATCGGCTTGTTTCAGCAGTTCAATACATTCTTTACTACGAAAATCTCCATCACCTTTCAAATGCTTAATCCCAATTTCTTCTGGGTCAGGAATGTTATTTTGGTTTTTATCACCAGTATATTCCAAGTAAATAGCTTTTTCAGATTTGTTTTCACTAAACAAATTCATCTGCTGATTTTTATAGCAGGTAGTAATCAGTTTCTTTAAACCTAACTGCTCAAAATTGTATGAAAAATAATGAAAAAAATTACTTACACGAGGGTCATCACAATTACAAAGAACTATTTTGTTTTTGAATTGTTTTTTATAGTGTTTTAACTCTTTTTCAATATCAGTTAATTAAGTATAAAAATCATCGTTCTTTGATAGATTTGCCTTACGTAAACTTTTATTTAATGATTTTTTTTCCATTTTAGCCAACAGCAGTAGAGCCATATCTATTCCAAAACATAGCCCATTTGGATTTGCTGTTTGTGATATATTCTATAATATTTTCCTTTGCTAATAATTTGCTGTTTAAAGTTTCAAAATCTTGCTGTTCAAACCATGTGCTATACCAAATTATCGCCTGAAATTTACCCAATGCTTCGGCAATCGTAACTTTGTTTTTTAAAAGGTCTATCAGTCCTACTTCGTGCCATGCTTCTTGGTCTGGATTAGTAGAATATCCGCCTTGTGTTGTATCGTAAAATTGTTCAAGATATTCTTTTGCTTTTTCCTTATCTCTTAACATTGCTTTCATTTGTGCTTGGGACATTTGATAAGGCGAAAAAATATCTATTCCGAAAGTTGAATAGGCAAAAGAAGAATTAACGCTGTCTAATTTTGCTAATCTTCTCATTGCATTGAACCCCACAAATAAAGCACATATATCATTTGGCTTTAAATTCGCATTGATGGCTCTTAAACGAGAAAGGTTGGCAAAGTCAATGGGCTTTATATCAGGATATAAATGAATACCCACTAATTTTGATTCTTTAATCTCATGTTGAGCAACATCTTGGAATGTATCTTCATTATGCCTACTTGATAAAACAGGCATAATATCTTGGCTTGGCAATATTCTTTTTATTGCATTGCCCTTATGTGCAATCCAATCATCTACATTAGCGTTGATAGGCAATGGATAAGGAATGATTTGAAGACGTTGATTAGCCATTGTTATAAAAGATGTTTCAGCTTCATCCCAATCTAATTTTATCCATTGCTTAAGATTTCTTTGCTGAAATGGAATTAAAATTCTGTTTTGATTGTCAGCATAGGCTCTGGCTATATGTGTATCTGTAAGGTCAAATCCTATATTTTTCTCAAAAAATATGTGATGGGTCTGATAAAATGTATTTGGAAAAACACCTTTTCCTTCTTCTATTCTTTGTCTTTCATAAGAATAAATTTGATTTGTTACAGCGTGTTTTCTATTGAGTATCTGCCTATTGCCTAAATTAGTCCTCTTTAGCAAAAATCTGGATTCCTTATCTACAACTTCAACTTTTGTGTAATCTAATATCATGGATTCATCTCCATTTCTTTAACCACAATTTCTGGGCTTTTTAATATGTAATTTCGCTTTCTTGTATCTTTTTCATCTAATTTTATTATAATCCAGCCAGCGTTTCTTAATTCATTTAAAAATACGCTTATTGTATTTTTTCCGTCTATCTTTAATATCTTAACTATATCGGAATAAGCTATTTCCTTACCATTATATTTATTCCAGAGTTTTGCATACCTTACTTGAACCCATTTCGGAGTTGCCTTTGCCATATTAGGATATGACTAATATAATTAGTATATAAATATTTCGTTTTTAATCACTCAAAATAACCCACTATCAGAAATAATGCTAAATTGCTCTTTTAGCAACATATCAGCTTCATGCTTGAGTTTTCTATTAACATAATTCTCAATTTTTTCCATTGAGGCATTTGGGTTTTTTTCTGCATACTCCTTTCTTAATTTTTTCATCTTTAAAACCATCATTTCAACTTTCATGTCATTCTCTATCCAGCGAATTTCTGGGGCGGTCATTTTATCACCGCTATCAGCACTTTTTTGCCCTCAAATTTTTTAGGGCAGATTACATGAGAGCCATTGCCGAAAGTTTTTGCACTTTCAAATAAAGGGTCACCATCTATTTCAATTTCCTGAAAAATTTGCAGAATCCCATTTTTCCTTAATACTTTAATGTATATACACCTATTATATTAGCGTATATACTTATTTATAAAGATTTATATTGTGTAATATATAGAATTTCCGAAACATTTATATACTTGTATTAGTTATCTACTAATATAATTAGGGATTAACTAATACTAATAAGGTGAGAAAAATGCAACAAGAACAAATGGAAGTAAGAAAACAGAGGGGCTATGAGATAGCCAAAACAAGTAGAATAGAAAGAACGAATAAGGGAGCGTGGAAAGTTCCAAGCCAATCTGGGCATGGCTTTTACATTGTTGAAAGTAACGGATTTGAAGCCAAATGTAACTGCCCTGACCATGAAGTTAGGCAATGCAAATGTAAGCATTTGTGGGCAGTGGAGTTTATAGTTACGAAACAGATAGATAATGAAGGAAATGTAACAATAACCCAAACAGTAAGAAAGACTTACAGCCAAGATTGGAAGAACTACAATTTAAGCCAACAAAAAGAGAAAGAACTTTTTATGAAACTCTTGGCTGATATAACAAGCAGAATACAACCGCCAGCATATACTTTTGGCAGACCTACAATTCCTTTAAGCGACATGGCTTATAATGTCGTCTTTAAAGTTTATTCCACTTATTCTGGAAGAAGATTTACAAGCGACATGAACATCACAAAGGAAAAGGGTTACATTGAAAATACAGCCCATTTCAACAGCATATTTAACTATTTGAGAAAGAAGGAATTAACGCCTTTGTTGGCTCAAATGGTTACTATAACCTCTTTGCCATTGAGGACAATAGAGCATGATTTTGCCATTGATAGCACAGGATTTGGCACTTCAATATTTCAGAGATGGTATTCTTTTAAGCACGGCAAAGAGATTAATTCAAGAAGATGGGTTAAGTGTCATTTTATGACTGGTGTTAAAACAAACATAATCCCAAGCGTAAAGATAACCTCTGAATTTGACAATGACTGCCCACAGCTTCCAGAATTGGTCAATAAGACAGCCGAAAACTTTGACATGGAAGAAGTAAGCGGTGATAAGGCATATTTGAGTAGGGATAACTTAAAGCTGATTTCAGAGCATGGAGCAACGCCTTATATTCCTTTCAAGGAAGGCAACACAGACAAAGCAAGAGGCACAATGGTATGGACTAAAATGTATCATTATTTTATGATGAATAGAGATGATTTCCTAACTCATTACCACAAGCGTTCAAATGCGGAGTCAAGCGTTCAGATGATTAAATCAAAATTTGGTGATTTTGTTAGGAGTAAAGATTGGACGGGGCAAGTTAATGAGGTTTTATGCAAGATTATCTGCCATAATATCGTTTGTGTTATCCATGAAATGCACAGCTTGGGGGTTGAGCCAGACTTTTGCACAAAAAGTCTTAATTCTGCACAATAAGTCAGAGTTTTTGGCTACTTATTGTGCAAAGCTAATCTCCCCGAAAACTATATAAACAATTTGCCATGCCTTTTTCTAGTGCAAAAGAACTGCTAAGCAGTTCAGCCTCGAGCTAAGCGAGAGGCGATGGTGCATTTTTGGTCAAGCTTTTTGCTTGTCAAAAATCAAAGATTTTTGAGCATGATCGAAAATCCTTAAAGGATTTATCGACATGCAAAAAGGTTGAGGTGGTTTAAATTTCAATGATGAATGATATTTCAAAAACTGACCCTGAAATCTATGATGCAATCAAAAAAGAGGGTGTAAGAATAAGGAATGGCCTTGAGTTAATTCCAAGTGAAAATTATGTAAGCAAAGCAGTTCTGCAGGCATTGGGAAATTTCTTCAACTGCAAGTATTCTGAAGGTTATCCAAAAAGAAGGTACTACGGCGGAAATCAGTTTGTTGACGAAGTGGAAACATTAGCAATCGAAAGAGCAAAAAAAGCATTTAAAGTTCCTCATGCGAATGTTCAGCCTTATTCCGGCAGTCCTGCAAATTTTGCTGTTTATGTAGCGACCTGCAGTTTAGGGGACACCATCATGGGGCATAACTTGCCCGATGGAGGTCATTTAACTCATGGATGGAAAGCAAGTGTAACAGGTCAATTCTTCAAGAGTGTGATGTATCATGTCAAAGCAGACGGTTATCTTGATTTGGAGGAGATAAGGCAATTGGCGGAAAATCACAAGCCAAAACTTATATGGGTTGGGGCAACAGCTTATGTAAGAGAATTTCCATTTGAAGAATTGGGAAAGATTGCAGATGATGCAGGAGCATATCTGGCAGCCGATATCGCCCATATATCGGGCCTTGTCATAGCAGGTGTGCATAAAAGTCCTGTTCCACGCGCACATATCATTACAACAACAACACACAAGACTTTAAGAGGTCCCAGAGGTGGAATAATAATGGTGACCCAAAAAGGCTTGGATAAAGATCCAGATTTGGCAGACAAGATTGACAGAGCTGTATTTCCGGGCTTGCAAGGCGGGCCGCATGACAATCAAACAGCAGGCATTGCAGTAGCTTTAGGAGAGGCAATGAAGCCTGAATTTAAGGAATATGCTGAACAAATAGTCAAAAATTCAAAGGCATTGGCAAAAAGCCTGATGAATAATGGAATTAAACTTGTAACAGATGGCACAGACAATCATATGCTGTTAGTTGATTTAACGCCTTTTGGAAAAGGAAATGGAATTTTTGTTCAGGAAGCTTTGGAAATGGCAAATATAACAGTAAACAAAAATACAATCCCGGCAGAACCTTCATCGCCATTTTATCCCAGCGGAATACGACTGGGGACGCCTGCAATAACAACCACGGGAATGAAAGAGAAAGAAATGGAAAAGATTGGAAAATGGATTTCTGATATTATAAAAGAAGTTAAAGAATTTAAGTTGCCTGACGGCAAAGAAGAAAGAGCAATATACTTGAAAAAATTTAAAGAATTTATAATTAAAAATAAAAAAATTGAATCAATAAAAAAAGAAGTTATTGATTTGTGCAAAGGATTCCCTTTATACCCTGACCTCGATATTTTAAAATAAATTTAATAAAATGCCAGCCAAAATCATAGACGGCAAAAAGATTGCAGATAGCATACTGGGCAAATTAAAAGACAAGATAAAAAATTCAAGGCAAAAGCCGGGATTGGCCATTGTTTTGGTCGGCAGCAATCCCGCTTCTGAGATTTACGTTAATTCCAAAGAAAAAAGTTTTGAGGATGTTGGAGGATACTGCGAGAGGCATGACCTTAACGAAGGCATTAGCGAAATCGACCTTCTCAATTTGCTCAACAGTCTCAACAATAATCCGAAAATCCATGGAATCCTTGTGCAACTGCCTCTTCCGAAGCAGATTGATGAGAATTTGGTGACAAACTCCATATCGCCCCACAAGGATGTTGACGGATTCACATCTGTGAATCTTGGGCATCTTTTTTCAGAAAATACTATATTAGCGCCTGCAACCGCAAGGGCCGTATTGCATCTGATAGAATCAACTGATATAAAGATTGAAGGAAAAAATGCAGTTGTTGTGGGGAGGAGCAATATTGTCGGAAAGCCTGTTGCGATGATGCTGCTTGAGAAAAATGCAACTGTAACAATCTGCCATTCAAAAACAAAAAATTTAGTGGAGCATACAAAAAAGGCAGACATTCTTGTTGCTGCTGCCGGAAAGCCAAAACTGATAAAAAAGGAGATGGTAAAGGAAGGCGCTGTTGTAATAGATGTCGGAATCAACAGGGTTGACGGCAGGATTATTGGGGATGTTGATTTTGAAAATGTGAAGGAAGTTGCAGGCTTCATAACTCCTGTTCCAGGCGGAGTAGGCCCAATGACAATTGCCATGCTGATGGAAAACACCTTGAAGGCGATGGAACTGGAAAATAAGATTAAGTCCTGATTCTGAAGCGAAAGGTTTTTTATATGAAAAGGTTTAAATCAGTGTATGGCTAAAAATGAGAAAAAAGTTTCAATAATGGACCTTTTTGGAGCACTAAAGGATAATAAAGATTCAATATCTGCATTCGAAAAATCTTTTAAATGTAGAAAGAACCTCAAATTAAAAAAGATTAAATTAAAATGGTAGCAACTTTCGAACTGCCAGTCATTGAAACAAGGCAGGAAACGCACGATGTCAGAAGCATAAGGCTGGGATTTAACGGGCAAAAATTCGATTATAAGCCGGGCCAGTACATGAGGGTTGAGCTTGATGTTCAGGACGCAGAAAACGGAAACACCAGGCCATTATCCATTGCTTCTTCTCCTACAGAGGATTTTTTGTTGTTTTCCACAAAAATTTCGCAAACTTTGTTCAAGCAGAAATTCAGCAGCCTGAAAGTTGGAGATAAAGTAAAGCTGAAAGGTCCGATGGGAATTTTTGTCCTGAAGGAAGATGCCAAGGAAATAATATTTCTTGGCGGCGGCATCGGAATAACTCCGTTTAGGGATATGATAAAATATGCCTGCGATAAAAAACTGGCTGTAAAATTGGCATTGCTTTACTCTAACAGGACTGCAAATGACATTTGCTACAAAGATGAATGGCACATTCTTGAAAAGCAGAACAATAGCTTAAAAGTCGTGCATACAATAACTGATGATGCATCATGGAAGGGAATGAAAGGAAGGATAAATGAAGCAATGATCAAAGAGTTTTGCAATGATATAAACAATGCTTTGTTTTACATCTGCGGACCGCCGGGAATGGTTGACGGATTGTATAATTTATTGAAAACGATGAACATTCCTCAACAAAATATCAAAGTAGAGAAGTTTGCTGGGTACTAACAGAATCAGGTGGTATCCCATGTATTAACACATTAATTGTTTGTTGATCAAGTAACTCTGGATTAAGTCTGTACTCAATTGAGTTGAGCAGAGCAAACACTTCTTGAGATAGGCTAGGTTGATATTGGAAAAGTTGGCCATTTGAATAATTTTGATGATATTGTCGTGGGGTTCTACCATCTAGTAGTTTTTCTAGAGGGAATCCCCAGGTATACAAGGATAATCTCTCATTAATATCTCTAGTGATAGATTTAGCGGCTCCTTCTGGAGTTGATTCCAAAACTGCCTGAAATGAGTCAAGACAAACTCCAACATAACCCTCTAGGCACGGGTTAATCAGTATTCGAATGTTTATCGGTTCTAAATTAGGTTGTTGTCCCATGAGTTCACTTCAAAGATTAATTTTAAGAAATTTATAAAGTTTTCTATTTTTTCCATATAGCAAACAATCCCTTTATGAGCAAACAATAATCTTTAAATATTGATGTCCATTCTATTAGCAAAAGGGGTTTGGTATTTTCATGCTGAGATTGGGAGTTTTAGCGTCTACAAAAGGCACAGACATGCAGGCCATAATTGATGCTATAGGCTCCAAGAATCTCGATTCTGTTATTTCTGTTGTTTTAAGTGACAAGGAAGATGCTTATGCGCTTGAAAGGGCGAAAAAATACAGTATAAAGGCGGTTTTCCTTAATCCAAAAGATTTCTATGCTGAAGACAAAGAAAAATCCAGAGAAAGATTTGATAAGGAAGTCTCCAAGATTCTGGATGAAAACAAAGTCGATTTAATCTTGCTTATTGGCTACATGCGTTTCCTAAGCCCGTGGTTTGTTGCCAAGTACAAAAACAAAATCATGAATATCCATCCAAGCTTGCTGCCGAAGTATGCGGGAGGTATGGATAGAAACATCCACTCGGAAGTTTTAAAAAACAAGGAAAAAGTCACAGGAGCGACTTTGCATTTTGTAGATGAAGGAGCCGACACAGGCCCTATTATCTTACAGAAAGAAGTCAAAATAAGCAAAGACGAAACTGTTGACTCACTGAAAGAAAAAGTCCAGAGGGCAGAGCAGGAAATAATATTGAAAGCGATTGATTTGTATGGGAAAGGCAAGGTAAAGGTTGTAAAAAACAAAGTTGTTATAAAATAGAATAGTTTATTCAAAAGTTAATGGGAAAAAAGTCTAATGCGCTGCGGAGGAGACTATGGCAATCAAAAGCAAATTAATTTCACATTAAAACAAGCATATAAAAAATGGACCCGAAAGCAACTAGGCAGGTTATCTGGTGGAAAGACAAAAAGCTTTTAGCTGGGGTAATACTTGTTGTCCTGAGCTTCATACTCGGGTTTTACAGCAAAGTCTTAATCATAGTTAAAATCTACGAGCCTGTTTCAGTTATCACAGGATTGTCAATATATGCCTTCAGCTGGATTTTGCTGTTTATAGGCATTTTTCTGGTTGGCTGGGAAACAGTAAAAATGATTCAAATGAAAATTCATCATCAGGTAAAGAAAACTGCCAGGGAAACTTATGGATACACGAAAGGATTGCCGAGAAAAGGCTACCATTACACCAGGCAGCTGCAAAAGAAAAGCATTGCCAGAATAAAAAAATCAATGACAAAAAATGATTAAGACAGCATTAATCTCTGTTTCAAACAAGGAAGGCATTGTTGATTTTGCCAGAGAGCTTGCCAGATCAGGAATCAAAATAATCTCAACCGGCAATACAGCGAAACTGCTGAAGCAAAACAAAATAACGGTAACTCACGTTTCTGAAATAACAAGATTTCCCGAGCTGCTCGACGGCAGGGTTAAGTCATTGCACCCTGGCATTTTCGCAGGCATACTGGCTGACAGGAAAAACAAAAAACACCTTAACGAATTAAAAAAATTAAAGATAGACGCCATTGATTTGGTTGTTGTCAATTTCTACCCTTTTGAAGATGCTATCAGAAAAAACAGCCCGAAAGAGGTTATTGAGAACATTGACATCGGCGGTCCATCTCTTATAAGGGCTGCTGCAAAAAACCATGAAAATGCTCTTGTTGTTGTTGATCCAAATGACTACAGCGAATTTATAGAAAAAATAAAAAGCAGAAAAATAACTGCCGACGACAGAAGAAGATGGGCTGCAAAGGCATTTTCCTGCACAGCAAGATATGACACAATAATCAACAATTATTTTAACAGGGAGCGATTCCCGGACATTCTCAATTTGACTTTCAAGAAGATACAGAATTTAAGGTATGGTGAAAACCCGCATCAAGTGGCTTCTTTTTATCGCGATTTCATGGCTGATGAAAGCTGCCTTTCAAATGCAAAGCAGCTTCAAGGCAAGGAATTATCCTTCAACAACATTCTGGACATTGACGCTGCATTTGAGCTTGTAAAGGATTTTGAGCAGCCGGCTGCTGCTGCGGTCAAGCACACAAATCCCTGCGGGGTTGCTTCCTCTTCAGCAATAGAAGAAGCCTACAAGAAAGCGCATGAAACAGATCCGATGGCAGCTTTCGGCAGCATCGTAGCTTTGAACAGGAACTGCAATGCAGGGACTGCAAAGCTAATGAAGCCGTTATTTATCGAAGTTGTCATATGCCCTAAGTTTGAAAAAGAAGCGCTTGAAATCCTGAAGGAGAAAAAGAATTTAAGGCTGCTTGAGTCAGGCCCGATAAAAAAAGAAAGGATAAGCTATGACTTAAAGAAAGTATGCGGCGGGCTTCTTATGCAGAACAGTTATCATCCTAGCATAAGTGAAAAAAATCTCAAGGTTGTGACAAAAAGAAAGCCAACAAGGCAGGAGACGGAAGCATTGATTTTTGCATGGAAAGTAAACAAGCACGTGAAATCAAACTCAATTGTCCTGGCAAAGGACAATGTGACCGTTGGAATCGGAGCAGGACAAATGTCAAGGGTTGATGCAGTGAAGCTTGCAGTGATGAAATCAGAAGGCAAAAGCGAGGGAAGCGTCATGAGTTCAGATGCCTTCTTTCCGTTCAGAGATGGTGTAGATGAGGCTGCAAAAGCCGGCATAACAGCTATAATCCAGCCCGGCGGCTCTATAAGGGACAGCGAAGTGATAGAAGCTGCCAATCAATACAACGTTGCAATGGTCTTTACTGGGATAAGGCTGTTTAGGCATTAAATTTATATACTTAAAAATAAAGGATGCAGAAATATCAAGGAGGCAGGCAAAATGGCACAACCCGAAATAAACAATTTAGCAGTTCTAGCCGCCGCAATAGCGTCAATGGTTATCGGATTTTTATGGTATGGCCCGTTTTTTGGAAAGCAGTGGAAAAAGTTAATGGGCTTCACCGACAAGGGCATGAAAGCAATGAAGATAACTCCAGTGCAGGCGATGATTGGGGGATTTGCAGCCACACTTTTGATGTCGTATATACTCGCGCATTTTGTTGACTATGCCGAGGCAACAACAGTTATGAAAGGAATTGAAGCCGGATTCTGGATATGGCTTGGATTTGTTGCAACGGTTCAGATAGGCATGGTTTTGTGGGAAGGCAAGCCATTCAAATTGTTTGCGCTCAACACATTGCATTATCTGGTTGCATTGGCGGTCATGGCGTCAATACTGGCTGTCTGGCGTTAACCCAAATCTTTAAAAACACTATTTATTCTTTTTATTTAATGTCCTTAGAAAACCTTTTTATTGTTTATCTCAATGCCTCAATTGAACTATTCAAGGAGCTTTGGCTCTACTTCCTCCTTGGATTAATAATCTCTGCATTGATTCAGGAATTTATCCCGACAAAAAGATTATTGCAATACTTTGGAGGTAATGATTGGGCATCATTGGCAAGGGCAACAACAGCAGGATTGTTTGTCTCTGTATGCTCTTGCGGCGCAATCCCGATTGCTGCAACTTTAAGGGAAAGAGGAGCATCAACTGCCTCTGCATTGACATTTCTGCTGGCAGCTCCATGGGGAGGCTTGCTTCATGTGCTTCTTATTTCAGGATTTGTAGGAATAAAAAATACGATAATTTTGGTAGCTTTCTCTTTATTGACGGCTTTCATTGTCGGATTAATTCTGGCTAAATACGAGAATGGAGGATTGATAGAATCTGGAATCCCAAAAAAGCACAGGAAAGGTGAAAAGATTATTTGCGTTGAATGTGTTGATGTTGAGAAAATGAGGCTGAAGCACGAAAAGGAAAGCATGGGCAGAAGGATCATTTACTGCACGCCAAGAAACATGTGGCACATTTTCATGGATGTTGGAAAATATATTTTAGTGGGATTGTTTATTGCAGCTGCCCTGAAGGCTTTTGTTTCGCCTGAGCTGGTCACAAAATATCTTGGCAACGGCAGCAAATTTATGCCTGTGCTTGTCGCAGTTCCTGTCAGCGCAGTCCTTGAAATAGCTTCGGAAGGCTTTGCTGTTTTGGCGGGGCAGCTTTATCAGTTAGGAGCTTCTTTGGGAGTGGTGTTTGTCATAACAATGGTCGGAGTCACAACAGACCTCACAGAGCTTTCCATGATATGGGGAAAATTCGGCAGGAGATGCGCGATTGCTTATTTATTGACGGCAACAGTGATCGCAGTTTTATTTGCATTGTTGATTAACGCGGTGTTTTAATGATTAATTGGATTTATTTTGTGTTGATAGCGCAGGGCATCTGGGCTGTATGCGCAATCATAGACAAGTTTGTGATTTCAAAAGGCTACATTAGGAATCCTGCTGTTTATATTGTCCTGAACGGGCTGATGAACGTTCTTCTGATTTTTTTATTGCCTTTTTTCGATTTTGAACCTATGAAAGCTGCAGATATTTTTATTGCAATGTCTGCAGGCATATCGCTTAGCATTGCTGTAACGCTTTACTACAAAGCTGTCCAGCATGATGAAATTTCCAGAATCAAGATAATGTACCAGATGGAGCCTGTTTTGGTTTTGATGCTTGCCTTCATATTGCTGGGCGATGTTCTCACGAAAAATTATTTTATAGGCTTTTTGTTTTTGGTTGCGGCAGGCTTGATTGTTTCCTATAACAGGGCAAATAAGTCATTAAAGCTTAGCAAATCATTTTATCTTGTTCTTGCATCAATATTATTCGCTGCTTTGGGGTATATAGCCGCGAAGCACGTCCTTAGTGTTACGGGATTCTGGAGCGCTTTTTTGTGGCTAAGGCTTGCTAACTCCAGCGCATTGCTTGTCCTGCTAGCTCCTTCGATAAGGAAAGAGTTTGTTGAAACGTTTAAAAGCATGAAAACCGGCATAAGAGGCTTGCTTGGATTCAAGATGGTTATTGATTTTTCATCATTTGTATTTGCCAATTACGCACTGTTAAACGGCCCTGTCGCCCTTGTGGCTGCTCTTGAAACTTCAATTTCTCCATTATTGGTGTTAGTAATGACATTGGCCATATCGCTTTATTTCCCAGGAATTTTAAAAGAAGAAATTAATAAGAAAGCGATTTTAATAAAACTTTCAGCTATTGTTTTGGTTGCCATAGGAATTGTTTTTGTCAGCCTGTAACCAAAAATTTTAAATACACTTTGACAATTGTTCATGGCATGGCAGAAGAAACGCAAACTGTTCAGGAAGGCTTGAAGAAGTACAAGGTTGAGCACGACAGGCCCAATTGCATAGGGTGCGCTGCATGCGCAGCTGTAGCTCCGGATTTCTGGACCATGCACGAGGACGGCAAATCGGACATTGTGGGATGCAAAAAAAGGGATGATGAATGGGAAGAGCTTGACATTGAAGAGAAAAATTACAAGGAAAACAAAGAAGCTGCCGACTCATGCCCGGTCAACGTGATACACATTGTCAACAAGCAGACAGGAGAGAAAATAATTTAAACTGCGTGATTTCTTGATTCTTAATGGACAAATGCCCAAAATGCGGCTCTGCAGACGCCAAGCGTGTAAAATATTTAGGTATAACTGCAGTCAAATGCAATAACTGCGGCTTTGACGAAAGCTCTGTTTACGAGGTTTATCCTGAGCAGAAGACAAGCCAGAAGGCAAAAGGCAGGTATGCAGTCTATAAAACTGGAGGCCCACAAAGGGCGAGGAGGAAGTAATTTGTTTATTTTAAATAATTTTAATAATGCTCTGTGAAAGAAATAAAAAACATTAAAATGAATACAGCATTAAAAATAATATTACAAAACCCAATATTGTAAAACAACAAAAAATCAAAAAGGTGTTTGCATTGAACGTAAAATCGTGGATAAGCAGGCTAACAATTTACCAGTATATGATTGTTTTTCTTATTATTTTGATTTTATCAAGTGCGTTCTTCTATGATTTTGGAATAAGTGCATTAACTCCTGTGTTAATTGCCATTATTACAACAACACTATTAGATTTGCTCATAGAATATTTTAAAACAAAGCAATTGATTTTCCCGCAAAGCGCCTTGATTTCAGGATTGTTTATTGGCGGCTTATTGGCACAAGACCTTAAATGGCACATTTATGTTATAGCTGGAATAATTGCAATTCTGTCAAAGCATCTGATAAAATTCCAGCAAAGGCATATATTCAATCCCGCAAATCTTGGGATACTTCTTGTTTCATTTGCTTTCCACGTTTCTCATTCATGGTGGGTTTCCTCGCCATTAATTCTGGTTCTGATATTTGGAATTTTTGTTATATGGAGATTAAGAAGAATTGACTTGGCATTAAGCTTTTTAGCTATTTATTTTTTAATTAGTTCTATTTTTGAAGTTTATAATGGGAATGGTTTTAGTGGGATTTATTTGAATTTGATAAACAGCGGGGTAGTCTACTTTTTCTCCATGTTCATGCTGATCGAGCCAAAAACAAACCCGGCAAAAAACAGGATTGCTTATGGAGTTTTAGTTGCAATTATGCTCGTTGCGCTGCATTTCTACATTCCAATGCATGATTTGCCTTTGGCATTGGCGATAGGAAATATTTTGGTTCCTTTCTTGAACAAGTTTGAGCTTAAGAAAAAAGAAGCAGTATAAACAAGGCAAGTTAATTTTTTCTTTCCAAAACCACGATTGTATAGCTGTATTCGTTTTCCTTGTCTTTATCAACAAATTTTTCCTTTATCTTGACCCATTCACCTTCATCAAATTCAGGGAAGTATGTGTCTCCGTTGAATGAGCCGTGGACCTTGGTGATGTAAAGCCTGTCTGCTATCGGCAAAAACAGCTTATAGATTTCAGCTCCGCCTATGACCATTATCTCATTGCTGCCTTTCGCCGCTTTTACCGCATCTTCTTTGCTGTTTACAACAATGCAGTTATCTGCCTTGTAATTTTTATCTCTTGTTGCTATTATGTTCAATCTTTCCGGCATCGGCCTTCCTATGGACTCGTAAGTTCTCCTGCCCATTATCACCGGCTTGCCTTTTGTTGTTTCCCTGAAATACTTCAATTCAGAGGGCAGATTCCACGGCAGCTTGTTTTTATATCCAATAACCCTGTTCTCGTCCATTGCAACTATTAATGAGATTATCATTTTTGTTTGAGTCTATTCCTCTATCATTTTTTAGTTAAAGTAATCCTTTAGTTAATGTTTCTTTTACTGCTTGCCGTGACAATAGGGCACTTTCAATAAATTATAGTCTTTAAAAAATCAAAAAACTTAGACAGCCATCTCAGCCTTTATCGGGGGATGAAACTGGTAATTCTCGAGCTTTATGTCCTCCATTTTGAAATCATCTATGTTTTTTATTTCTGGATTGAGCCGTAACGACGGCAATGGCAGAGGGTTCCTTTTTAATTGTTCCTTCACCTGCTCAAAATGATTGTGATAGATGTGCGCATCGCCAAGGGTATGGACAAATTCTCCCGGTTTTAAGCCAGTCGCTTGGGCCACCATATGAAGAAACAATGAGTAAGAAGCTATGTTGAACGGCACCCCCAAAAACATGTCGCAAGACCTTTGGTACATCTGCAATGAAAGCTTTTTGTCTGCGACAAAGAACTGGAAAAATGCATGGCAAGGCGGCAGCGCCATCTGCTCAAGCTCGCCGGGATTCCATGCTGTCACTATGATTCTCCTGCTGGTTGGATTTTCTTTTATCAGCTTGATTGCATTCGCCAGCTGGTCTATTTCCTTTCCGTCAGGCGATTTCCATTTTCTCCACTGCACGCCGTAAACTCTTCCCAAATCTCCATGAAATTTAGCCTTTGGCTTCCAATAATCAGCATCTGCATTCGCTGTCCAGATTGTGCTTTTGCTTTTGTCTCTTGTTCCGTGTAAAATTTCCGCAAGCCTTCTTTCATCGTTTGAGCCTTCAATAAACCATAAAAGCTCGCTTGCAACGCTTTTCCAGGGAAGTTTTTTTGTAGTGAGTGCCGGAAAACCATCTTCCATGCTGAAGCGCATCTGCACTCCAAACACAGCTCTTGTCCCTACCCCTGTCCTGTCCTTCCTGTCTTCCCCGTTTTCAAGAATATGCCTCAAAGCGTCAAGATACTGCTTCATTTCATTCAAAGATAATTTTTCTTGATTTTAATATGTTTTGTTTTTTATTTGGAAGTGTATATCAGTTTTTAATTTTGTTGTTATGTCCAGTAGTAAAATTTCTTAACCACTACCAAAAAGTATTTATATAACTGCTTTAATTAGATTAAGCAATATGAAAAAAAAGACAATGCGGGCAATATTTGTACTCATGTTTATTGCCGGCATCGTAGTTGGCTATCTTCTGCCTGGAGATATTAAAACTGTAACTAAAAAGCCCTTAAAGGCAGGGGTTTTTGATATTCCAAAAAGGCTGGGGCAGCTGGACCTTGAAACTTCTTATTTCAAATATACAGTTGTTGCTGGGACTGAAACCGGAAGCATTGAATTGATAAGGCTGGAAGATAAGATTCCAATGCACATGCATCCAAAAGAAAATCATTTTGTTTATGTCTATAAAGGAAGGGCAAAGGGAACTGTGGGGAATGTAAATGCTGAAGTCGGCCCTGGGCAGATGGTGGCTATTCCAGCAGGAGTGCCGCACAGATTTGAAAGGATTGGAGATACTCCAGTGGAAATAATCCTTTTTTCAACTCCCCCATTCACGCCAGACGATACAGTATGGCTTGAGAAGTAAGGATTCTTTTTGAAAAGATTAATAAACATATTACGATATTTGAATTCTATGAAAAGATCCTGGCTTAAGGAGACTGCAAGAGACTTATTTGCATTCGGCAGCACTCCCTTCTATTTTCTTGTTATTATAAGGGCGATAATCGGAAAATATGACGTTTTTGTGTATCAAATGGCAATAGGCGCTATTGCTGTTTTTATCCTTTATTTTCTGATTAAAGATTCGAGCATGCATGCTGCAAGATCGCTTGTTATTGTTGTTTTTACCAGCTTATTTTACAAAGCTGTGCCCTATGCAATTTTTGCAGCTTTAATATGGATTTTATTGCTGATTTCGGTTTATTATATAAAACGGAAGATTGGCTATGTTATCAGAGGGCTTATTATCGGGGCAGTCAGCTCTGTAGCTGGCTACTATGGAACATTATACTTATTATAGTAAAAGGCACAAAAATTTGAGCAATAAATATGCCTTTTACTTATTACGAACGGGCAACAATTGCTCAATAGATTTTGTCCGTGAGTATATAAGCAAAATCTTTAAATAAATGATATATAATGGCGAAGTAAATAATTAATAAATTAATCCGCCGGTATATCAGGAGGACACAAAGTATTTTTAATCAATTATTTGTGTCCGGCATTATAATCAATAAAATCTGATTTAAAATGGGCGAACGCTTAATCATGTTTACAGGCACTGAATGCGTACACTGCAAGGAGATGCATCCATTAGTCGAGCAGCTGGAAAAAGAGACTGGAATAAAAGTCGAGCACATGGAAGTATGGCATGATGCTGAAAATGCGGCTTTTCTTGAAAGCATAGACAGGAACCCTGACGGCTCTGTTTTCTGCGGCGGAATCCCGCTATTTTACAACGAGAAAACCGGCAAAAAGCTCTGCGGCAACCAAAAGTACGAGAAATTGAAGGCTTGGGCTTGGGGTCAGATATAATCTTATATTTTTTGTTTAAAATTTAATGACAAAAAATTATATTGCGTTATGCCGGATAAAAAACAAATATTGAAAAAAAACATCATGGAACAGCAACTGCAAAAACCACAATGGCTGAAAATTAAATTAACAACAAATGAAGAATTCTCCAACATAAAATCCGCTTTAAAAAAACATAGCCTTCATACAGTCTGCGAGTCTGCGCATTGCCCGAATATTTCTGAGTGCTGGAATGGCGGAACTGCCACCTTTATGCTCATGGGGGACACTTGCACAAGAGGCTGCAAGTTTTGTGCCGTTAAGACAGGCAATCCGATGAAGCAGTTGGATTTGGATGAGCCAAAAAAACTAGCCAAGGCACTTGCAGAATTAAAATTGTTTGATTATGCTGTTTTGACTTCGGTTAATAGGGATGATTTAAGTGACGGAGGAGCTTCTCATTTTGCAGAGTGCATAATGGAAATCAAGAAAGCTTATCCTGAAATCATTGTTGAAGTCTTAATTCCGGATTTCAAAGGCGACATTGAAGCTTTGAAAAAGATAGCTGATGCAAAGCCCGAGGTTATAGCGCATAATATAGAAACAGTTGAAAGGCTGCAAAGAAAAGTCAGGGATGCAAGAGCCAATTATAAACAATCATTAAGCGTTCTTGACAACGTTAAAAAATTAAATCCAAGGATATATACAAAATCATCGGTTATGGTTGGTTTAGGCGAAACAGACGAAGAAATAGTACAATCAATGAAAGACTTAAGGGCAATTGATGTCAATATTTTAACAATTGGGCAGTATTTAAGGCCGACAGACGGGCATATTGCAGTAAGCGAATATGTTCCACTTCAAAAGTTCGAATATTTTAAAGAGAAAGCACTGGAATTTGGATTCTTGTTCTGCGCTTCTGGACCATTTGTGAGGAGTTCTTATAAGGCAGGGGAATTGTTTGTGAGGGGTATGATAAAGAGGGATAAATAATATGAAGCTTTGCCTTGAATCATCGGTTTTTAATTTTGTGTTTGCAGAAGATGCTCCAGAAAAACAAAAAATTACTAAAATATTTTTTGGTGGCAAAGTGTCTGATTTTGATTTGTTTATATCAGATTTAGTGATTAATGAATTAGAAAAAACAAAAGAGCCAAAAAGGAGTGCACTTTTAGAACTAATCACTAACCATCCATTCAGAACTCTCGCAACCAATGAAGAAGCCTCAAAATTAGCTAGAATTTATGTAAGCGAAGGAATAATCCCAGAAAAGTTTTTAAATGACGCTTTGCACATAGCTATTGCAAGTGTTAACGGAATCGATACTATTGTAAGCTGGAATCTTGAGCATATTGTCAAAGTGAAAACTATGATTGGCGTAAACAAAATAAATTTAAATAGAGGCTACAAACAAATATTCATAGTAACGCCAGAGGAAATATGACAAAAGAGCCTAAAGCAATGAAGGAACTGCACAGAATAAGAGAAAAGATGTCAAAAATGTCAGATAAAGAGCTATTAAAAGAATTAGAAGAGACTAGAAAGAAATATAAAGAAATTATTTCTGCAAGTGAATTAAAAGCGAAAAAAATTGTGATTAAAGTTTAATCCTTTTGTCAGGAATTCTTACAGGGCTGGGGAAATGTTTATGAAGAGTGTGATGAGAAATGGAAATAATATTTAGTCACTTTCAAATCCACTATGAGGGGCATATTTATCTATGATTGATTTTAATTCATCGACTTCTTGAGGATTTCTCCAATCTGTTTCTTCGGCTTTCCTGCATAATTCAAGGATATGCCTAATGTAGAATTTGTCAAATAGGCATAAATTACATGCAAATTCCATCAATAAAATTTATAAACACTTTAAAAATCTAAGCTTGAGAGGGGTATCATGCCAAAAAGGGTGCTGAAAGAATTTAAAGTAGAATATCTGCAGATACTTGATGAAAACGGCAATTGCGATGAAGCGCTAATGCCGAAGCTTTCCAATGATGAAATCAGGAAGATATATGAAATGCTTGTTCTTATAAGAGTGTTTGACCAGAAAGCTTTCAACATGCAGAGGCAGGGCAGGTTGGGAACTTACATCCAGTTCAAAGGCCAGGAGGCGTGCCAGGTTGGAAGCGCATTTGCCTTGGATGATGATGATTTCATTTTTCCGATGTACAGGAACAGCGGACTGCTTATTGCTAGAAAGCAGCCAATAGTTCAGGTGCTGCAGTACTGGAATGGTGATGAACGAGGTTCAGTAAGCCCTAAAAATGTCAATAATTTTCCGATTTCAATTCCGGTTGGCACGCAAACAGTCCATGCAGCCGGCGCGGCATTTGCCGCAAAGCTTCGGAACACAAAACAAGTCTCTGTTGTTTATTTTGGAGATGGTGCAACATCAAAAGGTGATTTCCACGAGGCCATGAATTTTGCGGGGGTTTTTAATGCTCCTGCTGTCTTTATCTGTGAAAACAATCAGTATGCCATTTCAGTGCCTCGGAGCAAGCAAACTCATTCAGATACAATTGCGCAGAAAGCAATAGCTTACGGAATTGAGGGAATCCAAATTGACGGAATGGACATTTTTGCTGTCATAAAGGCAGTCAAGGATGCTGTTGACAAGGGAAGGTCCGGCAAAGGGCCTACTTTGATTGAGTGCTACACTTACAGGCTGGCTGACCATTCCACTTCAGATGACGCTTCAAGATACAGGCCAAAGGAAGAGATTGAGCTTTGGGCTAAAAAAGACCCGATTGACAGGCTTGAGAAGTTCATGCAAAACAAGAAACTGCTTGATGACGCTTACAAGCAAAAAGTTTTGGTGCAATCCCAGGAGATAATCGAGAAAGCAGTAACGGAATTTGAGAAAATACAGCCTCCTGATCCAAAAGATATCTTCAAATATGTTTTTGCAGAGATGACTCAGCAGCAGAAAGAGGAAATGGAAGAATTGTTTGGGAAATAGGTTTGATGAATAGATTGGCGAGGCTAAGTGTGTGTGCCAACAGCGAAGCCGAGCACAAAATATGCCGAAGGCGGATTTAATTTCAATAAAAACAATTCAATAACGAAAAATCCAATAACGATTGAACATTAAAAAAATAAACAAAAAAATAATCAAATAAAATGGTTGTAACAAACATAGTCCAGGCAGTGACAATGGGATTGAGGCAGGAGCTTGCCAGAGATAAGAATGTTGTTGTCATGGGGGAGGATGTCGGGCTTAACGGAGGCGTTTTCAGGGCAACTGACGGCCTGCAGAAAGAGTTTGGGGCAGACAGGGTGGTTGACACGCCGCTGGCCGAGCTTAGCATTGTCGGCTGCGCAATCGGAATGGCGGTGAATGGGTTAAGGCCAGTTGCTGAAATCCAGTTTTCCGGATTTATGTACTCAACGTTTGACCAGTTATTAAGCCATGCAGGAAGAATAAGAATGAGGAGCAGGGGAAGGTTTACGTGCCCGATTGTTGTGAGAACCCCCTACGGAGGAGGCATAAGAGCTTTGGAGCTGCATTGCGAGTCTGGAGAGGCAATTTTTGCGCACACTCCCGGACTCAAAATGGTTGTTCCTTCAAATCCATATGACACAAAAGGGCTGCTTGCAGCAGCAATCAGGGACCCGGACCCTGTAATTTTTTACGAGCCGATGAGGATTTACAGGGCGATAAAGCAGGACATTCCTGAAAAGGATTACATTGTTCCTTTGGGCAAGGCAAATGTGATTCAGGAAGGTGATGACTTAACATTGATTTCATGGGGCGCGATGGTAAAGACATGCCAGGAAGCAGTTGAAAAATTAAACAATAAGTACAGCGTTGAATTGGTTGATTTAAGGACCATCAATCCTTACGACGCTGAAGCCATTGCAGATTCTGTCAAAAAAACAGGAAGATGCGTGATTGTGCACGAAGCAATCAGGACAGGAGGGTTTGCAGCAGAGCTTATTGCTTCAATAAATGAAAAAGTATTATTAAGCCTGGAAGCTCCTGTAATAAGGATAACTGCTCCAGATGTTCCGTTCCCCCTTGCAAAGTTGGAAAATTACTTTTTGCCTGACGCAACCAGAATATTAAAAGGAATTGAAAGGGTTATGAGTTATTAGAACAACCGTTCCGCCAGTTGACGGCGGGAAACTTTTTTCGCAAAAAAGTTTCATCAAAAAATGTAGGCTTCGCAATTTTGTTGCTCAACCCACGAATATAAATCGGCGAGGCAAAAATTAGTGGCAGACAATTTTTGCCGAGCACTAGATATTGTCCGAAGGACGGATTGAAAAGTTACGTTAATGGAAACGAATTATGTCAAAATTTGTCCAAAGTGTGGAAGTTCAGATATTGAGTCACCAGATGCTTTTATAATAGTGATGTATATGCTTCCAGCTTCATTAAGAAGTGTGCATAAAGATACTTGCAAAGATTGTGGATATCAAGGAATAATTCCAGAAATAGAAAAATCAAAAATAGAAGATTTTAAAAAAGAAATAAAAACTAAAACCAATCAATAAAATGCCTTACGAATTCAAGTTCCCGGATGTTGGAGAGGGTATCCATGAAGGGGAGATTGTAAAATGGCTTGTCCGGGAAGGCGATAATGTAAAAGCCGACCAACCTCTTGGCGAGATAGAAACTGACAAGGCGATTGTTGAAATGCCCTCGCCGAAATCTGGCAAAATCCTAAAGCTACATGTTGCTGCAGGCGGCATTATCCATGTCGGCGAGACAATGGTCACAATTCTTGAGGATCACGAAACAGAGTCAGACGCAAAAAAGCACATGGAAGCGAAAGCTGAGGAGAAAAAGAATGTGCCTTATACTGGCTCTGTTGTTGGCTTTGTGGAAGAGGCAAAAGGAGTTTCTCCGATTTACGGCGCAAAAACTCAGTCTGCACAAGCTGTTTCAGGCGGAAATCTTGGAGCAGTCCAGGCAACTCCCGCTGTCAGAAATCTTGCAAAGCAGCTTAATGTTGATTTAAGCATTGTCAAAGGCACAGGCCAAAATGGAATGATAACAATGTCTGATGTGCAAAAAGCTGCTGGCGCAGCTAAGAAAGAAGAGGCAGCTGGCATAAAAATCACTAGAAAATATGATTTCTTCGGGTATGTTGACAGGGTGCATTTGCACGGTGTAAAGAAAGCTGTTGCGGCAAAAATGGCAGAATCCATATTTACGGCTGCGCAATTGACAAACATGCACGAAGCTGACGTAACCGAGCTGGCTGCACTGAAGGAGAAAGAAAAGCTGAAATTTGAAAAAGACGGCATTAAGCTGACGTTCATGCCTTACATTGTCAAAGCAGTTGCCTTGTGTTTGAGAGATCACCAGTACCTTAACGCTTCACTTGAAGGCGAGGAGATTGTCTTGAAGAAGTATTATAATATTGGAGTGGCTGTTGACTCAGAAGATGGATTGTTTGTGCCTGTTGTCAAAGGCGCCCAGGAAAAAGACATAAAGATGATTGCGAAAGACATCGAGAAGCTCGCAAATGACGTCAAGACAAGAAAAGTCAACATGATGGACCTTAAAGGAGGCTCTTTTACTGTGAGCAATCTTGGCTCTGTGGGAGTCGGATTCTTCACGCCAATCATTAACTATCCTGAAAGCGCAATACTTGGAGTCGGAAGGGTTGTGGAAAAACCTGTTGCAAGAGGCGGCAAGATAGAAATAAGAAAGATTGTGCCTCTGTCATTGACTTACGACCACAGGATTGTTGACGGAGCGCAGGCAGCGAGGTTTATGGCAAGCCTGATGGAAAGATTGCAGCTGTGCGAGTTTGAAGGGAAGTGAAATGACCAAACAAATTTTCATTAATTTACCGGTGAAAGATCTCGATAAGACAATAGAGTTTTTTACCAAGCTTGGTTTTAAGTTCAACCCCCAGTTTACTGACGAGAATGCGACATGCATGATTGTTTCAGATGATATATTCGTAATGCTTTTGGTTGAAAAATTTTTCAAAACTTTTATCAAGAAGGAGATTTGTGATGCCAAGAAAAGCACAGAGGTGTTATTAGCCCTAGCTGTTGAAAGCAGAGGTGAAGTGGACAAGATGATGACCGATGCAATCAAAGCAGGAGGCTCGGAACCTAGAGCTCCCCAGGACCACGGATGGATGTACGGCAGAAGTTTTGAAGATATCAATGGGCATATTTGGGAAGTTTTCTATATGGACGAAAGCCAGATGCCTGAAGAAATGAAGAAAGGGCAGTGATATTATGAAGATGAATCCAGTTGTGCATTTTGAAATGCCGGCAGGGACGGTGCATAAGGCTAAAGGGCATGGTTTTGGAGAGAGGGTTATTGGTGTTAAGAAAAATTTAAAGATATTTAAGCCCCGCCATATCACTGTATCCATCAATGCTTCTGCTGATGAGGTATTTGAATTCGCCTCAAACCCTGAGAATCTTCCCAAATGGGCTGCTGGATTAAGCGGCTCGATAAAGAAAGTTGATGGTGACTGGCTTGCTGAATCTCCAATGGGAACCGTCAAAATTAAATTTGCTGAAAAAAATAAATTCGGCATTCTGGACCATGATGTCACTTTGCCGTCCGGCGAGAAAGTCTATAACCCAATGCGTGTATTTCCGAATAATGATGGAAGCGAAATAATCTTCACTTTGTACCAGCGGCTGGATATGCCAGATGAGATGTTTGCCGAGGATTCAAAACTGGTCAAAAGCGATTTGGAAAGGCTGAAGGGACTGCTTGAAAATAACAAAACATCAAAATAAATCTCATAGCGGATAATTTTTCAAAAGGGAACATCAATAGAACAGCTTAAAACAAACACATAGAATTTGTTGGAGAAAAACGATGGCGACCTTAAAGGGAGCTAACCCCCCCTCTCAACATAGCACGCACCTTTATTCCTCAGCAAAGTTCCGCTTGGCATTTGCACAAAATTGTACTGGGTCCTTGCCAAGTCCTCTGCCCGCATTATCTCGTATTTTGACAGCTCATCAATTTTGAATTCTTTATTTTTTATAAAGTTGTCTTTTAATGCTTGATATACTTTTTGCTGCGGTATTTTTTTATGCTCAAGAACAGAAGTTGCCTTTTCTTTTACTGTTTCCTCGGAAATATTCAGCAGTTTGGGCATTACGCTTAAGTCCATACTGTAAATCAAAGTCCCATGCTGCAGGTAAACCCCTTCATTCATGAGCTTTGCGGCATTGCCTGAAATCTTTTTTCCTTTGACTAAGATATCGTTTTTGTTTTCAAGCGTTGCTTTAATTCCAAATTCTTTCAGTGCATTTATCATGCAAAGGCAGATTTGCCTGTATGCGCTCTGTATGCTGTAGTTGAATGTCCTTATGTTGGCAATCACGCTGTATGTAAAATCGTCCCTGCCGTGGAAAACCGCCCTTCCGCCCGTCATTCTCCTGACAATCTCAACATTGTGCTTTTTGCACGCCTCAAGATTTATTTCCTTTGGATTCTGGTAAGCCCCTATAGAAACAGAGTTATTTTCCCATTTGTAAAACCTTATTGTCGGCAACTCTCTTCCGTTAGCCACGCTCTCGTAAATAGCATGGTCTATTGCCATGTTCATAGACGCGGAATAAGGCCGCTGCTCAATCAAACGCCATTTCATTATATCAGTGTATACCTCCAAAATTTAAAAAATTATTGTTTTTGGCGTTTGTTTGGAAATGCCCATATAATATTTGTTTGGTTGTGTTAAAGCAGGATGATTATTATTTCTATTGCTATCTTTAACTGACTCCATAGCGTAATAAACGTATGTCCTTCGCATATTTTGAACCTTCGTTGATAAGCATAACACACCACTTCCCTTCCCGCCATCTTCTTTACGTACAAGTGCATATTTGGGGTTGTCACTTAGGCTAATGCGGATTGAGTATTCATATACCTCTACAAGTACTTTACTAGTTCTCAAAGTCAAGCGGTATTCAATTTTTCTAGAATTATTTCTCTCAAAAATTGAAAGTCTAAATGGGTATGGGTATAATGGATTGTATCCCGTCTTCTTGTCCCACTCGTATACGAATATATCTTTGGAGATTAGCAAATCCCTAACTTCCTTTTCAAATCCATCAATATTTCCTGCAGTAATCTTAGAAAAAGTTGGCAAAGAAAGAATTAAATGTTCTAAATCAACGGTTTTATCACGACAAACGCCATTTTCGTCCATTAAAAAAAGAGTATAATGATAACTTGCTTAAATAGTTTTTGATTTTGTGATTTAGAAAATAAAATAAAAAAAGAAAAAAATAAATCTATAATCTGAACCTATGAACTAAAGATTGTTAAAATCCTAGTATCTTGGTTTCTTCTTGCTGTAACAGTCCCTGCAGTAAACTGGGCGTCCTTCCTTTGGCTGGAACGGTACTTCCGCATCCGCGCCGCATTCGGAACACTTTATCTTATGCATAGTTCTGTTCTCAAAACTTCCGTAACGCATTTTCCTCCCTCGTATTAATTAGTTACACGAAATTTACTAGAAATAGCAATTCCGATGTACCACTCTGTAGATAGAAGAGGTTATATATAAAGGTATGTATTTTATCAGTAGTTCCGAAAGTAGATTACCAGAATAGAAAATCAGTAGGTTATATAGGAAAATAAACCAAATAATTTTTAAACAAATTTATCATCCACTTTTATATGTTCAGTTTTCCCGAAAAACTTAATCCTTTCATGGTCACGCTTGGAGTTTCAATAATAACTTTAGCATTATTTTTCATTTCAAACTCTGAAGCTCCAATTCACACTAAATTGTTCATATTTATTCCAACATTTTTAATATCAATGACTTTAATATTTATAGGCTTGCCCAACTGGATGAGATATGAAGAAATGGTCTTAAAACTTATAGAGAATCAATTAAAAAGAGAACAAGCCGGGCTACAAATAGAAATAAGGTCAATAATAGCTGAATGGGACTTAGATTTTGATTATAGAAATGTTAAAGACAGTGAGGACTATCCAGAAGAGACCAACGTTACTAATTACAAAATACATGTAATGGTTGAAAACAAAGGCCTCAATGATAACACTGTCAAAGATTTTGAAGTAATTTCAAAAAGATATGGAAATCTAAATGTATCCAGTCCGACTTTAAGTAAAATCGCCAAAAGAAACACTAATTTTTTTTGATATTAATGCTACCTTATGGAGAAAACATGCGGATAAGGACAACTCCTTGGCTATAAAAATGGTTGATATGGATGGCACACCTTTGGAAGCGACTCATAAAGTTGACATTTATAGGTATGGGGGTGAATACCTAAAACGGTTTCCCAATGAAGATATGATATAGAGGACTTTGAAAAACCCCATTTTTTGAATGTTTTCAATTTTTAGTCTCGACGATGCATAAAACAAATTGTTATTTTCAGAGGGTTATTCAAAACTCTCTATAAGCTAAAATTATCGTTCTGTTGGCGTTATTTCAAATTCCTTAATTCAAGGTTTTAAATCGTATTTCCCACTTTATTTAATATTGATTGAAAAAGACTAGTAAACTTACTAGAAATATACACCCAATATAAAAAATATAAAATATCAAACCTTGATGTTCATTAACAGAGCCTTTCTGGCATTTTCCCGGTAAATCTCCGCTTCCTTCTTATGTAGCACCCTTTCCTGAATAAGCGATTTTGGAACCTTACTGCTCATTATTTTCCTATACTCAGAATCAGTCATCTTGCCTATTACGTATTGGCCTTCTATGTGATTTATGACCGTTGCTTTCTTTTTTTGAACATAATGGTCAAAATTGCTATTAATCCTTTGAAGCCAGTCAGATAACTTAAAGCCTTCATATTTGGCTATTAGGCTCATATCTTTAACCATGTCCCCAGAGAACTTCAAGCATTGGCCTCTTTTCATAGAATTTTCTGATGCTAGGTTGTTAATAAAGTTAACGATTGCTGATGCTGATTGCGGCAGTAGTCCGAAAGTAAAATTTAATATTTGGATATTATGTGGTATTTCAATGATTAGTTGTACTAGGTCCTAACCAAATAGATACAGCTTTTTTAAAGAGAATTCTAGATCTATCATGGATTGCCTTTTCGTCCCAAGTCGTTACGTTGTGCAATAACTCTTGATTAATTGGCAATAGCGATGCTCTAAGCAATGCTGACTTCTTGCTTTCCCACGAGTTATTAGAAAGGCCTGAATTAAGTGGTTGGGTGAGGATGGTAAGGTTGCCCATGGTATGTAAGAGAGAATTTCTTTTCTTGGTGGCAATGCTTCTAGCGTCATCAGGAGGGGCCTCAAAGAGTTCTGCATGAGTCATACCTTTGGACCCATCGGGTAACGGCCAATTGGTAACCCATGTTTGAGGCAAGATATGTTCTACTGAAAGAGGCCCATCAATGGAAATCATTTCATTTTTATTGGTCAGGAAAGTATCGTTAACACGCTTCAAGATATAAGTAATCTTTCCATAATTTAGATTTTCATAGGAATCACGATTTTCCCATGCAATACTGAATGTACTATCATCTGGCCATTTAACTGATTCTCCTTTAAGTTCTGAAAGGTATTTGCGTATATTATCAACTGTGGCCTCATTTTCCTGTAAATATTTTATGAGCATAAGAAAAATGCGATTGTATGCCTTTGTTGTGTAACCGCATACGGCACGTCTAAGGAGATATGACTCTATCATTCTACTAATTTCCTTAAAATTTGCCTCTGATATTTTTTCTTCAAAAAGGTAAAGTAGCAACGGATATACAGTACCAATGTCGAAGCTATTTAAGAAATTAATAAATGAGTAGAGCATATCACTTTTTTTTGGGGCAATAAGTTTCCTGAAGTTATCGCCCTGTCTTGCAAGCATCGCCAATTCTTCCTCAATAGACTTGAATGGCATTTTCCTTTCAATCCACCATTTGTATTCTACGTATAAATGTTTAATTGGAATATCTTCGGCTTGTATACTGGAAAGAAAATGTTGCATGAACAAATCACTACGGGGACGCTGCAATCGTCCTTGACGCACAACCTCTCTCCAAAAATGGTCATCAAATCTTTGCCAGTATTTTTCATAAAGCTCTTCTGCAGATTTGCCCTCGCGTACAACACGCAAGAAAATAAAATTTCTAAGCAAATCAGCAGGAAGCAAAGGCTCGCCCCTTGCATTTAATGTTTCAAAAATTACCTGAGCATCATCTCCAACATCCAAATCAATGATTACAACCCGCAATGCATTTTTCAAGGCCTGAAAACATTCATTTAGACGATTAGCTATTCCATATTGGCTACCGATAGGGGATTCCGATTCCGTACCAAGAAAAAAATCGGATAAAGAATCATAAAAGTATAGATATGCTTCAATCATCTTAGGGCGAGGGTCATATTTCTTTGCATATTTTCTCCTATGTAAGGGGTATTTTTTCTCCAATTCTATGCGTGAGCCTAAACCCATAACATCAGTGAATTGAGGCCTATCTAGTTGTGTAGGCCAGACTTTGAACCTATCTACTTTAGGGTTTGCCATCATTCCTTTATTGAAAGTAAAAGATTCACACTCTTCAGCTAAATCCTTGGAGCCCTGCTCCAGACAAAAATCTCTAAGAGCAGCAAGAATAATCTGTAATGTGGTTAGACGCTGTTGTCCATCAATCACTTGCCTAGTCTCAACATAAGTCGTGGGAGTTTGCTTTTGGTCTAGAACTATTGCACCTAGAAAATGTAATGGAGCATCTTTTTTTCCATTGATATACTCAACAAATTTTCGAGAAATATCTTCCCAGAGCGGCTCCCAATGATTCTCCAGATTCCAAACGTATTGACGTTGAAATAATGGGACTTCGAGACGAAGTTTTGTCTCAAAAATTGATAAAATAGACGCAGCATTAGCTTTCATTTGTATTCCTACTACAAGATTTACTCTTTATTAATAAAATTTTCCCTCATTCTTTTAGATATTACAGTAGATTTAAATCCACACATCTTCTAATTTTTTGGAGTCAATTTCTCACTTATCATTTCAAGTTTATTAAGCCAAACGTGCCTTAAAGTAATGTGCCCAGGGGATTTTTCTGTCTGGGGATATCTCCAGTTTCGAGAGTGTTCAGAAACAAGCGTATTGGGGCTATCTGTGGCGACTTTTAATTCACTTATTACTCCGCACTCTATTGAAAATTTCTTCAATGATTTGTTAAATTCTTCTACCGTAATCTCTCTTTGCATATAGGCCACCATCATTCCAGACTTCATAGCCCACGCATAATCTCCATCAACATATCTTTTAATCCCTTTTTTACAATAGTGTGTTCCTATAGGATGAGCTTTGTCTATTGGTTTGCATTCAACATACAAAGCTCTGTATAAACGATTTAATCCCGGATATACATCTTGCAACCTAATAGTAAAATCTGGTTGTTTATCTATAGATTCTCCATTATAATTTAAGGAATGTTCCTCCCTAACAATGGTTTGAAACATGCTTGGATTAAACCCATCTACAATTTCCCTCCTTCTTAATGAATCTAACACAATATGTAACTTAGCAGTTATGTCATCTTCTGAACAACTACTCCAATCGTAAGAGTTTGAAAGAAGTTGTTGCCAAGCCTCACGAAAAATGTTTTCTATAACTATTTTTACCCCAAGTTCATAATCTTGAAAAGGTAGACCATCATACATTTCTTGCTTGCTAAACATCATTCCTTTCGTCATTCCAGAAGCACTTCAATTTTCCTACTCATTATTTCCAATGCTAGAAGTCTTGCCCGAGTGGATGTAAAATAACGATACTGATTTTGACATGCTACCACACAATATTTTTTTTGATTAAATACCACCCTTGTAGTTCCCATTTTATTTATTAGTTTAGTTAAATTTTCCAGTATTTTTGCGATTTCATTGTTAACATTAGAATTGTCAGATGATTCAGATAATATTACTAAATTCCACGGTGAGTTTTTAAGTGTTAGAGTATCAATAGTATACCCTTTTGGAAGAAAAGGAGACAAATTTTGTCTTAATTGACGAGTAAATAGATTCAGTTCCTCTTTTGTGGGAGGGCGTTCAGCATTTTTTATAATCTTTCTATAAGGTAAGGAAATAGATAAAGTATCTGAAATGGTTTGAATTTCGTGTTTTTCTAATCCATATACCTCAAATACAAATAAGTCTATCATTTGTTGGAAATTTTTCATTCTATAATTATCAAATAAATATTCTAATTTTTTTCTTTGTTGATCTGTTAGTTTTTCAACTGATATAACCGGAAAGTTTTCTATATCTTCTTTTAGCATAGTATCTCTCTCCACTCCAAATTTAGAACTAGTTAACAACGCATAATACAAAAATAGATTACTAGTAAATAATGCGGCTAGATATTTAGCGAGAATAGTGGGATTTTCATGGCCGTGGCAACTGAATCCAGTAAAACTAGCTGTATACGCTAAATCTGAAAAGCATACTGATGCTTGAATTGGAGGCGTTGCTGGAATTATTAATAGAGGTGATTTATATATTCCTACCTTACGTGGGCGATGTATATCGCCCATCATAAATTTCGGAAGGGATTTTGTATCAATAATGAAACTGAGTTCGTCTCGATTTGTCAAGTTAGGAAGACTCTGTAAAAATGTAGTAGGATTTTTGTCTCCTTTAACATGTACCTGATAGCCTTGTCCTTGATTTAGTTTGTGATCTTTCCAATATCTAAGTAGATTAGTATTACTTGCTTTTTCTATCTTATCTATGATAGAAACATCTAAAGATACACCTCTTGAAAGAGTTTTTAATATATGTGATGATGAAAGGGCTTTATCTAAAGAAATAGGATCTGCCATATTATAGTCCAACCTGATGATACCTTTTGAATTTATTTCAGTATCCTGTCGTGGAGATAAATAAACAAATTTACTATCTTTCCTTGGTTTTTGATTAAGGGCAAATATAATACAAAACGGAGCTGTAATTCCTGGCCAGACGTTTGTATTGCGTAGGCAGGACCCATTTAGAATTCCGGTTACTTTAAAAGAAGTAAATAATGCTTCTCTTGCTTTCCTGCCTTTTTTAGAATTCTTAAACAGGAGCCTAGCATGTAATACAAATGCTATACGACCATCAGGCTTGCACCATTCCATGCTTTTCCAAACAAAAGGCAAATCAGGTACATTGTCTGGATTTTCATAAGATTTTGCAATTTGTTCTAATCCTTGTTCCTTAGCTATATCACGAACAAGTGAAGTAAATTTTTTTGATATTTGGTCATTTATCGTAGTCCAAGGGGGATTTCCTATAACCAAGTCATACTCATGACCATGAAATTTTTTGTCCGCAGACAAACTTCCCATGATTGGCTTTCCTTCAATATCGTTAGGAGAATGCATATCAAATAAAGATTTTTCTCTTAGTTGATCAAATTTTATTTCCTTGATGTCCCGCGGATTTGGGTCTAATTCTAAAGCAGTGAGATACAAACTTAGTGCAGCAAGTCGCAGGGCTGATTCATTGATGTCAAATCCAGTAATTTGTGTACTGAGAATTTTTCTAATCATTTTTCTATCAGGACGTTTTCCATTCCTAATCCAATTCTTTTCAACTAACTTTCTAAACGCAATAACTAAGAATATACCTGCACCAACCGCAGGATCTAGAATTCTAATGTTACATGGGTCAGAGAAACTATTTATCGATTCTTCTACTATATACTCCGCAATTCTTTTAGGAGTATAATGGATACTATTCTTCTTTGCGGTAGGGTCATACTTATGACAATATCCTTCATAGACTTCACTTAGTAGTCCAATTGGAACATGTGCAAAATCAATATCTGTCCAACTTAGTCTTGTTTGATATGCACCAACACCCACAGGTTCATATTTTTTAACTATTGCTGTCAGAATTTTAAATAGTGGTTTTGAATCTTCCAAGCTTTTAATTCGTGTTATAGCCTTTTCAGAGATAGGCAATAAATCACCATTGAATGTTAAATTTAACCATTCTGTTATTTTCAGAAGGTTCTCTTTATTTGACATACAGTAGGTAATATCTTCATTAGGAAAAATTGATTTTTGCTCTTCCTTGCTTATGAATCCACGATCTATTAGAAACCGTACAAATATACCCCTGGCAGATAGGGATAGTGCATCATATAAATCGAATTTTAATCGATGAATTTCTTCAATAGACTGTTCTAATAATCTATAAAGAAGATCATGTATCTTTTCATCCTCTTCAGTAACTGCAATTTCCCCCAAACCTATTCTTGGGATAGTTAATATTGCATCTTCCTCAGAATCTTTTTTGAACAAAACAAGTTTTCGATCTTTACTTAATCCTATTGAGAATACTTGAAGCTCTCCAGGTTTTAAAATTCCAAAATAAGGAGCATCTCCTCTGCAAGCTAATCTATTTTTTATCCTTATAAGTTCATCTTCGAAATCAGTACCCGCGTAAGTAAAATTGTTGAAATTGATTATATACATCAACGGTTCATTTTGGAACTCTATGACAGCATCTGGCTTTAAGTGGTCTTCACTCATATTAACTATGTCGAGATAGTTAATATTATTTACACTATGTTCTTCGGAAAATAATATGATGTCTTGTGCTCCAAACTTTTTGAGAGAATCCTTAAGTTTTTGAGGTTCTATCATTTTCCCTCCTGGGAGAGAAATTTCTGAATTGCTTTTTCAACTATTGCTGATCTTTCAGCATTGAAATTGGCTTTACGGAAAGCTTCAAGACGCTCAAATGTTTCTTGATTTATGCTTATTGTGATTTGCTTTTGCTTAGCATTAGACTCAGAATTTTTGCCCATAAATGGGATTTTAGCAGTGAAACTTTAAAAATATTTCTAAAATTCTTATAATTTATAAGCTTTGCAAAATTTACAAAGTTTATATAATTTTATAGGATTTGGAAAATATAATGGTACTTTACTTTTTATGGGTCGAAGATTCTTAAGGATATTTTTGAAATTTTACATTTTTTTTATTATTTCCTTTCCTTCTTTTGTTAAAGTAAAAATTTTACCTTTTCTGCTTTTTGGTGTTAGGCATTTGATAAGTTCTTTTTCTTCCAATTCTCGCAATGCTCTGGCAATATTCGAATCAGATTTCTTAAGAATGTCTTTGAGTTCTTTAGGAGTCTTCTCAGTATCTAGTGTTTTAAGTATATCCAATCGTAATGGTGCATACTTCACAAAGCTGAGTTTTTTCCAGTCCATATACTAGAATGATAGCAAATTTTATAAATAGAAACCTATCGCTTACCTATCTATTAACTATTGAAATAATAAAGGTGAGCGTAAATGAAAAATGCTTGGCTGTTTGGTTTACTTCTATTAATAAGTGCAATCATTATGACTGCTTGTGAAAGTGTTGATGTAAGTAAATTAAGCGACCAAGACTTGCAAAGAATAAGTGAAAAAGTTGTTGTCTGCAATTCGCCTTACATACGGTTTGGACCTTCCTGCTGCCTTGATAAGAATAACAACACTATATGCGATAATGACGAGAAAAACGAAAATGTACCCAGAGAAGAAAGCCCAAAGGCTGAACTTGTTTCTGAATGCATGAGCTTTAGTGAAATTTGGGAAGAGTGGATGGGTGCCGGAATCTTATGCAATATGGACAAGGATTGCGAAGCTTATATAGCTAAAATTGATCCAAAGGAGGAGGAAAAATTTGAATGCAAACCCACTAAATACGTCAAATATCAAAATCCACAAAGCCGGAATTTTGTTACTTGTAATTCCAAAGAGGATTGTACAAAACAGATATTTGATGGCGGCACTAAAGAATATCTAAATCAAATAAATAAAAGTCTCGAGAAATTGTCACCAGATGAAAAAACAGCATATTACATACTGGCTTCTTACGAAGAAATAGCGAAATGCAACAACAACTTTTGTGAGATTACTGAAGGATTAACCAAACAACTAAGTCAATCAGGCAAATGTATTGTGCAGTCAAATACATGCACCTATTGCAGAGCTGACATTGACAAGTGCAAAACCGTGCCTATGTATGATTGCAAGGACGAATGCAGCACATCTTTTTGCAGTGGATTCAGCTTCGTTGATTGCGAAAAGCAGGCAGATGGCTGCAAGAAGAAAGTCACAAAAGGAATAATTAAAGGAGAATGTGAAGTCGAATGCACTAAAAACAGTGATTGTGAATCTTCAGAAGAATGCAAAAATTATAAGTGCGAGAAAGTTCCAGAAAGTGGGGGTGGAGGAGGTGGAGGGGGCGGTAGTGGAGGTGGTGGACTCGTCGTTAAAGACACTTTGAAGCCATCTCAAACCAAGACCTACACAATCAATGGCAAAGACTATGAAGTGACTATAACAAAGATTTATCTTAACACAGTTGAGCTTATGGTAAATGGAATGTCTGCATCCTTGAACAATTATAATCCGTCACATACTTTTTCTGATGGCACGAAAGTCAAATCCATTTCTGTAGTATCTGCATCTTTGAATTTTGAGCTAAAGGATGCGATTGGAAGCAAAAGTGATACAATAAGGCCAGGAGAAAAGAAAATGTACACGCTGAATGGCAAGGATTATGAAATAGAGCTAAATTCTCTTATGGAAGTTTCTGTAAAGCTCACCATTAATGGGGTAAGTATCTCATTAAGCAATTCAAACCCAATGCAAACCTTATGGGACGGTACAAAAATAACAGCAATTTCGATAGTGGATTCTTCAATTTCTTTTGAATTAGGGGGTTAAAATGGATCACAAGAAAACCTATCGTAAAGTAATGCGAATTATCGCTGGATTAGAGGATAAAAAAGGAGTTACTGTTATATTGCGAGAAAAGATTAGGAATGCTGTCAGAATTAATGACATAATCAATGAGGCAAACAAAATTGAGGGTATTAATAAAAAGGATACTTTAAGCATGCTTCAGGCAGCAAGGAATAGTGGAGATTTTTATGAGATTAAAAAGGGGATTATCAAAAGAATTTAAATAAAATTTTGCATCCTCCTAAAACGGTTAGTTCCATCATGTCTATGACCGGTGGCTCGGATTCACAATTTCACAAAGTCGCACACTAAATTTGCATTCATTTCAAGTGATAACACATCTTTAAATACAATCGCAATTTAATTACCAAAAATGGGGGTAGGTATAATTATTTATATTTATATAAATAAAAATAACATAAATTATAGAGAACTTTGAAAAAAGTGGTTAATATGCAGAAGTTGGGGTTTTTATGGAAAATCATCTACTAGATTTTATTTTATCAATGATAAATCCAATTAGTGCACCTAAAATCATTAAAGGTAAAAATGTAAACAAAAATGTCCATAATGCATACACTAGTATAAATAATAAAAATACGAGTATATTTTTACAATCCACTTCACCACCAAGAGTCCCACATACTAGTTTGCCTTCTATGATTGAAGGAATTAGTGTAAATATTATACCAACCCCAAATGAAAGTATAACTGATATAAGTAGTCCAATTATCAATCCTTTTTTCCAGTATGATACATACTTCAAAAACATCGCTAATGCAAAAATATCTAAAAATATATAAATGTGTTGGTTAAAATAAAATAAAAGTCAAAGATGATAAATAAAAAATTAGTAATAATCATAATATTCTGTTTACCACTCATTATAGGACCGATGACATCTGCCTATTCAATGGACACTCCTAATGAAACTGTACATCAACATATAACAAATGAATCAAAACTTGTTTGGAAGTTAAGGCCCAATGAAATTGTAAATCACTTGACAAATCCAATTAATGAGGAACTCGATGCACCATTTACTGCAAATTTTGACGTTGGTGATGACATAATTTCATTTTTGGCAAGTAGATAACCCTGATGACGGTGACTATGATGACGGTCTAGGATTTACTGGAAGTTCTTATAGGAGAGCCCAAGAATTTTGGGTAGATGAAATGATTCCTGCGTATTTGCGGGGAGATGTTAATGAGTCTTATTATTGGTTAGGGAGAATTGCACATTTATTAGAAGATGCTACATCCATCCCTCACGTACATAATGATGCACATCCTCCCACTGACGATTCAGTTCTAGAAAAATATACAGGGGATAATTTCACACTCTTCCAAAATAGATACAATTGGAGCGGTGAAAATTTTGCAGGCAATCAATACAACTATGAAAACCTTCCAAATATGGCTAGTTTTAATTGGAGAGAAGTTGAGCCAACAAGACCCCTAGATAGACAAAATATAGAGTTATTCAGATTGCTCTGGTACGTCGCTCAAAAGACTCAATACTTTGCATCTGATGATGATGATGGAAATACAATTTATGTTAATCTAAGTGGTAACCAAAAAACATTTTCACCTACTTTGTGGACAAACGATAATGTCACAATAATAAGCAATTCAATTGATTTAGCCGATGATGATATTGGTGATACAGGTCCAGATATAGAAAAAGAAACAAATGCTATGATCCCACACGCCATGAAATCAGTAGCAGGACTTTACAGACTTTTTTGGGACGCAGTTCAAGTTGATTGGAAGTTCTATCATCACGATGTTAGAAACACTGGATTTACTTTGTTAAAAGGTGATTTAAACACTTCAAATAAACAAATCTGGAATTATAGCTCTGCTCCTGCAACAGATTTCTGGGATGAAGCAGTTATTGCAGAAATTGATGATAACTTGGATGACGGACAAGAGGTAATAGTAGCTACAGCTAATTCTGATTACACTGATGGAAGGGTCTATGCTTTGGATGGAGATACAAACACTCAATTATGGACTTTTGATGAGCCTTTAGCCGCTGAGCCTGTAAGTGTAGACGATGTTGATGGAAATAGAATTAAGGAAGTTATTGTTGGAAGTCATGATTTGTATTTGTACAGCGTAAATTCTCAAAATGGTGCTAAAAACTGGAGATACTTGATCAACAACCAAACTGATGCCTTTGGTCCATGGAGAAGTGCTATATTTGATATTAATAATGATGGAAGTAAAGAGATTGTTTTTGGTGAAACTGGAGAGACTGGAACATATAATGGGCATGTTGTAGCTTTAAATTCTAATGGAAAACAAGTTTGGAATTCTTCAACAACTGCTGTACAAGGATTTCAAACCGATGCGGCAATTGCTGATTTAACAGGAGATGGAATCCCAGAAGTTATTATTACTGCCGGTGATGGTGTTTATGTTTATAACGGAAGCAATGGAGTTGAAGTATGGAGAAAACATATGGCTAATGCTTATGCTTCTCCTGTAGTAGCTGATTTGGATAATGATAATGACTATGAGGTAATCGTAGCTACTTCCAAAAATACTATACCTGGTGAACTATGTGCCTCTGGAACATGTTACAGTGGGATTAATGTTTTAGACAATAATGGAAATATGCTTTGGAATAAAACTGTGGATCATCACGTTGTTGCAATTCCGGCAGTAGCAAATCTAGACAGCGACAGTAACTTAGAGATAGTTGTGGCAACCGCACTAACTCCCGATTTTGTAAATTTAAGAAATACAAACTTCAATAATGGCAGTGTTTATCTTTTTGATGGAGTAACAGGAAATATGGACTGGGGCACCAAATTTATAGCAGGAGCAAAAATACAAAGCAGTCCTGCTGTTGCTGATATAGACAATGACAATGCTTTGGAAATAATATTTGGAGCATATGATGGGTTACTTTATGTTCTTGCTCAAAATAAAAGTATTGAATGGACCCATAATTTTAGCAGTTATCTAATAGCAAATCCGGCTATTGGTGATATTGATGGTGATAGGGTTGCAGAAATAGTAGTTAAACATGCAAATCATTTAGGACCATCTAATGGGCAATTTGGAGGAGGCAGAGTACTTTTTACAAACAAAACATTTACTACTACAAAGCAAATGTCTTTTGGAGCTACATCCTCTTCTGGCGACCCATCTACATTAGAGGCTTTAGGAGGAGTTAATATCAAGCCAGTTCTTGGTAATATTAGTAATATTTCAATTAAGGAAGAAGATTTAGTCAACATTAATATGTCTAGTCAAGTAATGGCCACAGATGCAAATAACGATTCATTAGTTTTTTATTATAGTTCTCCATTAAATTCTTCTGGGTCATGGCAAACGGATTGCACTAGTTCAGGTAACTATTCAGTACTAGTTGAAGTTTCTGATGGAAGTTTAAGCGATTTTAGATATGTCAATGTTCAAGTTAATGAAACTTGTGCAGGACTAACTATAACCTCATTAAATGCAGTTTATTCAAATGCTACACGTTATAATTTTGAATTTGCAGTCAAGAACTTTCTTGATGCCTCATTAAATAATGTTACTTGGAACATTAATTTTGGGGATGGGAGTGTTCTGAATAGCACGAATATCATTCTGAACTCACAAGAAAATATGTCGGCTTATGTTGATTACACTTATTTAACTGTAGGTACTTATGTTGTTAATGCCACCGCCACGAACGGCAGTTTAACACGGAGTAGAAATATAACAATAAATGTCAGTTAGTTGAAGGACTAGGATTGAGATGGACAAGAAAATATTAGTCGGCATCTGTATTTTGGTATTAGTTAATATTTTGTCTTTGTCGGCCCAAATTGCAGAGCCAGGAGTTACTACAACAGTAATGCCTACTGAGGAATTAACATTTGGTAGAGATGGGATTAAGTTATCATTTAACAACAACAATTTGAATATCAATAACAAAGAAATAGATTTCCTCATAATGGATGGCAGTAAGTTAGTTGATGAATCAAAGGCATACATTAATAGCGAAAGTAGTAAGAATGAAAACAAATTGATGAACATTAATGAATATCAACAAAGAAATTTTATTATTACACAACAAATTGATATTTTTGAAGAATATATAAAAACAAACCATAAAATAGAGAATAAGGGGAAAGAAACAGGCGAATTAACCTATTATTATGTATTTAAGTTAAATCCCAATGAAACAGTAGAATTTAACGGAATAAGATACAGTTCTGATGGAAATGAATTATATGAATCAGCAAACATTACTAATACAATAAACATAAATGCAGAATTTGATTTTACATATCAAGACCTGATTGATAACGGCTTTGAATTGGCAGACACAAGATTCGTTTCAAACAACTTCTTTTTGGGCTTTAAAAGAATTGAAAATAGGAAATTGAATGAAGGCGAAATACTTGAATTAGATCCTACAGTCACGATTGCGAATTTGGAGACTATAAGGATGACTCCAATTGATAATACTACTTATGTGTTGGCATGGTGTGATGAGGTAACCGATGATGTTGAATTCATAGTTAGGTATACCAACCACACAAATCAAACGTCAAAAATAAGTGTTGATAGCAATGTCGGAAATTGTCTATACAATTACGGACTATCTATTGCTACAATAAATAAAAGTGCTTTTATTATAGCATATTCCGATGATGCAGAAGATGATTTTACAATCGCAGTTTATAACACAAGTGGTTCAACTTTACTCGCGCCCCTAGACATCGTCACAGATGCCGCAGGCCTAGTTACATCCTCGATCAGCATTGCAATGTTTAATTCCAGCCATTACGTTGCATTGATGTATAACAATAGTGCAAGAGATGAATTATTCTTCACGATAGGAGATGTCAATGGTAATATAAATATAAACAAGCAAGTAATAGACAATAATGTCAGAAATAGTGCAGGGGTAATAACTGTAGACACTTTCAATAGTTCAGCCTTTGTTGCAGTATGGACTGATAGTTTCCTTCAAACTTTTGCAACACTCAGAAGTGACGGAACAACAATAACTCCCACAACAACTTACCAAAATTCAACCATAAATCCCTCATTTATTGATGTTGTTGCACTTAACTCAACAAACTTTGTAGCACTTGGTGTAGGAGGTGGCAATGGTAATATAAGCTGGAGTCATTATATAATAGATGGGGTTCTTAAACAGAAGGACAGATTCAAAATTTCAAGTGGTTCAAATATTGGCGGACAATTGGCAAAGGTTAATGATACTCATTTTGTTGCATTTATCACTAACGGAACATCTACAAAGAAAGAACATGTTAATCTTTCAGTCAGTCTTGTGAATGCAAGAGACGGAAATTATGTGATTGCAAATTCAACTTACAATAATCCAGGTGCAATTTGGATGAATTTGGACATCATATCATCTCAAAATGTCGGCAATTTTGGATTATGCCCCAATCATATAATGATAGTGAAAGCCAATCACAGTTCTGTATTACAATCAGTAAATGTTTCTGTAGAAGGATTTTATTTAAATGCGACAAGCAAATCAATTAATATTTGGGATGGAAATTGTCCACCACCTCCTACAAACGAACAAGAGGGAGATGATGCAATATTATCTGGAATCAATAACAGTGAAATATGGCCTGCTACTGTTTATGACAGCTATCAGGTCGGTGGAGCAAATTTAACCCAGCAATTCAGAGGAAGATTTGATAAATTTGCCATCAAAGGCAATAAGAGATGGGCTATAAACTATGTATCGCAAGGAGAATCTGCAATTACAGGAATATTTAACATAACTCCAACTTTGTATGTTATTCAATTGCAGGATTTAAGTGTAAGTTCAATAACTCAACAAGTCGGGAGCTTTATTAACAGCACTTACCCTTAAGCCATATGAATAAACTCTAGACGAATTGTTTATTTGCACTTTTAATATTTATTTTTTAAATCAGTTTGATACAGGTGAATCCTTTTTTTATGTTTTTTGCTCCAATCATCGTATAACTTCTTCACTAATTTAAAATCTTCAGGGAACCTTTTATTTATTTTTACCTCCCAAACATAATACTCTATTAAATTCCCCAATATCTGTGACTCCCTGTGCCTCTTTTTCTTCACTTTAATTAAGATTTCATCAACAAATTCTCGGAAATTTTTCCTGCATATGACTTTCAATACGTTCTGTTCATCCAATTTCCAAACTTTTGACAAATAAACTGCAGCGGCGACAAAGTCCAATGAGTACTTCTTGGCTTTTGATATTGAATTCTCGTACCTCTTGTGGCTTACCATACCTCTTCTCAAAAATTCCTTGCACGTCTTCCTGTAGGGATTCTCGACGTATGTATTTATGCCAGGATGCCATTCTTCTGCTATCTCAGCGGCTGTCTTGCTCTTCCCATCTAAAAGGCTGATTAAGACCCTAACAAAGTACTTCGTTTCTTTCAGAAGCCTCATGCAGCCTATTCCAATTAGCTTGATTATAAAGATTATGCCTTTAATTAATATATTCTAGAAATACATGGAAAAAATGAAAAATAACTCTATTTGTCGTCGACATAAATAATTATATACTAGCTAAACTTACTAATATTATGAAAATAAATTTAGCGAATGAGGTGGCAAACGTGGAACGAGAGTTTTACTTAGACAAACCCCTAACTGCATTGTTGGGAGGGATGATTCGATATAAAGATTTTTTTGAAGCGGTAGGATGTGGCTTAGTTGAAAGCCAACCCTTTTGTTTTAAACGATGCAAAGTAACGAGTAAGTGGCTCTCATTTAATTTGAGAATTTTCTCTGCATCTTCAAATTCAAAAGGACGAGAACCTAATTTATTCCAAAGAGCGGCATATTTCTGCAATTGTTGGCTTGAAAGAGGTTTTGTAGTCATTATAACCACTCAAATACATTACCAAAATAGTAAGGTTTATATACTTTTCTCTACTCCCATACATTACAATAGTAGTAATGTATTAAAGGGGGGCGAGAAAATGGAAAGAATTGATATCATAACCGACATCGAAACGACGGGTTTAAACCCGCTAGCAGACAGGACTACAGCTCTGGGAGTTGAAATAGAGGAAGGCCAACTGATATTCAATGATTGCGATGAGCGTGTCAATCTGCATAGCTATTGGCAATTTCTGAGAAAGCATCAATATTTCAGGCTGATTGGATTTGAAATTGGTTTTGACGTGAGGTTTCTAGTGATTAGAAGCCTATTTCACAAAATAAAAATTGTTGACGTCGTAGGAAAAACCATAGACTTACGGCAGGTTTTATCTTTTGGTGATCGATATGCAAAAGGGACGCTAAACGATTATGCTAAGTTTTTGGGATTTGGTGAAAAATACAACGGTTTTACTGGTGCATATGCAACTATTCTGTGGCAAGAAGGGAAAACAGACGAATTAAAAAAATATCTTTCAAAAGATCTTGACTTGACTTACAAACTTTATCACAGGTGCAAGCACATAGGATTATTGTGAGTAAAAACAAACCTAGGACAAAAACCTCGCGAGCCTCTGTCCTAGGCGAGTTTCCCATCGAAAATGGAAAACCATGATATTAGAAGGGTGGACAAGAGGATAAATAAATCTTTTGCTCATCCGCTGGACAGGGAACTTAAGGAATTCTGCAGATACACAAAGAAAAAACTCTTGAAGCACGTACAGTTCAAGCAACACCATAACGCCTATTATGACAAAAATGATATTATTGATTTGTTGACTCATTCAGCACTAACTAATTCTTGCCTGGAGTCTGCCTCCAAAACAATTAAAGACAGCATTAAGAGGCAAAAGCCGTCAGCGGATACCGTCCTTAGGTATCTTGCCAAGTTTGAGCAGGAAGAAATACTGACCACGTTCCAAAGGACATTTGGATATACGTTTAAAGTCGCCAAAAAGATGCGTGTATTCCAAAGGCCCGTGGATATTGCCATAGATTTCCATGACATGCATTATTATGGGAACGAGAATGACAACTTTGTTGTCGAGGCCAAGCCAGACAGGGGCACTTTACATTATTTCCGTTTTATTACACTTGCGATAGTGGTAAAGGGGAGAAGATTCACAATTAGAGCTAAGCCAGTACATAAAATTGATTTCAGTTTCAGGGAAAGGCTTGTGGAAGAACTCCTGAATTATGCCACGACCAAGTTCAAGATAAGGAATGTCTATCTGGATGCCGGGTTTTTCGACAACAAGATCATAAAACTGCTGAATAATTATGGGCTTAAATACATAATAAGGGCACAAGCCAATAAAAAGATACAGAAGCTTACAAACAGGAAGAAGGAGCTTCCCATTGTCATGCCTTATTTCTTGGCTGGGAAGGCCTATACCCAGCTTGTAGTTGTAAATGTAAGAAAGAAGGAATCAGTTAAAAAGGGAGAAAAAAGGGTTTACTTTCTAACTAACCTATCCGTTACGGAGATAGATTATGAAACCATAGACCGATTGTACAGGCGAAGGTGGTCAATTGAGACATCTTACAGGGTAAAAAAGCACAGCATCAGAATCAAGACAACCAGCAAGAACCACATAATCAGGTGCTTCCTGTTCATGTTTACGGTTGCTCTTTACAATTTGTGGTATTTGGCGAATATAATTGTTGGATGGAAAACCAAAAGAAACTGGATAGTACCATTCATTCCTGCTAAACTTTTTATATCAAAACTACTTTACACTTATACTCCACCCCTTAAGCTCTGCGGTGGTTATGGCTAACATTTGTTAGCTGTAGGCGGTCGCTCCTCAAACCGGACGCATCGTCTAGAAAAAGCAATTTCAATGTACCAACTGGAAAGCGAAACTTTTTACAAAAGGTTTCAATGCCGTTCTTGGCTAGTTCTGATTCTTTTTCTCTGAAAATGTTTGTCGTCGAGAAAATTAAAATTGACTGAATTTTATTGGTTTTTTAGGGGTTTACTTTCGGAGGTACTGTTTATATTTTATGGGCTGTAAAGTCTTATGGATATGAACCACTAAAAAAATTTAATTTTTTCAATATTTCGGGTAAAAAGGCAATTAGTGCAATAAACCCAAAGAAAATCCCTATGTTAAAAACCCATTCAAATAATTCTAAAGAAGAATCCCAAAGAATCAATAACCATACTATACTCACGGACAAAAATAATTATACAATAGTTGTCCGTTCGTAATACAAAGAAAACCTTACGGGTTTTCGAGTGCTCAAAAATTTCATCAATTTATAATAAATACGTGAAATTTTTGACAAGCAAATGACTTATTTATTGCGTCATTTGCTATAAAAATAAAAATACACTTGATTGAAGGATATATGAAAATCTTACGCCATAATCTACAATATCCCTTATCTTATAAGTAAGATAGAGCAATATTGCAATGTTTGCCACGATAAATCCCATAATGGCTTCTCCTAATCCGCCATATAACCCTTCACTTTCAAATAAATATGAAGAAATCATTGCGATAGGGATTGATAATAAAAAAAGAAAGTTGTTGATTAATATTTCCTTACCTAAATAGCGGGATTTTTTCATTAATCCCCTTTCTCAATAACCAAATTATATATTTTATTCGTCCGGAACACTAGCCACAGTCTTGCTCTTTATCTGAATGAGATAGTCTAAAGCACTCACAATTCCTTCATGCATGCCATCACAATAGCCATGCCTGCAGCTTGTATCGTTAACCAGAATAAACTGTTTGGGTTCCTGTGCCTTTTGGAAGGAATTCACGGCAGAGCTCAAGGGAATGATGGTATCGTTTATGCTGTGTATCATTACTAATTTCCTTGGCGTTATCAATCTTATGTAATGGTCGGAATCTATTGATTTCAAAAATGTATTCTTTTTCTCATCGGGTCCGCCTTTGAAATCAAGGCCTGCAGAGCTTATGACAAGCACGCCGTTGACATTCCTGTCTATAGCGGCGGCTATTACGGCAATTCTCCCCCCAAGGCTTTCCCCTGCAATTGCTATTCTGTCAGAATCCACAAATGGAGCGCTGTGCAATAGATCATAGCCTCTTAACGCATCATAAACCAAAAGATGCTGGTACGGTTCTTTTCCGGCTAAAAAAGAAGAGTAGTCCTCATCCAAATTTTGGATATGTCCGCCTGTTTCGCCGACTCCCCTTTGGTCAATTGCCAAAACAGCTGCATCAAGCTGGGCAATATTTTTTGCAAGTTCAAGCTCGCTTTCCTTGCCGACCCCGGCTCCCGGAAGCAGAACAACCCCGGGCAAAAGCTCTGCTGCGGATTTTGGCAAAACCAAAAAGCCGTATATATTTTCATTTCTGCTCTGGTAGATGATTTTGCTTATAATTAAATTCTCCGTCTCGCCATAATTTTCCCTGTAAAATTTAATGTTTCCCCGGTTTAAGGGATAGTAAAGATAGCCGTCCTTGTCAACCGTCCACTCAATCTCCTGAGGCTTGGGATTTTCTCCGCTTTTTTGAATTTTTTTTGCAAATATGCCTGAATAAAGCAGAAGAACCCCTAAAATAACCACAGCTATCGCGGCAAAATAAACATGATTTTTTTTGATTTTCATATTGCGTTTATTATTTTGTTTAGATTCGCAATATTCTGATTGTTTTTATAAACCTTTGCGAGCCCGATAACCCTGCTTTTGTCTACAAAAATCTTTTTATCCTTAAGGATTTTTGCCAGATGCCCGCTCATCAGGAACTGGCAGAACTGGGTTACGTTTTTCGGGCTTTTTGCGTAATGGGTCCTTTCAAAATCAATCAAATAAGGCTTCTGTTTGCTGATGATTACGTGCTTCAATGGATGATGCATTTCCTCCTTGTCTATCTTCAGCTTGTCGAGCGCAAACATCTGATTGAATATTTTCTTGAATATTTTTTTTATTTGGGTTTTATTTGATTTTTTAATGTAATCGGCGATGAAGTCTCCGTCAATATAATTGTATACAAAATAATCATTTTCAGCCTTGATTAATTTTGGGCCTATCTTGCGCTTATTCAATTTCTCCAGCCATTTGGCTTCATTTTCAATCCTGCCGATTGCCCTGCTTTGCGGATTTTTTGTCTTCACGACAATTTTCCTATTTTTATAAAGTCCTGTAAACAAAAGCCCCCTGTGGCCTCTTGCAAGGTATTTGACATTATTTATTCCATTACCTTCCAGTTTCTTCAAGAAATTATTTTTTCTCAGTAAATAAACAAAGATATCTTCAAAAAATATATGAACCTTTCCTATCTCCTCGAAATCAAGCATGTTGTTCCTTATGAATTCATCGACCTTATTCTTTCTTGTCAAGGAAGAGAAAACCATTAGGATTATGCCGTCAGGCTTCAGAAAACTGTTCACATCATTAAGAAACCCTTCGATTACTTCATAGCCCTTTTTGCCGCCCTCAATTGTCAGGTCCTTTAATTTTAATTCCTGCGGCAGGTAAGGCGGGTTGGATATGACAGTATCAAACTTTCCTTTTACATTGCTGAACAAGTCAGACTGCAGAAATTTTATCTTCGGATTTTTGATATTTTCTCTGCAATAATCTATGGCTCCCCTCTGCACGTCAACAGCAAGCACAGAAGCAACATTTGGGTTTTGGGAAGCTGCAATCGCCTGTATTCCGGAGCCTGTGCCGACATCAAGCACCTCCCCCCTAGAGTACTGCCTGACATAGCGCTCAAGCAGTGTGCTGTCCTCCTGCGGCTCATAAACTGACTTGCAGCTCGGCATATGGACTCGTCGGGACTTTCGTAATATTTCGAACCCGAAGTTTCTTCCCGAGTCGGCGCTTTTGAGGGAAATCATTGATCCCAGCGCGTGCGAAGGAAGCGTCATAGCCGTTAGACCACGAGCCCAGAAATAGAATTTCAATACTATTTTTATTCTTATTGATTATTTAGGTCTTTTAGATTCTTAACCAAAGCACTTGGCTCTTTCTCATAAACAATCCTGTCTTTTTCCCCAACTTTGCTGCAGACTTCCGCTATCTCTTTTATCAATTTTGTTATGCCGCCGCTTCCTTCCAGAACTCCAATTGGCTTTTTTTGGTGAAACGCGATTGTAAATTCATTTAAAGTCCCGATTTGGCCTGATATTATTATTACAGCATCAGAATCGGCAATGATAGGCAGGTTTCTTGCCGGTATCCCCAATCCCGTATACTCAATCTCGGTGAAATTATCCTGGGGAAATTTGTATTTTCTGATGTGCTCTTCCTTGCTTTTTGCAGGGGATATTGCCTTGACTTTGCCATTATTTTCAAAAGCCCCCTTTGCAGCTTCGTAAGGATAGCCCCGGCATCCTCCAAACCTTAAAACGTGCTTGTTGACGGCAATTTCCCTTCCGATTTCATAGGATTTTTTCAACACCGATTTGTCAAAAGGCGGCAGGGAAGCGCCGCAGACGGCTATTTTCATTGAATCATCCCAGAATCTCGACTTTGCATTTGCAAAGCTTCTTGAATTTTTCAGCGTCAGCTTTTGTCCCTACAATAGAGCCATAATGCATCGGCACAGCTACTTTCGGCATTATTTTGTTGGCTGCATCAGCAGCTTCCTCAGCTGTCATAACATAAGTGCCAGAGACCGGAAGTAACGCGATATCTATATTCTTTAAATAAGCCATTTCAGGGATGTTGTCAGTGTCGCCGGCATGGTAAATTCTTTTGCCGTTTACAGTAACAATTACACCAACCCACCCGTTTGCTCTGGGATGAAACTGCTTATTTGTATTGTAAGCAGGCACAGCTTCTATCTGTATGCCATCGACATTCAAAACCGTTCCCGGATTAATTGCTTTTATATTGCCAGAAACTTTTATTAAGCAATCTGGAGTTGTAACAACGATAGTTTTTCCTGCCTGCACTTTATTAATATCCTCAGGGCTCAGATGGTCAAAATGCTCATGCGTTATGATTATGATATCAGCAGGCTCTGTTTCTTTTATCTTAAAGGGGTCTATGTAAATAGTTTTCTCACCCTTAATCTTGAATCCCGCATGCCCAAGCCATTTGATGTTTTCAATCATAAGACAAGGAGGGTTTTAGAATTTATAAGGTTTTTGAAAATTATTTGAGCGACCCTACAAACCACTTGATTCATTCTCTGCTGGTTATGAATGAAATGGAGATTTGGTGGATTTGGTTCCGATAAGTTTTTTTCGGGGACGTTTAATTTAGCGAACAAAGTGAGTAATTAAAAAATACGTTAAGAGGCAACATTAATACAACATAAAAACACAAAAACGCATTCTTACAAAAATACTGACGATAAAAAGGTTATTGGAAAACATTATTCCATCGCATTTCATCAAAGTTTTTTCTTTCTTCTTTAGAAAAACTGGTATACATAGGCATAAGTACATCAGACCAGGCGCGCTTATATTTTGAAAAAAGCTTATTCAGCGATGCTCCAAAATCTGGACCGAACATTTTAAATTCCTTCGTATACCCCCGCCCGCCTTGGGCAGAGATTGATATTTTCCAAATGCCATTTAAACACTTTATCAGTTTATCATTTTCAGTTTTATCTGCCAAAAATTCTCTTGGCCTATTCTTTAATAATGCTGCTACATAACCTACTCCAAAACCAAAATACTCAAAATCCTTATCATCTTGAACATTAACAATAAATTGATATACATCAGTCGTATTAAAATATGCTTCTTTTACTTTGCCATCCAAAACTCCTTTATAGGCCTGATCAAAACCTTTAAGAAAATATCTACGCTTGTGTTCATTAAGAAAATCAGTAGGTTTGAATTCCTTAGGGAACAATGCAACAACTTCTTCCAGTGCTTGTGAAAGATTACTCATAATTTAAATATTTTTAAATGTTTATATAAATATGTTTCGTTCTTGACATTTTTAATGCTGCCCCTATTACATTAAAGCCCCCGAAAAAATTAAGTATACCAATCGTTCCACACAGTTTTAATATTCTTTAACAACGGTTAAAATCAAATTACATTAAACCAACTCTTTCGTCAATTCTTCAGCAGCTTTTCTCATGTCTTTTGCTTCGTAAATCGCTCTGCCGACGATTGCATGCCACGAATCAAGCTTTTTTGCCAAATCACTTATGCCTCCTCCTTGTGCTATCAGCCCAGGTGAATAGAAAACAGGATTCTTAATTTTATTTTTTATCAGATTAACGTATTCCATTGATTTTTCCGGTTTGTTTCCGGGTATTACAAAGTCTGTCACACCCATTGATGCCGCAATCTCGTATATTCTTTTTGGAGCGTCATCATCTATAAAACCGCCTGCGCCTTTCAAATAGGCTTGATGCGTCATTTCTCCCCCTATAATCACGTTCATTTTAGCCTGTTGGGCTGCCTTAATCCATGCAGTTTCTGTTTCCGGGCCAGCCTGCGGGAATAAGATTACGGCATCCGCATATTTGCACGCTTTCATAAACTTACTTCCCATCTCGGGAATGTCTGTTCCTGCCTTTTGATGGTCGTATATTACAGGCAGTTTAGTTATTTTTCTTATTGTTTTCACTGCTTTTTCCATTCCGAAAGGTACAACAAGCTCAAAGCCAATTTTATAAGCGCCGACTCCCCTGACAGAGCAAGTTGATTTCACTAATTTGCTTAACTTCTCGAGGCTGTCAACATCGCAGCTTGGGATTACTGATTTTTTAAGTTTTATTATTGGCATTTTGATTATTCTGGATTTTTTATTGAAAGTTTATTTAATAAATGTTTTCGTGCTTCTTGCTCTTGACGATAGGGCCTTCAATAATATTTTTTTATTATATTAGCACCCTATAAATGAATGCTGTGAGCAAAACTCCCAATAGGACATACAAAGCCCAAAAGTCATTTGAAAATTGCTTTGTTGACATTTGATTTTTAAATGGCCATATAGTTTATACTTTCTAAAATTTTCAACCTGTGCTTCGCACAAATAATTCTTGTGCTCGGCGGTAAAGGCAGCCCATATCACTTCTTTCTGCATCTTGCTAACAGCCTATTCGAACGCAAGCAGTGAGTTGTAAGGTGAGTTCGGTGAGTTAGCGAGCGAAGTCGAGCTTCGCATGTCACGCTTCACTCGCCAGCTACCAGCGTTCTCGCATGCAACTACCGCCTCACCTATTAATTCATTGTTTATTTTTTTAATTTTAAATTTTTAATGTATTTAGCGTTAATGAGTTTTTTGTTATTGGGTTTTTTAATTTCAATCGCTATTATGTCAATGTTTATTGATATCCGAGCCTTATAAAGCAACCCATCCTTCAGGGTGTTTTTTCCAGTCCATTATATGGCTTAGCTGCTGGCTTGAAATATATTTTTTCTTTAATGCAGTCTTGACAAAGCTTGTGAAGTCCGTAAGCGGCAGCAGCTTTACATTTGCGTTGTCAAAATTATTTTTTGCCTTCTCCAGTTCGTATGTAAAAATCGCTATGCAATACTCAACTATTCCGTTTTTCTCGCGAACAGCATTGATTGTGTTTAATGAGCTGCTTCCGGTGCTTATAAGGTCCTCAACAACAACATAGGTCTTGCCTTCTTCTATTTTTCCCTCTACGAGATTTTCCCTGCCATGGTCTTTGCTTTCACCCCTTACGTAAACCATCGGTTTCTTTAATTTCTGCGAAATCCATGCCGCCCACGGGATGCCTGCTGTCGCAGTCGCAGCAAACCCGTCAAACTTTATCTTGTTTTTCCTGAGCAGTTTTATGAAAGAATTCACAATAAAATCCCTTTCCTTGGGGTAGCTCATCAGAATCCTGTTATCTGTGTAGATTGGAGCCAAAATTCCAGACGCCCACCTGAAAGGCGGCTTTGTCCTTAAAATGACTGCATTTGCATTCAGCAGTATCTCGGCTATTTTGTCTGGCATAGTGTAGACTCTTGACAAATTTATTTAAAATTCCAGCAGTTTTAAATCTTTTATGTTTTTAAAGTCTTTGATATTCAAAGTAGCCAAGGTGCAGTTGTTTATAATCGCTGTTGAGGCAATGAATAAATCCCTAATTTCAATCTCTTTACCTGCGCTTTGAAGCTCTTTTTTAATTTCAGACGCCTTTCGGGCTGATGTGCTGTCAAAATCCAAGATTTCCAAATCCTTAATGAAGTTTTCTACTGGCTCAATATTGGTTGTCCTTAAGAATAGCTCAAATAAAGTTATTGTAGAGATAAAAACCCTGGAATAGAGAAGTTTAGTCAAAAGGTTATGGTAAAGCCCTTTTTTGTTTATTATGGCAATGCAGGCATCAGTATCTATGCATATCTTTTTGTCCATTTCCTGTAACGAGGCTTTAACTCCTTCATAATTTTATCATATTCGTTGTCTTTTATTGTGCCCACATGCTTAAGCAGGTCTCTGCCTGTTTTTCTCTTATTGGTCTCAATCAAGTCCTTTATTGCCTCGCTAAAACTTTTGTCTTTCTTTACTTCCTTCAATTCCTCATAGACATTGTTGGCTATCATTATTGTCTTTGCCATGATCTGTGTATAGATATACATATATATAAATTTTATGGTTTTAAGAATAAGAAACTTCTTTCGCTTTTATATCAAAAACCTCCCCATTGTCATAAACAACATTCCCGTTGACAATCGTCATTACAGGCCAGCCTTTTAATATTTTGCCTTCAAAAGGGCTCCATTTGCATTTTGTCAGTAAGTCTTCGTTTCTTACAGCCTGCCTTTTGTCCAGGTCTACAATAGTTAAATCAGCATCGTAGCCTTCTTTCAAAATTCCTTTGTTTCTTATTTTAAATATTTTGGCAGGATTTGCACAGCACAAATCAATTATTTGGGCAAGACTAATCTTATTGTTGTTAAATGCGTCCAAAAGCAAGGGAAGCATTGTCTCGACTCCCGGAACTCCAAAAGGGTAATTTGCCTGCTCTTTCTCTTCTTTTAGATGAGGCGCATGGTCTGTTGCTATCACATCTATATCTCCGTTTGCTACTCCTTTCCATAATGCCTTCTGGTCGTTTTCCGATTTCAAGCGCGGCTTCATCTCGGCAAAAGCGCCAAGGCTCTGCAGATCCTTGTCATTCAGAAACAGATGCTGCGGCGCAACCTCTAGAGTTATTTGTTTTTTGATTTTGTTTTGCTTTGCGTACTTCAATTCTTTTTCAGAGCTTACATGGGCAATGTGAATTTTATTTTTTATCTTATTTCTTATTAAGATTTCAGTTATGTCTTTGACGCGCTCTTCTTCCGCATGAACGACAGTTATTTTTGACGCCTTGAAAATGTCGCTTATTACCTCAAAGTCATCAACTTTCAAATCGCCGGTAGTGTAGTCCATGTAAAGCTTTACAGCCGCTATGCTCTTTGCTTTTTTTATATCAGACAGATTGTCAGCTGTTGCTCCGAAATGAAACCCGTAATTTACAACGCTTTTTTTTGCAAGCCTTCTTTTTTCCTCCAAAGCAGAAATTGTTGTTGTTGGAGGGATAGTGTTCGGCATGTCAAGTACTGTTGTGATGCCTCCTTTCGCCGCAGCCATGCTGCCTGTAAGAAAATCTTCCTTATGAGTTAAGCCCGGCTCCCTGAAATGTACGTGGCAGTCAATCATCCCCGGCAGGACAAAGTTATTTTTTGCATCTATTATTTTGTCTGCTTTCAGCTCTTTATTGGTTATTCTTGATATTTTGCCGTTTTTTACCAGGATATTTTTGGCAAATACCTTGCCGTTTGCCAGAAGCCTGCAGTTTTTGATTAAGAGTGGCATTTTAACAGAAGTTCTAACCCAGATATTTAAAACTTTTTAAGATTATTACGACAATTCAAAGTATTTTATAAATTTGCCACTGACTGCTCAAGGGTAATGGCAGTGCCATGAGCCTTTCTTTGGTAACGTTGTTGCCTCGATGGTCTAGGTAAATAGTAAACCTTGCCTTTGCCAGTTAATGGACTTTCATTAGGCATTCCGTTACCATTAATGATCTCGTCTCCAGATTGTGAATGGCTTGTTAGTGGCTCGTATTGCAAATGGTGTTCCAAATTTGGAATGTGTTTTGATTTTGGGGCATGTCCGTTCTTAAACACAAAGTTTGGTGTGGTATATTTAATTTCACGTCTCAAAAGAGTTCGTGCATAATTTATTCTGCTCATTACTGTACATTCAGATATGTCCAGTGAAATAGCTATGTCAGTGTAACTCATAGAATCAAACATACGCAAAATAAAAGCATCCTTTGTTTTTTGAGGAAGAGCGTCTATCCTCCCTAGGAGTAATCTTAATATTTCTTTTCGTTGGTAAGAACTTTCCGAAGATTCCGCAAATATTCCAGAAGTATAAAATTTGCAATCAGTTATCTGATTAAAATAAACTTCCTTATCTCTAGTTCTCTTATTTCTTCTGAGCAGATCCAATGTTCTATTTATTGCAATTCTACACACCCATGTTTCAACTGCAGACTCCTCTTTAAATTCAGGAGAGGATTTATAGGCTTTAAGATGGACCTCTTGAAAAATGTCCTCGAAATCTTGGTCATTTAGATTAAAACGCCTTAAAGAATTCCTAATATAGCGTTTATTTGAAGGATCAGCAAACCATGCAGCTATTCCTTTACCGTAATAACTCAGTTTAGGTTCTTGAATAGTCCCACCAAATTTAACTACTTTCAAATAGTAGTATATAAACTTTTCTAAAATCATCAATGGATTTTATGATATTCCTCTATCGTAACCTTCCTTCCGCTTTTCAGCATCGCAAAATTTCCAAAATCTGGCATTGACATTAATTGTTTTGAATTAAATATTGGGCCGTCAACACAGCACAGCTTGTCATTAATCATGCATTTTCCGCAAATCCCGAAGCCGCATGCCATGTACCTTTCAAGAGATGCCTCGCACTCAACATTGTGCCTGTTGCATACCCCTAAAACCTTTTTCATCATGATTTCCTGCCCGCAAGTGTATACCATCTTTATTTTTTTATTTTCAGTTAAAACCCCGTTAAGAACCTGCGTCACAAAGCCTTTTCTTCCGAAACTCCCGTCATCTGTTGCAACAATCATCTTCTTGCTTTTGAATCTGTCAAGATATATCAAGTATTCTTTGCTTCTTGCCCCATTTATCACAATGGGATTCTTCAAAACATCAATTAGAGTGGAAACAGAAGCCATGCCAACTCCGCCGCCGACAACGCAAGCATTGCTCTTTATAGAAAAGCTGCTGCCATACGGACCTCTTATGCCCACTTTATCGCCTTTCTTGAGCTTTTCAAGCGCATTGGTAAATTTGCCGATTGCCTTTGACGTGAAGGCAAACTCATTCCTGCTCCAGTAAGATACAGCCATCGGCTTTTCGTCCAATCCCGGAATCCAAACCATTATGAACTGCCCAGGCCTGCACTGCAATGATTGCTTGAAGAAAAAGGATTTTTGCTCTTTGCCTTCCCCCACAACATCACTGATTTCAAGCACTTGCGGAATGTCGGTTTTTTTAATCTCGTTGTTTGGCATTTTGTCTGTTTTTTGGATTTTTATCAGTTGTTTTTGATTATTTTTATTGGATTTTATTTTCAATGAGTTGTTTTTGTTAATGTGCTATTAGTTGATGTTTTTGTGCTTCTTGCCGTTGACAATAAGGCACTTGCAATAATAAAAATTATTTTAAAAATCAACTTCTATTTATGCGCACATCCCCTTATCTCATTCAAACTCTTCACCTTATTTTTTTTCATCCATTGCATCATTTCATCGCAAACTTTTTTGAAAACTGAAATTCCTCTGTAATAAATGCCTGTTCCGATGCCGACAGCAGTTGCGCCTGCCATAACCATTTCAATTGCATCTTTGCCGTAAGTAACTCCCCCTGTTCCGATTATAGGTATTTTGACGGTCTCATATATTTCGTAAACACACCTTACTGCAATCGGCTTTAAGGCGGGGCCTGTTACACCGCCGATTTTGTTGGCAAGAATCGGCTTTCTTGCGCTTATATCAATAACCATGCCGGAAGCTGCATTTATTGCAGTTATAGCATCAGCTCCTGATTTTTCAGCAGAATGCGCAATTTCTTTTATGTCATAAACATTCGGGCTGAGCTTTATGCTTACCGGGATTCTGCCAGCATTTGCTTTTACAGCCCCTGTTACTTTTGCGGTTAACTCTGGGTCTGCATAATAAGGCTTGCCGTAATCCATGTGCGGGCATGAAACATCAACTTCAATCATGGCAGGCTTTAATGAAGCCATTTTCTTGGCAACCTGGCCAAACTGCTCAACTCTATATCCATAAATGCTTCCAATCACAGGCACGCTTAAGTTATCCAATCTTCCAAAATCTTTGATGGCTGAGTCAATTCCCTGCCCCGGCAGCCCGACTGCATTAAGAAACACGCCGTCATAGCCAAACATTGCGGGGTTTGAGAATCCGTCTCTTTCCTCATGGCACAATGATTTAAGAGTTACAGCCCCTGCACCGCTTTTGCCTATTCTATGAACGCTTTCTTTCGTCACACCCAAAATTCCAGAAGCGAGAATTGTAGGATTTTTTAGGCTTATGCCGCATAGCTTTATTTGAAGCATTTTAAATCGTGAACTGCTATACTATCTCTATGTCTTCCTTGCCCATAATTCTCTCGCAGTAATGGCATTTGATTTTCAAAGGATCTTTTCTTGCAATGTAAAATTTTGTCGGGACTTGCTCGTTGTTCGTTATGCAGATTGGGTTTGAGCATTTGACGACATTATCAATAATTTCCGGAGTTTTTACTTTTATTTTTTCCTTGACATCGTAATTTTTTATTATGTTGACAGTTGCTTCTGGCGCCACAATTGCTATTTTGTTGACTTCATCTTGAGTAAGGCTTTTTCCCCCAACCTTAACAATTCCTTTTTTTCCAATTCTCTTGCTTTGAAGATTTGTGGCAATTGACACTATGCCCTTATGGTTTTCCAGATCCAATATTTCTGCGACTTTGAAGGTGGCATCTGTTGGTATGTGGTCGATTACAGTGCCTTCGTCTATGGCGCTTATCTTAAGCTCTCTCTTAAGCTCTTCTTTAGGAACTGAGCTTGCTTTCTTGGCTCTTACTTTGCCTCTTCTTGTATTTCGCATTTTTTTATTGATTGATTTTCTTTTTGCCATTATCTTACCTTTCCGAGCACCAAGGCAAGCAGCGCTTTTCTGACTGGAATTCCATTTGCAGCCTGCTCAAAATATGCTGCGTGCTGGGTTTTATCAACGTTCTTGTCAATCTCATCAATCCTTGGCAAGGGGTGCATTATTTTCATATCTTTCTTGACGTGCTGCAGAAACGCCTCATCAATCCTGTATATGCCCTTGAATTTTTCGTACTCCAGGGGATCCGGGAATCTCTCCTTCTGTATTCTTGTCACATAAAGCACATCAAGCTCTTTGCTGAATCTTTCCAAATCTCGTGTTTTAAAATGCCTTATTTTTTTCCTGAACAGCTCTTCCGTGTAGTTTTCAGGAATCTGTAGCTCATCCGGAGCTATAAAGTAGAATGTTGGATTAAAATGGGATAAGGCTATCACCAATGAATGCACTGTTCTTCCGTATTTTAAATCCCCGACAAAACCTATATGCAGCCCATCCAGTTTGCCTTTGATTTTTTGTATCGTATAGATATCGAGCATTGTTTGGGTCGGATGCTGATTGCTGCCGTCTCCCCCATTGATCACAGGAACAGAAGCAGCTTCTGCCGCAAGCCTAGCAGAGCCTTCCAGAGGATGCCTTATTACAATGGCATCTGCGTACTGCTCAGTCATCTTTATGGTGTCCCAAAGAGATTCACCTTTTTGTATTGAAGTAACGTTTGCGTTTGAGAATCCTATGACAGTGCCGGAAAGCTGCTCCATTGCAGAAGTAAAGCTGAGCCTTGTTCTGGTTGAAGGCTCAAAAAATAATGTAGCAAGAATTTTTCCCTTCAGCAAGCTGCCTTTGGGCTTTTGCTCCATTTGCCTCACAACCTTAAGAATGTGCAAAAGCTCTTCTTTTGAGAAATCGGTGATTGATATAACATCCCTGTTTTTAAACTCCATATCAAAAAAATAAGTGATAACTTATAGTATTTAAAGATTATTATTTGAGTGTGGAAAAATGGTCAGAAAAAGGCTTTTTGAGAAAAAGTTTCCCCTATAGGTAGCAAAAAGTAATTGGGTTTTGTATATAAATATTTGGTTTTGTTAAGATTATTACATTTCTGAAGCTTTTTGTCATAGATATTCAATCAGCCTTCGGCAAATATTATCGCTCGGCGGCAAAGGCGATTGTTTTCATTCCTTTATGTTTCTTCTGCACAGCCTATCCGCATCGCCAATAAATAGAATTGAAAATAAATGAATAAATAGGCGAGGCATCGCGTGTGGCAGAAAAGCAATGCCGATTACAAGACATGGTTGCGTAGCAACGGATTTATTATTCAATTCTATGACGCTAAATAAAGTTTTACGCCTGCTCTGCAGCGCATCTCTCGCAAAGCAATGAGCCTTTTACTTTGGTGACATTCTCGACATAAGCGCCGCAGCCCTGGCAGATTGCTTCTCTTGATATTACTCTATCGATTGGCTTTCTTGTTTCCTCCCTAAGCTCAAATTTCTCGACAAGAAGCTCGAAGAGGGAAGGCTCTATCTTAAGAACGTCCTTTAATGTAAGCAAGCCGACCATCTTGCCATTTTCAACCACAGGCAAATGCCTTATGTTGGAATCCCTCATCTTTATCAGCGCATCATAAATGTCGTCATTCGGGCTTATTGTCTCTCGTCAGCGGGTTTATCCCTTTAGCAATTACTTTCCTGACAATGTCCTGCTCTGTTATAAGCCCTTTTGATACATGATTATCCTTGATTACCAAAGCTCCGACGTGGTTTTGAGACATTACTTTAGAACATTCTTCTAATGACGCCTCTGAAGATACAGAAATCGGCTTTGTAGTCATGCAGTCATAAACTTTGTATCCAGTTTTCATCGAATCCACCGAAGAAAGAATTGTTTTTTAGGTATATTAATGTTTCTAATGCCAAAACATAACATTTAAATACTTAAGTACATACTGTAATTACAGATGTTATTTTTGGCTATGAAATACAGCAAACATGCCAGAGAGCAGATGGTGGCAAGAGGCATATCAGAAAAAGATGTCGAAGAAGGGATTCGCAGGGGCTCAAAAGAACTTCAAAAACCAAACAAAATTTTATCATATTACAAATATTTTTGCGTTGTTTATAAAAAAATTGGAGAAGATAATTATGTCATAACTGTTAAGCCAAGGTGATTAAAATGCAATGCCCAATATGTGAGAAAGGAATCTTAAAAAAAGGAAAAATAAAAGAGACTATGTTTGGAGTATATTTGGGGGAATTCTCTGCTGATATATGCAGTAACTGCAAGGAGTCTTTTACCGATGAAAAAACGACAAGAGCAATAGAAGAAACTGCAAAGAAAAAGAGAATCTGGGGTCTTGGTAAAAAGACCAAAATAACTAAAACTGGAAATTCCTTGGCAGTCAGGATACCAAAAGAGATTGCAGATTTCTTGAAATTAAAGAATGGCAGCGAAGCTTACATACATCCTGAAAAGAACAAGATAGTTATTGAGGCGGGGGTTTAGCAAAAGAGGTATAGGGCATACTAAGGGATGGTTTGAAAGTTTTAATGGCTTAAGTTTATATAGTAAAGGCAACAAATAATTGAGCATAAATTATTGCCTTTACTCAAAGAAAACCTTACGGTTTTCGAGTGCTCGAAAATGGAACATTTTCGACATATTACGAACGGGCAACAATTGCTTAATTATATTTGCCCGTGAGTATAGAAACAAGATTTATTTTAAATGGTCTTTTATAGCTTTCTCAATTCCGGATTTGAAAGCCCTATAATCTTTTTTATCGAAATAACCGGTAGCGCCCGCTTTTAAACAAATATACTTTTGAAATGATATTTTGGAAGGTTTAATAAATTTTCAAAGAATGAAAGCTACTTTTCAAAATTGATCTGAAATCCGTTGTAAGTAGGTTTTTGAACTAATTGCTGAAGAAGTTCCTTAAATCTCTCCTGATAGTCTCGAGGAATTGAACCAAAAGCTTGACTATAACCTCTTAAGTTTATACCATTATTTTTTAAATCAAATTTCCCGCCGCCTACGGCAAAAATTGTTAATTCCAAACCTTCAGATTCACTCTTAACAGTCCGTTCATACTGGTCAAATGATTTATCTTTTAGTGGCCATCTATCTGGCATTTTAAAATTGGAAGTGAGAGAAGGTGTCACTTCATTTCTTAAAAAGTATTCGGCAATAATTGGGTGTGCATACATTGGATAATCAAATCCTCTTAAGAAAAGTTTGGCAAATTCATTACCTCCTTCTTTAAGTCTAACTTCTAAAAGTAGGTATTTAAACTCGTTTCCACTCTTTTTTAGTGCTTCAATACCATCACCAGATTGATTTGCCAAATTCAGTGATTCCTCATTTAATGCCGAATCTATGGAGCCAAGTTTAGTTTTTAATTCTTCAAACATTTTATATGTTAGATTAACACCAATATATAAATCTTTCGTTTTTGTTACCACTATAAGAAAGTAAATAATAATTCAATAACTCATCAGAATCTCCACATCCTTTCCAAAAACTCTCTTCAGGTCCTCGAAAATCGGCTCTTTTATAGAAGCTCTGACAGGAGTCTGCGCGTTTGCAAGGGCCTTCTCTAATTCTTCCAGAGAGCTTTTCTCAATTGTATCCAAACTTCCATCTTCATTTATCCTGGCTTTGCTTATCTCTCTTTCATCGCTGTCAATGTCAGTTGTTATGAAAGCCAGATTCCCCAGCAGGATAACCTCTCCAAACTTGCTGCCGTGCTTAACCCTTATCTTCAGCCTTTCCAGTTCCCTGCTTCTTTTTCTCTGTATGTGCTCAACAAGGAATTTTATCAGAGATCCTGACTCGGAATGTATTTTTTCTATCTCAACTTTAGAAAGCTTTTTCTCGTCATAGTCTTTCTTGGCCTTCATGAGATCCTGCACTGTCCTCAGGAATTTTGAAGGCAGCTTCCCCTCTGAGACCAGCTTGTCTTCCAAAACATGCAGCATTTCATTGTCCTTTACTTTTTCAATTCCTTCTAATTTTAAAACATCGCGAATTACAGTAGTTATAGTATCGTAAATATTCAGCATTTCCTGCTCCTCCCGTATTTTTTCTATCTGCGTAAACAGCCTTTTTATTCTGGCAAGATACTTGTCGCCGTCACTCAGCAATTCGTCAAGCTCCTTTCCTGTCAGCTCTTTCTTTGCGCCGTGCTCTATTGCCTTTCGTAATTCAACAACCCTTTCCAGAATCTTGACAAATTTATCTTCCAGCAATTTTTCCTTATGGACAAAAATCTGCCTCATCAAAGCCCCTGTCTCTTTAGGAGAAGGAGGAGCAACTCCGTAAAGCATCAAAGCGGCCTGGCTTGGCGTCAGTAAAGCATAGTAGATGTCTTCCATTCCGATTTCATTAAGCTTCAACTGCACTCTCCTTATCATCTGCTCGCCTGAGCCCATGAACATGTCAATTGCCTCTGCTGACGGCTTGATTTTTCCCATTTTCAGCAATTGTTTCCAAGGCATGAAAATGCCCCTGTCGAAGAATGGAACGCCGTCTCTCAACAAAGTGAATATTACAGGATTTGCCTCCCTTAATGAATCCCAAAAGTCAGTCAGAATATAGACTTGAATGTTGATTTTGTTTTTAATGCCTGTAAGCTCTCCTGCTTCAATTCCCATTCCAATAATAATCGCCCTCAGCTTGTCCTTTAATTCCGCCCTCGTCATTTTCTTAACATCAGTGTCGTCTATGACAATCCAAACATCAATGTCGCTTGAAGGAGTTGCTTTTCCCTGGACCAGCGAGCCTGCAAGAACATAAGAAACAATATACTTCTCAAATTTCTTCAGGACCATCGTCTTGTGCACTTCCGCAATCTTGATTGCCTGAAGCATTCCTGTATCATATATTGGTGCCGACAGGGCTATTAATTGCAGCAACTCTGATTTTCCGTCGAAGCAATTCTGCCAAAGCTCTGATAGTATTAATGTCTGGGGCGTGATATTAGGGTCAATCTCCTTTGAAATGCTGTCTATGATTGCAGTAAGCTTGTCTCTCAGCTCAAGCTTAGACATTGTTTTGCTGTCAGAATCATCAACCAATATCAATACATGGATTTTGTCCTTATCTTCAGGCTTTGGCTCAGCAGGCGGAGCTTGCGGCGTCTGGAACGGCTGCATCTCTTCCGGCTTAGGCGGCGGCATCAACGCGATGCCAACAATGTATTTGTCGAATTTCTCAAGAACTTTCTTTTGGAACTTTTCCAGCTTTGTCTTTATAGCTTTCAATTTTTCTTGGACATCCTTAGGAAGCTTGGAAACAGCCTCGGCTTCTTTTGGCTCATCAGAAACTTGTGAATCTTTCGCTTCTTCTTTAGGTTGAGCATACTGCCTTTTGTCTTTCTTAGCCATGTAAAACCCCCTTCAATGTTAATTATGCTTGATTTATAAATCTTTGCCTTGATTGATTTAAGATACTTTCAATATAGAAAATAAATGGAACCCGTATACCCAACCGAAAGGTTTAAATATAAGTTATATTACTAGATAGTAGTAACAATCACATAGTTTCTGGAGGGGTGGCAAAAGCCCAATAAAGTGTATACTCCAGAAGCGAAAAGCTTAAATATAAGTGCTATCATTAAGAAGTAGTAACAAATTAAGAATAAAATTAATAAACAATAAAAACAAACAAAACAAAGGGGTGGAAAGAAAATGTCAGAACAAACAAGTCATGGTGAAGAGCATTTAATGCTGAATGGAGTTTCTTTAGATGAAGGTTTAAAAAAATTTGTAGATGGTTATTTAGTGCATGATGCACATGGAGGTACTACAGAACATCCGATAATAGAAAGGCAGAGAAGGATAAACAAAAATGTCCAAAACTTAGAGAGCATAGTAAAGGATAAGTTAGGAGAATCTTTAAGAGCTGATGAGAAGAAAGCTGATTCTATTATTAAAAATCTGGCTTATCAATTGGCTGTAGATGAAGGATACAAAGGAAAGCTAGAAGAGTTTGATGACGAAAAAGCAAGAAAATATTTGTCACAGGCTGGAGAAGCTTTGGGTAATCCGACACTTCGTAATTTTACTGAATTTAAGAAAAGTATAATTAACATGGTGGCCGCAAAGCCAGGTGACCCATTATATGATAGAAATTCGCCTCTTGCACAATTCATTGAACATATTGCAACACAAAAAGATGAAGAATCAAAGAAGCTTAATTACTATCAATCGCTATTGCAAGAACACGCGACTGACGTAAGATATGTAAGTGCTGCCCAAACAAAACTTGGAGAAAAAGTTGGAGTGCGTTTTAGTCCAGCTGCCAATATTCCTGAGATTATAGGCGCAGTTAGCAGAAAAGGACAGCTTCAAAGCCAAGAGTACGCAGAACGAAGAAAAACTACATATGCAAGCCCAAGTCAAGGACATGACGCAGGAGCACACGCTAGCCATTAAACCTTAATTTTTTCTTTTTTTCCTTTTCTCTTTTAATTTTCTTCTTTTTCTCACAAGTAGGACTATAAAATAAAATGCCATTAGGAAGTTATAGGATTTTGGGCACCAAGTACATAGCGCCCTTGGTTGCGGCAGCTTTTCTTAGTTATAGTTCTCCCAAGATTGCCCCTGAAAGTATCAGATCAATGGAAAGCATTCCGATTACGGCTAGTTCTTATGGTTATGGTGAAAGCAGGCCGCATTTCGCGAAAGGCTTGGTTTTTGAGAGAACAGCAAATAATATTTATTGGACCACTGATAGGGATTTTGAAAGGAATGGCAGGGCACCTCCGGAACCCGACAGTTATTATCATTACGGCAACTGGATAAAAGCTGCAAAAGATTACGGCCCGAATTCATGGAATCGCGTGAGCCTGCCTCCAAGGACATCAAGCTCTGAAGCTGTAGAAAGTTATGATTCAGTCAACTTAAGTTCCCACATAGAAGACACTCCATTAAACAAGCCGATACATATTTTCTACATGAGGAATTTGCGGATTAATGAGGCTGGGAAAGAGATTTCAAAAGCCGAAAATTTCCGACAGCACATAAACAGCTACCTAAGGACATCAGACGGAATGGAACTGCCTGCGTCATTAAGAGCTGCAGGAGGAAATCCGACTGAATTCGACGATATAGCTGTAGGAGGCCTCCCATCAGGCGCGTTGTATGCAGTCGGAAGGACAAGAAGCGGCAGGATACAGTTTAACGTTGCAGAAGAGGTTTATCAGAGGATTGCAGCGCAAGCAAGGCAATATGGCATGAGTAATGATGATTTGATTGATACAATTTTGGCGGAAGAGTTTGCGCATATCTGGCTTGGTGATATTGATAAAAGGGGTGATGAGATAAAAATTGAGGAACGTGTAAACGAAGTTGTGCTGGGACATTACTTAAGGCTGGCAAAAGGCGCAGAAGGCGACCCAAAAAAGCGCAGTTTAACGGAAAGAAGATATAAACAAGCTTTGAAAAGATTGGTAGACAAAGAAACAGTACAAGAAAGATACTCCAAAAAAGGCTCATTCTACAAAAAGCTCTATCGTGAAGACAGGGCTGCACTGGAAGAGATGCTGGCAGAAGAAGCTATGGAAGAGGGGTACAATGGAAGAGATGTCAAGGAGTATATTGCAGATAAGCTGAAAGAGATATCAGAAGATAATGAAAATCCCAGAATGTCTAAGCTTGAAAAGATTGCAGATAGGGAATCCAAAGAAGCTCCTTCAGAAGAGCCAATGGCAGAAGCTGCGTAAATGATTCAAAATGGTAGAGCTAACTGAAATTCAAAAGGATCCTAAGGGAATGCCAAATCTAGAAAGCGCATTGTCAAAAGATTATTGGACAAGTCTAACCAAAAGGTATCCTGATGTAGCAAGTGCTATTCGCATTCGACATTGTTATAGTTGGATAAATGCTGCATTGAGAGCTTTAGATGAAGATGGCTTATCTAATAAATTTAAAGTAGGTTATGTGCAGGAATTCCCTCATGACAAATCCTTACAGAAAAATTTCGGTATATGGCAACATGTTTGGCTTGAGGTTCCAACTGTGCATGGATTGTACATTTCAGATGGAACAGCTGCCCAGATTGATCCAGTTTATGTTGATGGTTTTTATGGATTGCTTAGTGAGTGTTCAAAAAGATTAAAAAACGTCTATGAATACAGAAACAGGAGTAGTTAACCCAATCTTTCAACGACATTAGCCAGAAAAATCCTTCCAAAAACAAAGCTGAAAATCATGAGCAGCATTGAAAGCAGTAAAACAAACAGATTCCTTTCAATAAAAAAATACAATAGGAATATTGATAGCATAAATAAAAAAATATTGATTAAATAAACTGACAGCAGGTAATGTATTTTCTTTATGCCAATGCTTAGTGTTTTCTGCACAATATTATTTAATTTTGTATCGTAAATCAAAGACAGGGAAATAAACATGAAATAGGTTAGTACGACTGAGATTACTAGAAATGGAACATATTTTGTCAATAATTTCGAGCTTTCCGCTGCAACTCCCGCCAATGAAATGTTGAGCAATGAAAAGAAAAACGCGAATATTAAACCAAGGTAAAAAATACATACACTGAATATTCTGAAAAAGAGCCTTGTCACATGCTTAAAACTCGGTTTGTGTATTATCTTATAGGTTACTGCCCAAAACATTGAAATTGAAAAAGCCAGCAATATGAAAATGTAAATCATGTAAAGCCTGAAGTTCCTGACAATCTCGTTGAAGTTCCTGCTTATCAGCAAAGGGTCGTCTCCCAAAAGGTTTTTTTGCCCAAGCACATTTGAAGCCACTGAAATGTCGTCCATTTTTATGCTGCTCATGTAGTCGTATATAGCCTTCTGGCTTTCAACCATTTTCGGCACATAAGCATAGTGAATCAAAGAAAGAATAACAAAAAAAACAATCTGCAGGATGAACAGTAAGATGAACAGTAATTTGTTCCTCCAAATCAAAGCAAATGCGCTTTCCAGTGAATTTAAGATAATGTTTTTTGGCATTTTATCTATTACAACAAACACCTAATTCTTGCCCACAATCAAATACTTCACCATTGACAAAAGTCACGCTAATTGGTTGAGTAGGCGGTAAGCAACCGTCTCTGCAAAATCCATAGCCATCTACTTTGTTTCCGCATAGAACTTCAAATTCGACTCTTGCAGGGCTTGATTTTGTGTCACCGCTTTGGGCAGCAATTTCACAAGAATACTTGCCTGCAATCTGCAGGTTGTCCGGATTTATGAAAAATTGGTATTTGTTATTGCCTAATAGAGTTCCATCAACAGTATTTATCCCCATTCCATCAGGGGCTTTGCAGGAAATTTGCGCAGTTTGTATCGGGGTTCTGTATGAAATTCCAGCAGTTATTTGTATTTGATCAGCCCCTTTCCTAAATGGCCTTGAAGGTGTTTCAGGTGAAATTAGTATGCCCTGCTGTCCAGAGCCTGTCAGCTTTTGCTGCACTATTATCCTGAAGCTTCTTTCCTGCGGGGTGCCGCTTGCTGTTAAAACCTTGTCATTCCTGCTGCACGACTCAATGCCGCCAAACCCGCTAGTGTCTGTTGTGTGGTATAATCCGATATTCAATGTTTTTGTAGATGGCTGCGGCAACTGTGTTGTTGAAGTTGTATCTGTTGGTTTGAATATTCTTATCTGCCCTTCTGCATACGGAACCTTAAAGGTTGTATCTTCTGGTATGATTCCAAAACTATTTGGTGGAGTTTGTACTGATAGGATTGCAACCCTGGCTCCTTGCTTGGCTAATGTCAGCCTATCATTTTCTATTGAAATTTCAACTTGTTCTGTACCATCACCAATTGTGACTTTTGAATTCGGAGCATTTCTTATCTCATCCATCGCTTTTGGTTGATTTTGAATTATAATCTGATCGACTCCGCTTACAAGATTCATGCCATTTTTATCCATGTCCAAAAACTTTACAAACATAGACACATCGCTTAGGCCAGAACTTATTTTCTCAACTTGAATATTTGGATTGGATGACTGCGCATCTGCCCTTGTGCCTAGTGTCAAAGATTGTGTGTGGATGGTGTACTGCTGTATCCCTTCTTGGTTGATCATCTCCGCATATGGCTGATTGTCAAATGTCATAATTAAGCACTTGTTTGGCCCGATGTTTCTGACAGTGACATCGACTTTTAATGGCTGGCCTGCTTCGGCTACTAAATCTTGGCCCGCAAGCTTTTTCATAGCATCATCTCCATTTACGAATATGTCAAGGAATTCCGCAGTTCCCTTTGCAGATGAGAATGCAGCCCCGGATCCGCATATCAATGCCCCTGATGCAGCATCAACCCTGCAGTCCAGTATGTCTCTCGCAGTCCTGTCAGAGATTGGAAAGTAAAATTTACCATCATCATATCCTGTAGGGAAGCAGTTTGGCTTAAGATTGGAAGGTATTTTCCTGTCGGGCCTTAAAACAAACAGTAAATGGTCATATCTGTAATTATCGTCAATAACTTGATGGAATGACCTGTCTTCTAGGACATTCTGCTTGAGGCTTTTTCCCGGATTGATGGATTTTAATTTTTCATCCGGCAGTCCAAGGCAGTCGCATTGATTGAATCCGGTAGATGGCTCTAAGCCAAGTGTTGGTCCCTTTATAGAATATAAAACTGAAGGCGCTCCAACAGCTCCGCAGTTTATCTGGTTTGAATACAAGTCAAGCTGCTTTCTTCCGACGCATGCCAGATAAACATCGTATCTTTCAAAGTCGCATCCCGGGTTGATAATCCATGATGCTCTGTATTCATATTTCGGCTTGTGGGTCACAGGATCAACAGTTAAAAATTCCCTTGAGCTTGTGATTGCCTGGACTAAAGTTGCAAACGATGTTGAATATGCAGCGTCAACAAGATTCTTTACATTAAACTCCCAGTCATATCCAAATGCCCCCAGGCAGATTTTTCTTGCAACGCTTTCCTCTCCTGTGCCTATAAGCTCGTTAAGCTTTGCATTTCCGTATTCCTGAGATAATGATGTCTGCATATCATTTATTGCTCCGTACGCTCCCTTAAACCCAGCCTGCAGGTAAGTGGCAAATGTATCGCTTTGCTCTCCTGAACTTGGACCAAACTCCTGATTAGTGCATCCCTTGTCAACCAAGAACTGCACAATCTGCCAGATTGCGTTGCAAAGGTATTGCGTGAACAATTCCTTGCACGCTCCTGAATCTCCCCTGCCGCTCGTTCTGACCTGTATTAAACAAGTTGACATTGATGTCATTAAGTTTTTGAGGAACTGGATTCTCTGGCTCAAGCCTGCCAAATGTGCGCATTGCAATGCTGCTACATGATCTTTTGACGGGTTTAATGTCAAAACTCTTTCAGGACTTCCAAATGAAAGCCCAAGCGGATTTTCATAAAGCAAGCTGTTCATCCCGAAGCATGCCGGGAAGTCTCTTCCTTCAGTGTACCTGTATTTGTTGTATTCATTGTGAGGCTTTCCATCCGACCCAATAGCCTCAAACCTTTCCTTCCAGTACCTGTAGCTCCATTTCATATCTGCGTACGCTGTATTATCTTTGCCATCGCCAGATACGCTGCCTTGCGGTGTTTGCCCAGGCTGTATTTTTGATTCATGCACAACAGGTACAACATAGTTTGGTGGCTCATATATTGGCCTGTCATCAGGTTGGTAGTAGCTTGTCGCAGGTACTGCCTTGCCAGCAAAACTTATACAGCAGCAAACTTCTTTTGTATCTGGAGACGTGCCAACAACATCTGTTGAAGCGTCATCTTTACCATAAAAGCAATCTTTTGTATACCCCCATGTACGGGCATATTTGACCTCTTTATCTTCTTGAAGTTTTACTGTTTCTGTGACAACCTTTCCTTGGGAATCCTTGATTTCTTTTCCGTCGACAATTTTAGGTCGTATAGTATCAACTTCAGTTTTTAGTAATACTTTCTTATCAGCATCTTTTGCATTCAACGACCTACAATTAGTAACAGTCAAACATTGGCCAACAGAACCACTCCCGTCTTTGTTCGGAATAATTTCCACATTCCTTACCCCATTCGCATCTTTTATATTCATGGTTGCTTTTTTGCCTCCTTGAACTCCAACCCCGCAGATTTGCTGGCAGGTTTTTGACTGATGTGTGAGGTAATTGACTTCGTCTATCTTCTTTACATAATCTGTTTCAAGCTTAGATGGCCCTGTGATTATATCCATTTTGTATACTTCTCCTCCCACTGGATCACTAAGTTTATACAGTGCCTTGCCTTCGTCAGTCTGTACTATAAAACATTTGTCATCAGGATTATATCCTCCCCTTGGAAGTAATGGGAATGAACTGATAGCTGTCCTGCAGTATTCTGCTTTTAAAGGCTGGCCTCTGTCGTCGCCATCAGCTTTACATCCATCCGGAGCCTGCACCTTCCTCAGCAATTCTTCATCCACTTTTGTTTCGGTCCATCTTGATGGAGATGAATGCCCGAATATCCTGTCGCAGCTGTATCTCATGAAAGAATAAACTCTCGCTTCGTTTTCCCATGCGGAAGCTGACGCTGTGAAGCATTTCTTCAGATCAGCGTCAGTCAGGTATTTCATCTTGAAGCTTCCTTTCTTTTCCGCAATATCCTGCACAATCTTCTGGCAATCATCCATGTCATTCTTATTCGCAGGATTCAACGGGTTTTTACCGAAGATTTCCGAGACTTTTTGGACATCAAGTCCTTTCTTCAAAAGAGAATATGATTTCTCATCCCAGAACTCAATCCATCTCCTGTAAAAGCTGGTAATAAAATTCAGTCCAAAAGAAGTTAAGCATCCGACAGCTACAAAATCAACAAGCTTGTCTATCTGCTCCTGTAATTGCGTCAGTGACTTAATTGAATCCTGCAGGAAATCAACAAAATCAAAAAGCAGCCAGTCAGGCAGAACTTTTCTTGGGTCGATGATGGAATTGTCAACAATGTAGCTTATCTGATCGCAGGTTGTCTGTGTTTCTGTTTCTAGGACATTGTCATTATTGGTATCATGCTTGTACGTTATCCTTATTTTAACCGGAAATGTCATTTCCTTGTTTATTGCTTTGAAGAAGCTCTTCCAGTCATTCTCCAAAAACTTGTCCATTCCCTGAAGCCTTGAAAGAGTCATTGCAGAATATGAAACTGTGTTGTCAGGAGGGTTAAGTGATTTTGTCGGCACTCCGCTTGGCATGATCTGGCAGCTTATGTTGAACCTAGGGTCAGAGGCTTCCCTGTTGCTGCATGCTTTTGATATTGAGATGCCGCCGCTGTTTATTTTTGCGTTTGCTCCTGCTCCAATATATGAAAAGTTGAAGTAAAAATAAGCTGTTTCTGTTCCTTCTGCGAGCCTTTCTGTGCTTATGAAAGCCGGGCTTTGGTATCGTGTTAATGGTATTATATCCCAGCTCTGGTTTCCGCTCCAGCATGTGCCTATTCTTATTTTTGGCGCAACAACCCCCCTAAGCCCTGCTTTGTCGGTTGCTATGACAACTAAAGTTGTTGTCTTTGAATCTTTTGATTCAGGATTTAGCTGTGTATCCCGCAGCTGTGTCAATGGAACTTCCTGAAGGCGAGCTGCCCCTCCAAATGTTGCCGTCAGATCAACTCCCTCAAACTTGAAATTGCCTTGGCTGTCAGCAGTTGTAGAGAAATCAGCTCCTGTGCTGCAGAATGATTTTGAAGCTACATTCAGGCGGCATTTGGCATCAAGCTCTGCTTCCGGAATATTTTGTATCTCATTGGCAAAGGTTGGCGGTATATCTGTCAGTTCAAGCGACTGATTGAAGCGGCTGAATGGTGTCCTGTCTACAAATAAGTGAACTTTGGCATTCGGCTCTGTTATCCCAATAACATCAATATTGCTGGCAACGTTTTCAAATATCAAAGCACCTGAGGGCGGGTTTGTGACCTTAACCAAAGGGATTTTTGTGTCAAGAGCCATGGTTTTTTCAAACAAAACAAGGTTGCCAGCAAAATCTTCAAATACTAGTTTTATGTTGTAAATTCCGTCTCCCTTGTCCAGCTTTACTGCAAAATTGAAATTGCCGCTTCCATTAAGAATCTTCAAGGGCTTTCTGAAGTCCTCAAAAATATCAACTTCTGGTGGATTCAAGTGCAGAATTGCGCCTCCAAGCAATGCAGTTATTGTTACGGGATTTGATTTAGGGCCTTCTCTGCCAAATATATTGACAGCTGAAACCTCGTATGTGTAGCTTTTCCCGCTGTCCACCAGCGCATCAATAAAGAAATTAAAGTCAGCGGGCTTCGTGACTGCAATCGGGCTCGAATCAGCCCTGTACACAACATAATGGCTGAAGTCATTGTCTGTAGATTCCTTCCAATGAATTTCTATAAAGTTCTGCCCGACCCTTGTAGCATTCAGTCCAGTAATCTTGGAAGGCACAGAAGAAACATTTGCATCAGAGTCCATAAAAACTTTCATCAGCACAGGCTCGTTTGCATTGCCGCTGATTGTCAAATTTGAGTTTGAGATTATAGATGGTATGTCATTTAACTTGACAATTGGATCCTGGGTGTCAACGCTTACCTGGAATATTTTTTCGTTTTTGTTGCCGGACTTGTCAGCTGCAGCAACTTTTATTATATTGTCCTGTTCTAACTGCACCTGGCTGAAAACAAACCTGCCAGAGCTTCCGATTTCATTGCCCCCAAGGCTTCTTTTGGGAGCATTCATGTCATTGACAAATAATGTTATTGAAGAAAAGGGTTCAGTCGAGCCTATGATGTCAATTGCCCTTCTATTCACAAATCTTGGTATTGACAGGTTTATGAAAGGCGGCAGAATATCTTTGCCTGCAGTCAATGTTTTATTAGAAGATATGGCGCAGTTATCAGACTGGTCGCATGATTTCACAGCAAAAACAAACTGGACATTCTTGGCAAGCCCGTCAATCAGTATAGTGTGGTTTGTAACCAGCTCGCTCAGGCTTTTTGTCTTATCGGTCTTATTTATTCCGTAAAGAACAGATGTTGTTGCATTTTCGTCTGTAATCCATGTTATTTTTGCTGTAGTGTCGCTTATTGGCAGGAAATCTACGTTGCTTATCAGAGGCGGCGCTGAATCAACTCCTGAAGTTGAAGCTATAAGCGTGTCTGACAATGGGCCTTCATTGCCTGTGCTGTCAGCAGCCGATACTTTGTAGCTAAAAGAAGTATCCGAGCTTAATCCTGTGTCATTAAAGCTGGTTGTTGTGGAGTTTGCAAATGGCACTCTGTTCTTATATACAATATAATGTTTCAAATCTGCTATGCTCAGGCTGTTCCACGACAAGTATATGGAATCTGATGTTTTTGAAGCTGCTGTCAAGCCAGTAACCTGAGGGGGCGGGGTAATGTCTGTTGTTTTGAATGTGTAATGACTGCCTGAATTGTTGTCAATTGCTGTATTTCCTGTTAAGTCTGTTGATTCAACAGCAAAAAAGTATGTTGAGTCGCTGTCAATCCCGTTGTAGAGCGTTAAAGTATGGTTTTGCACATAGTTGTCGTGCCTTTGCGTATAGCCCAAAGAAGCTGTTTTGCCGTATTTGACCTTTCCGTTTGATATATTTTCAGTATCCCATTCTATTGTCGCGGAATTTGAAGTTACAGCTGCCACTTTAATGTTGGATATCCCCAGTCCATAGACGCTTGCCGTATAGAAAGGCAGTGTGATTACTAACTGCAGGAGAAATGCTGCAATAAAATTCTTAATTGTTTCTTTCATTTTATTTTTTATTGATTTTAATGTTTTTTAGTTAATGTTCAATCGTTAATGGATTTTTTATGATTTCAGTTCCGGCATTGGCACTCTCTTTGAGTACGATTTTAGCCCGGACAGGAATAAAAATCTCTCGTCATCGGTTGCAGGCCCCTGCTCAATCACATGAAACACTATTTCATTTGCATTTATTAAATCATTCTTGCTGACTTTCCAGTCTCCTGAATAGCCTCCAACTATATTTTCTTCGTCTGACACGTAAATAGTGACTTCGTAAGCTGCATCTTTGCCGTTAGCTATATTAATTGCTGAATCCGCTTCTTTTGGATAGAGGGCAAAGCTTTCAAATCCGATGTCTTTTCCTTTAATTAAGATCGAGGCTTCTTCGCCTGAATCAAGCTCCATTGATGCACCGGGGTTCGAAAGCAGATGTTTTACAACCTTGTAATTTTGGAATTCCTTGACTGGGTTTAATGCCAAAACGTATGACTTTCCGTCAGTATCTGTCTGGATGAACATCTTTGCATCTTCAAATCCTCTTTTTGAGCCTTTTATGATTCCGTTTACGCAATACGGCAGCCTTTTTGTAATGCCGGCTGCCGCTCCCAGGCTGAGCCAGTTGCTCTGCCCCAGGCTGCAGTAATACCTGCCGCAAATGAATGTCAGATTCACGTCACGCATATCTTCTGTCGTAGCATTATCCACCGTGAATATTGTTGCCTCATTCCGCACTGCACTGCAAAATTCATCAGACGGCAGATCAGCTTCAGTTTCAAATAAGGCTGTTCCGGATTTGAGCCTGTTGGGCTGGTTGTGGTCAATTGACACTTTAAACGGGAAGCTGAACTGGTAAGCCCTGTTATTTTTTGTTTCCTGGTCAAATATAGTTACTAGGGCAGGATATGATATATCATAAGTGAAGTGCCATATCTGCAGGCAGAAAAATGAGAGCATGTCATTTCCTCTTTGCGCGTTGCTCCTTAAAATGCCGTTTTCGCTTGGCCTTGCGTAGATGCTGAACGGCCAGTTTTCATAAGCAAAGGAAACTTTCATATTCCTGTATTTGCTATTTGCATTTGGATCAATATCCCAAACATAATGCTGCTGGTAGTACGTTCCTGCATAGGTATTTTTGCCTTGGGGATTCGGAACATAAATATTTTGGTTGTAGTCAGTTCCCATTATTTTTATGTAAGGAAGGTTTACCCTCACTAAAGTCTTTAGTTTGTCTTTTATGCTGCTTAACTGCCACAATTTTGTTGTGCACGTAGCCTCTATGTCTGTTGTCGGGATATCAACATCCATCGAATAAAGGTCTATTGTTCTTCTTTCAAGGAAATAATCTTTGTTTTCCCTTTCCATTATTAATTTTGCAAGCTCGTATACTTTCTTGAGCCTTACTGGAACAGTATAGCTGAATTTCTCCCTCAATGCCTTAAAATTTCCATTTTTTGCGATTATTTCGAGAGGGTAGTTTAACTCTGCAGATACATCCTCTTCATTGAATTTAACGCTGGCAATTGCCTGCCTCAGCTCGTTTATCTCAAATCTTCCTGCAAAAGGCTCAAAATTGTTGATGCAGTTGCCAAGTTCGGATTCTATATGGGTTTCAAGCTGCTGCTTTATGAAATCCTCCGTGGGGACCGCTTCAATGCCGTTATGCCACCAGTATGGTATTCTAAATCCGGATTTCGGGAAAGTTGACAAGTAAGCCCTTTGATCATTGCCTATCCTTTCCGGAATATTTATGTAGCCGCCGCTCAGCCCTATTCTTTCCAATCCGTCTTCTGCAATGCTTTTTATGCAGTTCTCAACATATGACTTTACAGGAACTATTTCCGGAGGCACCACATCAACCTCTTTCTCAAAAAATTGTGTTTGATAAAGGAAATAAAGCAGGCCTGCAAGCACGATGATCAATGAGATGACTATGAATATGGCTGCCTGCCCTCTTGAATCCAATAGTATAACCTTACCTCTTTTTTTTAATTGCATTTTATGTTATTTTTGATTTATTTCAATATTATGTTTAGTGTTGTTTTTGTTGATGTGAATTTTATGCATTTGTTAATTTTAATTTTCTTGAATGACACATTAAATTATTTTTGCAATTCAATTTCAACAATCCCGATTTTATTGAATTTTAGTTGATGTTCAATCGTAGTTGTGTTTTTATTTAGGCTTTTTGCCCAGCGCCTTCAAATCAATTTTATTCAAATCTATCTCTACATAATCTTTTTCAGTCAGGCTCAGCACTTTTACTATGTCGGAAGGCACCCTAACAACCAATCCGCCGCTTGTCTTTATCAGCTTTTTTGTGTATCTCATATATGAAATATATTTATTTTATATATGTTTTAATATTGAAAAGCATAGATTTATATATAAATTATATATGTTATTTATAAAGATTTTGGTTTGAATCTGGAAATTTTTTCAATACAATGGAATAGAAAAGTTTAAATATAACTTATAATTAACTTTTAATATAACTTACTATATAACAAAAGTAAAGGTAACTGGCATGGCAATCGTGAAGAAATGGGGAAGCTCGATGGCGGTCATACTGCCGAAGGAAATAATAAAAAATCAAGGCATAAATGAAGGCGATGAAATAGTGGTAAACATATTCAAGAGGGGCAATTTAGAAGATGTTTTTGGAAAATTGAAAACAAAAATGTCTGGACAGCAATTTAAGGATTTAGCAAGAAAAGGCTGGAAAAGCTCTTCAGACAAAGATTGACATAGGCGGAATCATGGAGGAAACCAGGGTATTTTTTTACGATACTTATGCTATTTTTGAGATTGCAAAAGGCAATGAAAACTATTCTGATTATATAACTGATGTAGGTATTGTTACCACCAAACTTAATCTAATGGAACTTTACTATAGGTTGTTTGTAACTTTCGGCATTGAGAAAGCAGAGTTGTTTTATAACAAATACCGTCAGTTTTCATTTGATATAGATGATGATGTAATTAAAAAAGCAATGCTGTTTAAGGCTCAGCATAAAAAAAAAGACTTGAGTTACATAGATTGCGTCGGGTATACATTTGCTAATGAAAAGAAGATTAAATTTTTAACAGGAGATAGGCAATTTAGGGATATGAGTAATGTTGAATTTGTCAAGTGATTCTACTTTAAATCCTTGACCTCCAAAACCAGTGTAGAAGCGTAATACCTCACAATAGCAAGATAAAGAATAACAAGCAATCCTGTCAGAATTGATGAATTTTGGAATTTTAACAGATTGCCAAGCCTTAGAATTATAAATAATAACATAAATATAACTGCGTAAGGCAGCAAAAACATATGAATCTTTAAAATATTCAGCTTGATTGCGTCAGTTATAGACTTTAATTTCTGCCCCTTCATAAAAATCGTGTAAAGCGTGTTTGTAAAGTATATTCCCAATATTATTGTGATAATCATGAACATTGGAGCCGAGCGTGGCTCTATAAGCAGCGAAATAAGGATAACAATCACAAACCAAAAGCCCATCCATATAAAATTCAGGCCGAAAAATCTTGAAATCAGATTGATATTAATCTTTGTATTCGTGGTTTTTGCCCATATGATGCCTTTCAATATGCTCGCCAGGAATATGATGGCGACCAAAAGCAGAATGAATGACCCGATTATTAAATAATAGAACAGTTTGGCTTCGCTTATTAGTCGCTGCGCCCCGTCATACCCTAATGAAACTATGTCTGTCGGGATATTAAAAGAAAAAATCTTAGTTTGTATTCGCTGGAACCAGGCTATAGCAAGAAAGCCAGACAGAAGATAGAACAAAGTATCCAATATTACAATCAAAATGATGTTCAAATTGATTTTTTTTATTGAAGATGTCAATACTTGATTGTTCCAGTCGAGGAAATTTGGCGTGAGTTGTTTCATTTTAAACTTTTCTTCTTAATTTTTCATAATCTTCCCTGCTGATTTTAATCTGTTTTAGTATTTCAATCAACAGGCCTTTGCCAAGCTCTTCATCTCCATGAACAGGCACAATTGTTTTTCTTCCGTCAGAATGCGCGTATCTTGCATGGCTGCCAACATGGTGGATTTTCTCAAAACCAAGTTTTTCCAATAATTTGCATAGTTTTCTACCAGAAATGGGCACTAACTTTGCCATTCATAAATTAACCTCTACCTGCTGCAGCCCGATAAACTTCATTTGATGATGTTCTTCCTTATCAGCTTCCAAACAGACCTGTATGGCCTCCTTAATCCTGTCCATAGCTTGCGGTATAGTTTTGCCTTGTGTATAGCAGCCAGCTATATCTGGAACTTTAGCTACATAGATTCCATCTTCATCTTGCTCTATAAGCACCGTAAAATTCATGACCTTCTTTTGCATATAAACAACCTTGCTGATATTATATATAAAACTTTCTTATCAAAAATCATTGATATCGTTTCCCGGACTGCTGCCGCCCCCTCCTGTACCCGAAGTCTTTGCTGATATTGGTATTGCTTCTCCGGAGCCTTCAATTATTTTGTTGCACAATTCATTGCCATCTATGCTCCACTTGAACGGCACTTTGTCAAAGGTTATGCAGACTTTGCTGTACAAGAAATTGCTGTCCTGCACTATGGCGCTGCTGCCTACCCTGCCAAAAGTGTCTCCTCTTTCTATCTTTATGTTATTCCTGAAAACCCTTGCCGTATTCTGCCCTTTCAAGACAATGTTTATGCTCATTTCTTCCGGCGCTCTTGGATCTTTTTTAAAGTCGCCGTTCCTTACGTTGAAAGTTATCTTGTATATGAACTCAGTTCCGTCCAATCCGCTTATTGGCTTTGTCCTTGTAGCTTCGACATGTGCTCCTACCTGCGCCAATCCCTGCGGCGTTTCGGCATAAGCAATTCCATTGTCTTCTCCGTCTATATACTGGCTGCACAATCCGCTGCTCCAGTACTCAGTTCCCAAGTATAACGTTGCAAATATCCTGTCAACAGAATCGCGCCATGTTAGCAAAGAATATTCGTCAAAGAATAATGTCGCATAATATCCCAGGCCCCTGAATTCCGTGAAAACTCGCTCTACTTGGGCGAAGAACCTTTGAGATGAAGCTTGCTCAAATGTAGAAGTACCCTTACTTTCTCTTTCTTTGTTGAGATTGGATATAACTGCTGATAAATCTGGCGTTAATACTACTTCTTTCCCATTTTGGTCCAGTATTTTCGCACCGCCAAGGCCAAATGGCAAGCCAAAACCACTAACTGCATCAATGTAGCAATTACTGCAATCTCGACCATTTAAAGAAAACATACCTTTAAATTGTCCATCTTGGACGGGCTCTTTTGAGATAGTGTATGTAGCACCTAGTATTACAATTTCAATGGAATTCGTATTCTTATAGTTGCCTGTAACTAATTCTCCCTTTATTTTCTGTTGTATTTGTGTAACTACCAGTTCTCCTTTGTCATTTCTTTCTTTAACAACCGCACTTGCACCTTCTTCTAACACAGGTTTATTATCAACTAATTTCACAATTCCTTCATATTCTGTAATAATTCCATTCAAGCCAACTTGTTTTTTGACAATATTAGTTGGAACATCCAGAACAAAAATATTTTTATCAATCAATTGTATTTTTTTAGTGCCTTCGACCAATGCTCCTCCTTCTTCAACTCTAGGTTTGGTAAACCCCTCTTGGGCTGCGATTTTTAATACATTATCAGCATTAACACCAAGTTTGCTTTCTGCATTCTTAAATTCTGCACCAGTCAACTCGAGAATTTTGCCTTCCTTTGTTGTGTAAGTTACTTTTTCTATATCATACTGGTCGTTTACTTTTTTAAAATTGGTAGTTATTTTAGTTTTATCCTCTAATGTCAGGACATCGACTCTTGTAGGATTTGGGGTATTAACATTTGAAATAGTAGACACCATAACACTTTTATCCTGATTTAAAGTTGTAGTAACTTCTCTTGTTGGTTGGACATTATTTGGGTATAAATCTTTAAATCGACTATTAGAAATAATCTCCCTAACGCCTCCATTAATTGGATATTTTGTAAAAGTGTCTTCATATGTTTTGCCATAGTTTGTCCAATCAACTTTTTCTAGAAGATTTTTATCAATAAGTTTCGTCGTTGGGTCGCCACTTGTAGATTCTCGAGTTATCTTAATATTATTATCTTCTGGAACAACTGTGATAAGTGCTCCATTTTTTGTGAAAGCAGTTAATTCACTTCCTTTTGTTCCTGCTGTACCAGTGCCTCCGCTATCTGCGTTATTTACAACACGGCAAGCATCACCTTTGCAAACCCAAGAATTTTTTGGAGGTAGCTCTTTTGGAAAATCATTATTTCTATTAGGTTGGCAATCTTTTGACTTTTCCTTGCAATAAAGGTTGTTCTTGCCGTTATTTGTCGTCATACTAACAGTATTAAACCCACTCACCATCTCCATCCCAGTAACATCTCCAGTAATTTGATTTGGAGTTAATTGCTTATTTTCTTCCTCATCACCAGCCTCGCTTTCAGGCAGTCCGGTAAATGTTCTGTCGAATTTGATTGTTCCGTCTGCATCTACAACAAGCAAGCCATTCTGCTCCTCTGGATTTTGTATTTTAATCCATATAGGAATGTAAGAGCTGAAGCTGTCAAGATAGAAAACATATCCGTTTCTTATCTGATACCATCCCTCATTTAACTGGCTTAATTCCTTGATGCTGTCAATGTAGATAATCTGCAGATTGAACTCCTGATTATTGATTGCTGTTTCTTTAACAACATTTCCAGTTATTGAGTTTTCATAATAAACGCTTGCAGCCAATATCGAAGACAGCAGCGCTATGATTACAATAAAGCTTACTATTCCTTTTGGAATTTTGTTGATTTGCTTATTTTTCATTGTTATGCGAAAGTATTATATAATAGGTAAATACTTTAGTATAATATCTGCTAATGGTACAGTACCTTGAGTGCTTGTCATTGGCGGGTTTTTCTAAATACTTCATTGATTTCATTTTTAATGTCAGGATTTTTTATATCTGATTGAGTGTTTCATTTTTTTTTGGTTTATATTTTTATTTTAGTTATCATGTTTTTTGCTGATGTTCAATTGTTGATGAATTTGTTCTATGGAAAGGTTTAAATAACCAGTCGTGCTTGGTATGTAAAGAGGCGCTAAAATGCCGTCATTGCAGTTATCCAAGGTATCGGAAGAAAGCATGAGGGAGTTTCCCGAAGTAGACTGGTCTATGGTGGCTGAAGAAGCTATAAAAGCCAGGGCATTTGAACTTAAACTTTCCAGGTCAAAGGAACTGCAGAGGGCGTTACTTGAGGCATTGGCATCTAAAAGCAAGTTTACAGAAAAGGATGCTTTAGAGTTTGGAAGGAAAGTTAATGAGGGTATTTCTAGGGAACTTAAGGAGAAGGGCTTATTATAAATAGACTCAAAAATGAGGTTAGTGATAGATGCGAATCGGCTTTTTTCAGTGATAATAGGCAAAAGATTGGATTCGGCTGCAATGAATATATTTTTCTCAAATGATGCTGAACTGTATGCGCCGTTTAGAATTTTGGCAGAGCTGGAGAACAATAGGGAAGAGATAAGACTGAAATCAGGATTTTCACATGAAGATTTTGATAATTTTGTCAGCGTTATAAAATTAAGGATTAAATTCTTACCTTTGGAAGAGTTTATAGATGGGATATCTGAGGCTAAAATAATCTCTCCGCATTCAAAAGACATCGAGTATTTTGCTTTGGCGCTAAAATTAGACTGCAGCATATGGTCTGACGAAAATCTGCTTAAAGGGCAATCAGAAGTTAAGATTTTATTTACCAAAGAGCTTTTCAGGATTTTATTCCCGTAATGCAAAGTTTTTGTTCTTTTGCCCATTTTCTTATTTCTCACTTTTGCTTAACCTCGTTAAAGTTTGAAGTTTCGGTTGTTGGAGCGGTTGTCGTTTTTTTGTCTTCCAAGTCAAGCCTTGAGCAGTAATCCTGCCTTATGGTAAATCCTTCGTCTATTATGTTCTTGACGTTGCCCACAACTACACCTAGCTGATTGGCGAATCTGGCAGCTTCACATAGTGTCCACAAACTTAATCTGGATTCAGCATTTGTATTTGAGCATGTCCCATAGCAACCAACAGATATGGCAACACCAAGGGCGGCAAATGGATTTGACAAAGATTCCTTTATGATTCCTAGGAAATGGTCGAGAACTGCTGTCCATGGAAAGACTGCAAATAGTTCCGTGTATATGTATTTACAAGTTGAATACGCCTTTAAGTCTTCACAAGTTGTAATTGGAATGCCGTCCTTGCTCACTGCATTTTCCAGGCAATCGGCATAAAGGCACTTAATCTGCCTGTATTTGTCCAAGCCGTAGATTATGCCGGGGATGCACTCGAATAAAGTTGCAACTATGAGATTATGCTGCGGGTCCATGTACTCACTTACCGGTCTTGGTTTGCCTCCGCTGTCAACAGATACTTCGTTGATATAATCATAAGTACCGGACTTGCCATCTGTTTTTGATCCAAGGTACTGTCCTGGACTGACTAAATATCCTGCTTGTCCAAGAGATTTAGTTGGATCATTTATCCAATTTTTTACAGCGTCTCCCCACAAAAATGACTGTTTGCAGGTTACAATGTCGCAAAATGTGTTCAATATTTTAGCATTAGTCTGCGCAGCCACTCTTGCATGAGTTTGTGTCTGACAGCCTGCTATTGCAGTTGGCGTTATTGTAAAATAACCTAAGAATGTTTTTTGCGCAGTAACATCCCATATGCCCAGTATATATGCAACATTATAGAGAACTCCGACAATATTGTATATTGTATGAATAATCTGGCAAATCTTTTTCGCTATGTTGACGAGCTTGTTCAGGCTGCCGATTAATTTCCAGATTCCCTTGGCGTCATCCTTGGCATCATCAATTTTTTTCTGGACGTCAGCTCCAAGCTCGCCCAACGGCAGATTGTAAAACCCGATGTTTATTCTTACGTTCTCTATCTCGGGATTTTTGGTTATGGAATTAGAGCTTCCCACTTTTGAGAAAATCTGAAGCGAGCAGCTTAAGCTTGCATTGTCAATCCTGAAATCATCTTTCCTGAGAGTTAATTTAATGACAGGGGAAGTGCTTCCGGTTTCTGTGTTGAAAGTGCCGATGCTGTCAGTGATTGATGTATCACCGGAGCAGCTTGCCTGGCCTATAAACACAGTTGAAACCTGTTTTGATGTTGATTTTGGCTGTAAACTGACGTGGCAGTACACCCTTTGGTTTATCAGCGGTCCAAGGCTCCTGTCTATTGTCTTAGGCGAGCAGCTCACAACATTTGACCAGAAATCAGGAACAGTTGCATTTTCTAATCCAAATGTCTGCAGCTGCTTTGCTGTTGTTATCTTGTTGCCGGCATTGTCGCTGAAATTAAAATTAACAGTGCCGCTAAACTGAAGATTTATTGAATCTGTAAGCCATGTGCATACGTGCTCGTCAGCTTGCTGTCTTTGGCACGAGCCTGCAACGCTAGAAGCGCCGTCAATGAACTTTGAAAAGTCAGCAACAGCAAAAACGTCATTGTCCTCTGTTACATTGGCAACAACTGCAATCTTGTCTCCAATCTTGAATAATCCGGAAAATGCAGGAATTATGCCGCCTACAGGGCTCATGTTCAGGCTTCTCAGGAATGGAGGTGAAGTGTCTACAACCACCTGAATGTCGGTGCCTATTCTCACAAAGTTTCCGAAAACATCAGTTGTGTCAGACTGTATTGACATTTGATTTGAGGCGCCAAAGTTAACATTGTCCCAAACGCACGTCCAGCTTAAGTCCTTGCTGCATCTTGCCGCCCTGACTGCAGAATTGCCTACATGAAGTAGAACCTCGTTTGGATTCAATCCCGTAGCCTCATCAAAAACCGCAGTTATGGTGTTGCCAGTCGATGTTCCAAAAACCTGGATTTCAGTTGAAGTGGCAGTGGACAACGAAGTTACAACAGGCCCTTCATCATCAATAATCAGAAACTTGCTGATGGAAGCGCTTCCCCTGTTTCCTGAAGAATCAGAGGCATTGACAAAAATAGTTTTCACTCCCTGCGTCTTGGGATTTAATTCAATCTGCCATCTGCAGGTGCTTACTCCGTCTAAGGAAGCAGCGCATGATGCCATAACATTCTTTAAGCCCTGGTCAGGGTTCAAGTCCGACAAATCTGCAGTCACAGAACTCAAGTCAAGGTCATTTCCTGATATGTCAACAACAACTTCAGCAGCAACCCTGTTCGAAGAAAATGAGCCAATGCTTATATTGCTTCTCAAGATTTTAAACGTATCCGCCAATACAAGGGGCCTTGTAGTGTCTACATCGAAAGTCACAGAAGTCTCTTCTGACGCTTGGCCAAATTTGTCGGTAGCTGTTGCAAAGACGGAGTTCATTCCGTCATTAAATATATTGGAATCAATAGTTATGGCCGACACAATGCTGCAGTCATCTGCTGCCGGCTCGGCCTTTTGCCTGAAAACTCCGTCCAATGTGTAAAATTCAATGCTTTTTATCCCGACGCATTTGTCGCTGCATGAAGGGTCATTGCAGGCAAAATCAGTTGCAATGTAATCAACAATAACTTTCTCGTTTGACGAGAATTTTTCTTGAGGCGTGCTTAAAGTTATTTCAGGCTCTTTATTGTCAATTGTTATGCTACCGGATTTTGAATCATCAATAATGCCGTCATCATTAAAAAGATTGATTGTAAAAGGCAATGTCCTCGCATCAAAAGATTCAGTTCCGTTGTCTGGGAATCTCAGAGTGCAGTCATAGCCCCCGCTTGCAGATGCCGTACAGGTGTCAAACTGGATTCCCGGGTCACGCCCCAGCCTGACTTGGTTTGGAGTTATTGCATCATCGCTTATTAATGCATGTGCATTAAAAATCAAAAAGTCTGTCTCTTTTGCATAGCCCCCGATGCCGTCTCCTCCGCTGGCTGTGGCGCTGTCTATTGCAGCATATACACTTGTCACATAAAATGGAAGTGTCAGCACTAATGCTATCAAAAATGATGCAACAAAATGCAGGTATTTTTCTCTGTTCATTTTTCTTTAACTGCGATTAGCCTGTCAATTGTATACTGTCTTAGTGTAATTTGGTCTGAAGATGTCTTTCTGTAGCACTTAATGTCGTAAAATTCTGAAAAGTTTCTTTTCACAATCACTGCTGTTTTTGTGGTATTCATTTTAGCTGAACGTAGGCTGCAGCGCCATTTGGTATGTTTTTGAGTAGTAATCAATTTTGCCGATTTGGTTGGAATCCTGAATAACCCTTTGTTGCTCCGGAACATTTGCAATGTCAATGCTTACAACATAAAACACAACTGTATCGGACTTTTCAAGGTCTTCCGGGCTTATTGTAAAGTTCAGTTTTAGGCCTCCTTCGGGAAATTGCTCATCTCCTGATGCTTGTCTTTCGCCAAAATCTATTCTGGGAGTTTTTTGGCATTCCTTTCCGCCAAAAATTCCCTTTGCAAAGCAGATTTCCTTTTCAGGAATGACAATCTTTTGATTGAGGATCAGATTGCCCTCGGCAGTGTAAGTGCCAGGCGCAATCTCAGTCTCTTCAGCCTTTCCCTCATAATGCACAATAGAAGAAAATTCCAGCTCTGTGCCGTCGCTTACTCTTGTCAGTGTTATTGTAGCGGCTTCCTTGCTGTTTAAGTCAACTGCGTTGCTGGTAAACCTCCATCCCTGAGGTGTTTTGACAACATTTTTCTTTTTGACAACTGCCTTTTTTGTGTAAATCGGGTTTAGGCTAACCCTCAATGACGCATCAGCTTCTGCTTTAGCGTCAAATTCAACAGCTTTTCCTATATATTCCTCTCCAAGTATATTTGCAACACCCCCCACTGCAACAGGAAAGTTTTCATTTAGAATGCCGTCTCCGTTAGTTGATCCTATAAAACAGCTTTCCCCTGTGACTGTATAGAGAACCTGCGCGTCTTCAACAGGCTTTTTGTTAGCTGCATTGGCTACATTAACGCTTATGTTTCCGCTTGTCCTTGCATCGCAAAGCAATGACCTTTCGCTTAATGAAGCCCTTTCCAGTGGTGTAAAGTCGCCCGGCATTGGCTTGTTGTTTCTTATGTTCCCTTCTAAAAAGAAATTAAAGCTGTAGCCCTGCCCGTTTAATGCGTATGGATCCTGCACTTCGACCAAAACAGGGAACGACAGATCGTAAGTGAACCTGTAGGTTTGTATGCCAAAAAATGAGATAAGGCTGTTTGCAGAGCTCGGCTCACATTTGTTGCCGTTGCAGTTCATGTCAAAATACGCAGGCCAGAAGTCAAGGTATGTAAAGTAAGCTGCCAGGTTTTTGAAAGATTCATTTGCTGCAGGTATTATTGTGGAATCATACAATCTTTGCTTTAGCTCTGATTTGAAAGTGTTTCTCTCGTAATTATAAGTTTTGTCAACCTGGAATAACGGAATGTAAGCTGCTAGCATTCCAATTATCTTGTTTCTCACATCTGTTTTCTGCCAGCTTATTGTTGAGCCAAATTTGAACTGCATTTCAGACATTGGCGGCAATTTTTCTTTGTTAACCCCGGAAAAAGCAACCAGCAGATTCAGCACATGCTTCTCAAGGTAGTGGTGTTTTATTTCAAGGTTTGTTATTTTTGTAGCCAAATCATAGATTTTATCAAGATTTACAGGCACTCTGACAAGGAACTGGCTTAGCTTTGCATTCACATCCTGCTTTTCCGCGCTTATCGGATAGTCAACGACAACCATAACATCGTCAGTGGCAATCATAACATCTGTTTTCAGCTCCCCAGTCTCTGTTATTTTAAAGCCCTGCTCCAAAAACGGCTCAAAATTGTCTATGCAATCCTTAAACTTTGAATTGATGTATCTTTCCAATTGCTTCTCTATTGAGTTGCCTGCCTGCCTCAGCTCGGGTCTTTTGGATGCAAATGTGCAGTCGCCTCTGCAGTTGTTCGCAGATTTCAGATACCACCAATAGGGAATTTTCAAGTCAGAGTCTTTTGCAAAGGAAACAGCGTCTGTTTCAGTCGGGTTTTGTGCCATCAAAAATTGCTCTGTGCTCAAAGCTTTGTTTGTCAGGCTGATGTAGCCGCCCTGTTTCCCTATGATTTTGAGCCCCTCAACTCCCAAAGAATAAGCGCAGTCATTTGCATACTTCCTTACAGGATCAAACTCCACAGGGATTTGCTCTTCAACAATTTTTATTTCAGGCTCAATGTCATTCTGGACTTTTTTGGTTGTGTAAAAAAACAAGATTCCCCCCATTAAGATGATTAAGCCCGCTATCATGAAGATTGTTGTTTGTGATTTTTTGTTTGATTTATCTTTCATTTTTGGCTTTCGTATTGTTTTTAGCTAATTTGAAATTAATTTTATCATTTATTTTGTTTTTTATTGATTGGGTTTTTGATTATTGCATTTTGATAACGTTTTATTGAAATTTTTGTTTGATGGGTTTTTAATTTCTTTTGTCCAGCTCCTGCAGCTCTTTTTGTATCAGTTCCAGATCATACATCTTCTGCTCCATAAGTTCCCTGGCCAGCATTGATTTTTTCTTGCCTAATTTCTTAGAAACTCTTTCGAGCAGGTCGTTGATTTCCTTAGATACGGTAATCCTAATTTGTATACTCATTTTTATCCTAATATATACTTTAAGTATACTATTTTTAGTATTAATATTTAAAGGTTTCTATAATAAAATCAGTAAATTTATACTAAATTCAGCATAAATTAGGGATATAATAGAATATTATATACATTATTAAGTATAAATTAAGTATTAATAAAGAATTTATAAAGTATATCTAATTTTAGCATGGTGATAAAAAACAATAATCTTTAAATAGAATCTGTGTTAAATAATTGCCGATGGTTCAAAAGAGTCTGATAGATTATGTCAAAAGCCTTATCCAGAAAGGATATGATGCCGCTGCCATAAAAAATTTCTTGCTGAAGTACGGCTATTCAGGCAAAGAGATTGATGACGCAATAAATTCAAGCTACAAGCTGACAGTAAAGCACGAAATTCATTTGTCACGAACAACAACTTTGGTTGTCATATTTATTGTTGCTTCGCTGATTGGAGTTGTGTCATTCTTTTACTACAGCCCTTCAAAGTCCGCAAAATTGCTTGACTTGAACTTAGAGCCGATAACGACAACTGCAGAGCCCGGACAACAAATTGTTTTTCTAAAAGAGCTCTCCAACTTGGGCTCGGCAAAAAGGTACGATGTGGTAATCAGGCAGGAAATCATAGACACTAAAACTAATAAAATCATAACTCAAAAAACCGAGACTCGGGCAATAGAGACATTTGGCTCAACCCAGACAAAAATTTTGATTCCGCAGGATGCAAAAGCAGGCGATTATATCTTAAGGGCAATTGTGGAGTATGATGATAAGAAAGCAGTTGCTACACTTCCTGTAAAGATTGTCACATTCGCAAAAGCAGAGACGTGCTTTGACAGCATGAAAAACCAGAATGAGGAAGGAGTTGACTGTGGAGGAGCGTGCAAGCCTTGCGAAAACCAAGCCATAGAATGCAACGACAATGACCCTTGCACAGATGACATAGAAGAGAATGGTGTTTGTGCGAACAAGCCAATAGTGCCTTGCTGCGGCAACAGCGTTTGCGAGGAGCTGGAAAATTGCGATGCGGACTGCAAAAAACAAGAGCCATTGCCTTTGTTTTCAAGCGGAACCCTTGATGACATAAAAGAGCTTGCAAAAGTCAATCCGGGCAAGGCTTTGCAGCAATGTAGCCAAATAGAAGTGCCTGACTTGAAGGATGCGTGCATTGGTAGCATAGGTGAAGCGCAGCTCGACAAAGATTACTGCACTAGGATAAGCAATGCGAGAGTAAAGGATTTGTGCTATTCTAATATAGCCAAGAACGTCAATGACAACACGCTTTGCCAATATATATCAACAGACAGCAGGAAAGACTCCTGCTACATGACATTTGTTCTGGACAACAAGGATTACTCTGTATGCAACAAAATATCAAACAAGCAGCTCAGGCAGTCCTGTGAGTCACTGAAGCAGCTGAACGAGATAAGCCAGCAGAATCAGTGATAAGAATAGCAATTAAGTATTATGCACTAGTTTAGACAATTTAAATTATTTTTTTAATTTGCTGAGTCTCGTGTTGATTTGCCGCTCCAGACTTTTTTGAAACCGATCTCCTTTCAAAAGATAGCTTTCTGTGCTCGATGATATGCCATTAAGTTCATATCCTTTCGCACCTTGTTTATATGCGGCCATGATATGTAGAATTCTTTCCGGCATCGGTATATCAATATATCTTTGATTAAACTGTCCCAGGTATTTAGTTGCAATTTCTATAGATTTATATGAATCTAGAGTATCTTGGGCTTTAAATCCCAAACTTTCTGCTGTACTTGGCTTGATTTGCATGATCCCACAACTTTGTTCACCTATTCCATAGCACCCAGTACCTTCTTTAAATCTTGATTCAACAGCGCCAACTATAAGCGGTGTTATCGGTGGAAGATTATTTTTAGTGGATTGTTCAGAGATATATTGTAGCATATTATCATTAATATTTGCCATTACGGCCTTAACATCAGATTCACCTGTAAATCTAGCAATATCTTTAAGTGGGGCATAATCTGGATTGTTTACTCTTTGGAAAATTTCTTTTGCCGTAGGGCCGTTTGGGGTCGATATTGGTGTTGAATCTGTAAGCCTAGATATTATTCGGACATTTGAAGCCTGGGCATTTGACGCTCCATCATTGTAAAACAGCACAGCTTCTCCACTTTTCAAGGCATTCAGTAACTTGATATTTTGTGGTTCTGTTCCTATATATTTTTCATTAGGGTAATCTGATTCGTAAATATCTTTTCTCTTAGCAAAATTTTCAGAGCCTTGGTAACCCGCTTCCTTAAACACATCAGATACTGATTTATCAGTACTTGAAACAATAAAATTCTTAACAGGTATCAGTTTATGACCCTCAGCACTTTCTATGAACGATAATTTTACAGACCTTCTTTCTGCTGTAAGCTTGATACCGTCAAAATCCAACCTGCCGCCTTTTGCCAAATAAATTTCACTATCTTTCAAATTCACTATCATGTCTCCCAATTTGTAATTGCCATCTTCAAAGTATATATTAGCATTCGGAAATGTTGTAACTCCCAGTTTTCCTATTGCTGTTAGGATATTTTGGCCAAGATTGTAGAAGAATCTGGTATTTGCGCCGATATTTTGGTTGTTAACTGTACAAGATGGAACGCAAGTGCTGCTTGTCGTGCCTTCAATCCGGTTTCCGTTGTATACGACTCCATTCGCATTTGCTATTTGAACCTCGTTTAAATTCCCATTTTTGATTGTAAATCCGCTGCTTTGCGTGTACGAGCCTTCCCCTTTGAATTTTGCGCTGTTAGGCAGTTCAACAGTGCCGCCGTTGATTGCGATTGTGCCGCTAAAATCTTTTGTGAGGGTGGCAGATGTTCCTGATGACAATGTTAAAATATTTGATGATTGGTCATAAATAAAACCTGTTCCAGAAACCAGTACCCCAAGGTTATTGTTGAGCCAATTGACCTGCTCTTGGATTGAATTTGCATCATTATATGAATTACTTTGTGCATAAACTAAACCAATTAATACAATACCCAAAAAAATAAATTTCATTTTTCTCATTTTGTCATTGCAAAGCTGAATATGTAATCATTCTCGTCAATTTTTGTCACGTTGTCAAATATTGTCAAAATCATTGAATCCTCATGCGAAACTACGTCTATGAAAACATTGTTCTCTGAAGCCAGATCAATCAGGCAGTCAGCGCACAAAGCCCCGTTATTCTTTATCTTTCCTTCAACTATTTCTGAAGCGATGTCATAAATTGTGTCGAGCCTTACAGGCACCTCTGTCCTGAATTTCAAGAATTGGGCTTTTGCATCTCCTTTGTAGATATTGATAGGGTAATCGATATGGATAAAGACAGCATCCTTGCCGATAGTTGAACTGACAGATTCTATCGCTCCTTCAACATTTGCTCCTTGGAAATCCTGCAGATTATTAACACATGCAGGCAGTTGCTCCATGACATAATCTGAAATCTGTGATTCAACAGTCTCTCGTGTTGGCATATAGTTGGCACTCCTAAAGACATAGTAAGGGACACCGTCATAGAAATAAACCAATTTCGGCTCAGGCACCTTGTAATAGCCGCCATACAAGCCCGTGTATACGATAGCTCTCTTTCCTATTTCATCAACGCAAAAGTCAATATTTGACTTAAGCGGCAGCAGGGAAGATGGCAAGCCAGAGCTGGTGGTTATTTCTGCCTCTTTTTTTATATCGGTCTTTGTCTTATCTGCAGACAGGTAACTCATAAAAGAGATAGCGATCAGTACAACGAGTCCAAGTACGAGAAACAAAGTTACTTGTGTTTTTTTATTCAACATCTTTTTTGTCTATTGCATGCCGTCCTTAATGCTATTAATAAATCTTTTGGGGGCATTTGTTTTAGGGTGTTCCATTATAAAATTTTTATATAAACTATATAAACCAAAACCGTGAAAATCGTAACGAAAAGCGCAACATTTAAATATAACTTGGTAATAGTGACGGATATAAAATGGCAAATAGCATAAAGTGGATGGACGTGTGTATTCTAAAGCTGATTAGGCCTATCCACGCAACAGCTGCAACAAAAGCTGTGATGTGCTGATTGCCAATTTTAACCTTACTTTTTTTCTAAAACAAGAATGGAGGTGTTAAAATTGGTGCAAAAGACTAAACTAAGCAATGCGGAACGGGAAGATTTTGAGGATTTCCTCAAAAACCTGTCAGATGTAGATTTCAACAACCGCAATGAAGAATCGAAATATAAGTGAAAATATGGGCAAACATAAAAGTTTAAATATGCATTGGCTTAACAGCCGTGTCATGATTAGGCAAGATTATTATAGATGCTATTGTTGTTGCTAGTTCTTATAATCGTATTAGATAACTTAATATTTATCACCTATTTCATTCAAAAATCAATAAACAAAATCACTTTCAAGCGAGGATAGCCAAGCGGCTAAGGCGAGCGTTTTAATCGCTTAATGCGATTTAACTCGATGCTGCAAAGCAGCATTACGATCCGCAAGGAGATGACTTGTTGCGCAAAGCCCGCTTATTCGCCGGTTCGAGTCCGGCTCCTCGCTTTTTTTATTTAAGACTAGGCAATAAAAACAATTAAAAACCCATTAAACAATTTCTTATAAAATGCCATTAAAACTTTACAACACGCTGACCAGAAAAAAAGAAAATTTCAAGCCCATTAAAAATAAGATTGTTAATTTGTACTCATGCGGACCCACGGTTTATGACTATGCTCACATAGGCAACTTCAGGGCATATGTTTGCGTTGATGTTCTAAAGCGCTATCTGAAATACAAGGGCTTCAAAGTGAAGCACATAACAAATATTACAGACGTCGACGACAAAACTATAAAGGGCGCAAAACAGGAAGGAATTTCACTGAAGGAGTTTACAGAAAAATATGAGAAAGCTTTCTTTGACGATATTTCAATATTAAACATAGAGAAGGCTGACACCTACCCAAAAGCGACTGAACATATCAAAGAGATGGTGGGCATTGTAAAAAAATTATTGAACAAAAAGATAGCCTATAAAAGCGAAGACGGAAGCGTCTATTTTGACATATCCAAATTTAGGGACTATGGAAGATTATCGCATATTAAAATAGAAGAACTGAAAGAAGGCGCCAGAGTCAGGCATGACAGCTATGAAAAGGAAGAAGGGAGGGATTTTGCCCTGTGGAAAGCCTATGACAAAGAAGATGGTGATGTGCTCTGGGAGACAGAAATTGGACGTGGAAGGCCAGGCTGGCATCTTGAGTGCTCTGCAATGTCGATGAAATACCTTGGCAGCCATTTTGACATCCACGCCGGCGGAGTTGACTTAGTTTTTCCTCACCATGAGAATGAGATTGCGCAAAGCGAGGCATTTACCCGAAAAAAATTCGTCAATTACTGGTTCCACAACGAGCATTTGCTTGTTGACGGCCGCAAAATGTCCAAGTCATTGGGAAATTTTTATACATTGAGAGATTTGTTGATGAAAAAGTATTCTCCCAAAGCGATAAGGTATCTTTTATTGTCAGCGCATTACAGGATGCAACTTAATTTTACAGAAGAAAGCATCAAAGCAGCTGAAAATTCAATCCAAAGATTGGAAGATTTTATTATTAAATTAAAAGAGATAAAAAACAATGCTGAAAACAAAAACATTGACAGGATAATTCAAAAAACAAAAAAACAATTTGACGACGCGATGGACGACGACTTAAACATAAGCGTGGCATTGGCACATATTTTTGAATTTGTTAAGGAAATAAACACCTCTATGATGGAAAACAAAATCGGAAAAAACAATTCCAAAAAAATAATTGATTTCATGCATGACATTGACAAAATTCTTGGAATTCTTAAGGAAAAAGAAGAAAAATTAAGCCCTGAAATAAAAAGATTGATTGACGAAAGAGAAAAGGCAAGAAAGGAAAAAGATTTTGCAAGAGCAGACAAAATAAGGGAAGAATTAAAGCAAAAAGGAATAATTCTCGAGGATACAAAGGAAGGGGTTAGGTGGAAGAAGTGTTAAATAAAAATAATTCAGCTTTAATGCTGTGTTTTGGAAGGTGGATACATACTTCTTAAGCGAGGGTCAGGTTCAAACACGTTTACAAATACGCCCTCTAAATCTTGGGGAGTAATACTCTTAGGTTTTTGGATAACATAAGTAAAAATATCTCTATATTGCATATGTAAGAACTCATTTCTTCTGTCTGTATCAAAAAATTCATCTGCAGTTAATCTTTCTCTTCCAATTATTGCTTCTATCCCCTTATCCACTAAATATAATTTGCCGCTTCTTTCCCCTATAATAAATTTTCCAAGACTCATCATTTCATGCAACTTTAATTCTCCTCTATCTAACCTATTTTGTATAAACAGGGCTTCTTGTAGGGTATATTCCTCCGAAATTTTTGCATATACTTTTTTATCTGCCAATAATTTAAGTGCTTGAGGGAATGTGTCATTCAGTCTTAGCAACTTGCTTGCAGGATGCCTATAACTTGAAGGATTTTTACTCTTTTCTGTTAATTGGAAGGCATAAAAACCCATATCTGCCTCATCGAAGTCAAAAAATGAGCTTAAAGCTGATATAGAATACTCCAGACTTGTTAGTGGACTATCACTTTCGGGTTTAGTTTTCTGCTACCTTTTATTACCAGTTTCCTGTCTTCTCCATTCATGCCTTCCATTAAATGTATGATGCCTCCTGCTGGAGCGCAATTCAATAATCGAACGCCTTGGATCATAAATGTCTATACTTCCATTCATTTTATCACCTTATAACAATTTTAAAATTATATAAACTTTTCACTACTATTATTTAAATATTTTCCTCAAAACTCAGCCTCAATCTCAATATCTTTCTCAGGATGCTTGCCTCTCGTCGGCTCAAAAATTATCTGCTCCGCACTTGTGGCTGCCTTTATATCTGATTCCACTTCATCAAAGTCAATTTCCTCAATTTTGGCTTTTATCGTCAATTTCTTAACTGGCGCCTTGAGAGACAATTGCTTTTCAGATTTCTGCTTTCTCACGAATTCAACGACCTTAACAACAAAATCCCCTATCCTTTCAGCATGCTCGTCCTCCATGTTTACTTCAGGCCATTTTGAAATATGAACACTCTTGACATTTTCATGATTCCTGAAGTAAAGCTGGTATAACTCTTCTGTAATGAACGGCATTATCGGCGCCATCAGCTTTATTATTGTCAGTAAGGTGTTGTACAAGCCGAATTGCGCGGAAACTCTTGCATCTGAGCCTCTTTTGTCAGCATTGTAAAGCCTGTCTTTTATTATCTCAAGATAATTATCGCAAAAAGTGTGCCAGAAGAATGTTTCTGTTGCAAGCTTTGTGTGGGAGTATTCATAATTCATGAAATTTTCCGTGCTTTCTTTCATAACTTTGCTGAGCTTTGACAGAATCCACCTGTCCATCATATTTATTTTGCTTGGGCGTTCTCCTTTGTAATCAGAAAGGTGCATGAAGGCAAACTTGCTCGCATTCCATATCTTAGTTGTGAATTTGTTTCCAGTCACCAAATCTTTTTCCTGAAAAGGCAAATCATCTCCCAGCCTGCTTCCAGCCGCCCAGAATCTCAATGAATCAGCAGAGTATTTGCCAATCATCTCCCTGGGGTCGATAACATTTCCCTTGCTCTTGCTCATCTTCTTGCCTTTCGGATCCAAAGCCCAGCCGGAGATCATTACATTTTTCCAAGGAATGTTTTTGTGGTGAAAATAGCTTTTAACAACAGTGTTGAAAAGCCAGAAGGTTATTATGTCATGAGCCTGCGGCCTTAAGCCCATAGGATGTAATTTTTCTTGGAGGGTTTTATTCTTAAACAGTTCAATTGCAATGTCCGGTGTCAAAGATGAAGTTGCCCATGTATCCAGCACATCTTTTTCACCAATAAACTCGTTTGAGCCGCATTTGCATTTTTTCAATGGCTTGTCAACCAAAGGATCGACAGGCAATTGCTTTTCTTCTGCTACAATTATTGCATTGCATTTCTTGCAGTACCATACCGGAATTGGAATGCCAAAATGTCTTTGTCTTGAGATGTTCCAGTCCCATTTCAAGCCATGAATCCAGTTCTCGTATCTTGCGCGCATATGCTCAGGATACCATTTAATCTTTCTGCCGTATTTTATGAAATCATCTTTCAGGTCAAGATACTTAATGAACCATTGGTCCATTGCAACAAACTCGATTACAGTTCCGCATCTTTCATGAGTGTTTACTACCTGCCCGATTTGCTCTTCTTTTACCACAGCCTCTGCTTTCTCCCAGTCATTGACGACTGCCTTTCTTGCCTCTTCGCTGTTCATGCCCTTGTATTTTCCGGCTTTTTCATTCAAGCGCCCGTCCCTGTTCATTATGTGCTTAACTTTTAAATCAGGGTGCTTTGCGACAAATTCTATGTCATTCATGTCGCCATAAGGGCACCAATAAACCGCACCTGTACCAAAATCCATTTTTGTCATATCATCGGCAATTATTGGAACTTTCTCGTTGCTTACTGGAATTGTTGCAGTCTTTCCAATCAGATGATTGAATCTCTTGTCATCAGGATGAACGCTTATTGCAATGCACGCCATCATAAGTTCGGGTCTTGTAGTTGCAAATACAGTGCTTTCATTGCCGTCTACTTGTGCTTTAATGTAATACAATGTGGACATTCTTTCCAAGTCTTTCAATTCCACCTGCGCTATTGCAGTTGCGCAGTTTGGGCAAGCCATTGAAGGCGCAAATTTCCTATAAATCCTTCCCATCTTGTAAAGCTCCAGAAAAGAGCGCTGTGATATTTTTTGGGAATGGTTGTTGATTGTTGAATAGAAAATATTGAAATCTGCGCTTGTGCCTATTCGCTTCCAGTCATAGACAAAATCATTCCTTATTTCTTCCACCGTGGTATAACATAGTTTTACAAACTCCTGCCGCTGCATAAACTGCCCTTTGACATTCTTCATCTTTTCAATCATTCTCTCGGTGGCTAACCCATTATCATCAACGCCAAAAGGATAGAAAACATTTTTGCCCAGCATTCTCTGGAATCTAGCGACAAAGTCCTGCTGCGCATAGGAAAAAGAGTGCCCGAGGTGCATTTTTCCGCTTACAGTTGGTGGCGGGGTGTCAATTGAGTAAATCTCTGCCTTGCTTTCGGGATTAAAGGCATAGACTTTTTCCTTCTCCCAGAACTCAAGCCATTTGGGCTCTGAAACCTTGGCGTCATAATTCTTTGGAAGTTCCATTTCAAGCAGTAGTTTTTATTTAGTATTTAAAAGTTTAATTATTCAAGAAACATCTTTTTGCCTAAACTGCAGACTCAGCTCGTTCCATCCAATCATCCCATCTTCAAGCACTTTAGTCCTGTAGCCCATGGATTCAAGGATTAAAGATGCTGGCTGTGCTGTTATTCCTGCATTGCATATTGTTATTATTTCCTTGGCTTTTGGAAGCACACTTAACTTCTGCCTTACTTTTTCATAATTTCCCTGTTTTATGTCGGAATAAACATCAATATTTATGCTCCCCGGGACCGTGCTTGCGCTGAATTTGCCATCATCTCTTATGTCGAGCATTAATACATCATTTTTCCCGCTTTTGGCAAGTTCTTCCGCAGTTATAAACTTCATTTCATTTAACCTGCCCTTTCAGCCATTCAACCTCTTCCGGCTCCAATTCAAGCTGATTTATTATATTGTTTCTCATCTCTTTATTTTTGAACATGATGGGGATATAAGGCATTGTGCTTTTAAGGATTTCTTTTTTTGAAGAATGGGTTTTTGCTGCAATCTTCTCTGCAATATCTTTCTTTTTTGCTGCCTTCTGGTTTGCCCACCAAAGCTTCAATATCCTCCCGGTTGGCTTGTACCCAACAAGAGCTTTGTATTTCTCTTTTTTAGCAGACGCAATTCCTGCCGTAATCAATGCATTTATGTAAACCAAAAATCTGTAATGCTGCCATCTTTTAATTCTTCGGTTAAAGACATCAGCTTTGCTCAGCATTTCATATGCTTTTGCAAGCTCCTCTGGATTTGTATATTCTTTTGGCAGGTTTTCATCAATCCAAAGCAGCTGCTCGTTCAATTCTTCCTCAACATTGTCAAATGCAGATATTGCAATTTTCAGATCAGTTGTCTTGAATATCTTATTTAATGCCGCCATTATATTGTCGGTTTTGTTTCTTTCAGAAAGCTCTTCCAGGCTTTCTTCTGCAAGCTCTTTTTTCTCATGCGCCAATGCCTGCAAATCATTTATTGCCGCCCTTGCATCGCCTCCCGACCTTCTTGAAAGAGCCTTCAGAACATCATCCTGATATTTTATTTTTTCGTGCTCGCAGATTCCTTTTAATATTTTAAAAATTGACAAATGATCAAGCTGCTTGAATTCAATCAAGCTGGATTTGCTTCTCAAAGAGCTGAATTTGTTGTCAAATGGATTTGTGGATGTAAGGATTAATGGATATGGAGAATCTTCAATAAGCTTCAGCAATGCTTGTATGCCTCCTCTGTCTTCACGGCCGCTCAATCCGTCAACCTCATCAACAAGAATTATTTTTCCTCTTGCAAAAAGGCTTTGCTGCTTTATTGCGTTTCCAATCTTCTGATTTATTTGCTCTGCATTTCTGAAATCGCTCGCATTGACTTCAATAACTTCCAGTCCAAGCTCGTTTGCTATTGCATAGGCAGAGCATGTTTTTCCAACTCCAGAAGTGCCATAAATCAGCGCAGAATTCTTTTTTTCCTTTGCAAAATTAACTATGAAATTCTTTAATTTTTTTATATTTTCATCCTGCCCGAATATTTCCTTCGTTGTTTTTGGCACATATCTGTTGATTAGTGGCTGCATGGCCATGAGAGAAGCTTCATATTTTATTAAGTTATTGAATTTCAAACTGGCTTGCGGAAATCTGTTATCACTATACAATTCTCACAATCAAAAGTTTTAAATACAAATAATAGGTATGCACAGTTATGGGGGCGACTAATTCAAGATTTTTTTTTGTTTTGCTGTCAGTAGGAGCGGCAATCGGCCTCGGCAGCATATGGCTTTACCCTTTTTTTTCGTTTAAGATTACGGGCTTGTTTTTCATTCCTTATTCCATAGCTTTGGTATTGCTGGGAATGCCTTTGCTAATGCTTGAATTTTCAATAGGGAGATACTTCAACAAAAATGTTGTGGATTTGTTTGCCTCGATAAGAAAATGGTTCAGCGGCATTGGATGGCTTATGATTTTTAATGTCTTTATTGTAATGAGCTTCTATGCTGTTGTGCTTTCATGGCATATAATATATTTTTTTGTCTCATTCGGGCTGCAGTGGAAAAATGGCGCTGAAGCGTACTTCTTCAACAATGTGCTGCAAGCATCTGAAGGATTTAAAGGATTCCTGCAATTTTCACTGCCGGTTTTTATTGCGCTGATGATGGCATGGATTGGCATATTCTTCTTCATTAGAAAAGGGTATGGAAGCATTAAAAAGGCGTTTTTGGCAACAATCCCTATATTCGCTTTTTTAGTTATTTTATTTTTTGTGTATTCCTTAACTCTGGACAACGCCTTATTTGGCGTTTATTCTTTCTTAAAGCCAAGATTTAATCAGCTGCTTAAGTTAGACATATGGTTTGATTCATTCTCTCTTGCAGTGCTTTATTTAGGATTGTCTTTCGGGATTATGCATGCTTTGGGGGGGAAGAGCGAAGGAAATTTCATAGTCGGAAATTCACTGATTGTTGTAATTTTAAAAGTTTTGGTTAGCATTGCATTCAGCTTTATTTTATTCGGGATACTTGGATTTTTAAGCATGGAGAAAGGTATTGATTTGGACAAGCTTGTTTTTTCTGATTTTGGCTCTGAATTCACAATTTTGGCGCAGGCATTTCCTTTATTTTACAGGCCGGCATTGCTCAGTCTTCTGTTTTTCATATTTTTATCGCTTTTCTTTTTGCTGGGAGCCGCATCTTTGGCTAGTTCCATGTCGCATGTAATTGTCCATAAATTCAAAACAAAGCATGTAAATGCAGCGATTATAGTAACTGGCTTTGGGTTTTTATTTGGGCTTCTGTTCATAATAAAGCCAGGTTATTACATAATGGACATTGTGAGCCACTTTGTTTATTATAATATCGTTCTTTGTATTTTGCTTGAGGTGATTGCTGTCGGCTGGTTTTTTGAAATTGAGAGAATAGCTGAATATATCAACCAGTACTCTATATTAAAGATAGGAGGTATATGGGCATTTATTGTTAAATACTTCGCGCCGTTAATTTTATTTGCGCTGCTGTTTTTGCAGATAAAGAGTGACTTTGCAGCCCCGTATAAAGGCTATCCATTATGGGCCTTGCTTGTTTTCGGAGTTGGCACTGTTGTTGTTCCGCTTATTGTTGCATTTCTAATGCCGCAAAAGATTCTTGACAGAAAAAAGTAACCAAAACCTTTTTATTCGGGTTTTTAATACCCCAATACATGGTTGACTGGTTTTCAATTGGTCTCATAGTTATAGGTCTTGCCCTATTTGAAGTGATAATAAGCATAGACAATGCAATTATTAATGCCGAAGTCCTCGGCACAATGTCCAAAAAAGCAAGAAGATGGTTTCTGCTGTGGGGCATTTTAATTGCAGTTTTCTTGGTTAGGGGGCTATTGCCTTGGACGATTTTATGGATAAGCAATCCATCGCTTGGATTTTTAGGCTCCTTCACGGCTTCTTTCAGCTCCGACCCAAATGTCGCAAAGGTTATAGAGGAGTCTGCACCCACATTGTTGATTGGAGGCGGCACATTTCTCATATTCCTGTTCTTTCACTGGCTTTTTTTGGAGCCAAAGCACTACGGGCTGATTGGGGAAAAGTTTATTGAGAGGCAGGGAGTCTGGTTCTTTGCAGTTGTTTCTGTTTTGCTTGTTGCGATTGTATGGTTCTCAATCAAAATAAATCCATTAATGGCATTGGGCGCAGTGATAGGCTCAAGCGCATTTTTTATCACGCATGGGTTCAAGGAAAATGCTGAGCAGGCTGAAAAGAGAATGCTTGAAGGCAGCACTCACATGTCCGATATCAGCAAAATATTTTATCTTGAGGTCATTGACACCACATTTTCTATTGACGGTATTTTGGGGGCATTTGCGTTTACTTTTGTCCTGCCCATAATATTGGTGGGGAATGGCATAGGGGCAATTGTCGTAAGGCAGCTCACAGTAATGAACATTGAAAATGTCAAAAAATACAAGTACTTGAAGAATGGCGCAATGTATTCCATATTTGCATTAGGCATAGTGATGACGGGCCATAGCTTTGGAATGCACATACCGGAATGGCTTTCTCCTGTTGTGACTTTCATGATAATAGGGTTTTTCTTCTGGAAGTCATACAAAGATCTCAAAAAACAATAAAATTAAAAAGAAATTAGCCAAATCTCAATAAAAAGGTTAATCAGATTAACATACATTCAATACGGTCAAACATTAATAAAAATTCAATAACGAAAAATCCATTCACGATTAAATTAAAAAAAGATGAATAAATAGGCGAGGCGGAGAGGCTGTTAGCAAAATGCAGAAAGAAGTAATATAGGCTGCCTTTGCCGCCGAACACAAGAATATGCGAGCAAAGCGAGTGGATTGAAAAATTGAAAATAAAATAATAAAGCGAGAAGGAATTAAAACCAAATTAATTGAAGGAGAATTATGCATCGGCTTAGCAGCTACAGCTAAATTTATAGAGGTTTCCAGAATGACCGCTTCTAGATTGTATAAAAGAGGGATTTATGAAAGATGTTATATAGACCCAATGAATGACCGTTTATACATACCCATAGAAGTTGTCGAAAAGCTAAGACCAGACAATAGAATGGTGAAAATTTAAAGTTATAAAATGGAAAAACCAAAATTAACAATTGATGAGATGGCTGTTTTCTGCAAGAGGAAGGGGTTTGTTTACCCAAGCGGCGAGATATACGGCGGAATATCTGGATTCTATGATTTTGGCCATCTGGGAGTTGAGCTGAAGAATAACATAAAGAAGGAGTGGTGGAACACGTTTGTCCAGCAAAGGGATGATATTGTCGGCATAGACGGCAGCATAATCACCCATCCGATGGTATGGGAAGCATCCGGTCATGTGGACGGCTTCACAGATGTTATTGTTGACTGCAGGAAATGCGGCTCAAGGTTCAGGGGCGACCAGCTGATTGAAGACAAGCACAAGGTTTCCACAGCAGGCATTTCATTGGAGGATATAAAAAGCAGCTTGAAAAAAGACAAGATAAAATGCCAGAAGTGCGGCTCTGAGCTTGGAGATCCAAAAAACTTTAATCTGATGTTCGCAATAAATATAGGCCCGGTACAGACATCAAGCTCTGTGGCATTTCTAAGGCCTGAGACAGCGCAGCTTATCTTCTCGAATTTCCGCCTTGTGCAGGAAAATGCAAGGCTCAAGCTGCCTTTCGGCATTGCCCAAATCGGAAAATCTTTCAGGAATGAGATTTCTCCCAGGGATTTCCTGTTCAGGATGAGGGAATTCGAGCAGATGGAGATAGAATATTTTGTTCATCCTGAAAAGCAGTCAGAATGCAGCTTTGTTGATGAAGTGCTGGATTATGAAATGAATGTTTATTCTGCAGACATGCAAAAAAACAACAAGAAGATGGAAAGAATGATGATAAAAGACTGCCTCAGCAAAAAAATCATAAAAACAAGATGGCATGCCTACTGGCTTGCGGTGATGCACAAATGGTTTGTAGAGCTTGGTGCTGATCCAAGTCATTTCAGGATAAGGCAGCATGTAAAAGATGAGTTAAGCCATTATGCCCTTGACACGTGGGATCTGGAATATGAGTTTCCATTTGGATGGAAAGAGCTGCAAGGCCTTTCAAACAGGACAGATTTTGACTTGAAGCAGCACATGGAGCACTCAAAAAGCGACTTGAGCATTTTTGACGAGGAAACAAAGAAAAAAATTCTGCCTCATGTCATCTGCGAGCCGTCTCAGGGCGTTGAAAGGGCTTTTTTGGTTTTTATGTTTGACGCTTACCACTATGACAAGTCAAGGGAAAATGTTGTTTTGAAACTTCATCCGAAGCTTGCTCCCATCAAGCTTGGTGTTTTTCCCTTGGTGTCAAACAAAGCAGACATTGTGGCAAAAGCAAGAAATGTTTACAATGATTTAAGAAGAGAATGGACATGCACATTTGACATTTCAGGCTCAATCGGAAGAAGATATGCAAGAGGGGACGAAACTGGAATATACGCATGCATTACGATTGACTTTGAAACCTTGGATGATGAAAGCGTCACAGTCCGCTCAAGGGACACCACAGAGCAGGTAAGGGTCAAGATAAAGGATTTAAAGGAAGTTCTCAGGAAGTTCATGGAAGGCGAGAAATTGGGAAAGCTTGGAAAGAGTGTGGAATAAGGCTGATTTACATTATTTTAGCAGAAGCATCGCCTTTAAAATCAAGCGCGGAGTCATTTGCTACTAATGCCTGTAATGAAGCTGGTGCTAATGGTTCTTTTGAATTTATAAGGCTTAGTATACTTTCTTTAGCATTTTCGTGGGATTTCTTAACAGACTGTTCTACCGTATTGCCTTTAAGCAACGATTTTACTATTATATTGGAACATTCCATTATTGGTCTGGCTATTTTATCTTTTAAAGGCGTTGCCTCATATTTGTGGTCTCTTGCAATCCAAAATGGATTTTTGTATCCGATAAAAGAATAGCCCCCATTTTCTATGGCTGCAGGCCCCAGCTTAACCAAGCAGTTGCATGCAATAGCATAGGTTACAATTTCCTTGAATACATCAGCAGAATCTACGTTTATGAATTCTTGCTCCTGATTATTGAAAAGGGAAGTATCACTTCCATGGCCATTAAAAAATATAAAACTAGGCTTCTTGTTTTTTATCCTGCTTCTTAAATTAGTTTCAGAAACATTAATTCCTTCAATTCTTGCTACTTTAAAACCTTTATTTTCAGCTTCTTTAATCAATTCTTCGCTGAAAGCAAAAAGATAAGAAGTTGCAATATCGTGATTAGTTCTTATTACTATCATTTTTATTGAGTATTCAAAATCCCAGGCATTTTTCTGATAAATGCAAGCTGCATGTCAATTGTAGCCTTTCCTATTTCAGTGCCCTGCTCCACCTGCTCTATCAGTTCATTTCTGGTGTAATCCCCAAAATTGCCCACAGAAAAGCTTATATCAGGGGGCATAGCCAAAAGCCTTGCTTTTACCAGATTTTTTAGATAATTTACGTCTATTTCCATTTATGAACACCTACAATAGACTTATTTGTTTTAGATGTGTTAATATAACTTGTGATTTGGGCGTATTACTCATGATTTCACTATATGCTGCGCTCCATGAAACCGGCTGACTGTCAACTAAAGCGATTATCTCATTTCTTAAGGGTAAAGGTACGCTTGCGAACAATTGTAAGAATTTTGCCTTTAAAACCTCGTATTCCTCTTTGTCCATTAATTAAGCCTCCAAAAGATATATGGTTAGGGTATATTTAAAGTTTTTGATGAATTATTTTTCTATATTGTAAATAATAACTAAATTTCATTTTTTTGTTTGCGCATTCTCTTTTTCAATATCTTTTATAGTTTTTAGAGCTATTTGAATTCCTGCTAGAAAAGAAATTTCAGCTAATTCTTTTCTTGACATTTCTTTAAATTCTTCTTTTTGATCCTTCCATAATTTTGGAAATATTTCCTCCATAGCATAGCTCATGACCATATCCGGCATCGCCTGCATGGCTTTTTCTGTCGGAATGGCAACATGGATTTTTTCAATTTCCTCATCAGAAACTTCTTCCTTCAAACCCAAAAAGCAGTCATAACAAGCGTGCTTTTGCGCTACCATATCTACTGGGCATGGTATTTCCTTACCACAAAAATTACAATTGACCTTAACTTCGTTTGACTCCATTTTAATACATTATCTCAAGCTCTCTTCAATTATCTTCTTTTCTTCTTCAGTTATTCCGTACAATTGATAGACTAATTCATCAATTTCATTGTCTGTTTTTTGGATTTTGTTTGATTTTTCTGCAATTACCTAATTAATTTTGGTTCTTAAATATAAGTTAATTATAATCTCTTGTGTGAAATTTGTTCAATCTTTCCTGTATATATCTGCTCAAATTTTTATCACAACAATAAACATAACATCCTTTTTGGCCCCTAGTCATTAAAGTCCTATAAGTATTTTTTATAATTTCATCTGCAATCTTATTTGCTTTATCTGGGTTTTCTTTTGCTATTCTTTTAATCCCTTTTAGTGATTGGTCTGTTTTTGCACGTTTAGTATAATCTGTAATGATTTTGCCTTGTTCATATCTCATATCCTCACCAAAGATTACTCCAACATATTCAAACTCAAGACCTTGACAGGTATGAATACAACCTACTTCTTTGATAGATCTGGGGTCAATGGCCCAAGTAAGAGTATTTGCAAGATTCCAGCTAGCCTTGAAGTTTGTCCCTGGAATAGAAATATCGAACATATCAGGCCTATTTTTACTCTCGCCTATCCAATTCCAGCAATATCCTGCAACTAATCGAGACTTATTGTTAGTCTTGTTTTTATCTTCAATAAATTTTCTTAATTCTTCTGGATCATCAATGACTCGGACATCATAGCGCATATCAAATCCATCAAAGTTTGCGGTTTCTCTTATTCCTAGCACGTCATCAAGCCATGCGAGATACCCATCAGATCCGTTGCATCTGAATTGGGATTCTATTTTGACTACATCGACTTCTGCATGCTCATTTTTTACAAATTTTTGAATTTCTTCCACTCTCCCTATATCATGGATATCTACTCTTTGGTTTTCATCAATGAAGAATATTGACGCCTTGGCAGCATGAATTATTTCTTTAATTTGATTCTCCCCCTTATTCTTAAACATCCCTGATTTCTCGTTCAATCTATGGGCCTCATCAGCTATTAATGCACCGAATTCGTTGTTTTTGGAATTAACATAACTTCCTGAACCTTTAAAGAGGTTATCAATTCTTGTTTTTTTGAGGTTCCCACTTAATTTGAAGGAGTATACATTTCTTGGAGTTGAGTTTTTTGTAACATACTGGCAAACTAAGTCTTCATTGGTTAATTGTACTAGAAGATTCATCGCAATTACTGTCTTTCCAGTTCCAGGCCCACCTTCAACAATCAAAACTCTCTTCTTCCCGTCACTGTGTGATTTTCTTGCGATGCTTAATGCCTTCTCGTATACAACCTTCTGATCATCTATTAATGTGAACTCAGGATTCCCGTTTAACATATTGGACAAGGAATCCTGGAGAGATTTTGAGGGTTTTATCTTTCCATTTTCGATAATGTAGAGGGTCTCTTTGTTATCTCCATACTTGACGTATCTTTTAATAAAGTCCCTTAATTTTGATATATCTCCTTTCATGAATATTGGGGCTTTTGAAACATAATACTGATAGCTGCTGTCAACGAGGGGTTCTGGATTTTTTCTTTCGTAGTTGTGTAAGTATGCGCAAGGGTACAATTCTATCTTTTTGATCTGAACTGATTCATTGTAGTCCTCTATTAAAGAAGAATAACTCCATGCTTGGTAGGAGGGGTGGTTTGTTTGTACCTGGCGGCCCTGCATCATAGTTTTAACTTGAGCTTCCTGCCCCTCTACTTTCTGAACTTCCTGCCACTGCTTTAGTTCAATGATGATGAGAACATTCTTTTGGAATTTATCTTTCCCGGAAAGGAGGAAATCAATTTTGCAAGTGGTATAGGGAATCTTAAACTCAATAGAAACTCCAGATGTTTGTGGAATACTGATGTCATTCAAGGCTATATACATAAAACTCATTGAATTGTTCCATGACCTTTTCATTGACTCATGAGGACGACCAATAAGAGCAAGGTATTTTTCCTCTATCTTTTTGTTGATATCACCTGCTTCAACATCATTCAAAAAATCCTGCTTGGTGGACTCATAGATTATCATAATTCACCATATTTCTTATTGGATCCTTTGGATTTCTCAATAGGGTACTTTTCGGTGTTTTTCTTTAGTTTCTTATCTAATTCCTCACTTAAGTCAATATCATATTTTTGAGCAAGTCTTAAAACAAAATAAAATATATCACTTAACTCTTCGGAAATTCCATCTTTATTTGTTCTGATTATACTTTCAGATTCTTCATTAGATTTAAACCTGAAATGTTCCAATAATTCAGAAGATTCAGTAATAATCCCTATTGCCAAATCTTTTGGATTATGAAAGTTATCCCAATCTCTATCTTCACAGAATTTCTTAACTTTATTTTTCAAATTGTCTATTGTGGTTTTTGAGTCCATCTATGGTAATTTATTGATGTTTCTTAATAAATTTTACTTGATTTTCAGACTTATGATCCAATTCTTCTTTGGTATAACTAGAGAATTCTTTAACTAATTTAGATATATCTTCTTTAGACTTTCCCCCATCCATAGCCAGAAGTCAAGCATAACCCTATAAAAACATTTCTTATTGAGTTTAACCAGCATCAGAATTTGGCAATTTTCCTTTAAATCTTTTTTGCTCTTGATAATAATGTTTTCTGCATAAATAGATCCAACCACGATTCTTATATTTTCCTCCTAAAAGGCTTGGGAAAACTTCCCTGTAAGCCTTGTTTTTACAAGTGCCATTGTAATCACATTTGGGAATTTTCATCATTTTTGTTTGCAGTTATTTTATATTTAAAACTTACTGACCACTGGACATCCTTGGCTAAAATATTTAAACCTCAAAAAACTGCCAAAAGCGAAAAGTGGGGGCTATATAGCAAAAACGCAAAAACAAAATCTTTAAATATAAGGGGTGCTTGAAAAACCTACTACATGTAGTATATCGACGCTACCTTACCCACTACATATTGTGTTTTCGTTCCAGTAGTAAAAAGCGCGAAAATCATCAGTTTAATGTATAAATTGGGAGGCTTCGCGATATGGCAGAAAAGCGAAGCCGAGCACTAAAACTTGCCGAAGGCGTATTGAGATATTAATTTAGAGGTAAGAAGTTATAAAATAAAGAGGTTTGAAAATGCAGCAAAAGATTTCTAAGATAAGGAAGAGGGATGGAAGAATAGCAGATTTTGACAAAGCAAAGATAACAAATGCTATCTTTAGGGCAGCCCACTCTGTAGGAGGCTCTGACAGGAAGATAGCGGAAGAGTTAAGCGACAAAGTTGTTGAGCAGCTCCTGAAATCCAACAAGGAAATTCCAAGTGTTGAGGAAATCCAGGACGCAGTTGAGCAGGTTCTTATAGAAAACGGCCATGCAAAGACAGCAAAGGCCTACATCCTTTACAGGGCAAAGAGGGCAGAGTTAAGGCAGGCATTGGCAGAAGCGTCAAAAGGCGATGATTCTGAAAAGACAGTCCTGCTGCACATGTTTGCCCACAAAAGCAAGTTATCATCAAAAATCGGGTATGACAGGCTTGAGTCATACAAAAATCTTTTATTTCATCTTAAAGACATGCAAAAGTCAGGAGAACTGCCAACGCATCCGGATTATCTAAACAACACAGAGCTTGCAATCAATATTTACCAAAAGAAGTACTACCTAAAAGACCTTAACAACAAGATGATAGAGAAAATGCCCGAAGACTTGTTCGCAAGATTGTCAGCATTCATAGCAGCTGTTGAATCTCCTGAAAAGCAGAATGAGTATGCTGAAAGGTTTTACAGGCTATTCTATGACGGCCACTTCCTGCCGGGAGGGAGAGTAATAGCGGGGGCAGGGGACTTGTACAGACTGAAAACGCTGGCGAACTGCTTTGTCTCTTTAATAAGCGAAGACAATATCGAAAGCATATACAATTCAGCTTATGAATGCGCAAGAACATATTCATATGGAGGCGGCATAGGAGTTGACATCTCTGTTTTAAGGCCAAAGGACAGCATTGTGCACAATGCAGCTGACTCTTCAACAGGCAGCGTATCATTCATGGAATTATTCTCATTGACCACGGGCTTGATAGGCCAATCAGGAAGAAGAGGGGCATTGATGCTGACAATTGATGTGAAGCATCCTGACAGCCCTGTTTTTGTTAATGTAAAAAAAATTCCCAACTGGGTCACGAGCCAGATAGTTGAGCAGTGCAAGTGGTCAGGCCAGTTCAACGAATCGCAATTAAAGGAAATCCAAAGGCAGGTAAGGGAGAACACTCAAGTAAGGTTTGCCAACATAAGCTTGAAAGTCTCTGATGAGTTCATGCAGGCTGTCGAAGAGCACAAAACTTACGGCTCTGAAAAAATACTTGTTTATGAAAAGGACAAATCCATTTCAAGCTTGGGGGTTCCGCAAACAGGCACTGTGCATTATTCTTTTGGAATTCCATCAAAGCCTATTGAGAAATACAGTTTGTTAGCTTCCTTTGACAATGCAGACGAGCTCAACAGGTTCCTCTCAAATAAGGGGGCAGAACAAATAAAAGAGATTGACTTAAGAAACCAAAGCTACAGGGATATGTTTGGCGACATTGTATTAAAGCAAAGTGATGATGAAAAAGAGTTGGCAATCAGATATGCAGGCGATTTCATGCTTTATTTTAATTCGCCTGAAACAGGGGAAATCAAAAGATTAGTGAAAGCCCATGAATTATGGAACTCGTTCATTGACGGAAATTACAAGACAGCAGAGCCTGGATTGATATTCTGGACGACAATGGGCAAGTATTCACCTTCAAATTATGTAGGCAGGCAGATATCAAGCACAAATCCTTGTGCCGAGGTCCCACTTGAAGATGGAGGGGCGTGCAACCTAGGCTCAATCAATTTATCACGATTTGTTATTAACGGCTACACTCATGATGCAAGGATTGACTGGAACGGCATAAAGGAAGCAACAATGCTGGCTATAAGATTCCTTGATAATGTGGTTACATGGAATGAAACCTTAAACCCACTGGAAAAGCAGAGAAAGGCAGCTTATGAGACAAGAAGGCTCGGATTGGGGATAATGGGCATTGCCGACATGCTCAACCAGCTAGGTATTGGATATGATAGCGATGGAGCCTTGGAGATACTGGAAAAGGTTGCAAAGCTGTTTGCAAATTCCGCTTACCAAGCGTCTGCATTGCTTGCAGAAGAAAAAGGCTCTTCGCCGATTTTTGAGTATGAATCTTACAGCAGAGGGGCTTTTTTCAGGGAAGCGCTTGACGACGAAACAAAAGACATGATAAGAAACAAAGGCTTGAGGAATATTGCATTGCTTTCAATTGCCCCTACAGGCACAATCTCGAGCATTGTGCTTGGCTATTCACTAGGCAGCAAAAATTTCATAGGAGTAAGTGGGGGGGTAGAGCCGATATTTGCTTTGTACTATACGAGGCGCTCTGAAAGCTTCGGCAACCAGATGTTCAAGGTATTCCACTCAACAGTCGATGCCTACATCCAAAAATACAAGCTGCAAGACAAAGTGCAGAACACAAGGGATGTAGAGGACTTGAAACAAGTGCTGCCTGCGCATTTCTTCAGGACATCCCATTTCATAGAGCCAAGCAAGAGGGTGCTTATCCAAAGCTTGTGGCAGAGGTATATTGACCACAGCATTTCCTCAACAGTGAATTTGCCGCAGGATATTGAGCCTGAAGTTATTTCAAGCATTTACTTTGACGCGTGGCGCAAAGGTATAAAAGGAATAACAGTTTATAGGGAAGGCTCCCGTTACCCGATTTTAAGCACAGAAGGCAAAATTTCAGATTTTGACCTTGTAAAGACGAAGAAATTCATGATGCAGCTTAATGGCGAGGTTGTTGAGAAAAGCGGAGACGACATTATAATGCTGCCAAACAACAAGCTTACAACTGTGTATCATGCATTGAAATACAAGATGCTTCACAAGGAAGGAGAATATTACAAGCTCGGCATGATTGTTACAACTGTAGCAAATGAAAGCAGCAAGACTGTGCTTGCAACGGAGCTTGAGCTAAGCGATTGCCCTGCATGCAAGCAAAAAACTTTGAAAATGGAAGGAGGGTGCAGCGCCTGCGTCAATGAGGAATGCGGGTTTGGTGAATGCAGCACTTAACAAAATGGAAGCTCAAAAACAACGACCAAAGCCAAAAAATTGTCCTGAGTGCGGCACAGCCCTAAAAGAGAAGGACGGCTGTTTTGATTGCCCGAAATGCGGTTGGGGCATCTGCATGTAATTTCTTTTTTTTGTTTAATCTCTAAAAAAAGGTGGTTTAATGTTGGATATGATAACCATAGGCATATTTATGAAAAGTATACGATTAAAAAATTTTAAATAAAAAATGGCATTGACAAAATTAAGAAATACAATCAAAGTAAGGGGGGATGACAGCAGGGAGAACCTTGGGCTAGTGCATGTCGTCACAGGAGACGGGAAGGGCAAAACAACATCTTCTCTTGGATTAGCTATGCGCGCAATGGGCAACAACTTGAGAGTTTACATGATTCAATTCCTGAAAAGCGGAGTTACTGGCGAGATTTATTCCGCAAAGAAGCTTGGCTTTATTATAGAGCAGTTTGGTGTTGATGCCCTAAAGGAGAAACAGAAGCACTTGCAGGAATTTTCAGACAAGACAGGAGCTTTTGTCTTCAACCCTGACATAAAGGAAAAGGAAGCCGCAATTCAGGGCTGGGAGCATGCCAAAAAAATCATCAAAAGCGGAGAATATGATGTTGTCATCTTGGACGAAATAAACTGCGTGCTTGAGAAAGGGCTTGTGCCGTTGCAGGAAGTTCTTGGGATTGTAAAAGAGCATGGAAAGGTTGAGCTGATTTTCACAGGAAGAGATGCCCCGAAAGAGCTGATGGAAGCTGCAGATTATGTTAATATAATTAATTTCGTCAAGCATCCATGGCAGAAAGGGATTGTTGCTAGAAAGGGGATTGAGTATTGAAATGTCTAAAGGAGTAGATGCAGAAAAGGAACTTATTAAGGAAACAACAGCTTACTTAAAAAATCATAAACCGTCTAAATATGATATCCAACTAAAAAAAGAATGGGAAAAAATAACTAAGCATGTCTGTAAACCATGTTGGGAATTAAAATATTGTCCTTATGGACCTCTTGTAGAACAATTTCCTCTTCTTGGACCTACAAGAGAGGAAGCCATAGAACATAATAAATTTTTAAAAGAACAATTGGCTAATAAGGGATACGCGGGTTGGAGAAAAATTTTATTTGAAAAAGAAGTTAAGGAATTTAATCACAATAAGTATCCTAAAAAACATCCTAAAGAACTGATTGAAAAATGCTGTTCAGTTTTTGGTCATATTTGTCCTGTTTTTTTTATAAATGAACCATTTACCGAGACTACTGAAACTAGAAGTATCTCCAGATATATTCCAAGAGAAGTTATGTTAAAAGTTGTTAGACGTGATAATCACACTTGTCAAGAATGCGGTAAAAATTTGTTAGATAATGAGCTAGAATTTCACCATAAGATTCCAGTAGCAAAAGGTGGTAGTACCAACGAAAATAATATAACTTTATTTTGTCGTGATTGCAATAGGAAAACAAGTTCAAAATTACCTAAAAATTTCCTTGATAAAGAAGCTTATTCAAGATTTTAAACCAGCTGCCCAATTATCCTCGCCATCTTGAAATCTTTGTATTTTAAATTCTGCCAAATTACGCATGCTTAAGCTCTATAGCTATTGGTAACTGAAATTTTTTTATTGTTTTTAATTTGTCAAATCTTTTAGAGAAATTTAGAATAGAGAAACCTATAACTTTTCCTGTTTTAGCTTCTACTCTCTCAAGCATGTCATTATCCAGTTCTTTAAAAAAACCTTTTACAGGTTTGCCTACAGTTATCTCCAAAAAATCCCCTTCCTTGTCAAACCATATATTCAGCTTTTTGTCCATATAATTTCACCTTTCTTGATTCTGTCTGTAAAGTAAGCGGATATTATAAAACTTTTGCTATTGTTTACAACAACTGCCAGATACTTACTTGTTACAGGTGTTTTTTGGTAATGTTTGTAGTATATTATCACGTTTTCGTCTGACACACTTCTTTTTATTAATTCTGGCTTAGCTAAGGTTTCTTCTATTTTAGTTTCTTGATTCGGCATCTCTAACCGATTCAAAATATGACTTTTTCTATCTTCGCTCAATGATATTTTTCTTTTAAATAAGTCGGTAAAAGTCTGCATGTAAAAGTCTGGTTTTGATAGTTATAAATAATTATCGGTTAAACCATCTGCTCGATTATCCTCGCCATCTTGAAATCTTTGTGGGTCACTCCGCCTTCGTCATGCGTTGTCAAAGTTATTGTCACTTTATTGTTTCTTATCATGATTTCAGGATAATGATATTGATGCAAGGATTCCTCTCCAACCTTTTGCACGAATTCCATTGCTTCCTTGAAATCCTTAAAGCTGAACTCTTTCGTTATTTCATGGCCTACAAGGTCCCAGTCTTTCAGCTCTTCCAGCCTGTCGTGAATTTCTTTGATGGATAAATGCTCCATAATCTGTATTAATTGTTTGAGTTTATATAAAGTTTTTGATAGGGGTAAATTAAAAACGATATGTTTATATATAATTAGATTATACCTAAGAATGGGTGATGAAAATGGAGCAATTTGAAGCCGTAACAAAGAAATGGGGAAACTCGTTAGGTATAACAATACCATCAGAGATAATTAAAGAAGAGAATATTAAGCCAAAAGATAAGATTACAGTATTAGTTTTTAAAGATTACAGTAAAAAACTCAAAAAAATGTTTGGAACTTTGAAACTAAAAAAACCAACACAAAGGGTCATGGAAGAGATTGATGAAGGCTACGACGAGCACTAAGTATGAAATGTTGGCGACGGAAAGGACTCCAAGTCATAGCACTGGATATCCAAAAGAGATATCAATAGAAGTTGAGTCAAATAAAAAAGTTTTTTTCTGCGACACCTATGCACTAATAGAGTTAATTGGCGGAAATAAGGATTATAAGGAGTACTCAAACCACATTCTAGTAACCTCAGATTTTAATCTAATGGAGTTATATTATTCGCTTCTGAAAGATTACGGAAAAGAAGCCGCAGAACGTTATTTTGAAGAATGGGAAGAATTTGGAGTTGAGATCCCAAGATACATAATAAAGAAGTGTATGGAAATAAAGCTTGCAAACAAAAAAGAAAAGCTTAGTTATGTCGATTGTATAGGTTATGCATATGCTTTGGAAACTAACATATTTTTCCTAACTGGCGATTCAAAATTTAAGAATAAAATAGGAGTTGAATTTGTGAAATAAAATGCCCAGACTAAATCTGTCAAAAAACGCATTGCTGATACTTGAGCAGCGCTACTTAAAAAGAGACAAAAAAGGCAAAGTGATTGAAAAGCCAGAAGAGTTGTTCAGGAGAGTAGCTAAAAATTTAGCCCAATCAGATGCAAATTATAAGCATAGCAAAAACAATGTTAAAAGGACAGAACAGGAATTCTACAATTTGATGGCTTCTTTGGATTTTCTGCCGAATTCTCCGACTTTACTAAATGCAGGAAGAAAACTGCAGCAGCTGGCAGCATGTTTTGTGCTCCCTATTGAAGATGACATAAGCTCAATATTCAAGACGCTGCATGACTCTGCACTGATTCACAGGACAGGGGCAGGCACTGGCTTCAATTTCTCAAAGCTAAGGCCGAAAGGCGACATTATAGAAAGCGCTGGATTCACCTCAGGTCCCGTGTCATTCATGAAGATTTTTGACGCGGCGACAGAGCAGATAAAGCTTGGCGGAAATTTAAGAGGGGCCAACATGGGCATTTTAAATATTGACCATCCTGACATTGAAGAGTTTATAAGAGTCAAGAGCAGGGAAAATGTATTGACAAATTTCAATGTTTCAGTTGCGATAACTGGCAATTTCATGGAAGCTGTGAACAATAACAAAGATTACAGTCTGGTAAGCCCGCGCACAAAAAAAAATGTGAAAAAAGAAAGCGCAAGAAGGATATTCGGGCTGATTTGCGAGCAGGCATGGCTGAATGGTGACCCCGGAGTCATATTTATAGATAGGATTAATGAATTCAATCCGACTCCAAAGCTTGGAGTGATAGAATCTACAGACAGTTGCGGCGAGCAGCCATTATTGCCTTATGAGTCGTGCAATCTTGGAAGCGTTAACTTATCAAATATGGTTAAAAATAAAAGGATAGATTTTGAGAAATTAAAAAAGACAATCCACACAGCAATCCATTTTCTTGATAATGTGATTGATATGTGCAGCTATCCTTTGGAAGAAAACAGAAAAATTGTTGATAAAAACAGGAAGATTGGACTTGGAATAATGGGGTTCGCGGATATGTTGGTTAAGCTGGACATTGCTTATGATTCTGAAGAGGGCTTGAAAAAAGCGGAAGAGGTTATGAAATTCATTTCAAAGGAAGCTGATAAAGCATCAGCAGAACTTGTAGAAAAAAGAGGCGCATTTCCTTCTTGGGCAATAAGCATTTACAACGACAAAAGTAAAGGAGAGAGGCTAAGGAATGCAACAAGAACAACAATTGCTCCAACCGGCACAATCAGCATAATTGCAGATGTATCAAGCGGCATAGAGCCTTTGTTTGCATTAAGCTATTCCAGAAGAACTTTGGAGGGCAAAACACTGGTTTATTTTGACAAGAACCTGAAGAGGGCATTGATGGAGAACAGGTTGTATAATGATGAGATTATAGAAAGAATAACAAGAGAAGGCTCGATAAAGAACATCGAAGAAATACCTGAAGAAATAAGAAAGATATTCGTTGTAGGCTCCGACATAGCGCCTGAGTGGCATGTGAGAATGCAGGCCGCCTTCCAGAAATACGTCGATAATGGAATATCAAAAACAGTAACATTGCCCAAAGACGCAACTGTCGAGGACGTTGAAAAGATATTTTTGATGGCTTTCGAGCTTGGCTGCAAGGGAATTTCTGTATACAGGTACGGCTCCAGGGAAGGCCAGGTGATTTACTTAAGCTCCAGAAGGGATGAGCAGATTACCTTGAGCAATTTTCTGAAGAAGTAAATTTTTATTTTTAAAGATTTAATGATAGAAGATTGCAATGCGCTAGGAAAGAAGCAAGTGAGGTAACAAAAACATTAATTTCATATTCAAAAAAACAACACAAATCAGACAATGAAAAAATAAAATGGCAGTTATAAAGTCAAAAAAATTCGTCATAAGACCGTACAAAAAAGGTGACGAGATATTACTACAAAGAAACATTAATGATAAGGCTGTCTGCAAGTATACGCTTAGGATTCCTTATCCGTATACAATAAAAGAAGCTAAAGATTGGATAAGCCGGTGCATTAAATCAAAAAATGGTAAAAATAAAAAAGAAATCCATTTTGCAATTGATGTTAATGGCGAAGTTATCGGCGGTATGGGCTTCATCAAGATAGAAAAACACAAGGCGGAAATCGGGTATTGGCTTGGTAAAAAATACTGGAACAGGGGGATTATGACCGAAGCGGTGAAATTGATGGTGAATTTTGGGTTCAAAAAACTGAAACTCGTAAGGATCTATGCTCAAATTTTCAGCAAAAACAGGCGTTCAGCAAGAGTATTGGAAAAAAATGGCTTCAGGTTTGAAGGCTTGTTGAGAAAAGAGATTTATAAAAATAACAAGTTATCCGACGCTATACTGTACGCAAAAATAAAATGAACTTCTTCATAATTCACGGAGTTTATGCAAATCCGGAAGCGAACTGGTTTCCATGGCTTAAGAAAGAATTGGAAAATAAAGGTTTTGAGGTTATTGTTCCAAAATTCCCAACACCCCTAGACCAATCTTTAGAAAGCTGGATGCGGACTATTGCAAAATATGAGGGTAGAATAAACAAAGAGACCGTTTTAATAGGCCACAGCCTGGGCGCGACATTTATACTGAACTACCTTGAAAATACGGGCAAAAAAATAAACGCAGCTTGCTTGATTGCGCCATTCCATAAACTATTAGGAAGTCCATACGACAAATTGAACAAGACATTTATAGACAAGCAGTTTGACTGGGAAAAAATCAAAAGCAGTTGCAGTAAATTTTTCATTTTTGCATCAGATAACGACAAGTACATTCCTTTCGATATTACAAAAGAATTAATTAAAAAATTAAATGCAAAATTCAGTCTTGTTCCGAATGGCGGCCATCTCAACAAAGAATCAGGCTACGACAAGCTTCCCATTCTGCTGGAAACAATAAAAACTGAATTAGGATTTTAAGTGTGCATTTTATGCTCTTTTGTGTAATAAACCAAAAATAGGCTTAACACCAAAAGAGTGCTTCCTATTAAGATATAGGCAATAGGCGCGCTCAGGAATTCTGCAAGCCACCCTATTATGAAGTTTCCCAAAGAAGTCAATCCAAACCCGAGGAAAAGCGTGCTCAGGACCCTTCCGCGATATACGTCATCTGTCATAAGCTGCAAAATAGTATTGTTGGTTGCATTAAACGTTGAGAACGAAAAACCAAGCATGACAAGCAGGATTATAAAAATAAAAAGATAATTTGAAAGATAAATTGCCGCTATCCCGAAAAACACCAGCAAAAAACCAAAACTAATAAACGAAAATATCATTGCTTTCTTTACTTTTTCCTTTGAGCGCACTCCAGAGAATAAGGATCCAACAAGAGCGCCTATGCCTGCAATTGAAAACATATAGCCATAGCCTTTTGCGCCGATATGAAAGTAATCCTTTGCAAAAACCGGAAGCAAAGTTGTGTACGGCAGCCCAACTGCAACCATGAGGAAAGAAAATAAAGCCACAGTAAAGATTATTTTATGGTTAAACACATAAACAGCGCCTTCCTTAATGCTTTGGGTTAAAGATTTTTTATGGTCTTTCATCTGTCTTGGAATTTTCATAATGTAAAGAGCCCATATGACAGCCAGAAAACTGACGGCATTAAGCAGCAATGCATATTTAATCCCTAAAGTCCCTACAATAAGCCCGCCAAGTGCAGGCCCCAAAACCAGCGTAAGCGTGAGTGAAGCCCCGTTTAAAGCTACCGCATTTACAAGTGCTTCTCTTGGAACTAACTCAGATATTAGAGACTGTCTTATCGGCAGGTTAAAAGAGTTTGCAATGCCCTGCAATATTCCTATTGATATAAGGGGGTATACTGTTAATTTTCCAGAAAAAGCCAAAAATGCCAACACAAATGACAGAAGCATTGCAGTACTCTGAGAGTATAGCATAAGTTTTCTTCGCTCGTATTTATCAGCCAAAGCCCCGGCTATCAAAGTGAAGAAAAGGATAGGCAATGACCTTGCCAGATTAAAAAGTCCAAGATAAAAAGGCGAGTTAGTCATTTCATAAACCAGCCAATTCAAAGCAACAATCTCAAGAAAGTCCCCTGTGCTTGATATGACAGCGCCAGTCCAGAGCAATCTAAAGTTTCTGTACTTCAAAGAAGAAAACATAGCTTTGAATTTATTTTCTTTTTTCTCGATGGCGGCATTCATAACTAATGCAATCAATGGTTAATTTAAATAAGTTGCTGAATAAAAAATAAGTAAATTTAAAAATATTCGAAATTGGGTGCTTGGCTGAATGGACATTTTTGCACATAGCTTGTGGAGTTATGCAGTTTTCCACAAAAAGAAGTATGTTTGGCTGGCAATTTTGTTTGGAGTATTGCCGGATTTTCTTTCTTTTGGCATTCTGTTCATTATGAATTTGATTAATGGAAGCCTGAGGAGTGGACCTCCTTCACTAAGTTCGCTGCCTGACTGGCTTTTTGCTGCCTACAACATGACCCACAGCTTTGTGATATTTTTGCTGGTATTGTTCATTACATATCTGCTAACCAAAAAATGGTTTTGGCCTTTGACGGCTTGGGCGCTCCACATACTGATTGACATACCGACTCATTCATTCAGGTTTTTTCCCACCCCATTTTTATGGCCAATAACTGGCTACAAGTTTGACGGAATAAGCTGGGCAACTCCTTGGTTTATGATTTTGAATTACTCTGCCTTGATGATTGTGTTTATTTTGATTGCACATAACAGTGCTCAGGCGAATAAGGCAACAAAGTTTAAAAAACATTAGAGGATTCTTATTTTATGGACGAAATAGATAAATTGAGGGACGAATATGCCAGTAAAAAGGCAAAGATAGAGGAAAGGCTTGACCAATTCCAGAAATTCTTTAACGAGCCTTATTCATGGTTTTACAGGGAAGGCAATTTGATTCTTCTTCCCGTTGAAAGGAAAGATGACGAGAGAATATTTGAGGAGTTGTGCTTCTGCATTTTTACTGCAAACACAAGCGCTGAGATGGGGGCAAGGGCAGTCGATGCTGTCAGGAGCGTCCTGACTGATGGCAGCGCAGAGGAAATGACAAGAAGGCTTGAAGGTGTTTATCGCTTCAACAACGTAAGGCCGGCTCACATAGTCCACACAAGAAACTACTTGAAAGATTCATTTAATTTCCAATTAAAGAGCAAGATAAAATCCTTTAAAGACAAAAATGAGTTGAGGGATTTTTTTGCATTGAAGAAGGATATTAAAGGACTTGGAATGAAAGAAGCATCTCATTTCCTGAGGAACATTGGATTTAAGGGGTATGCGATTCTTGACAAGCACATAATAAATTCAATGTGTGAATTTGGTATTTTAAAATCCAATGACAAGCCGAAAAAACCAAAAGAATACCTTGAGATTGAGAAAAAATTCATAGATTTCTCAAAACAAGTTGGAATTGACATGGATGAATTGGATTTGCTGCTCTGGAGCAGAAAAAACGGAAGGATTTTGAAATGAATATTAGAAAGGCAAAATTAGCAGACGCACAAACCATCAGTAAAATTATGTGCGACACAATTAAATATTCCAACAGCAAAGATTACACTCCAAATCAAATAAAAGTTTGGTTAAATACTAATAATGTTGCAAAAGTTAAGGAACGGATTAAAAATCCCGATAAGGTAACTTTTATTATCCTTGATGATAATAAAATTGTTGGAACATCAACCCTGAACTTAAAGGAAAGAGAATTAGGTTCTCTATACGTTAAACATAGGGTTCACAGCAAAGGCATTGGGACAAAATTGCTAGAATTTGTCGAGAATTTTGCTGAAAAGAAAAAATTCGAGAAATTGATGTTAGGTTCTACGTTGACATCACTTGGCTTTTATAAAAATAGGGGTTATAAAATTATAAATAAGAAGCATAATGTAGTTATTGATGGTATAAAAATACCAACAATTGTAATGTCAAAAAAAATTATACAAAATATGCCGAAAATAAAAAACATTGGCAAAATAATAACTTTATTAAAAAAAGAAGTCAAGGATTTTGAAAATCCTGTTGTCTCAAAAATAGGCGAGATACAGAAAGACCCATTTAAGGTCTTGATTTCTTGTATATTGAGTCTAAGAACACAGGATAAAACAACAGGGCATGTTGCCTTAAAACTTTTTGAAGCAGCTGATAATCCCAAAAAACTGGCTGATATGCCCCTAAAAAGAATACAAAAGATCATAAAGCCGGTAAACTACTATATTACTAAATCCAATCGAATAAAAGAAATATCAAAAACTTTGATTAAAAAGTACAAAGGAAAAGTGCCAGACGCATTTGAAGAATTGATGAAATTGAAGGGTGTCGGCAAGAAAACTGCTGCAATAACAATGGTGTACGGCCATCAAAAAGCAGATTATATACCAACTGACACACATGTCCATGTTATCAGTAACCGGTTAGGCTGGGTAAAAACCAAAAATGCCGAGCAGACAATGGATGAGTTAATGAAAGTCGTGCCGAAAAAATACTGGCATGATTTAAATGATTTGATGGTATTGCATGGGCAGAATGTTTGCATTACCCTGTCTCCATTTTGCTCCAAATGCGGGATAAATCAGTATTGCCCGAGAATTGGAGTGACCAGAAGCCGCTGATTTTTAGAAAATTATATATACCAATATAAAAAAGAAAATACCATGCCTAAAAGTTTTAAAATAGCCTTTTTTGAGCTTGAGCCCTGGGAAAAAGAACATTTTATAAAAAACTTAAAAAATTGTGAGATGCAGTTTATTGATGAGTATTTAAATGAGAGCAACGCAATCCAAATAAAAGATGCCGATGCAATCGGAATTTTTGTCTATTCTGTTGTCAATAAAGAAGTATTGGACAATCTTCCAAATCTTAAATTAATTGCTACTTTATCAACCGGCTTCGACCATATTGATTTAGTTGAATGCAGAAAAAGAGGGATGACTGTTTGCAACGTGCCTCATTACGGCGAAAACACAGTTGCAGAGCATACTTTTGCTTTAATCCTGAATTTGACTAGGAAGATCCATAAGGCCTATGAGAGAACCACAAAAGGCGATTTCTCCCTTGATGGACTGAGAGGAATTGATTTGCAGGGCAAGACTCTCGGAGTTGTGGGAACCGGAAGCATCGGCCAGCATGTAATAAGAATTGCAAAAGGCTTTGAGATGAATGTTATCGCTTTTGACAAGTATAAAATGCTGAAATTGGCAAGAAATCTTGGGTTCAGATACGTGACATTTGATAATTTGTTAAAAAATTCAGATATTGTAACGGTTCACGTGCCTTACGACAAATCGACCCACCACCTTATCAGCGATAATTCTATTTCAAAGATGAAAAAAGGCGTTTTGATAATAAACACTGCAAGGGGCGGCATAATTGACACAGCTGCGCTGCTTGAGGCTGTAAAATCCGGCAAAATTGCAGGGGCCGGGCTTGATGTTCTTGAGGAGGAATGCTTTATCAAGGAGGAAAAGCAGATATTGTCTCAGCATTTTCTTAAGGAATGCGACTTAAAAACAGTCCTTCAAAACCATATGCTACTGAAGCAGGAAAATGTCATAATAACCCCCCATAACGCTTTTAACAGCTGGGAAGCCCTGCACAGGATTCTTGATACAACAATCCTGAACATCATCTCGTTCTTGAAGAAAAAACCGGTTAATATAGTAAGATAATTAAATCCCAACTCCCTGGAAAATCACTTGGTAAAGTAAATAAGCATTAAAACCTAAAATTACAATTGAAAAAATAACTGCAAATACATTTGTGATTTTTTTATTTACCAGTTCTTTCATAATATCCTTATTTGAAGTGTAAATAATCAATGGTATTAAAGGCAGTGGAATAAGCAAGCTTAATGCGACTTGGCTTAAAACAAGTATTCTTAACGGTTCTATGCCAAGTATAACTGCAATAGTGACTGGTATGATATTAATGAATCTTGTTATGACCCTTCTTAGCCATAGTGGTATTCTAAATCCTGTTAAGCCGTCCATAACTGATTGCCCTGCTAATGTGCCTGTGACTGAAGAAGAGACTCCGGAAGAAAGCAGTGCCAATGCAAATACAAATGCGGCAAAATTTCCAAATAAAGGTATTAAAGTTTTATATGCCTGGTCGAGAGTCGCCACAGGTATTCCGGCTTTGTGAAAAGCAGCTGCTGACATAATTATAATCGCTGCATTAATTAAACCAGCAATAGTCAAAGAAACTACATTGTCTATTAAATGATATTTTAAAGTTTTCAGTTTGCTTCCGAAATTTGCATTAATTATCTTATTTTTAATGAGCCACGAATGGACAAACAAAGCATGCGGCATGACTGTTGCTCCTATGATGCCAACTGCAATCAAAGCGCTCTCTTTTGTCAGTATAGGCTTCACAGAATGCAAAAGAATTGACGACATATCCGGCTTTGTGATAAAAAGCTCATACACATAGCCCAAGCCGATTATAGATACAAATATAATAAATGACTGCTCCAAAGTCCTGAATCTTTTTTGAGTTAGTAACAGGATAAGCAGAACATCAGCAACTGCAATGTAAGTGCCCCACAGCAACGGAATCCCGAAAAGCAAATTCAAAGCAACAACAATTCCGAGAAATTCCGCCAAGTCAGTAGCCAAAATAACTATTTCGGCCAAAATCCAGTACGAAAGCACAAGCCATTTCTTTTTTAGCTTTTCCTTTACCAGTTCTGGCAAAGAATAGCCTGCAATTCCCAGCTTTCCAGATAAATATTGGAAAAGCATTGCCATTCCGGAAGCCAGCCATACAACCCAAAGCAAGTCATAATTGAAAGAGGCTCCTCCGCTGATGTCAGTTCCCCAGTTACCTGGATCCATATAAGCAGTACTTACAATTAATCCAGAGCCCATAAACGCCAAAAGTTTTCTGTCAGAAAATATTTTAAAATAATTCATAAATTTTTGAAAGATAGCCATTTTATTCCTTCAACCCAAAACCAAGAATCCTGTAGCATACATTATCAAAAGTCCAGCTAAAAAGCCAAGGACATTTGCTATCGTAAAAAGAGAGAGCCATCTTCCTTTTGCCATGTAATGCATTATGTCATATGCAACATCAAAAATTGCGCCTGCCCCAATTGAAAGAAACAATACAGCCAATACAGGAGAATACGCAAATCCCCCTACGACTGCGCCGATTATTGTAGGCGCTCCCGCCAGTAATCCCATTATAATGAGATGAAAATAGAAATTGCCCACTTGCCTTACGAATCTGGTCAATGGGGCAACTATTGCAACTCCCTCAGTAACATTGTGAATCATAAATCCAATCACAAGCAGGCTTCCTAATGCAACCTCCCCAACTGCGTATGCGCTTCCTATTGCAAGCCCTTCGCCTAGATTATGCAATCCTATCCCAAGTGCAATCAAATAACCAAAAATTAAAGCTTGAAAATGTTCGCCTTTAATTTGCCTGTGGTGCTCTGACTTGTAGCTTATCGCAGATAGCGTGAGTACAGCAAGAGTAAAGCCGATTAGTATAATTCCGGTTCCGTTATACGCGCTTGGTATTATTTCCAAAAGATCAAATGACTCTGCAAGAGCATCAAACCCAAGGAATATAAGCAATCCGACAGTCAAAGCAAGCAAAAAGCCGTACCATCTTTCCTTTAGCATTCTCAAAAACGGAAGCCAGAGCAATCCAAGCAGGACTGGAATAACACCCACATAAATTCCAAGCAGCGCAAATGTTTTTAGGTAAAAACTGTTAAATACGGGTGTTATAGAAGCAACTTCAATTTCTTTTTCAAAAACAACGCCATTTCTTGAGATTAGTTTTATTACTTCCGCATCCCCTTCAAGCCAAGGATAGTCAATACCAATCAGTCCCTTGTCAAGCGGATTAAGGGTATTGCTTGGAAACATTGCAAATTTCCAGTATGCATCGTTTACAAGAACCTGCGCAATTGTAACCGGCTCAGGCCCGTCATTGAAAACTTCAACGCTTATATGCTCAGGGGAAAAAACAACCCTTTGGATAAATACCTTTTCAATAGGAACTATGTTTGACTTGAATACGCCAAGCGGCCCGAATTTGACAAAAATCAATAATAAAATTCCAACCAGTATAAGAGGCAGCAATGCCTTTGTCCAGAATTTTATCCTGCCGGCACTTTGGGCAATGGGATTTTTATCTTCCATTTTAATCTGCCACCTCGAAGAATCCCATCCAGCCGAGCTCTGTGAATTCAGATACATGGGCATGGAACATGTACATTCCGGGATATTTGAACCTTACATCAAGAATGCTTCTTTCCCCCTGCGCCAATGAAATTATGTCCGTATAAGTATGTGGTTTCTGGTTTGTCCCAGTCCCATACTCATCAAAGAAAGTTGCATGAAGATGGAATGAATTTATAGGGTCGAATTCTACAATATTAATCAAGTAGATTCTTATTAATTCATCTTTCTTTACTTTAATTGGATTCAATGTGTAGTAAAATGCTTTTGTATTGACTGCGTAAACTTCATTTTCCCCGTCCAGGTTTGTGTCAAAAGCATTCATCACCATAACAAGCTCCTTATTGGGCTTTGGCCTTGTATCGTTTTTAGGGTCTACAATGTAAGCACCATACAGGCCTTTGGAGATATGCTGTTTTAGCGGAACAGAATGGCAATGGAATAAATGAACACCAAAAGGATCGGCATCAAATTCATAAGTGAAATTCTGCCCGGGATAAACAAAATCTTCAGGCATAGAGCCATCCATGCTCGAAGGATGAAATCCGTGAAAATGCATCGTATGGGGTTTAGTTCCTTTATTTTCAAAATGAATTCTGATCCTATCTCCTTCTGTCGCCCTTATTGTTGGTGCCGGAACCTGCCCGTTATATGTCCATGCTGGAAAGAAAACTCCAGGAGCAATTTCAATTTCCTTGTCTTCCGCATAAATCCAGTATTCCCTTAGCAAACTCCCGTCAGCGCGTTTTGTTTCTCTGTAATATTTGCTTCTTTCATTTGCTGGAAGATGGTTATAATTCCATGTTGAAAGGTATTCTATTGGGTCAAAATCATTTGAAGGGTAGCTTCCAACAATTCCGACTTTTTCCTGTGCTGTCCTCTGGGCATCCCTGTGAGATGATTGGAGTTTCTTAAATGATTCCATGCATTCCGGATCTGTTGCAGATGGTTGCGTGCAATGGCTTGCAGCTTCCTTCATTTTATCAAACTCTGTCTCGGCTTTTACGTCTTTTGCTGAAATCTTGAAGATTGCAAACCCAAAAATTAGAATTAAAGCTACAGCTAATGGAATCTTAGCATGCTGCATTATTCCGGTTAATCTTGATTTTTCCATTTTGGCAGAATTAAAGCGGTATTGGCTTTCCGTGAGGGTCTGTTTTCGGGTTGCCAAGCAGTTTTCTTATTTTGGCTATTGATTCATCGCTGAAAGCATGCTCCAGCCTGTGAGCTTCCTGGTGTATATTCTTTGAGTTTATCTTTAACGTGTTTTTCAAGAACAGCTCTATCAATCGGTGCTTTGATGTCAGTTTTTTAGCCATTCTCCGCCCTTTCGCTGTAAACATCAGTCTTGAGTATTTCTTGTGCGTTACAAGGCCGTCTTTATTGAGTTCCCTAATCATTTCAGACACACTAGGCTTTGAAACATTAAGGTAATGCGCCAAATCGATGGATTTCATGTACCTTTTTTCTTCTTCCAGGATATATAACCCCCTCAGGTAGTCTTCTTTATTAGGAGTGAACATAGAAAGTTAGGTTAGCCTAACTTATATATAAGCGTTTCTGTTTAAGCCTGTTATTGATATTGATTGATTAAAAATTCCAATCACAGCAAGCTGTGGGGATTTTTAAGCCTCAAATTGAGTTGCTGATATCGCAGCAAGCTGCGGAGTATGAACTCAATTTGAGCAATCAAAAATGTTATAAATACCAAAACCTGCCTGATTAAAATGAAGCACGGAGTAAACTGGTTTGAGTGGAGCAAGGAATCTTTTGAAAAAGCTGAGAAGAGTGATAAACCTATCTTGCTTGATTTAACAGCGGTGTGGTGCCATTGGTGCCATGTAATGGACTCTACATCCTATTCAAATTATGAAGTAATTGAGATAATCAACCAGGATTTCGTGCCAATTAAGGTATATATTGATAAAAGGCCAGATATAAGGGACAGGTACAACATGGGAGGCTTTCCTTCAACAGTTTTTCTGACGCCTGAAGGCGATATCATAGCGGGCGAAACTTTTGTGCCGCCCGAAAGGCTCAAGCTTCTGCTTGAAGCTGTTAAAAGTGGTTATAAAAATAAGAAATTGGAATTCAAAAAAAAGGTTATCGGTGTAAACGAAAATGTGCATAAGAGGGAAGATATTAAAACAAAAGTAAATGAGGACATCGTCAAAAAAGTTCTGCTGTTGATGGAAGATAATTTTGATAATGCCTATGGCGGATTTGGCATACAGCCAAAATTTCCTGTTCCAGAAGTCATTGATTTGCTATTTCTTCAATATCTAAAAACCGCTAATGAAAGATATCTTGATATTGCATTAAAAACTCTCGATGGAATGCACGAAGGTTTATACGACAAAATAGACTTTGGATTTTTTCGCTACTCTGTCACGCAAGACTGGAAAATGCCGCATTATGAAAAAATGCTGGATACAAATGCTGGCTTGCTTAGAAACTATGCGACTGCATTCTATATAACAAAAAATGATAAATATAGAAGAGTAGCAAGTGAGATTATAAGTTACATAAATAATTCCTTATCTAATCAGAAAAAAGGCGGCTTTTACGGCTCACAGGATGCTGACGAGGAATTCTACAATTTAAAATTTGAAGAAAGGAAAACAAGAAAACAACCATATGTTGATAAAACACTTTATGTTGATTGGAATGCAATGATGATATCTTCCTATATAAAATACGGAACAATATTGAATGACAGCAAAGCAATTGAATTTGCAATAAAAACAATTGAGTTTATTTTAGAAAAATGCTATGATAAGGATAAAGGGTTGTGCCATTTTTTTGATGGAACGCCAAATGCAGACGGGTTACTGGCAGATAATATGTATTTTTTAAACTCCTTGGTTGATGCATACTTTACAGCCAGGAGTAAAAAACATCTTGAGAGGATAAGAGAAATTGCAGAGTTTATTTTAAAAAATTTTTACGATAATAAAAATCACGGTTTTTTTGATAGGATGTTAAAGAAAGAGGATGTTGGCATATTGAAGTACGGGAAAAAGGCATTTTTGGAAAATTCCTTTTGTGCGATTGTTTTTTTGAGGTTGTATTCTTTGACTAAGGAAGCTAAGCATAAGCAAGCTGCGGAAAGTACATTGTTATATTTTTTTGATAGTTATTTGAATTTCGGCTATTTTGCAGCTACGTATGCAGTTGCTGTGGACATGCTGGTAAACAATGGTATAAAGATTAAACCGTAAGAAGTGCAGTAATTAATAAATTAGCCAAAAACTTAATAAATAGCTTCCAAATCACATTATGTATGGGCAATTCAGCTATTTCTGTAAAGGCATTGAAAATTGAGTTAAGCAAAATCAAAGATAACGCTTTGCTGGTTGGCTTTTTCAAGGACAGATTAATCCTCAACGCGGAATTAAAAGGATTGGACAGGAAATTTGGAGGCATTATTGATTCGTGCATTAAGGATAATAGTTTTAAGGGTGAAAGGGGGGAATTGAAGGGAATTTATACAGATAAGAGTATAAAAAACATTGTTTTAGTCGGATTGGGGGAGGAAGACAAGTACAGCCTTGAGGCTTTGTCAGCAATAATTGCAGATTCCTCAAAAAGATTGAGGGACAATGGAACTGAAAGCTTTAGTATTTTTATTGATTCTTTTAAGAATAGTAAATTTCAAGACAAAGAGCTGGTTGAAAAAATAACTTTAAGCATATTGACTGGATTGTACAAGTTTATAGAATACAAAACAAAAGACAAGGACAAAATAAAGTACATAAAGCAGGCAACATTGATAACAGGCTCTGGCAATGATTTTGAAAAAGAGATAAAATATGCATCTGTAGTTGCAGAAGCAGTGAACAAAACAAGAGATTTGATAAACACTCCGCCAAATGTCGCTACTCCAGAATATGTGGCACAATATGCAAAAGAGCTTGCCAGTAAAACAGGACTGAAATGCATAGTATTCGACGAAAACCAGATTAAAAAAATGAAGATGGGCTGCTTTATTGGGGTTGCAGGCGGAAGCGCCCTCAAGCCAAGGCTTGTCGTGCTTGAGTATTATGGAACTGACAAAAAGCAGAAGCCTGTTGCAATAGTCGGCAAGGGCATAACTTTTGACAGCGGAGGCTTAAACCTTAAGCCCTATCCGTACATTCTGAATATGAAAGACGACAAAGGAGGGGCTGTTGCATCAATCCATATAATTGAAGCATGCGCAAGGCTGAAGCTGCCTGTTAATTTGATAGTCATAACTCCGCTTTGCGAGAATATGCCAAGCGGAACTTCCTACAGGCCTGATGATGTGCTGACAGCTTACAACGGCATGACTGTTGAAATAAAGAACACGGATGCAGAGGGAAGGATGGTCTTGTGCGATGCCCTTGCCTATGCTGCTGAAAAAAAGCCTCAGGCAGTAATAGACATTGCAACTTTGACAGGTGCAAGCCTGGTTGTTTTGGGCTATGTTGGCACCCCTTATGTATGTACTAATGAAGGATTAAGGAAAAAAATTAACAACTCTTCTGCAAAAAGCCTTGAAAAACTGTGGGAGATGCCGCTATGGCAGGAATATGAGGAAAGCCTGAAAAGCGATGTTGCTGATGTGAAGCACATTGGCGATGAAGGGGAAGCCGGAGTTATCACAGCCGCAATGTTCCTGAAATATTTTGTAGGCGAGATTCCATGGGCCCATATTGACATCGGCACAACAGTCTGGAGCAAGGTTGACAAAGGCATGCTTACGAAAGGCGCGACTGGGGCGACTGTAAGATTGATGATTGAAATGCTGAGGGAGTGGAAATAGGCATATTTTTAAAATCCATACAAATTCTAAACACTTATGTACGATGTGATTATTATCGGGGCAGGCGCTGCCGGCATGACGGCTGCAATTTATACCTGTAGAAAGAAACTGAATACCCTTATTATAAGCATAGACGTAGGGGGCCAGACTAATCTTACCAGCCACATTGAGAATTACCCCGGCACAGGCCCTATGCACGGTATCGAGCTTATGCGGAGATTTCAGGATGAAGCAATTGGCTTTGGAGCAGAGCTTGTGATGGGAAAAGCCAACAAGGTTGACAAAACAGAAAACGGGTTTAAAGTGGGATTGGCGAATAACGAAGCTTATGAATGCAAAGCCCTCATTCTTGCGTATGGCAAAGTCCCGAAAAGCCTTGGCATTGAAGGCGAGGAAAAATTCATGGGAAGGGGCGTGAGCACTTGCGTGACTTGTGATTTGCCTCTATTCAAAAATAGAGATGTTGCGGTGATTGGTGGAGGTAACTCTGCTGTTGAAGGTGCCTTAGAGTCAGCAACCATAGCAAAAAAAGTTTATTTGATCCATAGAAGAGAAACTTTCAGGGCTGACGAGATAACAGTTGAAAAGCTGAAAAACAGCCCAAATGTAGAGCTTGTGCTTAACAGTATACCTGCTAAAGTGATTGGTGACAAAAATGTTGATGGGATTGCAGTTGAAAATGTAGTGACAAAAGAAAAAAAGGAGCTGAAGGTTGATGGCGTGTTTATAGAGATTGGATATGTTGTTGACACCTCATTCGTCCAGCATCTTGTAAAGGTGAATGAAAAAAAGGAGATAATTGTTGATGAAAGGGGCAACACTTCATGCCCCGGAATTTTTTCATGCGGCGACATAACTCCTGTTCCGTTCAAGCAAACCGTGATAGCAGCAGGAGATGGCGCAAAAGCAGCGCTGGAATGCTACAAATGGCTTACCGGCGGAAAAGGAGCTGTATTGGACTGGACTCATTAAAATGCCCCAAAACCAGCAAATCCAAGAGCGCATTCTAAAAATATTAAAAATAACAGATGAAACGCCGTTAGTCAAATCGTTTAGGGTGGAGTTGCCAAAAGAAGTCAACATAAATTTCTATCCTGGCCAGTTCTTTATGGTCTCCTTTGTTGATGATTCTGAAATAAGAACAGCCAGAGCATATTCGATTGCATCATCGCCATTAAACAAAAACTATTTGGAAATTGCCTTGAATAAAGTCGGTCCGTTCACGACAAAACTGTTTGGCATGAAAGAAGGTGATCTTTTGAAATTCAAAGGGCCTTATGGAAAATTCTATTTTAGTGAAGAAATTAAAAATAACTTGGTTTTGATTGCAGGCGGCACAGGCATAACTCCCCTTATGGGGATCATGAGATATTGCAATGATGCAAATTTAAGCAACAGAATCAAATTGATTTACAGCGTCAAAACTCCACATGATATAATTTACAGGGACGAATTGAAGAAAATAAAAAATGAAAATAAGAATTTTAACTATGTGGTTACTATAACAAGATCAAATGCGGAGCACAGTTGGAAAGGTAAAATAGGAAGAATCAACTTGGATCTATTAAAAGAAAATATGGAAGATGTTAAGAATAGCCTTTGTTATCTATGCGGCTCCAAAGAATTCGTGCACAGCATTATAGAAATGCTTGAGAGTTTCGGTATTAAGAAAGAGCAGATCAAGACGGATATTTGGGGATAAAAATAGAAAAGTTTAAATATAATACTTCATATAACTTTATTATATAGGTGATATAACATGGAAGTATTGACAAAATTAAGGAAGGTAGGTGGATCTGTTATGGCTCGTATCCCAAAAGAGGTGTTGGAGCATGAGTCTTTGCATCCGGGGGAAACTGTTAAAATAGAAGTAAAAAAAGTGAAAATAAGCGGATTTGGCATATTTAAGGGTATGAGGTCCTTTACAAAAAAAGATGAGTTTAAGGGACAGCTTGAAGAATGAAGTACGTTATCGACGCTTATGCTTGGGTAGAATATTTTATCGAAAGTGATAAAGGAAAAAGAGTTAAAGAGATTGTAGAATATGAGGAAAATGAAATTTTTACTTCTTTAATAACAATTGCAGAAGTTAGCAGTATAGGAACACGAGAAAAAAGAGATGTAGAGCTTGGAAATAAAACCATAACAAATTTATCAAATATTTACGGAATTAGCATGGAATTTGCAAAAGAAGCTGGAATTTTGCATGCAGAGATAAGAAAAAAAATTAAGGATTTTGGGTTAGCTGACACATTTGTTTTGATTACAGCACGTAAATTGGACGCAAAGATTGTTACTGGCGATCCGCATTTTAAAGGGTTTAAAGATGCTATATTAATTTAAGCTGGTTTTGGTTGATAGATTGGGTGTTTAAATTCTACAAAATTTTGGGTAAATTTTAAATAGTACACACATAATAAAAATACATAAACTACATTTTGAGGTTATTTCATCATTAGGCAGAAGGATTAGGGTAACAAAAGGATATTGGAATAAGATTATAGAAACAAAGCATGGGATAATGAAAGGCAGGGAAGATCTGGTTAAGGAAACATTAGTAAATCCAAATCAAATAAGAAGGAGCAGAAAAGATTCAAATGTTTATTTGCATTATAAACGTGTTAATGGAAAATATAATTGTGTTGTAGCAAAACATTTAAATGGCGAAGGTTTTATAATTACGACTTATATAACAGATAGGATTAAGGCGGGTGAAGCATATGAAACCAATTAAGATTTTTTTTGACAAAACAGGGAACACTTTAAATGTATGGTTTGACGACCCTTCGAAAGAAGCTGTATCTGAAGAAACGTCCGAAGAAGTAATTTTAGTTAAAGACAAGAAAGGCAAAGTTATAGGATTTGAAGTTCTTAATTACCTGTCATCGACTGATTTGAAAGACTTAAAAAAATTGCCTGTGGAGACGGAGATTTTAGCATGATTTTGCGGTGTTTAACTAAGCTGGATTTGGTTGTGATGTTGGAGTCACTGCTGTAGCTGTCTTTCTGAACCAGCCACCAACCGCAGAGCCTAAATCATATATCGCAGTTGAAACCTTATTATAAACCTTGCCTGCATAACTTGAAATGCCGCTGGTGATGTAAAGCGGATTTGCAAATTTAGGAATGTAAGTTAGAGGATTAAGTAATTTTGCATAGTTCAAGTTTTCTTTTGATAAGAATATTCTATACAATACGTTTGCCACCCCAATTGCAGGGAACAGGTATGGAGCTAAATATGGCAATGCATATGTTGCACCGACTGCCGTAGACAACATTGCAGCTAAGGGTATTGTCCTCATTAAGCCCTTCAAATAATTTTTTTTGAAATCCTCGCCAATGCCCTTAAAGGTTTTATTCTTAATTAGGTAATCTATTGGATAATAAAGCGCTGTTATTGCCGGGGATAAAGCGCCAAGGAACAAGCCTCCGACAATAAAGGGGCTTACTGGAACAGAATAGCCGAGAATGTTTGCAACAACATTTTCCAAGCCCAGTGCCTTTGGAAGCTGTTTGGCTGCTTCAACTCCAAGCAAAATCGGCGGTGTTATTAATGCGCCAACTATTGACTCATCTCTGAAATGCCTGCTTGTAAATTGTTTTTTTGATTCATCTTTCTCAGCCATCAGCCTTTTTTCTATCATTCCGCCGTATGGAAATGATAAAGCAGTGATGAAGCCGTCCAATCCAAACAAAGCAGCAAAAGCGCCTATTGCAGCAGTGCCTATTGCTGAGTTTATCAAACCCCTGCTCGCTTGATTAGTTTCTGTAATTACACTATCTAATGTAGTCTTCTCTCTCTCCTTTTCTTGAGGTTTCTGCTCTTCTAGATTATCTGCCATTTTCTTCCTCTAACAATTTTTTAACAGCATATTCAACAAAATGACTTTTATTCCTGAATTTCCCGCTTCCAATAGTCTTCAGAATATCCAAGACTGATTCTTCGTCCATTGTGATGCTAAGTTTGTGCTTCATTTTAACGCGCTCCTTGCGCCGCTGCCTGTGCGTTTGTTGGAGTTTCAGTTTTTGTCGGCGCTGATTTGTAGAAACCGCTGCCTATTTCGTAGAGTGCTTTTAATGGATTGTAAACTAATTTGTTGACCGCTTCATAAGCGAGCCTTCCAGCTACTCTGGGCGCTGCAACATAGTAAGGAGTCTTGTCTCTTTTCTCATCTTCCTGTAACTCACCTTTTTTAGGGGCTCCAAATAAATCAAACAAATAGGTTAATCCTGCTGCTATCGGAACATTCAAAATCGTAGGTGCGAAAAATACATTTAATAGACTGATTGGTAAAAGATAAGTCCATGCTTTCTTTAAAGTAGGCCAATAATTTTCCTTTATGTATTTTCCAAGACCCTTAAAAGTTCTGTTTTTTATTAGATAATCCGCGGCTTGATAGAATCCTACATAGGCTGGATAAGCAAAACCGCCCCACACCGCAGCTTTGCCCAAATAACCTAGAGCACTATCCAACGGAACTTTATGAGCGAGCTTGAACATATAATGAAGAGGTGCTGCAAGTGCCGTACCCATAATAGCTGACTCTAAAACATTTCCAGCCATATACTTCTTACTCTTCTTAAGATTAATTGTGGCATCAGCTGCAACTTGGGCTCCTGCCATGATTGCTGTGTCTCTTGCTAAGATTGGATTCCCAAATGATTGGGCGGTTAATGCCTGAGCTGTTGGAATTCCTACAGCCAAGCCAAGTTTTATCAAATTCCCAGCTGCATGAATTGTTTCATTCACCACACTCTCCAAAGCCCCAACTGGCTTTTTCTCTTCCTTTTTCTCTTCATGCGGAGCAGTCTTTGCCGCCTGCTCTAAAGGTGAAGCTTCAGCCATCTTGCTCCTCAAGGAGTTTCTTGACAGCGTACTCTACGACATGGCTTTTGTTGCGAAACTTGCCGCTAGAAAGAGCTCTCATTATTTCGTGCACTAAGTTTTCGTCTAGAGTCACACTTAATTTGTGCTTCATTTACATTGCCCCAACGCGTTGTTTTATGAGTACTACTTAGTAGTATTTTATACTCCAGTATATAAAGCTTTCCATTTGTAATTATTTTAAAGTGGTAACATGAAAGAGAAAGATTTAAATATAAGTGATGATAATAGATTACTATTACATGTAATGTGATGATAAATGATTATTTCAAACAGCTCGCCGCTAATACTTTTGGCAAAGATAAACAAGCTGAATTTGCTGGAAAAGATGTATAATAAGATAGCAATACCCTACGAGGTTTATAACGAGGTTGTTATTAAAGGAAAAAATGAAAATTATAGCGATGCTGCGCTTGTTGAAAAGGATATAAATGAATTTATTTTTGTTAAAGACTTGAATTCAGAAAGTAAGAAGGAGGCTGAAAAATTAAAGAAAATTTTAGGCTCAGGCGAAAGCGAAGCCATTGCATTATGTGTGCAGGAAAAAGCCAGGTTGCTGCTTATAGATAACTTGGAGCCTAGAAAAATTGCGCAGATAAAGTCTATAAAATGCAGAAGCACTCCGGGAATATTGCTTGAAGCCCTCAAGAATAAAACAACAACATTCAGCGAATATGAATCAGCAATCAAGGAATTGTCAAAATACGCATGGCTGTCTGGCGACATAGTTGCGCATTTTTTAGATGCGGGTTATAAAATCAAGCAAGGTGAAATAAAATGAAATTGGGTAGAGTAAGTATAACAGTTCCGAGGGAGATATTGGAAAAATCTGATAGGATTGCACAAGAAAAGCTGGAAGACAGGTCAACTGTGATGAGGGAACTATTGGCTTTAGGGCTGGAGCGTTACATGACACAAGAGGCTTTGAAGCAATACAGTGAAGGTAAGATTTCGATGGAGAAGGCTTCGGAAATGGCTAACGTGTCTATCTGGAAATTTTTGGATGTGCTTAAGGAAAGAAAAATCCCCATAAGATACGACTTGGAGGACATAAAAAAGGAAATAGGGGAGATTATTGGATAAAAAAGAAATGCAAAAGGTAGAACAACATGGGAATGTTTGATAGTGTAATAGCGGATTTTAAGTGCCCTTATTGCGAATATGGATTAACAAAAGAAGAGATTGAGAGCACAATTGAAGAAAAAGATGAAACTTGGCAGACTAAAGCTACGCTTAAACTGCTGGACATATACAAAATTGGAGACGAGCCAAAATTTGGAAAGGTAAAGATAAATGAAGGTTGGATGGAGATCCATCATGTTTGCCCAAAATGCAATAAGTTTGTACAAGCGGAAATAGAAATGAAAAATGGCAGATTAAGTAATAATTTTAGATACATAAAATAAGGCACGGCATAAATCAATCGAACATGTAAATATCAATTCTAAAATATTTTGTAAACAATAATCATATTAACCAATTACTCTTTTATACCAAAAAATATATATACCAATTAGTAAACTAATAAGTAAACACAAAGCTTAAATATCACTTCTATACAATTTGGAATATTAAATTAAAAAATATATACCAAAAAGTATAAATATGATAAATCGAAATGTTTTTATATTATAGGTATATATTCCGATTGGTATAGGGAGTTAGCTTGGCCAGAAAAGAGGCAGTCATTAGAAGAGGTTATTACCTTGATTTGCTAGATAAAAATACGAATTCTTTCAAGAAAGGCTCTGCAAAGCATATCGCTATTCTTGGCTCAAGGAAATCCGGCAAGACATCAATTGTTAGGGAGCATGTAAAAAATGTCAAAGACATAATTCCGGTTTATATTGACCTTGGGAAAATAAGCTTAAACCCAGAAAATTTTTCAGTTGAATTCATTGGCAATGTCATTTTCCATTTCCTGAAAAGGCCCTTAAAAGAATATAAAAATTTTTTATTGCTTGAGCATCTGCTTAAAATTGAAATAAGCAAAAACGCTTCTTCTCTTATAAAAACTGTTGAGAATGAATTATTGAAAATCAAGCCTGACCAAAGATTGCTTGTTGAAAGCGCTTTCAGGTTTGCAGAAGAGTTGGGCAAGGAAAATAACAAAAGATTCCTTATTGTTCTGGACAATTTTGAGAATATTCTCGATTTAAACAACTTCTCGCAGATTAAAGATGTTATTTCAATTATCAATTTCGATGCTGAAAATGTAAGCTACATTGCAGCAAGCTCTGCCGTAAAGCAAATGCTTGCCTTGAAAAAATTTGAATGCTATGAAATAAAGAATCTTGACAAGAATGAAGCGGCAGAACTGGTAAGATCAATTATAGAAAAAGCCGAGCAAAAAACGATTGATGAAATATTCCTGTTAAGCAGCGGTAATCCGTTTGTCACAATATCAATATCCAAAAAATATAATGAAACTAAAGATGTTAAAAAAGCGTTTCTTATAGAGCTTCTGCAAAAAAATAACTCAATCTATGATTATTGCAGTGATTCATTTAATTACTATTATAACAGGGCCCGGGGCCAGACTCTTCTCAAAACAATCCTGAAAGTTATTGCAAACAAAGAGCTAAGGCTGAGCGAGATTGCAAAGCGCATTTACAGAAGCGCTCCAGTTACAAAAAGCATTATTGAAAGGCTGATGGAAGTTGACATAATCTACAAGAAAGACAATAAGTTCTATTTCAGCGATAATACATTGCGCCTTTGGCTGAAATTAACTTCTCACGGTTACGAGTTTGATGAGCTTCCTGATGATAAAATACTTGATGAGGTTATAAAAGAATTATGAGCAAGAATAAGTTAACTTGGATTATTGTATTGTTTTTGATAAGTGTATTAACATTGCCAATAGCTTATGCGCAGGAATTTAAGGGGAGTAAATTATTTTTTGTCTTAATCAATGCAGCGATTATTTTTATTGTATTGTTTTTATTGCAGTCATTTTTAGTCCCTGGAAAAACCGACAAGGAAAAGACTTCTGTCTGGGTGATAATGATACTTGCGTCCCTGCTGCTTGGATACTTCTTTGGGCAGAATGGATTCCTGTGGGAAGGGCCGTTAAAGTGGATATTCAACATTTTTGTATTGGTAAATTCAATGATAATAGCAGCAGTGTTGTATTTTGTGCTTGGATTGTTAAAAATACAGAATCTGCAGTCTACAGAAGGAAAAACTGGCTACGGCATTTTGATATTCTTATTTTCAGTGATGATTGCGATTAACATAGCCCCTGATAAGTTCATATGGAATGAAGAATTTGTAAGAAGCTCGTTTGCATTCTTGTTTTCACCAGAAAGAGGCATTCTAAATCCAAAGAGCGGACTGCTGGTTTTTGTAACCAGCTTTATTTTGATAGCTTTCTTCTTCAATCAATTCTTGTTGAAACAAGGAGACAAAAAACTGAATTACGCATTAGCTCTTGTATTCGCAGTTAATCTTGCAATGCCTCCTGTAAATCCAATTAAAGATGTGGTCCAAATGGGAGAAATTATATTTATCTTGATTGTATGGGAGACTCTAAAAACCACTGTTCCTCAAGACAAGCCATGGGCTGCTTTCCTGCTTTCAATTTTATTAGTAGGATGGGCATCAGCTGCGCTTACAATAAACACTCCGGAAAACAGGGGCGCTGTTGCACAAATGATATGCCACACTGGATTTGTCAACTGCAAAGAATTAGCTGGCACGGCTGCTGCAAACGGCGGGTTTTTGGGAATGTCAAAAATGACCTTGATATTGATACTTATCGCATTAGCTATCTTCTGGCCATTTGGGGGCGAAAAAGGCAAGAAATTAAGCGGATGGGGAATCGGCATAGGATTGGTTGGCTTGATTCTGCTTTACATGTGGAGTTCAGGAGTCGGAGTTATAGGAAAGATTGGATTGGGGATTGCGCTACTCGTAGCAATTATCGCAGCGATTTTGTATTTCATGGGCAGATGTGAAACCATAAAAAGAATTTTGACTTTGGGCGTAGCTGGGGCTAAAGAAAGAATAAATGCCATAATTAAAAATGCTAAGTTTTTGAGAGAATCCCCTGAAGGCAGAGAACCACAAGTTTTCAGAGAAAATAGAATATTATTCCACATGCTTGCAAACTTTACAACAAGGTCAGAAATAACTTACAGGTATTGGGGTTTTGTTGAGCAGGCAAAAAGAGTAGGAACTCAAGTACTAAATAAAATGGGCGTATTCACATACGATCAAAAAACCCTTAGACAAGACATAATCAAAGCGAGGAGTGGTGGTGTTACAAGTCAAGGTGCACACTTAGACGGTTGGAATAAATTAAACATAGAAGTAGTTGATTTAGTAAATTCGTATTTTGAACTGACATTCTGGGTTTATGTATCTGCCTTGTTTAACTTTAAGGATAAAACTGCTGGAAATTTTAAATCTGAAATTAATGAATACAATAGGAGTATATCAACGTCTGCCCTCAATATTGAACAAAAAATAGAAACTTCAAGAACAAATTATAACCTAATGACTAATGCTTTTGGTGGACATCATGTGCTAAATGCTTACAAAGGTATAATATTGAATATGACTAATGTAACTGGTGACGTGCTTGAGCATTATCAAAAATTTGCAAGATCAAGTGCAGAATTTGAAGGTAATCCGCGAGGTAGGGATATTGGCTTTTATGGTCCAAGTTTCAAAGCAGAAGGTCGAAGAGACCCTCAAACTGGAATAATTTTGCCAATTCATGAAGTAAATCAGTTTGGAGAGTACATACAAGACATTACAGATCAAAGAGATAAATTTGGTAATTTACCAGATCCTAGAGATTATAAAAAGCCAAGGAAAGTAAAGCCAGAAGACATTATAGATTATCCAGATTACACTACTCTTATGGCAAATGTAGAGTTAGATTGGAAGGGTTTAGCAGAAGACATAAGATACGGGTTATGGCATCCAGAAAGTAGAACTTTTCAGATGTATAAACAAGCTTTGGGTAAAGCTATTTACCCTGAATGGGCTGATGAGCAAATACCCATCCTGGGACCAACTGGCAGGATAGAAAGTTCCCCAAGTACAGGAGATGAAGCATTTGATATGCGTGCTTTAGCAAATCCCGGCTTACACCCTTATTGGGGAAGAAAAACATTTGATGCAGAATCACCCCCAAGTAAAAATGATCCATTTCATAATCCATTCCCGGGAGTTTCCTCATTAGGTCTTGCGAAATATTTAGAAGAACGTGTAGGGCTTGATATGAAAGACAAGGCAAAAGCACAAGAGTTTATGAATAAATATCATAGAGATTCAGCAGCTCCAAAAAAGGTAACTGTTAAAGGGGAAGTAAAAGTAAAAATAGGCACTCGCCTAGGATTAACACAAAAAGAAACCCAAGGGTGAAGAAAATAGCAGAACAAACTAATACAGTAACAGAAAAAAACCCTGAAAAGGGCACAGGGCAATTAAGCAAAATAGGTAGGGCATTAAATATTTTTAATATAATTACTCCTCTTACAGATTCGATTGAGAGGATAGTTGAAATAAAAGAAAAATATCAAGTTATGCTATACGAACCTGAATTTTTATTCAAGTACAGAAAAGATTTAGTAGTATTTTTAATTGCTTTTAGATTGTATAATGATTATAGGTTGTCAAAGCCAATAAAACTAGGTGAGGTCAAAAATAATATCGAAAAAATAAGATTGTATGATATAGAATTAGCTGAAAATATTGAAAGGATATTTCCCCTTGTTGAAAAAGAAACTAGAATTTTTTCAGATTTGCTTGATGCTCTTAGAAATGGAAAGGAATATTTTGTTTCTTACATATCAACACACTTAACAGAATTAATTGCAAAAGCAAAATCGATTAATGACGAAAAATTATCAAAGCAATTTGTTATTTTGTTTTCTTCAATAAGTGGTCATGAGGTTGAGTACCTAATAAGGTATAGAAATGATTGTGATAATTGGCCAAATTATGCTATAGCAAACAGTATAGACTTTTTCATAAGAAGGGTTAATTTGTTCTTAAAAGGTGGATTAGATAATAACATACAATTTATGGGGTTATATAAAGACTTTGGAGATGTAGAATTAACACAAAAAATACTAAGCGATAACGCAGTGAGAAACTTATGGCGTTATATTGAGCAAATGAGGTACATAAATACCTTAATTGGTTTATGTAAGGAATCAGAAGTGAGTGGAAAATGGGAAGGATTTTTCGGGAATGATGGATTCTGGGGCAGGGAAGGGGACGCAAAAGGAAAAAATTTTGATAATTATGCTGATGAATTCGGAAAAAAGTATGGAAATTCTGATTTTGCAGAATATTTAAAATTACAAAAATTACAAATTGGCGAAAACCCAGAAGCATGGGGTGGAGAATGGAAAGATAATGTTTTAGTAAAAGACGGAGTCTTACCACAATTATTGAGAAAACTTCAACATCCCTCATATCAAAGACAAAAGAGTATATTTCCAGCTTCTTTAGCGTTACATAGGATTTTGAAAGAGAGAGAAGATGAACTAAAAGCAAAAAGAGACAAATTTGTAGATGGACTTATTAAGCTATTGCAAGAAGCAGAAGGCATTGGTATTGCGAGAGAAAAACTCATTAAAAAATTATCTAGGTTGTTAAAGAAGAAAAAGATAGTCTTGCTTAAAGAATTAAATAAAGATATGGCGGAATTTGTAAGCAAAATTAAACTCCAATTTGTTGATTATGCCACTCTTTCAGAAGAGCAAGACAAAATTCTCGACAAGATGACTGCTTATTATATAGGAAATGTAACAGGCAGGCTTGTTGCTGCTGCAAAAAAACAACTTGCTTATGAACAACAGCAACTTTCTACAGGTCAATTTTTAAGAAAAGGGGACATTCGCGGACTTGCATTCATAGATGTAGCTGATAAATTAGCTAAAGATTTAAAAGCTAAAAAACTACAATATGAAAGATTTGAGCATGTAAGCGATGAAGATTTTGCATATCTTCAAAACTCGATTTCAAAACTTAGAGGAATAGTAAAAGAAATCGGTGGCATTTATGATTATACGAGATTTAAACTTGGACAGAGGTATATAATAAAATTTGAAGATTTTGAAGTATTACAATTTGATTATAATAGGATAAAAAACATACATTTTGAATTCGGATATGTTAAGAAAATGATTGACAGATTAATTTAATTTGAGGTGAGAGGAGATGGTTGAGCCAAATCAACAACAGCAAACTGAAGAACCTAAATTTCAATTGTTTAAGCCTTCAGAATGGCCTGGATTTGCATGGAATTGGTTTTGGAGACTTCCTGGCATAAGAAGATTTAGAGTTGGCAGAGCAAAAGTTGGTGAGAGATATCCACAAATATTGTATGATCTACGTAAAACATGGTTCCCAAAAAATAAGTCTTGGTTTGAGACTAAGCTGGAAACAATTGAAGAATTTTGGAAGGTAATGGGAAACTTCTATGGAGATGGGAATGACGAAACTGATGAGTCTAGCTTACTTGGTAACCCAGATGGAATTGTAAGGTTTTATCAAGATTTGGGTGTCTACTCAGATATAGAGAGAGTTAGAATTGAAGCTAATTGGTTCCAAGTTGGAACTGGTTATGCGCTAGAAAATATTACAACGAATCTGCCCAACGACCCAAATTTTTGGGCTAGATTTGGATGGAACAAAAGAGAAAATATAATTGAAGTGATAAACAACCCTGAACGCTTAAAAAGTTTACTAATTGAAAGGGTAAGACTATCCCATGGAACTGTCCACCACGAAGGAAAAAAGGAATATGAAGAAGAACTTTATTGTTTTGGATTTCCAAACGCCGAACAATTAGCAAATAGAATTAATAAGTATAATGATAACATGGAGAGAATAATGCTGGACCTAGGCATCGACGCAGATTTAAGAGGTGCGAAAACTAGAGCAGCAGGTGTACTTCAGCATTTAATAAATAAAATTGCTGAAATAGAAAAGGAAACTTTCGTTTATCTATCTGGGGAAGAAGGGAAAAGTGGATTAAGTGGTAAAATTACCACATACCAACAAAAGTGGGAAGATTTGGTAAATAAGTTAAGTCCAGAATCTAAAAAAATTGGAGTTATAAGATTTTCACATACTTATAGAATAATAAAACAATATAATACATTAGAGATTGAGGAAAGGATAACAATAAGAAATAGGATAGTGATGGACGAAGAAGGAAACGCTATAAGAGAATCCACTAAAAAAAGAAAAGTGACGATGAAATTAAAACAGGATAAGGACATCTATAAAGAAGAAGAGGATGAATTAAACGAAAAGATTAAGGAATTAAAAAAAGATTTAAACCAAAATCGAATACCTATAGAACAGATAGAACGGTATAATTTAAGAATGAAGATGTATGAACAAAGGTTAGATGATATAAAGAATATAATCAATAAGGCTGATATAATACGCCAAACTATACCAAAAGTAAATCGAAATGATTTTTGGCAAAGATCTGAAGAATTAGGATTTGGCTTAGACGAGAATGGTTATCCACTTGAAATAGATCCAAAGACTGGAGAAGTGTTAATTGATGGATGGTGGAGTGAAATAGCTCAAAATGAATGGCAACTTAAAACAATAGCAAGTAAGCCTGGAGGTTTAGAATATTTAAAAAAACATTTAGATGGTTTTGAAGCAAGAATCGGTGGGCCTCGTGGTAAACCAGAAGTTGAGATTGTAAACAATGGTTCAAGACTTATAAGGTATCTAAAAGATGAACGATTTTATGGATATGTAGATTTATTAGAATTGGGACATATAATTTTTAGTGACTGGGATTCTTTCAGAGATGATTTAAGGGATGGAAGATTCCATCCACACTCAAAAAGTGCAGGAGATTATGTAATAGAAGCTATGGGTAATTTTGACGAACAACTTGGAGCGCCTTACTTTAAGGGTTGGTATTTAGCCAGGAGTAAAGGCATTGGTGGAATAAGAAGAAGGGGGGTTATACCTTTAGGTACTACTGGTATATACGCAAACGTTGCAGATAAGAATGTGTTGACAAAGGCTAGACCCGACAAGGAATTCTTAGGTATAAATTTTAATAAAGTGCCTAAAGAAGAAAGAGCTATAACACGAAACTACAAAATGAGAATGCCAGATGGTAGTTTTATTGAAGGGGAAAGAAAACCAACTAAGTACAATCCAGCATTCGATAGACGTGCCGAAAATTTGGATTATGTGTACTGGGGAAGAATGTACTGGTATGAGTGGATTAGTGCTGTGGGCAGATGGTCAGAAAACCCATTTCCACACATAACAACAAGAGGAATTGCATTATATATTGCGCATCTTGTAGCTACAGATGTCTGGAATTATAAAGACGCCGAAGATGCTTTAGAAGGTCATAAATTTGATTATGGCGTTAGAGGCCAAGGGGAGTATGGTTATGTGAACCCATTAAGCGGTAAAGGCATTTTACAAGAAAACTGATTTTTGCATTTGAAGATTACTCCCAAAAACCCCCACTCCCAACCCCTGCCCTTGCTGAAATGATAACATCCTAACTTTGATGTCTGGCATCATTAAACTTAAAGACAAGCGATAATTATTTAAAAAACGGTCATATTATTGCTAATTTATCATGAAAGAAGAAGTAAGGAGATGGATGAAGCAGGCTCAGGAAGATTATGAAACTGCAAAATTTAATTTTGATGGAAAGAAATATAAGTCCGCAGCTTTTTGGTGCCAACAATCTGCAGAAAAAGCGTTTAAAGCATTGCTAATAAAGAAAACAAATGAATTCCCTAGGATTCATGATTTGACAAAGTTAGCTAAATTAAACGGGTCTCCATTAAGAATCCTAGAATTATGCGCAAAAGTTAATCCAGCATACACTGCCTCTCGTTATCCAGACTCTCCGAAAAAATACACAAAAAAAGAATGCGGCCAAATTATAAAATACTGCGAAGAGGTATTGAAATGGGTAAAAAAAAAATTAAACTCATAAATGAACTTAAGAATTTCAAGACACAAAATAATATAGAAAATATGTATCTGTTTGGCTCAAGAGTTCATGGAAAAGTACACCAATGGAGTGATGTAGACCTAATTGTAATATCAAAAAATTTTAGGGGTAAGGGACTGCTACACAGGGCTCCAGACTTATATATGAAATGGAATCTTGAATATCCTGTAGACTTTCTCTGCTACACTCCAGAAGAATTTAATAAATTAAAAAAGCAAATTACAATAGTGAGGGAAGCTGTAAGGAGTGGTATTAAAATTTAAAGGAATTAATCACCCCGCCAAAAACCCCCTCACGAGCCCTGCCCTTGCTGTGTTCTCTGCTGGACGACAAAGCTTAATTCCTTCTTTTATCTTTCTCCTCTTTCAGCTTAAAGTGCTTGGCGAGTGTTGTAATAACTTCCTGAAAGCTTACTTCTTCTGACAGCAAAGGCAATAAATCCTCGTTCCACCTGTTCTTGAGCTTTTTTGCCTTGTTAAATATCTTTGCAATATCAAATTCCACATTGGATTGTTTGCATTTCTCCTTAACCATTTCCACGTTTATTGGGATTTTTTCCCTGAGAATCCTGTAAATGTCGTAATGGTCTCTGGGCTGGTTTCTTCCAATGGCTGCTGCAACTTTTTCAGCTACCATCTCTTCTTTGGCTAATGTGCTTAATGAAAATTCCGGTATATGATTTTTGTAGAAATGCCTCATTGCATGTTTCTCGGGTTTCATTAAAAGTTTTGCCCTTTCATTGAGGTCGATGAAAACTGACCCGTCTTCATTGGAAAATCCTTTGTAATGGACAACTAGTCTTGTAAAGCCTTTAACGTCCTTATCTTTTGTTATCTTTTCAAACAATCCGCTTTCCTCTAAAGTGTTAACAATCTTTCTTTTTACTTCCTCTATGTTTTTAGTCAAAGTAAAATCAGCATCCTCGCTTAGCCTTGAATAGTTTAGGAATATTTTTTGCAAAGCTGTTCCGCCTTTGAAATACATTCCGCCTATACCTTTAATCAGATAAAGAATCAAAGTAAGGCGATAATCCTTCCCCAATACAATTTCATTAAAATTGTGCTGCGATGCAATATCCTTAAACTCGTTAAGAGTCAGCTTCTTGATTTCAGCCATTTTTTAGCCCTTTGCCTTTTTTCTATCCTAAACAAATATCCTCCTAGGTCTTTTATTACTGCATTTTCTACTCTTTTTTTTGTTGTCCTGTGAAAGAAGATTTTTGCGTTGAGCACCTTTAGTTTGCCTTGCCTTCTTGTCGTGAATACATCAACCTGCATAGGTATTTGGTCTGTGAGTTTCCAATATTCTGCTGCTGCCCAGCCCCCGATAAAATAATTTTTCCCATCGCAAGCTTCATGCGATATTGCAAACGGATGCACGCTCCACGATCCGGATTTGGCCTTTATTGGAATCAAGTAATACTTCCTTCTGTTTAATTTGACAATCCTTTTTTTCTTAATAAGACGTTTTATGATATTGTATCTTTGTGTTTTGCTCTTCGAGAATTTTTGAATATCATCGCCTGTAAAAAAATATTTCTCATTAAACTCAAGCCACGATACGATTTCTATTTCCTTCTTTGAAAGTCCCTGCATAATCAACACCAATTAGTAATAATTTAACTAATTGATGTTGTATATAAATGTTTTGATTTTTTGCCACATGCTCCAAGAAAACCAAATTTTTTTTGAATTTGAAGTTCACCAGCCAAAACCCCACCTCGCAAGCCCTGCCCTTGCTGTGTTTTCTAACCCTAAAACCGAAAAATTTAAATAGTAACTACAAGTTTCTATATAGTAACTTAATGTTACTATGGTATCTTTAACTCAAAAGGAAAGGGAAGCATTGCTTATTTTATTTAAGGATTTCACTGCTTTTTATAATGCCAATTCCATAAGCAAGATTTTAGGCATAAGCCATGTTGGCGCCCAAAAGATATTAAAGAGACTGCTGGAAGAAGGAGTATTAAATGACCAGAAAATAGGGAGATCAATAATATACAAGCCGAAGTTAGATGATGATTATGTATGCAAACTTATAGCTTTCTTATTGGCAGATGAGGCTAATAACTTCAGAAGATGGAAAGAGGAATTCAAGAAAATATTTAAAAAAGGCAGGGTTGTAATGCTGTTTGGCTCTGTATTAAAGGATTATGCTAAAGCAAGGGACATTGATATCATGGTGATTGTAAAAAAGAAGGATTATAAGGAAGTAGTCAAAATTATTGAGGAAAAGCAGGAATTATTGCCTAAGAAAATTCATTCTATCGAGATTACATCTAGAGACCTTATAAAAAATATTAAAAATAGAAAAGACTCTATAATCGGCATTGTTAAGAGTGCCGTGATTTTATATGGTCAAAATGAATACGTGGAGATAATAAAAAATGTCACAAGCAGCTAATCATGTTAAGTGGTGTTTAAACAAAGCAAGCAAGGAGATTGAAGAGTGCAAGAAGCATGGCAAGAGACTGAAGCATAGAGGTTTGTTAAAAATAAAGCCGAATATTAATGACGCTGCTAAGCATATTGAAAAAGCAGAGCATAATTTTAATGCAATCAATCGTTTTAAAGAAATTGGCTTTTCTGACTGGTCCATAGCCGCTGGTTTTTATTGCATGTACCATTGTCTTTTGGCTATAGCTGTTAAATTTGGCTATGATTCAAGAAATCAGACTTGCACCATAGCGTTGATGGAGCTTCTGAAAGAAGAGGGCAAAATAAGTATTAATCAAAAATTTATTGAAATGCTGAAAGAAGCAGATATCGAAGAAATACAAGAAAACAAAGTTATTGAGATGAGAGAGGAGTATACCTACGGAATTAACATTTCTATTGAAGATGAAACTAAGATTCAAGATTTAATAAAAATCAGTAAGGAAGTTATTGACAAGACAAAAGATATTGTTTTTAAGAAATGAATTCCCAAAAACCCTCTTACAAGCCCTGCCCTTGCTATTATATCTTGAATTTCTTCAGTTATAATTCTCAAAACAGAAACCTTTAAATAGTATTACCCCAGTAATACTTTTTAGGTGATGAAATATGGATACTGTGCCGGCAAAGCTGACAAAGAAGCTTGTAATGGAAATTGAAGAACTGATTGATGAAGGGTGGTATGCAAATAAATCTGAGTTGATTAGGAGTGCTGTGCGTGATTTAATCAACAAAACAAAAGCCGAAAGATTGGAAATGGCTATAAAAGAGGATGTCGAGTGGGGTTTGAGTGGCAGATAAGTTCAGCGCAGTTTCTGATTCAGGGCCAATAATACACTTGTCAGAGATAGATGCTACTAAAGCGTTTAATATATTTAAAGAGCTGGTTATTCCTGATGAAGTTTCCAGAGAGATAAGAAATTTGCGTATTCCAAGCATAAGAATAATACAATTAGACCAGAAGCATAAGGATATTACAAAATTCTTGGCTGTTTCGTACAATCTTGACCTTGGCGAGGCTGAAGCAATCTCATTATGCATGCAGGAAAATATTAAAATATTATTTACAGACGACCTCGAAGCTAGAACTATCGCCAAGCATTATAAACTTGAAGTGCATGGGACTATAGGTATTTTAGTGAAATCTTTCAGAGCGGGAATTTTTGCTGAAAAAGAAGTCACTTCTAAATTAGAACTTTTAAGGACAAAATCAAGCCTTTTCCTGACAAAAGATCTTTTAGATTGGAGCATTAAGCAGATTAAAGAATATTCAAGAAGAAAAAGATGATGTTATTCATCAAAATTTCTAGCAAGATAAAAATCCAATTTTGAATTCACCCCAAAAACCCCCTCACGAGCCCTGCCCTTGCTATGTTTTCTGATAGCAGCCTGTGGTCTTTTCTTTTCAAATCTTCAAGTATTATGGAAGTTATTTTTTTATGTTTGTCATCTACATAGTAATCGACCATCTTGCTCACATATTCAATTTTTTTGACTATTTCATTTGGGAATATCTTAAGGTTGTCCTTGTTCAGGTATTGTAATGAATCTTTTAAATCATTGTCAAAATTTGCATAAATATCTTTCATGTGATCAATATCCTTGCTGCTTAAAGCATTCATTCCTAAAAGTTCAGGCGGCAATCCGTAAGAATACATAGCAGCGCAAAATGTGATTGCCCTTGGCAGCTTCAAGCCGCCTACGCTTCTGGAATACCCAAACAACCCAATGTGCAGCTTTCTTTTTCTTCTTGAAGGAATGTATGGCACCATTTCATTTATAAATTTGCCAAGAATCTTGACCTGTTTTTGGTATTCCTCTGTCAATTTTTCAATGATTGAAGTGCATCTTTTCTCGTTAACAGCTACAGGCTTTGACGGCTTTGAATCGTTCAAAAACTTCACAGCAGTTGTAACATCATGCATGCTGTAATCGTACTTGAACGCCGACTGCAATGTGTAAGTGTGAACGCTCGGATATCCCTTAATGCAGTTCTTTATGTTGGTTGGCTTGAAATTGCCCCTGAAAGGCGCGCTTCCGCACCCAAGTATGGGCAGAATGTCTATTGAGGTTTTTTTCTGTATATCGCCTAATTTTTGAAAAGCCACCTTAAGCATGAGCACGGTTGCGAGGTTTCCATAATTCAGTGCAGGGTCGCTTCTTGCAAGCCATACTCTCTGGTAATCGTCAACCTTTTCATTTTTTAGATAACCCTCAACAATTTCGTCGGGATTCAATATTGTTTCTTTTGTCTCGATCAGGGGGATTATTCTCAATGTTTCAGGCTTAAAGCTGCCTATCCATTCGGCAATGCTAATCTCGCCGCCAAGCTTGCGGTGCTGCTTCCCAACAACATGATGCTTGTAGTATTCGGCTATCCTTACAAGCTCTTTGTAATCAGTTGTCATTGGCAATGCAATTTCAAATATGGGGGCTACATCATCATTATAGAACAGCTTTGCAGCATCAAAATTTCTTGGTATGCTTTCCAAGGTCTCAAGAAGTATCTTGGCTTCGCTCTTCTCAATTGACGGATTAGGCACCCTTAGTGTAAGAAAAACCTCTTTACCAAGCACGTGTTTGCTGAAATACGGCTCGTACTTGTTCAGCAGTTTCTTGACAACAAAATTATCCGCTTCCTTGCCTTCGCAGTCCCAAAGCTGCTCTCTTGAGTGTATGTGAGAATATGTGTAAAAGACTTCTTTTATCTCGTCTTCGCCGGCAATCTCAGAATTATCAGAAAAGAAAGGATTATTCACATTATCGGGATGCTGGGTAGACATTGTCCTTGAGACATTGTGTTTTGGCATAGCGCTAGGTATTTGGTTTTAATTTAAATAGGTTGTGAAAAACAAGAACTTTATAAATCAGATATATTTTGTTATCAGTTATGAAGCGTATAGCATTTATCGGGGCAGGGAAGATGGCAACAGCTTTAATTAGCTGCATTTATAAGAATGGCGCATCAAGCTCAATCATAGCAAGCGACAAAAACAGCAAAAATCTTGCCAACATCAAAAAACATCTTAAGATAAAAACAACTAATGACAACAAGGAAGCTGTAAGAAATTCTGATATTGTTTTTATCTGCGTCAAGCCTCAGGATATTGACAATGTTCTGAATGAAATAAAAGGCGTAATAAAAAATCAATTGGTAGTGTCAGTAGCTGCAGGAGTCAGATTGAAGCATTTGGAGTCAAAATTGAAAGGAAAAAGAGTGATTAGGGTTATGCCTAACATAAATTGTTTGGTAGGAGAAATTGCAGCCGGATTTTCAGCCGGAAAGTTTGCAACAAAAGACAATATTGATGATGTATCAAAAATACTAAGCTATGGCGGGATTTCCTTTCAATTGAAGGAAGAATTGCTCGACGCAGTCACTGCAATAAGCGGCTCTGGGCCTGCATTTTTTGCATATTTAATAAAGGCATTTGCAGAAGCTGGAGTCAGGAACGGCTTGCCAAAGGAAATTGCTGTCAAACTTGCTGCCAAGACAGCTCTGGGAACTGGAAGATTATTGATGGAAAAGGACATATCACCAGAAGAACTGATAGCAATGGTCGCTTCAAAAAAAGGCACAACTGCTGCCGGATTAGAGGTATTGAAAAAGAATAAAACTAAGAACATTTTAATTAAAACAATTAATGCTGCCGTAAAAAGGAGCAGTGAATTGGGAAAATGAGCATAATAAAACAGGCACAAATTGCAAAAGAAGCATCGCTCAAGCTGGCCGTATTGCCAACAAAATCCAAAGATAAAGCGCTTGCTGCAATAGCAAATGCATTAAAAAATAGCGCAAGTGCAATTCTTGAAGCCAATAAAAAAGACGTGGAAATGGCAAAGAAATCCGGGTTAAATGAAGTATTAATAAAAAGGTTGGTTATAGATAGGCAAAAGATACGTGAAATGGTTGATGAAGTCAAAAATGTTGCAAGGCTTGAAGATTCGGTCGGCAAGGTTCTATCGCAAGTTGAATTGGACAATGGGTTGATGCTTTACCAGCTTACATGCCCTATTGGGGTTATAGGTGCAATTTTTGAGTCAAGGCCAGACGCTGTAACTCAGATAAGCGCCCTCTGCCTCAAATCAGGAAACGCAGTAATTTTGAAAGGAGGATCAGAGGCAAAAAACTCAAACAAAGCATTGGTCAGCATCATATCAAAAGCTTCAGAAAGCAATGGCATTCCAAAAGGGGCATTGCAATTGATAGAGACAAGAGAGCAAGTATCCCAAATGCTGAAGTTGGATGATTGCATAAGCTTGATAATACCGAGGGGAAGCAGCAAGTTTGTCAAGTACGTTCAGGAGCATACAAAGATACCTGTGCTTGGCCATTCGGAAGGAATATGTCATGTTTATGTCGACAAAGATGCTGACATAAAAAAAGCGCTTGATATTTGCTTTGACGCAAAATGCCAGTATCCTGCAGTCTGCAATGCTATGGAAACCATGCTTGTGCATAAAGGCATTGCCAAAAAATTCCTGCCTTTGATGATAAAAAAATTCAGGCAAGCCAAAGTCGAGATGAGGGGGGATGAAAATACAAGAAAGATAGTCAGAAATATTGACAAAGCTGCTGAAAAAGACTGGAAAACAGAATACAATGATTTAGTATTGTCAATCAAGGTTGTTGGTGATTTAAACGATGCAATAGAACATATAAATAAATACGGCTCCAAGCACACAGACTCAATCGTGACTGAAAACAAAAATAACGCAGATACTTTTATGAATCTTGTGGATTCGGCATCTGTAATGTGGAACGCATCAACAAGATTTGCAGACGGATTTAGGTATGGGAAAGGGGCTGAAGTTGGAATCAGCACTGCAAAGGTTCATGCAAGAGGCCCTGTTGGACTAGAAGGGCTTGTGATTTATAAGTATAAATTGGTAGGAAAGGGCCACATTGTAAAAGATTACATTGGAAAAAATGCCAAAAAATTCAAGCATAAAGTAATTAAGAAATTATTTTAGAATATTTTAAAATTATTTTAATTTACTGGCAAAGGCGTTTAATGTATTGGGTAAGAAACAAGACAATCAACGATAACATTAAATTCATATTCAATAACTAATATCCGTCAATAAAAAACAATACCAAAAAAATCAATAATTATTAAAAATAAATAAAAACAAAATATCAAATGAGAAATGTAAAGGCAAAAAGGATTGTTGTGAAAATAGGCACGAATGCGATGACGAACAGAAACGGCATGCTGAACCTTGCTTTAATGAAAAGGCTGGTTGCCCAGATAGCTGAGATAAAAAAAATGGGCAAGGAAGCCATCATAATAACAAGCGGTGCAATAGGCGCGGGCATGAAGGAATTAAAGCTAGTCTCAAGGCCAAAGGATGTGACAATGCAGCAGGTATGCGCTGCTGTCGGCCAGAGCATTTTGATGTCCAGATACCATTCATTGTTCAGCAGGCATGGTATTAAAGTTGCGCAGATATTGTTAACTTATGACACATTTTCAAACGCAAGAACTTTTTTCAACTTACGCAATAGCCTGAATACCTTACTTAAGCTGGGAGTTGTGCCGGTTATCAATGAGAACGACCCAATATCTATTGACGAGATTGGCCCTTCTTTTGGTGACAATGACAATCTTTCAGCATTGATTGCAAGCAAAATGAAAGCCGATTTGCTTGTTATACTGACAGATGTTGACGGATTGTTCAATAAAGATCCTGACCGTAAAAACGCAGTCTTAATAAAAGAAGTTGTTAATATCGGCAAGGACATTGAATTGATTAATGGGCGGGCTAGCCATCTTGGATTAGGCGGAGTGCAGACAAAGATTAAGGCTGCCAAGACAGCTACAAAGGCAGGCACGACTGTCGTCATAGCAAACGGCAAAAAAAATGAAGTATTGCTTAAAGTGCTGAACAATGAAGATGTTGGCACTGTTTTCTATCCCAAGGGATAGTTATGGTTCTGACCTTGTTATCTCAAGCCCGTCAAAATGCTTGTCATAGCTTATCATTTGGCTGCAATTATTCAACAAAGCTGTAGTGAAATGCACTAAATCGCTTATCTTTAAAGCATATTTTTGGCTTCTTCTTAATGACTCAAATAGAAGATTGCTTGTGAAGTCAACAATTGTTATGTTTCCCAATCCCAATACCCCCTTGATGGCATTTGCCGAATACTCCTCGGAATTTATTGTTGAAATTTTTGCATAGCTTTCCAGCAGAACAAGTGTGTTGGTTACAAGATTCTCCTGACTTAGAAAACTTCTGCATTCCTCTTTTCTGTCATTATTTGTAAATGCATAGATCATAACATTAGAATCAACAAAGCTACTCATAAACCCCCTCTTCCATTTTTTCCAAATCCTCTGGACTTAAGCCGTGCCTTGGAAATTTATCAGCTTCTTTAAAGAGTTTCTCCATTTCTTTTTTTGCATCAAATGGTTTCAGCACTATTTCCTCTTTTTTGATTTCAATGTCTATAGGTGTGCCTATTTTTAAGTCAAACTGCTTCCGTATATCTGCAGGTATTGTAAGCTGGTATCCCTTGGATATTCTCTTTATCATTTCATTAATTAATGAATTCATTAGAATATATAAATGTTTTGATTTTACACATCAAAATCGTAAGATTTAAAAATAATGGATATTAATTCTAAATAAAAGTTTATATAATAGTAAATTAAAAATGAAAAAACTAAAAATAAAGTTATATAACTATAAAAAATAAGTATTTAATTTTAAAAAATAGATTAATATTTGATAATAATAAGTATTAATCAGAAAATTATAAATGAATATTAATAAAAAATAAACAATGCTATCATTATCTGACAACGAATTTAGTGTATTGAGCTTTCTGGTTAGGAATTTCACTGAAAGGCTTACGATAAGGAATATTGCCCAAAGGCTCGGGTTCAGCGCTGCAGGAGTTTTCAACATTCTGAAGAAGCTGGAAAAAGAAGGTATTGTTGTTGGGCAGAGGCTTGGAACTGGATTGTTTTATTCGATCAATTTTGAAAACAGGATAGCCGAGCATTTAGCAGCAGTTGTTTTATTGTATCCTCAGGAAAAGACTGAATTAGATGTTGGGAAGTTAAAGCAGGCAAAAGCTGTTATTTTTGATAGAAAAAGCTTGTTGGTTATAATGGATAATATCTCAGTTCTTGATGTTTCAATTCCGAATATTGAGGTTATTTCAAAAACCGAAGATGAAGTGATTAGCTTGCTGAGAAAAAAAGACACGCAGTTGACTCAGTTATTGAGTAATGGAACTGTTTTGTTCGGAGAAGATGTAATTGTTGATATAATTAAAAAATGCATTTCGTGGTTTTGAAAATGAAATTAAATAAAAAAATAATAATCATTTCACTTTTACTGATTGCGTTAGTTGTAGTGCTGTCTTCAACTGCTTATGCAAAGCCCTTCACAGAGGCCTTCAAAGGTGGATTAATCGAGATAAATAATTTCTTTGAGCAGGAAAACTACAAGCCTTATTCAAAAACAATTGATTTTGTTTTCTTTTCATTATTGTTTATATCAATTTATATGATTGGAGTTAGGTACGCTTTCAAGGAAGTCAAAAGGCCTGAAACCTTGATTGCTGTTTTGCTGGGCTTAATGTCTGCATTTTTGCTTGTATTGGGAGGATTTTCAGCTACTATTTTGCTGCCTTACTTAAATTGGCTTTTGTATACATTATTATTTATTTTATACTGGTGGCTGCTGAAAGGGATTAAGAACAAGTTCTGGCGGTTTATTTTAGCATTGCTGCTGACGTTACTGACAATTGCTTTGGTGCAGGGATTGTTCGGAGCTTTTGCCCCTCCGGAATTAAGAGGCGCAGAAACAGGAATTGGTGGATTTTTCAAGTCTTTCGGAGACTCATTTAAAGGCTTTGATTTTGGGTTCCAGCCTGGACTGCCTTCTTACCTTCAGGATTTGTTTGAAAAGCCTGCTCCAACTACAACGACAGAGCCAGCGGCAGGCACTACAGCCAAACCTCCGGCCGAGCCTGCGAAACCCGAACCGGCTGTAGAACCTGGGTTTTTCGCGAAAAATTGGTGGTGGATGCTATTAATTCCTTTGTTGGCTGGAGGCGTGTATTTAGGCAGGAATAAGCTAAAAAACCTAAAAGATTGGTTTAAACCTAAAGAAGGAGGAGGTGGGGAAGCAGAGAAAGATAAGGAAGAGTTAACTATACAAAAGATAATTGATGAAATCAGCGACTATATAAAGAAAAAAATTGAAATTTTAAGAAAAATAAATGAGATTGTTGCAAGAAAAAAAGCGTTAACTAAATTGCAGCGAGACCTGTATTACAAAGCGATTGAGTTCGACAAGGCATACTGGATTGATCCTGACTCAGAAGCAACTAAATTGTTTGAAAAGCACGGACAGGTGATAGGGCAACTTCTTGAACTTGAACTAAAGTTAGAAACGGAATTAAAGGATTTGATGGGTATAGAGAGAGAACTTGTTGGTTTTATTGCAAGACCGCTAGGAATGGTCGGTATGAGTCCTTTCAAGCGTGGCAAGGCAGGCAGATGGATTATACTCCTAGAAGGTCCTTTTGACGAGAAACGTTCTAAAGAGATTTCAGAAGAAATTGACAAAATTGAGAAACTTACTCCACTGCTAATGCGTGAGAAATTTTTAGACCTTGTAAAAAGACTCCTAGATATGAAAGAAGAGCCTGAATGGTATAAATACAGATTTAAGCGAACAACGAATTTAATTGATGAATTGATAATGACTTATCAGTGGGATCCGCAAACAATGAGCTTAATTATCAGAGAACCTAAGTTAACTACCAGTTCAGAAGGAACTGCAACTATAGAGCGCGATTCAAATGGGAGAGTTATATGGACATATCCTTCAAATGTGCCAGGCCAACCGCAAACCATCGTGCCAGGAGGTTCTTATGCGAGGTGGACGATAAATCCAGACGATATGAAAGTCTTGCAAGGAGGCTGGTTTGCTGACAGCCCAAGCATTTGTGAAGTTGTGATGAGATACATAAGCTATTACCTTTTAATTGCAAGGGACGAGACTTACAAGCAGAAGGCATGGAAAAAACTGGTAAATCCGAAGGAACTGGAAAAGGTTGTAAAGAATAGAGATAGATGGAAAGCTATAAAGAGCTTATGGAAAGGCAAGCCGCAGGAAGAGATTCCTGATATATTAAATAGACACTTTGAAGAGGAAAATATTTTCTTCAACACACGCTTTAAGCCTGCCGTTTACAAAGAATTGCAACATATGTACGAGATAATAAGGCATTTGAAATATTTAACAAGCGAAAGAGAAGAAACAACAATGCAGGAACTTAGGGTTGAATACTTCGATGCTGCAGGAGAAAAAAAGGAATATTCAGAAGGTAATTTAAAAGATCATAATTTTGTAATTCCAGTTATACCAAGGGACAAATTCATGAGAGTTTATACTTTACTGGCTACAGGCAAGGGTCCAACATTTAAGCTGGCCTGCTCTGTTAGAACGCCGCCTGATAATCCATTAGGGGGACAATTTGTTAAAGATAACGAATTAGTAAGAGGTGCTACAGACAGGTACTTACCAAAAGCAAAGTCGATACAAAAGACTGAAGAGCATCCAATCTTGGAATGGAAATCAGAAGAATTTATTGACAGATTTGGTGACAAGCTGACAGATGGCGAGCATGAAATATATTTATATCTTGTTGGGCCTAAACCTACTGAAACTCCCCAAACGCCGATAGCACAAGGATGGAGAGACATGAGGAGTATTATTGTTAGGATTGCCTCCGCTCCTCAAACACAACAGCAACGCATCAAAATAAACAAACCAGCCCCTAATTCTGAATATGCCATTGGTGATTATATAGATGACTTAGAAGCAGAAGCGGTTAGCGATAAGGAGGATTGGAACAAGCAAGTTAATACTGGCAGTGCAGCATATATGCACTTTGAATGGTACATAGTTCAAGGCAAGCTGGCATACCGCATCCATTCAGGAAGGACAGGTCCACGAAATCTTGTTTCTAGCCCCATACCCGGCAATCTTGCTCCTGGACCTGCTGTTTTACTAGTAAGATTATTTGACGCTAACGGCAAGCAGTACTTGGATAATGGTTCTACCACAATAATCTTGAAAGAACAAAGTGCAAAGAAGAAAACAGCTAGAAAAAGAATAAGGGCAACCAAAAAAAGAAAGTCTATGGTATCCACAAGTCAACTTGGCATTAGCGTAGCTGTTGATCCTCCAGATGCCACAGACGAAATTAAGGGTGTTGAGGTTGGTACAATCGTGAAATTCAATTACGAGATTATGAGTGGAGGTCTGCCATTAAATACATTGACTAAACTAGGTAGTATTGACGATGATAAAGGTATTCCAAAAGACTTTGGAGGGGTGGTCCTATCCCTGAATGAAACTCAAGAGTGTACACCTATGAAACCGGGCAGACACACTTTTAAGATTATGGTTTATGGCCGTGGGCAAAAAGCTGAAGCCACTAGAGAGATTTATGTTAAAGAAAAGAAAACTGCTAGGCTCAGTCCAGGATTAAGAAGACCAGGTGGACCTTATGTAAATACTCGCAATGCACAAGGAAGAACTGATCAAAAACAACCAATTGACTTAACAGAAAAGGTGGTTGTAATAGGTAGAAAAGAACCATATTCCCATACCCCACCAACTTCTGAAGAACAAAAGAAGAGTATTACTTTTAGCTTTGATGAATTATTCACAGCGGCAAGAGAGATGAGGTGGGATGATGTAAAAGTGCTGATAGAGTCTGGAGAAAAATATTTATATTTGACAAATGACCAGATGGTATTTCTAAGGGGATTTTTTCGTGATGCTAAGAACAAAGACTACAGAAGAGCAGGTGCGTTGTTGTCAGGCGGGATGGCTATAGAAGTTTTCCCAAATAATCCAAAGGTCATTAGTGAATTTGAGAGTATTGTTGCATCAATAAGGCCAAAAAAATAATCTCATTAAAAATTTACAAAAACTAAAACCCACGTATACACAATTATTTTATTTTTAATAAAGAGCTAATTGTTCGTAAAAATATCAAGTCTTTTCAGAGTGCAATTAGGCTCTGAGCATATCAGTTCTTATGCATTACTATATGCATGAAATCCATAGAAATAGCAAAGAAGCTTGAAGGCAATTGAATTTTTTATCATACTTTAATAAAAACCTCTGACTCAGCAATTCTTGAAGGCATCAAAATCGGAATTTCAAGATATTTTATATTCCAGCTGTTAAGGTATTCTTTAACTTCCTCATACTCTTCAACTGGTGAAATAATAATTCTTTCGGAAAATTTGTACATTTCATTTATAAGCAAAAGTGCGAAAGTCTAGGTAATTAGTAATATTTAAATACTAGTATTACTTTATTACTTTTAAAATGCCAACAGTAAAAACAATAAAGGACGTAGATGAGGAAGCCTGGCTGGAGTTTAAAAGCATAGCTGCAAAGAATAAGATGAAAATGGGAAAACTTTTTGGAAGGATAATTGAAGATTACAAGGAAAAAAGCAAAAGCTTCTGGGATGACATACTTAAAGGTCCGCCTATCCTAAGCGAAGAGGAAGCGGATGCAATGATGGACGCAGTGAAAAACTTGCGAAAAGAGTATGGATTCAGAAAAATAAAATGACGCTTTTACTGGACACATCCATTTTAATTGGAATGCAAAGAAAAGAGAAAGAGATTATAGAAAAACTCAATGAACTTAAAAAAATACATTTTCAGCCGGCTTCGATATCTTTTATAAGCTATTTCGAGTTTTATTATGGATTAATTGAAAAGAGCATAAAAAACAGGCAGATTATGATGAATTTTATAAATAAGTTCAACTGCCTCAAAGCTTCGAGCATAACAGCCGAAATACTCGCAGAACTTAAAAATAAATATGAAAAAGGGGGAACAGTTATTGGGCTTGCTGATCTGATTATAGCAAGCCAGGCCAAAGAAAATAATATGCTTTTAGTCAGTACGGACAGGATATTTGAAAAAATAGACGACATAAATAAAATAATTTTGGATTAAAAATAGAAATTTAAAGACCTTATAGTAATTGCAGAAAAAAGACTGGAAGAACTTAAAAATCAAGACAAGCTGATTAGAGTTACCAAGTACAAAAAATAAAACTTTATATACCACCTTATTTTATTTTTAAAGATGACACCAAAGCAAATAAAAAAAGAAATATTGTTCTTAAAAAGCTTCAGCCTTCTTAAATCCAATCCAAGCAAAGCAGGCTTGATGGTTTTGTTTGATATATTGTTTTTTGCCATAATTTTTTACATATTGCCGATATCCAATGCCTACATTTCCCATAACTTTATTACTCCAGATAAATTTGCTTCAAGTTCAATTCTTATTGTTTTCATTGTTTTTTCATTGATTTATTACTTGGCAATTTTGTTTGTTTATTCCTTCTTTAAATACTGCGTTTTGGGTTTCATAAGATCATTGTTTGATAAAACAGATTTTTCATTTAAAAGGCTGGGCCAGTTTTATTCTTTAAATATCATAATTACAGGAATATTTTTTGCAGCAATGCTGCTCCTCAGTTTTATATTGGCTAATGCCAGAGAAATTTACAGGCCATTTGTGTTTGCTGTTCTCGCAATTCCATATATGCTTTTTTTATACGTTATGCTCAACGCTTCACATTCTTCATTTTATTCTGGATTGTCAATAAAGGAATCTGTTAGGGAAGGCTTCAAAACCACATTTACAAGAGTAGAAGTTTACAAAAGAATAATATTAATAATGATTTTGACGGCATTGATTTTATTGCTTTTGTTTTTGGGCAGCGGTTATTTGATAAGGCTTGCATCCAAAAATTACACATTATATTTGGGCATATACACTTATTTTAAGCAAGCCTCTATAATTATCTTTGATTTGGCAGTTTACATGTTCATTTTAATAAACAGGGTTTCATTTTATTCAATGTCCAAAGATACGAAATAACCGAAAGATTTATATAAGATTTAACCTTTATTCTGATTAAAATAACCTAAATGGTGATTATTTTGGCATTAAAAGAATTTTTAATAAGCAACAAAAATTCAAGAAGGATATTCGGCAAAAAGGAACTAGAGATTATCATAAAACAATTGGAAGGTTTTGCATTAAAACAATCTGAAAGGAACAGGCTTTCGAGAGACATAAAGCCAAAATTAGAATTTATCAAAGAGATTGCAGAATTTGAGGATGAATTTAAGCTGGAGAAAAACCAGAATAACAAAAGATTAATTGAAAATGCGGTAGAAACAATAGTAAATGATGAAATTGGCAACGGCATTAAAGCAATTCTTCTCTTTGGCTCTTTTGCAGATAACTCGTTCACGCCAAACTCGGACATTGATATCTGTGTTATTTTTAAGAAGGACTTGTCCTTAAAGGAAGCTACAAAATTTAGAAAAAGGGTGCTTGGAAGCCTTCCTGAAAAGCTGGATGTGCAGGTATTTAATGCACTGCCGCAAAAGATAAAAAGGGAGATTGCGAGAAACCATAAAGTGCTTTACAAAATTAACGAATATGACAATACAAATTTTACAATAAGATACTTAAAAGATGATGATTACTTTTTGAGAATGAAGAATATTTTTTATACAGCATGATACGAATAAAAGATAAAGTCAATGAAATCCACAGGTATCTGGAAGAACTTGGAAGCATTATCCCATCCACATTTGAAGAATACAAATCAAGCATAGAAAAGAAGGCCGCTTGCGAAAGGTACTTTGAAAAAATAGTCGAAGCAATGACTGATCTGGCTTTTCTGGCAATAAAAGAAAGAAAGCTTGGAATTCCGGAAGACGATATTGATGCATTCAAAATTCTTTTGGAAAATAAAGCAATAGATAATGACTTGGCAGCAAAGCTAAAAAATGCAAAGGGAATGCGCAACATTATAAGCCATCAGTACGGAAAAATTGACGATGAGATTGTTTTTGAAAGCATTGCAGAAGAGATTGCAAGAGACGGCAAAAAATTTGCCAAAGAAATTGAAAATTGGCTGAATAAATAAATTTAAATAAATACCTCCAATCCGATGTTTCTATGAAAAGAACGCATACCTGCGGCGAGCTTATAGACAAAGATGTAAACAAGAAAGTAGTTTTATGCGGCTGGTGCTCTACAAGAAGGGACCATGGAGGTGTTATCTTCATAGACCTAAGAGATAGGTATGGGCTGACTCAGATAGTTTTCGACCCCAGCAATGAAGCAAAAAGCCATAAGACTGCAGAAACCTTAAGAAGGGAAGATGTTGTGATTGTTGAAGGTATTGTAAGAAAAAGGCCCAGAGGAATGGAAAATGAAAGGCTGCATACCGGAAAAATTGAGGTTCTCATAAACAATATTTTAAGCCTGAACAGGGCGCAGACCCCCCCAATAGAGATAGATGACAGAATAGAAGCTTCCGAGGAGATACGCCTTAAGTACAGGTATCTGGACTTGAGAAGGCCCAAGATGCAGAAGCAGCTTATGTTCAGGCATAATGTCGCGGCTGCAGTCCGTGAATATTTCAATCAGCTTAATTTCATTGAAATAGAAACTCCAATGCTCATCAAGAGCACTCCGGAAGGCGCAAGGGACTACCTCGTGCCAAGCAGGATACACCCCGGCAAATTCTATTCTCTGCCGCAAAGCCCGCAAATATACAAGCAGATTTTAATGATTGCAGGCTTTGACAGGTATTTCCAGTTCGCCAGATGCTTAAGAGATGAAGACCTGAGGCAGGACAGGCAGCCCGAGCATACTCAAGTTGATGTTGAAATGTCATTTGTTGATGTTGAAGACATATTTCATTTGACCGAAGGGCTTATTAGGCATATTTTCAGGAAAGTTCTAAACAAAGACGTAAAAGTTCCTTTCAAGAGGTTTACATTTGCAGAGTCCATGGAGAAGTACTCCACAGACAAGCCCGATATAAGATTTGGAATGGAATGCTGCAATGCAACAGATATTGTAAAAAGTTCGGAGTTCAAAGTATTTCTTGACGCAGTTAAAAAAAGGGGCATTGTCAAGGTTTTAAATGCAGAGGGCTGCGGAGAAAAGCTGAGCAGGAATCAGATTGATGAGCTGATTGAGTTCGCAAAGGAAAATGGCGCTCAAGGACTTGCGTGGATGAAAGTTGCAGGAGGCAATGCTCTTGAAAGCAACATAGCAAAATTTTTCCCAGGAGAAGTGCAGAAGCACCTTATTGAGAAGGCAAAGGCAAAAGCCGGAGATTTATTGCTCTTTGCAGCAGACAAAGAAAAGATTGCAAACGATGTCTTATCAAAAATAAGGCTGAAGTTAGGGCATTCGCTGGGCTTGATCAAAGAAGATGACTTTGCCTTTTGCTTTGTCACAGATTTTCCAATGTTCGAATGGAATGATGACGAGCAGAAATGGGATTTTTGCCACAACCCGTTTACAATGCCAAAGGAAGAATATTGGGGGTATCTGGAAAAAAACCCTGCGAAGGTACTTTCCCACCAATACGACTTTGTAATGAACGGCTCTGAGCTTTTCTCAGGCTCTGTGCGCAACACAATTCCCGAATTGCAGGAGCGCACTTTCAAAGTTACAGGCATGTCAACAGAGCAGATAAAGGAAAAATTTGGGTTTTTGCTTGATGCCTACAAGTATGGAGCTCCAAGCCATGCCGGCTTTGGCCTGGGATTTGACAGGCTTGTCGGCTTGATGCAGGGCATACATGATATAAGGGAAGTAATTGCCTTCCCAAAGAATAAAGCGGCTGAGTCATTAATGGACGATGCTCCAAATGAAGTGAGCGAGAGGCAGCTGCAGGAACTGCATATCAAACTGGATTTTGTCAAAGACGCAAAAAACGTTGTTTTAGATAAAATAAGGGACGTTTTAAACAAAGAGAAGATAGAATATGAAGTTCTCGAGCACAAGCCAGTTTTCACAAGCAAAGAGGCTGCTGAAGTTAGAGGAACAGAGCTAAAGCAGGGCTGCAAGGCTTTGATATGCGGCACAGAAGAAGGGTTTATACAGGCTGTTGTCTCAGGAGCAAAAGAGCTTGACATAGAAAAACTGCAAAAACTGACTTTGTTCAAGAAAATCGAGCTGGCAAATGCAAAGGAGGTAAAGCGGGCTACTGGCTGCAACATAGGCTCTGTGCCGCCATTGGGAAATTTGTTTGACTTGAAAGTCTATTTTGACAAGTCAGTTGCTGAGAATGAAATTGTTGCATTCAATGCAGGAGCGCATACAAAAAGCATCAAGATGAAATGCAGGGATTTGGTAAAAGTTGTCAATCCGGTTATTGGCGAGTTTTCTAAATAATTTTGATATTACTCTCTAAATCCTCCTGCAATCCAAACCTGAAGGATCGCCCAAAATGCTGGAATGCTAATTATAAACAATACAATTCCAGTTATAATTAAAGTCAAAGAATATTTTTTGCTTTTTTTATGTCGTCTTAATGAAGTTATTCCCAAAAGAATGCTATAAATTCCTATTGGCAGAACAATACTAAAACCTCCAAAAACAATTACAATTGGAAGATAAATCAGAAATTCAAGTGAAATTCCATCAAGAAAGATATTCCCATTTCCGTAAACTAATGGCATTAGCAAAGGTATGAATGTAGCAAATAACAATAGAAGTCCATAGGACTTAAGTAATTCTCTACCCCAATTATCACCCTTAAACCATAACTCAAAAGAATTTTTTAGATACAAACCTACAATAAAGATAAGGTATACCCCATACAGAACTAAAGCTAAAGAAGATGTTCCTGTTTCTCCATATCCATAACCAAAGCGAAAGAAGTCAAGATGTTGCCTAAAAAAGGATAACAAGATAAACAGCAAAACTACCATTCCAACATGGATTTTTTTATCCATATACCGATATCTTGGACTTACCTATATAAAACTTACCCACAATAACACACCAAAAGAGGTAGTTGGCTAAACCAACCTTTCTCGCACAACTACCCAAAATAAAAACATATTTAAATATACTTTTTCCATTTGAGATTGGTATGGTTTTTGAGCAGCTATTCAAATTAAGGTGGATTGAAAGAAAAGAGCACGCATTCTTTCTTGGCTTTATCTATGCCCTCATAGGCTTGATATCTGCCAGGCTTATCTTCCCCAGCAATGTAGGATTGATGAGCGTCGCTTTTACATCCATACTCCTGATTCCCTCGCTTAACTTGTTATTAAGGATGGAGGAAAATGTTGAGATAAGGGAAAAAAAGCTATCATTAACGCAGCTGTTTAAGGACCATAAGGATATATTCAAAGTTTATCTTTTTATGTTTCTAGGGGTATTTTTGTCTTATGGACTGCTTTCATTGCTGATCTCGGAGTCGAACATACAAAAAATGTTTGCGCCGCAACTCAAGAGTGCCGGCATAAGCGGATTCGCAGCCCAGTTCAGCCCATTATTTGGGATTATAATTAACAACCTGCTGGTCTTTGTAGTGTGCTTCGCCCTTTCACTCATTTACGGTGCCGGTTCTATACTGTTTTTAACATGGAACGCGTCTGTCTGGGGCACTGTTTTCGGATTTTTTGTAAAGCAGAGCGCATCACTAAGCAATTCAAACGTATTTTCTGATTTTGTCCATTCGGTCATTCCCTTTCTTCCACATATGACAACCGAGGCATTGGCATACATAAGCGCGGCGATTGTAGGCGGGATTGTATCTAAGGCTGTTTTAAGGGAAAAGCTTTTTTCAAAAAAATTTCATCATATTATAACAGATGCCATGATATTTCTGGTTATCGGCTTTGCATTAGTTATAACGGCCGGCATTATAGAGATAGGGCTGTATCGGGGATGAGAAAGTATTAAATAAATTCATTGCCTATCCCAAAGACTAATTAAAAGAGATATTTGGGGCGTTTTCCGCTTCAGAAACTGATTGGAAATAGCTCCTGTCAGTGTATCCAATATTTCCTGCGACAATATTTGTCGGGAAAGTCTTGATTCTTGCGTTAAACGTTCTTACAGCATCATTATACCTTCCCCTTTCAACTGAAATCTTGTTCTCTGTGTTGGCAAGCTCGTCCTGCAGTGCAAGGAAATTCTGCGTAGCTTTCAACTGCGGATAGTTTTCAACAACAACAAGCAGCCTTGCAAGCGCTGATTCCACATTGTTTGCTGCCTCAACCTTTGCCTGTGGACCGACCGCTGCCTGCCACTGGCTTCTTGCATTGGTTATGTCAGTCAAAGTCTTCTGCTCAAAATTCGCAGCGCCCTTGACAGTGTTCACAAGGTTTGGGATCAGATCAACCCTTCTCTGGTATTGTGTTTCAACCTGTGCCCATTTGCCGTTAACGTCCTCATTCAGCCTTATCAGAGAGTTGTAAGTTCCTACATACCAAATAACAAGCAGAAGGATCATACCTCCAGCAATCCCTAATCCGATAATCATGTTCTTCTTCATTTTTTCCTGCCCCCTTTTATTTTTGAAAAATCATAAAGCAGCTTCACTTCATTGTGATCAAGCCACATTCCCCCGCATGAGCCGCAGACATCAAGAGTTGCTCCGGAAGGATGCTTGACTTGTCTCATTATCTTCCCGCCAATTAGTGTAGAGCATCTTGGGCAAGCAAGCTTCAAATTTTGCTTCATTTTATAGTTAAATTGAGCAAGCTTTTTAATTTTTGCCATTTAAAACCTTCCTGAAAAACCCGAGCCTCCAAATCTCCCGCCTCCACCTGAAAAGCCTCCAAATCCGCCACGCCCCCTGCCCAGAAACAAGCCTGTTGCAGCTCCCTTGTAAAGGCTGTCATTTCTGTAGCTCTTGTTATAACCCGCATTATTTTTTGATTTAGCGGCGATAAAGACAGCAAATACCAGTATCAACACAATGATTATGATCGCAATAATAAGTATTTTGCTGCCATAGCGGTCTTCACTTTTTAATCTTACTATGTCATCGCCATTTGCATTTAGCAGTATCCTTCCAGTTATGTCGACTGCATCAAGAATGCCTTTTTCATAATCCTCATTCTTAAAATTAGGCACAATGTAGTCTCTTGAGATTCTGCCCAGCAATGCAGCATTCAAAGTGCCTTCAACCCCATAACCGACTTCCCATCTGTAAACTTTGTCTTTTATTGCAGCGTAAAGTAAAATTCCGTTGTCATTGCCTTTCTTTCCTATTTTGTTAAGCTCCGCAATCTTCAAAGTATACTCCTCAAGAGAATAAGACTTGTCGTATTCATTTTCAATGTAAACTATGAACTGCACGCCGTTTGTCATTTTCTCCAAATCCCTTAAAGCCTTGTCAAGCTCTGATTTGGCAGCAGGCGACAGCGCATTTGCATTGTCTGTAGCGTAAGAGTTAAGTATGGGTATTGCTGCGCTGGAGCATAAGGCCGAGATTAAGAGCAAAAATGCAAAGATTAATATTTTTTTCATGGTTTACCTATAAATTGCCACTATTTAAATATTTTTAATGCTTATTGCACTAAAATGAAGCCAAAGCTAACAATAAATTTCGTAACATCGAATAAAAACAAAGTAAAGGAAATTAAGCAGATTCTGGAGCCTGAAATACAAGTGAATCCTGTCCTTATAGCTTATCCTGAGATGAGAAGCGACAATCCTGAAGAGATAGCAAGGCAATCGGCAGAAATGCTTGCCAATAAATTAAGAAAAAATGTTGTTGTTGAGGATTCGGGATTGTTCATAAAGGCTCTCAATGATTTCCCAGGGACATGCTCTGCCTACATACATAAAAAGATCGGTTTAAACGGCATAATCAAACTTATGGACGGCATAAAAGACAGGGATTGCACTTATAAGAGCGCTGTTGCCTACTGTGAGCCAAAAAAAAAGCCCATAAGCTTCCTCGGGGAAGAGAAAGGGAAAATTGCAGAGGGTGTAAGGGGAGATTTCGGCTTTGGGCACGACCCGATTTTTATTCCGGAGCGAAGCGGCAAAACCTATGGCGAGACGAAAGCTTATGCAAAATTAAAAAAATTCAGAAGAAGGGCGGTTTTGAAGTTGCGGGATTGCTTGCTGAATAAACTAAACCAAAAATTTAAATATTGATTTAAGACTTCCTGAACTATGTTTCAAAAAATAAAGGGGCTGATGCAGTTAAAAGAGGATATTGATGCAGTAAATGCAAACATGGAGGAAAGCAGCAGGATTATTTCCGAATTAAAAAATGAATTAATTTCGTTAAAAAAAGATTTTGGCGAGTTAAACAAAAATCAAGATGAGTTCTTGAAAAATTTCAAGGAGAACCTTGCTGTAATAAAGAATTTGAGGGAGGATTTTGGAAAGGAGGTCTATGACTTCAGGCTCCTGAAGGGGCAGCTGCAGAGGAAAATACTGGACAAGTTTGAAGAAGAGCTGCAGAAAGACCTGGAAGTCAACAGGGAAAATCTAAAAAAAGATGCAGACGATTATAATGATCTGAGAAAAAAAGTTGCAGAAACTCTTTCAGGGTTAAGCCTGACAAGCGGGGAAATAAATAAATTTGTTGAAATAAGCAGGAGCATAAAGAAGGAGGATTTTGAATTGACGAAGTTTGCAAGGCATCTTATTGATATGGACAGGGAAAAATTGGAATTGATGAGAAAGATTGACACCCTGGAAAGATTAGTTTCTAAAATTAGAAGAAGTGAGATTATAAGATAGAAAAAAGAACCTGCCGCATTTCTTCAATGCAGCAGGTAAGGGGTTAGGTGTTTGTTTTTCACATTTGGTGTTTATGTGAGCATGAGCCCGGTGAAACGCCACCGGGGCGACAAATGGGTCGTCAATTTTCGCCGATTATATTTTATCACCTCCAATCTTATCATAACAATGAGAATGCTGCCCGCTTTAAATATAGTGTGAAACCTGCTTAAAGAACCGACATACAGAACTTTCTTTCACAAGCTTTTTAAACCGCAGTTTTCTCTTTCTATAAGTGGTACAGGTAATATACAGCCCAAAGTGGTTCTATGGGGGAGATATAATAATTGATTTAGTCAGCATTTTTGTTCTTTTATCCATTGCGCTCTTCAGCCTCAGATCATATAAAATCAGGAAAAACAGGAATTACATATATCTGGCTGTCTCATTTATAGTATTGGCAGGCTCTTTCTTGTTTAGAATCTTAACTAATTTTACGGTTTATTACAACATCCTCGAGACTAGAGACCTTGGATTTGTGAATTTAACATATCAGACCATTAAGGCTTCTGACGCCCTTTTTATTGTCGGATTTTTTGTTTATAGGCTGTTGAATCTCCTGGGGCTCTATATGCTATACTCAATCTATAACAAGCAGCCAAAATCCAACATATTCCTAATAGTTTATTTGATTTTTGTCTCAACAACCTTTAACAAGCTGACTTATCATGTTTTCCACCTGACTTCATTCACCCTGCTGGCACTGATAACCAGGCAATATTTTAAGAATTATAGTAAGAACAGGAAGAAAGTAACCAAATTTATCGGGTATAGTTTTGGCGTTGTAGCCTCAAGTGAAATATTTTTTGAACTGGTAACTGTTACAACTAGGTTTTATGTGGTAGCTGAGATAGTCCAATTGATAGGCTACACACTTTTGTTAGGTGCTTTTTTCATGGTGCTAAGGTATGGAAGGGAAAAGGACAAGGATTGACATTATTGGTGATATGCTTTCATCAATCCTTGACAAGGGCGGGGAAATCAAGCCGACTCATTTGATGTATAAATCAAATATGTCACATACCCAGATGAAGCTATATCTGGAAGATTTAATTGCAAAGGAGTTTGTCAGAAAAATCAGGAAAGGCAATTACGAATATATCACTATAAGTGATAAAGGCTGCAGTTTCCTGCAGAAACTCAAAGAAGTGAAAGAGTTTGAAGAAGCATTCGGGCTTTGATATTACAGCCAACCGACAAAGCAATTTCGGCCTGCCAGTTACTTCCAAAATACAATTCTGCAATACTTAAAATCGCCATTATAACTCCACTACAATAATTTCAATAAACTATTTAAACTTTATCAAAAATACACTCGATATGCAAGTAGACAGAAAGCTTTTGGAGCACGTTGCTGAAGTCGCAAGAATTAAATTAACCGAAGAAGAGGTAAACAAATTCCTGCCGCAGCTTAAGGAAGCTTTGGAATTCTTCTCAAAACTGAAAGAAGTCAATACAGAAGGTGTAAAGCCAAGCTTTCAGCCTGTTGAACTGAAGAACGCAATGCGCGAAGACAAGGAAAAGGAATGTTTGTCTCAAGAGGATGCACTGTCTTTAACAGAGCATAAAAAAGATGGATATTTCAAGGGTCCGAGGGCTGTTTAAGATGAAGCGGATATTTTTATCAGTTTTTATTATGCTGTTTTTGGCCAGTTCATGCGCAACTAAAGAGCAGTCAAATACGCAAAAAATTACGGAGAGCAAAATGACGTACGCAATAATTGAAACAGAAAAAGGGATGATAAAGGCGGAGCTCTACACGAACCAAGCTCCGATAACAACAAAAAATTTTATAGAATTGGCAAATTCCGGTTTTTACAACGGATTGGCGTTTCACAGGGTCGAGCCTGGGTTTGTTGTTCAGGGAGGCGATCCAAAAGGCGATGGGACAGGAGGCTCGGGAAAAACAATTTCCTTGGAAGTTAAGCCGGAACTGAAGCACGTGAGAGGAGCGCTCGGCATGGCCCGCTCCCAGAATCCCGACAGCGCATCATCGCAGTTTTACATTAGTCTGGCGGAAACTCCGTTCCTTGACGGGAACTATGCTGTCTTCGGAAAAGTTGTTCAGGGAATGGATGCTGTAGAAAAAATAGAAGTTGGGGACAAGATGAACAAAGTTTACATAAGTGATGGCTGATGCACAAGCAATTGAAGATTTATTTGACAATGTTTTCCTTTTTTGTACTGGGGGAAACAATGCTGGGGCCAATTTATGCAATTTTCGTTAAAGATATTGGCGGCAATATTTTGGATGCCGGAATTGCATGGTCTATCTTCATGTTAATTTCCGGGATAGGCATATACTTAATGGCAAAGATTCAGGATAGAATTAAAAAATATACAAAATTCATGATTGGGGGATATTTATTAATAAGTTTAGGATTTTTAGGGTACTATTTCGTCTCAAATGTCATTCAGCTATTCTTAGTGCAAATACTTATGGGAATCGGCACAGTAATAGTTGTGCCGGCTCGTGATTCTTTTTATACAGAATATTTAGAAAAAAAGAATCTCGCATCCCAATGGGCTGCATGGGAAAGTTTGTGGTTTATAGTAGCTGGAATTGCAGCCTTGCTAGGGGCTTTTATAGCAAATAAATTCGGTTTTAAATTTCTATTTTTAACAATGTTTATTTTATCTTTGATAGGATTAGTCATAGCAACCCAACTGAAGGACAAAAATGGCAACAAATCAATTCATTGAAAAAATCAAGAATCAGGAGATAGACATAGTCGAGCATACAGAAAAGCTCATTGAAGAGTCTAAGGAGATAAACAAGGAATACAATTATTTAAATATTATTTCTGAGGAATTGGCATTGCAGCAGGCAGACAGTTTAAAAAAGCTCATCAAAAATAAGGATAAATCAATAAAAAATAAAAAACTTCTTGGCATTGCGGTTTCAGTAAAAGATTCTATCTGTGTTAAAGATGTAGAAAGCACGGCGGGCTCAAGAATTTTGCAGGGTTATAAGCCGTTATTCGACGCATTTGCTGTTCAAAGAGTTAAGGAAGAAGGCGGAATAATAATTGGGAAAACTTGTCAGGATGAATTTGGATTTGGGGGTTTCAGTGTCAATGTCGGGATTGGCTGCAAAGTGCCTTTAAATCCCTTTGACAAGGAAAGAAGCTGCGGCGGCTCTTCAGGAGGGGCAGCCGGGTTAAGCCAAAAATTAGACGGGCACATTGCTTTAGGGGAATCCACAGGAGGCTCAATTGTAGAGCCTGCTTCTTTTTGCGGAGTTTATGGGTTGTGCCCAACTTACGGAAGGGTTTCCAGATACGGCTTGATTGATTTTGCAAATTCCCTTGACAAGATTGGACCTATGGGAAAAAATATTGAGGATGCTGCACTGTTGATTGGCGTAATCTCTGGCCATGATGCGAAGGATAGCACTTCATTAAATGTAAAAAATGAAAATTATGAAAGTTATCTGAAAAAGCCGGTCAAGGGTATGAAAATAGGAATAATAAAAGAGGCTTTTGGCTCTGGAGTCGAGAGGGAAGTTGAGAAGAATGTATACAACGGCATAGAAGAGCTGGAAGAAGAAGGGGCTAAAGCTGAAGAAATTTCTCTGGAATTGCCGATAAAGTACGGGATTGCAACTTATTACATGATTGCGACAAGCGAGGCAAGCACAAACCTTGCGAAGCTATGCGGAATGCGCTACGGAATGGCTGAAAAGCTTGAAGGAAGCTTCAATGAATACTTCACAAAAGTCAGGAGCAATAATTTTGGAGACGAGGTGAAGAGAAGGATAATCATTGGAACTTTTGCAAGGATGGCAGGCTACAGGGATGCATTTTATCTGAAAGCAATGAAAGTAAGGACATTGATGATAAATGAATACAAAAAGGCTTTCAAAAAGTTTGATGCCTTAGTAAGCCCGACGACTTCAATTTTAGCTCCGAAATTTTCAGATATAGGAAACTTAACCCCCTTGCAGCATTACATGATTGACTTGATGACTGTTTCTCCAAATGTCTGCGGCTTGCCTCACCTAAATGTCCCGGTTGGCTTTGAAAAAAATCTGCCGATAGGAATGCTTCTGACAGCAGACCATTTGCAGGAAGGCAAATTAATAAAGTTGGGAAGTGCTGTGGAGAAAGGGAAATGAAACACTTCACAACCGACATAATCATTGGTCTTGAGGTGCATGCAGAGCTAGACACGAAAACAAAATTATTTTGCAGTTGCCCGACCAAAGGAAGCGAAGAGCCCAACACAAGAACTTGCGAGGTTTGCCTTGGAATGCCGGGTTCCAAGCCGGTTTTAAACAAAAAGGCTGTTGAATTTGCACTAAAGCTTTGCCTTGCACTGAATTGCGAAATCTCTCCGGAATTAATTTTCTCCAGAAAGTCATATTTTTATCCGGATATGGCAAAAAATTATCAAATCTCCCAATACGAAATTCCTCTGGGCAAAGATGGAAAATTAAGACTAAGTAGCGGAAAAGAAGTTGGAATCACAAGAGTGCATATGGAGGAAGATCCTGCTTCTTTGGTGCATCCTGCTGGTATGAAGGAATCCGCTTATGCTCTTGTTGACTACAACAGAAGCGGAAATCCATTGGTCGAGATTGTGACAGAGCCTGAATTGGCATCTCCAGACGAAGCAAGAGATTTCATGAAGCAATTGATTAGCGTGCTTAACTATCTTGAAATTTTTGATATTGATTCCGGGATAATAAAAGCAGACGCAAATGTCTCTATAAAAGAAAGCGGCTACACAAGAGTCGAGATAAAAAATGTTACTGGATTTAAGGAGATTGAAAGAGCTTTGGTTTACGAAGTCAACAGGCAGAAAGAGGAATCTAAGCATAATAAAAAAATAGAGCAGGAAACAAGGTCATGGGATTCAGAAAGGGGCATTACATTTTCTTTGAGAAAAAAAGAAACCGAGGAGGATTACGGGTACATAATCGACACAGACTTGACAGCTGTTGAAATTGACGGCAGATGGCTGAAAGAAATAAAAAAGGCTATGCCGGAGCTTGCCCAGGATAAAGTAAAAAGGTTTGTGCATTCATACAAAATAAAAAAAGAGGATGCTGGGATAATAGCGGCAGACAAGGAGCTAGCAGAGCTTTTTGAGGCAGCTGCAAAAGAGGTTAATCCTGAATTAGCAGCAAGATGGATAAGAAGAGATGTGGCAAGAGTCTTGAATTATCACAATAAAAAATTGAAGGAAAGCGGAATCACTGCAAAACTTCTTATTGATTTATTGAAAATGGCCGAACAGAAAAAAATAACAGACAATACTGGAAAGATGATTATAGAAAAACTTTTTTTTGAGCCTTTTGACGTTAAAGAATATGTAAAAAAAGAGAAACTTGAGGCTGTTTCTGACATTTCCGAGCTGGAAAAATACTGCAAGGAAGCGATTGAGGAAAACCCGCAGGCAGTCAATGATTACAAAAACGGTGAGAAAAAAGCTTTGAATTTTATCGTTGGGGTTGTGATGAAAAAGACAAAAGGAAAAGCAACTCCGAAAGAGGTCAATGAGATTATTTCGAGGTTGATTAAAATATAAGAATTAAAATACATTAAGAAGTTCTGCTTTTACTTTTCCAAAAGTATTATTGCTCATTGTTCCAATCTTCATCACTATTAGCCTTTTCTCAACTGTGAATATCTTATCAGCCTTTATCCTGCTTGGCTTTATTAGTTGCCCCGAGCTTAAATCATCTTGGTTAATCACTATTGAATAAGGCTCGTCTTTAATAACTGAGGTTAATGGCAGCATTATGCAGTCCTCAGATTTGTTATTGACAAAATCGTTTGAAACAATAAGTGCAGGCCTTACTTTTTTGCCTTTTAAGTCTGTGAACGGGTAAGGCAGCAAGACAACGTCTTTTTGCTTGATTTCCATTTTCAATGCCTTGAGCCTGCTCTCTTTTTAGCTAGATAACCACTCCAAATGTCATCAGCTTTGTTCTCCCATACACTCTCTAAAGACTGCTCGCTGAACTTCAGCAAATCCTTGAAATCATCTTTAATTTTTTCCGACACTTTTTGTGCTTTCTCCATTAAAATTTTGCCGTTGGACTCAAAAATAATCAGCTCGTCACCTTTCTTTATTCCGGCCTTATTCCTTATAGTTTGAGGAATAGCTATCTGCCCTTTACCAGATACTTTTATCGTCTTTGTCAGCATCTCAGCAATAGTAAGAATTTTCTTACTTATAAATCTTTCGGTTTTTGAGCTTAGAGGAAAAGCAACTCCGAAAGAAGTGAATGAGATTATTTTGAGGTTGATTGAATAATAAATTTTTATTTTTTTGTATGATTATCTCTTAGATATCTTCTTCCACTTTCCAGTTCGCCATGAACAACTGTATTTGGACCTATTTCACAAAACTCCCCAACTTTGCTGCCGGGGAGAATTTTTGCACCGGGATAAATGATAGTGCCTTTTCCAATAGAACTACCTGAGCCAACAAATACTTGGGAAGTGATAATAACGCCATCGCCAATTTCAGAAGCCTCTATATCTGAATAAGCGTTAATCCCAACAAAATTTCCTAATTTTACATTTGGATTGACCGAAGCATGATAAATCAAAACACCTTGCCCTAATGAAACTCCAAATTTATTGTCTAATCTTGATTCGTATAATGATGGAAAATGGAATCTATCTTCCATTAATTTCATTGCCATTGATAGTCTATCTTTAACAGGGTATACAAAACCAAGGATTATACTATCTAACCCACTACCTTTTAAATGGGTCAGTTCCTGCTGGTCGCCCAGTATTGGAGTTGAATATTCATGTTTTTTTTTCTTGTCATCAATAAATCCATATAATTAGTACTTATCTGGATAGTCACACAAAAGCCACTCAGCTATAGATAAACCAGTCTCTCCTGCTCCATAAATGATAACTTTCTTACGTTGCCCCATTAAGGCTTGTAAAGAAAGTCGATTTAAAAATGTTACTACATGTAAATGGATATTTCATAACTCCATCTCCAAAACCCCGCTGGCTTCCTCCTTAACTCTTCTCTCAAAATCCGGAACAGTTTCGCCTTCCTGTTTTTCTGCGCTTAATATCTTCATCAAATTTCTTACTAACTGCTCTTCCTTTTCCAGTGT
>JACPJQ010000006.1 GCA_016187465.1 Candidatus Woesearchaeota archaeon
TGGTGACAGAGTGCTGAGGGTGTACCGCAACGGCCTTCAGGGAGGCACCACTGCCACGCTTACCGGAACACTGCAAGAATGGGCCAGTTACGATATGATGATCGGCGGCAATGATAACACGGACAGGGCTTTCAACGGCCTTATAGATGAAGTCCGCGTCTACAACAGGGCGCTTTCGGCTAGCGAAGTTTTAGATGTTTATAATTCTGCAGGGGGAGTTGTCACAACTTCAACACCAACTCCTACAACATCCGAAACGGGTCTTCTTCAGCAATCTAATCTTGTTTACGAGGGCGCTTTTCGAGTTCCGGGAAATGTTCCGGGTTCACCCGATTCTTCAAGAATGCTACACGCAGGAGGATCGGCTCTTGCGTATAACCCCGCGCGCAATTCATTATTTATCGTAGGACATCCTAACTACCAGTTAACCGCAGAAATTGGCATCCCGCAGATTATCAACAGCAACAGCATAAGCAGTTTGGCCACCGCTTCAATCCTTCAAAACTTGTATGATTCAACTGACGGCAAAAAAGACACTCCTGATCTCACAGATTCCAACGGCAACAGAATCGGAGGGCATTTATTGTACAATAACAAGTTCTATACAACAGTTTTCATCTTTTATGACAATGCCCCATACCAGATTCTTTCGCATCTTGTATCATCAACTGATTTGTCTATAACCAACGATATTCAAGGGCCTTTCCAGGTTGGGACAGTTGGCGCAGGCCACGTGTCGGGCTATATGGCAAATATTCCAACAGAATGGCAGTCTGCTTTTGGAGGAACGGCACTCACGGGCAACTGCTGCCTTTCTATTACTGCAAGAACATCAGTAGGCCCGTCAGCTTCCATCTTTAATCCTGCTGATTTGGGAGTTAAAAATCCGGTACCAGCCACTCCGGTTGTAGATTATAGCTTGGATCATCCCATTGCTAATTCTCAAGTAGGAAATAGTTTGTATGTTTTAAGCGACTGGGTACAAGGAATGGTATTTCCCAAAAATACCGCAAGTCTGCTTTTCTTCGGCTCTCATGGGACAGGTTCGGTGTGTTATGGGGAGTCGTCGGCGACTGAATGTTACGACCCGGCAAGTCCGTACAAAGGTTACCACGCGTATCCATATAAGTATCAGGTCTGGGCTTATAATGCGAACGATCTTGTAAAAGTAAAAAACGGCCAACTGCAACCGTGGCAGGTTCAGCCTTATTCCGTTTGGAATTTCAACCTGCCGTTTGAAGCGGATGATACACATATCATAAATGGAGCGGCGTATGATCCTGCCACACAGAGAATCTTCCTATCCCAGCATTATAAAGATGGAACGTTGCCGATAATTCATGTGTTTAAGATTTTAATTTAGGAGACAGCATATAGAGAATTTTGAATATCCATATAATTGTCAAAATTCTCTAAGAGAACTTTGAATGTATAGCGACTTCGTCGCTGACTTCCACAATATTGCCAACCACAAAAATAATTAGATTTTGTTGTGGTTGGCAAGATAGCCAACAACAAACAATTTATAATACCTAATTACTTTGTTGTTCGGCTATATGTGAAAGTAAAGTGGCAAAATTGAGGGTTATTCAAAGTTCTCTATAAAAGGACAAAACAAAATTTGGGCGCTATGCGGCAGAAAATAAGTTGAACAAACTTCTAAAAATATTAATCGTGCTTGAATTTGCGCTGATTTTGGTATTTATCGGCTTGGCGTTAATCGACAGTGGAAATCCGCCGACTGCTTTCGCCGTAAAAGAGATTCCACGCCAGGAAAAAATTGATTTCAGGATATACACCAAGGCTGTCTGCGACGAGAAATCAAGCCATATATTCTGCCACGACGAGTTATTTGTGAACTGCAATGGCAATGAGCATTTTGTCGACGGCACTAACTTGGAAAATTTCACACAATGCAATATGCAATTAAATTTATCGAATGAAAAGGCCAACGGCTCTGCAGTTTTTAAAAAAGAGTGGGAAGACCCCAGAAAATAAGAATGCCCTATATGCAGTATACAAATAACTATACTAGTGTATAGAACCAAAAGATTTAAATATGGGCATATAAGTAAGTTAAGATAAGCTAAAAATTACCTGCTGAAAGGTTGGATTTACAGTTTCGTTTTTTCTTGGCTGTAGGTCTTGTGGGGGATTAGTGGAGTAATAAAAAGCAGCAAAACGGCGCCCGCAAGATGATAATCAAGATAAAAAAAAAGGATTTGATAGGAAGCTTGACGTTTATATTTTATGCAACCGCCATTATTCTTGCTTTGTCTGCAATAAGCCTGCCGATTGTGTTTCCCATCACTCTTAACACAACAAAGCTTGGCTTCAAGGTTGAGCTTGTGATTACTAACAGAAATCCGTCTATTAATGTCTCAAATGTTTCATTTTCTGTTGATCCGCTAGCCGGGGGAAATTCACTTGTCTTAATCTCATTTAATGCTACAGATCAGGACGGCGCAAGCAACATAAATGCCAGCACTGCTGTAGTTAATTTGACGCTTGCCGGCAGGGACGGGCAATTTTACACTAATATATCCTCTTCAGGCATAAGCGGAGAAGTTGGAAATTGCAGAAACCATACTGAATCAGCTAAAGTGGTGATAAACTGCACTGTTGTTGTGCCTTATTTCGCTAATGCAAGCTCTACCTGGGTTGTGAATATAAGCATTAAAGATATTAATGGCGGAACCGGAATAAACGATAGCTCAAGATTTACAGTCAATACTTTATCGTCCATATCGCTGCCTTATGCTGCTGTTAATTTCAGCAATGTAATTCTGGGTCAGCAGGATGTGCCATCGAGCCCGCTGACATTGAACAACACAGGCAATGATGACTTTGACCAGATAAACATAACTGCAGCTGCTCTTGTCGGAACTACTATCAGCAGCGAGTCAATTGCAGCGACAAACTTCTATACAAACATATCGAACCAGACAGCTGCAGGAGGCCTGCAGTTGGCTGCTACTGCAGTGTCATTGATTGAGTTTGACGGAGCTAATTTCGGCAAGAACGCAAGCCTGATACACGGGCATACCGGCGCATTTGCTCCGAATGCCGACAAGGGCAACAGGACGGTATTCTTCTGGATAGATGTGCCGAGCAGCGGATTAAGCTCGCAGCTTTTCAACGCAACGTGGAATGTGACTGCGATTAATAATCCATAAAGTTTATTAATAGATTATTTTTTAATTGTTAGAATGAAGATTATAATATTTCTTTTATTTGCCTTAAGCATAATGGCTGTATCAGCTAATGCAATAAGTGTTGTATCGGACTATTTGGTTGATGATACTCTTGTCTTAATACAGGGGGAGTCAAAAATTTACAGCATAAGGCTTCAGAATCCCACTGACAACGAAGTTGGAATAAAGCTTGATTATGATAGGAAGCTGATGAAAGCTGTAGACTACAAGGAAGTGTATATTTTGCCCCCTAAAACAGCAGGCTACAGGGTATTGTTCAACGTCACTGCGCCGGAAGAGACCGGCTTGTATGATGTCAGCTATACTGTGGGGGAGGTTGAGCCAAGCGGAGGAGGAAGCCTGCCAATACTGTTAAAAATAAACAGAAATTTCAAGCTGAAGGTTGTGGAAAATCCAAAAAAATTTAAACTTGGCTATGGCAGTATAATATTTGCCACTGCTATTCTGGCTTTCGTATTGCACATCTTTATTAAAAAGACTGAAATTAAGCAAAAGCCAGGCGGCAAGCTCAAATTAAAACAGAAAAATAATTAAATAAAAACCAGGATTATATGTTCTGATGAAAAAAAGAAAGCTATTGCTGTTCTCAATGGTTTTATCATTGGCTATTTATAAGATTATATTAGTTTATGCTCAAAGCGGTGTTGGGGTTGGCCTGTATATGCTTGACACAACAGCGCCTTCAATAACGCTGATTTCGCCAATAAACAATTCCGGCAATCCGAATGGCAATGCCACCTTCGCGTATAATGTAACCGACTCAGGCACTGTGGACAATTGCTCTTTGATAATCAACAGTAAAATCAATATGACTGATATGTCCGCTGCTGAAGATGCGACAGTATACTTCAAATTAAACAACACCCAGATAATCCCTTACAACTGGAGCGTCAACTGCACAGACAGCTCAGGCAACATAGGGCAAAGCCCGGAGCGGAGATTTGTGACCTGTTATGCTACGCATTTTGACGGCGCTACAACAAACCTTTCTGCATCTGACATAAGAAATGTGTCTCATTTTATTGTAGAGTCCTCAAGCTACGGCAGGATTAACTTCAGCGATAATGTAAGCATGGAGCAATGCTATGATTTTGACAGCTTCATTAATATATCTTCCAACAAGATTCAGCTGGATTCAAGCGCGTTAACTTCTTTTAACAGGTCTGCGACTTTAATGCTTTACGGGCTAGGATTTTCCAATCCGCGAATTTTAATTGACGGGCAAGTTTGTTCTTCAGATGCATGCAGCAGAATTTCTTACTCTGGAGGAACTTTGGTCTTTAATGTAACGCATTTCACCGCATTTTCCTCGGAAGAAACTCCTGTAGCAGGCGGAGGAGGATCTAGCGGAGGCGGCGGGGCTGCAAGCGGAGGCGGAGGCGGAGCGGGTGGAACAGCGCCTCCTGTTGAAACAGATTTTAGCGTTGACAAAACAAATATAAGAGTGGCTCTTAGGCAAGGCGAAACAAAAAAAGAGACATTAAACATTAAAAATACAGGAACTTCAATATTCGACCTGACTGCAAATCTGAATTCCCTAAAAGAATTTTTAATTTCTCCGGCTGAAAGCATAATAACAGTTCCGCTAAACCCGAGTGATGAAAAAAGCATAGAGCTTGTTTTTAAAGCTGGGGAAAATATTAAGCCCGATGTTTACCCAGGCAGAATAATCCTTAAAGGACCTTCTGTAGAGAAGGAAGTTATTGTTGTGGTGGAGGTGGACTCAGCTCAGCCTTTATTTGATATAGATGTTGATGTGCTGCCGGATTCCAAGCAGGCATTTCCCGGGCAGGATATACTAATGGAGGTCAACCTGTTCAATGTGAGGGGGTTTGGAAGAGTTGATGTTACGGTGGAGTTTTTAATAAAAAGTCTGGATGGGGAGGTGTTGGCTGCTGAGGAGGAAACTTTGGCTGTTGAAACTCAGGCAAAATTCACCAGAGCCTTACTGGTTCCAAGCGACTTAAAGCCCGGAACATACGTTGCATTTGTAAAGGTTAATTATGGAGATTCAATAGGGACAAGCTCTGATTTGTTTGAGGTGAAGGCAAAAACCATAAAGCTTTATTCAGTACCAATCAAGGATTACGGAGTTATTTTAATGATCGGAGCAGCAATAGCAATACTGGGTATTTTTGCTTTCTCGGCTTATAGACTTAGATACGCAAAGAAAGAAGCTCCTAAAACAAAAGAAGAGGAAGCGCATCAATTAAAGGAAGAAGGAAAAGCGCAGAAATTGGGGAAAGAGCTTGAAGCTCTGGACAAGGCCCGCAAATCCGGGTTTATTTCTGAGGAAAGCTATCAAAAAGATAAGGAAAGGATTCAGAATAAGTTGAGTAAATTAAAAAAAGGCTGAGCTTTTCGTTTGCGATTGGCAAATCCTGCTTTTGCATCAGCAATGTAACGGTAAACTGCAGTTATATTCAATCGTCGTGTCAATTTATTACGAGGGGGTTGCCCAAAGTATAACTTCACGAATAAAACTTTAGGAAGAGGAGCGATGGATTTTGACGGGAGTAATGATTATGCATCTACCACTTCGTCGTTTAACAATCCCCGAACATATACGATATCTGCATGGATGAAAACAACTTTAGCCAGCGGAACCAAAATTGTTGGTTTTGAAAATAGGAATGTGAGCCTGATAAAGGGGTATGCCAGCGCTTTCGCCCAAAACATTGACAAGGGCAACAGGACGGTATTCTTCTGGGTGGACGTGCCAAGCGGGTGGTTAAGCTCGCAGCTTTTCAATGCAACGTGGAATGTGACTGTTGTTGGTAATCCGTGAACTGAGATTTAAAATAGCCGACCAACAAAGTAATTGGGTGCTGTTTATGATTTGCTGTTGGCTGCCAAAGAATAACATCTGCTAAACAGAAATTATAAGCCTGTTGTTTCCTTCAGGATAAATTTCAACCTCTTTTCCTTTTTTTAATTTCAAAAATTCTATAATTTTTTTTGGCAGTCTTATATCTAAAGTAGTGCCTGATTGGCCTATCTTAGTTTTCGTCTGCAGCCCCCATAATCCTTTCTCTTTTGCAAGTTCTGTCATCTTTTTAGAGGTTTTTTCGTCAAAAAAGATTTCTCCGCATTTACTGCAGACCTCAGCATAAAATTTTCCTAAATCAATGCCATACAGCTTATAATCTACTTTCTTCTTAATTAAATCTCCTTTTTCACATATATAACACTTTTCCATATAGATCACCTATTCTAAAGTAACAGTTTTTATTATGTACTTGCCTCCTCTTATTTTGTAGCACACACCCGCATAAGAGTAAACGGATTTAAGCCCGTCTGTTTGTTTAATCCTTGAACCCATTTTAATTGTTTTTATTATTTGATTTTCATCTATTCCCCTGTCAAACATTTGCTGTCTTGCGTGTATTATTATTATTAACTCCATATAATCATCTCTAAGTACTTGTAATTACTAATAATTACTTTAGAGTATTTAAAGCTTGCTTTTTTTGGTTAATTCGTTATCTCAAAATTTCTCCAACAGCCACATCAAAGGACACTGATTTTTATCAGAATAGGCACAATCAATAACCTGCAATTTTGCAAATTTATAGCGGCGGACTTTAATATTCGTATAAAATTGTAAAGTCCGCCTGATATAGGCAAGAGGGGGGTTCATTACGAAAATTAAAGTCCTTGCCTATACATTCAAAATTCTCTATAAAATAAATGTGTTTTAAACCTGGTATTATCAAAATTAAAAAGGATAATATGAAGTCTTCGGGACATCGAATCAGCAATAAGTAAATCAGCCCAAGAGTCTTGTTTCTGCCCAAATCAAGATTTATTCCAGCCAGCTCAGCTGGAGTCTTGTTTTTTCTGTTTCTTCTGCGTGTAAAGTTATCCAATATGTCCTTAAGGTGCAGCACACATTCAACAAAATCTATGCTGTCAACCCAGCCGATTGCATCTCCCGGGGTAGCATAGAAGGATACGCTTCAACCAAAGATTATTAAATATTGGTTAATTCTTAGCGGCCATGAAGAAAGTATTTTTCTTATTGATAGTTTTAAGCCTCTTTTTATTTCCCATTGTCTTTGCGAAGCAGGGGCATATGAAGCTGTTGGCTGTAAAGGAGACAGAAAAGGGGTATGAAGGGGGCATAGCTGATCTTTATCTCGAGATTAAGCCCGGCTCCGGAAGGGTTTTTCTTGAGACATTTCCCTTGACAAGGACTGACACGCAGATGTCTACAAGGTTTGCGAAGGCGATAGCATGCGATGCCATTGAAAAAGAATGCGATGATGTTGACTTTTTCTATACGATAACAGCAGACTCTGCAATAATCGCAGGTCCGAGCGCAGGCGCGTCAATTGCAGTCCTTACAGTTGCAATGCTTGAAAATCTTGAATTGAATGAGGATTATGCAATAACCGGTACAATAAACTCAGGCGGATTGGTGGGCCCCGTCGGCGGCTTAAAGGCGAAAGTTGAAGCCGCAAAAAAAAATGGTTTGAAGAAAGTTTTCATACCTGCAGGCGAGATAATAGTCAGGGTTGATAACACAACAACAGATTTGAAAAACCTTTCCAGAGAACTGAAAATAGAAGTCGCTGAAGCGTCCACATTGAGCGAGGCTGTGAAAGAATTCACTGGCAGGGAAATAAAGCAGAGCTTCAAGAGCATAGAAATAAGCGAGGAATACAAGAATACAATGAAGTCTTTGGCAAAAGATTTATGCGACAGAAGCAATAAACTAAAGGCTGAAGCAAAAGACCTGAAATATTCGCTCAATGTTTCTGTGTTGAAGGAAAACGCCCATAATCTGACAATTAAGGGCAAAGATGCGTTTGAAAAGCAGACATTTTATTCGTCTGCAAGCTACTGCTTCGGCGCAAATGTAGAATACTCAACTTTGCTGCTGCTGTCAAGAAATCTCTCAAAAGGCGATTCAATAAATGAAGTGGAAAATATAAAAAGAGAAATAATCAACTTCACTGATAAATTAGAAAATACAGAAAGGAAGACCATCACTGATTTAGAGGCTTATATAGTAGTCAAAGAAAGGCTTAGGGATGCGGAAGATTCTGCTGACCAAGCACTTGAAATATTAAATCAGGCAAATAAGACTGAAAGGGCTGCGAGGTCTATTGCGTATGCCTCTGAAAGAATAAATTCCGCATATTCATGGGCAACTTTTCTTGGAAAGAGCGGCAAGGCATTCAACCTGAATAAGGATGTCCTGAAAAAATCGTGCCAAAATAAAATTAGCGAAGCTGACGAGAGGGAGCAGTATGTTGAATTATACTTTCCAAATACTTTGGACAAAGTGAAGGATGACATTAGCAAAGCAAATGAGGAGCTCGAAAAGGGCAACTACGAGCTCTGCCTGTCACAAGCCAGCAAGGCGAAGGCCGAAGTTGACACGGTTTTAAGCGTGTTCGGGGTTGACAGCGAGCAGTACTGGAGCATTGCGGACAGAAAGCTTGACATTGTAAGGGACAGCATTGCGAAACAGTCTGCAAAGGGGAGATTCCCGATTTTAGGCTACAGCTATTATGAATATGCGAACTCACTGAAAGAGAATGATGTTTACTCCGCTCTTTTATATTCGGAATATGCTCTTGAGCTCGGCAATCTTGACATTTATTTCAAGGAAAGCAACGGAGGCAGGAAAAGCCTGAATGCTGATGCAGGGGCATTAGGTATATTCCTGGCTGGAATTCTGGTTGGACTTTTAGCTGCCTCTTTAATAAAAAGAAAAAGCACGGAAATAAAAAATGAGCATAAACCCAAGCAGAACAAAAATTACTTTGCTCTGCCGGGAAAAAAGAGGTGATAGACTATCACTTTAGAAGTGATATTATCACTATGAAATAGTTTTTAGTTATTATTACTTTAAAATGAATAAACCTATATTTAAACTTTTCTATTTGAATAATGCCTTCGGGAGTTTTTTACTGCTGTTCGTTCTGATTTTGGCAGGATGCGGGCCTGCAATTACCGGAAAGCAGGCAGCGCAAATACCTAAGGAGACTGCAAAAAGCCCTGAAGCCTATTTCTGCCCAAAAGAAGACTGCGGCAGAGTTCTTGAAGAGCATATAGGGTCGGCAGATTTTTCCGTTTACTGCGCATTATACGACATAGACTTGAAAAATATCATAAGCAGCCTTGCCAGAAAAAGCAAAACTGCTGATGTAAAATTGGTAATGGACAGCTCGAACTATGAGGGTCAGGTAAGAGGGGATGCTGTGAAGATGAACGACGGCGAGCGGCAGCTGATGCACGACAAATTCTGCGTGATTGATGATTATATGGTTATAACGGGCTCCTTTAATCCAACCGATAACGACAATAATTACAATAACAATAACATCATAGTTGCTTATTCAAGGATACTGGCAAAAAATTATGGGGACGAGTTTGAGGAATTATGGAACGGGGAATTTGGAAACGGCAATAGTGTGGAGTATCCTCTGCTTTATGTCAACAATATGAAAATAGAAAACTATTTTTGCCCTGAAGACGGGTGCTCGTCAAGAATCAGTAATCTGATTAAGAACGCCAAAAGCAGCGTTTATTTCATGAGCTTCAGCTTCACAAGCGAGGACATAGCTGACTCGATAATAAACAAAAATGATTTGGATGTAAGGGGAATTTTTGATTCCCAGCAGGCATCAAGCAAGTTTTCTCAAATTAAAAGGCTGCAGGAATTTGGAATCAGGGTCAAGAAAGACACAAACAAGTATAAAATGCACCACAAGGTTTTCATTATAGACAACAGCACTGTGGTTACGGGCAGCTTTAACCCGACACTAAGCGCCGACACAAAAAATGACGAAAATCTGCTGATTATTCATGACAAAAAAATCGCAAACGCCTTTCTGAGGGAGTTTGACAGTTTATGGCAAAAATAGAAAGGCGAAAGGTTGATTTTAATTTGTTTTGCCTTTCTAATTTTAGTAGCTGATTTTTATAAATATTTGCTTTTGCCATCTACTAAAAAATAGAAAATTTTTTAAAGGAAATGCTAAATAAGCATACCGAATCAAAATGATAGACGAAGAGAAAGAAGCCAGCAGTTACAATGATGAGGACGAAAAAGAAGACGAAGACTACAATGATGACGTAAAGGATGAAGATGATGAAGACAAGGATGATGAAGAAGAAGAGGGTGACGAAGAGTGACTCTGTTAGATGGATTTATTAGCTCCTTACCGACCACTATCCTCGGTTTGATTTTTCTTCTTATTCCGCTTATTATTGCTTATTTCAACACAAAGAAAGAATCAGTATCTAATCCAAAAAGAATATTTTGGAAAATGCCATTGATAGCCAGTTTATGGGCAATAATATTAATAATTTTGGCAGAAATTTTATTTTATATTTATATATTTTTATTAGGTGGAAACATCCACGGAGGGCCTATTGAATTAGTATGGCTCTTCTATTTCCCCATAATTGTTGCACTTAGTTCAATCCTCAGTGTCATTTTATATTTTTGGAAAATTAAAAAATAAACAATACAAACTTTTAAAAACCTGCCAGATAATTTTTTTGTATGAACGATATCCTGATTATAGGGACAGTTGCCCTTGATACAATTGAAACTCCTTTCGGAAAGGTTGAAAAAACGCTTGGTGGCTCTGCAACCTACGCCTCTTTTGCCGCAAGCTTTTTCTCAAATCCCGCGCTGATATCTGTTGTCGGAGACGATTTTCCCAAGAATTATATTGATTTGCTGAAAAAGAGAAATGTGGACATTGATGGCTTGAAAATAACCGGCAAAACATTCCACTGGGACGGCTTTTATGAATATGATATGAACGAAGCCAAAACAAGGAAGACTGAGCTTAATTCCCTTGAGCAGTTCAAGGTTGAAATGCCTGAAAGATATAAAAACACAAAGTATGTTTTTTTAGCGAACATTGATCCTGAGCAGCAGCTGGAAACATTAAGGCAGATGAACAAGCCGGATTTTGCGGTTCTTGACACCATGAACTTCTGGATTACCAGCAAAAGGGACTCTTTGATGGAGGTGATTAAGAAGGTTGATGTGCTGCTTCTCAACGACGGCGAGGCAAGGCAGCTCTTTAAGACTGCAAGCCTTGTCAAGGCTGCAAATGAGGCTTTAAGGACCGGGCCAAAAGCCGTCATAATCAAGAAAGGCGAGCATGGAGCATTATTGTTCACAAAAAACAAACATTTCAGTGCGCCAAGCTATCCTTTGGAAAATATAAAGGATCCGACAGGTTGCGGAGACTGCTTCGGAGGGGCTTTTATCGGCTATCTTGCTAAAACAAAAGACTTAAGCGAGCCGAATTTCAGAAAAGCCATTATTTACGGAAGCGTTGTAGCATCGCACAATGCTGAAGATTTCGGACTGAACAGGCTGAAGCATTTGACAATGAATGATATTGAAAAAAGATATAAGGAATTTCAAGATATAAGGGAGTTCTAAGGTATTATTATAGGAGCTTTGTTTATAACAGCGCCTGTTATTGAATCGGTGGTTGTAGTGGATTGATAGCAGTTAGTATCAACCCAGTTTATTGCTTCCTGCTTTGTGATTTTTGCGCCGAATTCGCCATTTTTAATGTAATCAATTACATCCTGCTTTGTAATTTCTTTCTTGCACGGGCATGCTTTTTGGCATGCTATCTTGACTCCCGCACTCTCTGCCATGCAGCTATTTTGATATGTTTTGCCGTTAGCGCCGCAAGCTGGCGTGTGGACGTTTAAGCAGGGCTTGGGCTTGCAGGCACCGTCCTGGCAGCCGTTGGGACAATTATATAATGTTTTGGCTCCTTGATTTTGTTCACAATAATACTCTACAAGCTGATTTGTATCGTTGCATGAGTCCCATTGCCCAGCATCATTTAAACCCTCTTTCATAAACCCTTTCACATAATAATTCAATCCACCATCAGAATCTGTGCAAGTTTGGGATTGAGTGCAGTTAAAAGAGACATATTCAAACTGCCCGTCCATTGTTGTGTAAGCATAGCCTCCGCATGAGCTTTTCCAAGTGATTTTCTCACCTTTGCTGCCGTATGCTGTTGTGCCACATTTTCCGATTCCTGAGCAGCCTCCGCTGTTTGTTGATGATGAGTAGGCACATTTCTGCTCGGTTGTTGAGCCATAAAACAAGCAGGTAACTTCTTCAGATAATTGGTTTTGGCAATCGCCTGGGCATGTTCCTTTGTAGCAAGGTGCGGCGGAAGTTAGTAGGGGACATGGCTGTGTAGTGCAAGGAGGGCAATAATCCTCTTCGCCTTTTTCGCAGATTCCATTGCCGCAAACTGGAGTAAGAATACTAAACGATTCGTCGCTGTCGTCCGCGGAAACCATCTTAACACCATCAAATAGTGTTGCTCTGATCTTATATCCATCTTGTCCTGCTGTGTTAATAGAACCATCAGCCCCATACCAAAGTCCGGGTTGCCAACTGAAACTCCAGTACGATGAATCTGAGAAGAAATTAAGCAGTTTGCTGGAATGAATATTGCCCAATAAAGTTCCATCTTTCAATAATAGTTCCAGTTTTATCTGCGCAATTCCGCTAAACTGGGGGTTAGAAACAGTATACTCAACTTTAAAATTATTTGACCCTACGAATATTTCCTCTCCACCATTCGGAGAAATCACTTTTATAGTAGGCTTTGGATTCTCAACACATTTTTGTATCGGCGGCGGCGGAGGCTGTTTGCCTCCCCCTCCCGGCGCTATTCCAGCATCGACAAGCTGGCAGTAATCGTATTTCAAGCATTCTTCTTGTGACAGTTCAGTGCAGCTTTTTATGCAAGCACCGTCTTTGCAGCCGTTGGGGCATTGAAATGATGTAGATGATGTCCATTGATTTGGATAATCGCAGTAATATTCCTGAACATCGTCTGCCACACCATCTAAATTTGAGGCATAGCAAAAATCAGTTCCACCGCCATATATTCCATTTGCAGTTCCTTTCACATAATAATCCTTTCCACCGTCAGAATCTTTGCATGTTATCGGTTGGGGTGGAGAACCTCCGCCACCTCCTCCGCTTCCTCCGCCTCCGGATGCACTAGCAACTAATCCTGGGCAAGTTTCGATAAAATCCAGGCAGCAGTCCTTATAGCCCGTGCATTTATTGTCGCAGTAGCAGTTTGAGATTCTGCTTTTTTGGCCGCAATAGTTTGCTCCCTCCGGGCTCTCGCAGGTGCCTTCCTTGAATTGGGCATTGGCTAAAATAGCTGATAAAGAAAACAATAACATGAGCATTATGGAATAAGCAATCACCTTTTTTGGCATACCCCCATTCTTAATGGAGTTTATATATAAATATTTCGGAAAAATTCAAAAATTTCAAGTTAAACGGAAAAAGAATGAAATAGATAGGCGAGACAAAATTTTAATGGATAAGAAATTTTGCCGAGCATTAGAATTGCCAAAGGCAGATTTAATATTTTGATGTTTGTTTGACAAAACATTTAATTTTATTTTACCCTGAATTAAATTTCCTCTTTCAAATTTGTTGTAGCGACCATCGTCAATGTTGACTGAACTTCCTTGTTTTCCTTCCTGAACTTCAGTATAAATTCATGAAACTCGTCCACACTGGCAAATTTCAGCTTAATCAGCAAATCATACTCCCCAGTCACTCCAAAAACTTCCTTAATGTGCTTGTTGCTGAGAAATTTATTGTCAATGTATTCTGTTGTGCTGCCTTTGACAAGCATAAGCACGATAAAATTCTCGCCTACTTCCTTGTTATTCAGCTTTATTGTAAATTTTTCAATTACTCCATTTTCAATTAGCTTTTGTATTCTCTGATGGACGGTGCTGGGCCTTATTTTAGTGCGCTTTGCTATCTCCCGTATTGGCAGTCTGGAGTCCTGCTTAAGAATTTCAATTATTTTAGTGTCTTTAATGTTTACTTCCATATATTCTATTAATTTTACCATTTATATTTAAATTTTTCCAATAATAATATAAAATAATGGATATTTTACAGCTTTTAATGAAAAAACTATATAAATATCTATAGATTAATGGATTATGGTGGTGTTTATGGACAAAGGAGCTGATTATGAAGTCAAGGACATGAAGCTGGCAGGGCAGGGCAGCTTAAATCTGGAAATTGCCGAGTCAAGAATGCAGGCTCTTATTAAAGTCGGGCAAAGATTCGCGAAAGAAAAGCCGCTTAAAGGATTAAGAATCGGTTTGGCGCTTCACGTAACCAAAGAAACGGGAGTTCTTGTGAGAACTTTGATTGCGGGAGGGGCAGAGGTTGCAATCACCGGATGCAATCCATTAAGCACCCAGGATGATGTCGCAGCAGCTCTAGCCAAAGAGGGGATAAAAGTCTGGGCTTATAAAGGCGAAACTAAGGAAGATTATTACAGGTACCTAAACAATGTTATCGCATTCAAGCCGAACATAACTATTGACGACGGATGCGATTTGGTTTCTGAGATTCATAAAAAACATCAGCATTTAATCAAAGATATAATTGCAGGCTGCGAGGAGACAACAACAGGTATCATAAGACTTAAGGCAATGGAAAGGGACAACGCGTTAAAGTACCCAATGATAGCTGTCAACGACAACAAGACAAAGCATCTGCTGGATAATTATATAGGGACGGGGGAATCTACATGGGATGGGATTAAAAGAGGCACTAATGTTCTGGTATCTGGCAAAAGTGTTGTAGTGGCTGGTTATGGCTCATGTGGCAAAGGTGTATCTTTGCGAGCTAAAGGAATGGGGGCAAATGTAATTGTTACCGAAGTTGATCCATTTAGGGCATTACAGGCACTGTATGATGGCTACCAAGTCATGAAAATGGATGATGCCGCCAAAATCGGAGACATTTTTATAACTGTGACTGGAGATATAAAAGTTATAAAAACAAGACACATGGAACAAATGAAAGATGGTGCAATTATCTGCAACTCAGGTCATTTTGACGTGGAAATTGATTATAAGGGATTGAAAGCTATGACCAAGAGTGTAAAAGAGGTAAGACCGTTAGTGGAAGACTTTACATTAAAAAATGGGCATAAAATAACTTGTCTTGCACAAGGGCGCCTGGTTAATCTTTCTTTAAGTGAGGGGCACCCAAGTGAAGTGATGGATACCTCATTTTGCGGCCAGGCACTGGCTTGTGAATACGCTGCAAAAAATAAGGGAAAAATGAAGCCAGAAGTAATCCAGCTCCCAGAGGAGATAGACAATACTATTGCAAAGCTTAAGTTAGAAGCTTATGGCGTTGAAATAGACCAATTGGATGAGGAACAAATTAAGTATCTAAACTCCTGGGAAGAGGGTACATAATCCAAAAGTGTATATTTTAAATCATTTTTATCTTGAAAGCCGGCAGGAAGGGACCTAAAATTTTATTATAAGAATTATCACAAGCAATGCTAAAGTAACACCCAATGCAATTATTAACATTTTCATGTTTAAGCCTTTAATCTCAGAAAGTATTTTCTTCACTTCTTTATCTTTCATTTTCTCAAGTTCTTGTTGTGCAAGATTAGGCTTTAGTGAAAACTTAAGGATTAGCGGTAGTTTGCCGAAATTTTTGATAATAAAAAGGAGAGAATGTGGAATATGCAATGGGTTTCCGGCTGAGGCAATGCCAATTGCTTTCCATTTTTCTGGATATCTCTTTTTGAGATGATCCAATAACTTATTGAAAATTTTTATATATTGTTAAAGAACGTAAATTACAATGCCAATACCACCAAATATGATTATGACATATAAAAACATGGAAATAAGGAGGATATAATTATCGTCTAAAATGGAATGTACCATGTTACATTACAAATAATGCTGACTTCAAAAAATTTCTTTATTTAAACTCTGTCTGCTCTTTTTCAACAAGCGAGAACGGCGTCTGGTCGTATAAAACTTTTAATCCGTCCGGCCCTATTGCGATGGGGTAAACGTCCAGGCTATGGTCCTGCCCTCTGAGTTTTGCGACTGTCAGAACCCTTTCAAAATAAGAGCCCCTTCTTATCCTGGAAAGCAGTATTATTCCTTCAAAGACAAAATCCATCATGTCATAAGTAAGCCTGTCAAAGTCAGTTACTGACCTTTCAGAAACAACTACAAAAGTGACTCCGGTATCTTTCATCTGCTGCATGAACATAAGGACTTGCCTTCTGAACTCCATCTTATTGCCGTCGAGTCTTGGATAGAGATACTCGAAGAATATTAGGGAGTCCAATGCCGCTCTTTTTATATTGTATTTTTTGATTGCATCTGTCAGCCCCTTAATTGAAGAAAGGCCGCCTTTAAGCGTTGCTATGGGCTTCTGGACAACATGCACTTTGCCCTGTTTTATCATGCCTTGAATGTCCATGCCAAGATTTTTCGCGCTCTGGTCCAGCACTTCCAGGCTTTCTTCTGTTGTTATAAAAATGCCGTTCTCGTTGTAATCTTTTGCGCCGTAATATATGAACTCCAAAGCAAGCAGAGTTTTTCCGGTTCCTGGCGCGCCGGTTACAAGAACGGTAGAATTCCTCCTCAAGCCGCCTTTGAGCACGTTGTCCAAACCAGGCACGCCTGTTTTTATCCTGTCTACAGCCAAAATATCACCCTTTTTTATTGTCTTGATGTATACTAATATAAAAGATTTACGTTTTTCATTTTTCAATTTTATACGAAAAGTTTATATTCACAGCAATCGGAATTTTCTAAAAAAGTGGTGGAAATGCTGGAACTAGAAGAAAATTTCAAAAATGAGGTTGAGGGATTAAAAGACTACATACTAGTTGTAACGGTTGGGGCAAAAGACTACCAGAAAGCAACAATAGATATTGTCAGGTTCTTAGTAAGCGGGCATGGCATTCCCGGAGTTTATGTAACCCTAAACAAGCCCTATGAGATTATACAAAGAAACCTTATAAACAGCAAAATAGATCAAAGGCTTGTTATCTTTATTGACGCTGCCTCAAGAACCCAGTCAAAAAAAGTTGAGAATTGCCTGTACATAGGAAGCCCTGAAAAATTAAGCGACATATCGGTTGCGATGGACCAGGCAGTTAAGTCGATTCCCACAGAAGAAAAATTCCTTATTTTTGACTCGTTGAACACGCTGTCCATTTTCAACAAGCCAAGCACTGTGGCGAGATTCACCCATTTTTTGACAGGAAAAATGAGGGAATGGAAAATAAAAGGAGTCATAATAACCCTTGCAAATGAGACAGAGCAGGCTTTGCTTGACGAGCTCACCCAGATGTCTGATGCGAGAGTGGATTTAGGAGGTGGATGATAATGGCAATTTTAGTCTTCGTTAGCATAACCACAGTAATATTCGGGATAGCGTCGCTTATGCTTATTTCAAGGGCGAGAAACAGGCTGAGCGAAGGCTCTATAAAGAGATACCTGGATAATTTTGCAATATGCCTGTCTTTTATAGTAATATTTTCTGTTTGGCAGACAACAAGAAGCATCATCGGAGTCAGTATAGATATTAAAGGGCTGTCCACTTACCCTGAATATATATTCATCATTTTTGCTTATGTTGCATTTATCGTTGCTTCTTTCAGGGTGCTGAAGATAAGCGAGGAATTCGGTTTTAAGGAAGACGGCAGAAGGATAGGGCAGATAATAAAAGAAAAGCAATCAAGTTCTAGAACAATCAAGCCGGGCAAAAAACCTAAAAAAATATGAATACATTAAAATCTCAGGTAAGTGTAGAATACATGTTTATAATGGGCTTTGCAACCCTCATGGCCATACCTTTGCTGCTGATTTACTACACTTACACGTCAGATTCAAGCGATTCAGTTGCAACGGGCCAGGCTTTGCAGATTGCCAGGAAAATAGTTGATTCATCTGAGTCTGTTTACTATCTCGGAAAGCCGTCTCAGACTACATTAAAGCTGAATTTTCCCGAAAATATATACTCCACAAGCCTTGAAAACTACGAGGTTTTATTCAAGATAAGGACTCAAAACGGAATAACGGACATTGTTCAGGTTTCTGCTGTAAATATAAGCGGCAGCCTGCCAATAACACAAGGCATACATATAGTAACAATAAAAGCAGAGGGAGGATATGTCAGCATAACATCAAATTAAAAATAGAAAAAGAGGTGTTGGATGTATTCTAAGGCACAGATAAGTGCTGAGTTTTTTGTACTTTTAGGGTTGGGCTTCTTGATAGCAATAGCTTTTGACCTTGCTTCAATCAGCCAATTGAAGGATTTCAGAACTGAAAAGGAAAGCGAGGCTGTCAAGGATCTTGCATTAAAGCTGCAAATGGAGCTTCTTATAGCAGCCAATGTGGAAGACGGGTATGTAAGAGTATTCAGCATTCCAGACGCCTTAGACAACATTAATTATTCTTTAACTGCGCAAAATTCAACGATAATAGTCCAGTCTAAGAATGGCTTTTACATTGTGCCAATACCCAAAGTTATTGGCAACGTAAGCAAAGGCACAAATGTAATAAATAAAAGTGGAGGTGTTATTTATATCAACTAAAATTAAATCTTTGCGCAATCAATGCGCCGGAGCCGGAATTCAACTCTGCTGCTCGCGCGCATCCCAAGCTTGGTATATGGACTTTACAATTGCATTGCTGCTTTTCATATTTACTCTGGCCATTTACTTTAATTACACCAACAACTCGGTAAACCGAGAAAAAAATGAGATGGACAATCTGATTGCGGATGCAAGATCTATCTCGTCATCATTGGTTTTAAGCGGCTACCCCAGCGACTGGGACAATGCCTCAGCCGTAAGAATAGGCATAGCTAATGAGCAAAGAATTGACGCAGCTAAAATAAAATTGTTCAAACAGCTTGGCTACAACAGTACAAAAAGGAAATTCGGCACGTTATATGACTATTTTGTATTTTTTACCAACAGCAAAGGAGAAGTTTTAAACGTAAACGGGGTATGCGGCATTGGCAATCCGATTGTCAGCACAACCCATGATGTTAAAAGCGCTTATTACTATCAGGACCCTGCTGATTCCTTCTTAAAGGAGTTTATGGACGGTACTTTTAAGGCTGACATTTATTTTGGGAATGACGTGCAGGACATAAGCGATATTGACGCATTGATAAATAATTTAAGCAAATATTCGTTCATTGTGATGGAGCATCCATTATTGTCAGCTTCTGACTACAATCAGTTCAAGGACGAGCTGGGTAATTACTCTTCCAGCGGCGGCTTGCTTATGATAAGCGGCGAGCTGGCAACAGCTCAGGGAAAAAACCTGTTTGGGGCGGATTTCTACAAAAAGTCCGGTCAGTCTGTAAGCGACAGAAACTCGACAGTGAATAACACTGACCAGCACTTATCGCTTAGTGCTGGGGAACATATTGTCTTTTCGCAAGCCTACTATGTTGACAATACCTCTTCAGCTGCAGGATTTAAAATAATTGCGTCATTCAACCAGGATGGGAATAATGCACTGGCAAAATGGGGATACGGCAATGGAACAGTTTATTTTTTCAGCGACTTCGGAGTTTCGTATTTCAATGGGGATTTTGCTGCAATGGTTGAAGACGGGGCGCAAGCGCTTGTTGAAGGCACTTGCACGCCAGTCGACCTGTCAAATGCGGACATAAAAACTCTTGCAAAAACCGAACGCTACCTGATTTACAATTCAAAAGTTATTAAGATGGTTGTTTATTTATGGCAATGAAAAAAGCGGTATTTTTCACAATTGACAGCCTACTGGCATCGGGCATTATTATAATTGCAATCATGCTTGTTTCCAATTTTTATTCTGCGGAGCAGCAAAAGGTCAATGTGAACTATGCATCGCAGGACATTGTAAGGGTTTTCTCCGCAATGACCGTCGGCGAGGTAAACAACGATTATATCAAATCTCTGATTTCAAGCGGACAGATAACAAACATAAACAGCACATTAATTGAGCAGATTGGCGAATTCTGGGCCAGCGGCAATGCGGAACTTGCAATGAATTTCACAAAAAACCTGACAGAAGGGATTATACCGGGTAATTACGGCTTCAAAATTTTGGTTAATGACGAAGAGATATATTCAAGGGGCATTGCTTTGAAAAAGTCGCTTGTTTCTTCCAGAAGGATAGTAAGCGGCATAGCAAAGGCCAAGCCAACCCAGGGATTTACAGGAAGGGTCCTATTAAACGGAATCAAAAGCAAGAAAACAAACGCATATGTTTACTTCGGAGGGTACGAAGGAGATGGCAACCTTACAAAGAAATTGATTTTGCCAAATGATGTTATTTCATTCAACAGCTCATATATCGAGGTTGATGCCGGAGGAAATTTTAACCTTTACATAAATGGAATATTTTCAGGAAGCTACTCAAAGGGCTCAGGCGGAGGAGGTGATAGGATTGCTGACAAGTGGAATATAAGCAATGCTTATCTTGCAAATTTCAATGCCGGAGAAAATATCATAACAATCAATTTCACGTCGGGAAGCAGCTATATTGCGGGGGGATTTTTAAAAGCTGTTTACATAACTTCATCGTACAATGATACAAACACAGCAGGCTATGAGAAATATTTTCTGCCGGGAATCGACGGAGTCATCAACCTTTATTCATCAATTTATGCCCCCAGCGAGCCAAACAGCATGAACATTTCTCTGCATTTCTTGAGCCAATACCAAGTTTATCTGACAATAGGGAATACAACAGTATTTGAGTCTACTCCTTCAATCAATGAGCAGACAGTTCTGATAAATAATTCAAATTTGTCAGGAGCGTTAAATTATAATTCCCTAAGCCAAAAAACTACCCCTCTTAGGCTTGGGCTAAGAAGCGCCAATATCACTTTGCCCGGAAAAGTTTCTGATTCTGCATTGATTACTGACAGGACATCGAGCATGTCTGCATGTGACATCGCAGTAAACTGCACAGCCGGCTTGTGCGATTCGGACTCGTCAGGAGGGTGTCATGACAGAAGGGACAATATTGCCATTAAAGCTGACAAGAAATTTATTGACGAGGTTCTAAAAACCAGCGGCAGCAAAGTTGCTTTGGTCGGATTCGGCACAGACGCCGCTCCTGCCTGTGATTTCCATGACTTTAGCGATGACAATGTTTCATTAAAATACAGGATCGGCAGCTACTCCAATGAGTGGTGCGGCAACACCTGCATATCATGCGGGATTCAAGCTGCTACAGAGCTTTTGACTGAAAATGAAGTGTTGTACGGGCTGAGTCAAAAGTCGTCAATTAATACGACAGGGTTTCATGTAGGCGACACAGGCTCTGGTGTTTCTGCCTCCATTGCATTTAACCTGAGCGTGAACAGGAGCAACTTTGTCAAATCAAGGCTAAGCATATTGGGCAAGAATGTGGACACGGAAAACGGATATTTTGACTGCGTGTACTTGAATGGAAATTATCTTGGAAGGATGTGCGAGCCCCATAATGATCCTGGATGGCATACATGCTCTTATCCTATAAAATCTGAGTGGCTTAATGCACCCACAAGTGAAATAGATTCAGGACTAATTGCCTACTGGAAATTCGATGATGGTTCTGGAACTGTTGCAAGCGATTCTTCTGGTGTTGGCAATAATGGCAGTTTAGTTAATGGTCCTGTTTGGACTAATGGCAAGTCTGGCAAAGCCTTGGACTTTGATGGAAATAATGATTTAGTAAGCATACCTTATTCTTCCTCCTTAAATGTCAAAAAATTGACCATGGCTGCGTGGGTGTATAAAGATGCCAACGCGCCAGGTTGGGCAAATGTCATAGCTAGGCAGTATGGAACATCAAGCAGCGATGTATTTAATCTAGTATATTCTAATAGCGCTAATGATGAGTATAGTTTTATCATAAGAACTGCAGGTGGGCAGGTACTACTTACAGGCCCATCCAGTACTGGAGATTTAAACACTTGGGTACATTTTGCGGCAACATACAACGGATCAAATATGACTATTTACAAAAATGGAGTTCAGATTGCATCAACAAATTCGCAGTCCGGAGATATTGTAAGCGAAACAAAACGCGTTACAATAGGTTCCCAGGATAATGATGCTGCCGGAAATCCCGCTGAACTTTTTCCTGGAATTATAGATGATGTGCACCTTTATAACAGATCCTTGAGCAAAGCAGAAATAGTGGACATTTACAAATCCACATCCCAAAATCAAGTCATAATTACTGGAGGCACCACCTCTGGCTGCTTCCAAACTTCTGGTGACAATGATGACTGGGATTTCCAAGAGGTTAGATTAGTTAGTTGGGAATCAAGCTCTCCGCCAAGCGTGGCTTATGACGGCATAGCAGCCGAAGTTCAGATCGGAGATTCCCCCTTTCAGAGAATGTCTTCTTCTTCATTAACAATCAATGTAGAAAAATCAAAAATGAGATCTGCTTTGATTGAATTTGATGCCATTGATGTGAATCCATCTTATTATGATTGCCTGTTTGTAAACGGAAATTATGTTGGAAGTATGGACTACCAAAAATGGAACGGCACTAATGTATGGCAAAAGATTATTTTTGATGTTCCTGTGGCTTGGCTTAATAATGGAGCAAACGAAATTAATCTTACAAGCGGCACGACATCTGGATGCCACAAGACTTCCGGCGACAATGATGAATGGCGCTTCAGAAAGTTGAATTTAAGTGTAATCTGGACAGATGAAGCAGATGGATATGGCAGGAGCAAGTCAATGCTTGTGATGAGTGATGGATCTGCAAACACAAAAATAGGGGATTGTTCCGGCTGCGACTCTAGCGGAGCAAGAAGCGAAACGATTCAGAAAGCCTGCGAAGCAAAATCTTTGTATGGAATCAGCATATACACCGTATTATTTGGGGACACAGCTAATGCTAACGCAATAGCAACTTTAAATCAGTCGGCCTGCTGTGATGACTGCTCGCATTTTTACACAGCAAGCAATTCAGATGAATTGATTGAAATATACTCGCAAATAGCCCAATCTGTGGGGAATATAACCTTCCATGCCCAGTCGGTAAATCTGAGCAGCGGAAATTTAATTAGGTCAATACTTTATCCGGATTCTTATATAACTTTTAATTACACTCCGCTGGAATCTCAATTCAACAAAGTGCCGTTAGGGTTTGAAACTGACAGATTCGGAAACAATATATCGTCAGGGACATTAAACATATATCCCAACACCTCTCTTTTCGATGCAAAAGTTACATCTTATTCCGGCACAAAATGGACTGATAGTCTTATAGTCAATGGAAATAATGTTTATCGGCTGGCTGATTTTGGAAATAACTACCTGATTTTAGGCGACCCATTTGCTGTCAATATTCCTGCAGGCAGCATCAATACGGGAAGCAACAGCATAGCCATAAGCGCAGGAATAAATTCAACAGTGTCAAGCGGCGGCTCAAAAGACAGCAGAGTGATATATACTTTATTGCTCAACGGCTTTGCCGATTACGGCACTGTTGTAGCCAAATCAGACGGTTGCTCCTGGACAGTCAACTTTGAGGACGGCTCTGCCTCCACAATAAAAGTGCCTTCAAGCTATAGCGGCGCTGATATTTGCAGTTTTGCGGGCAAAATATATGATTCAAACGACGCTCTTGACAATGGGGTATACCAATTATTCAGCAACCTTGACATAGATAAGGATGGCAAACTTGAAGTTAATATAGATGAAAATAATCTGAATATTAATACATTAACAGTATCAAAAGTTCCGTCTCTTTGGGGGCCGGCCATAATAGAGGTGCAGGTGTGGGAGTGATAATGGGAAAAAAAGCGATTTTTTATACAACAGCGGCGATTGCGCTCACAATAGTGATAATCGTGACCTACGGCGCCTACAGCACATACAGGCTCAGAGACAAAATGGAAGTTGTACAGACAAGAATAGACACAGTTAATTTTTTCATAAAGGATGTTGAAAAAGACCTAGGCAAAGGCGCCTTTATTGCAGGCTTTAGGGCTTTGCTGAGCTTTAATCAGTACATAACTACCAATGGAACTTACATAGACGATGTTAATGCCAGGTTTAAAGAGGCTTTTCTTAACGGCACGATTAATAATGTGCAGTTAAGCCTGATGAAAGATTCCACCTTTACAGACTGGGCAAACAGGATTTCCGGCGAGGCAAAAAAGATAGACGTGAAATTTAACTTCAGTGTGAACGACGTAAAATTGAACCAGAGCGACCCGTGGAATGTAGACATAGGGCTGAATTTGAGCCTTTACATTGGCGATGCAAGGAACACAAGCTATTGGGTGAGGGAAAGATATTTAATAACAAGAATAGGCATTACCGGATTTGAGGACCCGCTTTATGTGATAAACAGCAACGGCAGGATAACCAATACAATTATCGCTTCAAATATAACAGATTTTGTTGTGAACGGCAATGTCGGCAATCTTTTGATGCACGCAAACAATTCATATTATATAAGCCATAACGACTCGCCGAGCTTTCTGATGAGACTGCAGGGCAGCCTGGAAAATTCAACCTTCGGCATAGAGAGCCTTGTGAACTTGGAGGAGTTCCAGCAGCAAGGCCTGCCAATCAAGGACAGGAGCATTGTTGATTACATATATTTTGGGACAAAAACTACCACAAATTACAGGATTAATAACACCCCTGACTGGTTTAAAATAGATGAAGGCCATTTAGTCGCTTATGAGGTTACAAATATAACAATTTAAGCTATACTTACCCACAAAAATAATAAGGAAATAGTTGTTGGTTCGTAATAGCAACAGCAGACTGCAGATAGCCACTAATTGCTTTGTTGGCTGACTATAAAAAACGATTATGCAACAGACAGAAACTAAACATGACCGTAAAAAACATAAGATTTTTAAATATCGTATAACAAAAATCAAGTAATATGGAAATAGAAAGCAGTATAATAGAGACTGGTGTAGACAAGCTGGTCAAGACTATCAAGGAGAGGGGCAGGATTGCGCTGTCGGATGCCGCAAAAGAATTAGGAGTAAGCACAACCGTAATTCAGGAATGGGTTGATTTTCTCGAAGAAGAGGGCATAATAAGCGTTGAATACAAGCTGACAAAGCCTTATCTTGTCGACAGGAAACTTAACAAAAAGGAAGTTGAAGAAAAGGCAAAAGAATTCACAACCAAAAAAGATGTATTCGTCAGAAAGGCAGAGTTTAGCTTAAGCTTTCTTGAAAAGCAGGCTGATGAGCTGAAGAATGTAAAGGCTGAATTTGACAAATTGAAGAATGACCTCGGGCTGGACCTGGAAAGCGTGAGAAATGAGCTGGGCGAGCTGGAAAGGTACCAGCAGTTAAAAGAGGAGCTGCGCAGGCAGGTCGAAGATCAGAGAAAAGAGGCAAAAATCAGGATGGAGGAGTTTGCAAAGCAGATTTCAACAGAGCAAAAAAAATACTGGGAGCTTGTTTCTGATTTTAAAAAAGAGCAGGAATCGCTGATCAAGGAAAAAGCAGAAGCTGTGTCTTTGGAAGAAAGCGAGAGACTTCTCAACAGGAAGCTCGAGGACTTGAAAAACATGACGGCAATGATAGAAAAAAAGCTTTCAGCCGAGAACACCGCAATAAAGGACTCTGAATCACACATACAAAGGCTCGGGCTTCTGACAGAGGGCATCAAGCAGCGCGTTAATGAAGAGAAGATTGTGGTAGAGCCTCTTATCCAGAAAAGCAGGGAGCAGGAAAAAAAAGTCATGGAAATACAGGATAAGATTCTGAAAAAGATAGCCGAAAACGAGAAAAGCGTCTCGAGCGCAAAAAGCGTGACCGGCAAATTCAAGAGCCTGTTTGAAAAAAAGCTTATGGCTATGGACTTAATTTACAAGGTGAACAAGGACCGAGATGACTTGGAAAAAAATCTTATGGACCTGATAAAAAAGGCAAAGTCTTTCCAGTTAACTATGAGGAAAGGCGATATTGGCAAGGAGATGGTTGATTTAGAGAAAAAGTTCACGGAAGTTGACAAGAAGAAGGGAATATTCGAGACCGAGCTTAAAAAACTGATTTCAGTTTTCCGGTAATTCACTTGGTCCAAGACTTGTTTAAAAAAGAGGTAGGATTTTGCTAAAGCATTTTAGTTTTAAGAAGAATGAAAAAAGCAGCGCAGGCCATGCAGAGATAAAGCTGAAAGAGCCGAAAGGCGAAATAAAGGTAACAGGGCTTCCGCCTATCCAAAAAAAAGAGCCTGCCAAACAGCAGATTTCTGAGATAAGCCACGTGAATGTCAGAAAAGAGGATGTAAAGGCTCTGGCAACGTACAACTTTGTTTCTGACGGCATACCCATCACAATCAACATATACAAAAAAAGGGGCGAATTTGTGCCAATATATGATGTTTCTATTTCCAGCATAAGCAAGAATACAGAGATAATACTGGAAAAGATAAGGGAGGAGCTGACATCTCAAGTGAGTTTGGGGATGGTCGACATTCTGGCGACAAAGGACACGGGCATTATTGAGCAAAGGTTTGTTGATGCGATAACAACCTTGATTAACAAGCATTTTCCTGACGCTGATGAAAAGACAACAAACTTCCTTAAGTCTTACCTTATACAAAGAAGCCTTGGACTGGGAAGCATCGAAATATTGATGGATGATATTAATCTGGAAGAGATAGCAGTCAATGATGCGCAAGAGCCTGTTTGGGTGTATCATGTGAAGCTGGGCTGGCTGAAGACAAATATAATGCTTGCAAGCGAAGATCAAATAAGGCATTACTCCACGATGATTGGAAGAAGAGTAGGCAGACAATTGACAATACTGGAGCCATTAATGGACGCGCATTTAAAAGGGGGCGATAGGGTAAACGCCACTCTGGAGCCTATTTCCGTGGCGGGCAATACAATAACATTGAGAAAATTTGCAGCCAAGCCATGGACAATAACAGACTTCATCCAGGACGGCACAATTTCAACAGAGGCTGCTGCATTAATCTGGCTCGGGGTGCAGTACGAGCTTTCGACATTGATATCAGGAGGAACCGCAACCGGAAAAACATCAATGCTAAACGTAGTGGCAAATTTCTTCCCTCCAAATCAAAGAGTTATAAGCATAGAAGACACCAGAGAAATCCAGCTGCCGAAATTTCTTCATTGGGTGCCTATGCTTACAAGGCTGCCAAATCCGGAAGGCAAGGGCGAAGTCTCGATGCTTGATTTGCTTGTTAATTCTCTGAGAATGAGGCCTGACAGAATCATTGTTGGCGAGATAAGAAGAAAAAGGGAAGCAGAGGTGCTTTTCGAGGCAATACACACCGGCCATTCTGTTTATGCGACCGTGCACGCAAACGACACTCGGGAAACAGTAACAAGGCTCACAAATCCGCCTATTGATATTCCAAAGACAATGCTGCCTGCAATATCCATGATAGTTGTGCAGTACAGGAACAGGAGGACGGGAGAAAGAAAAACTTTTCAAATATCGGAGATACTGCCCGATGCTGAGCCGAATGTGCTTATACAGCTGGACATAAAAAAGGGCGTATTGAGGAAAGTTGCGAATTCAAAGGCGTTGCTGGGTACAATAGAGATGTTTACGGGATTCACAGGAAGCGAGCTTATCAGGTCTTTAAACGAGAAACAGGAAGTGCTGAAATGGCTTGTAAAGAACAAAATCAATACAGTGAACACTGTTGGAAGAGTAATGGCAGAGTATTACACCAATAAGGACAACTTGATGGATTATGTAAAAAGGAACAAGATTTTGGGTGATTAAGATGAAAGCAGGCAATTTAAACACGCTATTCCAGAGGATTGCAAAAACATTTCCCGGACTTAAAGGAAAGCTGAAGCAGGCCGGCATGGACGACAAGCCGGAAGAGTTCATCAAGAGGACTTTTGTTTCCGCTTTTTACATGACAACAGGACTGGTTGTTGTGCTGTTTCTGCTGCTTGCAAAATTAGACGTTTTAACAGGCATATTGTTTTTGATTGTGCCTGTGATATTTGCAGTAATGTTCTTCTATATGATAAGGCTGCCAGATGTAAAGATAGCAAAAAAAGAAAAGGAGATAAGCAGAGAGATTGTTTTTGCCGGCAGATTTATCATCATTGAGCTTGAATCCGGCGTTCCATTGTACAACGCAATGATTAACGTCTCGAGAAATTATGAAGTTATAGGAAAATACTGCAAGGAAATAATAGACAAAGTCGACCTTGGCACGAGCATGGAAGATGCATTAAACGAGGCAGTAGAATTTGTTCCGTCGGATGAATTAAGAAAGATACTATGGCAGATTATAAACTCCATAAGGACAGGGTCTGACGTGGCAAAATCGCTTTATTCTGTCATGGAGCAGATAACGAAAGACCAGGTAACTGAAGTCAACAAGTACGGAAAAAAGCTTAATCCATTGGCGATGTTTTATATGATAGTGGCTGTAATACTGCCATCATTAGGCATGACAATGCTGATAATTCTCTCTTCTTTCATACAGTTTGAGTTGAGCCTGACAATCCTGCTTGCACTTGCGGGATTCCTTGGGTTCGTGCAATTTATGTTCATATCAATGGTAAAATTCTCCAGGCCTGCTATTGAGTTTTGATGCGTATACTGAACCATATTGAAGCGCTATGTTTAAAATAAAAAGCATATTCAAGAAAAAGGCTGATGCAGCTAATCCAGGCAATAGTATCGAGTCATTTAAAAAAAAGTTCAAGCAGGCGCAGCAAAAGAGATTGATTGCGCAGGAGAGAAGGCAAAGGATAAAGGACTATATAGAAAGGGCAGGGCTTGAGATAAGCGTCCAAAAATTATCAAAAACTTTGTTTAATATCGCCGTATTGATAAACCTCGCCATATCCGCTTATCTTATCTATTATTTTTCTGTGACATATGGCATAACGTGGGGAACAGTGGCTGCTTCCATGATTGTGCTTTGGATTTTTGTTTTCATTCTTTTGATATTTGCATTATGGATAATTTTTTATCTTGCTGTCGACTTAAAGATTTTTAAGAGGAAGGTCGATATAGAGGATGTTTTGCCTGATTTCTTGCAGCTGACTGCCTCCAACATAAATGCAGGCATGCCGATAGACAGAGCGTTATGGTTTGCTGTCAGGCCGAGATTCGGGGTTCTGGCAAAAGAGATAGAGACTGTAGCAAAAGAAACAATGAGCGGCTCCGACTTAAAAACTGCCTTGGAGAGGTTCGCCTCAAGATATGACTCACGCACCTTAAAGAGGACTGTCAGCATGATAAACGAGGGGGTGGAAGCTGGAGGCAGGATAGGTTATTTGCTCAGCAGAATAGCAGTCGACATACAGGAGCAAAAATCCATGATGAAGGAGATGTCTGCCAACGTCACAACTTATGTCATATTCATCACGTTTGCAAGCGTTGCTGCCGCTCCGCTTCTGTTTGCCTTGTCTGAAATTTTGATGGAAGTTGTGAAGAACCTCGGCGCTACTTTAGGAAGCACTACAAAAATGGCCTCAAGCGTGGGCATTGCGCTGAGTTTTTCAGGGACTGGAGTGTCGCAGAGGGATTTCAAGATTTTTGCAGTTACTTCATTAATACTGACTTCATTGTTTTCTGCAATGATGGTTTCCACAATTAAAAGGGGAAATATAAAATCAGGCGTTAAGTACATCCCAATTTTTATAGTGACATCTTTGGCTCTTTATTTTATAGCAGAGGGTTTGGCGGGAAAATTAATTGGAGTGTTCATTTAGCAGGTTGTTTAGCCTGTAGGACGCTTTCAACTTGGAAAGATTTAAATATTAGTTATTTAATAGATATCTAAAACAAGATGACTTTAAAAATGAGGTGAAGGATTGATGAAGATTTCTACAATATTCAATAATAAAGCTCAAGCTGCAATGGAGTTTTTAATGACTTATGGCTGGGCCATACTTGTAGTTCTTGCAGCAATAGCGGCCCTTGCTTATTTCGGAGTTTTAAGCCCTGAGAAATTCCTGCCTGAAAAATGCGTTTTGCAGCCGGGAATTGCATGCGTAAGCCATAAAGCAGAGCCTGCAAAGGTCACTCTTGTCATCTCAAACGGGCTTGGCAGAACAATAATAATCAACAACATTGATGTAGGGGGGTGCAGCAGCAGCTTCAGCGAGTCCATGCAAAGCGGCTCAGACCACACTTTTGTGATAGGAGGGGCGTGCAGCAACGGCGCTGCCTAAGAAAAATTCAAAGCTGACATTACAATGTCATATACTGAAAAAGACACAAATCTTACAAAAACAGCTTATGGCAATCTAAATACCAAGATTGAAGGTTAAAAAGGAGGGGTGAAGTTATGATAAACACAAAGTCAAGAAGAGCCCAGGCAGCATTAGAGTTTTTGATGACTTATGGCTGGGCCATCCTGGTAGTTTTGGTAGCAGTAGGCGCGCTTGCCTATTTCGGAGTTTTGAGCCCGGACAAGTTTTTGCCGGCCAAATGCACACTGCAGTCAGGGATTGCATGCTTGGATCACAGGGCAACATCCGCTACTATTCAGGTTGTAATACAGAATTCATTAGGATATGACCTATCTGCCATAACCGCCAAGGCAGAGAATTGCGGCACTTCAAGTTCTCCAGCAACATTGACAAACGGGCAGAAAGGAACTTACACGATAACTTGTAGCGCTGCATTGACAGGCTCTAAGTATAACGGACAATTTAATGTAAGCTATACTATAACAGATACGGGCTTGCCGCATACTAACGTTGGCCAGATAACAACAAGGATAGAATAAGGTTTTATTTCTTTTTTATCTTATTATTTATTGTATAAGTTCTTGTTGGTTCAATTGCATTCACACTGCCCAATAACTCCATAAGTGAAGTCATACTACATACTTCAAAATCTCCCTTAAATCTTTCTTTTCAATCACAACATCTGCAGCCTTCTTTAGTTCTTCATAGCTGCAGTTGAATGCTATTCCCAATCCCGCTTCCTTTATTATATTCAAATCATTCAAGTAGTCTCCGACGAAAACGCATTCCTTAAGGCTGATTTTTTCCCTTTCTGCAATCTTTTTTAGGGCAAGAGCCTTCGCATCCATGTCAAATTCTGTAGCCTCAACCTCGCTTATGCTTCCATCTTTGTCAAAGTAAATCCTGCTGAGAAAAACATCGTCGAAAAATTCCCCGTAGTTGGGAATGAATTTCTCAAGGATGACATTTAATGAGCCTGAGATGATTGCAAGCTTGAACTTTCTTTTTTTAAGCTCTGCCAGAGTTTCCATTGCGCCTTCCATAAGCCTTAAATGATTTATCGCTTTAAAGAAATCATCCTTTTTTGCATTTTTTTCCTTCCATAAGTTTATATCATGCTCCGCCCACTGCAGATACGTGATTTCGCCGCTAAAGAACTTGTTTCTGGCGTCTTCTCTCCTGTGCTTGTCAGTCTGGAAGTAATCATGGAATATCTGCCATGAAAATGTAAGGTTGTCTATCAAAGTCCCGTCAACGTCGAAGCAGACAAGCTTGTATTTTGGCATGAAAAAAAGAAACCTTCAGCCTAATTTAAATATTGCCCAAATCAACAGTGCCTGCCGAATTCATCCTTCATGTCATAAAATATTGAGCAGAATTTGATTGTAGCAACTTTCAGCTCTTTTCTGCCTTTAGCTGTCAATTTGTATTTCTTGACTTTGCCTTTGCTTGAAATTTCCTCTATAAAACCGCTGCTGCTTAAGGCTTTCAATACAGGATAAATTGTTCCAGGGCTTGGCTTAGTCCCCCTTCTTTTTTTCAATTCTTCCCTTATTTCTTCTCCAGACATATTCTTCTTGGCAATCAGCCTTAGGACTATAAAGCTTAAAAAGCCCCTCATGTCGCAGCAGTCTCTCATAATGGAATAGCATAATGCCTTATGTTTATATTATTTTGTGAGTTTCAAAGTATATATCGTATAACCGATATATTTAAATACAAGCTCTGTTTACAATATCGTATGCCCGATACAAGGCAGGAGGTGCTGAAAATGGAAACATGCGGATGCTGCAGCTCAAGGAGCTTCTTTACAAAAGAAGAAAAGACGGAGATGCTGAAGGAATACAAGGAATCTCTTGAAAAGGAAGCCAAGGGAGTTGGAGAACGGATAAAGCAACTGGAAAAAGAGTAAAAAGTTCATTTAGAAGGCTAAATTAAAATACAGGCTGGGATTTACCTCTTTTTCCCCGGCCGTATTAATATTAAACAAGGTTGATGTAAATGGAATTTGATAAAATAATCATGGAAAGGTACGCAACCAAGCTCTTTGATAAAAGAAGGTTGCCGGAATCAAAAGTAGACAAGCTTATTGAGATTATAAGATATGCTCCGTCTTCTTTCAATATACAGCCATGGGTTGTTCAAATAATAACTGATCAGGATACAAAGGAAAAATTGTCTGGAGCATCGTGGAATCAGCCTCAGATAACTTCCTGCTCCCATCTTCTGGTTTTTTGCGCTGACACTAACCTTCTAGCGAACATTGAAGAGCTTGAAAAATTGATGATTAGCAAAGGAGACAAGCAAAGCGAGGTCAAACAAGCCATAGATATGATGAAAAATTTTGAGAAAACCCTCAATTCTGATAAAAAGTTAGCATGGGCTCAAAGACAAACCTACCTCGCTTTGGGAAATGCTTTGAATGGCGCCAAGTTCCTTGGATTTGATTCATGTCCGATGGAAGGGTTTGATCCAAAAGAATACTCTAATATCCTCAACTTGCCAGATAACATAGTCCCTACGGCGTTATGCCCAATAGGGTATGCTAAAGACAAGCCAAATCCAAAACTGCGCTTTCCAAAAGAAAGGGTATTCAGATATCACTAGAGTTTCAAATTTGCTCAAGCGGCTTATTTTGGGCATTCTCCATCAGTCCAGTATAGCACATTTTCGTCAGCGCAGGCATAGCAGCTGTTGCTGAAAGTCCGGGCGCACGGATATCTTACACATTGTATTTTTTCCGGGTCAGACCAGCCGCATACAGGATTGTAAATTTGAATGCATACATCGGCTTTTTTCTGTTCCGGAGTGCAATAATTTTGCTGCAGTTCATCTTCTTTCAGCTTGCAGCCGCACCCGCAGCCATCTTCAAAATACCCCATTGCCTGCTCGCAGACAAAGCGTATTCTTGAGCATTCGTCAGGACTTCTGCCGATATATTTTTTGGATTCATCGTTATAATCGCAGCCTTCTTTTTGGCATTCTATGATGCAATTGCGGCAAGAGCCCAAGGGCAAAGAGTCTGTCTTTTCTAATTCAAAAGTGCATTGTCTATTTGGGTATTCCTGACTGATTATTTTTCGGCACTCCTCATTTGCATTAAATTCCGGATTTTCAGTTTCGCATAACTCAACTATTTCTTTTATTGCAGTTTTATTTTCTTTTGGGCATTCTGCAAACTCGCAATTTGGCGGCATTCTTCCGACATAAGAGCCGTCAGGGCATAGTTTCGCTTCCTCGGTGCAGGGAATTGGTTTGCCCGTATTATTTTGCGTATCGCATGCAGTCAGTATAATGAGTGCAGATAGAAACATGAAAAACATTATTTTTTTCATAGTAAGTGCATATTATTAAAATATTTAAATTTTTTGAAAAGATCATCAGTTATCCAGTATTCTTTCAAGTTTTATCTTATTTGTAAGGCCATAAGGATATTTTTTTATTATTCCAAGCGACTCCAGTCTTTTTACTATCCTGTGGACTTTGACTTTTGAAAGCCCTGTATTCTTAACAAGCTCTGATTGAGTCAAGGCTCCGTTGTTATTTTCAAGCTCGGTTATGACAATTTTTTCATCTGGTGTAACCATTGATTCTATTACATCTCTCTTTAGCTCTTTGGTTTCCTTTTCCCTTAAAAGTCTTATTAAGAACACGCCTGAAGCTATGGAAATCAAAGAGCCTATAAATGTAAGAATCAATGCTATTACAGATAATCCTGGCCTGAATCTTGTTGCCTGACGCGCTATCCTGTACGGCATTGTAAGATTGCCCATTTCAGAAGTCGGTATAAACCGTGTCCTGGAATAAAAGAAATAGGACGCATAAATGAATATCAGCAACACCACCCCGCCATAAATCAGATTTGCTGCTGCTATAACCCAATAAAACTTTCTGTCTTTCCTGTTTGTGTTTTGCGGTTTCATGTTGTTTCGTTTCATCTGGTTTCAAGAAGAATTTATAAAGGGTTTCGTTTCATCTGGTTTCAGATATATGGATTCGCTATTTAAATCTTTTGAACAAGATGGTAAAGTCTGAAATAATCAGGCTGGAAAAGGTCTGGAAGGTGTATAAAATGGGAGAGATAGACGTAAATGCACTCAGAGGCGTGAACATGACTATAAATCAAGGCGATTTTGTAGCTATCACGGGCTCAAGCGGCTCGGGAAAGAGCACTATGATGAACCTTGTGGGATGCCTGGATTTGCCGAGCAAAGGCGCCATATACCTCGACAATAGGGACATTTCAAAATTAAAAGAGTCTGAGCTGGCTCAAATTAGGGGGAAGAAGATTGGATTTATCTTCCAGCAATTTCATCTTATCCCTACTTTAACAGCAGCTGAAAATGTAATGCTGCCATTGGAGTTCCAAGATTCTCCTACGGAAGCGGCGATGAAAAAAGCATCAGAGATACTGAACATGGTTGGGCTTGGGGACAGAAGAGGGCATTTGCCAACCCAGCTTTCAGGCGGGCAGCAGCAAAGAGTTGCAATTGCAAGAAGCCTGGCAAATAATCCGGATGTTGTTCTTGCAGATGAGCCAACTGGAAACCTTGACAGCATTGCCGGAGCAAATGTCATAGATTTGCTTGAAACCTTGTGGAAAAAAGAGGGAAAAACGATCATTATGGTGACGCACGACTTAAAAATAGCCAGTCATGCCAAAAGGATTATTCAATTAAAAGATGGTCAAATATTAAAGGGAGGATGATTAATATGAAAAAAATATTATTAAGCATTGTTTTGTTTTTGGTGATATTAAACGCCGTTCATGCAGTCGAGTACGAATCTCCGGTTATTAAAGTAACATTGCTTAACCAAGATCCCAGTCCTGCAAGAGCAGGGGATACGGCAGAAATAAGATTAAGAGTGGAAAATACCGGAGGCGGAACTGTTGAGAATCTTCAGGTGGAATTTTTGCAAAATTATCCATTTGCAGTCATAGACGGGCCAACCTTGCAGAATCTTGGAACCTTGTATGCTTACCAGACCGCTAAAAATTACATTAACACCCTGTATAAATTGAAAATTGACAAGGATGCTGTCAAAGGCAAGCATGAGTTAAAAGCCAGGTATAGGTCTAAGGGCAGTGAATGGATTACTGTCACTTTCAACATTGATGTCACCAGCAAGGAATTTGCTCAGATAATCTATGTTGACAAGGCAAAAATTGAGCCAGGAAAGGAAACAGAGATGAAGTTTACAATTACAAATATCGGCAGCGCCCCTCTGCAAAACATGGTTTTTTCATGGTCTGAAGCTGATGGTGTTATTCTGCCAGTGTTTTCTGATGACACAAAATACATTAAATATCTTGATATTGGAGATTCTATTGAATTAAAGTACACTGTAATTGCAGATGTAAATGCCCAGCCAGGACTATACCAACTTGATTTAAACCTGAAATATGAATCTTTAACAAATACGACATCCACGGTAATAAAAACCAAAGCGGGAATTTTTGTTGGCGGAGAAACGGATTTTGATGTTGTATTTTCCCAAAGTTCCCAGGGCCAGACATCGCTCTCGGTTGCAAATACGGGGAACAATCCTGCGCAGTCAGTTTCTGTGAGGATTCCGGAGCAGCTGACTTTCAGGGTTGCAGGAAGCAATTCGGCAATCATTGGAAATCTTGACAAAGGCGATTATACTGTCGTTTCGTTCCAGATAACCCAAAGCACGGGAAATTTCACCGGAGCTAGCAGGCAAAGGCAATCTTCTCAAAATTCTCAGGCTTCAAATCTTCAAAATTTGGCATCGGCAAGAAACAATAACCTCAGAGTTGTCATAGATTACACAGATACGACAGGAGGGAGAAGAAGCCTAGAAAAGAATGTTTCGATACAATTCAGGCCGGATGCGGCAAGTCAAACTTCTGCCAATGCGGGAGCTAGCAGGCAAACAAGCTTTTTTTCGAGCTGGATTTTTTACATAATATTGATAGCTATTGCAGGAGCAGGATGGCATTTCAGAAAAAAGATTATTGCAGTCTTCTCAAAAAGCAAAAAATAGGATGAAATTTAAAAAATCATTCAGGCTTGCTTTGAATATTTTGCTGCATAGCAAACTAAGAAGCTGGCTTACCATAATTGGAATTGTTATTGGCGTTGCTGCAATAGTCGCCATCGTCTCAATCGGGGAAGGAGCGCAGGCAAATGTGCAGGAGAGGCTTGGTGGGCTCGGAGCAGACATAATTACAGTCTCGCCGGGATTTCAAAGGGCTGCTGGCGGCTTTAGAGGAGGATTTGGCGGAGGGGGCGGAGGTGGTGGAAATGCAGCCACTACGACAAGCGCTAAGAATTTAACAAATAGGGACATTCAGGTAGTAAAATCAGTTGAGGGAATAAGTTTTGTTAATGGAATAGTTTCAGGAAGGGCTGATGTTTCCTTTCTCGCAGAATCTGCTTCTGTAAACGTCCAGGGAGTTGATACTCTGGCATGGAGCAATATTTTAACAACAGAACTCGAATCCGGACGCTATTTGAATCAAGGTGATAATAATGTTATCGTCATTGGAAGCAGGATAGCAAGATCAACTTTCAAGCAGCCTCTTGTTCTAAACAGGGATATCACAATCGAAGGCAGGCTTTTCAAGATTGTCGGCATTCTGAAAGAATCCGGCAGCGGTGGAGATGATAACAGGATTTTCATGCCAATTGAGCAGGCAAGAAATGTCATTGAAGATGCAGGCAATGAAAAAATTGATTCTATAGTAATTAAAGTAAGTGATGCAAATTTTGTTACTGAAAAATCGTCTGAAATAGACTCAATGCTTATGCTGTCAAGGCACGTTACAAACAGGACAAAGGATTTTACTGTGGCTTCTTCCCAAGCAACACTTGAAAGAGTTCAGGGAGTAACTGAAACTTTTACCCTTTTTTTAGGCGCCATAGCTGCTGTTTCATTGCTTGTGGGTGCTGTTGGAATTGCTAATACAATGTTTACCTCAGTTCTTGAAAAGACTAAAGAAATAGGAATAATGAAAGCCATTGGCGCGAGGAACTTTGATATTATGATGATATTCTTGCTTAATTCAGGGTTGGTAGGGCTCGTTGGGGGACTTCTTGGCATCGGATTAGGCTCTGCAATTTCTTTTGTTCTTCCAAACTTCTTGTCTGGAATAGGGCCCGGAGGAAGCGTAAGAACTGTTATTCCGATAAGCCTTCTTGTTGAGGCATTGCTTATTTCCATAAGCATAGGGATGATCGCAGGCGCCATTCCGGCTTACAGGGCATCGAAGCTGAAGCCAGTGGACGCTTTAAGGTACGAATAGGGAGTATAATGCCCCTGCGGAGCAACAGACCTTAGTCGAGATGCCCACCCTTTTCTATCTTAGTTTTCTTTTAAGATAAATGTCAAAGTATTTATTTTTTTCGCATCCAAGAGGAAAATAGCTTGATTTGAGAAAAAAGAGGTGAATCTTATTTAGAATAATTCTCGGTTTAATATTTGCCTTAAGACTGCATTTGGGGAGTTTTTTAAATTTTTATGAATGGTGATATATCCATCTTCCCTGAGTTGTCTTTTTTTGTTTATAACAAAATCACATAACTGCACGAAATGTTGATAAGGGACTGCTTGCTCCAATAGCTGATTATTAAAGTTAAGATTTTTGTTATGTTCTAAAAATATTTTAATTATAGCAGAATAAATATCTCTAGTTGGTTTTGTCAAATTAAATGTTCCTTGACTTGTAAAAATTCTGTAAAAGCTGTTATACCAGTGAAAATGCGGTCCGGTTAATTTGTTTTCTCCTAAGAAGGCCATTGTTTTGTTTTTGTGGGTTTTTTCTACACTTATATCAATCCTCAATAAATTTAAATCAGGTTGGTTAGGGTTATTATCATTAATTCCCATGCCAATTAAAAATGATTCAAATCTGCCATGATATTGCAACATTAACCCTACTTCTTCATTTAAAGGTACAATAGAACCATAACCATCCTTCATGTTGCTTAGCAATTCATTTAATCTGCTATCTGGTAACTTGAATTCAATTTTTTTAAGAATGTTTGTTGTTAAATTGGGAAATACAAACTTGTTTGCCAGGTAATTTTTCTCTTCATTGGTAAAAACGCTTTTGTTTGACATTATTATTTATTGAAAGAGACTATTAAACCTGTCGACAGGTTTAATAGTGTGTTAACAATTTAAATCTTTTGGTTTTTGGGTTTTTATGACTTCTATTTACCATTTGGTAAATTATGCCTTTTTGGTAGTTTAAAACCGAAAAGTATATAAATATCCTTATTTCCTATATGGAAACAATTATATCCAAAATGGAAACAATTACACCTTACCAAATGAGGATAATATTGTTGCTGCTTAAAGATTTCTCTACTATGCACACTATAACCTCAATTGGGAAAGAATTGGGCATGACAAGAAGCGGGATATGGAAAGTCTTGATGAAATTGAAAAAAGAAAATTACATAACATTGGAAACAACAGGGAAAGAGACAAGTTTGATTATTCCAAGACTTAATTTAAGAAATGAATTGTTGGAAAAATATCTTAATTTTGCCCTGAGCAAGGAAGCAAAAGAGCACGAGCGATGGATTTTCAATTTTACAGAAGCCAAAGAGCATGTAAGCTTTTTCATTCTTTATGGAAGCGTGTTAAAATCGTATGCAAAAGCTAAAGACCTAGATGTTATTGGCATCATTCCCGACCGAAAAAGCTTTAAAAGGCTTCACGAATCGCTTGATAAAATCCAAAAAAGCGAATCTAAGCGTATTCACACAATCAATTTTACCGAATCGGAATTTAGGGAAGAACTCTTGAAACCAAACAAGGCTTTTGTTGAGGCAGTTAAGAAAGGCGTTGTCCTTTTCGGGCAGGAAGGATTCATAAAATTCATGAAAAAATTGCATGGAGTGTCAAAATGAGCGTGTTAGAAAAAGTAAAGAATTGCTTCATAAATGCAAAGAAAGATGAGGAGAAGGGCAAGAAGCATAAGGGCTTGTTAGTTGCAGAGCCGAATCATGAGCAGGCATTGGATTATATTAAGAAGGCAAAAGAGAATTTGGAATGGTGTGAAAAATACAAAAAAGAAGGGGCTGATTACAAGCTTCCTGAAGAATGGTTTTACACGATTTATTACTGCGCTCTTGCCATTTTATCAGAATTCGGCATTGAAAGCAGAAACCAAAAATGCACAGCTTTATTTCTAAGGTGTGTAAAAGATGCCAACCTGATAACGTTAGATGATGATTTCATAGACAGAATCACTGTTCATAGCGAAATAGAAAAAAAGACAGATGTTGATGAGCGCGAAGAGGCCCGATATGGGTCAAAAGTTAAAGACAGCGAAATAGTTGAGAAATATGATGTTATGATGGAGCGATGCAAAACATGCATTGCCCAGACTGAAGAGCTTGTTTTCAGCAAAAGAGAATTCAAGATTCCGAAAGAAGCAATGGAGTAAAAGTGAAATAAGATAACATGTTAAAATGAGCCTACTATCAATTTCCCCAAACGTGACCAATTCTGTAAGCAAGAGAGAAGAATTCAATGAAAAAATCAAGATTTTTTCAAGCATGCAAAATATTTCATATTTTTCATACAACAAAGAAATAGAAAAAAGAATAGAACAATAATTTTATTTATTTTTTGCATATGTTTTGAATTCCTCTGCTTTCTTATAATGCATCTCTGCCTTTTTCTGCATTCCTTTTTTGGACAGTTTGTCTGCTTTCCTTTGGTGATATCGTGCTTTAAGGCTGCTAATCTTTGAAAATCTCTTTGCTATAAATTCTGGGCCGCCTGTTGTCCTGTATACAAGAATATACCCAACAATTCCAAATACAACAAGAATTGTAATCAATGTGCCTATTTTGAGTTCTCTTACAGCTTTAGCATTGGCTAATACTCTGTCTATAGCTGCACCTGTAATTGCACCTAAGCCAGTTCTCTTTGCTGCTTGAGGCTCTGAAGTTAGGTTAGACTGATTTGTTTCAGCTGTTTTTGTCTCAATTGCCTGCTCTGTTTCGTTCGATACTGCAAATGCTGTTATAGGTGTTGGTAGAACAGCTTCACAAGTTTGGCTTGTAACTGGTGATTTAGATTCTTCAGGGCATTGTGTTTCCTGCGTATGTTGCGGTACTTTCACAAAATTACATGTTCTTGTTTGGAATCCATTAATGCAACTTGACCAATCACTACATTGCCAATCCATGTTGCAGACGTAGAATAGTCCTGCACCACCACCGCCTCCTCCACCGCTGCTCCCTCCCCCGCCTCCACCGCCACCGCCGCCAGATGATCCACCATCACCAGTAGATGGGCAACTTCCAACATCAGCAGGGCAGTTAGAGCACAATTCACCATTACTTACGATTCCGTCACCACAATAAGATTGCTGTTGTATTCCAGAATGTACCAATCCTGTTATCTTGAAAGTTTTATTTGTTTCATCAGCAAAAGTGCAATTGTATTTGTCATTGTTTGCTGTTCCGGGGCATTCGATACCAAATTCGTCTACACCATTGCATAAAGATGAAATCTGAGTTATAGAAGTTACCTCAGCATCCTTTATGCATAATGTTGTTAAGTTGTTTATATTATCGACGTAAACTGTTTTTGTCCCAACTATAGGTTGTCCTTTTATGTATACAATTGTCATGCCATTAGTGGCGTTTACTTGAATGTCAATGCTTATATTTCTTAAATCAAGCATTCCTTGACTAAAGTTGAATGCAAATTCAACTATTATTTTGTTATTATTGTAAATTCTAATTGAATTTTCTCCATCAAACTTTTTGTTTAAATCAGTAGACCCTTCTATTTCAACAACAGGATTTATCGATGAAGTATTTATATTGCTAGAATTGCCAAATAGCATATCTTCTGTGTCATTTATTTTATCATTGTCATTATCAGTGTCACATACGTCTCCTAATTCATCGTCATCTAAATTATCTTGATTTGGATTTGGAATATCTTTGCAGTTATCTTCTCTGTCAGGAACACCGTCATTATCAGAATCTACATTAACCAAAAATGTTGTCAAGATAGAATTACTGTTTGCAAGCTTATCATGACATTTAAATTCGTACCAGTAAACATTATTGTCTAATAGATTATCATAATAAAATTGATGTATCAATGAAAGATTAACCCCTCCCCCACCTCCTCCGCCGCTGCTGCCTGATGGGCAACGTTCATTGACATCAGCTACTTCAAAACTCCAGTTGTAGCTGTTAGTCATTAAGTTACCTGCCATGTCCTTGCACTTTACAAATACTGTATAATTCTTTGCAATGCCAATATCATAATTGTAGGAATACCTATGCAATGATTGCCCCGATAAAACCCGATTGAATGAAATATCCATATCGTCATGATTTTTATCTTGGTCTATACTCCCTCTGCAAACGGATCTTTCATTTGTGAAGAATTCTAAATTGACAGAACAAATTCCAGAAAGGGTTCCATTAGGGCTTCCATTAAATGGTTGAGGTGAAGTTTTATCTCCAATATCATAATTATAAACGTCGTTTAAAAAGCAGAAACTTTGCTCATTCGTAGTTAAATTAATCCAAGTAAAGTTAGTTGAAATTGTAGAATTGTATAGGGGATTTATTATGTCTATTCTTGGAGAAGTCCTATCAACGATAAATGATGCATAAGTTAATATTGAATTGGAGAATGCATCTGAACAATTTATGGCAACATGGTATGTCTCGTGAGATGTCCCTACTTCATAAACGCTAGTGTTAATTAATTGTTTATGTATTTTTCCACCAGTTATTGATAAATTATGAGGAATTTCAAATGATTGACATGCAATCGCTTCTGGTAAATTATCATTGTTTGGACATCTAAGCGGATTATAAGTGCAAACAGCATCTTCATTTGTTGTAACATTCAATAAAACGTTATCTGCTTTGGTTACCAAACCATCATTTGGACTAATAATTGTTATATTTGGTGGTGTTGTATCAACAGAAAAAGTTACTGAATCTATGTTTGAATTATTTGATGTATCAGTGCAATTTACGCTTAGTTCATACCATTCATCATCCTTTGTATCTTTTAAATTGGTAATTAATTGAGAATGATTTAAGTCACCAGTTGTTGATATATTAAATGGTACAGTTTGAATACATTCTGTTACAGTTCTTCCTTCACCCGAACCATTGGAGAAGTTTTCAGAAATGATACCACTAGTTACTTCGAATTGACTTATATTTTTATTTAAAAAACAAAATATTTGAGAATATGTGCATGTTGTATTTTCATCAGTTATTACATTTAGCCATGTTGAATTGGTTGATAGTGTTGCATTGTTTATTGGAACAATTATTGTTACCGATGGTGGTGTATCAACAGTGGTATCTGTATCTGAGGTAGTTTTGTTTTCTATATTTCCAACATTATCTTTCGCTATAGACCTGAATCTGTAATTATGTCCATTGACACCATTAAAAATAGCTGAATGTTCTGTTGTGTCATCAAGCCAAATTTGCCAAGGTTCATTATTGTCGCTGTATTCTATGTCAAAACTAGCAATGCCTGAGCCATTAGAAATTAATTTGAGAGCAGTCTTATGACTTTTTGAAGTTATATAAACTAAAGGAACTCTTTGGTTTTGTGGATGCTCTATTTTTAATGTTGCAGGATCGTTTGTTGGTGTTTTGAGCGTAAAGAAACTACCGTAGCTGTCATAAGCATATGCTATGTTAGTTTGCCCATCAGGTGTTCTAAAGTTCAATCTTTTCGGCTCTGTTGTAGTATCCATCATTAAAGCGACTTGGCCTGCTACTGCTGATATGTTCATTCTTAATGGCGTTGCTTGTAGGCTTTCAACGCTATCTTTTGCGTTGCCATCTCTATCGTTATCTGGAATCCTATAAGTAAATAATAACCTGTTGTTGCTTTCATTGGTTAAATTTATTTCAGCTCCATAACTTGTTGTTATAGGTATAAATTCACCTGAAGATTCTAAGACGCCATCTGCATCTAAATCGACTTGTATGCTAAAGTCATTCTCCGCAAGATTTGCATTGGGTGCTTTAAATATTTTGAAATTGATACCTGAAAGATTTAAAGTTGTTAAAGGACTCGAGTTTGAGTAAATTTGCTCAATTAATGCCCCATTACTAATGTTCCTGAACTTAATTGCTGGATTATCACTTGTAATTTTGTCTATACCTTTATACTGCAAGACAAATGTTTTTCTTTCTCCTCTTTTACTAGAACCATCTGTAAGAACCAAGTAATCGTCTTTGTTTATTATTAAGTTTTCTCTATTGACAAATTTGTTAGTATATGCTCCAATAATCTTTCCAAAATAAAGCTGATTATCAGATGGACTTTCTGCAATCGGGACCGTAACTTTATTAAAATCTCCGTCAGTAAACATAAGATCATATCTATTTTGGCCATTGTTCAAAATCTCTATAGTTTCTATTGGTTCTTGCATTAACCCTTTATATTCTACATCCCAGTTTTGAGTAAACAAAACTTGCGGCTCTGCGCTTGAGCCACCTTCTTGCTTAATAGTTTCACTTAGTTTGCTGCCTGTACCAACAAAGTAGTTGTCATCAGCAGTCATGTTAACATGAATTCTGTTTATATTGAATGTGATGTTATCATCACTGCCTTCTATTGTAACAAGTGCGTCATCTATTGTATCATCATTTACTTTTAATGCATTTGAAGGCTCTAAATCTTTTACATTATTATCCCTCAGTTCCATCTTTTCTGCACCTAAAAAGAATGTTGCAGCATGAATACTTCCACTTCCACCGCCTCCACCACTTCCCCCACTAGAACCTCCTCCACCTCCCCCGCCGCCAGATGATCCATTACCAGCAGAGTCTTGAAATAGTATATCTGTTACCCCTACCGTAGTACCATCTGCCAGTTTGTCAGTATCCCCATCTTTTAATTTCCTCGTTAATTGACCATTTACTATAAATTGTGCTTCATCAGAATCGACAAAGTTTAATTCTACTTCATAGTCTTTGCCATCAATCGTATATCTCTTTATTTGATTTTCTAGCAGAGTGTCCTTTACTCTTCCACTAAACAAAGTTAACATAACATTATTACCTACTGTTGATGTCCTTTTTGCAATTACTATAGTGTATTTTTTACCAAATAATATAATATCAACATCTTCGTAGTCTGTTAAGAACAAACCAGTTGTTGATGCTGAACCATTTGAATCATCAACATCGCTTTGAAGTGGTGTTGTAAACTCAAGCAAGTACCTTCCTATTTCTTTTCCAGACTTAAAGTAAAGAAAATCTGCAACTACATCATCATCATTTTCTGTATAGAGTACATAACCAGTGTCTAGAGCAGAATCTGTTCCCGGTCCTAGCAAATACAAGTATTGATTATAAGGAGAAGTATCCTTACTATTTGTTACAAAACCCGAATCAAGTGCTTTTAAGTTACCTTTTTGGATAAATGTGGTAATATTTCTTAGTGTTTCTCTGTTGATGACAGGATATGTGATTAAATCTTCACTTAATTCTAATCTTTTCGTTGAAGTTCCGACTTTCCAAGCTTCTTCTTCAGCAAGAGTTTCTTCTATAAAAGTAGGTATATCGTTACCGCTCCAAGACACATTAAACAGTATTGAATTTAAATAAAGAGGAAGTGAATTTACAGACGAATTTGGTGGTGCATTATCAATATTTAAGACCAACATTTCTGAGCTATTGACGTTTCGTATTGTATCTTTTGCAATAATATTTACGACACAATTTCCATCTAATCTGCAATTAAACTGGTTTGGTGTTGTAATAGCAGACCAAATATCACTGCCATGATTCATAGCAACAAGACCATTAATAGTTACGTTAACAACTCCATTAACATCTCTAACTGCTACATTAATAATTAAAGAATCAGAGCTTCTAACTTGCTTGTCAGAATCATTTATTGTAATATTTTCAACTGAAGGCGGAATACTATCAAAAGAAAAGTTCAAACTTTTAGTCTCTGAATTATTGAATATGTCAGTGCATTTAATTAATAAATTATGTTGCCCTTCTGCAACATTTTCCAAAAGTTTTGATTGAGGAGCACCAGTCTCATAATAAACTAAAGGATATCTTTGGGATTCCGGGTAATCTATATCAAATGTTGCTGGCTTATCAAATGGTGTTTCTCTTTTTATGAATGTTCCATAACTTGTGTAAGCGTATTCAACATTAGACATGCCTTCAGGCGTCCTAAAATTCAGTTGGCTTAGTTTTGCATGGCCTACAATTCCAGAATTTGCACTTATATTAACGATAAAATCAGCTGCTCTAAGATTTTCATAAGAATCTTTAGCAAATACGTCTCTGCTTTCATCAGGCGTCCTTACAGATAATATAAGCTCTCCGTTAGAACCTTTGTTTGTAAGATTAGTTAAGCCTATTTCTGCACCGTGTTTTGTGGTAATGTTTACAGTAGCATTTTCTTGGGAATTAATTGCTCCACTTGCATCTAAGTCAATTCTTATATCAAAGTCATTTTGAGTTATGCCTGATGCATTGTATACTCTAAAGTCAGCTCCACCAATCTTCAATGTAGCCAGCTGTTGTTCTCCACCACCTATTCCTGCTGAATATGCCTGTTCAATTGTTTGACCAGAACCTAAATCCCTGAACTTAAGCACAGGATTGTCATTTGTTACTTTATCAGCACCTTTGTATTGCAATATGTATGTTCTCCTCTCACCTCTTTTTCTAGAGCTATCTGTCACAACAAAATAATCATCCTTTGAAATTGAGAGGTTTTCTCTATTTATGAAGTCCTTGCCTATATCGCCCATTAAAAGATTATTACCAAATGGACTTGTGGCTATTGGTACGCTGACAGAATTACCATCACCATCGACAAACTGCAGAATATATTGACTTGAATCGTTACTTACAAGCTTTATTTTTTCAGTTTTAATATCACTTAAACCAAGATAAGCAATATCCCAATTTTGAGTAAACAATGCTTCTGGTTTGCCACCTTCTTGACTAATTATTTCACTTAATCTGCTGCCTTTTGGTACATAAAAGTTGCCGTCTGCTGTTATATTAACATGGATTCTATTTATTTTAAAGGTAAAGTTATTATCTGAGCCTTCTATTATTACATGGGCATTATTTAGAATATTGTCATTAACCTTTAAGTTATTTGTAGATGCAACGTCCCTTACGTTAGTGTCTTTCAATTCTAATTTGTCGTCACCATCCAAAATTAACTCAACACCATTTCCGTCGGTTGATGTTCTCGTTGCATTAACTATTGTGTATTTTTTACCAAACAACGTTATACCAATATTTTCAAAATCTTTTAATGATAAACCATTTGATGATGGTGTGCCAGAAGCATCATAAATTTCTGATTCAAAAGGTGTTGTAAACTCTAGCAAGTATCTTCCTATTTCTTTTCCTGATTTGAAATACAAGAAATCAGATGTGACTAATTGATTGTCTTCACCAAATATAACATAACCTGTATCTAACGCAGAATCTGTCCCAGGACCTAATAAATATAAATACTGATTATAAAGCGACCTTGCTCTGTTATTCATTATCATACCTAATTCTAGTGCAATTAGGTTATTTTTATCTATATATGTAGTAATATTTCTTAAAGTTTCTACGGTATCGCTTGTTATCCCATCTTCACTTAACTCAAGATGATTAGATGTCTCAACTCTCCATTTGTTTTTATTCGCTTGTGTTGTTATTGTTCCCGGAGTCTCAGTAAATGTTGTTCCTTTCGTTGTAATGTAAACTTGTGCATATCTTTGAGATTCTGGATAATCAATTTCAAAAGTTGCTGGGTCGGTTGACGGTGTTTCTCTTGTTATGAAAGCCCCATAGCTTGTGTATCCATAGGCAATGTTTGTTTCACCATCAGGTGTTCTTAAAGTTAATTTTTGTCCTTTTTGACCAGATGTGTAACCACTTAGCTCTGCATGAGCAACTTTTGAATTTATGTCACCGCTTATGTTGACCACGAAGTCAATTGGCATTAAGTTTTCCCAAGAATCTTTTGCATTACCATCAACTAAAGAATCTGCTGTTTTTATTGATAAAATTATGTTATTAGTCATGCCGCCAGTTATGTTAGTCAATCCAATCTCTGCACCGTATCTTGTGGTTATGTTAACTGTAGCGTATGGGTTAGAATTAATACTTCCACTGGCGTCCATATCAACCTTAATATCAAAGTCATTTTGCGTTATGCCTGATGCATTGTATACTCTAAAGTCAGCTCCACCAATCTTCAATGTAGCCAGCTGTTGTTCTCCACCACCTATTCCTGCTGAATATGTTTGTTCAATTGTTTGACCAGAACCTAAATCCCTGAACTTAAGCACAGGGTTGTCGTTAGTTACTTTATCAGCACCTTTGTATTGCAATATGTATGTTCTCCTCTCACCTCTTTTTCTAGAGCTATCTGTCACAACAAAATAATCGTCCTTTGAAATTGACAGATTTTCTCTGTTTATGAAGTCCTTGCCTATATCGCCAAACAATATTTTGTTTGTTGCATATGCTCTTGCAATTGGCACATCAACTCTGTTACTATTGCCATCTATAAATTCAAGATTATATTGGCTTGAGCCGCTTGTTTTTAGCCTTATTTTCTCTGTGTTTACTTTCTTTAATCCCCTATATTCAAAATCCCAGTTTTCTGTAAATAATACTTCTGGTTCTGCAGTTGAACCTCCTGCATCTTTGATTGCATCACTTAACTTACCACCTGCTCTGACAAAATAATTGTCATCAGCAGTCATGTTTACATGTATTCTTGAGATTTTGAACGTGCTATTGTTATCAGTACCTTCAATTATTACATATGCATCATCTATTGTATTGTTATCTACTTTTAGGGCATCGGATGATGCAACATCTGTTATGTCTGTATCTTTTAGCTCTATCTTATCAACTCCTATAAAGAAAGTTGCACTATGAATGCCTCCTGCATAATCTTGATACAATACGTCAGTTACACCAATTGTTGTGCCATCTGCCAATTTATCGGTATCACCATCCTTCATTTTTATTGTTGTTTGACCATTCACAACAAACTGTGCTTCATCAGCGTCAACAAAATTTAAAGTTACTTCATAATCAATTCCACGGATTGTATAAGTTTTTGTTTGCTTTTCCAATAAAGTATCTCTTGCTGCTCCACCCATTAAAACCAAGTCAACACTATTTCCAACTGTTGATACCCTTTTAGCAGTTACAATTGTGTATGTCTTACCAAGCATTTTAATGTCAACATCTTGGTAGTCTGTCAAAAACAAGCCTGTTGGTGATGCTGCGCCATTTGAATCATCGACATCACTTTCAAGAGCGGTTGTAAATTCAATTAAGTATCTTCCAATTTCTTTTCCTGATCTAAAATATAAGAAGTCTGCTGTAACATCGTTGTCATCTTCTGTGTAGATAACATAACCTGTATCTAATGCTGACCTTGTTCCTGGACCTAGCAAGTACAGGTATTGATTGTAAGGTGATGTCGTCTTACTATTTGTTACACTTCCAGATGCTAATGCCTTTAAGTCGTTTTTGTCGATATATGTTGTAATGTTTCTTATCGTTTCTATGGTGTCGCTTGATGAACCATCTTCGCTTAATTCCAAGTGATTTGATGTTTGAACTTGCCGAGCATCACCATTAACCTCAAGTCCTAGCGGCAACGTAATTGTAATCTCTTCTGATTCTTGAAGATAGGTAAAAAAACCAGAATCGATGCTATAACTGCAACGTGCATATTTATTAGTGAATATTTGCAATAAAGATGACTCATCTGAAATAAGAGAATTATTTTGAGGAGAAATAATGGTTATATTGAAATTAGAGCTTTTTACTTTATCTTCTATTCCAGTATCCTCAACGAATATGAATAAAGAAGTATTAGTGGTATTGATAGCGGTATATGGGTGAATGGCATATTTGTCATATTCTATTGAATCATTTTCTAAGTTGTAATAAATTTGAAACAGGGCATATTTTTTATTAAATGAAAAACTGACTGGCTCAAAATCAACTTGGTATACTCTGTCAGAATCGGTAAGATTTCTTATATTTATCACAACTCCATCTTCAAGGGGTTTGTACCTCTTGTCAATACCAAGATTCAAATCTATATTATTTATGCTAGATTTATTGATAATAACTTCTTGAACCTCTAAAAGTGGGTGCTGGTTTGGATTAATACCAAATGATTTTATTTTAAAAAACGGGGCCGAGAATAATCTGAATTCTAAATCCATTGAAGTATTTGGGAGTATTAAATATCTCAGAGTTCTTGTATTAGGAGGAGAAAGTTCATGCTGTCCCAAAAAATCGAAACTATTCACAACATAACCATATTTGTCCCTAAAAAGTCCAATTAAATGAGTATCGCCCCTAGTAAGATTAATAGTTAGATTTACTATTTCATAAACTTCAAAAAACTCGTCTGAATTTGCTGTATTATTCAGTAAATCTACAGCACGAAATGTTATGTTATAGGAACCAGTTATATTTGTAGAGTTATATTCAAAATCGATTTGTTCATAATTAGAACCTGCTGGTAGATTATAACTGAAGTAGTCTTTATCAAGATTTGGTTTAATGATAGTTAGTGATATATTTGAAGTATTATACTTGGTGGTAACATAATAAGTAATTCTAAATGGTTGATTTTCATAAAGCGTTTTTCTATCTAATGATGTATGGTCCAAATCCACACTAAGTGGTTTTTCCCTGATTCCAAAATAAATTTCTTTAACTTCAGTATTTCCGGAAGAGTCATTGCATGAAATTGTTAAAGTATATTTCCTGTCAGAACTTGTAAGATTATACATAATAATATTTATACTTTTGTTTATAGTTGGAGTATAATAAGTATCAGAATTAACCCATTCCCAATCACCAGAAATGGGATTGTAGTTCCAGTAGGCTGCAAAATTCCATCCGCGGTACTTTATTGAACAATTTCCATCATTTGATAAAGATAAATTTATTGGTAAGGAAGAAGTATTTACATAAATTGCATTATTGAGTGGGGAATGAATATTTATTTCTAAGGGTTCTTCCAAATCAAGTTCCACCAAGCCAGAATGCTTCAGCCCTGAAATTGTGTAATAAGATTCAGTTTCATTGCATCTGTAATTGGAGTAATTCAAGCCATTGCATAAGATTTCTATTTCATTCGTGGCATTGCAACTCGTGCTTACTTCAGAAATGTTCGCAATTTCAGCATCTTTTATGCACAATCTGCTCGAATTTAATATTTTATTCACAACAACTGTTTTTGTCTTATTTTGCGGAGTTAAATTGAGTCCTTTGACCAATAAGCTGCCTTTATTGGAATTATTTTCTTTTTCAATTGTTACTTTAGTCAAGTCTAAGGTAAAATTATCAAAATTAAAATCAAAGATCAATATATTTTTTTGTGAACCATTTACTCTTACTTCATGGACACCAGTAATATTTCTAGATAAGTTAGTCGAGCCTCCAATTGAAACCATTAAAGACTCATAATTGGTCTGTATGGAGTCAGAATTTCCTATAACTTTATCGTCTTTGTCTGGAATGCCATCATTATCCGTATCATTGCGGCTTTTGCCAAAGGCCGCCGAACAATCCAGAAAATCCTGATTTGAGCAGATATTATTTTCCCATTCACTTATTATTAGATTTAATTCTTCATTAGTATCACAGTCAACTTTAGAAGGGAAACTGCAACAGGTATCAGTTGAAAAGCAGTTTCCAGCATAGTCGCAATTTCCTTCCCCATCACAATATCCTTGACATTTATATTGACCGCCTTTGTTGTAATAATTATCCCCTAAACTAAATGAGCATCTGAATGTTGAGTCGCATGCTATTTGAATACTTGAATTTTGGCAAGTTGGAACTTCTTGAACAGGACAAGATGCAGATTTGCATGTTCCACAAACAGGTTCAGGGCAACCATTGCAGAATGTTCCGAATTGAGACGGGCATGCATCTTCATTGTCTTTTACACCATCATTATCATTGTCAGGATATACACATTCTTGCTTGGTATTGTCCCAACGTTCCCCTTCATTACAACAACCACAATCAGACAAGATGAAGCATGTAGAGCTTGTTTCACTTACACAATCCAATACAGCAGAACATTGAGAATCAAGAGAACAATAATATTCATTTCTTAAACACAATGAACCATTACTTTTTTTCCATCTACAATAATCATCATCTCCAATTTCTCTGTAAACATAAATCTCTTTCATAGTCGTTTGTGCTCCTTTTATGTCCACGAATTGTCCAGTAGATTCATCATTTACAAATACTTCATAACGACCTTTTGGTAAAGTTAAACCATATTCTATATTTGATTTATCCATATCAGGATCTCCATTTGAAAAATAATACCAATTATTTGTTTGTGTAATATGAATAAAGTCATGATACTCTGTTAATGTATATGCTTCATTTGAATCTACATTTTTTATTTTAACAGAATTTGAAAATCTAAAAGGTTTAATTTTCAAAATTATCATACCTCTACTAAAAGGATTAGTAGAGTCATCATTTGGGTCAATATAGTAATCATCCAAATCTAAATAACTTTTTAATGTCGATACAGAATAACCTCTAAAAAATCCGTTAATTAAGTTTACAATTTCAGGTGTATGTATCCATGAATTTGGAATAGCCCTACCAATTTCATTTGCATGATTATAATCATCTAATACTATTAACGGAATATTCTTATCTAACAGACTTGTACTTGCTACAGCAGCAAAACCGTCATGACCTGCTCCAGGGTCATTAGGATCACTTTCATATGTTTCATCTGGGTAACATGCAATATCTTCATTTCCAGTTATAATTAAATAGTCGATATTATTATTAAATGTTTGATTATTTATTAACCATGTAAATTCACTACCAACAGCTAAATCTAAATACGCCTGAGCAGAAGGGTCATCAGGCATAACAAAGGCGCACCACCCGCTAATGTCTTCGTCCCTTAATACTCTATTACTTAAATAAGAACCATGAAGGGGACCGCCAATATTAATAACTTTGTTGATATTATTTGCATAATTTATAGAAGTTGCGGATTTACTTTTACCAAGATTTTGTATATAACCCATTGTCATTAGAGTTCCCATACTATGAGCAACAACATTTAATTTTGAAGTTGTGTAATTCCTTAACACACTATCAATGCCATTTTTTAAAAGACCAGAATTGAGAAAGTTACTCGAGTTTGATGGAATATAATAGAGTTGCCATACATCGTTATTTAGATTATAAACATCGGTTGGCGTATAATGCCAATAATTATATGTGGAAGTATCCCCCGGGGTAATCTCATCACTACCATGTATTCCATGAACAAAAAGGATTGGAGTTCTATCTTTATTAATAGTTTCCATATATGATAAATATCCTGTAGGATAAGTACTATAATCAATAGTGTATGATTCTGGATATTGTGAAATTGAAAATTTGGGCTCAATTTCTTCTTTTTCATAAATTGAACCATTTAAAAAAATTAAGCTATCGTAAGGAATTTCCTCAAAATTATCAAATTTTTTCCAAAACATATTTGTTTTTTTATTCCCATCTTTTATCCAATATATTAATTTTAAACTATGATTGCCGGCATTTAATTCAAAAGTGTAATTTGGCAATAATGAAGCATTAACCCAATCATTGAAGATTAACTTGTCATCGATAGATAAAAAAACCTGTTCGGCATTATTTAATTTAAAAGAATAATTCCCATTTTTATTTATTGTTAATAGACCATTCCATTGTATTACTAAAGCTACAGAATCAATATTTTCATTTTTAACTTTGATATTAATAGGACTATCTTCTTCCCTATGTTTAGAATTTATTTTTTCTTCTAAATATATATTAATAATTTGATTAATATTTCTATCTTTAATATTTGTATAACCTCTTGAATATAATTCCTCATTTATGTTTACATCAATTTTTGAAACTGACCTATTGGGTACAATATTACAATCAGACCAACAATATAATTCATCTTCCTGATCTATTAAAATGTGATTATTATCTTCCAGAGGTTTAACAATTTCTTCACCCGTATTAAATACATATTTGATTTGAACATTATTCAGATCATTTTCAATAAAATCTCCATTTTCATCAATGTTATAAAAATTAATCTCTGTGCTTATTATAGCATTGACTGGTGCAGGCAAAAATATTATGAAAGAAAAAACAAATACGAATAATCCAAGTTTCTTAGATACTTTCCTAATTAAAATTCCTAAAACATAATAAAAAGGAATACTTAGAAAAATCGCCAAATAATATATTGTTCCTATTATCGATCTTTTAAAATAGAACGAGCCTGTTAAAATACCAATCGATAACATTCCAAACCAATTGATGATCAAAAATAATATTTTGTCAAAACAAAAATTAGGAATAGGAAATGTTGATTTGCATGGTATATTTAAAAGAATAGTTGAAATAATTAAAAAAACTGCTATGCTAGACATTCCCCAGAGTAAATTAATTTTTGAAAATAGATTAAACTTCAATCGTGACCGCCCCCAACTTTACATCTCAAAAATAGTAACCTATTTAAATAACTTACTATTAAATGTTTGATATATAGTTATAATATATCGCAAAATGCCTAAAGACAAAAACAAAGGAAAAATATTGAAATTCTTAGAAAAGCAGGACTGGCCTGTAACCACAGAAGAAGTAGCAAAGGAAACAGGAGTAGCTTGGCATACCGCTCAAGTTAATTTGCTTAAGTTAGTCGCAGAAGGAAAAGTAAAATACAAAAAAGTCGGAAGGCAAAATCAATTTTGGTTAGTGAAGGGGTATAAGGAGAATTTTTGAATAATAATTGTTCTTGCAGGATAAGATGAAATTAAAATGGGGGTGGAAAATTAACATTATTGAACTTATTGCTTTAATCATCTCCTTGTCTGCATTTTTCATTTCTTATCATGTAGCTTTTGGTCAATCCAAATTAAAAGTAGAATATGCAGTTAGTGGAAAAGAAACAATGTATTGGTATAATACGAATACAATCGCATATGAATTTTTGGTGATCAACAGTGGTTATGGTTCTACAGTTTACGTTGTAGAGCCAGACGTGTCATGGATACCTAGTAATAAAACTAAAATAGTAAAAGTAGGGTATAATGATGAAGAAAAATTAAGACAAATATACAAACCTGATTTAAAATCAATTGAGCCAAAAAGTTCTCATTTAGTTAATATAATAATTTCAAATGTAAGTGAAAACGAAATGCCGGAGGAACTGCAAGTGTTAATTAGAGACATTAGGAATAATGACCATCTGTGGCTAAAATTTACAAAACCTCCAATAAATGTAAATTTCCTTTTAAACGTATTTGAGAATTAATTTCTTAATTAAAATGGACACCCCTATAGAGCCGAATATAAGTCGAATAAAATGGAAGATGACCAAAAAATAAAAAAGAATAAAGTACCTAACAAGAATTTGTTAGCCTTCTTTATATTTTATTTCACAGTTCTCCTAGCACTTGCCGCATTTAGTGACCCTACTATTGGAATAACTCTGAAAATATTACTTATTCTACCACTATTAATTGTTTTGTTTACTTTGATAAGCAAATACCTTGTGGTTAGACACCGTATTACTAAAAAATTTATACTTCAAGCAAGTACCTATTATGACAGAGTGGTAAACTGGAAGAGAAATCCATTTGCCAAAGAAGTTCCAAAGAAAAAATTTCAGCTAGACCGAACTATGTTTTTAATCTTATTTGTCGTAATTCCTCTAACATTCTTCCCATTTCTAGTTCAAGGAACATGGGAACGCTCAATATCAATTACAGGATCTTCAAATGTAAACCCAGGCAGCCCTTACACCGGTAGAAATGTAATTGAAGAGAATGGTGAGATAAAAATAAATCCAAAAATTGATTTAAACTCGGCTCAAAGAGTTTCATATTTTATAGGAAAGGAAGTTTTGGACCTTCCAATCCTATTAATATGCTTTACTAACAAAGGAACATTTCCACAAGACCCTATAAATGGGACATTTAAAAGCACCGTAACTATCTATGAAGATGATTACGATGTCCCTTTTAATGATTCGAAATGCTTATCTTATGACAGAAAGAAAAATCCTGCAAACTTTAGATGGAAAACTGAATATGATTCCAAGCTTACCATCAAAAATGAAACAATAGTAAATGGAAATAAATTCCAGGTAATAGAAGTTGGTTCACAATCAAAAGACCTTGCTGAAGTTAAACTTAGTTATTTGAATTTAATGATTGTTTTTATTGCTCTCGCGACTGCCTGGTGGGCCGTCTTACTGATTTGGATACAAGGTTTTTTGTATATTTACAAGGGACTAGAATTAAAAAAAGATGATAAAAATGGATGAAAGGTTACTCAACATCCTAAACGAAGAAACAGCAAAAGAAAAATCCAAGAAGAAAAAGAAGCCTATCTTCGAGCTAAGAAAGGAGAAGTCAATAATGTATTATTCTGGCTGGCACAAAGATGACAAACCAGTAACTAAAGAAGAAAAATCAGAAAAACAGACAAAGCTTAAATGAAGGAAATCAAATGCAAGGAATGCGGTAAACCAATTCCAGGTGTGGACTATAATGATAAGTATGTTCAATGCCCGCATTGTGGCGCTGTCTTTTCTAATGAGTAAAGCTTATTTTTAAAATAAAACTTATTTCTAGCCAAAGGGGGTGATAGAATGAGCTTCATAGAACTATACGAAAGAATAGACGCAAGAATTAAAGAATTAATTGACAAAGGCAAGGACGAGCAAGAAGCCAGAGCAATGGCTTGGGAAGAGTATCATAAAGAAATTTTTGATGAGTAGATTTCCTTAGGTTGCCAGTCTTGAGGTTTATTCAGTTTGGAGCCTCTTTTGGCTGGCAACCTAAGAATTTCTTGCTTTTCTTATCCCTCTCGACATTTAGAAAGTTCAGCAAATAATACACATATAATCTTTAATCCTGTAAAGGACTCAAAAGCCCGATAATCTTTAAGGTGCAAAACACTTAATCTTTAATGTGACAAAACACATTAAATTTCTGAACAACCTTTGCGGATTGGGGTGGACCGTCACCTGACTGTCCAAATAACCTAAGTTATTCGGCGTGTATTATCTGCTGCCTTGAATACACAAGGATCATACTTCAGTTGACCAATTGATGGACTGGATTTCTGCATCCAATTTTGACTTCTTTGCCTCTAATTCCTTTATTCTGTTTGCCAATCCCAATTCCTGCCAGAGATCTATGTCAATGAATTTGTCTATGTAGCTGTCTTTCTTGATGAGATTCATGAGCTTTGACAACTCCAGCCTTAAGTATTTCATCTCTGCTAATTTGCGATCAACACTGCTTTCGACGTTCTTCCTGTTGATTTTATTCTTTGTTTCAACGATTTCATTCTTCAATTTCTCTATGTCATTTGTGACTTTAGCAAATTTTTCCGCCTTATTCTTGATAAACTCTTTTTGCTTCTTTTCCAATTCTTTAGTGCTGTCCTTCTCCCTGACTATTACTTCCTCTTTGAAGGATTGCTTGGCAAAAGTGTCCCTCAAATTGTACAATCTCATTAACTGCCCTTCTTTTTGTTTTATCTCGCTTAATTTTTCGGATATTTTCATTTTCTTCACCTCGCTGTTTTGTGCCAGATTAATTTTCTTTATTTAAAATAACCTTAAAATCAGGTTGATTAGCTGATTATTTCATCACTTAACCGAAAAATGAGGAATTTTTTCAAAATATAAAAAATTCCGAATTAATACATTAATTTTTGACATACTCATTTAATGAATGATGCTTGCTTATTATTCCTTCTCGCGAAATTACTATTTGTCCAGGCTCAATAACATTAAAGTGGGAATAATATGGATTTCTGTATGAAAATCTTATCATCCAAAATCCGAGAATAATCAAAAATATGAAAGGTATGCAAAAAACTCCAATGATAACTCTAAAAAATATATAATCCATTAGAGACATATCTTTTGGTGCATGGTAAGCAATAAGGTATATGGGAATGCTTACTATTAAAAATCCTATTATTATGGCTATAACACCTGCACCAAACCATCTTGCCAGCTTTCTTCCTATATGAAACCATCTTGCAGAAACCTGCTTGCCTGAAGCTAGCCATTCCTCGTGCTTTATTCTGTTAAACATGATAAAAAGCCATATTATTGCCGGGATATAGAGATATAGCATAGCAAATGGGCTGAAAAACATTGCTATAAACAATATTGAAATGTACCATTTAAGATCTTCTTTTAACTTGGTAATAAGCTTGACTTTAAGCAGCAATTTAGCTAGAAAACTGTGGTCATTGTGCAATTTCTTCTCTTTCGCAGCTCTTGAAAAGATAAAAATGCCTACAAGCAGTACAGGCAAGCCTGCAATTAAGCCAACTACAGGGATAAAGAGTAAGATTATACCTAACAGAACCATAAAAAATCCTTGCGTTCTGAAGATTGTTTTTAATATGCCCATGCAAAGCGATAAGCTTAACATATATTTAAATCTAACGCATAACTAACGTTTATATAACCTAAATATATAACACATCTTATTCAAGGCTTTCTTATGATCAGGGAAGTTGCCTATTTAAGCAGAAGCAGAAAGAAAAGGGAAATTATTAAAATACTAGACAAGCCGAAAACTCCGACACAGATAGGCAAATCGCTCAAAATCAGTAGGTCAAGCGCTAGCCAGATGCTACTGGCAATGGAAAAGAAGAAGTTTGTGAAATGCCTAAATCAAAGTGATAGAATGGCAAGGTATTATCAGGCGACTGAGAAGGGATTAAAGGTTTTGAAAGAATTGGAAGAGATTGAGAAGTAATTCAAACAATCATTGTTATGTGTTCGTTCGTGTCGCCCCTTGATTATTCTTTTTCGTGTGTGCAGAATTGGTTTTATCTATGATTACCCATAACCATACCAACCCTCAGTTAATATTCTACTTGAATATTTATCTATAATCACCAAACATCCGTAGAATGTTCCTCCACCAACTACAACTCCTCCTTCTTCAGCATGAGAAAATATACCTCCTTGGACTCTCCAAACAGTAGCATTAAGTGTTTCAATTACACTATATGCTGTAAGCAAATCATCACCAATCGGAACTTGTTCTTGATACCAAAGTATATTTATTGATGTCAAATTACCTTCATCAGTTTCATAAATTTTATCAGTTTTTGATACACTTACATTTTTGATTTGCTCTATTTTAAAAGATATTTCAGAAGTTCCAAACTTTTCTTTGTTATCATTATAGCATTGAGAATTATAGAAAATGCCATATACTCGCTCTTCAGTTTCAATTACTTCTCTTTTCTCGCATTTATTGTTTACGCAGATTGCGTCCTCATTGGGATCATAACCTATTGCACCTACGCAAGCGATACAAGCGACATCTTTTGGTCTTGGTGGGCATTCATATAGATTCTTATTTACAGCTATAACTTCTGGATCTGTAAGTCCAATGTTCCTACAAGGAAAGCAATTTGGACAACCAGAAAGAACCAGTATACAATCTTCATCTTTTTCACAATATCTTTCTTCTTTAGTTATTACTTTTTCAAGACTTGGATTAATTATATTACCTGTAACTTTAATTTCATATCCAGTCAAATCTGATTCTTGAGATTTAGCTAAAACTTTTGCTGTTTTTTTAGTATCTTCAGCGCTATACCCAGCCACTATTATTTGAGTTTTATTCCACTTGTTAAATAATTTAATCATACCTTTTCCTTCTTCAAAACCAGCAGCGCATTCAGGCCAAGTTGTTGGTAAGTCCATTATTTGTGCAGTAATTTTGTTTGCACACGGCCCCCCTATAGATATGATATTTTGAGTTGCTAAATTTGTAACTTCATTAGTCAATTTACTTGAAACAAATTGTCCCAGTATAGGATAATCGCAGATTTTAGCTTCGGGGATAGTTGTATGTGTACAGTTATTAAAAAATTCAGAGATTTCATCAACAGAAATTACATCATCTATTGCAGCATTTTCACCTACTATAATAGTAGTATCTATCACTTTATTCTTTAAAAAATTAGGAAAATCACTCAAATCATAAGCTAATGTAAAAGGAGCTATTGCGATAATCAATATAAATAAAACCACTAATCTCTTGACCATTATACGAATAAATAAACAAAAATACTATATAAAACTATTCTACTTCTGGCAAAGAATTTTGTTTACAGCAAAAGATATAAATAAAAGAGCCTCTCTGGCACATGAAGAGGAATGCAATGAAAGGCAAAAAGCGCTTACCTAAGAAAAATACTAAAATGCCGAAATAGTCAAGAGTTTTTGCATAATTACTCTATAAAATTCCTATATGAAAATTTTTATTTCTTCCTTCTTATTGAAATTTGATGGTATGTGTTAGTTGATTTATGGTAGAAAAAGCCCAAAAAGGCAGATTCTTGGAAAAATAAGCCAAATCTACGGTGTTTGTTAGTGTATTTATGGGTCGTAATCCTCAGAATTCAATTTTAAAGTCTATTCATCAACTCCAAAAACAGGATGTTTTAAGGCTAAAAACTTCTTGATTTTGGTTATAGCCTGATGCATTGTAACAACCTCACCATTGTCTCCAGTTAGATACCTATATTTTTCTGCAAACTTTTTAGGCATAATCAGGTACCAATAGTGGCATTGTTCTTTCAACATTCTAACTTTGTCTTTCAACCTTGAATATTCCAAAGCGCTTTTTTGTATTTCAACTCCCAAAGTTTTTCCATGATAAATAAACATAACATCAATCCTGTTCTGACGCCCCGGCACTGGGTATTCTAAAACAGCATGTTCATAGTTAAGGCTGGCAACAAATTCCTTGTCCCGCATGTGCTGCATGCTCTCATTTTCAGGCAAAAGACACGTAACTGATTCAAACTGACCTTTTTCATTCAAAATCCGCATTCTCTTGTTTTTGCTCCTAGAATTTGATTTTATATAACCATAAAGGTAAAGAGCATAGTATTCTATGTCCTGCAGCTCATTAATCCAATATAGCTTCCTCTTCAGCAATTGCTTAAACCTTATTTTGCCTTTTGCTGCATTTCCATAACCTAATTCTTTCATAAGCGCATTGTTATTCACAATTTCCCGCTTACTTGAACGATATTGGGTATAACCAGATTTGAAGGCGTCTTTGATTTTTATTTCCAAACCAAAATACCATTTATAGTTCGTTTTCATCATTCATTCTTCCTATTTTGCTTAACTCATGTTTTATGAAATTCAAATTGTCAGATATTATCATAGGTATTGCAGCATAAGACTTATCCGGATTATATTCTGAAATATTGATATAAAGAACTCTTTTTGACTTCTTTCCGAGGCAAATCATCTCAATATTTTCAGCATTAATTTTCAATTTAGTGATAATCATGTAGTCAATTTTCTTGCCATGCTTCCATCCAAAGTAATCCAGCCAGTCTTTTATGTAATGCAATTTTATTTTGAGACCATGTTTCTTTTCCATTCGCCAAATATCTTTGTTAGAAATTCTTGAAGAGCCATTGTAAACAAGATTTATATGGCCTATAGGGATTGCTTCTTTTATGGCAATTCCATAAGATATTAATTGCTTGAGGTCTCTGCTGCTTAAGCCAGTCTTTCCTCTGTTTTTGCACTCCGTAAAATAAAACAAGTCATTAATAATTCTGCTTAAGTCAAGCCTGAGATTCTTGAATTTTTTATCAGTTTCAAATTTCCTAAGAAATCCATTTTTCAAAAGAAATTCCAAAACTTCAAATTCTTTTTTTATTGTTTCGCACTTCTTTCCATTCTCTTTATAAGAGATTGTAATTTCATTGTTGCTTGGATTGTTTTTATGAACATAAACTGTCTCAGAGTCGTTATTTGATCTGGAACTGTATTTAACCAATAACTCTTCTTTAGTCAGCAATTCAAATCTCTTTTTAACATGGTAGATGCGCAATGGGCAATTTTTTACAGCTTTCTTTATAGAGATTTCTTTATCTGGGGCTATCCTGCTTCCTTCTCTATATGTGTAATTAACAAGCGCTTCTAATCCAAGCCCTTTATTTTTAGAAATCATAAATCTGTTGAAATCCGAAATTATAAAGATGAACTCGTCTTTTTTATGCTTCTCTGGATTCATTTTCCACCATTATTGAAGATTCCAGATCTTCTTCTTTGAGAGGAAGCGGCTTTGGCAATTTGTCTTCAAGAACTCTAACATTTACCTTGTAAAGATGCTTTGCACCCACTCTTCTTGATAGAATATAACCCAATTCTTCCAAAAGCGTAAGATAATCCGCTGTTTTATTCTTCCCAATCCTAGCTTCTTTTACAATCTTGTTGACATTAAGGAATCCAAAAACGTGGCCGTCGTATTTGTTGACTAAAACCTTCAATATTTTTTCGTGTGGATAGCCAAGCCTTGAGTCATTTCTGTAAAGCTCGAAGAGCTTGTGCCTGATGTCAATTCTATGATTTGGCAGTTGATTCCTCAAAAAATTCTTCAGACCTTCTAATCCATACTTTGTAATAACGTTTCTCTCCTGCTGAAGCTCAAATTCTTTTTTTAACATCTCTTGAATCTCAAGAATGTCTTTCTCAATTCTCAAAATGCTCTTTTCTAATCTCAGAATTTTGGATTCTTTATCTTCAATTACCTTTAAGTCAGGTTTTTTGGGTTGCATAGTTATAAATTTATAGCAAGATATATAATATTTAAACCTTTTGGTCTAAATAGTAAAATTTATAAAGAAAAAAATCTAAACAAACATATGGGATATAAAGACTTAAGCGATGCGGCAAAGATAGTGATATTGTCAACTTTAAACAAGCCCAGATCGCTTTCAGAAATCAGCAAAAAATGGTATGGAAATAGGTCTAGATTTTATCTAGATAGGTATGTTAAGCAAATTAATGAAGCTGTAAAAAACGGTTTATTAATACGTGAAGATGAGAAATACAAAGCAAAATTTGAAAGCATACTAAAAGAAGTTGCCAATTCAATAAAAATAAGATTTAATAACAAGCAATCAAAACAACACTCCGAAAAATACATTCAAAAAATAGATTATTTCTATACTAATTTGAAAGAGTTTACTGTTGAATGTTACCTGGATTTAGAAGTTATTATGGCAGTAGTCAATAATAACCCACAAAAGGCTTTAGATCAGGAACTGGAATTCTATTTTATACTTCCGTTTTTAATGAGATACATAGAATGGAAAGACAAATCAATTTTTCATTTATTCCTTAAAGAGTGGAATTTGGAATATTATAACAAGCTTACTATATTACTAGAACGAAAAAACGTCCACATACTAGAAAAGAGAAAAAGGATAAAGGAGTGGGTTGAAGTTTTTAGAGATATCATCAAGTCATATTATCCGCAATTTGTGAAAGAATCTCCAGATTTTCTAAGAAATAATTTTGATTCATTTTTGTCCTTAGGAGGTGCTAGGAATGAAAAATTCTGAGAAAAGTATATTTTGGTATTATTGCAATAAAAATGAAAGGATTGTCTTTGCAAGTGGATTAATCATATTTTTATTTGCACTTACAGGTTTATTGATAATAATTTTTGATTTCGTTAAAAATGGATACAATTTCGTCGGAACTAGTGGCCCTATTATAGCAAGCGTATTAATTTGGTCTGGTATACTTTTAGTCTATTTTTATGATAAGCTCAACAAGTTTTGATGTCAGCTTTGGTTTACTTTAAAAACCAACTGGTTTACTTCTGTGGCTAATTCTTTTGTAGTATACCTTGCATATATTACAGCATGGCAAATAGCCATGAGGTGATAAAAATGCAAAACACAGAAGATCATGCATCATACCCTTCAAAGTTCATGAAGAAAAACCACTCAACCCATATAAAGTGGCAAAGGAAGACAAAGGAAGATGCTTTGAAGATGGCACAGAAATACGGCTTTGAGTCATTATCGCCGTATTTGAGGTATTTGTCTTCAGAGGGATTTGCAGAGATGCTGTTGATGGTGATGGAGATACACAAAGAACTGATGAAAGGAAAAGTCTCAAAAGTAGATACTTCAATGCTGGAGCTGCGGGACAAAGTTGTTTCAATTAACAACAACAATAAACCCAAGAAGAATCAAATAGTCGTAACTTCAAATGAGATAGAGTGCTTGGACACTCCAACTTTGATGGAAAATGAGATATTGATTGAAAGACTGGTACAAATAAATTTTTTCTTTTTTACAATTCTTTTAATTTACCTCCCATCTTTAACTGGTATACAATGTCGAGCAATTTTTCCATAATTTTCTGATCTTTTGCCGCTTCGTTCATTATTTGCTCTTTAAACTTGAATCTGTTATCTTCCTGAACCATCTTCTCTTGCTCTTT
>JACPJQ010000007.1 GCA_016187465.1 Candidatus Woesearchaeota archaeon
AAAGAATGAAGAAAGAAAAAATCAGCGATCAAAAGATAAGAGATGCGATGCTCAAATCAGGATGGAAAAAAGAAGTTGTTGATAATCTCATGAAAAAGCAATAGTTATGTAAAATGGCCAGGATTCATGGTTTAGTTTATGCTGCGCTGGGCTTGTTTGTATCAGTTTTCTCATGGAAACTTAATTATGAAAAATTGGTGTTTTTCTTTTATATCGGGCTTGTTTTTATTGCCATAGGCACTGCAAAAATTATTCTGGGTTTGGCAAAAAAAAGAACAAGCAAGCTGGAAAAAAGCCGCCATAAAGAAAATCAAAAACGGTCCAAATATTGCCCCAAGTGCGGCAACGGCTTGAAGGCTGATGACATATTCTGCAGCAGATGCGGCTCCAGAATTTAGCAAAAAGTATATAAATAATTAAGAGTGGCATAGTACAAAATGGGTGGTCTGTTCAAGGATATTCTGGGAAGCAATGAAACTCTGTTCAAGAATGATGTTGCTTTGGAATTCGATTACCAGCCGAAGCTTATTCCATACAGGGAAAAGGAGCAGAGGGTTGTTGCAGGCTGCATAAAGCCGTTGTTTCAGGAAAAAAACGGCAGGAACGTTTTTATTTTCGGCCAGCCCGGAGTAGGCAAGACAGCTGCGTGCAGGCACATTATAAAAGAAATTGAGGACGAAACAGATGATATTGTTCCGATATATATAAACTGCTGGCAGCGCAACACCACTTACAAGATAATTCTTGAAATATGCGAACTGATGGACTTCAAGTTTGTCCAGAACAAAAAGACAGAAGAACTTTTCAAGTGGATAAAGCAGACGCTCAACAAAAAATCCGTTGTATTTGTGTTTGACGAAGTGGACAAGCTTGAAGACTTGGATTTCCTGTACATGATTCTGGAGGAAATTTACAGAAAGACAGTTGTATTGATAACCAACTACAAAGAATGGATTGTTGACTTGGATGAAAGAATAAAGTCAAGGCTTATGCCTGAACTCGTGGAGTTTAAGCCGTATAATTACGAGGAGACAAAGGGCATACTGAAGCAGAGGGCTGAATACGCTTTCCACCAGAATGTCTTAAGCGAAGATGCCTTTGAGTTTATAGCAAAAAAAACATTTGAGCTGCAGGACATAAGGATGGGGCTCCATCTGATGAAAGAGTCAGCGAGAACAGCGGAAGATAAATCATCAAGAAAAATAACTTTGGAGCATGCGCAAAAATCACTAAGCAAGGTTGAGGAGTTCAATATCAAGAAAACAAGCGAATTGGCCTCTGATGAGCAGATGATTCTGGAGCTGGTTAAGAAAAATTCCGGCAGGAAGATTGGGGATTTCTTCAAAATTTATCAGGACAACGGAGGCAAGCTTGTTTATAAGTCATTTCAGAGAAAAATTGACAAGCTCGAAAAGAACAAGTTTATTGCAGTCGAGAAAACTGCCGGCGGAGAAGACGGAAACACGACAATAATAAAGGCGAATGCTGAAAAGAAATTGACGGAGTTTTGACAAATATTTTTCTTAATTTAAACTTTTTTCAATATATCCTCTCATTGAACCCCCGCCTGAAATCTTCTACAAAGATTTGAATCATACGCTCAGAAACTCTTTTTTTTGGTTTCAGTGATTTAATTGTGTCTCTTACTAATTCAACAAACAATTCACTATTCACAAATTCATGATGAACATAACGATGATGCATCATTAGGCCATCTGCTTCAGCATCATGCACCCTATCCTCAATTGATTCAACTACTTTATTAACCCATTGGATAGTTATTGATTTTTCTACCTCGTTCTCAAACAGCCTATGCATTCTATCAAAATGCCTTTTTCCTATTGCATCAAGAACTTTGATTGTAGCTTCTCCTCTAGCTAAATCAGAAAATAGCCTAGCAAAAGTATTAGGACCGTGTTCTTTGTTTAATTGATTAATTTTCTTTGTTAGTGCCATTTCTAAATCAACCTGCTCTTGCAGATATTTGATTAATTTTCTGTCTTGAGAATTTCTGCTGATTGCTTTTGCTAGGCTATGCTCTCTTATGAGAACATGATGAATTTGTTCTAACAATGCATAAACATATCTGTATTTAGAGAGGGCATGGTCAAGTACATCTTTTAAGCGATGAACTCTTTGTATTCTTTTATCATGACTAACAGATTTTAAATCCTTCATTATTTCAGCGTCATCTTTTTCTTCTATCTCTATATTATCTAGACCAATTCTTAGTAGTTCTGTTAATCGTACAATATCAATCGGAACATTATCAGTCAGATTCTTTTTCTCAGAAAGTGTTTTAACATAGGATTCCCATTCCCTAATTAATTCGGAGTTATCCCTGTTTAATTCTATCGCAATCTCTCCAGTTGATTTAAAAAAAATATTAAAAAATCCCATAAAATCTTTGTTGATAGAAACTTTATAAATATTTATCCTTTCTTCAAATTCCTCTCCAAAAAATCAACTGTCTTCTTCCAAGCGTCTTTTGTCTCGTTCGGAGCATAGTTCATTCCGCTTGGATTTGCAAATGCATGCCCTACATCTGGATAAATGTAAATTTCGTTTTCTACTCTAACTTCGTCAAGGGCAGCCTCAAATTTTTTTACGCTTTCAACCGGAATTGAAGTGTCTTTGTCGCCGAAAATTCCCAGCACCGGCCATTTTATAACAGAAAGTTTTGTAGCATTTGTTTCAAGATTGCCGTAATAAATGATAGTTGCTGCAAGCTTCTCATTTAATGCCAGCTGCAGTGACATTGCTCCTCCAAAACACCATCCCATTGAAGCAATTTTGCTGTCGTCAACATTGTCAAGATTTTTTAAAAATTCAACCGCAGCTTTCATATTCTGTATTGCCATAGCAGGATTGCTCCTGACTGCGCCAGCCAACTGCCCTGCCTCTGTTGAATTTTTTCCCACCTTGCCATTATATAGATCAACAGCCAATACAACATAGCCTTCTGCCGCTAATGATCTTGCCATTTCTTTTATGTTGTCATTCAAGCCCCACCATTCGTGAATCATCACAACAGCAGGATAAGTTCCTTCAGTCTTTGACTTTGCAAGAAAGCCGTTTGCAGGACCATAGTTCACCATTACAGCTTCAATTCCGGAAGTATCGCCGTTTTTTAATATTTCAACGTTTCTTTGTGCAGGCTGCTGAGATTGCGGCTGTTCCTGAACTTGCGCACATCCAATTAACAAGAATAACATCAAAACAACAAAAATAATTTTCCACCCCATGGGATTAGCGTATTATTTCAAAGCTTTTAAAGTTTTCTGGCCCCTTGTGCTTCACTTGAACACCTGTAACACTTGCAATCCCAGGACCTTTTTTTATAAAATCAATTAAATCTTTTATTTTGTCTTCATCGCCTTCTGCAACAATTTCGACATTTCCGTCAGGAAGGTTTTTTGCATAGCCTTTTAATCCTAATTCACTGGCTTTATTCTTAACATTTGCCCTGAAGAATACTCCCTGCACTCTGCCTGAAACCAACAGATGGATGCATTTCATGCCTATAAGAATTATCTTTGGATTTTATATAGATTGTGACTTATATCTGTTTCATTGAAGTTTAAAATTTCTAGGTAATCCTATTAAATTACTCCCCATTCTTATGTAACCATATTCAAATATAATCCTATATGCTTCAGCTTGAGAAATCCACACGCCAGGCGCATTATTAGAATCCCTTAATCTATATCTCAGTTGACCGTTTGGCAGAGTTTCTTTTGTCACACCAACATATTCTCCAAAAGAATTTATAACTGCCTCTGACATATCTGCTAACATTATAGCAAGCAATCCTATATTTTGTTTAGCTTGTGTTTGCTGCTTCATATATAACAATATAAGAAAATAGCTTTGATTTTTAAATATATTGTTAAAATCAATTTCTTTTCCATATTGCAAATAACCACTGGACACTGGACATTTGCTGGTGTGAAATATTTAAAGCAATGAATTCCATTATTCGATTGGCAGGAAAAAAAGGAGTTGATTGCAATTCCTTTCCACCCCTTCCTGCTTTTAAAATTCAATAAAAGTGAGACAAATGATAAGATGCATAATGTGCGGAGCGCCAATGGATCCATGGTACGAAGTATGCATGGATTGCTGCAGATTAACAGAGACAATTCCACAATCAATAATCGCGAATAAATCCATGAAAGAAATGAAAACCGATGTATAGAAATAAAAGAAATTGCCGCAGTCGGATAAACAGGAATTCCGGGAAATTAAGACCTTCAAAATAGTAATAACTTAACTTATATTTAAACTTTATGCCGCAGTCGGATAAACAGGAATTCCGGGAAATTAAGACCTTCCTGCTCGCAAGAGCTTCTGGGTTCAAATCCCTCGCAGGGTTAAGCCTCTTGGGTGAGACTCCCAGCTGCGGCGCATATTAAAAAACAAAAAGGTGAGCAAAATGGAATTAAGCAATGAATTTGTTGAAGATTTGTTTTTGAAGCAAATCAAGCAGCTGACAATAAGGACAAACAAGCAGTTAAGAAGCTTTGATGCGCAGTTTAGCGGCGTAGATATAAAATAAGGAGGTGATTTAAATGGAAGACAGTGAAGAATCTGAAGAGGATTTTTACAATGCGGAATATTTGGAAGAATATGTGGAAGACGATGAAATAAACGCAGAGGAAGAGGGCTTTATGATTGGGTATTTGAATAACTAGATACCAAACTTTTTTATATTATTCTTCATTACTGTGTTTTATGAGAATTTTGAATTTTGATGAGTTTAAGCTTGAAAAAGAAGCGATTATTGAATCAATAATTAAAGGCGCTGTTTTTATATACCCTACCGACACTATTTACGGCATTGGCTGCAACGCGCAAAATTCTAATTCAGTAAAAAAAATAAGGCAGCTTAAGGGAAGGGCTGCAAACCCTTTTTCTGTCATCGCGCCTTCATTGGAATGGATTCAAGGAAAATGCATTGTCACAAAAGAAAGCGAGGAATGGATTGAAAAATTGCCAGGCCCATATACTTTAATCCTTAAGATAAAAGATCAATGCGTTGCGAAAGAAGTAAATTCAGGACTGAAAACGCTTGGCATCAGGATTCCAAATCATTGGTCAAAAATGCTTGCTTCAGACGCAGAAGTGCCAATAGTGACTACATCTGTTAACAGAAGCAATGAGGATTATATGACCTCTTTGGAAGATTTAGACCCGTCTATCAAGGGCGGTGCAGAATTTATAATATACGAAGGCAAAAAGGAAGGAAAACCGAGCAAGATAATTGATTTGACTGGAAAAGTTACGGTTATAGAAAGATAGATTTTTAAAAGAGTTCTTTTTATGGTATAGCGTGGAAAAACAAAGCAATAAAGGGCTTAAGATTCTTGCAGCAGGCGACATACACGGCGACATATCCGCAGCCAAAAGGCTTGCCGATCAGGCTGAAAAGGAAAGTGTTGATTTGGTTGTGCTGTCAGGGGATTTAACGTACGCTGAGACTTCAACAGAAGGCATTATTGGGCCGTTTGTGAAGAAGCATAAAAAAGTGCTGCTGATTCCGGGCAATCACGAGACTGTTGCAACTGCCGATTTCCTTGCAGAGCTGTACGGAGCGACAAATCTTCACGGCTACTCCATCAAATACAAGGATGTAGGATTGTTTGGGTGCGGCGGAGCGAATATAGGCATGTTTCAGCTCGGCGAAGACGAAATTTTTGAGCTGATAAAAAAGGGCTATGAAAGAATTAAAGACGCCAAGAAAAAGATTTTGATTACGCACGTGCATCCTTCCGGCTCTTTGATGGAAAAATTCTCCAATATTTTCCCGGGAAGCGAAGGCGTGAAGAAGGCAATTGAAACTTTCAAGCCCGATATACTGCTCTGCAGCCATGTTCATGAGGCAGAGGGCATAGAGGAGATGATTGGCAAAACAAAGGTTATTAACGTCGGGAAGAAAGGGAAAATAATTGAGGTTTAATAAAACTCCAAATCATATTTTTTCTTTTTTTGCTTGGGCTCTTCGTCCTCCTCCTTGATTGGTGCTGTGTCCATTTTCTTCAGTTCCTCTTCGCTGAACAGTTCTGCAAATAAATCTTCCGTAGACTGCTCTGTAGGCTCTGCCTCGGGGGCTGATGGCGGAGTTTGCGCCGGCTCTGAGGAAATCGAAGAAGTGGAAGCAGTGTCGCCAAAAATGTTTGCAATCGGGCTTACTGTTTCCTGGGCTTGCGGCTGGTTTGTGAATATTTCCTGGGAATCCCCAACAAGGTTCTGCAGCATTCTGATTACTTTTTTTATGTCATCGTGCGTATCATGCGATGTATCTACAGTGATTTTCATTATAGTTTTAGCGGGCAGCTAGCTTAAAAATGTTTTGGTTTATTCCAGCAGAATTTAGCTTTTCCCCAGCTTCTCTTCCAACTCTTTGATTAATTGATCAGTCACGTCAGGACTGACTTTTTTTCTTTTTCTTATTCTGTTGACAACTAGAAAAACGATTAAAAGTACAAGAAAAGCTAAAGCGACCAATATCAGTGTTTTTTTATCGACGAAACTTTGCTTTGGAGTTTCCGTTATTATAACTTGCCCGGCAGTTTTATTTTCTTGCTGGGGATTTGCAGATGTGTTTTCTGTTTTTGTGTCCTGTGGAAGTTGAGTGCTTATTTCGGTTGCCGCAGTCGCATTTTCATTTGATTGATTATTAACTGCCGTTGATTGATTTTCAGGCACGGCATTCTCAATTTTGGGCTCTGCAATTGGCTCAATTTTCGGCTGCCTCAGCAAAGTGCTGTTTTCTATCAAATCGCTTATGCCCTTTATTATATAATGAAATTCTTGTGTTATTGGATCATAGCCTTCTGAAGTCTCCTCAAGATAAAGTGAATAGTTAAAAAATGCCCCCGGCCTCAAAGTTATGATTCCTCTTTTTAGAGTTCTTGCAGTTATGTCAAAGTCTGGTTTGGTTTTAAGAACATCAACATTAGCCGGAATCTCTATTTTTATTGATAATGTGATGTCTTCTTCATCATGCACATTTTGCAGTGACATGTTCATGTAAAAAGGCTGTTTCACTTGAGTATTATTATCTATGAACTTTATCAGCTGCAATTGTTTCGGAAGCACTTTGACTGATGCAGGTTCTGTTGTTTTTTCTTCAGTATCTAATGAGTTGAAGTATTTCAGATTTCCAGCCAGGCTGTATGCGCCTTCTTTTACAGCAATAATTGTTGCAGTGCATTTTTTGTAGTAACTTGATTCAAGAGAGCCCTGCCATGTCATATTATTTTCATTCAAAGCGCATCCACTGGCTTTTGCAAGGGTAAAGGGCGCAAAATCCTGATTGTAGGTTATGTTGCCTATGAAAAAGTCTGTTGGGTTTGTGATTGTTATTGCAAACTCCGCGGATTCGCCCTGCAGAAGCGTGATTAAGCTTACACTGCTGTTGGCGGAAAGGCTTCCTGTAAGCTTGTATATGGTTGCATCAATCTCATAATAATACTTATAGTCTGATATATTCTTGTATGAGAAGTTAGCCCTGTTTATGCACACCCTGAACACCGAGCTTGATTTGCATGCGCCGTTGTCAATTATTAAGCTAGTTGCAGGTGTCTGTACGAGCACTTTGTTGCTTGTTTCGTCATAGCTAAACCTAAAGATGTCTCCATCAATATCCTTGTCAGTGTCTGTTACAACAATGCCGGAAAAGATCTCGGTTTCTGCGGCAGCTAGCCCAGTGCATAGAATAAGAATAGAAAAAAAGAGTATGGTAGTTTTCATAGGCTTATATTTTTATAAGATACTGTTTAATTATCGGCAGATTGCTGATTTTATGAAGATTTAATGATTTTAGCGAGTTGCTTTTCCGTCGGTGTGATGCTCATTCAAAACCAAAAAATTACCATAATTTGATTATATGCCGAAGACTCAAAAGTACCTTTTTATAAAAATATTTAAATTTAGTGTTTTTTGTAGGCAATCCTATTCAAACATGGTCTGCCAGTTCATATAGATGTTGTTTATGGCTTCATGGATGTCCATTTGCTTTATTTCCGCAATTTTATTGTAGCTTTCAATTACGAATGCTGGCTCGTTCCACTGGCCCATGTAAGGGCTTAAATATGGGCTGTCAGTTTCGCAGAATAACTGGGATATTGGCACATTCTTAACTATCTCCTGGAATTGCTGGCTTCTCACAACTATTGTAGGCGCTGTCAAAAACCAGCCGTTGTCCGCAATTCTTTTTACAAGTGATTTTTTGCCTGAAAAGCAGTGCATTACGATTTTTTTCAAACTTGAGCTTTCAAGCAGTTCAATGCACTTCTGCTCTGCCTTTCTTGAATGAACAACAATTGGCTTTTTCAGCTCTTCCGCAAGGTTAATCATTTTTTCAAAGTCTTCGATCTGCTGCCTGCTCTCGCCATCAACAAAATCCAATCCAACTTCACTGACAGCAACTATGCTGTTTTTATTTTTTCTAATAAAATCAGTTTCTTCGTCCATGTTAAAATCAGATATTTTTAATGGGTAGTCTCCGCTTTCTGTCTCTTTTTTCAATGCATTCCTTGGGTAGAGCCCCATTGCACAATTTACAATTTCATATTTTTTTGACAATTCAAGGCATTTCCTGTTTGTCTCTGGGTTTATGCCGTTTGTTACGATATGTTTTACGCCTGCAGCTTTTGCTCTCATAATTACTTCATCAATTTTATTAATTAACAAGGCATGGTCCAGATGGCTGTGCACATCAACTAACATGTTCATTTTAGCATTAACAAAGATTTAAATAACTATCGTGGTTACCCTAAGGTATGAATACTGTTAGAAGCAAGGGATCATAAATTTCAGATAGTTCTCGTAGCCTTATTGTTTATTTTTTAAAATATAATTTTAAATTTTATTGTATTTGCCCCATGGTCTGAGGCAAGAAGCGCAAAAAACATCGCGAAATAAAACATTAACGAAAAATCCAATAATAAACATAATTCATTAAAATAAAAAGATGAAACCCGTTCAGAGTATACAAATAAAAAAGGCAATGAGTGTTAATGAATTGGTAAACCAGATGAGTTTAACTGGGGTTCTGGGCTCTGGAAGGCTTGGAAAAGCCGTCAATATATGCGAAGCTATGATTAAGGACAAAGAATGCAAAGTTTTTCTTGGATTGGCAGGGCCTCTTGTGCCGGCAGGCATGAGAGAGATTATTATTGATACTATAAACAACAAATGGGTTGACGTGGTTGTCACAACAGGTGCTACTCTAACGCATGATTTGGGAGAGGCTCTTGGCTACAGGCACTACCAAGGCAAGGCTGATGTTGATGACGCAAAGCTGCATGAAAAAGGTTTTGACAGGGTTTATGAATCTTATATGCCGAATGAAATTTACGAAGGCATGGAAGATTTCATTATAAAAAATTTTGAAAGCTTGAAGGATAAGAAATCAATTAAGGAATTCTTATGGGAGCTTGGAAGGTTGACTCCAGCAAAATCTATATTAAAATCCTGCCTTGAAAACAAAGTGCCCATATTCTGCCCTGCAATATCTGACTCCGGGATAGGATTAATGGTGTGGGGGCAGATTGCAAAAGGCAAAAGCATCGAAACAGGCGCTTTTGAGGACTTGAAAGAAATCATTGACGTTGCATGGACGGCAAAAAAAACCGGAGTAATCTATTTTGGAGGGGGTGTTCCAAAAAACTACATACAGCAGGCAATGCAGTTTTCCAAAAAAGCCTCTTATGGAGTGCAGATTACAATGGACAGGCCAGAGCCAGGCGGCAGTTCCGGAGCAGAACTAAGAGAAGGCATATCGTGGGGCAAACTTAACCCAAAAGCAAAGTTTGTTGACTTAATATGCGACGCAACAATAGCAATGCCGATTATTTACGCTGCGCTGAAGGAGAGAATAAAATAAGTTTTAATATTATACTCACGGACAAAAATAATTAGACATTTGTTGTCCGTCCGTAATATGTCGAAAATGTTCCATTTTCGAGCATTCGCAAATCTTTGATTTGCTTTATGTCGGAAATTTTTATTACATATTGATTTTGCAAATGTCAGAAATGCCGAGCATTTCTGAACACCTCGAAAATCTTATAGATTTTCGCTGAATTTCCGAGCACTCGAAAACCGTAAGGTTTTCTTTGAGCAAATGACAATAACACTGTCTAAGAATTTGTGTCATTTGCTATATCAAAAATTAAGTATGGAGAATATACACAAATTTGTGGAAAGAAAATTAAAAAATTTTATCGCTTATCTTTCCTGCTTCTTCTGCCACATAAAGTAGCCAACGCCTGCCACAACCACTATTACCAGCACAACAATCCACCCTATTGCCGTATTGCTTAGTCCTTTCTCTTCCATTGCCTCCTCTGATGGAGCTGCTGCGGGCGGTGCTTCTGGTGTTGGTGGAGCTTCTGTTGGAGGTGTTGGTGGAGCTTCTGGAACTGCTTCTGTTGGCGGAGCTGTTACCGGAGCTGCTTCTTTGCTTCCAATAGCAAATGTGCTGAATCCGGGGGTTGTTGACTGATATGTAACATAATCTCCATCTGAGCTTATTTTTGTTGTCGGCAGAGCATTCCATTGCCCGCTGTACCTGTATAATATAATATCGTCTTCTGCAACTGAATTGCTTGTCAGCCATGATTTTGGCACTTTAAAGCTGATTGTAATCTTTGAAGCGTCTGAATCTGCTATGTTGCTTTTTACCAACTGCAGGTATTGGTAGACTTTGGCTGCTGCTGCAGCTGTTAATGGGTTTGAGGTTAAACTCTGCACTTCCATTGATGGGTTTGAAACTGTATTAGCAATTTCTATTACAACTCCAGTTACAGCTATGTTTGCATTGTTTATTGCTAAGACTCCGCTTGAGCCGGCTGCCAGAGTATCCCATTGCCTTCCTGCTGAAGCCTGGACGTTGCTTGCTGCTGCGCCTCCGCCACCGCCTCCTCCGCTGCTGCTGCTTGCTGTAGATGCGGCTGCGGCTGCGGCTGCTGCGCTTGTTGTGAAGTTAAAGGTGCCGTTCTGTGCGCAGTTGTTGTTAAAGTCGCATACGCTTACATTGAAATGATACAGTGTACTTGCCGTTAAACCAGTTATAGACACTTCTTGTGACTGGTTGAAGTCTGTTTGCATCGTCAAAGTGCCCAATGCCGTTGATGAAGTGCCGTAGTTTACAGTAACGTTTACTGTTTCGTTAATGCCGCTTATAGTGATTGTTGAAGTGGTTGAAGTGACGCTGGTAGAGATTCTTGAGCTGTTTGGCGAGTTTGGCGGGTTATCATCTGTAATGTTGAAACCCCATACATACTGATTAGTGTTGCCATCATCATCTGCCAACCAGAATGTTATATTGCGTGCTGCAGGCGTTTCAACTTGATTCTTGAATCTTTCAGTCTGTCCTATACAGATGTTGCCTGTTTTTGTCATAGTTATATTGGCAGTTGCTGTGCCTGAGCCATTGAAATGATACTTGCAGGTTACTGTATCTGCTGATACTGTGATATTAGGTATGAACATGCTCGTTGACTGATTTGGGCTTGTTGGGAAGGATACATTGCCAGTTGGCGCAAGTGAATTATTTGTGAATGCCAGCAAACTGAAATGCGGCAAAAATATATTCACAGAGTGGTTGTCTGTATTGTTCCAGCATGCTGATGACTCTGTAAAAGTGAAGCCTGGATTAAATGCAGCAGAGCATTCTGTAACATTCGTTTTAGCAGTCAAGTCTTTAATATCTTTAAAGTACCATATTTCAAATTGCCCGCCTATAATGTCTACACTTGCATTAATTGGATACTTTACTTTTGCATAATAGCTGTTATTATTCGAGAGGAATTCTTGTATGCTCTCATTGAACCATAAAATATCTTTCATTGTTGTTGTCCAGTTATTGTTTATGTGGTTTATAGCATCGCTGTCATTCTGTTTTACTGTAAAGTTATACTTGTCCCAGTTTGCAGCAGATGCATTGAATGTTATTGTCACATTAACTCCTTTAGTTGTTGTATTTAGAGCCATGAATAAGTTTAAAGTCCTGTCTATAACAGTCAACGTACCTCTTATAGGCTCATTACTTGCATTGGTTAAGTTGACTAATGACATATTCACATTATATAGCCCTAATGAAGTATTTCCATGGCCTAATGAGTCATTAAAGCCTAAACTGTCAAAGTTCAAAGGCCCTCCTACAGTAAATGTGATTATACTGCTGTTCCTGACATTTCCTAAAGTGTCATTAGCTGTGAATTTTATTGTGTGCGTTCCTGGTGTAAAGTTTATTAACCTTAAATCAGAGGTATTCACGCCCGGGTCGCCTATTCTGGTGCTTGTGTTAATTGTATTTAATGTAAGGCTTCCATCTAAATAATACCCATAGAAAGATATTGGCTGGTCATTATCATACACTGATAGGTTCAAGGTCGTGTTAACATCTGTAAATGTCTGTCCGTTTCTGGGGCTGTCAACTGCTATAGTTGGGGCAACATTATCAACCAAGAACCCAAATATTGTGCTGTTGGAATTGCCGGCATTGTCTCTTACAGTGACTGTTAAAGTTACATTGCCAGATGATGTTGCGCATGACGACTCATTGAATGGGTAAATAATTGTATTGTTGCTGAAGTATACAGTCGCTGAAGAATTACAGCTTGACACATAGCTTAAATTAGAGACTGATACCCTGCCTGCGCGCCCAAAAAATGTAAGCCCTGTAGCTGCCGTGCCGCCAGTGCCTGACGTTAAATTTGTATTGTTAACAATAGACCTTGTTGAGGTTACATTATTAAAAAACAATCCTGGAGCGCCAGTTTGAACATTAAAGTCATGATAGACTACTTCAACATTGCCCCAAATATCTCTTGTTGAGACTGCAATTGTATGTGTGCCATTAGCTAAACTACACAAACCTGATGGATCTTCTGTTGGATTTGGATTAGTTTGTTTTGAGAAGTTTCGGAATCTATCAGGATCAGCGGAGCCACCTGATGCAGGATTTGCATACCTAACAAAAAAGTTACATAAATTAGTGTCAACTGTGGCACTATCAATACTCACGTTTATTTCTGACAATCTGCTTGGCTCATTTACTATCCAGCTTGCAAGAATTGTTGAAGAGGATATATTACTGCCATTTATTCCTATTCCATTTATTGATATGCTTCCATTTATTGACACAGTTGGCTTTGTTGTGTCATTAATAGTTATATTGAAGAACTTAACACCACCAGAATGTATTGTGGTAAGCTCTGCTGTGCCATTAACATTTCCTAAAGTGTCATTTGCAATAATCCTGAAGCTTACATTTCTGCCTTCAAAATCGTTGTGTCCCACTGGTATATCGAATGATAAGTTAATCCAATTGGTAACGTTAAATGCCCTGGCTCCCTTGCTAACATTATCATTTGTGTCTTTTAAAGTCTGCCATCGAGTTTCGTTATAGAATTGCAACACTCCTTGGAATACCTGTGTTAGGTTATCTGTCCAGTTTGATAGAGCATATATAGCTCTTCCTTGTGCTGTTGAAACACCAGCTCCTAAACCAAGTTCTGCAGTGCTGCTGCTTCCCTCGTCAGGGCTTAATGTCCCATTGTGGGTTATGTTATATCTGTCAAATTTAGGCGGTATCTGGTCAACTGTGACTTTAACAACAGTATCACTGGCAGGAATGTTACTCATATTAACGTTGCCAAGAGCATCTGCTGCTGAAATATTAAGTATGTAAGTCCCATTGCTGAGGAAATTAAAGCTGGCATTGCAAGTGACTGTTGCTGTTGACGCTTCTCTGCTGTTTACTCCGGTACATGACAAATTTGAATCACTTCCTGTATTATTTACATAAGCAAAAAATCTGAATTGTGCGCCGCCAAATATTATAGAAAGGTTAATTGAGTTATTTCTAGACATATTCAGTCCATAACCTGAATCGTTTAAAGTGAATCGAATTGGCACTATTTGTGTGGAGGATAAGTTCATAGTGCTATTTTTTGTCTTGTCTGGAGAAGAAAAGTTAAATGAAGGCGGCGCTGCATCAAGGAAGAATGAGAAATTTGCTGAAAATGTAACATTTGTTGGCAACGAGGAATTTGTGTAGTTCAAGCAGGATATCCCAAATGTAAAGTTGCCCTCTCCAGGAAACGTAAAGTTTATGTAGCTTAAATTCAAAATTGTGCCATCTGATGTGAAGTTTTGAAGCAGGTTGCCAGCCCCCATTGCATCTCTGCTTACATTTCTTGCAGCGCCATCAACACTAAGACCATATGGTGAGCTGGTTAGGTATAAGCTGCAGTTGGATACATTTTCAGCTGTATTTAAGTCTCCACCACTCCAATTTGCCGCAAAAGCTATGCTAACGTTCTTACCAACTGCGCTTGTGTTGAAGGTAAAATTGCCTGGCGAGAATAGTCTTACAGTCATTGCCTCAACATAAAATATGCTCAGAACAAAAATCAACACTACAGAGATTAAGAGCGCTAGATTTACCTTGCCGTTTTGAGAATTAAGTATGGCACTAAAATCCCCTTTTTTCATTATCAGTCCTCTTTATCGAATACAGCTAAATCAAACACTATCGGTTTGACAGCATATATTTAAATCTTTTGATTTTATGTATATAGATTATATATAAACATTCCGATTGAATTTGCCTTGTCCCACCCAAATGAAAACAAAAAACTAAATAATATTTAAACTTTTCGTTAAAATTGCAGAATTATGTTTTGGAACCGGTGTATTTCAGAAAATAAAATCTTTTTTATAAAACTGGATATTTTTATTTTAAAATGCCAATTAAAAATTTGACAAAGAGAACGGTTATAATAAAAAAATATAGTTTCATAGACGATATTTTCTCAAAATTTATTGGATTGATGCTCTCAAAGAAACAAAACAAGGGACTGGTTTTTAGATTTGATGAAGAAAAAATAGTCTCACTGCACATGTTTTTTGTTTTCTATCCTATTGGTGTTTTGTTTCTTGACAAAAATAAGACTGTTGTGGATAAAAAAGAGAATTTCATGCCGTTCACATTTTACAAGCCGAAGAAAAAAGCAATGTACGCTGTTGAACTGCCGAATGGAATCATAAAAAAAACGAAAACCATGATAGGAGATAAAATTGAGTTTTGAAGTTATAAAGATGTCAAATAAAAAATTTGGTGTAATAAAGAAAGAATGGTTAGCCAAACTAGCTGATATGTCAAAGGAAGAGGGAGAAAAATTTTTAGAAAGGATAAGAAACAAACTTCATGAGCATCAAAAAAAAGTTCTAGAAGAGGCATATGCGAAAAAATTGTTCAGCAAAGAAGGTTATGAAGCTGATTTCAAAGATATGTTTTATGATGAATTTGGATTTGATGGATTTCTGCAATATATTGATGGCGTTATGAATGCCAATGCAGACTACTTTGTAACGGTAAATCAAAACTTGCTAAAAAAGAAAGAAGAATTGGAAACAAGATTCAAATTAAAGATAATAAATCCGGAGGAGCTGGAGAAATTAGGAGTATCGAAATAGAAAACAACAATCTTTAAATAAAAATCATATTTCTTTTAGATTATCGGGGACGTCGTATAACCTGGCTATTATCTTCGGCTCCAGTCATCTGGAAAAATGAGTCTTCAAAGACGATGAAATGAAGAAACCGAAGAATTAGGGTTCGAATAATGCAAAAACATTTCGAAAGTCCCTACGTCCCCATTTTTATCTAAACGGAGTGTATTTAAGAAAGAATATCCCTAATTGGTTCGCTTTGTCAGAAACGTAATTTGGTATCCAACGTGGGACTTTGTTTTTATATTCAGAATATTTGTCTCCAAATCTTTTTTCTAACTGTTTTTCCTCGACTCTTGCTGCTATTTCAGTAGCTACATAAATTAGGGCAGACGCCGCCAAAGTTTTTGCTGTTGGCTTGGCAAGGAAGGCTCCTAAAGATATAGTTCTATGATTAAGATAAATTGGATGTCGGGTGATTCCATAGAATCCAGATTTTTCAAAATCTTGCAGTCCGGATTTAATTAAGCCAATTGCAACCTTGCTCAAGTTATACGTCAGATGTGTAATCCCGTATAGGGCCACCGCCTTTCCAGCAAATTCAAAGTTGGGTGAATTCCAAAACTTTTCAATGTCGCTGCTTTGTTTCACGCTTTCTACCATGGGGTATAATGAGGCAATCACGCCCAAATTCGTAATTAATGAGTATAGATCATATTTCCCAATCCTAAATTTCACATTATTTTCGTGGGATTTTTCAGTTTCCTTTCCATTAGTCGCAATTAGGTATTCAAGAGTAGGTTTCAATGGCTTTCTGCCCCTTTTTCTTCTGCTTGCCTTTCCCATTTTTGCTCAAAATATCCTACCTTTTGCAAAAACTTTATACTTTAGCTGATATACAACGTCAAAAATCCACCAACTTTTCTAATTTATAAAATTCTTGGATTTAGTGATAGAATTATGAAAACTCTATGAATAATAAGCTTCCCCTTCTAATTTTGCTTCTGTGCTTTCGTATTCGTCGTCACTCATCAACTGCCTGATTCCGAAAATCAAGCCAATGACTGCAAGCAAAACAACAACTCCTATCAAAATTGCTTCCAAAACGCCCTTTAGGCTGAGGCTGAATGAGCTTTGCGCTGAAATAACATTTCCTTTTAGTATGATATTTTGCAAAACTTCGCCGTTGTTTTTAATTGCGATTGTGAATATCTGCTCGCCTTTTACATCTTCTTTTGAGGAAACATAAACGTTAAGCGTCTTTGATTCTTTTGGCTCCAAAACAAATGTGTTTGATTCGCTTAGCCTTAGATTAGCCCAGTCTGCTCCGTCTAACAATAATGTGTAAGTTTCTGCATCAGGCCCCTGGTTTGTTAATGTTATTGGATAAATAACTTCACTGTCCGCAAAAACCTTTTGGTTTGCTATTGGGACCTTTATTACAAGCTTGTCATTGACTATCTGCTGGCTTTGCTCATCTCTGCCTAATATAAAAACAGGTATTTCCTTTACTTCGCTGCTGCCGCCGAATTGTGAAGCTATCTCTGACCTTAAAGTATAAGTTCCTGTCGGAGTATCATCAAGCACCTTAAGTATAAAATCCTCCCTTACTTCTGACAGCCTGCCGCTGTTTTTTATCTGATCAACAAATTTTGTTGAGGATATCCCAAGCTCAGGGATGCTGACTTTTGCGCTTATGCCTTCAAGCGGCACAACACCGCTGTTTTTGAAAGTTAGCCTTGCAATAAGAGCTTTGCCAGCTTCTGCATTGTCCTCTGGACTCAAGGCAATGCTGCTTATGATAAACGGGAATGACTGCCTGCTTATCTTCAAGCCATAAATTTTCTCTTCTGAATTGCCTTCTGCGTCAGTAATCTTAACCTTAAGTTTGAAATTATTCTGCTCGAAACCTTCTATCAAAGGAAGCTCAAGCCTCTTCGCAACACTTTGGCCGTCAGAGATGTCAAATGTTGTTGTTGCATCTGAAACAACATCTCCGTTCTCGAAAGCCAGTACAGCGTCAACGTGGGCGTCTTCTGCGTCTTCAAGCGAAGTCAGCCTTACCCTTAAGTCAAGCTTTTTTCCAGTACTGTCTATGATAATAAAATTGTTCTCATCCTCTGCAATAAAACTGTCCTCGAGCTCAACGCTGTCTATTGATATGTCAAGTTGCCTGCCTGCTCTGCCAACTGCATTGTCATCGCGCATTCTAATGCCATAAGTTTGCTGGACTGAGTCGCCTTCTGCATTAATGATTTTTATGGCCAATTCAAATGAGCTGCTCTGCTTGAGATTGTCGAGCAATTCCAGATTTAAAGATTGCGAAGAGCTTGAGTCCTGGCTCAGGTCAAAGTTTGAAGTGGCGTCTGCAACAACATTTCCGCTGCTCAAGTCCCTTAATATTGCCTCAACATGGGAATCTTCCATATCCTCAAGGGCTGTAAATTCAACATCAACATCAAAATCATTGCTCTCGTCAATAAAGTTTGTTCTGGACGGAGCAACTACCTGCCCATTGACTCTAACTCTGTCTATTGATACATCAAAAGCCCTTCCGGATATTGCGGATACTCTTTGCTTCGTTTTAATTTGATAGGTTTTCTGCTCGGAATTGCCCCTGACATCAATAATCTTTATAGTCAAATCAAACTGGTCTTCTCTTTTAAGGCCGTCTGTCAATGCCAAAGACAACTGGACTAATGAATTCTGATTTTGGGCGAGATCAAAATTTCCTGTTGCGTCTGAAACAACATCGCCAGTCTGCCTGCCCCTTAGCACAGCTTCCACATGCCCGTCATTGAGGGCCCTTACTGCTGTGAATTCAACTGCGACTGAGAATGTGTTTGAATCTGCTATGAGGTTGCTTCCAAATGTGGTGACCACATTGCTATTGACCTTAACCCGGTCTATTGATACGTCAAATCCCGAGAATGAACTGCCAGATGATATATCGGCATTAGCGTAGCCGGTAGCTAAAACTGCAAAAACCAGCAAAAATGCTGACAAAACGTAACTTTTTATATTCATTAATCCCCCCATATATATGATAATGCACAGCTACTTTTAAATTTTTTGTTATTTAATAGTAGTTATAATCACACTAGTTTAAAGAACTTATATTTAAATGTTTCGTTATTAAATAGTAGGTACATATTTTAAGGTATGCCTATTTTATGTTTTGATTTATTTTCTATATTGAAAGGATATATTTTCACTGGTTGTTTTTCAAAGATAGCTATATATAACTGCAGAGTTTTCCCAAAAGCCATGATAACCATAGTTGGGGCTGGGCCTGCTGGCTCTTATCTTGCATACCTTCTTGCGAAACAAGGCAAAGAAGTGACAGTATTGGAAGAGCACAGCGTAGTCGGCAGCCCAGTACAGTGCACCGGCATTGTAACGCATTCCATTGAAAATTTCTTTAAGCTAAAGAAGGAAGTGGTAGCAAAAATTCTCAATAAAGTCATAGTTGTAAGCAAGAACAACAAAATAGAGGTTAATGTTGATGAGATTGTGGTGTGGCGCGATAAATTTGACCGGTTTGTCGCTGATATGGCCCAGAAAGAAGGAGCTGAAGTTCTGCTTAATCATCATTTTGTTGGGTTCAACGGAAGTAACTCCATAAAAGTCAAAGATAAAAAAAACAACAAAATAAAAGATGTCAAGACAGACATTGTTGTAGGGGCTGATGGCCCTTATTCAAGTGTTGCAAAAGCTGCAGGCATGAATTCCAATTCAAAAAATTACATAGGAATGCAGGCAAAAGTTAAGCTAGGCATGGACACAACTGCATTCGAGACTTATTTCGGCAGTGGTTTTCCAAGCTTTTTCGGATGGTGCGTTCCAGAATCCGAAGATACTGCCAGGCTTGGCATAGGATGTTTTGAGAATGCCCGGTGGCATTTTTACAATTTCTTGAAAAGCAGGACAGGCAAAAAGGACATTCTGTGCTGGGAATCCGGCTTAATACCATTGTATGATCCAAAAAAAGTGATACAAAAAGGTAATGTGTATTTGATTGGCGATGCCGCAGCCCAAGTAAAAGCAACAACAGGAGGAGGGATAATACCGTCTCTTAAGGCAGCCCAAACATTATGCGATTGTATTGTCAACAACAAGGATTATAACAAGGAGTTTAGAAGGCAATCCGGCAGAGAGCTTCTTCTTCATTTGAGGATAAGGAATGTATTGAATAAATTTTCCGACAAGGATTATGACAAGCTGCTGAACTTAATGAGCCAAGAAAAAGTGAGGAAGATATTGAAAAAATATGACAGGGATACTCCCATACCGCTGGTAACGAATCTTTTGGTTAAGGAGCCTAGGTTTCTTTATTTCTCGAAGATGCTTTTCAATTAACTATTAGGCCAAATTGTTAAGCGTGCACAGCACGGCATTATTAAAAAAATAAACAATTACGAGAGCGACTTTGCAATTTCTCAAGTGATAAAAGTGAACCGCTTGTGATTGCTTTAAGAAGAGACATGAGGGGCGCCCATTATTGCCGGGAAAGCGGTAGATGAGCGAGCGAGAGGCGAGCTCTCGCATGTCACTGGGTCTCTGATTGATTAAACAAAAAAGTGTTTGCTTTCTAGGTTTACTTTTCAATTAGCAAAAGCTTTTTAAAACATAGTCTTTCCCTTTACAGAGGTGGTTACAGCTTATGGATCCGAAAGATGACGAAGAAATTTCTATAGACTTTGGCAAGATAAAGAAATTCTTTAAAAGCGACGAAAAAGAAGAAGAGAAAAAGGAAAGGGAAAGCAAGGAAGAAGAGATAAGCATAGACTTCAGCAAGGTAAAAAGTTTCTTTAAAAGCGATAAAAGTGAAGATGTAAAGGCTGGCCACACGCATGAACAGGAACATAAACAAGAACATAAGAAAGACGATGAAATAGAATTTGACATAGGCAAAATCAAAAAATTTTTTAAATCCGGAGAGCCGGAAAGGCGAAGCGATGAAGATATAAATGTGAACTGGGGCAAGGTATTTGATTTCTTCAAAAAATACGGGCTTGTCTTTCTTGCCCTTATTCCTATAATTCTGTCGATTTACATCAGGATGCAAGCCGGATTCCTGCCGTTTGCTGATGATTGGGCTGCAAACAGCGTGATAAATAATGTAAGGTCGCAGATAAGAGCAGGCATTGACCAGCAATATCCTAATCTGCCGGATGCAAACAAGAACGCCCTTGTTGATACTGAATTCCAGAAAGTTGTGAGCCAAAATAAACCCCAGATTGACCAGCAGATAAAGGGCACATCTGATTACATCAAGTCATTTTTTCAGGACGAGAATGGCAAAAACTACATGCCGGACATAGATCCGTACTATTGGTCCAGGTATGCGAAAAACATATTCGAGCACGGGCATCCTGGCGACATATTAAAGGACGGAAAGCCTTTTGACGACCGCCAATTGGCTCCGCTTGGAAGGTTCGTATACCCTGATATGTTCCACTCGTACTCTTGGGCTTATTTTTACAAATTTTTGCATTTTTTCATGCCTGATTTGGAATTAATGCGTTCCGGGTTTTACCTTACTATATTTATTTCAGCGTTATGTGTTTTGCTTGTATTTCTGATTGCTAGGAAGATTGCCGGCAATACTGGAGGCTTTTTCGCTGGTTTGATGATGGCTGTTAACGGCGCTTTCTTATCAAGGTCGTTGCATCCGGATAATGATATTTGGGTTATATTTTTCCCTCTGCTGATTACTTGGCTGTTTGTTGCGACTATAGAAGTTAAAGGCATTTTGAAAACTGTTCTTCTGGCTTTGCTGGCTGGTTTCTTTACAGGCGTGTTTATTTTTGCATGGAGCGGGTGGTGGTATATTTTTGATTTCCTGCTTGCAACGATTGCCATAACATTTTTGTATTTGGTTTTGTCTAACTTCTATGAAGCAAAAAAAGGCATAAAAGCATTTTTTGCAGATATAACGCTTAGGAATCTGATTATAATTGGAATTGTTTATTTTGTCTCGACGGCAGTTTTTGTGATTTTCTTTTCAGGATGGCCCACGTTCAGGAACAGCTTTCTTGGGCCTTTAAGCTTTCCGTCGATTAAAGCGCCAGTGCAGAGCGTAAGCATATGGCCAAACGTGCTTACAACTGTTGCAGAGCTGAATGAAGGTTCAGTAAATGGAATTGTAAACTCTGTTGGCGGCTCTTTTCTTTTTTACATAAGCCTGCTTGGAATTGTGCTGTCAATGTCAAGAAAAGACGGCATAAAAAGATTTGATTTTATGTTTATTATAGGCGCTGCCGTATACTATGCTGTTCTATTCATGAAGTTTGGAAGTAATCCGGCTGTATATCAGTCAGTCAGTATATTCAACCTGTTAGCCTTGATTATATTGCCGATTTTCGCAATGATCGTTTTTTCAATTTATAAAAAGGACTCTTCGTATGATTTCAAGCTGCCGATTTTGCTTGCACTCTGGATTATATCCACAATATTTGCAAGCATCAAGGGTATCAGGTTTACCTTGCTGTTAGCACCTGCATTTAGTGTTGCATTCGGTGTTGCATTGGGCAAGATTTACTCTTATTCATCAAGGTTAATGGCAAAAGAGCTTAAGATTCACAAAGCAATAGGGAGCGGCATTTTGATTATTTTGTTATTGCTGGCTTATGTGAATCCAATAAGGGGCGCCATTGCCGCCGCAAGCTCCGACATACCAATTATCAATGACGCATGGTACAGTGCATTGAGCGCAATAAAACAGGACTCAAGCGAAAGCGCAATAATAACTTCTTGGTGGGACTTTGGGCATCATTTCAAGGCGATTACTGAAAGAAGAGTCACATTTGACGGCACGACACAGACATCTCCTGCTGCCCACTGGGTTGGAAAGCTTTTAATGACCGATAATGAAGCAGAGGCTGTCGGAATTTTAAGAATGCTGGACTGCGGGCATAGCAACGCCTATGACGAATTGTACAAGCTAACCAAGGATGCCCATTCTTCAATAAAGATATTGGGTGATATTACTGCATTGAATAAAAAGGAGGCTGAAAAAAAGCTGAAGGGCATTAATTTTAATAATGAGCAGATTGAGAAAGTTCTTTCTTATACGCACTGCAACCCTCCTGAAGCTTATTTCATTGCGTCTGAAGACATGATCGGAAAGAGCGGCGTGTGGAGCCACTTTGGCAGCTGGAATTTTGAAAGGGCCGACATCTGGCAAAATGCCAGAAAGATGCCGCAGGAAGAGTCAGTAAACTATATGGTTAAAAAGTTTAATTATACAAAGGAAAAAGCTGAAAATGTTTATTATGAAATCCAGTCAATCACTAGCGACAGCGAAGCAAACACATGGATTTCTCCATGGCCGGGGTACGGAGGCACAATAGGCTGCAGCAAAAAAGACAATGACATTTATGCGTGCGGCAACGGGCTTCAGGTAAACTTAAGCAATTATGATATTTTTGGAACTGGCCAGCAGGGCATTGTAAGGCCTAAAGTGGCTGCTTTCACAACAGATTCTGGCTTGCTTAAAAAAGAGTTTGAGGGCACTACACTCGACTTTGGCGTAACATTAATCCCGCAAGGCGAGAATGACCTGATGGGTGTTTTATCAAGCAAAGAGTTGGCAGGCGGAATGTTCACCAGAATGTTTTATATGAAAGGCCACGGGCTTAAATATTTCAAACTGTTCAACCATCAGCGCGGATTGACCGGGACAGACATATACACTTACAAGATTGACTGGGAAGGAAAAAATGCTACCGTCGTAGACGATTATTTAAAAAAGCAGGTTGAGGAAGAGAACATAACAAAAAGTATTGAAAGCATACCTGTAAATAATTTCACGGCTATGAACAATACGAATATTTCTTAAATGGAAATAAGCGATATATGGGCTGTAATTCCAGCCTACAATGAAGAAAAGAATATTGCAAGTATAATTAAAAAAACTAAAGCATATATAGGCAATGTTATAGTAGTCGACGACGGCAGCAAAGACAAAACAAAAGAAGCTGCGGAAAAAACCGGCGCCATTGTTTTAAGGCATATAGTAAATCTCGGCAAAGGCTCCACCCTGAAAACAGGCTGCGATTTTGCAGCTAAAAAAGGCGCTAAATTCATGGTTGTGTTGGACGCAGACGCGCAGCATAGCCCAAGCGATATACCCAGATTCATTGAAAAGCTGAAAAAATACGACATTGTTTTCAGCTACAGGAGGATAAGCGCGAAAATGCCGATGGTGCTTCGCTTTGGAAACTGGTTTATCTCAAATGTCGCAGGCTTATTGTACGGCGTAAGATTGAGTGACACACAATGCGGCTACAGGGCTTTCTCAAGGGAAGCCTACATGAAAATCAGATGGAACGCGACAGATTATTCAATGGAATCTGAGATGATTTCAAGGGCCGGAAAGCAAAAATTAAAATATGTGCAGATTCCTATCCGAACAATTTACTCTGACAGGTACAAAGGAACTACAATAATAGACGGAATAAAAATTGTCTCAAACATGGTGTGGTGGAGATTATTCAACAGCAGGTGATTGTATAAAATGGCAAACATACTGGGAATTCAAATAATCGGATTTTTGTTTGGGCTGTTTATGTTATACTACTCATTCTTGAACTACAAAAGAAAGGAATTTGTAACGAAAGAATTCATTTTTTGGGTAGTTTTGTGGATTATTTTTGTATTGGTTGCTGTGTTCCCGTCCATATTGGATCCTATAGTCAAGGGGGTCGGTTTTTTGAGGGCATTGGATCTGCTTACCATAGTGGGATTTCTTTTTTTGATTGCGGCTATTTTCTATACATACACAATAACCAAAAAAAACCAAAAAAAGCTTGAGGCAATTGTAAGGGAAATGGCTGTGAAAAAAAGCAGGAACAGATAAGTTTAGTTTTTAGGCTTAACGGCTAATGCAAAAATACTTGTACCGAAAGGAAAACTCAGATGTTCCATAATTAAATTTTCAAATTTTAATAATATAAAAATCATTTTATTCATAATAGGGCTTAATTCATAAAGATTATCATTTTTCTGGTCTCTTTTTCCTTGAAACGCGCGTCTAAGATAAGTGAATGCGACTATGGGGAAAAATAAGCTAAAATTCCAGTATGAAGCTCTAATGACTTTGAAATTTGATTTTTCTAGAGCATAAATCAGATCAGATTTCTTGTACCTTTTATAATGCTGGTTAAGTTCGTCATGTTTACTCCATAAAAACCCAAAAGCAGGCACGGAAATGATTAATCTGCCTCCCGGTTTTATAATCCTATTCCATTCAACTAATGCCCTAACATCATTTTTAGTATGTTCTAAGATATCAGCTGCAATTGCAATATCGAATGTATTGTTGTCAAAATTAGTTTTTATACAGTCCATCACAAATACATTTTTTATTCCCTTTCTCTTGCACAAATTAATTGCCTTCTCGCTTATGTCTATACCATAAGTATTCTTTAGCCCATTTGTGTGCAGCAATTTGATTAAATGCCCTCCAGAGCAGCCTACATCTAAAATTTTACTATTTTTATCTGCCTTCAATTTTTTTATGAATCTGTATAGCATATCCCTATGTGCTGCAAACCACCAATAATCTTCTTCTATTCTATGGTACTTTAACTCATAATCTTTATTCATTTTACATTAAGATTATTTCTCTTTTTATTATGTTCTCTGTAAAATAGGATTTATACTCACGGACAAAATCTATTGAGCAATAGTTGTCCGTTCGTAATATGTCGAAAATGTTCCATTTTCGAGCACTCGAAAACCATAAGGTTTTCTTTGAGCAAAAGGCGTATTTATTGCTCAAATTTTTGTGCCTTTTACTGTAATCCAAATTGCCCAAATTGAGATTACCGTATACGATTTTTATACCATCTTATAGTTTTTTCTAAACCCGCGTCGATATCAGTTTTTGGGCTCCAATTCAAAATTTTCTTTGCTTTTGTCCCATCTCCGCAATAGTCCCATTGCTCATTTTTTCTGTAAGGCAAGTCGTATTTAATTAAATCTTTTGTATTCAGCATTGCAGCAATTTTTGCTGCTACGCTTTTAATTGAAAATTGCTTTCCGCTGCATATGTTTATAGTTTCGCCGCTGGCTTGTTTTATCAAAGAAGCCTTTATCAAAGCCCCTATCACGTCGTCAATAAAGATATAATCCCTTTTTTGCCGGCCTTTCGTCATAGAAAATTCTTTATTTTGCAGTAATGCAGTTAAAAGCTGCGGCAAAAACCTGTTTGCCTTCTGCCCGGGCCCGTAAACCAGGAATAGCCTAAGTATTGTAATTGGATAGCCATTATTTTTATGAAGCATATTGCAAAATATTTCTGCTGAAGCTTTTGACAAAGAGTATGGTGAAAGCGGGTTTAGCATCATATTTTCCTTGAATGGCATTTTGCTGTTGCCGTAAACTTCCGCTGTACTATTGAGTATAAATGAATCATAATCAACATTTTTTAAAGAATTTAATAAATTGATTGTGCCGAAAAAATTAACTTTAAAACTTTCTTCTAATAGGTTTATATCCCTAGACGGGTTAACGACTGCAGCCAAATGAAAAATTTTCTTAGGATTGGCCTCTTTTACAGCCTTGCTTATGAACGCCTTGTCTGTCAAATCACCGACATATATTTTTATTTTTCCATTTAATGCTACTTTTTTTCTGGAGATTATAGATATGTCGGCATTTTCCCTTGTCAAGGCACTGATCAGATGCCTTCCAATAAATCCAGTGGCGCCTGTAATTAGTATTGGCACTTTATTAATATTCATTTTCAAAGTTTAGTCCTAAATTTATCCCTTCTAAATGCAAAAAAATATATTCATTAATAAATTTTTAGATTTATTTACTCGTCGAGCTTAATCTGTACCTGATTATGTCGAACAATAGTTCTTTAGTAATGCCGAAATTAACTTTGGATTTGCCTTTTTTACGATTTGTATAGGTTAACGGCACTTCAACAAATCTGAATCCCTTATTCTTGGCTTTTAATACTATTTCTGTGTCTATGAACCACCCTTTTGCAGATGGGCGCATATCCTTATAAAATTTTTGCCTGATTATTTTAGGCTTTGAGTTAATGTCGCTCACTTTAATAAAAAAGAGCACTGATACAATTAGATTATAAGCGATTGAGGCAATTTTCCTTGCAAATCCTTCATTTCTGCTTAATCTTCTTGTGAGGCATATGGCTGCATCAGTTGCGCTTATTTTATTGTAAGCATTGACAATGTATTTTGGATGGACCTGATTATCCCCGTCTACATATCCTACGCATTTACCCTTGGCAACATCAAGCCCGCTGATTATTCCCCATCCATAACCCTCATTCTTTCTTATGTTTACCTGCCGTATTCTCGAATTTCTTTTTTTAAGGTTTCCGATGATTTTTGGAGTTGAATCTGAAGAGCCATTATTAACTAAAATCAATTCGTAGCCTATCTTATTTCTAGATAACTCCCCCTCCAAACCCTTTACGACATCGCTGACATTACCCTCTTCGTTATAAAAAGGCACAACTATGGACAAGTCATATTTATGCATAAAATCATAATGAATGCCATCTTTTTAAAAGTTTCCTCATAAGGTATGCTGTATATTGGAGCAATGCCGCTTATTTAGTTAACAGCAAATAAAACCCAAGAACCACTCCAACTAAAAACAAAAATGCGCCTATAAAAATCTTATTCTGGAATACATAAATATGCAGCTGGTGCTCCCCTTTTGGAATCTTTATGCCAAGCAGTCCGTTATAGTTTATGATTTCAAAATTCTCCTTTGTTTTCCATTGGTTATGGAAGTTTTGGTTTACCACCAGTATATTGTCATTTTCGGTCTTGGCCTTCAGCGATATCTTATTGGGGCTCCACTTTTCAAGCTGGACAAAGCTGCCATTAGTATCAACAAAATAGTATTCCCCCCTATAGCCATAATCTCCTTTTGACATAATGGGCCCTCTGTTGATTGTCATAGGATCCAGTCCGCGCTTATTGACCCCCTTATTTGACAGTGTGTCTATCTGCTCAAATGATTTGAAATAGTTTGCATCAAGATTGGCAACCTGCTGCTCAGTCAGATTGAACCTTTGATAGAAGTCATAGTACTCAAAATTGCCGTCCCATTTTATTAGGTCTTTTTGCATGGGCAGAGGCTTGAAATTGCTAAGGATTATGTAGCTTGATTTTGTAAGGTCTATAAAAACAAATAAGATTAAAGCTATAATTAATAAGTTTCTCAGGTAATCCAGCCACTTGCTGCTGGTTTTCGCCCTATTTAATTTTGATATGACTTTTGCCCCTGCAATACTGATCATCAAGCCGAGAAAGATAATAAATCTTGCCGGATGCTGCAGAGACGAAAATGGAGGGATAGCATGAACTGCCTTCCATATGAAAGAAAACGCGGAAAAATTACTCAGATACATTAAAAATGTGGCGAGAGTTGCCAGGATCATCTCAAGGTCCCTTAGCCACATCAGGCCAGCCAGCGCCAGCAAAATCGGAATAATCCCAATGTAATCTCCAAAATGCGGGAAATGAAAGTTAAAGTCCCCAATCCAATAGACTGAAACAATGTCCCATGCCTGATTTTTATCCAGAAATGTTTTTTTTAATATCTCTAATTTTAGAGGCAATTCCTGAAAGCCAACATCCCTGCTGTTTATGTTATATAGGTCAATGTTGGGAAATATTTTTATGGATGCAAAAAGGAAGCTAAACAAAAACATTATCAAGATGGCTTTGATTGCTTTCAGGTTTCCTTTTGCAATCATATTTGATGCGGCAAATATGAGCACAAACAATATGTAAAGCATGAAGATGTACACACTGCCTCCAAGGTATATTAGGGCGTGAAAAAATCCTGCGAGAACGCCGTATTTCCAGTTTTCAAGCGCTCTCAAGAGAAAATAAAATGAAAAAGGAAGGTATGCCGCATTCATCCAAAGGGTGCTTCCAATAAAAAGGTAATTCATGACATGGCTTTGAAAGGTAAAAACAATAGCCAGATACATTGTTGCAGGAAAAGACAGCTTAAAATGCCTGCCAAGGAGATAGCATCCTGCAAAGCTTAGTGTATAAAAAAACAGTACAGAGTAATAAATCCCCCTTATAGGCCCGAATAATAAGACAATTAAGGTTTGCGGTGAAAGCACATGGCTTAATGGATGGCCAAACAAAAAATTCCCGCCATGGACGTAGGGATTCCAGAATGGAAATTCATGATATTTTGTTAAGGTTATCCATATTGCCCCGGTTACTTGAAACTGCTGGTGCCAGTCAAGCCTCAAAAGCGGAGTGTCGCGGAAAGCAAGGAAAGGTTTGATGTAAAAGTAGGAGAATATCGAGCCCAATAAAATAAATAAAGCGAAATAAACCAGATTCTTTCTTATTTTCAAAGAACCGTTTTTAAGTAAGGGCATTTTAAAAATTACTACAGCTATATTTATATACTTTTCGTCGGTATTCTGAATAGGTATACATTTAAATAATGAACAGAGTTGCTCTTTGTTATGGTAATTGCCATAAAATTCATTGACAAGCACATTGGGAACTTCACTTGCAATTTTCTGGCATTGTTCAACAGGAAAAGAAAAATAGAAAAAGCAGAATTTGCGAGAGTGCTTGTGATACAGCTGTGGGGCATAGGAGAGACCATTTTAACGCTGCCGGCAGTTGATGCCTTAAGAAAAAGATTCCCAAAGGCAGAAATAAATGTTTTAGCCACTTCAAGAAACCGGGATGTATTTTACAATAATAAAAGCATAGACAATGTCTTAGAACTGAAACTGAATCCCGTATCAGTTGCCGGTTTTATTTTAAAAAATATTAAAAAGTATAATCTAGTTGCTGATATGGAGGAGTATCTTAATGTTTCTGCTATTATTTCCTTTTTTGCAGGCAGAAATAGCATAGGATACTCCCACAACTCAAGGGCGAAACTTTACACAGAGAGAATTAGGTATAATGACAAGCAGCATGCAGCACAGACATTTTTGGACCTTGTGAGGGTGTTGGAGGTTAAGTATGATGTCAGCAATCTCTCTAAATTGAATTTCTCCAAAAATGATAAGAATTTTGTTGAAAGGTTTTTAAAAAACAATGGCATAAAAAGCAGGGATTTTATCGTATGTGTTGCTCCGGGAGCTGCCGAGTCTGCAAAGGCGAGAATGTGGCCTTATGAGAGATACGCTGAGGTTTGTGATGAAGTCATAATCAGGCACAAGGCAAAGATAATTTTCGTCGGCAATTTGGGCGAAGCGGAACTTATAGCCAATATACAAAATGTGATGGAAAAGATGGACAAGACAATAAATGCTGCCGGTAAAATCAGCTTGAACCAATTATTCTGCTTGACAGGCATGTGCAGTCTTTTTATAGGAAATGATGCTGGCCCGATGCATATCGCGGCTGCCCAAGGAATAAAAACTCTTGGTTTATTCGGGCCGAATATCCCGGCAAGATTCGGGCCCTGCGGAAAAGGCAATATAGGCCTGTACAAGGGATACAACTGCGAGTTCAGCCCGTGCATCAATGTCCACAAAGGGCAGGTTCCAGATTGCCTGTATCCAAGAAACAGCAATGACTACCAAAAATGCATGAAGAATATTAGTGTGGATGATGTGCTGAGGGAAGTCGAGAAATTGGTTTAGATGCAAAATGCTTTTGTCGTGCTTTTTAGAGAAATTTAGCGATATATTTTTATACTAAAACCGATATTGTTATGACTACAATGAGCGAAACAACCTTTGAAAAACAAATTTTAGAAAGATTAGGCAGTATGGAAAGAAGCATACATCGAATTTTTGAATATATAGAAGATTCAAAATTAAGTGCTGAAGAACGCCAACTCCTTCAAGAAAGTATCAAACATGAAAGAGAAGGAAAACTTATTTCTCACAAAGATTTAAAGAAGAAGTTGGGATTATGAGTTACGAGATTTGTCAAAAATCGCAATAATATATTAAATAGTTGCGATTTTTGAGCATGCTCGGAAATTCTTACAATTTTCAAATTAGTTAATAAGAATTTCCGACATTTTACGATAAGCAAACATTATTCGGCTTGACAGGAATAAATTCTCCGCAGATAAAAATAAAATGATTTACCAAAACCCTTTCCTTATGAGCTCTGATTCCTTATCCTTGTCTTTATCTGTAACTCTTTTTGAAACAACAACAACTGCATGGTAAAAAGGTATATGTATTGACAAAAGATTGCGGAAACCGTGCCTTCTGAAAAGCCACCTGACGCTTATTTTTGTGACAGGTTTTTTGTGGTCGGGAACATTGTAAAAGCTTTTTGAAAGGTAAGCGCTTATTGTGATGACAATATTGTTTGATAAGGACGCCATTTTTTTGACGAATTTTTCCTGGTCGTCCATGTGCTCCATAATCATGCTGTCAAACACAACATCGTACTTGCCTTTAAGGCTCCACAAATCCCCTATGATTACATTCTTTGCCCTGTATCTTTCGTCAGCTTCTATTCCGTATGACTTATAACCAAGCTGATTTGCTACTTTCATGAATTGCCCCGGGCCGCATGCCACATCCAACACTGTTTTGCAGCCTCTGCAGTATTTTCTTAAAAGCCACTTATAGAACTGGTTTCTTACAAAATATTTTACCTTGCTCTTGAACCCAATCCTGTCTTTCCAGGGATTGCTGTATAATTTTGCCATTGTCTTAAAAAACTGCCATGCTTATATAAATTTTAGGCTTCGCTGAAGTGGAAGTATTCTCCATAAGTGAAAAAGCCGACAAGCTGCTTTATCCTTGCGAGTTTTGGAAATAAATCCTTTTCAAGCGAGACAGTGTCCTCAAAAACCTCAAATACCTCCGGCTTAAAAATATAGATTCCTGCATTGACAATGTTTGTGGAGCTGTGTTTTGGCTTCTCATGAAAATCAACAATTAAATCTCCATCCAAGATTGCTGTTCCGTAAGCGCTTATTTTTTCCCTTGTCATCAGCCCCATTGTTGCAAGCTTTTCCGACGTTAAATGCTTTTTCATCATCTTTGCCAGGTCGAAGTCATTATAAGTGTCGCCTGACATCACGACAAAACTGTTGTCAATTTTGCCCTTTATTGCCTTCAGGGCATCTGCATTTCCTTTTGCCTGCTTCTCAATTATTTCTACGCTTATTTTTGCATTTGAAATTTCACTCAGCAAAGAATTCATGTTTTTTGTGTGCTGGGTTATGATATAAACTGTTTTTATTCCGCAATTCATGAAGAACTCAATCTGCTGTTTTATTAAAGTTGTGCCTCTGATATTTTTCAGCGCAAGCGGCTGGTGCTCTCCCTTGAGCATCAGCACAGCAACACTTATTGATTGCTCATGCAATCCTTTCTTTAGGAAATACTCTATTGCCTGTGACCTGCTTCTTATGACAGACTTGTCTACTTTGGAGTCTATCAGCTTCAGAAGGGAATTGTCAAGTGAAATAGCTATTTTTGCCTTGCTCATTTTCTATAGTATTACTAAGTAGGAGAAAGTATTACTTTATATAGTTTTATATTCTATAGTATATAATTGAAAAGCGAAAGATTTATAAATAGGTATGAAAGAGTCATACTTCTAGTGTTAAATATGAAAGAAAGCGAAAAATTCAAAGAAGAGCAGATTAGGCTTTTGGCAGGTTTCAAAGGAGAAAGGCATGAGCATCTTTGGGGTCATGAGTTATGGATCGAGAACAACGAGAAGTATTGCAACAAGCTTTTGATTTTGCATAAAGGGTTTGAATCAAGCTGGCACTATCACGAGCGCAAGGACGAGACATTCGTAATTCTTGAAGGCCAAGTTTCACTAACTTACGCAAATGGCCCAAATGCCCCCCGCCAGACGTTAATATTGGATAAAGGGGGCAAATTCAGGTTAAAACCGGGAGTTATTCATTCGTTTAAATCACTGGTGCCTAAGAGTACTGTCATGGAGATATCAACAACAGATGATGGCGACAATATAAAATTACGCCCTGCAAGAAAAATTGATTGAAAAATATGTATTCAACATACAAAATGCTAGACTTCAACAAAATAAAAACAATCCCAATAAAACAGAGAAAGAATAAAGTTAAGCTGAGTGATTTGGTTAAGCCGGAGAATTCTAAAATAAGTTTTGACTCAAAAGAATTCAACGAATTGGCTAAAAGAATAATTATTGCGCACAAAAACAAGAAGCAAACAATTCTTATGATGGGCGCCCATGTCATAAAAACTGGCATGAGCCTTTTAATAATAGATTTAATGAAGAAAGGAGTTATAAAACATGTTGCAATGAACGGCGCAGGCCCTATTCATGATTTTGAACTTTCTTTAATCGGAGAGACATCTGAGTATGTTGAACAGACAATAGAAGACGGCACTTTCGGGATGATAGAAGAGACTGGAAGCATATTAAATGAAGCAATAAAAGAAGGCGCAAAGAATAATTTTGGCTTAGGGTATTCCATCGGCAAAAAAATTAATGATTTAAATCTTCCAAATAGAGAATGCAGCATTTTATACAATGCCTACAAATTAAATATTCCAGTTACCGTGCACGTTGCAATCGGGACCGACATAATACATCAGCATCCAAGCTGTGACGGCGCTGCTGTTGGAAAAACAACTTATAGTGACTTTAAGACTTTTGCAGAAAGCGTGAGCAGGCTCGAAAATGGAGTTATACTGAACATTGGGTGTGCTGTGATACTCCCAGAAGTTTTTCTGAAGGCTTTAACGATTGCGAGAAATTTAGGCTGCAAAGTCAGTAGTATAACCGCTGCAAACATTGACATGGCAGACCATTACAGGCCAAGGGAGAATGTCGTACAGAGGCCGACTTCACTGGGCGGAAAAGGATTTATAATAATCGGAAGACATGAAGCAACAATACCTTCGTTGCACAGGAGGGTAATTGACGGCATTGATTAAAAGCCATTAGAATAAACTTAGAAAAATAAATAATAAAAAAAGATGAAAATAAAACAGCGTTTATTAAAAATACTTGAAAATTTCAAAAATAAAAAGATTCTTGTTATAGGGGATATAATGCTTGACAAGTACATCTGGGGGGAAGTTTCAAGGATAAGCCCCGAAGCTCCTGTCCAGGTTGTAAATGTAATGAAAGAGACTTATGAGGCAGGCGGGGCAGCAAATGTGGCAAACAATGTTTCCGCGCTTACAGGAAATGCTTTTATGGTGGGAATTGCTGGCAATGATGAAGCAAAGGAAGTCCTTTTGGGGGAATTGCGCAAAAAGGGCATAAACACAGAAGGAATATTCACAGATAAGGACAAGCCAACCACTCAAAAAATGAGAATTGTCGGAAGAGGGCAGCAATTGTTAAGGGTGGATTACGAAAATAAAGGGCATGTCCACAAAGATATTGAGAATTCTTTAATAAAATTCATCAAAGAGACAATCAAGAGTATTGATGTCGCTGTAATTTCCGATTATGCAAAAGGAGTTATAACAGAGAAGCTGATTAATGAGCTTGCCGCAGCAGCAAAAAAATTTGGCAAAGCAGTCATAGTTGATCCAAAGCCAAAACACAGCAATCTTTACTCTCATGTAACCTTAATAACCCCCAATAATGCAGAGGCAAGCGAGATGGCTGGCCTGGAGGAAGGAAGCGATGACGCTGTCAAGAAGATAGGGTTAAAACTTTTGAAGCGCCTTAACACAAATGTCCTGGTAACGAGAGGGGAAAAAGGCATGTCTTTATTTGAGAAAAATGGCAGCATAACGCATATTCCCGCAAAAGCCAAGGAAGTTTACAGTATAATAGGGGCTGGCGACACAGTTGTTGCGACCATAGCGCTTGCAGTAGCTTCCGGGGCAAGCCTGAAAGATGCTGCAACATTGGCCAACATGGCGGCAGGGATTAAGGTAGGAAAGATAGGCACTGCCTCGGTGAGCATAGACGAGATAAAAAAGGAAATAGAGAATCTATGACAAAGGCAGTTTTCATTGATAGGGATGGTATTTTGGTTGAAGACCCTGGCTTTGTGCATAAGCTCGAGGATTTTAAATTGATTGAAAATGCGGTTGAAGGGCTGAAACTGCTCAAAGGCTACAGGCTTTTCATAGTAACAAACCAGTCAGGCATAGGAAAGGGTGTCTACAGGCTTGAGGATTTTTTGAGATTCAACAGCCATTTGATAAAGACATTAAGAAAATATAATATAAAAATTGAAAAAACTTATTACTGCCCCCACAAGCCGGAAGACAACTGCGAATGCCGCAAGCCAAAGGCAAAGTTTTTGAAAGACGCTGAAAAAGAGTTTGGCATTAATATAAAAAAATCTTTTATTATAGGGGACAGGAAAAGCGATATGGAATTGGGAATTAATTGCTATTGCAAAACAATATTCATTGCCAATAAAAAGACTAATGAAGCAAAAAATAAAATCGCTGCTGATTATTTTGCGGAAGATTTGGTTGATGCTGCGAAGTGGATTTTAAAAAATGACAATCAATAAGAAAATCAAAACATTAGACGAGCTTATTCCAATAGTCAAAAAACTAAAAAAACAAAATAAAAAAATAGTCACAACCAATGGGGTTTTTGATATTCTCCATTTCGGGCATGTCAAGTATCTTGAAGAGGCCAAAAAGCTGGGTGATGTGCTAATTGTCGGAGTGAACACAGATGCTTCTGTAAAGCTGATTAAAGGTGATGGAAGGCCAATAAACGGTGAAGAATCCAGAATTGGTGTTTTAGCAGGGCTTGAAAGCGTTGATTACGTCTTCTTGTTTGGCGATGAAAATCCCGCAGGCTGGGTTGCAGAAATCAAACCGGATGTCCATGCTAAAGGAGGCGACTATGAGATAAGCCAGATAACCGAAAGGCATGTTGTTGAAAATAATGGCGGAAAAGTTATATTGATTCCTATGCTAAAAGGCTGTTCTACCACCAGTTTAATAAACAAAATTCTTTCTATTTACAGAAATCAATAGTTTTTTAAAGATTTTTTAGATTCGTGATGTTAAGATGAAGGTCAGGATTTCACAAGGATTATTCATAGTTTACATTATCCTTATTTCTTTGATTACAAAAAAAATACAATTGCCCGCCATTATTCTTTTCATACTGATATTTTTAGCATTTAATTTTTTTAATAAGATTAAATCATTTGAAAATCTGGCATATATTGCTGCAGCATTGGCTCCTTTTCCAAATTTTCTGTATATATTCCTAATTCATCTCCCATTTGCGGTATTTGGGGTTCTGCTCGAAAAAAGGAATTTCATAAAAAGCTATATTGTAGGGTTTGCTGTGTCGCTTCTTCCGACCCTGCTGATTTATACATCTGCAAATTATTTGGGGTTGAAACTTAATTTTTACATTATTTTGGTGTTCTTCTATGCTCCAGTTATGTTGGCACTGGCCTTGATTATTAAGAAAAAGAGGGATTTTGATTTTATCAATGTTAGTTTTCAGGATTATTTGATTATATTGGCTGTTTTAATCGCAACTGTTTTTGTAGGCATAAATATAGTCAACAACCACAGCCTGTTCATATCAAACGGCACTTACCTCTATACTAAATATGAGCTGATAGCCAAAAGCATAAACGCCGATGGAACTTTCCCAGTTTATGACCCTGCAACCTCGCAAGGCGAATCCCCCTTCTTGTTCGAATCGCCGTTAGTGTTCTCGCATCTGGCATTCATAAACATTCTGCTTCCGTTCATTGATACCGTAACCTTTTACAATTTATTCTCGCTTTTCATACTGTTTATATCCACGCTGTCCCTATGCGCTTTGATTATTTCAGTTCTAAACAAATTTTTTGAAGACGACAAAAGCAGGATTTTGAATACTTTAATTGTCATTATTGGAAGCCTGCTTATTGGGCTGCACTTTTATTTTGTACAGCTGCTGGAAAGCTTCAAGCAGTTTTTTGCTTTTCCGGTAAACTACCTGATATTCTCTGTTATGCTTGAAAGGCCGAAAAAATTCCAAGAAATATTGCTTATCTTGTACATGGTTATTTTAACATTTGTAATTCATACCCCGCATGGTGTGGGCATTGTTTTGATGTCCTTTTCTATGCTATGCTTGATTATTCTGGATATTTATTTTTCAAAGGAAATTGCCGGCGTAAAACATTGGTTTTTGGCCAACAAATTCAAGATGATTGGAGCTGTGCTGGTTTTAATTTTTATTCCTGCTTTTTATATACTGCCTACTTTCATATTCAAGGATTTCCTGGAGGACCCGGGAAAGATAGATTTCCATAATTTTGGAAGCGCTTCAGTCGGCTATATAACGGGATTTGTAAAACACAGCAATCTTCTTTCATTGAAGTATCCTGATATTAATAGGAATGACGACAAAATATTTGGCCCGGTAATATCCATTTTTGGCCCTTTGTCATTGGCTATTGTGCTCGGATTGTTTTACAGTTCAAAAAGCTTGGGCAATTTCAGGCTGTTTTCAGGAGCGTATTTTTTGCATTTTCTGCTTTCGGCTATTTTAATCAATCTCCCTATGATGGGAAGCCTTGAGTATGGGTACAGGACAGTATCAACCTATTTTCTGATTTTGCTTGCCATATCAATCTGCGCTTTCGCACTATTGGTAAAAAGTAAATACGTTAAGATTTTCCTTGCCGTTCTTTTGCTTATAGGGCTTGTGCATATGCTTGCATTGGCAAAAAAAAATATTGAAAATATACATCATGAGGGGTTTATTTCAGGTAAAAGTTTTGATAAAGAGATAAGTTTTATAAAAAGCCTGCCAAAAGACGGAAGGATAATCACTTACGGCATGTTTGCAAACGCCATCGACCCTGGAATGGCTTCATTAACCGGCAAGTATTTCTCAAGGTTTCATTTGACAGAATATGCGCGCTCAAGGTCGATCTACGCAAAAATACACAGCGAGCACTCCTTTGGGCAGACTGACAGCCTGACGGCAATGTCCGGAGCTGAATTATCAAACTATCTCCGATTGGGGGGGTATAAATACGTTTTATTGCACGCCAGCCACCCTGTAGGCTATTTCGTGGCAAACCAGATTTATCCAAATTTCTCTTATGCCGTTTACCAAAACCAGGCTCTTGCGATGCTTGTTGTAAATGGAACAAATTATGCCGAGAAGACAAGCTTGATGAAGATTGTTGAAAATGATACATACAAAAAACCCGATGGGTATAAATATGTGGCATTAAGCAGCCATTACAGCTTCAATAAAAATGTCCCATATTCCGAAAATGCTGCAGAGCCCGTGCCGCTTGAATTCAGGATTTTGAGCCCCACATCAATTGAAATTTACGGTAACTTTAAGGACAATGAATGGGTAACTTTCAAAGAGACCTATTTCGAGAGATGGAAAGCCTACATGAACGGAAAGGAAGTGCCTGTCCTGGCCAGCAACCATAATTTAATTTTAGTTAAGACTTTAAAGGGAAGCGTGATAAACTTAAAATACGAGGTTCTGCCTATAGAAAAAATTTTTGGGGTGCTTTCCCTAGTCTCTGCATTGATTCTTTTGCTGGCATTCATATTTTTACTATAACCAATAATTTTTTAAAGGATTTTATAGTTTTTATTGGAATGCTGAAGCTTTCAGTCATAATTCCAGTTTACAATGAGGAGAATACTATAACCAAGGTGATAAGCAAAGTAAAAAACATTAGATTAAAAGGCATATCAAAAGAGATAATAGTCATTGACGACTTGTCAGCCGACAGGACAAGGGGCATTTTGGAAAAAATGAAGGATAAACAGGTAAAAATCCTGTACCACAAAAAAAACATTGGAAAAGGCGCTGCTATAAGAACAGGGCTTCAAAATGCCGCAGGCGATATAATCCTTATTCAGGATGCTGACTTGGAATATGATCCAAAGGAATATGAAAAACTGCTGAATCCCATATTAAGCGGCAATGCCAAAGTAGTTTACGGCTCGAGATTGAATTCCATAAGGAAAAATATGAAAAATATGTACAAGCTGCACTATATTGGGAATCTCTTTTTGACATTCATGACAAATTTATTGTATGGTGTAAAAATAACTGACATGGAGACAGGATACAAAGTTTTCAGGAAAGAAGTAATCGATGGCATAAACCTAAAAGCAAAGCGATTTGATTTTGAGCCTGAGATTACCGCAAAAATACTAAAGAGGGGCTATAAAATTTTCGAAGTGCCTATAAGCTTTGCAGGAAGGAAATTCGACGAGGGAAAAAAGATAACGTGGAAAGACGGGGTTCAGGCAGCCTATTACCTCTTAAAATACAGGTTTTTTGACTAATTTGGCAACGCAATGTTTAAAAGGCATTTGTAATTTTCATCAACAATGAAGATTTTAATTACTGGAGGAGCTGGATTCATAGGAAGCCATGCAGCTGAGTTTTATGCTTCAAAAGGCAATGATGTGATTGTTTTTGATAACTTAAGCAGGGCAAAATTATTGAAAAAAAGCATCAAGAATGTAGATTATAACTGGAATTACTTAAAGAAATTTAAGAGGATAAGGCTAATAAAAGGCGACATAAGGAATATTAAAGAAATCCAAAAATCTGCCAGGGGCGCCGATGTGCTGGTGCATGCCGCTGCCCAAACTGCAGTAACCGCTTCTGTTATAGACCCTTTAGCTGATTTTGAGGCAAATGCGCTTGGCACATTCAATGTTCTTGAAGCAGCAAGAAAGAATGATGTCAAAAGCGTGCTTTACTGCTCTACAAACAAAGTGTACGGGGAGAATGTCAACAAAGCAAAGGTAATTGAAGAAAAATTAAGATATGCATTTGAAAAAAAATACCTAAACGGCATCAGCGAGGATTTTTCTATTGACCTGTGTGAGCACACGCCTTATGGATGCTCAAAATTAACAGGGGATTTGTACATGCAGGACTATGGAAAGCTTTACGGGCTCAAGACAGGGGTATTCAGGATGAGCTGCGTATACGGCACAAGGCAGCTTGGCATAGAGGACCAGGGATGGGTTGCCTGGTTTGCAATCGCTACAATGCTTGGAAAGAACATAAACATTTATGGCGATGGGAAGCAGGTGAGGGACGTTTTGTTTGTTTCTGATTTGGTTGATGTCTTTGATAAATTCATCAAAAGCAATTTGAAATCTGGAGTCTTTAACATTGGCGGAGGCCATGAAAATACACTTTCTTTGCTTGAGCTGCTTGACTTGCTTAATAAGCTGGCAAACAAAAAAAGCAAAATCCATTTCTTAGGCTGGCGCCCAAGCGACCAGAAAGTATACATTTCTGACATTTCAAAGGCAAAGAAGGAGCTTGGCTGGCAGCCCAAAGTAAGCCCAGAAGAAGGTATACAAAAACTTGCAGGCTGGATAAACCAAAATAAGGCATTGTTCTAGCAATCAAATAACTTTAAATAACTCATCATTTTCTATTGTGGGTAAATGAAAGGGATAATTTATAATCTCAGGAGTTTCATGAAAAATCATTTTTATGTATTTGCATTGCTGCTTCTTGCATTGTTCTTTTTTCACAATATAATAAGCTCCGATAAAATAATGAAGAACATTCATTACATAAACGATGTGACTTTTTATTCCTACAACATGAGGGAATCGCTTAAAAACAATCAGCTGCCTCTGTGGACGCCTTATTTTTACAGCGGCAGGCCGTTGTTCTCTCAGCCGGAGTATTACTTTATCGACATCAATCTTTTCCTGATTCTGCTCACAGGAAACATATACCTTGCAATGAATTTTGCCGCCATATCCCACCTGTTCATTGCAGGAATTGGCATGTATTTTCTTATAAACTTCTTGATTGAAAACAAGAAGGCAGCATTTGTCTCTGCATTGCTCTACATGTTTAACGGGTATGTGCATACTTTTGTGGTGAGCGGAAACATAATGATTATTGAAGGCTATTCATTGATTCCGTTCATATTTTTGTTTACAATAAAGGCATTGAAAGAGGATAAGATTATTTTTAATTCAATAATGGCTGGCATGTTTACAGCATTGCTTATATTTGTCGGAGGGGTTATCTTTTTTCCATACATACTGCTGATTATTCTTGTTTATTGTATAATTTATGTTATTGATAAAAATATCCTAAGCAGGGTATTGAAGATTTGCTTGGCAGGGATTCTGGTTATTGGAGTTGCATTCGGCATTTCCGCTATAAAGCTCCTGCCTGATCTTGAATTTACAAAGCTCTCCAACAGGGGAGAAGGACTGCCTTACCAGGAATACATTGGGGAGCCTGTAAAGCTTGCAAATTTTATGTTCTTGTTCGTAACAAATGTCTTTGCAGGCGGGAACACTATATCAGCTGCTGTTGGGATTGCAGGATTTGCACTTTTAATATTGGGATTGTCTAAGTTCAAAAACAGAATTGTCCTGTTTTCTGCAGCCATAATTTTGCTTTCTTTATTGATTTCTTCCGATTCATTTTTAACAAAAATGCTTTATCATGCCCCTGTGTTTAATCAGACAAGGCATGTGGAGAGAGCAGTATTCCTTTTTGCATTCGCCTCTTCAATCTTAGCGGGGTTTGGATTTTTGAAGCTGGAATCATTAATTGAAAAACTTAAAAAAAGTGCAAAAAATGTGATTTTCGCTGCAGTTGTTGCTCTTATACTTACTGAGCTGCTTTTGCTGCAGGATTTTCCACAGTCCAGCAAAGTTGTCAGTCCAAATGAAATCCCAATACTTGATTATATGGGCAAAGACAGGCAGCAGTTCAGGACAATGAATCTGGCATTGTCAACATTTATTGGCGCATCAGGCTACAATTACTATTCGCAGTTTGGGATAAGCGAGATAAAAGGAGGAGCCGGAATATGGTTTAATGACTATTTGGAGTATCTTTCTGTCGCGCAGAACTCTCCTGCAAAATTCTGGGCAATGCTGAACAATAAGTATGTAATCTCCAGTAAAAACATTAGCATTGAAAACTTAAGCTACGTTGGAAAATTCGGGGGCTGCGAGGACTGCCAAATCTGGGAATCGTATGGGCCGTATCTTTACAGGAATGAGCTTTTTCTTCCAAGATATTATATTGTGCCAAACCGCATACTGATTGTAGGCGACGACAGGCAAGTGGACCAGTTAATCTATAATTTCATTCTTGGTAATTTCGATCCAAGCAACACATTATTAATCAGGGGTACAACCATTAATGGTTACGAAACAAGCGCGCTGGATACATTTGACTACATATTTTTATTAAAGGATTCCATGGATAACATAGGAAAACTAAGGGAGTATTCAGTCAATGGGGGAATCCTTGTTCCTGACGTCCTGAATGGAAAGACCTCCGTTACAGGAGATGAAGTTTATGCTATATTAAACAGGACAGGAAGCTTTATAGAATTGAATGTTGATGAATATTCAAACAACAAAGCTGTTATTAATTTAGATGGAAAAAAGGGATGGCTTGTTGCTTCTGAAAGGTTTGCTTATTTTCCCGGGTGGAAGGCAAGCATTAATGGAAAGAATATTGAGATATTCAAGGCCAATAATGCTGTAAGCGCGGTTTATTTAGATGGAGACTATGGAAAATTAGTTTTTGAGTACGAGCCAAATTCCTATAAATACGGAAAATGGATATCAATGATTTCGGTTTTAATGGTAATGGGCTTTTTTGGGTATTCTGCCTATAATAAAAAATCAAAGCAAGGTGATAAATATCAAGCTTGACTTGGAAAAAATATTTCTTGTAATCTTTCTGGCTATATTGCTTTTCATAGGCCCGGGAGCTTTGTTCGGGCATCAAATAAAGCATGACTTTCCTTATAACTATCTTTCATCGGATGCGTTCCAGCACCAGGTCAGGGCAGAGTCGATAAAGGATGCCGGTAATTTCAGGTACGAAGCAAACTACATATCATTGGGACTGGACAACATAATCGGCAGATACCCCCCCGTGCTTTACCATCTGGCAGTCATCTTGTCTTATGCTGCAGGTATTGAAACTTATGATTCAATCTATTTCATTGTGTATTTTTTTGTCATTGCTTCTGTTTTTGCAATGTACCTTATCATAAGAAGATTCAGCAAAAACATTGCGATAATTGCACTGCCATTAACAATTTTAGCAATATCACCTAACTTATACGTTAATCAAAATGGCTCATTAATAAAATCAAACTTTGGAGTCAATATAGGGTTTGCTTACGGGCACTGGCCTTCCCTGCTTGCACAGTCTTTTCTCATAGCTTTTGCGTGGTGGTTATTGAATTCTGACTTAAAAAAATCTTACATTCCAACAGCCATAATCTTAAGTGCAGTAGCCTTGAGCCATACTTCAGAAGCTATATTCGCCATTCTCTTCCTTTTAATGTTTTTAATCATGAAATGGATTAGCAAGAATTTGAAGAAAAACGATATAAAAGACCTAATTTTTTCCCTTGCAATTGCATTTGCATTATCAGTGTACTTCCTGATCATATTTTTGAATACATGGGCCAAGTCAGAGACATACTCATTTGTTGTAGAGCCTGTGTGGCAGGGCAATCCCGGAGTTTACATAATGAGCTTTGGAGTTCTTTTAGCGTTTATCATAGCCGGAATTGTCTTTTCATTATTTAAATTCAAAAATATGCATATTTCGCTTGTATTTGGGTTTGCGATGCTATTTTCAGGGTTTCTTAACTATATCGGATTCAGCCTAAGGTCTTTCCAGATAAGATTTTTGTGGCCAATTTATCTGTCTGTATTTTTCGGGTTTGGCATTTACATGCTGTTAAAGCTTGCAATAGAAAATTGGAATATTGCTTATAGCGTAGCATTGGCTGGAATCTTTATCATACTTCTGGTCGGTTTTGTAAATATTCCATTTGTTCCCCATTACACCAAGCCAAACATAGACGGGGGCTTGATGGACACTTATCATTGGAGTGCTTTGAAATGGCTGAGCGCTAGCACAGAGCCAAACTCAAGGATTTATTTCTTCTACGGAGACATATACGGCCAAGATGCTTTGCTCAGAAACTCAAAAAGAGTGCATTACCAAGTTAATAATGAAGACTTTGTAAAATCAATACAGGAAAGGAAAATCAAAAGATATTATGTAAGTGAATCGCCTGGAGACAGCGGCGGAACTATCGCAGCAAGAAGCGGATTATTCAAATTTGATTATCCAGCTAATAAAAAGCCAGACGACTATTTTTTCGGCCAAAAAGACATATGCAGCTTTAACTACATCGTGCTTGACAAGGTTTCGGGGCAAGAGGCTTTTTGGAAATACAACATGCTTTTAGCATCTGAAATGCTGAAAAAAAGCCATATAAGCAAGGTTTTTGAAAATGAAGTGGTTATTATACTAAAAAATAATAAAATTGGAGCTGATTGCATTGAAGAAAGAAGCTTTTGATATTATAAAAAAGGAAATCGGTCGCATTGGAGCGATGTTTTTGATAACTTTGGTTATATTTTATATCGCTTTTGCCAAAGAGAATTTAATTAGCATACTAAGAATGGTTTTGTCATTGTTTTGGCTTTTCGCATTGCCCGGCTACTCCATAATGCTTTACTGGCACGATAAGCTTGAGTTCATGGAAAGGTTTGTAATTGGGATTTTTCTGGCAGCAGCCATAATTGGAATTTCAAGCTATTACATAGGATTGATTGGACTGAATATTAGGCATCACACTATTTTATTGCCTGCTGCAATGATTTTAATAGGTGTAATAATAAGTTTAAAATCCAAGACGTAGTCTGATGCCTTCTGATATTATCTTCAGCAGGAATTTTGTGCCGTGCAAAGGGGCAAATGATTTCATTTTACCTCCAAATCGTGCACGCTCGTGGCTTGGGATCTCCCCGATTTTTTCCTTTTCTCTTAAGGCGTTTGCTATTAGTTCTATCTCAATCTCAAAATCTTTTGACTTGTAGTTATGATTGTCTATGATGCTGCGCTTGAAAGCCTTGAAGCCGTTTAATGCGTCTGATAGCTGGATTCCAAAAAAAAGCCTGAAAGTGCCTGTCAGGAAAAAATTTCCAAGGTAGCGCACAATGTCGTATTCCTCACTTCCCCCAAAATGCCGAGAGCCTACAATCAGCCCATATCCATTGTCCAGCTTATTCAAATATTCTGGGATTTCTTCAGGCTGGTGGGAGTAATCCGCATCCAGCATTACAATGTAATCGCCTTTTGCATGCTTAAATCCCAGGGCAATCGCTTTTCCTTTCCCGCTTTCTCCCTTGTTTCTTATTGCCTTTACCCTGAACTTTCTGGCTATGTTTGATGTTTTGTCCTTTGACTTGTCGTCTATGACTATTACCTCAAAATCATACTTCTTTGTTTTTTTTATTACCTCGTTAAGATCTTTCAGAACTTTGCCTATGCTGGCCTGCTCATCCTTTGCAGGTATTATAACGCTTACGAGTTTTTTCATATTATACAAATAAATTTAAATATAGTCCATAGTTGATTGAATGACCGGATTAAAATGCCGCTTAAAAAGTTTACTAAAACAAAGGAGTTCAAGATATTTTTGACGGCTTTTATTGTTTATATTTTTTACCTTCAGATGTACGGCTCCAGCTGCATGGCAAACAGCCAATCCGGGCTTACGGCCGCAATTGTAAATGAAGGCAGATTTAAGGTTGACACTTATTACAGGACAAGCTGCGATGTTGCATATTACAAGGGGCATTATTACTCTGGACAGCCCCCGGGAATTTCTTTTCTTGGAGCCCCATTTTATGCTGCGAGCAAGCCATTCTTCAATCTTCTGCCTGACAAAACAATAGACTCTTTGTACAGCAAGCTTGAAAAATACGGCGACAGGCTTGGCATGGATTATTGGGGAAAGAAAAAAATATTGTCAAATTACTTTGAAGGATTAAGCAAGAGGCAGATTTTGGAATATATCTTCATATCAGGATTTGTTCTTCCTATATCCACAACGGCCCTTATTGGCGCAATTTCCGTGGTTTTATTCTACGCTTTTCTGAGAAGGTTTACACAAAATGAAAAGCTAAGGCTCGGCATAACCGCGCTGTACGCTTTCGGCACTGCACAGTTTCCTTCATCCGCTTTATTCATGGAAAGGCCGATAGCAATCGCCTTGACTTTTGCAGCGTTCTTCGTATTATTCAGGATGAAGCATAATGAACTGAAGCCGAAAACCTCAGCTTTATTTTTTTCAGGTCTGCTTGCAGGATTGTCCGGAATGTTCGACTACTTCCATGTTTTTGCATCAGGATTGCTGTTTTTGTACTTATTGTCCTTTTATGTTATTCAAACAAACAGAAAAACAAAGCGATGGACTACTTATTTGAACAGACAAAAATGGTCAGGGATAGCCAGTTTTGTTGCTGGAGTGTCTATCTGCGTCATTTTGCTGGGGCTGTACCATTATGCTATTTTTGACAACCCGCTTAAAACTTCATACAGCTACAGGATTGTTTCTGCAAGCGATGCATCAATTTCGGATATTGTTAAGCTAAAACTGCCAAGCTCAGAAACATTATTTTATATGTGGGCATTTATTTTGTACACTCCAGTAATATTAGTAGCAGTTTATGGAGTTTACAAAGCACTCTTGAAAAAAGATAGGTATTATGGTGATGCAATATCTATTGCAATATTTGTTGCGTTTACATTGGTTTACGCAGCAATTTTAGCTTTGGTTTATCCTGTAGGGGTTGCGCCTCATTTCAAGAGGCACATGTCACCCATAATTCCCTATGTTATGCTGTTTCTGCCTTATGCATTGGTGCAAAGCAGTAAAACAAAAAGAAGCATTGCAAAGAAGATTCTATTAATTGTTGGTGCGTCATCAGTTTTCATAAACTGGGTGCACGTGCAGCAGAAGCTGGATTTTCTGGAACTGATGCGTTATTTCTTCACTCACGGCCCTTCTTCTTCATTTTTAGAGGCTTTTGCAGGAGTTTTCCGCCTGAATTCTTTAGTTATTAATCTTGTCGGATTGGCTGTATTGATTTTGCTGATTTGCATTATTTGGAAGCCTTATTTCGCGAAGGCAAGACAACAGCTATAGCCACTAACAATATGAAAGTTATCAATATAGCAAGCCTGAATGATATAACCATGCCCAGCCAGTAGGATATAGACGGAAATATGCCAACTCCAATAAAAAATGAAAATATAATTTTCTCGTCCTGCTCTAAATCAAAATTGTTCAATATTAAATATGCCGGAAGCATAAAAATAAGAATTATGCCTAACGCTGACATCATTCCTGGAAATCCCAGTATTAAATAAAAGAAAGCTAGAATTATAACAACTGTGATTGCAATAAATCCTTTATTCTCAATTTTTAGATTCATATTTGTATACACCTATACTGCCTTTGTTGTATAATAATGTGTGGTTTGCCAGATTTTGCTTTTCATATTGCTGCCATTTGTCGACATAGCTTCTGTCGCTAATCAGTCCAATGTCTGAATAGTCCATAACTATAAAGTCATTCAGAAGGTGCGAACTCGCAATTTCAGGCTTGTTCTTGTATCTTCCCCATGTTAAGAAACCCTCAAAGAAATTGCTTACCCTATGAGAGATGGATGCCATCCACCAAACCTTTTCCATCAGCTCAGGCGGCGGCCCTATTATTGAAACATTCTGCTGATCATTGGTGTTTGTTTTGAGCCACTCGCTGACGTCTATTTGAGCCTGATTAAGCCTTTTTAGCGGATTGTCATATGCAGTATCAAGTGTTGAGTAAGCCTGAGGCATGCTGTATTTAAATGCCAAAAATATGACCAACAATACCATACCATACTTCAAAAATTGGCTTATTTGCCTTGCCTTGATGAACGATGCTATTGAGAGCGCTCCCAAAATGGTTATCGGCACAAAAATATGCGCTGTTGCAGACAAAGACCTGTGAATGAGGTTGGTTTTGCCTATGAAATCCCTGTGCAGCACCAGGTACAGGCTTATCAGCCATGCCAGCAAAAAGATGTCCCTGTCCTGCCTTCTTATAACAAGAACAAAGATCCCCATCAATAAAAATACCATGAGAAAGTTTAGGTTAATTCCTAATTTGGAAAGCAATGTCCAGTTGCCACTCATTTCCCTGAAAGAGAAATAAGAAGGAGGAACAGAGCCCCCAAAATTCTTGGGGTCAAAAGACCACTGGAACAGCCTTGAAAATGGAGGCTGTTTGGTGTTAGCATCTTTTTGTGCAAATGTCTTCAGCATGCTTGCTGTCTGGTACGGGAAGATGGCAAACAAAATAATGAAGATTATCAAAGAGATAATAATATGCTTGAAATTAAATGCAAGCTTTTTATGTTTTACGAGCAGGAAAATCCAGAGGACAAAGAGCCCCGCCAAACTGTGGAAGAACCCCAGAGGGTGTATCATAATGTTCACGGCAATCAGAATGGACATCATGTAGATGTAAACCGGCTTGCTGCTTTCTTTTGAATAAGAAGTGTAGTACATGTAAAAGCAGTACAGGATCAATGGTATGAATGCATATGCAAACCTTTCAGGCCACTGCCCCCATAAGTAAGGCATGATATCTCTCATGGAAAAAGTGAGGAGGAACGAGGAAAGAATTGCCGGAAGAAATCCAAATAATTTTCTCATGACGAAGTAAACAGATATTAAAATAGAGCTTGCGAATATTGCATTTGTAAGGTAGATTGGCACGACCCTGTCTCGGGCAAATGCAGAAATCATTGCAAGGTCTGTGTGAAACGGCGGATGATACCACAAGGTGTGGGGCTTGTACTTGTTGTTCTCCGGATAGGAATAATCAATGAATGGGGGAAGGTACACAAAAGTCCTGTCATTCTGCGCAGGGTAGTCAGCAAGCTCCCAGTGCGATATTGCGTCAAATTCCCCATAAGGAATCTTGCTGTTTTGAAACGGCAAAGTCCAGAGGTAGACGGCAAAAAAATAGACTGCGAGGAATGCAGCAATTTCTAAATAAGCCCTTTTGAATTTCATAATTGGTGTCTACCGATTAGATTTATAAATCTTTGTCTCTATTGGGTAAGGTAACAGTTTACTTAATTTCAAATAAAAAGCTTTAAATTGGCTTTTCTTTCCTATTCAGGATATGGACATACTTGTAGTCAAGCTTGGAGCTATTGGTGATGTGATTAGGACTACTTCCATATTGTACGGGCTAAAATCAAAATACAAAAACTGCATTATCGACTGGGTTACGAAAAAAGAGTCTTTTGATGTTTTGAGCAATAACGAAATAATCAATAACGTCCACACAATAAACAATATTAAAAAAATAAAGAATAAAAAATACGACTTAGTAATTTGCCTTGATGATGATTTCGAAGCGTGCGAATTGGCAACAAAAATGAATTCTAAAAAAATAATTGGCGCTTATCTGCAAAACAATAAAAAAGCATATACGGCAGATTCTGCTTTATGGTTTGACATGGGACTGATTTCGAGGTTTGGAAAGCAAAAGGCAGATGAATTAAAGGCGAAAAACGGAAAAACGTACCAGGAGATAATGTACAAAATTCTTGGGTTAAAGTATGAAAAGCAGGAGCCAATATTGATCTTGAATAAGAAAGAATTGAATTTTGGAAAAAAATTTGCACAGAGGAACAGTATTAAAAAAAATGATTTGGTTATTGGAATCAACACAGGCGCAGGGGGCAGGTGGGAAGGCAAAAAACTGAACATTGAAAAAACTGCTGAATTGACTGATAAACTAAGCAGCATTAAAAATGTCAAATTGCTTTTGTTTGGCGGTCCGGAAGAAATGCAAAGAAACAAAAAAATAATGGAACTGACAAAAACTGAAATAATTGACGCTGGATGCAAGAATTCATTGATGGAGTTTGCTTCTTTGGTTAATTTATGCAGTATTCTGGTTACTAGCGACAGTCTGGCGCTGCATATTGGGACTGCTTTGAAGAAAAGGATTGTAGCTTTTTTTTATGTCACATCACCTGCTGAAATTGAGTTATATAATAAAGGTATAAAAATAATAGGTAAAGGAAAGGACTATTGTTCATATAAAACTAAATGCGACCACCCACCAAAGTGGGATGTTAATGAGATTGTGAATGGTGTTAAGTCTTTGATTTAAGATGAAAACCTTCAAAACTATTCCAACCTACAATGAAAAAAATATCAAGAAAAAATAGATTTTTAATTTGTGAAAATGCATATAGAAGTTGATCAGTCAGGGAAAATTGAAGATTATATGAATACTATTGTAGCTTTTAGGAATAAAGAACAATACACAGTTTTACTTCAAAGACAAATAAAGAATGAAATCCTGACTAAATACAGAAATAAGTATAAGGACATTCATTATCGATTATTTGCCATTCTCATTTACTATTGTATAAAGAATTACTTGCATAATGTCCAATTGATTGTTATCGATGATGAATATGAAAAAAGAGGAGTTGATATCAAAAAACATCTCTTAAGACTTATTTGGAAGGATTACCCTAATTTTGACAAAGAATTGATTAGATTTTCCAGAATTGGAAAAAAATCTAATGCGCACAGACTAGCATACCAAACTTTTGTCGGCAAATTGGCTCCAAACAAAATTCTATCTAAAAATGAGATCGAAAATTTAATATTTTAATATGATGGCCAAAAATAGAAATAATCGGGGGACGTTACAAAGTAACGTAGTATATGCCTACAGCGAGTCTGACAAAAGCCTCCTCACAGTCAGCACAGCACCCTTCACAATTTACTATATAGATGTTGGCTATTTAAATCTTTCGGAAAAATGAAAACCTTCGTAATAATTCCAACCTACAACGAAAAAGAAAACATAAGCATTTTGATAGATAAAATTTTAAAATTAAAAATAAAAGATTTGCATATAGCTGTTGTTGATGACAACAGCCCTGATGGAACTTGGAGAATTGTTGAAGAGATTTCAAGGAAAAACAAGAACGTTCATTTGGTGTTGAGAAAAAAAGACAAGGGAAGAGGCTATGCCGGAAGGCACGGATTCATTTATTGTTTGAAGAATGGCGCTGATGTTATTGTGGAGATGGATGCTGACATGTCGCATGACCCAAAATATATCCCGAAAATGATAGATGAGTTGAAAAACGCAGATTTGATTCTCGGTTCAAGAAGAGTTGAAGGTGCTGAAGAAGTTGGAAGAAGTTTAATTAGAAAGATAATAACTTTTCTTGCAAATCTTTACATCAGACTGATTTTGGGGTTAAAAGTCAAGGACTGCAATTCAGGCTTCAGATGCTTCAAAAGAAAAGTGCTGGAAAGCATAAAGCCAGAGAAGCTTGAATCAAAAGGCCCAGCAATTGTGCAGGAAGTCCTGTTCAAGGCGCATCTGAAAGGATTTAAAATAAAGGAAATTCCAATTACATTCGTAAATAGGACCAAAGGCAAGTCAAAGCTTGGTTTGCCTCAGTTGATAGCCGGGTATTTTATGGTATTGAAGTTGAAAGTTCGGTATTTATTAGGAAATTTATAAAAAAACGGATTATTACTGTTAAATAGCAAAATAATATCAAAAATCAAAAGATTTAAATATATGCTGTCAAACCGATAGTGTTTGATTTAGCTGTATTCGATAAAGAGGACTGATAATGAAAAAAGGGGATTTTAGTTCCATACTTAATTCTCAAAACGGCAAGGTGAATATAGTAGCATATAAAGCTTTAAATATGGTTAAGTATTTCTTTAGTACTATAACATGGGGTGGACTATTCATATGAAAATAGCTATACTTACACCTACATTCAATGACTGGAGTGGTATAGACAATGTAGCAAGGATGCAGGCTGAAGAGTATTCAAAAAACAAAAAAAATGATGTTACAGTTATAACATTACAAGGAAGTATTAAGCCAGAAGGCTATAAAGTGATTAGGTTAGGTATGCCTTCAAATTCATTTCTTCAAAGATTGTATAGGTTATTCTTTTTCTTAGATTTAAATAAAATGCGTTACTATAATCAATTAAAAAATTATGATAAAATAATAAGTCATTTTTATCCCATGAATTGGTTGGCATATCGTGCAAGGAAAAAATATGGAATTAATTACATTTTTTGGAATCATGGTATTGATAGGGGAGATAATTTTTTACAAGATATTTATATGAAATTATTAGTTTTTTTTAATAAGCGTACCATAGAAAGTGCTGATAAAATTGTATCTGTAAGTGAATACTCAAAGAAAGAACTTAAAGATCAAACTGGTTTAGAAACTGATGAGATTAAATTTAACACAATCAATAAAAAAAGATTCAATCCATTTGTTAAAGGAGATAAAATAATTAAGAAATATAACCTAAAGAATAAAATTGTTTACCTATATGTAGGAAGAATTACAGCTCGAAAGAAGGTTCATTTATTAATAGACGCATTTAAATCTATAAAAGAAAAAGTTCCAAATGCTAAGCTTCTCATAGTAGGGAATCCTACATTTAGAAGGTATTATAATAAGATCAAAAAAATGGCTGATGATGATGTAATATTTACTGGGATGGTAGAGTATAAAGATCTTCCATCATATTATGCTGCTTGTGATTTTTATGTTACAGCATCTGCTTGGGAATGCTCGGATTTACCAACACAAGAGGCTCAAGCATGTGGAAAACCAGTAATTGCTTTTAATATAGGTGCCCATCCTGAATTTATTAAAAATGGAATTCTTGTACCAGAAGGTGATACTAAAGGTTTTATTGATGCTATGTTTAATTCTGCGACTAGTTCAAAAAGACAATTTATTTAAAACTTTTAGTATTTCTGCTAAGTCTTAGAAAACTTTAAATAACCTTAGTTAACAATTGTTAATTTATATGTTTTATACGTGTTGACTATGACAGATGTGCTTTGTGTTGTGCCGCAGTACACTTACGGCAGCCTGAAGGACATAGGGCCAAAATGCCCCAATATAGGCATAGCCACAGTTGCGGCATATCTTGAGCAAAATGGCTACAAAGTTCAGATACTGGATGCATTTGCTTTAGAGCTTACTCATGAGCAAGTCAAAGATAAGATACGAGCTATTAAGCCTTCTTCAGTTCTTATAGGAAGCTCCACTGCCACCCATAGAAACGCGATGAAAATTCTGGAAAACACAAAGGCAATAGACAAGAGCATAATCACAATCTACGGCGGCCCTCATGTGACGAACAGCCCGCAGACAGCAATAACAAAAGACTTTGTTGATTATCTTGTGATAAATGAAGGCGAGGTAACTGCATTGGAGCTTCTGGACTTTCTCAATGGAAGAAACAGCCTGAAAAAAGAGGATATCAAAGGCATTTGCTACATGGAAGAGGGAAAGATGAAATTCACAAAAAAAAGGCCTTTCATAATGAATCTTGACATACTGCCAATGCCTGCCTATCACCTGCTGCCTATGGACGCTTACAGAGCCTACGGTTGGCTTGATGTTGGAAGAAGGTTCACAACCATTATGACCTCAAGAGGATGCCCGTTTAAATGCTCGTTTTGCGTGAGCTCAAAAAACAATGATAATTTTTGGAGACAGCGAAGCGCAGCGAAGGTATTTGAAGAAATAAAGCTGCTTTACGACAAGTACAACATAAGGCACTTGTATTTTCAGGATGATGAGTTTTGCGTCAACCACAAAAGAGTCATAGAGCTGTGCAACATGATTGTTGACAGCAAGATGGATCTTTACTGGGAATGCCTAACAAGGGTTAATCATGTTGATGAAGAACTGATAAGCAATATGGCGAGGGCTGGCTGCAAGTCAATATTGTACGGAGTGGAAGTGGGCTATGAAGACGGCTTTAAGAAGATACAAAAGCCCATTACCTTGGAAATGGTGGAGAAGGCTGTTAGAATGACACAAAAGCACAAGATAATGGTAAAAGCTACGTTCGTTATGGGATTTCCATGGGAGAGCGAAAAAGAGCTAAGGCAGACAATCAAATTTGCTAAGAAGCTGGATGCTGACTTAACATTCTTCAATACACTAACACCTTATGCCGGAGCGGACATATACAATGAGATGAAAATGAATAACTTGATATTAAGCGAGGATGATTTTGAGCATCATGGTACACATTCAAACACACTGATAAAGACAAACTATTTATCTTCGAAGGAAATTGAGTACTGGGTTGGCAGGGCTTACTTGTCCATGTATTTAAGGCCAAAATATTTACTCAGAAAGCTGTCGCAGATGAGAAATTTCAATGAATTGAAAAGCAATGTCAAAGGAGGCTTTGAGTTGTTAAGCCTGGCCATGAAAAAATTTGCCCAAAGTCTGGATTAAATTCCGCTCAAAATGAACTTTCTTAAAAAATTTAAATATACGGATTATTATACAAAATCAGCCATTCTGATTATTGCTTTAGGATTTATCATAAGGTTTGCATTAATTTTCTTATACCACCCCTCGGGGGATGCTTGCTGGCATCTGTCTGTGTCAAGATTCATGGCAGACAATTTGAAAATACCGCTTCTTGAGCCGTTGGGAAGGGAAGTGTTTTGGGAGCCGCCTGTTTTCCATATAATTTCATCTTTATTTTACAGGATTTTCAGCATTTTTGGCTCTGGAGTTGCTGAATTCAGCCTGAAGCTTGTCTCGCCGATTTTCGGCTCATTGTCATTAATCATGACTTTTCTTATTATGAGCGGGCTTTTCGGCAAAAAGACAGCTTTCTACTCCGCTATTTTCGCGACTTTTCTGCCGATTAACATTTTTTACGGCACTATAGCATATACAGAATCCCTGATGACATTTTTTGTGCTTCTCAGCCTCTACCTAATGATGAAAGAGAGGCATATACTCAGCGCAGTTGCTTTCGGCGTTTCTCTCCTGAGCAAATATAATGCCTTGTTTACTTTGCCGTTAATAATTTATTTCATGTATAAAAATAACAAGCAGCCGAAGGAATTTGTCAAAAAATTTTTAATATTCGGAATAATCGCTGGGCTGATATTCCTGCCGTGGCTTGCAAGGAACTATCTTTATCTGCACAATCCTCTGTGGCCTTTCTTCACTTCTGTATTTGGAGGCTATGAGTCAGCAGAAACGTTCAAGGGCAACAATATCTCAAGCCTCTGGAGCATAAACAATCTAGCTGCGCTTTACTTGGGGGTTTTCGGCGTGCCGGAAGGAAACTATCAAAACATTTTTTACTTCAAAGTGCCTTTCATACATTTGTTTTTCGCTGCATGGCTGCTGGCTACAGTGGTTTTTACTGTTCCATTATTTTTCTCTTTTAGAAAAAAGGGCCAATCCTCAAAAATAAAGAGCTTCTTGCTGCTCTGGCTTGCGCCGCATTTGCTGCTTGTGGCGCTTTACGTTATAAACACCGGAATAGCGTATTCAAGGCTGCTTGTGCCGGCTGTGCCTTTGTTCTCGGCAATGTGGGGCTTGGGATTTATTTACCTATTGGACAGAATGAAGAAATTCAGGGCTACTATGATTTTTGTATTGATAGTTCTGGTAATTGGATTTTCGGCTGCTGAATTTGTAAAAGCTGCATTGGCAGGCAAAGAGTGGAATTTTTACCAGAAAGATTTTGACTGGGCTAAGAAGAACACAGGCAAAGACTCTGTTTTTATTGCCGGAGGGCAGTGCATGAGCTATAACTTGCAAAGGTTTACGTTGAACCCCGCTGCAGAAAACCTTGACAAAGCGAATTACGCGTTTGTAAATCAGAATTTCAGGCTCGACTATCATGTAATTTTTGATGAGCAAACTTTAAAGTCTATGCAGTCAAGAAATTATAGTATAGCTTATTTTAATAAAAGCACTGGGACAACAATATACTACGGCATTAAACGATAAATTTCGGCTTGAACAGGTATTTTTCGCTGAAAACCTTTAAGATATAAGAGTCGCCGACTTTTCTGAACTTTTGTGTCTGCCGCCTTTTTTTAATTATTAAATTAAATTTAAATAGAATAAATGAGACAGCCTTCAGTCTCGCAAAGGCGGTGTTTATTTTTAGAGCTGACAAATCCTTAAGAATTGCAATAAATCTGGCAAGCAGCACATAAGGCAGAAATAAGAAAATATTATTAACAGATAAAATCTTGAAAAATGTTGTTAATAAATTTTTTTCCATCAAAAAAGTTGTAAATGCTCCGCTTATCTTTTGGGTTGTGACCGCATGCATGTGATAGGTGATGGCTTCAGGCGAAAACATAATTTTTTTGCCATTAAGCCTTATCCTGAGGCCTAAATCAAGATCTTCTGCATAAATAAAATAATCTGGATCAAACAAATAGCCGAACATATCAACAAAATCTTTTCTTATTAAGCCAACTCCAAGGTATGGCATCTCCTTTGCTTTCATGCCGTTGCCTTTTATATGGCCGTTGTAAAAAGCCTTTGAAACCCATGTACCTCCCGAGAGTATAGTTTTATCGTAAAAATTTATAAGCCTTGGGGCAGCCATCGCAATATCTTCATCCAATCTGATAGATTTAACCAGGTTTTTAATGCAGTCCTTATCCAGTTCCATATCATTGTTCAAGAACAAAATATACTCCCCTTTGCAGTATTCCAGCGCAGAATTTATTCCGGAATAGCCTAAATTTTTTTTATTTTCAATTAATTTTACGTATTTATAATTTTTTTTCACAAAATCCTGGCTTCCGTCAATTGAGTTGTTATCAGCTATTATCACTTCACAATCCCTGAATGTTGATTTTTTAATGGAAGCGAGCAGCATCTTCAGCAGGCTTTTTCCGTTGTAATTTACTATTATTATTGATACTTTCATTTTTATTATGTTTCTTTTTCAGTAGCCAGGGCAGTTGATATACTTATTCATTTTCAGGGGATTTATAGAAATTCAGGTTATAGAAATGTTTATAAATCATTTGGTTCATCACTTTATCGATTAAACAAATGAGCAGAATTTTGGTGACGGGTGGCGCTGGTTTTATAGGCTCTTTTATGGCGGACGAGCTGGTAAAGAAAGGCCATTTTGTTAGGATATTTGACAATCTTGAAGAGCAGGTTCATCTGGGAAAAATTCCAGATTACTTGAACAAAAATGCCGAATTCGTTAATAATGGCATGACAAATTATGACGCTCTAAAAGATGCAATTGCCGACATAGATATTGTAATTCATCTGGCAGCTGTAGTTGGAGTAGGCCAAAGCATGTACGCGATACAGAAGTATGTTAATTCAAATACATTAGGAACTGCAGTGCTGCTGGATATATTGGCAAATGAAGAGCATGATGTAAAAAAGCTTCTTGTTGCAAGCTCGATGAGCACTTACGGGGAAGGCAGCTACAACTGCAGCAAATGCGGCTTGATTGAGCCGAAATTAAGGGATGAGGGGCAGATGTCAAAAAAAGAATGGGAAGTAAAATGCCCGAAATGCATCTCTGTTTTAAAGCCTATCCCGACAACTGAAGAGAAAAAGCAGGATATAAACAGCATTTATGCCCTTACCAAGAAAGACCAGGAAGACATGTGCCTGATGGTTGGAAAATCTTACGGCATTAAAGCTGTCGCACTGCGCTACTTTAATGTCTATGGCCCCAGGCAGTCATTGAGCAATCCTTACACTGGAGTAGCTGCGATTTTCCTGAGCAGGATAAAAAACAATAAGCAGCCAGTTATTTTTGAAGACGGATTGCAGACACGGGACTTTATAAGCGTGCACGATATTGTCAGCGCAAATTTACTGGCAATGGAGAGCAATTCTGCAAATTACGAAATTTTTAATGTTGGCACGGGAAACCAGATTACAATAAAAAGCATAGCAGAGGCGCTGGCAAAGTTATGCAACAAGGATATAAAGCCGAGTATAACTCATAATTTCAGAAGGGGCGATGTCAGGCATTGCTTTGCAGACATAACAAAAATAAAAAATAAGCTCGGGTTTAGCCCTAAAATAAGTTTTGAAGACGGAATGCGGGAACTGGTTCAATGGTCAGAAACAGCTGCGTCTTACGATAAAGTCAGCATTGCAACAGAAGAGTTAAAGAAAAAAGGCCTGCTCCTCTAAGATGTTCAATAACAAAAAAGTTTCTGTCGTATTTCCGGCCTATAACGAAGAGGAAAATATAAGAAATGCCATAGGGGATTTTTTCTCGACCAAGGTTGTCGACGAGATAATTGTTGTGGATAATAATTCGCAGGATAACACGGCAAAGGAAGTCAGAAAGACAAAAGCAAGATTAGTAACGGAAGCCAATCAGGGTTATGGGTGGGCGTTAAGGAGGGGCTTGAAGGAGGCAAAAGGCTACTATATAATCACAGCCGAGCCCGACGGCACTTTTGTCGGCAGTGACGTGCTAAAACTGCTCATTTATTCTGAGGACTTTGATGCAGTATTCGGAACAAGGACTTCAAAGGAATGCATATGGAGCGGGGCCAATATGAACCTGTTTCTTAGGCTCGGGAACGAGTTTGTCGCAAAATTTCTCGAGTATTTGTTTGACGGTCCGAGCCTGACAGATGTAGGCTGCACGCTTAAGCTTATAAAAAGGGATGCCTTAAAGAAGATACAGGGCAAGTTTAGCGTTGGAGGCCCGCATTTCTCTCCTGAATTCATGATCCTATGCATAAGGAATAAAATAAAGAGCATAGAGATACCGGTAAACTACAGGCAAAGAGTCGGCGAGTCAAAAATCACAGGAGACTTCAAGCGCGCCATTAAGCTTGGAATAGTGATGATTATTTTTATTTTAAGGTACAGGTTTGTAGAGCGCTGATTTCCATTCACTTTCTGCATATGATTATGTAATGCGGGATTGGGTTCAGTGGATATGTTTTCATGATTAGTGGTCCATGAACAACTTTAAATCTGATATTGTTAAGCTTTTGAGTAAGTTCTCCAGTCCTTAAAAAATAAAGCTTGTCGTTTTTTGTCATTATCTTGTCATGAACATAGTTATACAAAAATTTCCACCTTGGCTTTTCTGCAATATCCTTTATTATCAAAACACCATTTTTCCTGAGTTTTTTGAAGCATTCGCTTAACACAGCATCTTGCGTTCGGTATGGCACATGGTGAAGAAAGTCCAGCATGCAGATCGCATCGGCGGATTTAATTTCGGAATCTTTTGTAAAGTCTTGTGGCTTGAATTTGACATTTCTTATGCCTTTAGACGCCTGTTTTGCTATCTTAACTCTGCTTTTTATTAATTCCAAGCCAATGATTTTCCTTTTAGGTTCCCTTAAAGCAAAATAGATGTCATATGAGCCATAACCGCTGCCCAAATCAACTATAAACCCCCTTTTAGGCAAATAAGGCTCTATGCATTTGAAGGGTAACAGGACATACCTCAATAAAACATAGATTTTCGATTTAATTGTAGGATACCTTTTTATTATCGCAGATAAATTATTCATTTTGGCACTATCTGATTACTTTGTATATCTCAAAATCTTCTAAATTTGAATTCGAAAACGAATATGGGAGGAATCCGCCCCCGTATGTATAGAAGCCTGCACGCGCCTGAGCATTATGTATCCTTAAAGGGAAATCAGATTTATAGCTTTTTGTTTCAATGAGGATTATCCTTTCCTTTAGCAGAGGTGAGAATGCCCTAGGCGAAGGTATTTTTGCTTTGACTATAAAATCGCCTTTTTTGGGTGAATTGTCGTTTAAGCCCAGAGCAGTATATCCTTTTGCCTCCATATAATACTGGAAACTCAGATGCCCTGCAAACCAGATTTTGCCTTTATCCTCTCCTGTTTTATATTTATCGGCATAATCTGCGAAATCCCTGTAAGTGCCAGCAAGCTCGTAATCAGCGTATGACAAAGCAATGCTCAATACCAAATTCAAAATCAGCGTTAAAACAACAAAATTGTAAATCTTTCGTGCAGACAGCAGCTTGTGGCGTTTTATAACCTTGAAATACATTATCATAAGCGGCGGTACTAATGTAGTTGAGTACCTTGCTGCACCTCCAGCTATTGTACTGTTAAACAAGAATCCTACTATAAACCATGAAAATAGGAAAAAATCATTTGAATGCCTTATTTTTATTACATGCAGCAGCTTGTTCAATCCGTTAATGCCGCTTGTTTTTAATAGTTTTATTATGGCAGTAAAGTAGTGTTTTGCAATTACAAAAATGAAAAAGATTCCAGCAAACAGGAAAAATGCGAATAGGATTAGCTGCGGAACCGTGTACCTGTAGGAAAAATCTGCTGAAACAAAGTAAAGTATTGCAGATGATATTAAGGCAAATGCCAGAATGATAAGACCATAAAACCTGTTATTTTTGTCCGAGAGAAAAAGGTAAATCAGCATGAAGGGAAAAATAGACGCCCCGCCGATATAGGTAAAATTTGTGATTAACCTTACAAGCACAGATTTTGGCAGAAAATAACTTTGTGAGCCGAGCATATAATAGAATATCTGCAAAGAATGCGGAACCCCGTACAGCTTAAAAGTGTACAAGTTCCATGCAAGGATTATGGTGACGGGTATTGATAAGCATAGCAATGATTTGGGGTTTTTTTTCAGAAAAGAGTAAATAGCCAATATTGGCAGCAATATGAGCCCGCTGTACTTTGTTAAGAACGCCAAACCGCAAAAGAGCGTGCCTAGGCTGATAAGGTAATAATTTCCAGAATCAACGCCGTAAATATAAAAAGCAAGGGAAGCTAGAAAAAGCGCCAAGAAAGGTATGTCCAGCATGAAATTATGGGACATCACAACAAAAGTTGCACTTGTAATCAAAAACAGCGTTGGAAATAGTGGCTTTTTCAGAAATTTTTTTGATATGCAGTACATCGACACTCCCGCCAATAAAGGGAAGATTATGTAAGAGATATGAAGCACAAATTTAGATTCGCCAAAAAGCACCGTTATCAATGCCGCATAATAAGAGATGAGCGGCGGATCTGTGATGTGCGTAGCCAACCCCGATAATGTAGACCACTCAAGACTAAAAGAGTACGGCTTCAGCGGCTCCTTTGTTATTTGATTTGAGATATATAAAAAAACAATATCATCTATATGGACTGCCTTATTCGCAAAGGGCAATGTCAAAAATAGCACAAAAAGAACTATGACTAGAATATTCAGGGAATCATTTTTTATATGCATTTTTTATCTTATCTTATATTTTTTCCACACTTTTGTGGACAAGCTCATGTCAACTGTCAGTGGCGGCCCTTTATACTCTTTTAATGTCATTTTGCCTACATTCTTAGAGCCTGCAAGCAAAGCCATTTCGTACATGCTTATTCTCTTGTTGCCAACAATGTGCACTATGCCGGTTTTCCTCTTTTTCCAGACATCACGAATGCCGTTTGCTACATTATCGGCAAATAAATATGTCCCAAACCTGTCAGTAAATGCTTTTGGGTACTTCCATTGCCCTTTTGGAGCAAAATTGGTTCTAATGATGCATGTATTGTGGTACTGCCTCACAACAATCTCACCGCACAATTTTGTGAGTGAGTAATAATTTTTTGGATTCGGTATATCATCTTCTGTATAAAATTTCTTATCCTCGCCTGCAAAGACGCATGCTGTAGAAATATACATCAAGTAGCAATTATTGTCAATTTTTTTTAGTGCATTAACTATATTTTGGGTGCCTTCAACATTGGTAGTCCATGCATTCTTCTTGTTTTCCTCGCATTCTCTTATGCCAACCAACGCCCCTGCGTGTATTACTACATCAGGTTTATGACTCAGTATAGTCTTATCAACTAGATTTGCTTCGGTTAAATCCATCTCTGCATGGGTAGGGCAAAAAGAGTTCCTGAATATCTTTCTTAGCGACTGGCCTAAAGCTCCGCTGCCGCCTGTTATTAAAACTTCCATCGATAAAAGTATTTTTATTACTCTATTTAAAACTTATTAGAAACGTTTATAAAACAAAATAAATGTCTTTTGCGATTATGGCAACAATAACAATTGTGGGGCTGGGGTATGTTGGATTGCCTCTTGCTTGCTTGTGCGCGCAAAAAGGCCACAGGGTTTACGGGCTGGATACTGACAGGAGTAAAGTTGAATTGGTTAATAAAGGCGAAAGCCCGATTGATGACGAATACCTGATTGATAGCCTAAAGAACCTAAAGAGTAGGATTATTGCAACAACAAATGCTGCCGAGTGCATCCCTAAATCTGAGATTGTCATTGTTTGTGTTCCGACTCCTGTTGACAGGAACAATCTCCCAGATTTAACTGCAGTCATGGAGTCTGCATCAACAATTTCAAAATTTATAAACCATGGGTCTCTATTGGTCATAGAATCAACAATTTACCCAGGTACAATAGAAGAGGTTATTCTGCCTATGCTACAAAAGCAGAAATTCAACGTGCAAAAAAATGACCTCTTTGTAGCGCATTGCCCCGAAAGAATAGATCCCGGCAATAAACAATTTAAGGTTAACAATTTGCCAAGAGTAGTTGGAGGCATAACAAAGGAAGCTACAAGAAAGGCTGCTGAGTTTTACAGATCTATTATAGATGCCAGCATTACCGAAGTAAGCAATTTGAAGACTGCAGAGGCAACAAAGATAATGGAAAACACATTTAGAGATGTGAATATTGCATTTGTGAACGAGATGGCACAAAGTTTCGATAAAGCCGGAATTGACATAATGGAGGTCATACAGGTCGCTTCAACAAAGCCTTTTGCTTTTATGCCGCACTATCCCGGCGCCGGGGTTGGCGGGCACTGCATCGCCCAGGATCCCTATTACATGATCGAAAGAGGAAAACAGCTCGGCTTTAATCATGAATTCTTAAAGCTGGCCCGTAAAATAAACAACGGCATGCCCCATTATACAGTCGAGTTGCTTGAAAATGAACTGAACAAACTTAAAAAATCAGTCAAAAATGCAAAAGTCGGGGTTCTTGGATTGGCTTACAAGGCAAATGTTGATGATATAAGAGAGAGCCCGGCATTTGAAATCATAAATATTTTGAAGACTAAAAAATCTGATGTTTACGTCTTCGACCCCCATGTGAAAAAAGGCAGCAATGTAAAGGATCTTGACGAATTGCTGAATAAGAGCGACTGCATAATTTTAGTGACTGACCACAGCGAATTCAGGGATTTGGACTTAACAAAATTGAAAAAAAATAAGATATTAATTGTGATTGACGGCAGAAATTGCCTGGATAAGGAAAAGATAAAGTCTATGGGAATAAACTATCATGGAATCGGCAGGAGCTGACATCTAATCAAATGAGGGTGCTTGTTACAGGCGGGATAGGACTTATCGGAAGTGCATGCTGCAAGCTCCTTCTGGAGAAAGGGCATGAGGTTGTGAGTGTAGACAATAATACAAGAAAGGCATTGTTTGGAGACGAAGCAAATAACTTAGCAAATATGGACGATGATTTCTCTGGCAACAAAAATCTGGAGTTAGTTGATGCTGATATCAGGAATGAGGAGCTGATGTCGAAAATCATTAAAAATGTTGATGCCCTTATTCATCTTGCCGCGCAGCCGTCTCATCCAAAAAGCCTCGAAATTCCAATGGAAGATTTCCAGATTAACGCCTATGGGACCCTGCTGCTCCTTGAGATTACGAGGCAGCTAAATCCTGAAATTCCGTTTGCTTTCATGTCAACCAATAAGGTATATGGGGATTACCCGAATTATTTCAATTATAAGATCATCGGAAGACGGTATGAAAACGTTGCGTTAGAAAGCTTTAACGAGGAATTGCCAACAGACAGGTGCGGCCATACGCCTTTTGGCGTTTCAAAACTTGCAGCAGACACATACACCCAGGAATACGCCATAAACTACGGCTTAAAAACAGCAACCTTTAGAGGAGGATGCTTGACGGGGAAAAACTCCCGTGCTGTGGAGATGCATGGTTTCCTTCCTTATATCATCAAATGCGCATTAACAAGAAAAAGATATTATGTATACGGTGGCGGCTACAGGGTAAGGGATCAGGTACACAGCTCTGACGTTGCCGCTGCGCTATATGAGTTCATTAAGAATCCTAAACCTGGCATATTGGGCAGTTACGGGAAGGTTTACAACTTAGGCGGCGGAAGGGAAAATTCTGTATCCATTTTTGAGACCATTGATGCGATCAAGGCGAAAACCTCCATAGAGCTTGATTTTGAAGATGCACCTGAAAGAGAATCAGACCACATATGGTGGATATCAGACCTGTCAAAATTTAAGAAGGATTATCCATTATGGAAATTAACCAAAGACAAAGATTTTATCTTTAATGAGATAATTGAACATTACATAACAAGTCTAGGGCTCCCTGTTAAGCTTGGAATGGAGGATTACTTTAAAAGTAAAAATGTTGCTTAACCGAAGTGCACATCACCTCTGGCGCATATTAGCGAGAATCCCTTCTTAAACTCTTGGCAAGCATCTTGAGCATGCTGTAGCCGTGCCTGAAAGTTCTCATCTTTGAAACACCTGCAACACGCCATCTATAATGAATAGGCACTTCCAGAATTCTCATATTCATGCGCTTTGCTTTTATTAACAGCTCAAAATCAGGCCAGCCGTTTTCCTTGAGTTTACCTCTGAATTGCCTGACCTTGAAGGCTTTGAATCCGCACAATGAGTCTGTAAGGTATTGTTTGATTATCAATGACACAAGCAGTGCAAATGCCCTGTTGCCGGGCTTGTGCAACGCCTTCATGGAGCCTTTCTCCATTGGGTAAACGAATCTTGTTCCATTAACAAAATCCGCAGTTCCATCAAAAAGAGGCTTCACAACCATTGGAATCTCCTCGGGCTGCGTGGCCATATCAGCGTCAAGAATAATGGCAAATTTGCCTCTTGCGGCATTAATTCCAACCCTAACTGCGTAGCCCTTTCCGCGATTTGGCTTATAGCCGATTACCCTTAAATTCTTAACTTTTGTTTTCAGCGCTGCTTTGGCAGTATCGTCATAGCTACCGTCGTCTATGACTATAATTTCAGTTCTCCAAGGCATACTGGGTATTCTTCTGAGGCACTTTTCTATATTATCCGCTTCATTGTAGCAAGGGACCAGTATAGACAATTCAATTTTTCCATGTTTTAAACTCCTTTTTTTATTTGCTATTGCGTACCACCATTTAAGCGTTGATTTTTGCTCTGTCTCAGAAGATAGCAACTTAAATATAAATATTTACATTGTTATGGCTTTGCATAAGACTGCAGTATCTCATAAGCCCAAGTCACATTGGTTATATGATATAAGATTTTAGCAGTATGGAAAAGGTTTATAAACAAAACTTAATTTTTTCTGTTAAAGGGTATAATGTTTAAAAAAATATTCAAAAAAACCGAGTTTAAAATATTTTTAACTGTTTGGATTGTTTATCTTTTTTACTTCTCTGAAATCGGGGGATCTAATTCTAATTCTGCTGCGGCATTGACAGTCTCGATTGCAGAAGACAACACCTTAAGTATAGACCGATATAAAAACCATACTGACAGGCATAATTTTGCTTTTTACAAAGGCAAATATTATTCTGCACTTCCGCCTGGGGCGTCATTTCTTGCCTTGCCACTTTATATGATATTTAAGCCGTTGCTGGATATCCTGCATTTCCCAGATCACACGGATTCCATAATCAGGCTTGTGGTTGCATCAGTCATATCCACAATTTTCTTGACATCCGTGGCTTCGGCATTGACAGCTATTCTGCTGTTCAAACTTCTCAAACATTTTACAAGGAATGATAAAAAAAGGATTTTTCTGACTTTCGTTTTTTCATTTGGAACCCTGTTTTTTTTATATTCTACCAGATACGAACCTGTTTTAATATCAGCTTTTTTTTCCTTTTTTGCATTTTACCTACTATTCAATGTAAAGTATAAAGAATTTAATAATAAGATGCTTTTTTTGGCCGGTTTCCTGTCTGCTGCGGCAGTTACTGTGCACTATTTTCAAGCTGCGGTGTTCTTTATCTTATTTTTATATCTTCTGAGTTTTTCAAAAATCGATAAAAAAGTTTTGATATATATATTGGGGACTTTGATTCCAATAGCCCTGCTCATGTGGTATCACTATTACATATTCGACAACCCGCTCAAAACCGGCTACAACTACAGCGCCTCTTATCTGGATTGGTATCCGGATGAGAACAAGTTTGATTTTCCCAAAATTGGCAGTATATGGGGGCTTACTTTTAGCCCGTTCAAGGGTTTTTTCTTTTATATGCCGATTACTTTGTTGGCATTGTATGGTTTTTTCTGGAATCTTGCAAGAAAAAATATGTACAAAGCAGAGATTATATTTTCCTTTATAATATTTATCTCTAATCTTATATTCGTTGCTTCTTCAGTTTTTTGGTATGGTGGCTGTTCTTATGGACCAAGGTATTTAGCGCCGTCTATACCTTTTATGTTTATAATTGTGGGTAGCGTAATGGGGAGTATACCTATGGTGTACATCTATTTTTTAAGTGCAATCTCCATTTTTATAAATTATTTATCAGCTATATACGGCAGATACTGCCTAACTGATAACGATATTTTCAATTTTTATATACCTTCACTTTTTAACAAGGGGCTCGCAAACTACAATCCACTGCTCATGATTTCCAGATATTTCGGTGAGATTCCATCCTATATTGTCGCTATATTGCACTTTCTTGTTATATTTCTGTTGTGCTTACTGATCTACCTTGTATGGAGAAGGTGATAACCGATTACAGTCTTCTGAAGTTTCATATCAAACTACCTTTCAGAAATATTTATAAAAGATATAACAGCACTTTAATCGATGAAATCCAAGTTTTTTCAGAAAAATAGTGACCTTAAATACGCAATTCTATTATTGTTGGTGACTCTTGTTCTGTTTTCAAAGGTTTTATCACATCCTAAGGATATTATTTGGTCACCCTCTTCAGACCTCATTGAGCAATTTTCTTATTGGAGCGAGTTTAGGTACAAATCAGTCAATGAATTTGGGCAACTGCCGCTTTGGAATCCTTACACATTAAGCGGATACCCTTATGTTGGCGACCCTAATTCTTCCCATCTTTTTTACCCCGGCAAGATATTACTTAATTTTTTCAATAATCCTCAATTCGGCTTTATTTTCATAATCCACTTTTTCTTGGGAGGCTTGTTCGTATACTTGTTTTTAAAGGCATTAGGCATAGATGACTTTAGCTCTTTTATTGCAGGCGCAGTTTATATCCTAAGCGTAAAATTAGCGTATATTGTTTGGCTGGGTTATCTTGATAGAGACACTAGTGTAATGGCAGTCCCTCTGCTTTTTTTATTAGTGGAAAAATATTTCAGAAAAAAACAGAAATTTTATTTGATTTTGATTCCATTGGCATTGGCGCTTCAATTCTTCGGCGATGTTCCGCAATTCTCAGTTTATACTGTATTGGTCATATTTATTTATTATATATTCAGGGCTTTTTCTGAGCAAAGCTCAGAGCCCTCTTGGCGAGGTTTTGCAGAGCAGTTAAAGATAAACTTCTATAATTTGTTTAAATATCTGAGCATATTTGCTATTATGCTTGTACTTTTTATATTGCTATCATCAATCCAGTTAATACCTAATTTAGAAAAGTTTCAGTTTAGCAGCAGGCGGCAGGGCCTAAGCTTTGAAACTATTACTAAAAGCTATGTTATTCCGCCATACTATATCATAACAATGCTGATGCCGGATTTTGCTGGCTCTTACAATAATGGCTCATACTGGGGGGTTTATGGTTACCCGGAGATAGCGAGTTATATCGGAATATTGCCTTTAATTTTTGTTATGTTAACTTTTTTAAACAGAAATAAATTTACAATCTTTTTTTATATTTTAGCTGCATTTTCCCTGCTTTTTGCTATTGGAAAATATTCGCCTTTATTTCTTTTATTCTATAATTTTGTGCCTACATTTAACTTGTTCAGGAACCCCCTAAGAATGCTGTTCTTTTTTAATTTTGCCATGGTTGTGCTAGTGGGATTCGGAACTAATTTTTTCCTGAGCAAACTTAAACCAAAAAAATCAAAACGAATTTTGTCCATCTTACTGGTCATCTTTATTGCATCAATTGCAACAACTGCCTTAATTTATTTGTTCGCTTCGCATATGATGAACATTGGCGAAAAAATGCTAATAAATAAGATATCTAACGCCTCAACTCCATTAAATTCTTTAGGATTTTACAAAGAAAAGCTGATGTTAGCGTATAATGAAATTGCATCTGGCTTCCTAACTTTTGATGCACTGCTCCTCTCAATAATTTTATTGTTCTATTGGAGATTGAGAATGCCAAAGTTGCCGAGCAAAGCTTGGACATATCCCCGAGCAAAGCTCTCGAATATAAAGCTGATAAAACCGCTTATATTTCTAATTATATTTCTTGACCTTGGCTTGTATTCTATGAGTATTATTCAGGTAAAAGACAAGTCTGCTATATTTGAAAAGACCGATATTATTAATTTTTTGGAAAAAGATAAAGGAATTTTTAGGGTACTGGCATTTAAAAATTATCTACTGCCCCAGTATTCCTCAATAAAATACAATATATACAAAGTTGATGGGTATGAAGGCATGATAATGAAAGATTATTTTGATTACATCTCTGCTATGAACAACGCCACTGCCATTCCTGCTACAGTTCTTCCTATAGTCGACATATATTATCCCGAGATGCTGAATCTTCTAAATGCCAAATATGTTGTATCAGAAAAGCAGTTATACGGAAACTATTATAAAAATTATGAATTAGTATATAACACAACCAGCAATTTTTACCTGTCTTTTGGGATGACCCGTATGTATGACAAGGAATTCAATGATGCCTCCCACGAATTCATCGGAAGGAAAGGTGTATTTGTGTACCTCAATAAAGATTTTTTGCCAAGGGCTTTTGTTGTGCCAAGCGCCGCTGTTCTGGACAGAAACAATATTTTAGCTGAACTTAAAAAGCCAAGTTTTAAATCAAGAGGGCTGGTTTTGCTGGAAAAGAGCCCAAACAAGCCTTTGGCTAATCAAGGGGGATACAAAGAAGCGAATATAACTTTTTACTCTCCAAATAAGATTAGCGTAAGCGTTGATACGGACTACCCTGGCTTTTTGGTTTTAAGTGAAGTGTGGTACCCTGGCTGGAAAGCCCTGGATAATGGAAAAGAAACAGAAATTTACAGGGCAAACTATATAACTAGGTCAGTCTATCTGGACAAGGGCGAGCATGATGTAGATTTTATTTATGATCCGCTGTCTTTTAAAATTGGGTTATGGATAACTATTGCAACATTATTTTTTATTATGGCGTATATTGTAATTTATTATAGAGAACTTTGAATAATCCATTATTTTTTACATTTCATTCAAAGTTCTCTTAGAGAATTTTGACAATTATGATAATTTTTCAAAATTCTCTATAGAAAGAATAAATCAACTTGAGACCTGATATCATGCAGATTGAAAACAAAGTCGTTGTAATTACTGGCGCTTCCAGGGGGATAGGCAAATCTTTGGCAAGAGAGTTTTCTAGAAATGGGGCGATTACTGTGATAACCGCCAGGTCTATTGGCAAGTTAAAGGAAGTTGAATCAGAACTCAAGCACAATAGTGCAATAGTTCATCCAATCGCCTTTGATGTTACATCAAAAAAATCCATAGAATCTATGATAAATGAAGTGATAAGAAAGTACGGAAGGATTGACGTATTGGTTAATAATGCTGCTTTAGCTTTTTATGAAGAAATAGCAGATTCAAAATGGGATGATATTGATAAATTATTCAAAACTAATTTTTTTGGCCCGCTTCAATGCATCCAAACGGCCTTGCCATACATGAAGAAAAGAAGGAAAGGTTTAATAGTAAATATATCAGCTCCGATTTCCAGGTATTCACTTCACCACCAGGGGGTGTACTCTGCCAGCAAAGCTGCTTTGGAGCGTATAACCGAGGCTTTGGATATTGAAGAGGGTAAATACGGGATTGAGACTCTTATTGCGATTATAGACAGAACAAAGACCGATATAAAAAAATATGCCCTTGGCCCAAAAAAATACGCCCGTCTGCCTTATAATTTGCAGGAAGCTGATCCAGACGCTGTTGCAAAAAAAATTGTTAGGGCGGTGATCAGGGGCGATAGGGTTTGTTTTATGTCAAAACGAAGCTGGGTGTTCGGCATATTGAGCGTAGTATGCCCGCAATTCATAAATAAAATGTTCAAAAAAAGCCACAGCAAATTTATCAGCAGTTTAAAATGAGCTCAAAAGTAATGGTGACTGGCGGCTTGGGGTGGCTGGGGAGCAGGCTTCTTCAGAGGCTGGTATCAGAAAAGAGGGAGATTGTATGTGTGGATTTTTTTGACGCAAGCAAAAGCAAGCTGCCGAAATTTCTAATAGGCTATAAGAAATTCAAGATTGTTGCAGGCGATATAAGAAAATCGCATGAATTTATCGAAGAGTTTAAGGATTGTGATGCTGTGTTTAATATAGCCGGTATGCAGCATCCGAGGTTTACTGGGGATATTTATACTGTAAACAGGGATGGTCCGGTTAGCCTTCTTAAGTCTTGTATTAAAATGAATGTGCCTGGTTTTATACATATAAGCAGCGCTGGCGTTCATGGCGACAATATTAATCCAGAAATTCCCCATACTGAAAAATCCCCATTTAGGCCGCTTACGCATTATGCAATAAGCAAGGTTCAAGGAGAAAAATTGTTGGGAAGGTTTATCCAAAAGTCTCCAACAAAGATTGTGATTATAAGGCCTGGTCTTTTTTATGGAGTCAATCCTTCGAAAAATTTTGCTGAACTTATCAAGAGACTTAAGGGCGGTTTTACATTGCTTTTTGGTAAAGAAGGTTACTATAGAACATACGTTGACATAGAAATGCTTATTGACGCTATTATTAATGCAGAAGGGTATAGTAAATCAGGGGAAGCATTCCTTATCGGAGACAGGGAACCGTTAAATACCCTTCAATTTTATCTTTGTATTGCTGATGAGATTGATGTTAAATTAAAGATTTTGAAACTCCCGACTTTTGTGTCTAGGATGTCTGAAAATTTGTCGTATGTATCTGGGAAATTCAATATCCATCTTCGTTTAGCTAATATCATAGGGGAATTCGGAAGAAATAATGTTTTTTCGAGTGAAAAGGCAGTAAAAGAGCTTTTATACAAGCCGCGCGACTCCTCGGAGGCTGGCATAAGGGAAATGACTAAATCTGTATTAAAAAGTTTGGAATAAGAATGGAAAGTGAATTTTAGGGCAAAAAGTGAATATCGGATATTTTTATTTATTATTTCATTAATTTTATTTTTGAAGATTATTTTAATCCAAATTTTGTTAATAGAAAGTTTTATAAAGAAAAAATGATAATTGCCGTAGAGGTAGCAGCTTAAATAAATCTTAAAATTGTTTTTGGGATATGGAAACTGTTCAGATTAAAATAAAAAAAGAAAGGCCAATATTTATTATTCATCCAGCCGATGTATATGTGCAAGGAGGCCTGCATCCGCCTTTAGGGCTTGCTTACATTAATTCTTCATTAAAGAATAACGGATACAAGCCAAACGTTGTTGACGTCGTTTTTGATAGAGAGTTAAAACAGCTAAAGGAATTAGAGTTAGATAATGGGATATATTTAATTTCTTTTTCCACTGTGCTTTCCGATAGAGTTCATAAAATTATTGACATAATCAGGTCGAAAGACAAAAATGCCGTTATTTTGGGCGGAGGACCTCACCCTACTGTCAGAAAAGAAAAAACATTCGATGAATTTGGCTTGGATTTAATTGCCATGGGAGAAGTAAATATTGTGGATATTATGGATGCCTATCACACTAGTGATACCTATGGAGAGCTATCAAAAGTCAAAGGTGTAATGTACAAGCAAGATGGCAAATTAGTGATAAATGAGCCTGCTGAATACTTAGATAATCTGGATAATATTCCACTGCCATCTTTAGAAGACTTTCCTATCTATGAATATTTTAAAATTAAAGGCTACAGGGAGCTTTCTTTGATAACAAGCAGGGGATGCCCGTACAGATGCACATTCTGCCAGCCCATCTTAAATAACTTATTCGGCAAAAAAATAAGATTTCAGTCGCCTAAGCGGGTTGTAGACGAAATTGAATATTTTGTTAATAAACTAAAGCTTGATGTTATAAGTTTTAATGATGATACATTTGCATTTCACCAGCAGAGAGTAATAGACATATGCAAGGAGATTATAGACAGGAAAATACATTTTTTATGGAGATGCCAGACAAGAGTGGGTTTGAGAAGAGAAGTACTAGAGTACATGAAAAAAGCAGGCTGCTTTTTAATTGAGTTTGGAGTTGAAAGCGGAAGCCAGACTATTCTGGATAATATACATAAAGATACTACAGTTGAAAAAATTATTGAGACGTTCAAATACTGCAGGGAATTAAATATATTAACTCATTCGTTTCTCTCAATTGGGTGGCTGGGTGAATCGGAAAAAACAATAAATGAGACAGTTGAAATGCTGAAGATAATCAAACCATTCAGCTATAGCGTGGGCATTGCAACGCCTTACCCCGGAACATACTTATGGGATGAGATACAAGAAAAAGGTCTGCTAATCAATGCAGACTGGTCTAAATATGACCATATACTTGATGATGCTAGCAAGATTGTGCGATTAAGTGAGTTTAGTCCCGAACAGCTTATAGAAAAAAAAAGATACCTGGAAAGTGTCTTAAGGAAAGTAAGACAGCCAAAAAGAGACATGCTAAAATTATTGCACGATAAAGATTTTTTGATGAATGTCGCACATATCATAAAAAATAACCCGGGGTTGCCGCTAAGAATGATGAAACTCACCAGTCGCTTCTTAGCCAGAAAAGGAAAGGGCTTTACAGTTATAAATCCTGATAGTGGAGCGTAAAGGGCGTGTATTAGACGTTACATCTTAATTCTGCTCAAATATGCTTCTTTCCAGCTTCAGGCGGCTGTCCGGCTTGTTGACCTCCTCAGGATGCCATATTGTTATCTCTTCCTGGTTTAACAAAATTCTGTTTACGGCCTCAACTCCCTGCATGAAAGTATGGTCTTGATTAGAAACCTCATATTTCCACCCCCCAAAGCGTCCTCGGGAAAAAATGCCCAAATCGCCTAAAATCGGCAGGATTTTCAGCGCATCGTCTCTTTGCAGAGAGGGAGTCGGATATCCATATGGCTCAAAATGATGCCAAAAATCCACAATTGCACCTTTTGATGGTATCAATTTTGTGTTTATGAGCCCCTGAATCACGCCCTCTTCTATTGAAGAATGGTCAACAATTTTATCAGGAGATTCAGACACTTCCACCATTAAAGACCAGTAATTCTCTATATCCGGAACATTGAAATGGGAATAATTTGAAAACACTGTTGCCCTGTAAAAAGGGCAATCGTCTTCCGGAAAGTACATCCAGCATTTTTTTTTAAGGTGCTCAGGCGGAGAACCCTTCATCCCTATGCCGAATATGTGGACAGACGAGTGCATTAGTTCGCTCGCCGCCGATTTGTCGTTTAGGTCCGAGATTGATATCAGTTTGTCCAGAGGAATAGTGCTGATTAGGTAATCAAAATGCTCGATATGGCCATTGTTAAATTTCACATATTTTCTTGATGTATTAAGTTCAATGGCTTCATGCCCAAATAACGCTTTGTTATCTATCTTATCATACAATTTTTTCCATATGCGGCCTGTACCGCCTCTTAGAGGAAATCGGAATGTGTTGTTCGGGCCCCACGACAAATCATCCTGATTGAATAAGATGTTTTCAGTAATGCGCTTTAAGTCAGGCACGGATACTCTTTCGCCAATCCAGTTGTATGACAGTTGCTCTGGCGGGTACGCCCATACCTTATAGTTATAAGGGAGGAGAAATATCTTTGATATGCCGTGCCCAAATGTTGCAATAATCCATTCTTTGAAATTTTCTGGCTTTTTATGCGAATCTCTGTACAAGCCAATTATGCCCGACAAGCACTCCCACATATCTTCTTTGGGCAAGTGCCGAATATTGTTTTGAAAAGGGTATGGGACAAATCTGTCTCTTATCCAAACCCATGATTCTCTCTCGTGCTTAAGCCATTCATCTTTTAGCAGATAGTCCATAAGCTCGTCAAAGTACTTATAATGAGAAAATTGGATGTGCCCGCCGATGTCCCACGTAAAGCCTTTTTCATCAATAAAAGATGACGCCAATCCGCCGGGATAGGACAATTTTTCAAAAATTTTAAAATTTTTATGCTTTAACTCTTGCAATCTCCATGCTGCGCCAAGCCCGCATGGACCCGTGCCCAATATAATAATTTTATTTTTTGGCATATCGATGAAAGTTCTGCACTTTATTTTGGAATCTTTTTTAGTACACTGGATAATTTCAACCTGAACAAAATCAATTCTTTTACCACCCTAAAGCAGACTTTTATTAACTTCCATTTAACAATAGATATTTTTCCGGTTTTTCTTTCCTTATGGGAGATGGGAATAGCTATTAAATCATGGCCGTCTTTTAAAGCCAAAATTGATAGGATTATGTTTGGGGCAAATAAGTTTTTTGGCAATACACTCAATAGTTTTTTTAGATAATCTATTCTCATTAGCCTGTAAGGGACATTGGAGTCTCTTATGTAGCGGCCAAACAATATCATTATTAGCATTAAATTTATTTTTGTTATGATCAGCCTGTGCGAAGGGTCAAATCTCTTAAATCTGTCCCCCAAAATAAAAACTGATTTATGTCTTTGTTCCCATAATTTATCAAAATCTTCTGTAAAGAATTGATTGTCAGAATCAGTCTGGAAGACCCATCCATGCGGAGTTTTTGTCGATTCTATGTAGCCCCCGACTATAGTTGTTCCGTGCCCTTCATTGGTTTTATGGATCACCCTAAGATTTTTAAATTCTTTTTTCAATTTATCCAGCATTTGCCCAGTATTATCCTTGGATCCGTCATTGATAGCAAGCATTTCAGACCCGGTATGCCTGTTAACGACATTCATCCACGAACGAACAACCTTTTCTATGCAATGTTCTTCATTATAGACGGGCATTACAATTATAAAAGTGTCTTTTTTCTTTTGATTTTTTTTTGTTTCTGCCATTTAATTAGCGATAAACTTATCAAACTTTTCAGTCTTTATGGAATTATAAAATGTTTTTCAAGGTCGTTTTCCAGTCTTTTCGAGAAAATGGTGGAGCCATCAATATTCAAATGGCTTGGGTTATCAAAGTATTCTGGGCTGTCAAAAAATAGCTCATAGTAATCCAAAAGTACATAGTCAACCCCTGAAGCCCTAGTCTGCCGGAGTATGTATTCATAATACTTTTTTTTTGATATGTTTAACTGGCGCAGGTCCATTTCAAACTCTTTGCTTACAGGATATATAATGAGCACGATCCTACTCTCGTCTTTTGCCAACTCCATTGATTTTAGGAAGAAGTGCCATGAACTGTTTCTGGGTGTTGTATCGTAGAATTGCTTTGAACTCCGTTCGCGAAAAAAACGGAGATTCCTTGCCATATCCATCCTTTCCTTTTCCGAGTATCTGGAAAAATCTCCTGTTAAATTGACCCATCCCAGTTCACCCTGCTGCATGCTCCTGCTTTGGTTTGCCAAAAAAAAGTTTGCGCCGTGCCCTACCACGGGCATGCACCTGGCAATTTTCTCAGTCGGGCTTTCATTAGCAGAAAAACATGCCTTGCGGGCGCTTGTGAAATTGTTTAACTCGGTATTATTTTTGTTTAGAGCTTCAATTAAATTTACATCCAGCGGCTTGATGTCATCGCTCAATGCACTGGTGAATATTGGCATACTTATCTCGAAAACGACTGTGTGCATCTTCAGGCCGTTCTCTTTCAGCAAGCTCAATCTGTAAAAGACGTTTTTGTAGTTAAGTCCTGAAGAGCCGAAGTTATAGGAATTTGGGATATATGCCGGGTTTATATCGGTTTCGGTGTGCGACGAGCCAAAAAAGGCGACATCTAGCTCACGCGCGCCAAATAATGTTGACCAATTCGTTTGTTGCGGGGCAACAAGCACGGCATTTTTATAAATGCTGTTGATTGTAATGAGAACGATGATTACTAGGGAAATGAATAGAACTGCTTTTAAGTATGTATTTCCGAATATTGATTGACTCATTGTCAAATTAGCTGAATTTTTTGTTGGTATCATTTAAAACTGGATATATATAAACTGCTGTTTTTCAAAAATACCAAATACGAGGATTGCCGATATCAAGCTGATGTAAACTGCCCATCTGACTAGTGTTGTTTTTTTTGAAAGAGGGAATGCAGTCGGGTGCTCCTGCAGAAAATGTACAAGTTCCGCAATGCAGAAGCCAAAAAGGGCTATGAGGATGTGAACTTTAACCAATGGATTGATAAGATTCAGTGAAACCAGATTTAAAAACAATGCCAGTGTGAGTGTTATGCAAAAATAACCAAACCACTGCATAAACTTAGGAACTCCAGCAAAAACATTGGTATTGTCCAATACGAGTGCCGCACCAAAGAAGAGAACAAGATAGAGAACATTTGAGGCAAGAACAAAAGTTCCCCAGAACAGAAGGAGCAATACACATATTATAATAACGCCTTTTTTTGCTAATGGATACCCAGAACGTGATGAGTAAATATCCTTTTGGTTATAAATGTAGGTGAAGAACAGAAATGGCACTAAAACATATAGGAAGTTAAGAAGCCCTTTTAAACCAGCCGATGAAGAAAAATACGTTAATATGCTGTGAAGTATGAAGAATCCTTCTCCGATTGACTTGGCTCTGAAAAATATCCATGCCAAATTAACGAGCAAGAATGTCGTTGTTATCTGAAGAACATGATGGAGAGCATCATTCCTACTAATACTTTTTGTTGCAGTGAGTCGATTCCTGATCGGTTCGGTTATCCTTGAGGCAATGATGTAAACCGCATGCAGAAGCCCCCAAATTACAAATGTCCAATTAGCGCCATGCCAGAGTCCACTGATTAGGAAGACCACCGCCACATTGATTCCCCATCGTACAGAGGATACCCTATTACCGCCCAATGGAATATAGATGTAGTCTCTAAACCAAGACATTAAAGATATGTGCCAGCGCTGCCAAAATTCTGAGATTGACTTGGAGAAGTATGGCATCTTAAAATTTTCAGCAAGAGAAAAACCAAGTACCTGAGCTGCCCCGCGGGCAATATCCGTATAGCCTGAAAAATCATTGTATATCTGAATTCCAAACAGGACGGTGGCAAAGAATAATTCCGAACCACTATACATGCCAGGGGCATTGTATACCAGAACAACATAATCGCTGATTTGATCTGCTATAACAACTTTCTTAAAGAATCCCCAGAGCATTAGCAAAGCCCCTTCTTTGACAGCCTCTAAATTGAAAAATTTAAGTTTATGGAACTGGGGCAAAAGGGCCTGGGGTCGCCCTATAGGGCCGGCAACAATCTGTGGGAAGAACATTATGTATAATGCGTAAATTCCGTAATGGCGCTCCGCATTATGATTGCCTCTGTAGACCTCTATTATATAACCGAGACTCTGGAATATGTAGAAAGAGATTCCTATAGGGAGAATAAGGGATAAGGTATTTACTGAATAATTCCAGCCTATGGATTCTGCAAGAAGATTTAAGTTGGAGCCGATGAAGTCAAAATACTTAAAAAAGAATATTACGGAGCAATTGGCTAATATGGTGGAGATAAACAAGAAGGTTCTATGTTTCCCACGCTTTGCCTCAATTGCAATCGCAGCGAAGTAATCTAATGTTATTATCAGTAAGAGCACCAGAACATATACTGGCACAAATGAAATGTAAAATACAAAGCTTGCAAGCAGCAAATATTGCCACTGAAACTTACCCGGTAGGAGGTAATAAAGAGTCGCTACAACAGGAAAAAATACTAAGAAGTTAATGGAATTGAATATTAATGACCATTCCACTCTGATCACCCCTTAGTTTGTAATCATGTAATCACTCAAAAGATTATCTAGATTTTACCTGACTTCATGGTCAATTTAAAAACTTTTTTTGTTTCCGCCATTTAATTGATGGATAAGTTAGGACGGGTTCTATGCTATTGCCATATAGTTTCTATTATAGAACCTGCCTTACTCATAAAACAATTCTTCTTTTCCGAGATTGTCCTTGTACCAGTTGTATGCTTTCTGGATGCCTTCCTGTGCGCTTACCGAAGGTTCCCATCCGAGTGATTTTAATTTTTCAATGCTTGGGATTCTTGTCATGATTTCCCTTTCCTTTGTTCTTGTGTCCTTGCCGAAGCCAACAACATTCGGCTTCAGGTTCTTGCCTGAAATTTTTATTATCAGTTCTGCAAGTTCCTTCATTGTGATCTGGTCGGTGTTTGCTATGTTATATGCTTCTCCTTTTGCGCCTTTTTTCCTGACAGTTTCAATGCCGCTGACAACATCAGCAATGTAGGTAAAGCACCTTACTTGGGTTCCATCGCCAAAAACTACTGGCTGCTCGTTATTCAAAACCTTTTGTATGAATATTGGCATAACCCATTCAAAGCCCTGCCCGGGCCCGTAGACATTGAACAGCCTTACAGGGTTTATGTCCATGCCGTATTCCTGCACATAGCCTTTTGCATACATCTCTGCTGTCAGTTTTGAAACTCCGTAAATGCTAACTGGGCTTTTTGGACTGTCTTCCTTCAAAGGAATTTCTCTTGCTTCGCCATAGACTTCAGAAGACGAGGTATAAACTATTTTTTTTACAGTTGTGCCAAGGGCGCATTTAAAGACATTTACAGTTCCATCTATGTTTACTGCTAAAGTGTTCAGGGGTTTTTTATCAGAATTGACAACACCAAGCTCAGCAGCAAGATGGTAAATCATATCGCAATCGCGCATTTCCCATCTCAAGTCCTCAAGCACAGATTTTTTTACAAATTCAAGCTTTGGGTGATTAAACTTTATGGGTTTAATATCAATAACCTTGACTTCGTTTCCTTCATTTAGCAAGTGCCTTACCAAAGTATGCCCAATAAATCCATTGCCTCCAGTAACCATTATTTTCATTTTAAGGCAAGATTTTTTGCTGAATATATAAAATTAACCCCATGATTTATTTTCTATATAGAAAGAATAAAACTTAATAAGGAGTGTAGTGTTTTCTATTATGAATGAAAATCGTTCATTTAATGGGCTATTTTGTGCCTGAGCTGGGCTATCAGGAGTACTATCTGGCAAACCAGCACAGGAAAATGGGCCACGATGTCTATGTAATTGCATCTGATTTAGTATACCCATTTCCAAATATAGGGGAGATGCTGAAGGGAGCCGGAGCAAAAGAAACTTCAAGAAAGAGGCAGGCAGGATTTTCTATTGCGGAAGGCTTAAAGATTTACAGGCTTCCGCATGTGGTGGAGTACAGCGATTTTATACTTTGCAAAGGTTTGCGCAAAACACTTGAAAAAATAAAGCCGGATGTTGTGTTTGCCCATGAAAGCAGGCAGGGCTTGCCGGCAATAGGCGCTTACTACAAAAACAAGGTTGGCTACAAGCTTGTTGTTGACCAGCATGACTTTTACCATAAAATACCCAACCATCCCTTGTGGAAAAAGGTTTTGAGATTTTTGGACTACCTTTGCTTTAGGAGATTTGTTGTGAATTACAGCCTAAGGAAAGCGGACAAAATTGTTGCGGTGACGAATGAAACAAAAGATTTTCTGACAAAAACACATAAAATAAATCCAAAAAGAATTTTAATGGTGCCTTTGGGTGTTGATATAAGCTTTTTCAGATTTGACAGCAAAGCAAGGTTAAGCATAAGAAAAAAACTCGGGATAAAAGAGTCGGATGTTGCTTTGGTGTTTTCAGGCACTATAGTAAGAAGGAAAGGCATAGAGCTTTTGCTTGAGGCTTTGTCTGAAATAGAAAATAAAAATATAAAATTAATCATAGTCGGAAGCGGAGAATCAGATTATATGCAGGAACTGAAAGATCTGGCAAAAAGATTAGGCATAGATGATAAATGCGCCTTTACCGGCTTTGTGAAAAAAGACGATGTCAAAGATTATTTTTCAGCTGCGGACATTGGGGTTTGGCCAGGCAATAACTCAGTAAGCATCATGGAGGCAATGGCCTGTAAACTGCCAATAGTAATGGTTGACTTACAATTGAACCATTTAATCGGCTATGGAAACGGGCTGAAGTTTCCGCAGCACGACAAGGAAAAACTGAAGGAATCATTAAAGAGATTAATTGATAATAAGAATTTAAGAATGAAAATGGCTAATAATTCTTTAAGTGCAATAAAAAAGCATTACAGTTACGATGCAATTGCGCAAGATTTTCTTGATTTGGCAAATTAAATTTTGTCTATTATTCTGGCAATGTTTTTTGAGGCATAACCATTGCCGTAATCCTCGTGCTGCTTTCCTTTCGGGCTGAAATTCTTTATAGCATTAAGAATTTTTGATTTGTCCGCTCCTGTGAGGAGGTTCCAGCCATCGCTTACTGTTTCCGCCCATTCTGTTGTATCTCTTAAAGTTACACAAGGCACTTTGAAAAAATATGCTTCTTTCTGCATGCCGCCTGAATCTGTCAATATTTTCGAGGAATTCTTTTCAAGAACCAGCATATCCATATAGCCCATAGGCTTCGTTACAATTACATTAGTTTTTTTCAATTTCTTGTCCAATTCATATAAATGAATATATTTCTCGGCCCTCGGATGTACCGGAAAGATTATTTTTTCTCTTGATTCCGTAAAAGCACTTATAATTGCAGACATGTTTTTCTTATCATCTGTATTGCCCGCCCTGTGGACAGTGGCAACCATGTAGCTTTTGCTTTTCAATTTTAATTTTTTAAGAATATTTGATTTTTTCTCAGCAATGCCGATATTCTCCTTGATTGCGTCTATCATCACATCCCCAACATTAAATACATTTTTTGCAATCCCCTCCCTCTTTAGATTTTGAACTGCTGTTTTTGTCGAGCAAAATAAGGCATCAGATACGTGGTCTGCAACAATCCTGTTGATTTCTTCTGGCATAGACTTGTCAAAGCTCCTCATCCCGGACTCTATGTGCGCAAGCTTTAAGTTCAGTTTTGAAGCTGCCAGCGCGCCTGCAAGAGTTGTATTTGTGTCGCCTGAGACAATGACCAAGTCTGGTTTTTCCTTAAGCAGGATATCTTCAATCTTGGCTAGCATCTCTGCTGTCTGTTTTCCATGAGGGCCTGAGCCAATGCCTAAGTTGTAATCGGGCTCCGGAATTTTCAAGTCAGAAAAAAATACCTTTGACATCTCATAATCGTAATGCTGACCTGTGTGTATTATTATTTCTTCATGATTTTTCCTCAATTCCTTGACCAGAGGCGCTTCCTTGATAAACTCAGGCCTGGCGCCTATAACAGAGACAATTTTCATTTTCAGCCTAGAACATTTTTAACATCAACAACTTTGTTTTTTATAGATTTTAATTTGTTTTTATATTGGGATTCTTTGTTCATTAGTATAATGGCATCAATTTTTTTAAAATCGTCAAGGTATTTGACACTGAATTCTTTCTCAATTTCCTCTTTAGAATATAAGGGATCCAGTCCATAAACTTCATAGCCTTTTTTCTTTAGCAGCCTAATCAAGTCAATTGACCTGCTGTAGGCTTTTTCCTTTACACCCTCCCTGTAGCTTAACCCCATTACTCCGACTCTTTTTCCACCGAATTTTTCTATTTTTTTTGCATAATAGTTTATCATGTCATCATTGATATTTCTCGCAAGCTTAATTAGTGGCACATTCGTTTCATTTATCAGAAACCATGGATAGACCGGAATGCAGTGCCCGCCAACATTTCCCGGCTCGAGAATATTGCAATATTGATGTTTTGCAGCTTCTTTCACCTCCCAAAAATCAATCCCGTAATGCTCTGAAACTTTAAATAGCTCGTTGGCCAATGCAATGTTGACATCCCTGTAAATGCCTTCTGCTATTTTTGCAAGCTCTGCGGTCCTTGAATTGCTAACTTTGATTGGCATTGCAAATTTTTTGTAAAGATTGAAAGCCTTATCTGTACTTTTTTTGCTTACGCCTCCTACAAGTTTTGGAAATTCCTTGAACCTCGATATTGCATAGCCTGTCATTATCCTTTCAGGGCTGTAAGCTAGGTAAAAATCTTTCCCTGCTTTCAAGCCGGAATTTTTTTCCAGAATATCTCTAACTATTGTTTCTGTCGTTTTAATTGGAACTGTCGTTTCCAAAACAACCAAGTCATTCTTTTTCAAGCCTTTTCCGACATTTTCAAGCGCTTTTTTTATTAAAGAAAAGTCGGGCTTTTTGTCCTCGTCAATAAAAAGAGGAACAATTATTATGTGCGTATTGCTTTCCTTTGCAGCAGCTATTGGGTCAGAGACGGCCTTGAGCCTTTTGCCTCCATATTTTTTTATCAGTTCGCTTAAACCTTGCTCCTCCTTGATTGGATTTATTCCCTTGTTGATCAATTCAGTTTTTGATTTATCTAAATCGACTCCTATAACTTCCAGCCCTGCATCTGCTATGACTGCCGCCAACGGCAGGCCTGCTTTTCCCAAACCAACGACGCTTACTTTCATAATGCAATGACCTTGTTTTTTTTTGATGACTCGATGAATTTCTGAGCGATATTCAAGGCGTCTAGACCATCCTTACCTGTAACAGGAACACTTTTATTTTTTAATATGCTCTCTATAAATGCCTCCAATTCATTTTTTAGCGGCTCTTCCTGCCTTATTTTAACCTGTATTTTTTTACCTTCAAGCACATTCATAAAGTTGCTGTTGTAGTCAGGCTTTTTTGCAAACTCATTTTCATAGAAATAAAATTCCTGAGTAAGATAATTTGCAACTAACATGCCCTTCTCTCCTGTCACTGTTATTTCCCTGACTTTTTTTGGGGTAAGCCAATTGGCATTTATAACTCCAAGTATGTCGTTTTCAAACCTTAATGTTCCTATAAGCAGGTCTTCATGAGCAGAGTGTATTCTCTGTGCTGTCTCGGCATATATCCTCTTTATTCTTGATCCAATTATGTGCTTTAGGATATCAATCTCATGAATGGCAAGGTCGACTATAACTCCGACGTCGACAACTCTTTGCGGAAATGGGCTAAGTCTCGCGCAATGCACTTTGTATATTTTTCCTAATTCACCATTTCCTATTTTCCTTTTTAATTCCATTACGACCGGGTTAAATCTTTCAATGTGCCCCACCATAAGCTTCACATTGTTTTTGTTTGCCTCGCTTATGATTTCTTTTGCTTCTTCTACTGTCGCCGCAATAGGCTTTTCCACGAGCGCATTAAGCTTTTTTCTTATGCAATCAATCGCTACCTTTTTGTGAAATTTTGTCGGTACGCATATGGAAACTGCACTCAAGTTTTCCTTTTTGAGCATCTCATTGTAATCTGTGTAATGCCTTATCCCATATTTCTCTGCAATGCCTCTTGCCGTTTCCTCGTTGCTGTCGCATACTGCAGCCAGTTCTACATTTTTTAGAGTGCAATAAACTCTTGCATGGCTTTTGCCCATTGAACCTACCCCTATGACAGCAACTTTAAGTTTATCCATTTTATCAGAGTTCTTTAAAGGCATCAATTATATAATCCATCTCCTGCATTGTCAAATGAGGATGAACGGGCAAAGAAAGAACCTGCTCGCTCAATTTTTCAGCTATCGGGAAGTCGCCTTTTTTATACCCTAATTTTTTTATGTGCTCGCATAAATGTAAGGGCTTCGGATAAAAAATACTGCAGCCAATGCCTTTATCATTAAGATATTTTATTAATTCATCCCTAGTTAATTTAAAGTCCCTTCCAACCTTTATAGCATATTGATGAAATACATGTTTATGGCCCTTCTTAACAATTGGTATTTGCAAGCCTCTAATCTTGCATAATTCTTTGCTTAAATAAGCTGCATTCTCAATTCTTTTTTTCGTTATAACCTCAATTTTCTTTAACTGCTCCAGAAGAATTGCAGCGCTTATGTCAGTCATCCTGTAATTATAGCCTACATTTGAATAGTCGTAGCCGACCATATTCGACCTTCCGTGCTGCCTGAAAAGCTTGGCATTTTCGGCATATCCCTTGTTGTTTGTGGTTATAGCTCCTCCTTCTCCGCATGCAATGTTTTTTGTGGCGTAAAATGAGAATGTCGCTATGTCGCCAAAGCTTCCTGCCTTTTTTCCTTTATATTCTGCATTGACTGCCTGGCACGCATCCGCGATGACAATCAATTTATTGTCCTTTGCAATTTCATTTATTTCATCATAATCACAAAGATGTCCGAATAAATCGACTGTAACTATCGCTTTTGCCCTTTTTGTTATTTTTTGCCCTATTTTTTTTGCGTCTATATTGAAAGTGTCTTCCTGAATATCAACAAAAACCGGCTTTGCGCCCTGCATCAAAACAGTATTTGCTGTTGCTATAAAAGTGAATGGTGTTGTTATGACCTCGTCCCCTTGTTTTATGCCGGCCGAGCTTAGAGCTGTGTGCAATCCAGCTGTTCCGCTGTTCACAGCAACTGCATAACCTGTCCCGCAGAATTCCGCAAATATTTTCTCGAATTCACTTACTTTTGGGCCTTGCGCAATTGTCCCGGATTTGAGCACATCAGATACTGCCTTGATTTCCTTGTCATCTATATACGGCTTGGCGATAGGTATCATTTGATTTTTTGAATTGTTATTTTTTCGTTGCATTTAGGGCAGTGCAGTATCAGATTACTGCCCTTTTCCTCTGCTTTCGCTATTTTAGCGCCGCATGCGCATACGTAGCCCATCAACTCAGCAGGATTGCCGTAAACCAGCCCATAATCAGGCACGTTTTTTGTGACGACAGAGCCCGCGCCAATCATTGCAAATTGCCCTATAGTTACATCTGGCAATACCACTGAAGAAGCGCCTATAGAAGCTCCCTTCCTGATAGTTGTTTTTCCAACGCTCCATTCATTGCTTGTTTTCAATTTACCATCTTTGGTTATTGCCCTTGGCTCCTTGTCATTGGTAAGGCAGACGTTTGGGCCTATAAAAACACCATCCTCGATTTTTGAGCCATGATAAATTAAAGCATTGTTCTGTATCTTTACATTGCTGCCGATCACAACATCGTGGTCTATGTATACGTTTTTGCCTATGATGCAGTTGTCCCCGATTTTTGCGTTTTCCCTTACCTGGGCATGATGCCAGATGGAAACATTTTTGCCTAGTTTAGCATCTTTTGAAACATCAGCTGTGTCATGTATTTTAGCCATATGCCAAGTTGAACTACAAATATTTAAAAAGCTTTGGATAGAAAAGAAGGCGTACTTTTTTAGAGTCAAAAATTAGCTCTCTTATTCCACCATTCAGCTAATTCTTTAGGTGTAGAAACCCAAGCCTCTTTATCCTTTTCCAAGTAATTGATTACATTTATATAGGTTTTTATCTGGACTTCGTCTAAGAATGTAGTGTTCCAGTCTGCATCGTGCCAGTCCAAGACAACCAGTCCATTTTTCTTTTTTACCGATTTTATTAGATTTATGCACCTTCTTGTAGCGTCTTTGACAGTCGTTTTTTTCCTGACAAGCATTGAATCCATTATAGAGGTCGGAAATACCAATAAATTTATTCTCTTTTTTTTCTCATGATTGTAAGGATAAAACGGGAATGCCAAGCCTCTCCTGTAACCCAAATCCTCATTAAATGCCAAAGAGGCATCATATTCGAATCCCGCTTTTTCATGGCACTCCCAAGTTTCTTCCGTGCTTTGCGGGTTAAAGTGGTAATAATGATGCCTTAACCCGTGTATTTTGCTGCCTAACAATTTTTCTAATGTGCGTTTTTCATTTACAAAAGAATTGATGCTTTTGTAAGCATTATAACTCGCATGAAGCCCAACTTCAAATCCTTCCTTATCAAGCTTTTTTATTATATTTTTAAATCGTTTTTCGTTTATATTGTAAGTAACTTCATTCTCTCTTTTTATAAAGTTCATCAAGTAGCTGTTAGATTTTGTGGCAAAAAAGAAAGCAGACCTGAATCCTTTGCTGTTTTCCAAGTTCATATAGTCTTCAAAGTGCCAGTAATTATTTTTTCCAGTTATTACATCAAATATATCTTTCAAAGTTTTCATATTTCCTGATTTTATAAATCTTAGAAATAGCTTAATTGCCGATGGCAGCTTGTTCATGACAGCATAATCAACATCGTGCGTCAATAAAACTGCGTATTTTTTGTTATTTTTCCAGAAGTGCTTAGCCTTAAAACCTTTATTTTCAAACAATTTTTTGAAATAAAGCGCATAATCATTTATTATCGGGTCTTCCAACTTGTATTTTTTTGTAATAATGCTGTTACGGGGCTGAAATCTTCCATGAACATCCCGCTCCTTTGTTTCTTTCTCCTCCTGTCCGGACAATAAATAGAAAAAAAGCTCTAATTTGGGCTTGTCTTTATTCAGGTTTATTTTGCAGTATTTATCATTTTTATTCCCAATATATACGTCATATTCTTTATTTGTAAAGACAGGGCTGAATCCCAGAATCACACACAAATTCTCAAATACATATTTTAATTCTTCATATTTTTCTTTTTGATCAATATTTATTCTGAGATTCATTTACTTTTTCCCAATACCATCTCGTCATATTCCTTCCTGAATTTGTGCTTCTTGAAAAATTCCTGAGCTGCCCTGTTATCTTTGTGAACTCTCAGAAATATTTCCATTTTATCCTTGTTTTCATCCAAAAGCCTCTTTACAAGCTGGGCTCCAAATCCTTTGGAACGATAACTCTCGCCGAGACCTACAGTCAGCTCCGCCCTTTTCCCGCTTTTGACCAGATAGGCTTTTCCAACTATCTTATCTCCATCTATCAGAACATATGCTATATATCTGACAGGAACAAATACTCTTAAGGGTGTTAGGGAAATAACAAAAAATATGAAGCTAATTTTCCTGTATAACTTTATCTGAGCATATATCTGTTTTTGAAATATATCTGAAAACTTTACTTTTCTTATATACGGTTTCATTTTATTTTTTATTTCTTACTTGCTAATTTGTAAAAACCTATCAAAAATTTCATAAATGAAGAAGATGTTTTAGATATGACATAGTAAGGAACGAGCTTTGAAACATAACCGCGCTTGAAGCTGATAATCTTTGGGGTGTTTGCCCCAACCAAGTCTATTTCCTTGTATTTGCTTGAAACATCTTCAAGTATCTTCCAAAGAAGCAAAGAAGATGCCTTATACTGCTTAAACTCATGGTTTGAGGCAGCCAAAAGATAATACGCCATGTTGGAGTCAAAAACCACCAATGAGGAGGCTATTAATTCACTGCCTTTCTTGACAAAGTATAGCTTGCATAAATTCTTTGGTTTGAGTGTCTTATACAAGCCGTATATAAAATTTTCAGAAACAGGAGCAGTCATTTTCTGCCGCGAGTATGTGCCTGAATATATCTGATAAAAATCTTTTATTTCGTCTGATTCAAAAAAAACTAGGTCATTTTTTTCAGCTTTTTTTATATCATATTTGGTGCTCTTGTCAAGCTGTTTCCATAACAGTCCCATATCACTTAGATTGACATAATAAGTATAAGCCATGTCAATTGTCCAGTTTTCCCACTTGAATGGCCTGACGTCAATAACCGAAGGATGCAGCGCTAAAGTTATATAGCCAAAATCCTTCTTCACTCTCTCGTTTAATGCACTGACAACCTCCTTTTGATAAGACTCAATTTTCGAGAAATTGTCTGTTTTTCTTCTGGCATAGACCACCCCCATAAAAGGGGTTATTGGGGGGTAAATTGCAATTACAAACATGCCTTTCCTGCGTGAATAAATCGGCAATCCTGCCACTAATTCATTATTTTTATTGAATACTCCATAGATATGAAATTTATTTTTTGTATGGATGCAGATATTGTCCGCCCAAAAAGATTTGCTGAATACGGAGTTCTGCTCAGAGTCCTCAACAAAATCATCCCACATGCCATACTCGTCTTTTTTCAAAATCCTGACCAGCAGCCCATCATGATTATTAGCCATACGCCAAGTTGAAGTATAAATATTTAAAAATCTTTGTATAAAAAATAAAGTGATTAGAGTCACAAATTTTATATATGACGCACCATTCTCATGACTTATAAACCTGAACCAGTTTTTTAACGTTATGCTCCCATAAAAACTGCGATTTAACTCGCCTCATTCCTTTATTGCCGAGCTTTCTGCTTAATTTTGCATCTTTTAAAAGAGCGACAACCTTCCTTGCCAGTTCTTTGGTATTTGTTGGATCTATCCTATAACCTGTCACATTGTTTATGATAGAATCAGCCGTCCCGCCTGATTTTCCTCCAATCACGGGTTTGCCGAAATAAGATGCCTCTATATAGGCTATTCCAAACCCTTCAACACCCTCTTTTTCATTTATGGTTCGGCTCATTAGAATGAATATATCGCAAATATTGTAAAAATTTGCCAAATAATCATCACTAATAATTCCAGTAAAAACTACATATTTTTCCAAGCCAAGTTTCTTAACTAAATTTTGCAGATTTTCTTTTTCAGCGCCTTTTCCGATTATGAAATATTTTAAATTTTTGTAGGATTTTAAGATTATAGGAAGTGAATTCAAGATAATGTCTATGCCTTTTCTTTCTATCAAAGCGCCAATCGATAGTAGTATTTTCTCATTCTTCATGCCTAGTTTTTCCTTAAAAGCCATAGCACTTAGCGTAGGCCTTAATTTTTCCGCGTCCACTCCATTGTTTATTATAACTATTTTATTTTTGCTTGTGCATTCAGATACAAGTTTTGAGACATAATCGCTGACGCATATTATTTTTGATGGAAATTGGAGATAAAATCTTACCATCGCTTTCTTAATTGGGTTTTCCGTCAGCAAGCCAATGCCATGAACTGTTGTCACTAATCTTTTTTTGGTTAATTTTGAAGCCAAGCCAATCAATACTGTCAAAGGGCCGACAAAATGAGAATGCACAACGTCAAAATCAAATTTTTTGTTCAAAATTATTAGCTTCTTCACCATCAGCAAAGCGAATATTGCGCCTTTAAACAGCAAGAAATTATATATTTTTATTCTATGGACTAACACCCCATCTTTTATTTCGTAGTCTTTGCCTTCATTATTTCCAAAAGTTATAACATGGACACTGTGCCCTTTTTTGGCAAGATACTTTGCCTGCTCATGGACGAAAATGCCCAGAGGCGGGTTGGAAAAGGTAGGGTATATTGGAGATAAAATGCAGATTCGCATCTAAAACTCCCTAACCAGTTGCGGGCTTTGGTAACCTAACCATTACTTGCAGTCTGCTTACAAAGTGCCCCCACAATATCTTAAATGTCTTAAATCTGATTCCCTGCTTCATAAAGGTGTTAATAAGTCGGCAGAGATTTATGGAGATAGCATTGTTGAATTCAAGCAGCCTTATGAATGGCCAGAAAATCTTGGGGCTTCTTACATAAATGATGAATGTCCTGTGCAGGCCCATAATCTGCTCTTTTGTCATATTCGGATTCCTTAAAATAGTGCCTTCGTAATAGCTGCTTAAATGCTCATTTTCATCAAAAAGATTATTTTCTTCTGCGTAATCCCTCAATCTCGTACCCTTAAAAGGATAGAATAAAGTTATTTGCACTTCATCTACTTTACCATTTCGATTCAGCTCAATAGTGCTAAAAACATCTTTTCTTGTTTCATTTGGAAGCCCAATCATGTTGAAGGAATAGCTCCTGATTCCTATTTTCTTGGCAAGTAAAAAAGCATTTATAATATGCTGCTGGCTCATGTGCCTGTCCAGCACATTCTTCCTGTAATCTTCATTTCCGCTTTCGATGCCCATGCATATCATATCGCATCCTGCGTCCTTAAGCCATTTGAATTTGTCCTCTGAAGCCACTTCCGGCCTTGTCATGCAGCCAAAGGGCACACCTACCTGCTCCTTGTACAATCTGCAGAATTCTCTCACCCTATCCGGCTTTATCGTGAACGTCTCGTCAATCAAAAATATGCGCTTGAAATTGTATTTTTTTGTAAAATAAGCTATTTCTTCCACTGAACGCTTCACACTTTTTTCACGATGATACCCTCCGACCCCCCCATAAAGATGCTGCATATAGTCATTAATGCAGTAAGTGCATGAGTATGGGCAGCCTCTTGACGTCTCAAATTTCCCCAGGTCGCTTATGTGGCGGGCATCGAATAAGTCATAATCCGGAAACGGCAGCCTGTCCAGGTCCTGCATTAAAGGCCTAATGGGATTTCTGAAAATCTTGCCATCTTTCTTTGTCCATATATTCTTTATGTTTGTCGCATCCCCATTGGCTTCAAGAGCTTTTACCAAATCAGAAATTGCTTCTTCGCCCTCGCCAACACAGATATAATCGACAACTTCGCTTTTTATGACTTCTTCAGGCGAGACTGTAGGGTGCTGCCCTCCGACTACCACTTGAAGTTTTTCATTATTAACTGCTTTCAACAGCTTATTCGTAAAATCAAATTCAAGGCTTCTGCATCCTACAAGCAAAAGGTCGGGCTTTAAATTATCCATCTTGTCCCTCAGCTTTGAACTTATACTCTCAAAAGGCTCGTTAATGATAAAAGTAGTGTCAAACAGTGCAACATTGTGGCCCTGCTCCTTTAAAACAGAAGAGATGGACGCCAGCCCCATCTGTACCTGGCGCTGTCCATTGATGTTTGGGTATATCAAAAGTATGTTCATACTCTGCCAGTGACTTATAATATTTAAATAACTTTCGCTAATTTCATGAGGTCAAGTTAGGTGTATTTTGTTTTATAACCATTTTTAAATACGCCTTCGGCAAACTTTAGTGCTCGGTGGCTTAATGCACCTCGCACACAGCCTATTCGAACGCGAGCAGTGAGTTGTGAGGCGAGTTCGGTGAGTTAGCGAGCGAAGTCGAGCTTCGCATGTCACGCCTCACTCGCCAGCTACCAGCGTTCTCGCACGCGACTACCGCCTCGCCTATTCATTTATTTCATTTTTTATTGTTTTGTTTTTAATGTTAATAGTTATTGAGTTTTCGTTAATTGATTTTTAGATTAATAATATTTATTAAGTCAGTTTATTGGATTTATTTTTGCCGCTTAACTTGGTATTGCCCGCTAATTCGGTTAAGTAGTATGTTGCATATCATCATGCTGGGCAAAAAGGTTGGCAATCAAAAGATATTTATAAGGAGATGTAAAGTTTGTTTTAATTATGTCGAATGCAAAACTAATAATAAAAAATACAGGCATACTTGTTTTCGGGGAAATTTTAAGCAGGGTTTTTTCATTCTTTCTTATAATTTTCATTGCAAGGTATTTGGGCAATGTGGGCCTGGGAAAGTATTCTTTTATTTTTGCATTTGTAGGCATATTTTCGATAATGTCTGATTTAGGCACAACTGTTTACATGACAAGGGAGATAGCGCGCAACAAGTCTGTAACAAAAGAATATCTCGGCAAAGTTTTCGTTTTGAAAGTCATGGCAAGCAGCCTTTCAGTTTTAATGCCGCTTATTTTTATAATGTTCACTACACAAACAAGCGAAATAAAAGCGGGCGTTTTGTTGGCATGCATAGCCATATTTTTTAACTACATGGCTTTCCCCTTCAGGGCAGTTGTTAATGCATATGAAGTTCAGCAATACCAGTCCATTTATTCTTTTGTTGAGAGATTGACAGCCTTTGCGCTTGGCGTTTTTGTGCTTTCAAGAGGCTACGGGCTTATGGGGCTGCTTTTTGCACTGGTGGCTTCAAACATCGTAAGCTGGATAGTTTTGTACGCACTTGTGTCTAGAAAAATCTCTGCATTAACTCCCAAGATTGATTTTAAGTTTATCAATTTCCTTCTCAAGGAATCATTCCCGTTTTGGTTCACTACGATATTCATGACAATATATTTCAAGATAGACACTGTTATGCTGTCTTTTATGAAGGGCTATGCCGCAACAGGCTGGTACAATGCCTCTTACAAGATAATAGACACCCTGTCATTCTTGCCGTTTGTAGTCGTAACAGCGATATTCCCGGCAATGTCAAAGTTCCACAGGGACAGCAAATTATTGCTGAAAATACTTTATGAAAAATCATTTTATTACATGGCAATATTAGCGCTGCCGTTGGGCTTAGGGGCAACTTTATTGGCAGATAGGATAATCTGGTTTGTTTATAAGCAAGAATTTGCTAATTCCATTGTTGTATTGCAGATATTAATATGGGCTTTGGTGTTTATTTTTGTGAATTACCTAATGGGCTATCTGCTTAATTCCATAGAAAAACAAAAATTGTTTACTTTGACAACTGGTTTATGCGCTGTATTGAATATTGCCCTAAATTTATTTTTAATACCTTTATACAGTTTTATAGGCGCTTCTGTTGCTACAGTCATAACAGAACTATTTAATTTCAGCATGCTTTATTATTTCACATCAAAGAACGGATTAAAAATAGACATATTAAGGATAATCCTAAAGCCTGCGCTAGCAACTGCATTAATGGGCCTCTTTGTTGTATATTTGAGCGGATTTCACCTTTTATTGCTCATTCCTTCAAGCATTCTGTTTTATTTCTCGATATTGTTTATTATTGGCGGCATACGGGAAGAGGATAAAAAACTTTTACTTTCATTTGCAGGAATCAAATAATTTGGAATAGCAACATTCCATTATTCTGGAAAACTGGTTTGAACTTGTTAAAGGCGGTTATATCCTGCAGCTTTTTGTTTGTCTCGTTGACTCCAAATTTTCTTGCGGTCTGTCCGTCAATTACAATGTATCCGTAATCTTTGCCTTTTAGCCAATTATAAGTATCATCAATGCTTTTATTAAATCCATTTTTCTGAAAGCTATTTACATCTTCGCACCAATGGCATGTAAATTTGTCAAAGCCGATTATGGGTGCGTTGTTAGCAAAAGTGAATATTTTTGCTCCTTTTGGAAGATTGTCTTTAAGCCAAAGATAGCCGACCAATTCTTCACTCTGGCCCCTTTCATTAAATGTCCAGAAAGCTCCAGGCGGCCATTGTGCTGTATTCACTGCAATCTTCGGCTGCATTGAAGTAAAATATATTCCAATAATTAGGATTACCAGAACAGCATATTTTCCTATGTTGCCTATCGATTTTTTTGACACATTCATTAAATTAAATGCCCCTTCTGCTGACAAGATACATACTGGTATGGCAAGAAGCATCCATGCCCTGAAAGGCGATATTTTTATCGGCATTTTAGCGGCATTTACCGCATAAAAAGTAAAAACAAGCCAGACAAATGCTACAATAAGCCAGTTGTTTTCTTTATTAAGCAAGTCCTTGTACCGCAAGAACAAAAATATAAGTGCAATTATCGTAAGTGCAGACAAAACTATTCCAATTCCGACAGGATTATTTATGGCATTTATTCCGTTGTAGCAGTTTGTTCCGGGCTGGCAAAGAAAATCTGAAAGAGTGTAAAGCCTGTCACCAGTTCCGCCAACTCCCAGTGCAGATTCCCTCCCTGGAGCGATTATACCTAAAGTAGTCAACACGCCGTAAAAGCCGTGCTTAAGTACCATAGGCAACCACCAGAAAATAAAAGAGAGAAAAACTCCTGCAATTCCTGCAAGCACATGATAAACCATAATACTCCTTTCCATGATCATCTTTGCAAGCAGGTAGAAAACAAAAAACAACCCAAAGTAAGTGCTGTGAGTCGGTGACGATGTCAAAGCTGTCACCATCGCCAAGCCTGCTACAATCCACCATTTCTTGTCATATTTAATCCTTTCAAGAGCATAAAAAGCCACAAAATACAATGGAACTGTCAATGATATGCTCCAGATGAAGTGGCTCATGAATGCAGGAATAGAAGCCAATGCAAATGAAGCTAACAGCGCCTTGTTTTTGTTTTGCGTGAATTCCTTGACAAAAAAATAGAAGAAAATAATAGATAGCGAAACAAGAAGTGCATTAAAAAACTTCAGTGTCCAGTGAACAGAATCGTTGGTCTGGTGCAGCAAACCCATCAATAACTCATATGTCGGCGGGTAAGGATCCATATAATGAAAACCCACAGATGTCTTTTGAAAAACTGTTTTTTCTATAGACACATATTTAACACCCATTGCATGGCTCCATGGGTCGTCATCTTCCAAATAAGGGTAGCTAAACGCACCAGATCCATAGATGTATAAGTTGATTAGAAAGATTACAAGCATAGCCAGAATACTTAAATCAGTTTTTGTTATTGCGAATCTCGGTTTTATTTGGGATTTATTTTTTATAAGGTAATACAAGGGGCAAATCAATGATAAAACCAACATAACTTTCCAATCAATGGGGATTCTGAGCAAATTCAATATTAAGCCTAAAAATGGCAGCAATGCCAATCCAAAGCCCATTCTCATCAAGTTTCTTTCGAGGAAATTATCGGAGTTTTTTACAAAAGAAGTTACAGCAAACCCTAAACCAAAGGTGTAAACAAAAAAAAGCATTATGGTTAAAAAACTCATTTTAGGCTTGAATCAATGATCATTTAATTTCTCTCGACAACCTTTTCAGATCGTAATCCGCCATTATCTTAACAAGCTCGTTGAATTTTGTCTTTGGCTTCCATCCCAGTTTTTTTCTTGCGTATGAAGCATCGCCAAGAAGATTTTCAACTTCTGCCGGCCGAAAATAATAAGGATCCACTTCAACTAGAATTTTCCCGCTCTTTGTATCAATGCCCTTTTCCTCAAGCCCTTTTCCTTTCCAATTTATATCTATCCCGACAATTTCAAAGGCCTTTTCAACAAATTCCCTTACGCTATGACTTTCTCCAGTAGCTATCACATAGTCATCTGGCTTGTCCTGCTGAAGCATAAGCCACATGGTTTCAACATACTCCTTTGCATACCCCCAATCTCTTTTAGCATTAAGGTTTCCAAGCATTAGTTTCTCAGAAATACCCAGCTTTATTTTTGCAACTTGCTGTGTTATTTTCTTTGAAACAAAATTTTCCCCTCTTCTTTCAGATTCATGATTAAACAAAATGCCATTGCAAGCAAACAGCACATAAGCTTCCCTATAGTTTTTGGTAATCCAGTGTGCATAAAGCTTTGCCACCCCATAAGGGCTTCTTGGATAAAAAGGCGTCTTCTCTGTCTGAGGCACTTCCTGCGCCAAGCCGTACAGTTCGCTTGTTGATGCATTATAAAATCTAACATTCTTTGTCATCCCAAGAATCCGTATAGCTTCCAGAATCCTCAAAGTCCCCAATGCGTCAGCATTCGCAGTGTACTCCGGTATCTCAAACGACACCCTAACGTGGCTCTGGGCAGAAAGATTATAAATTTCATCAGGCTTGGTTTGCTGCAGGATATGCATTATGGAGCTTGAATCGGTCATATCACCATAATATAATTCAAAATTGCCCCTGTTGGGATTTATATAATTGTAGATATTCTTAAGCCTTGACCTGTTGAATGAGCTAGCCCTTCTAACGAGCCCATAAACTTTATATCCTTTCTCAAGCAAAAGTTCCGCTAAATATGAGCCATCTTGGCCAGTAACGCCCGTGATTAGAGCTGCTTTCTTAGTCATTTTATTTGGTATCCAGTTTTATATACGGGGGTAAATGTAATTATATAAATTTAGTGGTTTGCTAAATTATAGCTTGACAGGACAAGGTTTATATATGGAAAATAAATACATTAAAATAGAATCAATAAATCGATGGCAGAAAAAAATTTGGAGAAGATAGAAGCGGATGGGCAGCTTTTGGCTATAGTAGTAAGGGGCTCTCTCAAAAAACCAGGCTACAATTTCGTCTCGCCAGTTGAATTCCCATTGCAACTGGGGGTGAGCATCAGGAAAAAAGGGGATAGTGTAAAACCCCACAGGCATTTGCCTTTCAAGGAAATGCATGATTTGGCTGCACAAGAGATTTTATACATAGAATCTGGCCAGATTGAGGTGAGCCTCTTCCATGATAAAAAAAAATACAAAATAGTGAGGCTAAGGGATGGGGATATGATACTTCTTAATTGCGGCCATGAAGTCAGGTTTCTTAAGGATACGAAGATGGTTGAGGTAAAACAAGGGCCATACAGGGGGAGAGATGTCGAGAAAGAATACTTTTGACAGCAAAAAAATAACGCTGGAGTTATACAAAAAGTTTGTCAGCCTTATGCCAATATGCTGTGTGGACATTGTATTTAAGTCTGGGAAAAAAGTTTATTTGTTTAAGAGGGCTTACGAGCCTGCAAAAAATGAATGGTGGGTTGTAGGCGGCAGAGTTTTAAAGGGGGAAAAATTAGGGAATGCAGCAAGAAGAAAAATAAAGGAAGAGATAGGAGTTGATGCAAAAATTGAAAGCGTGATTGGCGTGTATGAGACTTTTTTAAAGGCAAATCGATTTGACACGAAAGACAAAAGCGGCATACATTCAATAAGCGTATGTTTTTTGGCCGAGCCCAAGAAAAAAAATTTTAGGCTAAAGCTAAATGAAGAGTACACTGGCTGGAAAACTATAGAAAAAATTGATAAAAATTTGCACCCGTATATTCAATCGGTGCTCAGAGACAGCGGAGCAATAAAATGATTCCAGTTTGCGAGCCTACACTAAAAGGGAACGAGCTCAAGTACGTGACAGAATGCGTTAAATCCGGCTGGATATCTTCTTCTGGCAGGTTTATAAAAAAGTTTGAGGACGGATTCAGCGAATACTGCGGCACAAAATACGGAGTAAGCTGCTCATCGGGAACAGCTGCTTTGCATTTAGCGATAGAAGCGATGGGAATAAGCAAAGGAGACGAAGTAATTATCCCCACATTTACTATGATTGGGGCTTGTAATGCTGTTATTTATTCTGGTGCAAGGCCTGTATTAGTCGATTCTGAATTGGAGACATGGAACATGGACACTAACAAGATAGAAGAAAAAATAACCAAGAAAACAAAAGCGATTATGGTTATGCACACATACGGGCATCCGGTTTTCATGGACAAAGTGAAAGACCTGTCCGGAAAGTACAGCATTCCAATAATAGAAGATGCTGCCGAGGCGCATGGAGCGGAATACAAAGGCAGGAAAGCAGGAAGCTTGGGCGATATTGCCTGTTTCAGCTTCTATGCAAATAAAGTCTTAACGAGCGGTGAAGGCGGTATGGCTGTAACCGATAATGAAAAATGGGCCAATGATGCAAGCTCGTTAAGGAATCATTATTTTGGAGAACACAGATTTTTGCATGAAAAAGTGGGCTATAATTACAGGCTCACTAATCTACAGGCTGCCGTAGGGCTTGCACAATTGGAAAGGATAGATTATTATGTAAATTGCAGGAGAAATAACGCAAAATCCTATAATAAACTGCTCTCAGATGTCAAGGGCATCATTACACCTCCAGAAGCAAAATGGGCAAAAAATGTCTATTGGATGTATGGTTTGCTTGTGGAAAAAGAATTTGGCATTTCCATGCCTGAACTCAGAGAGGAGTTAAGCAAAAAGGGAATTGATACACGAACTTTTTTTATAGGTATGCACAGACAGCCGGCATATAAAGGAAAAGACGAAAGATTCCCTGACATATCCGGAAGCTATCCTATTGCTGACGAGCTTGAGAGAAAGGGATTTTATCTTCCTTCTTCCAGCCACCTTAAGAAAGAAGAGATAACTCAGATAGCTAAAGCTATTAAGACCATTCAGGAAGAGAAAATGAAATGAAAGTTCTCGATAAAGAAAGATTCAAGGTCTCTGTCATATTTCCGTCCTATAATGAGAGCGAAAATATTGAAGAGGCAATCAGAAGAGTTTCTAAAAGTTTGGGCAGGCAGTTATACGAAGTTATAGTTGTGGACGACAACAGCCCAGATCAAACATGGAAAATAGTTAGAAATATGAGAAATCCAAAGTATAATGTGATAAGAAGGACGAAAGAGAGGGGCTTGGCTTCTGCGATTGCGCGGGGCATTGAAGAAGCAAAAGGCAATGTAGTTGTATGGATGGATTGTGATTTGGGAGTCCCTCCCGAAGTTGTTCCAAAACTTGTTGAGAAATTAAAAACTTACGATGTTGCCATAGGCTCAAGGTATGTAAGTGGGGGAAAAGATTCCCGTACATTCTTTAGGAAAAGTGTAAGCTACCTGATGAATTTGTTCGCAAGCTGCATGCTGGGATTTAAGGTTAGGGATTATACATCCGGCTTTGCTGCTGCAAGAAAAAAAGTTTTTGACAAAGTCAAATTTTCCAAGCATGGATTTGGGGAATACTTTATAGATTTTGTATATGGATGCATAAAAGGAAATTATAGACTTGTGGAAGTAGGATACAAATACAAGTATAGAAAGTGGGGGGTTTCAAAATTAGACAATAGCCTTTTTACTCTTTTGAAATTTGGAATACAATATGCTTACAGAATAATAAAAATCAGATTAGGCAACTAACATTCTAAAACAAAAAGGTTTATTAAAAAGCGCGCATTAATGCAGTAAACAAAATGTCTAAAAATGTCGCTGAGCTGGACCACCAGCTTGTTGTTACGGAAAGAAAAACGTGCAGGGTTTGCTATTCAAATAGATTGGTCTCTATTTTTTCGTTGGGTTCGCAATATGTGTCTAATTTTGTAAAGAAAGGTGAAACAGGTATTAAGGCTCCATTGGAATTGGTATTGTGCGAGAACTGCTCTTTGCTCCAGCTTAAGAATACTGCACCACAGGAATTGCTATATTCAAGATTTTATTGGTACCACTCTGGTTTAACTCAAACAATGAAGTATGCCTTAAAGGAAATAGCAGAAACTGCTGCACAAACGGTTAATCTTAAGGAAGGTGATATGGTATTAGATATCGGAGCTAACGATGGCACATTGTTAAGCTTTTATCCAAAAGGTATCATTAGAGTCGGATGCGAGCCAGCTAACAACCTTATTGAAGAACTTAAACAAAATTGCGAATATGTAATCCATGATTTTTGGAGCTATAATGCCTATGAAAGGTTAGGGGTTAAAAAAGCAAAGGTTGTCACCGCAATAGGCATGTTTTATGATATGGAAGACCCTAATCAGTTTGTTTCTGATGCACAAAAAGCTATGTCAGAAGATGGTATATTTGTTGCACAGCTAATGTGCTTGAAGAACATGCTAGAAAAAAATGATGTTGGGAATGTGTGCCATGAGCATCTTGAATTCTACTCTCTTGAATCCTTAAAGTACCTTTTTGAAAAAAATGGCTTAGAAATTTTTAAGATAGAAGAAAATGACATTAATGGCGGCTCGTACCGATTATATGCTAAGCATTACAAAAACGGCAGCATACCATTTGATGAAAAATTCACCAAAGAGGATTATCTGGATTTCTATAAGCGAATTGAAGAAAATAAGAAAAAATGTGTAAATTTTATTAAACAAGAAGTTAAGAAAGGTAAAAAAGTTTATGTGTATGGTGCCTCAACAAAAGGCAACACCATTCTTCAATATTATGGCCTTACAAATGAATATATATGTGGTGCAGCTGACAAAAGCCCTGAAAAGTGGGGAAGGTGTACCATAGGAACTTGGATTCCAATAATGTCTGAGGAAGAAGCAAGAAAGAAAGCAGATTATTTCTTAGTTTTACCATACGCTTTTTTAAATGAATTCCTTGAAAGAGAAAAAGAGTGGTTGGAAAAAGGAGGGAAGTTTATTGTTCCTCTGCCTGAATTCAGGGTTATTAAATACCAACAAGGATAGAAATATTTATATATGGGGGCATACCAAACTTAACAATTGTTAATAATTAATTTTGATGAAACAAGAAGTGCAAAAAATCATAAAAGATAGTGCAATAAGAGGGATTATAGGAAAATGTATTACGGGTGTTATATTAAAGATGTTTAAGATGAAATTATCAGTTATAGTGCCTGTATATAACGGTGAGGCTACTATAGAAAAGTGCCTAAACCATATTTTTAATTCCGATTATAAGAATTTTGAAGTTGTAGTTATTGATGATGCCTCAACAGACTCGACAGTTGAAAAGATAAAGAAATTTAATTGTAGAATAATAAGGTTAGATAGGAACAGGGGGGTGGCTAACGCTAGAAATGCGGGAGCAAAACATGCGAAGTCAAATATTCTGGTTTTTGTTGATTCGGACTTATATGTCCATAAGGATACTTTCTCAAAAATGGTTGAGATTTACAAATCAAATCCTGACATGAGGGTAATTGGCGCCGTTAATTCAGGAAAATACAACACAAAAAAATTTGGAACAAAGTTCCTTTCACTGAAGCTCTCGTATGACTATAAATGGAAAAAAGGGGAAAAATACAGAAAATTTTCTTCATTTCAATCAGAATGCTGTTTAATAGAAAAGAAAATATTTGAAGGGGTTGGGGGTTTTAATTCTAAATATAAAAAAGCAGGTGTCGAAGAGTATGAAATGGGGCATAGGCTTATTGAGAAGGGCCATGCTAATTATATCTGTAGAGACGTCCTATACGACCATTACTACGATAGCCTGCCTAAAAGGGCATACTCCCTACTTAGGAGGACGATTATCTACACACCTTTATTCTTTAAAAAAAGAAAGTTTGAAACTGATGGCGGGACAGGAACATTTTTCGAATTTATCATGATATTTTTTTCTTTCACCGGGGTGATAGCAATACCTATGATTTTACTGTCATCTAAACTTTCTGTTATACCATTTTCTACTTTTGCAATTATTTTTTTATTGAATATTAAATTTTTGTTCTACCTTATGGTTAAGGAAGGGGTCTTTTTTTCTTTTCGATCATTCTTTGCATTACTTTATCTGTATATTTCAATGGGGTTGGGCATAATACTTGGCGTATTCAGTCTGGCAACGGGAATGGGTGATCAGAGTGGTTAATCCAATACTTTTCATATACCCGGAGCATAGCCCGATTCCACACACAGTAAACTTTCCTTTATCAATGTACGCCTTAGGCAAATATCTTGAAAAGAGAGGTTATGATATTTTGTATTATGATGAAAGGATTGACAGGAAGAAAATACTTGAAGACCACCTTAAAAGAGAGCCATTGCTTGTTTTATTGTCCACCATGACTTCATACCAGATAATATCCACAATAAACCTTTCAAAATTAGTAAAAAAGAAAAATCCAGACACGCCGATAGTGTGGGGCGGCGTGCACCCAAGTTTGAGCATTAACCAGACAATAGAGCAGGAGTATGTTGATTTCATTGTGGTGGGAGAGGGCGAAAAAACAATTTTGGAGCTTGCAGATTTTCTGAAAAATAAAAGGACGGATTTTGAAAAAATTGACGGCCTTGCCTGGAAAAACAACGGAAAAATCATTATTAATAAGCCGCGGGAGTTCATGAACTTTGGCGAAGCCGAATTTCCGTACGAAGGGATTAACAACGAAAACTTGAATAAGTATTTAGTTATGGATAAGCATATAAAGTCGATAAAGCCTGTTTTTTATCAGTCTTCAAGGGGCTGCCTTTACAGCTGCACATTCTGCTATAACGACGCCTTTAATAAAAAGATTGTCCGCCTTAGACCGATACAGCTTGTCAGGGAGGAGTTAAAAAAATTAAAAGATATAGGGGTTACAGAAATATCTTTTTGTGATGACGATGCTTTTTCAAAAGAACGCTTGTTTGAGATAAATAAAATAACAAAAGATTTGGGTATGAACTGGAGTGCCAGCATGAGAGTAAGCTACATCGATGATGAAACTGCAAGAATACTTGAAGATGGCAACTGCCAGTATATCTTTTTTGGAGTCGAATCTGGCAATCAGGAAACATTGAATTATATGAAAAAGGGGGTAGTTTTGCAGCAGATTAAAAGATGTGTAGAAGCGATATCAAAAACCAAAATAATTCCAACTTACTCCTTTGTTTTTGGATTCCCTCGTGAGCCAAAGGGCCATATGAAAGACAGTTTTGAATTAATTGACTGGATACTTAAAGTTGATAAAAAAGCAAACCTTACCTTGCAAACTTTTACGCCTATTCCGGGAACAGAACTGTACAGGATATCAATCGAGGAAGGATTTGAAGAGCCTAAGAGGCTTGAGGACTGGGCAAAGATGGTTGCCCATGAAGTGAATACTCCCTGGGTTAAAGACAAGGCTTTGCTCAAAAACCTGTATGTGGTTGCAATGCTTGCATTTAGATACGGAGAATTCTTGAACAACAAGATTTTTTATATTTTCCATGTTATAGCTAAATGGAGATGGAAACACAAATTCTTTAAATTGTGTTATGAAAGGGTATTATTTGATATGGCGCAAAGGCTTACACTAGGCTATTATTCCATACGAAGAAGAATAGCATAGGTTCATATTTCTAAGGCTGTAATTGGAATATTGACATAAAATCATAAAACTTATTAAGTCAGTAAGAATTCTCCTCGATCTTGGAGTAGTGCGATGAAGAAGGTATTGATTTTCGGGATTACCGGACAGGATGGGAGCTATCTGGCTGAATTTCTGTTGGAGAAGGGCTATGAAGTGCATGGCCTAATCAGGAAATCTGCAACAGGCAACAAAAAAAATATCATGCACATTCTTGACAGGATTACCCTTCACAAGGGTGACTTAGCTGATGCCACTTCAATCTATAGGATTATTAAAAATGTAAATCCACTCGAGCTTTATAATTTTGCAGACCAGGACCATGTCAGCTGGAGCTATGACTCTGTTGATTACTCATTCGACATCACAGGCGCTGCAGTCGGAAGGATTCTTGAGATAATCAAGCAGGTTAATCCAAAAATAAAATTTTTCCAGCCGGTCTCCTCCAACATGTTCGGCAGAGCGCAAAATCCTCAGAATGAGGAAACGAACTTCAGGCCGCAAAGCCCTTATGGATGCGCGAAGGCTTTTGCATATATTCTAACCAGGTACTACAGGGATGTCTTTGGGCTATTTGCCTCAACAGCCATATTTTACAACCATGAAAGCCCAAGACGCAGCGAGGAATACGTGACAAGAAAGATAACAAAAGCAGCTGCCCGCATTTCTAAAGGATTGCAGAAAAAATTGTATCTGGGGGACATAAACATTAAGATTGATTTTGGATATTCAAAGGACTATGTGGAAGCTGCCTGGAAAATACTCCAGCTCGACACGCCAGAGGATTTCATAATCTGCACAGGCGAGCTGCATTCAATCCGGGAATTTGTCGAAAAAGCCTTCGATTGCGTCGGGCTGAAGGCGGATGATTATATGGAAATAGATAAAAATTTGCTAAGACCCGGCAAGACTGCAGAGCTAGTTGGTGACTTTTCAAAAGCGAAAAAAGCTTTCGGGTACAAGCCTAAAGTCAAATTTGGCGAGCTTGTCAAGATTATGGCCAACCATGACTTGAAGGAAATTGAAAAGGAGCCGCTGCTTAGCAAGATAGAAGAGTAATCTCCTTATTTTATCTGTAAATGCAATGAATAAAAAAACTTTATTGCTGCTCATTTTAATATTATTTCTGGGCGCGTTCCTAAGATTCTATAATTTAGGGAGCGAAAGCTTTTGGCAGGATGAAAGCTACACGGCACTGGCTGTTAAAAAATTCAGCGCATTAGACATCATAAAAAATTCCATTGCCGGGGGGCAGATCATCCCTGATGCCAAATACTCCTATAACAGCGAGCTGCCCACTTATTTCGTAATTTTGAAAGTATGGTCAGGCATATTTGGTTTAAGCGAATTTTCGCTAAGAGCTTTTTCAGCCATATTCGGTATTTTGTCGTTGATTGCAATTTTTTATCTTGCGAAGCATCTCTTTGGAGAAAAGGCAGCCTTGCTTGCCAGCTTTCTTGCATCAATAAATCTGACACTCATATGGTACTCTCAGGAAGCAAGACCTTATAGCTTTCTTATATTTTTGAGCTTATTATCCCTAATATTTCTTTTGAAGGCGTTAAAAGACGAGAAATTTCATTACGTAGCTGGATTTTTCGCCGTTAATCTTGTCATAATTTACACGCACTTTACCTGGATAATTTTCATGCTTTTTGAAGGCATTTATATGTTGTACATTGTGTACAGAGATTATGTAAAAAAAAAGAGCATCCATGCAAAAACGTTATTGGCATTTTTTGTGATTGGCCTCTTCTATCTGCCTATTATAGAAAGGGCTTTATTCAGCGGGGATGAAACACTTTACCTGTCGGGCAGACCAGATATCATTGAGATCGGCCAGCTTGGAGTCAGAATGCATACATGGCTTTATCCTTCCGAATCTATGAGGCAAAAACTCCATGAATTCTTTTTTGATTTTTCTCCATCGGAGTGGCTGCTTTTGATTTCAACCTTGTCCAGCGCCTTGATTATTGGGTTGCTGTTTCTTATTGGTCTTGCATCAGTTTATAAAAAAAGGGCAGATATTGTTATTCCGCTAATGTTCTTTTTTCCGTTATCATTCACTTTACTATTTTCATTCATGCATCCTTCGATATCCATTTTTAATATAAGAGTACTTGTTTATATCATTCCTGCTTACCTTATAATCACTTCTCTGGGCTGTTTGAGACTCAGGAAATGCAAGTTCTTAATTATTCTAATAATAATCTTAAGTATGCCTCCAGTATACGCGTATTATGCCAATGTTGACAAGCAACAATTCCGCGAAGCGTCTGCTGTTTTGCCGAAGAATGAGTTAGTCTTCGTCAGCAAAGATACCGCTAAAAGAGGTGTATGGTATTATTTCGGAGAAAGAGATAATGTTATTGGAATTGATGACGTTAATGAGCTTAAATCCCATCTCAACAATAAAGATTCATTTTGGGTGCTGCTTACTTTCACAAAATATTCAGACCCTGAGGGCAAAATTAAAAAATATTTAGATGATAACTATAAGCTTCTGGATAAAAAAGAATTCTTTGATATAGAAATCCTACATTACAGAAAATAGCTATTTTGAAGGCTTCTTGGCAATTGCAATAATATTCACCCCGAATGGGTAAGATATGCGGTTCAGACCTTTTATCTCAATTCTGAACATCATCTTTAAAAATGAGTTTAAAAGAGGGTTTATTTTTTCCTGAACTTCCGATTTCGGTGCAGACTTACTGAATCTTTCCAATTTTCTCCTGACAAATACCGCTGGAAACAAAAGAAAATTTATGTACGATATTTTCTCAACGCCAAAGCCTGCCTTTTCGAGCTTCAGCTTAAGCTCCTTTTTTGAATATCTTCTAAGGCCACCAAAAGCGATCTCGTGCTTCCCATAAAGGCTCATCATTGCGCAGTCAAAAAAAATTAGCCTGCCTCCCGGCTTGAGTACTCTATTGATTTCCTTAAATCCCTTAATATCATCTTTGATGCTTTTATGATAAAAAACTCCTAAGCAGGTAACAGCATCAAAAGTGTTGTTGCCAAATTTTATGTCCATCACGTTGGATTTCTTAACATTATTAACCCCCCTAATCTTGCAATAGTTTATAGCATCGTCAGAAATATCTATCCCGTACGGCACTCCGTATTTTCTCAATAGCTCGAGCGTAGCGCCTGTGCCGCACCCCACATCCAATAGCCTCAAATTATTTTTCGAACTGTAGTATTTTTTTAGATAGCACTCCACCAGGTATCGCTGACCCACGAACCACCAATAGTTTCCTTCAGTTTTGTACAGGAGATCGTAAAGCTGTTTTATCATTCTGCTTTCATCCTTTTATAGCAAACGCAGTAAATTTTCGTAATAGATATGCGTTTGACATGTCGGAAATCGCAGAGGCACATACTTTGGTACTTAAGTCCAAAGCAAGCCGTCGAATGCGAATGGGCGAAGCGAACTCGCTTACAAGTCACGGATTTCCGAGCATGCTCAAAAATTCCATCAATTTATAATAAATACATGGAATTTTTGATATATTAGAACAAATTAAACAATTTTAATGAATAAATATTTAATCCGTTCTCTATAGAAGTCCAGCACAAACACCTCCGCTATATAAAATCTCTGATTGTTCGTACTCCAAACTTAACCCATAGAAAGGCATTTAAATACCAAACTGTTTTTCAGCATAATGCGGATAATAGTAACAATACCTGCCTATAACGAGGAAAAGACTTTAGGGGAGGTGATAAAGAAAATTCATGAAGTGATGAAGAGTAATAGATATAATTATACTATTCTTGTTGTTGATGACGGCAGCAGAGACAACACCGCAAAGGCAGCGAAAAGGGAAGGCGCTGTGGTATATTCTCATCCAAAAAACTATGGGCTTGCTGAAGCTTTCAAAACTGAACTGAAAAAAGCACTGGAGCTGAAGGCAGACGTGATTGTGCACATAGATGCAGACGAGCAGTACAGGCCTGAAGAAATTCCAAAGCTTGTAAGAGAGATTAAAAATGGTTACGATCTTGTTCTTGGAAGCAGGTTTAAGGGAAAGATTGAAAGCATGCCTTTGATAAAAAGGCTTGGCAACAAAGCTTTTTCTGAAGTAGTATCGGGAATTGTATCTATGGATATTTCAGATGCTCAGACTGGTTTCAGGGCATTCACCAAGGAAGTTGCTGAAAAAATAAATATTATTTCTGACCACACATATACTCAAGAGCAGATTATAAAGGCGATAAGGCAGAAATTCAGGATAAAAGAAGTGCCGATTTATTTTGGCAAAAGAGATGGGAAGAGCAGGCTGATAAGCAATCCATTTAGCTATGCTGTAAGGGCAGGAATCAACATAACAAGAATTTATAGGGATTACCAACCCTTGAAGTTTTTTGGCATGGTGGGGTTTTGGATATTTTTTATAGGCTTTATTCTTGGATGGTATTTGATTTATGTTCAGATATTTGCCGAGGGCGTAAACAGGCACCTTGGATTGATGATGCTTGATATCCTTATACTCAGTATAGGCTTGCAGATAATCATATTCGGCTTTATAGCTGACATGCTGAAAAAATAAAATGCTTGGAGAATTCTTTATAATAAAAAGAAGAATTTCAAGTTTGCTGAAAGATAAATTCAGTCCTGACGAGCTTATTCTTGACATTGGATGTGGAGAAAGGCCATATTACCATAAAAACATTGGCGCGAAAATAATCTGCGCAGACATAAAACAAAGCAAAAAAACTCACTTTATATGTGACGCTTCCAGCCTCCCTGTTAAAAAATCGAGTTTTGACGGCATTGTGTGCGTAAATTCATTATATTATTACAATGACCCATTAAAATCAATAAAAGAATTTTCAAATATTTTAAAAAAAAGTGGAAAGCTGATAATTGTGACGCCTTTCATTTACCCAGTGCATGACATTCCTGACGATAAATACAGGTTCACGGAATTTGGAATCAGGGAACTCCTAAAAAATGAATTTACCGTAAAGGAGATTAAAACTATTGGCGGCATATTCAACCTTAAAGCTGTATTTTTGCACTCTTTGATAAAGGGAATCCCGTTATTAGCTCCAATGGGATTGAAAACAATAGCTAAATTCTTTGCAGTTGTGCTGTTATACCCATTTTATATTCTGGTCCAGTTATTAGAACCTTTAGATTTCTTAGACAAATCCAGAAGATGGCCGACTTATTATTTTACAGTTGCAGTCAAGAATTAACTTAATCTCTCATAAGCTTCCTGCAAGGTTACAAATTTGACCTTATCATAATTTTTTGCAAACAATATGAATTCTTCCAAGTCTTTCACTGCCTTTGTCGGCCTTCCGTCTAGATAAGTCGCTTCAGAACTGTGGGTTATAACGACAAATGGAAACGGCTTATTGGATCTGTCGGCATTTTTGTAATATTCAGCACATGCCTTGTTCAGCAATACAGAGTTTACAGGGTCTGCCCTTAATTTAAGCCCAAAAAATTCAAAAGTAGCGATAGGAATTTCCATATTACCTGAATCGCCTGAGGCAGCTGCCTGATAATTGTCAAGGTTTAATTTCCAAGGGTAATGTGTGCTTACCCTGCTCCAATCATATTTCATTGCATCATTTGTGTGACCTTTTATTCCTGGAGTTGCAGAGCTGTCTATCTTGAACCCTGCTTTGCCCAATGCCTTAGCTCCGTCGGAATCCAATGCCCAGTTGCCCCACCTGAAGCTTGTCAGTTTTTCTGCTGCCTTGTTTCCAAGATGCTGCCTTACCAGTTCTTTGGCAGCGTTTATAATTTGCAGTTTTTCCTCATAATCGTAAAAAAAAGCGCTTGTAGCCTTGAATTTTCTCGAAAGCTTTTTTTGGATGGCTAAATCCGAGTCCGGATGCAAATGCAGGCCGATTTCATGTCCATTTTTTATTGCAAAGCCAATCTCTTTTTTTATTTTATCGTACTCTTTTCCTTTGCTTGAAAAACAGTTTGTCGAGAGAAAAAAGGTAGCTTTAACCTTATGCTTATCAAAAATCTTTGTTAGATTTCTTATGCCGCTCGAATACCCGATAAAAGCCGTTGGATTTTCCCTCTGCCAGATCCGCCTTTCATCTTTACCCACATAGCCCGATTCAGAGTCAACAGTTAGAACAACAAAAAACTGGTGGTTTTTTTGACTGGTTTCGTTACCTAGATTTTCTACCTTGACTCCGAAATCTAATGATTTTAAGATAGCTTTTCCAAAAGATGTGGAGAAAAACCTGTACAAAAACAATTTTATTGTTAATCTTATTTTCATTTCAGCAAGTCTCCATAAATTTCCATAAATTGATTTGAAATCTTATCCCAAGAATAGCTTTTCCTTACCAATTGCGCTGCATTTCTTCCTAGCTTTCGCGCTTTAGATTTGTCTTTTAACAATGTTAGTATGGCTTTGGCTAATTCGGCAGAATTTCTCTGCTCGACTAATAATCCATTGTAATTGTCTTTTATAATAAAAGGTATTCCCCCAACTCTTGTGCCTATAACCGCACATCCGGATGCCATGGCCTCCAAAAGCGACAGCCCAAGAGCTTCTGTGCCTGTCTTGTTTGAAAGCGAGGGGAGGATGAAAATATCGGCAAAATTATAGTATTTCGTAATCTCGGCAGACTTCATAGAGCCCAAGAATTCGACATGTTTTTCCAAATGATTGCCAATGACGATATCCTTCAATATTTTTCCGTAGGGGCCTTCCCCTATAACCAAGAGTTTTATGCTATGACTATACTCAATCACATCTGGCATGGATTCGATAAGATACTGCAAGCCTTTTTGGTCGCTTAATCTGCCGACAAAAAGCATTACGGTACTTTTTCCGTATTTTTTTGGTTTTCTTATGTTTCTCGGCTTAAACAGATTCATATCAACCCCCATAGGAATCATTTTAACTTTTGATGAATATTGAGGAAATCTTTGCAATAACTCTTTTTTTGTTGCTTCGCTGTTCACTGTTATGAAGTCAGCATTTTTAATGACAAAATGCTGCATATTTTTGAAAAATGCGCTTTTTAGGGGGAACAAATCGCTTCCGTGCACGCTGACCAGCAATGGAATTTTACGAATTTTCTTCAGAAAAACCCCTATCAAGCCCTGAGGAAGAATCCAGTGCGCATGCATCATTTCAATTTTTTCTTTGTTTATTAGATGATGGGCTGCGGTAAATTCAGACATTATCAGAAAGGGCATTTGTATTTTTGCCAGAAAGCTGCTTTTCATATTGGGTATAATGCCGCCTCCATAGCAAAGTTTCTGCAGGCTTTCGGGCTTGAAATAGGCAAATCTCCTTATGTCCATCCCGGCCATATCTCCCATTTTTGCAGCTCCCTTGTGATGGGGAGCCAGAACTATGATTTTGTACCTTGAAACCAGCTCTTTAGATAAATTGTATACAAATCTGGGAGTTGAGTCATTTTCCCATCTTGGGAAGGTTGTTGCTAAAACCAGCACGCTTTTCTTAACCATAATACCGTAAATATTGTTATTTATTTAAAAATTTGTCCAAAAGACGCCAATAGGCAACATTTTTAAATCTTGATTCATACCATTTGTATATGGAAGTGGTGATTCTGTGCGGGGGGAAGGGTACAAGGCTAAGCGAGTACACACAGGCAATTCCCAAGCCTATGATAGAGATAGGCAGCAAGCCGATATTGCTGCATCTCATGCAATATTACGCCAGCTTGGGGCACAAAGATTTTATACTGTGCCTTGGCTATAAAGCAGATAGAATAGAGGAATATTTTAGAAAGGTAAATTTGAAGGGCCTTAATGTCCAGACCGTAGATACAGGAGAAAACTCAAACAAGGCTGAGAGGCTGTTAAAGGTAAAAGATAAAATAAAAGGGAGTTCATTTTTGGTGTCGTATGGGGACGATGTAAGCGACGTGGATATAAATGAAGTGATAAAATTCCACAATAAAAATAAAAAGGTAGTGACTCTTATAGCAGTGCCGTTGGTATCCCAGTTCGGTATTATTGAATTAAACAAAAAAAATGAGGTGACGAGCTTCAAAGAAAAGCCAAAGCTTGCTCATTTCATGAATGGCGGGTTTTATGTTATGGATAAGAAAATTTTTAATTATATTAAAAAAGGATTTGACCTTGAGAAGGAGACTTTTGAGGGGCTTGCAAGGCAACGCCAGATTGCTGCATTCAAGCACGAGGGGTTTTGGAAGTCTATGAACACGCTAAAAGACGTTATAGAGCTGAATGAGTTGTATGGAAATGGCAGTGCGCCGTGGTTGAAATGGACTGGAAAGGAATGAATGTGCTTGTCACAGGCGCTGACGGCTTTATAGGAAGCCATGTAGCGAAAGAATTAGCGGAGAAAGGCGCAGAAGTCACTACAATAATCAGGGATATAAAAAAAAGAAGCAATGTAGACATACTTGGCTTGAAAAGCAAGATAAACATCATACACGGGGACATTATTGACTATGAATGCTGTGAGAGGGCAATTAATGAATACGGCATTGAGTTTTGCTTTCACATTGCAGCTCAAACAATTGTAGGCATTGCGAACAGAAGCCCTTTGTCAACTTTTGAATCGAACATCAAGGGAACGTGGAGCTTGCTGGAAGCGTGCAGGCTGTCAAAAAGCATCAAAGGAATGATAGTTGCTTCCTCAGACAAAGCTTACGGACAGCAGGAAAAATTGCCCTATAAGGAAGGTTTTCCGCTTAATGGCTATTTTCCTTATGATGCTTCAAAAGTTTGCACAGAAGTCCTTGCGAGATGCTATTTCATGAGCTACAACCTGCCTTTAGCGATAACAAGGAATGCAAACACATACGGGCCTGCGGACATGAATTTCAGCAGAATAATCCCTGATGTGATCATAAGGCTGATAAAAAACGAGCAGCCTGTCATAAGAAGTGATGGCACACCGGTAAGAGATTATATGTACGTAAAGGATGCTGTCAGCGCTTACATGATTCTTGCAGAGAATTTACACAGGAAGGAAGTAATCGGGAAGGCTTTTAATTTTGGCACCAATAAGCCTATAAGCGTGCTTAATCTTTACAAGAAAATAATAAAATTAATGGGCAAGAAAGTAGAGCCTGAAATACTTGGCTCTGCAAAAAATGAAATTGACAGGCAGTATCTTGATTCTGCAAATGCAAGGAAAGTGCTAAAATGGGAGCCAAAATATGATCTGGATTCTGGCTTGAAGGAGACAATTGAGTGGTACAAGAACTTTTTCTCAAAATGAAGATTCTTGTTATTATGAAGCGTTTTGGCGCAAACAAAGATATGGTTGGAGAAAATTTCGGAAGGCAGATAAGGCTTTTCGAGAATCTTGCCAAAAAACATGAAATTGACTTTTTCTGCCCTGATTATGTAAAAAAAGAGTCCAAAGCAATAACAAGAGACGGGATAAGGTATATCATAATGCCTGTTTCGTTGCTTTCGGTTTTTTCTTTTTATGGTTCTTTAAAGAAATTGATAAAAAAAGAAAGATATGATGTCATTATTGCTTCCACTGATTCTTTGATTGGAATAATTGGACATAAACTTTCAAAAAAATTTGGCATACCTTTGGTTTATGATCTTCAGGACAATTTTGAGTCATACGACACGTACAGGATACCCTTCGTTAAATATTTTGACAGGAAAGTCCTGAAAAAGGCAGATGCGGTCATTACGGTAAGCGACTCATTAAAAAAGTATATTTCTAAAATAAGGAGTGGGCCAATTTATACTATACAAAACGGGACTGATTTGAATCTGTTTAAAATTACAGATAAAACTACAGCCAGAAAAAAATTAAAGCTTCCTTTGAAGGCCAAAATAATAGTTTTTATAGGCCATGTAGAAAAACTGAAGGGCGGACAAATCCTCATTGATGCGTTTGACATAATAAGAGAAGGCTATCCTGATACATATCTTTTGCTGAGCGGAAAAATCGGCAGTGACATCAATATAAACAAAAAAAATGTTATCTATAGGAAGTTTCCGAAAAGAGAGGAAGTCGTGCTTGGGATTAATGCAGCAGATGTTGCAGTTTTGCCTAATCCGGTTAACAGCTTCACAAAATACTGCTTTCCTTACAAGCTTCTTGAGTACATGGCGTGCAACGTTCCCATAGTGGCTACTGATGTAGGGGATGTATCCGAATTGCTTGGAAAATATGAAGGATCATTATGCAAACCGGACGATGCTTTTGACTTGGCCAAAAAATTGATTGCAAAGCTTCAATTTGATGGCAGAGTCAATTATAGGAAAGGTTTGGGGAAGTTTGACTGGAGAATTCTATCAAGAAAACTTGATGAAATTTTAAATGATTTAAAATAAATGGTTAATTTTTGTTATAATGAATGATTTATACCAAAATAGAAACATTTATATATGAATATTATTCACTTTTTTATTACAATTATTCACTTTAAATCAATTTGGAATAAAAATGAACAACTTGCAGGCTGTGTTTGAGTTTTTGTATAAGAATCAGGAGGATAGGCATAACATAAATCAGCTAGCCAAGCTAGTCAACATAAGCGTTGGCAGTGCATTCAAAATATTGAAAAATCTAAAAAATGGTAACTATGTGGAAGTTATTTATGAAAAAAATTCCACCTATTACAAGATAAAGTTGAGCGACAAATCCAGGGAATTTTATTACCAAATTATGATGGACATTAACCAAGGAGAAAAGAAAAAAACAAAGATAGTAGGGACAATAGGACCTGCTTCCAACAATCCAAAGATAGTAAGAAGACTGATTGATAACGGCCTTGATTGTATTAGAATAAATGCTTCACATTGTGACGAGAATTCCGCGCTTCAGTTAATAAACACCATAAGAAAAACTTCTTCAGAAATTCCAATAATTTTGGATATACCTGGACCAAAAATAAGATTGAATAACCTTAGCAAATCACTAGAAATAAAAAGTGGGGATATAATAAAATTTAAATTTAAAAAATCTGGCGATGATAGTTTGTTATTGGACACCCCTTTGCATAAATTTGTAAGTAAAGGTCACAGGATTCTAGTCGACGACGGAAAGATAGAGCTTAGGGTTTTGGGTTCTAGCAAAAGCTCCATATCATGCCAAGTGCTGAACAACGGGATACTAACGAAAAGCAAGGGACTAAACTTCCCGGATAGTTTTGTGGATTACGGAGACATGTCGGAAAATGACAAGTTTTGGATAAAGTTTGCTATGAAAAATGACATAGATTTTATAGGAACATCATTTGTAAGATCACAATCAGACATAAAGAAACTGAACAGGGTGCTGGGTTATGATAGTCTAAAAGAAGTTGTTGGCGGGAAAATAAAAGTTATAGCCAAAATAGAGACAAAGGAAGCTATAAAAAACTACAAAGAGATAATTAGCGAAGCATACGGAATAATGATAGACAGGGGCGACCTAGCCTCAGAAACTAGGTTTGAGATAATACCTAGGTTACAGAAGATAATCATAGAAGAATGCAACAGACAAGGCAAGCCGGTAATAATTGCTACTCAGATGCTGGATTCTATGGTAAGCAATCCCCAACCTACAAAGGCTGAAATTTCTGATATAGCGAACTCTGTACTTGACGGCGCTTCATGTTTAATGCTATCTGCTGAGACCGCAGCAGGAAAATATCCATTGGATGCCGTAAAAACTATGTCCAAAGTGATTAGAGAGGTTGAAGGAGAGATAGTAAAGAAGAATTTTAGTCCAGATCGCAATGTCACATTTACGGACTGCATAGTCAACGCAATATCAGAAATAGACAAAATGCTTCGCATGGACGCAATATTAGTTATAACATCTGGAGGGTATACGGCGAGAATGCTTGCAAGCAAAAAATTAAGGCCAAGGATAATTGCCATAACAAATAAAGAAAAAGTGTTTAGACAGATGCATATTTTATGGGGAATAACTCCTATGAAAATAGCTGCTGATTTGGAAGATATAACAAATAGGGAAAAAGCTGCGGCAATAACGGAAGCGATAAAAAAAGGATTTATAACTAAAACTAGTCTTATAATCTTAACAGGTTCTGTATTTCATTTTAAATCGAAAAGAACTAACATGATTGAGATGCACAAGGTTAATGAATTTTTGGATTTTGTAAAATCAAATGGGTGAATCGAAGCCTTATGGCGGAAAATTGGTATCTAGGAGGATTGATAAAGGTGCAGATACAACCTTTGATACTAGGATAAATATAGACAGGGATGTTTTGCTTAACATCGAGCAGATAGCAACAGGTGTTTTCTCCCCTCTTGAGGGATTTATGAACCGAGAGGAATTCGAGTCCTGCATCGATGATATGAGACTTCCAAATGGCTTGATCTGGCCATTGCCGATAGTTTTGCCGGTATCTGAATTAATATGTGATGATATAAAAAGCAAAAATGCAAAAAAGGCTGGCCTGTTTTACGAAAGTAAGCTGCAAGCTATTTTAAAGATAGATGGCACATTTAATTTGGATAAAAGGAGTAGTGCAAAAAAAATATTTGGGACTGATGAAACTAATCATCCTGGAGTTAGAAAGTGGCTTTCCCAAAGCGATTATTCAGTAGGAGGAGAGATAAGCCAAATTACGCCTATGAAATATGATTTTCCAGATTATATGTTTACTCCTTTACAAACTAGAAAAATGTTTAGAGAGAGGCGATGGAAGACTATATGCGGCTTTCAAACAAGAAATGTTCCGCACAGAGGACATGAAAATCTGCAAAGGATAGGCTTGAGTGAGTGCGACGGTCTGTTTATACAACCCTTAATTGGCTGGAAAAAAAGAGGAGATTTCAAGCCTGAAGCAATTATAAGAGCTTACAGGGAGCTCGTACAGTATTATTACCCAGAAAATCGTGTAATTTTGGGGACTCTTTCAACCGCTATGTTCTATGCAGGACCGAAAGAGGCAATTTACCATGCCATTATAAGGAAAAATTTTGGCTGTACTCATTTTATAGTTGGGAGAGACCATGCCGGGGTAGCCAGCGATGGAAAAAGCTATTATGGTTTGGATGAAGCATGCCGAATCTTTGATAATATAGAGCAAGAATTAGGGATAAAAACTATAAGAGTGGATACTGTTTACTATTTCAACAAAAAAAAAGATGGGATTGTTGAGTCTTTGCACGGTTTAAATAAGGAGGATTATCAAATTATAAGTGGGTCAACGGTTAGAGACATATTAATAAAAGGCTTGAAGATAAGCCCTGGATTAATGAGACCAGAGGTGGCAAAAGTCATTAGCAAAAAGGACTTGATTTCATAAAATGAAAACTAAAATAGGGTGGACCATATGGTTCACAGGACTGCATGGCGCCGGAAAAACGACAATTGCCAAAAAACTGGCAGATATATTAAGGAAAAAAAATTTTCCGGTAATCCTGCTTGACGGAGATGAATTAAGGAGAAGCGTATCATCAGATTTGGGCTATTCTTTAGATGAAAGGAATAAACACATGAAAAGAGTAGCTGATGTATGCAAGGTGATTTCAGAAAATGGTATTCTTGCTATAGCGTCAGTTGCTTCACCTACGGAAAAATCCAGAGCCTACGCAAGGCAGGTAATCAAAAATATGTTTTTAGTTTACGTAAAATGCCCCCTAGATGTGTGTGAAAAACGGGATGTGAAAGGGCATTACAAAAAAGCCAAAGAAAGAAAAAAAGGATTTGAGTATTTTATATCTATTTCCTCAGGCTATGAAGAGCCTAAAAGTCCTGACATCATTCTTAACACCGATAAAGAGTCTGTTGAAGAATCAGTCAATAAGTTAATAACAAAGCTTAAAGAAAAAAGGATAATAAACTTTTAATGTTCATTCATAAAAAATGAAACAAAACATCGACTTGCAATGCCATACAACCGCATCTGACGGCTTGCTTACCCCAAAAGAGTTGGTAGGATTGGCACTGAAGAAAAAATTGAAAGCAATCGCCATTACCGACCACGACAGCGTGAATGGGATTGATGCCGCCCTAAAAGCAGCAAAAGGCAAAGATATTGAAATTGTGAAAGGTGTTGAAATAAGCTGCGACGATCCCGGGTTTGTTGACACCCATATTTTGGGCCTATTCGTAAATCATAAAGACAAAACATTGAATTCTCTGTTAAAAAAAGCCAAAGAGTACAGGGAGAGGCAAAAAAAAGGCATTATAAACAAATTCAAAAAATTGGGATTTAAGGTTTCCTATGAAGAAGTTAAGGCGCTTGCCAGGGGCGAGATTGGAAGGCCGCATATTGCAAAAATTGTTTTGAAGAACAATCCTGACAAAGTTAGTTCTATAGAAGACATATTTAACAGATTTTTGTCTGTAGGCAAGAAAGCGTATGTGGAAAGAAGGAATAAGATAAGCGTAAAAGATGCAATAAAAGCCATACATTCTGCGCAAGGTCTTGTTTTCGTAGCCCATCCGGGAGTCTATAATTATTTTGATATAGATAAGTTCATAAAATACTTTATTAAAAATAGGGGAGATGGTATAGAGACTTATTATGACTATTCAGCCTCAAGGCACCATACAAGCTTTGCACAAAATAACAAAATCAATAAAAAATTCAGAAAAATTGCCAAAAGATACGGCTTGCTGGAAACTGGCGGCTCTGACTTCCACGGCAGGCCTGATCAAATTCTTGGAAAATTAAAGGTTCCTTTTTCAGTTCTTGAAAATTTAAGAAAGAAGGCAAAATAGCTCTCGATAAAGCGGGATAGATTTAAATATGGATAAATGTTTCAAAAACCATGGTAGAATCCATTAGAGAGCTAAGGGAAATATGCGGCTCAAAGAAGAAGCAGCCGCTGTACATGGAGCTGGTTTCTATGAAGATGTCAGTTTACATTACAAAACTCCTGTTGTACACAAAAATATCTGCGGATTACGTCACTATATCAATGATTATTTTGCTTATTATTGGGTCCGGATTCATGGCATTTGGGGGCTTGTGGAGCATTTTAACAGGAATTTTGATAATCCATTTTACAATAATCCTTGACAATGTAAACGGCGAGGTTGCAAGATACTGGAAGGAAGACGGTCTTATAGGCACTTTCCTTGAGCAGGTGTATCACAACATTGCAGTTCCTCTTGTTTTCTTTATGCTTGCGTTTGGAGTTTTCATGAGAACCGGGTATACGCCAATTTTAATATTTGGGTTTTTGTGCGCTGTGTTCGGAAAGCCGATTATTCTTAATTCAATAAAAGATGCTGTTATTGAAGAAAGGTCGAGTGAAATCAAAACAGGAAAAAAAGTCAAGGTAAGTTTGGCAGGAAAATTAAATATGAAGGGCGGTGATACAAAGATTGGCGGAAATCTATATCGGGCTTATGACATAGTACGTGAATTCTGGGTTTATCCGGCCAATATTGTGCACATAACCCTATTGGCAATTTTAGAGTTGATTAACGCAAGCTATGGGTTTACTTCCCAATATATGCTGTTCATTATTTATTTAGCTGCGTACGGCTCTATTTCTGTGCTTATACAGACTGTTGCGTTTATTGTAAATTACAAAGGCAAAACTGTTGATCATTACTATGAAGCCCTCTTCAAAAAAAAGTGACGGCATAAGATTTGGAACTGCCAGGAGGATTACTGCTAATTTTGCTAGTCTCCTGACTGCCGAGATCATCTCCAGGATATTGCAATTTGTTATTTTTGTCTATCTTGCAAGAAGCCTGGGAAAGGATAATTTCGGCATTTTCAGCTTCGGGCTTGCTTTTGGCTTGATTGTGATGGTTATTGTTGATTTTGGCTTAAACCAGCTGTTTGTAAGGGAAATAAGCAGAAATAAAGCTTTGGCTTCCAAATACCTGTTTAACGGCATAATCATCAAGATTTTTCTTGCTGGATTTGCAATGATTATTGCTTATCTATTCCTGAATATTATGGATTACCCTTCCCAAGTCAAAATAGTGGCGTATATAATGCTCCTGTTTGCTTTGGTACAGTCATTCAACGAACTGTGTTTTTCCGTATTCAGGGCTTTTGAGCGGATGCACTACGAGATGGGCATTAAAATATTAAGGATGCTGGTGCTGATTAGCTCAGTTTTTTACCTGGTGAAAAATAACTATGGGCTTGCTGTTTCAGTATGGGCTTTCCCTGCAGCAGAATTTATTGTGTTGAGCATCGCTACTGTGATTGTTTATGCCAGATTTGCAAAGATAAGTTTTGAATTTGACTACGGGTTTTCAAAAATGATTGTTAAAGAGTCTTCTTTATTTTTCTTTTCTGCGATTTTTACAACATTATATTTGTACGCAGACCAGATAATGATTTCAAAATTGCGCAGTACCACTGAAGTCGGCATCTATTCTGCAGCGGCAAACATAACGATTGCGCTTATTTTCATACCGCTTATGTACGCAAATTCAATTTATCCCGTGATATCTAGGTTTTACATAAATTCAAAAAAATCGCTAAAGCTCGTTTATGAAAGGTCGTTTAAGTATATGCTTGTGCTAGGGCTTCCAATAGCTGCAGGGATTTACGTTCTATCAGATAAAATAATTCTTTTTTTATACGGGGAAGAGTATTCAGCCTCTGCAGCAGTACTTTCTATGCTTTCCGGATACATACTCTTAAAGTTCCTTAACCCAGTAACTGGTTATACTCTGATGGCCATAAACAAGCAGGGAACAAGGCTGCTCGGGCAGGCCAGCGCAGCTGCAATAAACATAGTACTGAATTTTGTATTAATCCCAATTTACGGTATAATTGGAGCTGCCGCAGCGACATTGATTACCGAGATTATTTTTTTCATTATTTACTCCGGGTTTGCAGCTAATTACGGGTTTAATTTAAGATTTTTGATAATGTTTGTGCACAAGCCCCTAATAGCGGCAGGCACAATGGTTTTCTTGCTGCAGTTCATAGGTAACTTATTTATTGCTGTTTTTGCCGGGTTTTTAATATATATATCAATACTTTTATTCCTTAAAATAATGGACAATGAGGACAAGCGAATATTTTATAAAATAATCAATAATTTGTGAGTATAGATGAAAAAAACAGGAAGTATCGACAAGAAAAATGAGAACTGGCTGGCCAAACATACATACAGGAAACTCTCCAATCCATTAGCGATGCTGCTGTCAAAAATAGGAGTAACCCCGGTGCAGGCTTCTGTTATAAGCATTTTAATGTCAGTGGCATCATTCATATTTTTCTCATTTGGTGACTGGAAAAATCTGGTAATTGGGTACATCTTCCTGCAACTGACTGTGCTGATGGACCATATTGACGGGGCTATTGCAAGATACACCAACAACCAGACCATTGTAGGCAGCTGGTATGATAAGTTTGGGAACAAGATTCACAAATTCGCATTTGTTTTCGGAGTTTCGCTTGGAGTGTACAGAACCACCAATGATCCGTTTTATTTAATATTGGGGAATGCGGCAGGATTCATGTGGATATTCTCATTATACATATCCGAGACAAAAAGGTTCTTCTTTAAATTCAAGGAAGACACCACAATGTTTAAGGAATATCAGTACAAGACATTTTTTCCTTTTACCTTGCTTGTAACTAATATTTTTGGCCTGCTTGCGGTTATCAACCGGCCAGTCTGGGCATTATGGTTTGTTATAATTGCCAGCCTCAATGCATTTCAGCAGATTTATACTGCAACAAAAAAGTGGACTAAAGAGAATTATAGCCAGCTCAAGCTTTGAAAGAATCTATTGTTTTTTTAATCCCTGTTTTAAGCTCTACTTTCGGCTCCCATTTCAATTCTTTCCTTGCCTTGGTTATATCGGGACATCTTACATGAGGGTCGTCAAGAGGAAGCTGCTTGAATGCTATTTTGCTTTTGCTTTTTGTCAGTTCCTTGATTAGCTCTGCAAACTCCAATATAGTATGCTCTTCCGGGTTTCCTATGTTCACAGGATCATTTATATTTGATATCATCAGGCTGTATATGCCTTCCACCAAATCGCTTACATAGCAAAAGCTTCTTGTCTGCCTGCCGTCTCCATAAACGGTTATTGGAGCATTCTTCAATGCCTGTGTTATGAAGTTTGGAACCGCCCTTCCATCGTCTTTCCTCATCTTGGGGCCGTAAGTATTGAATATTCTAACTATTTTCGTATCAAGCTTGTGTATCCTGTGGTAAGCCATTGTCAAAGCCTCTGCAAATCGCTTGGCCTCGTCGTAGCAGCCTCTGATTCCGACAGGATTTACGTTTCCCCAGTAGCTTTCCGGCTGCGGGTTTACTAATGGATCCCCGTAAACTTCAGAAGTGGATGCAAGCATGTATTTTGCTTTTTTTGCCAGGGCTAATCCGAGGGTATTGTGGGTTCCAAGACTTCCAACTTTTAATGTTTGTATCGGTATTTTTTGGTAATCGACAGGGCTTGCTGGAGAGGCAAAATGCAGCACATAATCCAAGTTTTCATTTACGACAGTATGCTTGCTTACGTCGTGATGCATGTAAGTGAAATTTTCATTGCCTCTCAAATGCTCTATGTTTTTTAAGCTGCCCGTTATGACATTGTCCATAGCAATTACTTTGTAGCCTTTGCCTAAGAGAAATTCGCACAGATGGCTCCCTATAAATCCAGCTCCTCCAGTGATTAGTACGGTTTTCATTTTTGTTTGTAGTGCTTATCTGCTTTTTTTAATTGCTCTATGCTTCCTATGTCATACCATTTTTTATCTGTTATGTAAGAGTATACCTTTTCTCTTTTATGGAGCCATTCAATAAAGCTTCCAGTCTTATCCGGATTATTGCCCTGGGAGATATATTTTTTTATCAATGATATGGTTTTTTTTGGGAAAAAGTAAATCACAGTTGAAGCAAGAGTCGATTTTGGCGAAACTGGTTTTTCCTCGAAGTTCACAACAAGATTATTGCTTACTTCAACAATGCCGTAATGCTTTGCCAAGTCAAAATCTTTTACATCATGGAGCACAATAACATTTGATTTACGTTTTTTAAAAAAATTAAATACCTCAATAAGAGATTGCTCAAAAAGATTGTCGCCGGCAACCACTAGTATTTCATCGTCTATGTTTTTCAGGCTTATTATGTGGTGTATGTCCCCTAAGGCTCCCAAACGGTCCTCATTTGTTTTGGTGCCGTCATTTATTACTTCAATCGGCCTTTCTGAATCAAAATTTTCCAGCCATTTCCTGAAATGCTGCTCAAACTTGTCATTTGTCACTATGTAAATTTTGTTTATGGCCGGTATGACTTCTAATTTTCTTATTATATGCTCAAGTATGGGCTTTCCAGCAACATTTAACAAAGGTTTTGGGATATTCTCTGTTAATGGGTATAGACGGGTAGCATAACCAGCTGCAAGCACTATCGCTTCAATATGTATCACCACCCTTATATCCTTCCCTTATTTTTCTATTATATTGCTTAATTTTTTCCATTTTTCCAGACAAAGCTTTCCATTCCAGATCTTTCAAATCTTTCAAATCTTTCAAATCTTTCAAATCTTTCAAATCTTTCTAATATCATTGCTTCCGTTCAAACCACTTCTTTTCTCCCCATGCTTATATACGTGAAGCCTTCTTTTTTAAGCATTTCAGGATTGTATATATTCCTCCCGTCGACAATCAAAGAATGCCTCATAAGGCCATTTATGCGCTTTAGGTCAAGCTCCTTGAACTCATTCCACTCAGTAACTATAACCAGTGCATCCGCATCTTTAGCAACATCATAAGGGTTGTTGCAGTAGGTTATGCCTTTAAGAAAGTCTTTTGCCTTTTCCATTGCCTTAGGGTCATAAGCTTTTATTTTTGCGCCGTCTTTTTGCAGCTCAGTTATTATGTCTAGAGACGGAGCGAATCTCATGTCGTCTGTATTTGGCTTGAACGCCAGCCCAAGCACCCCGATTGTCTTCCCCTTGACTACCCATAACGCCTTTTCTATCTTCTTGACAAAGCGCTTCTTCTGGTCATTGTTTATCTCCTGAACTGATTTAAGCAATTTAAAATCGTAGCCCAGTTTTTCGGCTATCCTCACAAATGCATCAGCGTCCTTGGGAAAACAAAAACCGCCATAGCCAATGCCCGCATTCAAAAATGCCTTTCCTATCCTTTTATCAGAGCCTATGCCTTCCGCTACTTTCTCCACGTCAGCCCCCGCAAGCTCGCAGATATTAGCTATAGCATTGATAAACGATATTTTTGTTGCCAAAAATGAATTGGAGGCGTGCTTGATTATTTCCGAGCTTTTTATGTCAGTAAAGATAATTGGCGCTTTTAACGGTGCATACAGCTTTTTCATTATATTTTTTGCTTTTTCGCTTTCGCATCCGACTACAATCCTGTCTGGATTCATAAAATCCTTTACAGCGCTGCCTTCCCTCAGGAATTCCGGGTTGCTGACTACATCAAAATCAACTTTGTGCTTGTTGTATGCCCTTATTGTTTTCGCAACCTCATTGCCTGTCTCAACAGGAACAGTGCTTTTTTCGACAATTACTTTGTAAGAATCCATGACATCAGCTATTGTCCTTGCTACGTTGTCCACATAGCTCAAATCAGCCTCGCCATTCTCCTTTGGAGGAGTGCCAACGCAAATGAAAATTATTTCAGATTCTTTTATTGCTCTCTTTAAATCATTTGCAAAGCTTAATCTTCCGGCCTGCTTATTTTTGATAACCATTTCTTCCAAGCCTGGCTCGAAAATTGGTATGATATTGCTATTCAGCTTTCTTATCTTATCTTTGTCTATGTCAACGCATACGACATCGTTGCCAATCTCGGCAAAGCAAGCCCCAGTAACAAGACCTACATAGCCTGCGCCCACGACTGCAATTTTCATAATGTGGAAAAATCCAACGCCATTTAAATATCTTACCTTTATCCTACTTTGTGCTACCCAACAAATAAATTTGCAGGCATGTTGACAAACAACAAAATATATAAACAAAACTTGCCTATTTTTTATTATGATTGCATGTTTAACCTCTTGTTTGTTTTCAGGCCAAAATTAGGGCAAAAAATAAATAGGAGGTTTGTTAGAATATGATAATGAGAGACAGAAAATGGTGTGGGAAGGTGAAAAATCATCTTTTCATATCATTATATATTCATGTTTTGCAACAATTGAATGCACCATAGGCTTGCTCGTATTGTCCATGCACATTAACTGTGCGTTTTATGATTGAGCTTTGCCTTGCTGCGACGGCAATAATGCACTTTCGTGCGGATAGATGGATGTCGCAATAAGCCTTTTATTGCAAAAAAATGATTGCGGGTTAACATGCAATACGCAATGGCAAGAGGTTAAACATAGATGGAAACTAGAGATAAGATTATTGAAATTATAAAGATTAAAGGGCCTGTTTTGCCTGTGCAGATCTCAAAAGAGATTGGAAGCAACATACTGATGGCATCTGCGCATCTTGCAGAGCTGACGGCAAGCAGCAAGCTGAAGATATCAACAATCAAGGTAGGGGGATCGCCTCTTTACTATCTTGCTGGGCAGGAATCCATGCTGCAAAAATACACAGGGAACATGAACGACAAGGAGAAAAAGGCATTCGACTTGCTGAGCCAAAACAAGGTATTAAAGGATTCTGAGCAGGAGCCTGTAGTGAGAGTTGCATTAAGGGAGATCAAGGATTTTGCGAAGCCTTTGAGCGTCAACTATAACAATAGCAAGGAGATATTCTGGAAATGGTACCTTGCAAGCAATGAGGAGGCTGAGCAGCTCATAAAATCACAGCTTCGAATTCTTGAGAAGCCTGCAGAAAATAAAATAGATGAAAAATCAGCAGAAAAAGCACAGCAGGAAAGTAAAGAACAGCAAAAAACAGAAGAAAAACCAATGCAACAAACTCAAAAACAGTTAAAAGAAAAAAAAGAGTCGGATGCGAGTGAGCTGGCAAATGGCGAGCGAGCCTTGCGAGCCTCGCAAGTCACGCGAACTCGCTCGCAAGTCACTAGAAAATACAAAAAGAGGGAAACTGAAGACATATTCCTGAAAGATATTTTGAGATTCTTTGAGAAAAACAAGATAGGCATCATTGACACAGAAACAATAAAGAAGAATTCTGAAATTGATTTTATTGTCGAAATTCCAAGCGTTGTTGGAAACCTGCAATATTACTGCAAAGCAAAAAACAAGAAAAGGGTAAGCGATTCTGACTTGAGCAACGCCTATGTAAAAGGCCAGTTCAAGAAGCTGCCGGTAATCCTTATCGCGCCAGGGGACTTATCGGCAAAGGCGCAGGACATGGCAGGCAAAGAATTAAAAAACTTGACCTTTAAGAAAATATAAGATGGGAGTAGCCTTAACTGAATTATTGCTAATCAAGGAGATTAATCTAGAATTTCTTAAAAACAAAGTGTTGGCTGTCGATGCCCCAATGTGGCTTTACCAGTTCTTAAGCTCGATAAGGCAAAGAGATGGTTCCCTGCTGATAGATTCAAAAGGCAATGTCACCTCTCATTTGATGGGATTGTTAACAAGAGTGTCTAACCTAACCCGGCAGAATATCAAGCTTGTATTTGTTTTTGACGGCGAGCCGCCGAAGCTGAAGCACTCGACTCTTGAAAAGAGAAAGGAAATCAAGCTGGAAGCCCAGAGAAATTTTGAGAAAGCTAAGGAAAGGGCTGATGCTGAATTGATGAGAAAGTACGCTTCAAGAACATCCAGACTAACTGGCGATATGATAGGAGAAGCAAAAAATCTTATAGAGGCTTTTGGATTGCCTGTTGTGGAAGCTCCTTCTGAAGCAGAAGCTCAGGCATCCCTCATAGTGAAAAACAATGATGCGTTTGCCTTGGCAACAAATGACGCTGATGCATTGCTTTTTGAGGCCCCCCTAATAGTAAGAAATCTGAATATGGCCGGCAAGAAGAAAAAAACGAACAAGTTAAGCTATGAAACCATAAGTCCGGACATTATCAATCTGGATGATAACCTCAAGCATCTTGGAATAAGCCAAGAGCAGTTAATAGCGCTGGCGATGTTGATTGGAACTGACTACAACAGTGGAGGGATAAAGGGCATAGGCCCAAAAACTGCTTTAAAATTGGTAAAAAGGCATAAGAATGATTTTGAAGGATTGTTTATTGACACAAAATGGAATGACTCCTTTGAATTTTCGTGGAGAGAGGTTTTCGATTTGATAAAAAATATTCCTGTCAATGAAAAGTATGAATTGAAATGGAAGCCTATAGACGAGGAAAGGATTATGAGACTGCTTGTGGGTGAGCATGATTTTTCAGAAGAAAGAGTAAAAATGCAGATAGAAGGATTGACAGATAAAAAAACAAAAAAAATGCAGACAGGGTTAAGTGATTTTTTTGGTTAGAGATGAAAAAAATAACAAAATCTTCAATAGAGCAATTTGAAAAATTGAAAAAAGAAAGAATTAAAGATGATATCAAAATACAAGAGATAATAAATTATGATACGACAGCAACCAAGAGATTCCTTCCTTACATTATAATTTTTCTAATAATTTCATTGATTTTTATTATTTTATTAAAAAAATGAAACACAATCTAAAATATTACCTAAAAAATAAATTAACCAAAAAGGAGCTGGAATTTGCGCCGTCTTCTTTTGATGTAGTCGGCGATATAGTTATTTTCTCTGAGATTCCTAAAGAATTGGCAAAAAGAGAAAAAACAATAGGCAATACAATTTTGGAAAACTACCATCATATAAAAACAGTTCTTAAAAAAACAAAAAAGTACTCTGGGAAGTTTAGGACGCCTAAGCTGAAGGTTATCGCTGGCGAAAATAAAAAAGAAACAACACATAAGGAAAACAATGTTCTTGTCAAGCTTAATGTTGAAAAAGTCTATTTCTCTGCAAGAATGTCTTCTGAAAGAAAAAGGATTGCCAGATTAATAAAGCCAAGTGAATCTGTTCTTGTGATGTTTTCGGGCTGCGGAATCTATCCTCTGGCCATAGCAAAAAACACAAAATGCAAGGAAGTTTATGGAATTGAAATCAATCCAGTTGCGCACAAATATGCTTTGGGAAATGCTAAAAAAAACAAATTAGAAAGTAATGTGAAGTTATTTTTCGGCGATGTGGGGAAAATCGTGCCTAAGCTGAAGAAGAAATTTGACAGGGTCCTTATGCCGCTGCCAAAAGGTGGAGAAAATTTTTTGGATTTAGCCATAAAATACGCTAAGAAAAATGGCACTATCCACTTCTATGACTTTTTGCACGAGGACGAATTCTACAAGGCAGAAGACAAAATTAAAGAAGCTTGCTTTAGTCTAAAGAAAAAATGCAGAATGCTTGAAATCGTAAAATGTGGTCAATATTCCCCAAGGTTTTATCGAATTTGCGTCGATTTTATTGTGAATTAATACTTTGGAACTTTTGGTTCTGTTTTCCTAATACTTCTTAATTTTTAGTTAAGTTTTTCAGGTTTTTGCATTAATCCTTTTTGCCTTGGGGAATAAATGACTTTGAATCTGAGTTTAGTCACCTCCATGGCTTCACTTGTCCTCAAAATCTTCCATTGTGTTTACATCCAGAATTCCTATCTGAAATTCTTTTTTGTCTTTCATATTAATCATCAAAAAAGTATATGTGTTGGAGTATATAAATAAGTGTGGTGACACGCTATCACCATAAAATTTAAAAACTGTGGCGCATGCCGCTCAACTATGGACAATGGTCTGTTTTATTCGCTTGGGTTAACCCCAAATGAAACGAAAGTGTACAAAACTCTGCTGGAGCTTGGCACTGCACAGGCAGGCTCAATAACAGAGAAATCAGGAATCCACAGGAGAAACGTTTATGACTCTCTGTCAAGGCTGATGGAAAAGGGCTTGATAAGCTTTGTAATAGTCAACAACAAGAAATTGTTCAGCCCTGTAAACCCCAAGAGGTTCCTTGAGATAATCGAGGAAAAGAGATTTGAGCTGGAGAGCCTTAAAAATGACTTTAAGAAGGCGCTGCCGGAGTTTGAATTGCAGGCGAAATTTCAGGAGAGGCACGATGTCAGGTTTTTCAAGGGCCCAGAAGGCCTGAAGACAGTTTTCGAGGATATTATAAGGACTGGCGAGGACTATATTGGATATGGGCCAGGCCGCCAGCTGGAAAAAATCCTGAAGCATTATTTTAGGCATTTTGTCAGCAAAAGAGTAAAGGCAAGGATTGCCTTAAGGCTGATTTATGATGAAGAATCGCGCGGCAAGATAAGAAAAAATCCCCTAAGCACTATAAGGTATATTCCAGAACAGTACAGCTCAAGAGCAGCTTTAAGGATTTACGGGGACAAAGTCGCTATTCTCCTGCTTTCAGAGGAAGAGCCTTTGGCTATCGTCATTAAAAACAAGGCCATTGCAGAAGGCTACAGAAAATATTTTGAGGTAATGTGGAAAGCGGCTAAGCATTGAGAGAATGTGTACGCTCAGTAGTTACTTCCGCATATCATCAGCTTGCGCTTCTAAGGGTGTTCACGAAGTCATCGCGTACACAGCGAATATAATATATGCCTATTTTTAAGAGTTTCTATGGATAATCTTATGGATTCCTGTTAAGCTCTTCCCAGTCACAAAGTTCTGGAAAATTTCGTTCGCAAAGTAATTTTTAGTGGCTCGTAGTTCAATCAAGCGAACAAAGTGAGCAATCAATAACAAGTTTCAATAGGGACGTTTCGTTAGTAGTGTGTGTGCGGCGTTAGTCTTTGATTAAACCTTCAGCCATTTATTACTTCCATTCCCGTTTCGGTTAATGTTTTTTGCGGCGGATTCAATCTTTTTCTTATAAGTTCAAGATATTTTTTTTCTTTTTCAATCCCTATAGAATTTCTCTTCAACATTTTAGCAACAAAAGAAGTAGTGCCAGAACCCAAAAATGGATCTAGAACTGTATCCTCTTCATCAGTGCATGAAAGTATTATTCTTCTCAATAATTCAACTGGTTTTTGCGTTGGATGTTCACCTGCCCATTTTTCCTCTTTTGGCGTTAATGGAATTGCCCATACATTGCGTGTCTGTTTTCCTTTGGGATTTAACCTATCTTCAATTAAATTTTTTGTAGCATTGTAATTAAATTTCCATTTTTTACCATTACCATTTTTTGAAGCCCAAATCAAATGTTCTGTACTTTCAGTAAAGAATCTGCATGTGATATTTGGTTGGGCATTGGGCTTAAACCAAACTATGCTATTATTAATTTTAACATCTTCCAAATGTTGTAGAATAAAACCAAATTGGTAAATATTATGAAAAGAGCCACAAATCCATAAACTTCCACCATGTTTTAAAATTCTCAAACATTCTTTAATCCATTTTTGATTAAATTGATAATATTCGTCTTTAGAAAATATATCCCATCCTTCTTGCATTGTAATATGCTTGCTGTATTTCCATCCCAAACCTTTCTTTTTAGACATGTTGTAAGGCGGATCAGCAAACACTAAATCTACTGATTCGGAAGGAATTTTAGTTAATTCCTCTAAAGAATCTCCAATAATTATTTAATCAAATAACGACCTTTATTTTTAAATTCAAGAATTCCATTATCTCTTAAAATTTGTAATTGCTGTCTAATCTTTGCTTGGATATTATGATTATCAGGATGGAGTTTTGATAAGTAGCCTTCAAAATTATATAAATCTCCTAGAATAAATTCTCTCTTGTTTAATTTCTCAACACAGTACATTACATCAGCAGTCCATGCCCTTTTTTCTGGTTTTTGATTGTTTAAGAAACACAATCTTTTCCATTCTCTTTGAACATGGATTTTTGATATCACCCTTTTGTCTTCAATAACTTTAATTTTTCCAGAAATAGGCAGTTTATACAATAGTATGTTGCATCCAGTCCATCCAGAACGTCTTGCAGATTCAGAAAGAGGTTTTCTTTTTTCTATTATGGATTCCGAAAAAAAGAATTTTGGAATTAATAACAAATTATTTATTTCCCAATCCTTATTTGAGTATTGCATAAAAAAGAAATTGGGGTTTATTCTCGATGTTATAGCGTTTATCATTGGATTATATGCACCATCTACTACCTTATTATGAAACGTAGAATTTTGACTCTTTAGTTGAAAATAATTGCCACAATTATTACAAAAAAAATCAGTTACTTTTGTATTGTTTGGATTTTTTGATAGTTCTTCATTTAAGCAAGCAGGACAATACATTTCTTCTTTAAACCAATTTTCTGTAAGAACCCTAGCTATCTGGGATTTACTATGATATCTTTCAAAAACCTCTTTTTGAAGTATAGACATATCCATTTTAGACTCTTTATTTCTATTGATTTCTATACACAAATCTACATAAACTATATAAACATTGTTTTTATTTGTTTTTTTGGATTAAGATGAAGTACGGAGTGATACACTGTTTTTATAATGATGAAAATGTTATTAAGACTGTTGAATTAATCAATGCGAAAAGTATCGAAGACGCATTCAATAAAACTGATTGTAATATAGAGATAAACACAATAATCCCATTAAACAGGCATAATAAAAAAATGTTAAGAAAATTTACTAAATTAATTTTTAGAAATGGCATCACTAAGAGATGAATTAAGAAAACAGACTGTAAATAAATTTCTATCTGAAAAAGGAGGTTATTGGAAAGAAGGTAAGAAACATGTAACAATGTATAGATACTACGTTGAAACACTAAAAGATGGTAGGAAAATTTATCTTTTGAGACCGACATTTCTCAACAAGGGAATTGATTTTCAAGTATGGGTAGAAAAAATGGAAGAAGATATTGATAAAAGGCCAAGTCACCAAACTGTTTTTAAGGATTTGGAGATAAAGAAAATAGACAATCCAAACGATTTTCCAATTTTATTAAAAGCAATTGAAGAGATTTGGAATTGCCAAGAACCTGACGAAATTTTACAAAAAAGAAAGATGATTTTTAAAAAAGGTCTTGAGGTTGAACTATTACTTAAAATCTTAAAGTGGCTTTTTATTGAGCAAGATATTACATATTGGAATTATGATGGAAGAGGTATGTTAAAATTGGCAATTGAAGAGAAGGCTTCAAAGTAATTAGATTTTCTCGCCCTTTTTTTTAGTCGTCAGGAACTCCCCCTCGTCATTCGTCGAAATCCCCCCTATCAGTCGGTTAGCCACTAAAAATTATTGAATATAACAAGAATTACCCAAACATCCCCATGTAATCTTCCCCTTCAGCTGCTTCTTCCTTCTTGACCTTTTCTATAGCCTTCAAAAAGTCGTCTTTTGTGACAGAAGTCCTGTTGTCCCTTATTGCAAAATAGCCTGACTCGGTGCATACGGCTCTTATCTCAGCGCCGCTAAATCCTTCCATTCTGGCAGTTAAAGCTTCTAAATTGATGCTCTTCTCGAAGCTCATGTTTTTGGTGTGTATCTTGAATATATCTAATCTTGCTTCCTTGCTTGGGATTGGTATGTTTATCAGCCTGTCCAGCCTTCCGGGCCTTAATACAGCCGAATCAAGAATGTCTTTTCTGTTTGTTGCCCCTACAATCTTAACATTGTCAAGCGGTTTGAAGCCGTCAAGCTCGGCAAGAAGCTGCATGAATGTCCTGTTGACCTCCCTTTCTCCAGAAGTTCCCACCTCGACCCTTTTTGCAGCCAAAGCGTCTAATTCGTCAATAAAAACAATTGCAGGGGCTTTTTTCCTCGCGAATTCAAAAATCTCTTTAACAAGCTTTGCGCCTTCGCCAATGAATTTCTGCACCAGCTCAGAGCCGACAACTTCTATAAAGGTGGAGTTTGTAGAAGCAGCGACTGCCTTTGCCAGCAATGTTTTGCCAGTCCCGGGTTCGCCGTAAAGAAGCACCCCTTTTGGAGGGGTAATCCCGATCTTCTTGAACAGTTCCGGCTTTTTTAACGGAAGCTCAACTACCTCCTGTATCTCTTTTATCTGGCTGCCCAAGCCTCCGATTTCCTGCCATGAAATTGTGGGCTTTTCAACAATCACAAATTTCTCAACATTAAAGCGTCTAGTAATTGGCACTTTTCTTATTATTGTGAGGTTTTTCTGCTCAACCAAAACTAAGTCGCCAGATTTAAGCTTCTCGCAGTCATTAGATATGTTGACAAGAAACTGGTTGCCGTTGGGTATTTTTATTATAGAAGTATTGCCAAAAAGCTCCTTCACCTCGCAGACCATTAATGGGGACGATTTGAATCTTTCAATCTCCTCTTTAAGCCTGCTGACAGTTTCCTTAAGAATCCTGTTTTCGTCCTCATACTGATTTGAGGATGTTGAATAGCCGTACATCACGCTGTCGATTATGCTCTTTGGCTTTGCTTCTTTTGCTGGCATAGCGATTGTGAAAAATTTCTTACTATAAAAGTTTTTGGTTTATCAAACAAATTTTCCTTCTTTCATTATCAAAGCGCCGTCAGCATAAATTGTCGGCTTTTTGATTACAAAATCAACATGGAATGGCACATCAACTTTGCCGCCAAAATGCTTGTTGTTGCCGAAGGCTATGTGGCAAGTTCCTGCCACTTTTTCGTCTTCCAGAACATTGCCTGTTATTTTTGCCCTGTAATTTGTGCCGATGCCAAGCTCTGCAACATTCCTGTATAACTCATTTTTTAGTAATTTTTTGAACTGATTTGCAGTTTTTCCGCCATTCGCACTTGTTATAAAGCCGTCCTCAACAGTTATTTTAATATTTTTATCAACTTTCCCCAAACCGCCAACGCTCGCATCCACAATAATTTTGCCATTTGTTTTTCCTTCAAGTGGGGCAATGAATATCTCACCTCCGGGTAAATTGCCAAAAGCACGCTTTTTATTATATATGGCTCCATCATCACTTATCCATTTTCTATTCTTAATTTCAAATTCCACTTTTGTACCGAGTTTTGTTGTTATTTTTATATTGGATTTATTTTTCAATTTTGATATTAGTCTTTCATTGATTGTTTTTATTTTATTAAAATTAATATTTAATGTCCTTTGCATCGTGTCTTTTGTAATACCAGGCATGCTTGCTATTCTAGCGCCATTTTTGATTGCATTCTCTCTAGCTCTTGTATGACTCAAAGATTTTGTTGTTGGCATTAAAATCACATCATGCTTTAGCATTTCATCTGCGATTTTTTGTGGAGGTTCTTCTCCATGAGCTTTTGGTATGGTTGTTAGAATTATTTTTGAATTTTTAGTAATTTTTAATGAGTTTTTGTATAATGCATCTCCTATTGATTTTAGTTTAGAGTCCGTAACAATAAGGCAGCTTTCATTTTTCTTTAGATTCATGCACTGCTTTAGGATTATTTTGCATGATTTATCGAGCATTCTAAGCCACAAACTCCCCATCTCTTAATATCCAATGCTTATTCCCTTTATTATCAATCCCATAAACATCAAGCTTCTGCCTCGGGGCATTGAACACAATATCCATATGGTACTCTGTGCTCCTGTCAGGCTCAAATCCAGAGCCAAGGGCGATATGCATCATCTTTGCTATTTTTTCGTTGACAATAAGATATTCGCACAACCTCGCCTTTGGATTTGTGTTGATCGCAAATTCCCCTATCCTCTCAAAGTTCTTCTTTTTCAAATCAATTATTTCCTGCGGCAAACTTTTGTTTTTTTCTGATTCAAGCAGCATTTTCATTGCATCATTTTTCCTTTTATTTATTTTCTTAATAATTTCATTTGGGCCGTCTATGATTTTATAAGTGCTGCCGTAGCACTCTACAACAATGGGATTTTTATCATTTAATGCATAGCTCTGGTCAACGTGAACAACAATATCTCCGACAAATATGCCATGTATGTACTCCGGTGTCACAAAAGCCTCTCCACCGGGAATATTGCCCATGCATCCAGCTTTTATCCCAGTCATCTTTAGGTAATCCCTGTTTATTTTTTCCCGCACATCAGTGTCAGAGCGCCTGACCCACCTTCTCGAGCCGTCTTCCTTGACTAATCCGACCTCAAGTTTTGCTGTATATTTTTCTTTAAGCCTGCCTTCAACATAGATAACGTCGCACTTGTCCATTTTGTCCTTCAATTTTTGGTTTCTGGCCCTTATGTCGCTCCAGTCCACCAAGTTTGTTTCTATGAATATATCTATTGGAATTGTCTCTGTAAAAGCCACTCTTGCAACTGGGTCCCTCTCGTCATATTTTGTTTGCGGGTAGAAATCAAGCTTGTAGATAATCTGGCCTGGAGTGAGCCATCTTGTCTTTTTGTTTGGGGAGGGATAGCCGATAATCTCACCAAAAAGGTGCTTGCCAGGATAACCTTTTGCGCTTATCGAAAATGATAAATCAATTGGCTTTAGCCTGTCAAGATTTAATAGCTTTGAAAGTTTTTTGTATTTTTTAAATATCTCTTCATCAATCTCCTTTGACAGCTCGCATCCGAGCAAGGTAGCCCTTAAATCCGATATCCTCTCGCTTTTCTCAAGCATGGAAGCTCTGAATGTATAAGCATTCATTATCGGCTCTGCTGTTTTTTTTGCAGTCTGCGTCATTGCCCATATTATCGAATAAGAGTCAAGATAGTCTTCCAAAGGATGTCCAATTAAATTCTGAGCAGGTATCAGCGAAAAGCCAATACCTACTCTCTCACCTTTTTTTAAAGCATAAACATCTCTCCAAAGGATTTCAGCGGTTTTCATTAACTCGTCCATTCTGTAATCCTTAAACCATTCTGTATGAAAGGGCAGTTCCAAAGAGCCCGTAAACTTATTTGATTTTGCTTCAAGTACAAATTCAGGTTTTTTGAATAATTTTTTAAATTCGCCTTTTGCTTTTTTGTCAACCTCTTCAATAAAATCTGCCAAGGATTCTGTTTTTTCATTTTTTATGCCTTTTTCAAGCTCTTCAAAATTATTCCAAACGTCTTTTAACGCTTCCAATCCTTCTGATTTTTTATTTACGCCAATGCAGCTTGCGTCTGCCCCGAGCTCATGCAAAGCCCTTGACAAAGGAGCGGTGGAATAGAAAGCTTCCTTGTTATTTATGTCAAAAATTATGAAGAAAGTTTTACCTTTTGCTTTCTTGACATGATTCTTGTAGTCTTTTACAGCGGAACTAAATGATTTTTCTTTGTATTTCATTTTCAAAGTGAATCTGCAGTTTGCTTTAAAATTTTACGTTTTTGAGCTTGATCTTAAATCAGGAACCCTAAATAAATAAAACAACGAAAACACTATAAAAGCCATTATCATGAAAAGAACAGCATTGTAGCCGTAGCTTACAATAAGCCATCCCCCTATCAAGGGTCCTATAATTGCAGCAAGCCTGTTTACAATCTGGGAATACCCGAAAAACTCTCCAATCTTGTCACCTGGGGTCAAAAACACAAACAAAGTTCTTGCATTTGCCATCGAGCCTCCGAATGCAATGCTTCCAATCAGGCCCACTATCCAAAATGTGTTGATGTTTCTTGAAGATATAAACACGCCAACTACAAAAATCCAGGTTATTGTGGAGAAAGCAAGCATATTCTTTGCGCCATACTTGTCAGAAAGCCTTCCTAAAATTAATGCGCCGATGCACGCACCGATAGACTGCCCCATAAAAAGCAGAATAAACTGCCCAAGCTGCATGCCTATCTCGTTTTGGGCATATAAAAAGAAGAATATGTCAATTGCAGCAAGCGCATTAGAAAACAAGCCGAAATAAGCTAGAAAGGGTAACATTCCCCTTATCCTGAAAAGCCCTTTTAAAGTATTAAATATCCTGAAAAGCATTTCAGAGCTGCTCATTCTCAGCTTTCTAACCTTTTCGTCCTTAAAAATAAAGAGCATAGGAATCGAGAAAATAAGGAAAAAAATCGCGATGACCGGGAATACCGCTTTTATGCCTGCAGCAGTCTTTATTGTATCAGTTTCAAAAAACTTCAATGTCAAATAAGCTATGAGCATGCTTAGTATAGTTCCAGTGAATCCTGCAGCCATCCCAAATCCCGAAACCTTTCCCATGTCCTTGTCAGCAGCCAGCAGCGGCAAAATGGTGTTGTATATTGAGAGGCTTATGTTATACAGAATCGTTACAATTCCGGCCAGTACAAGATTCCAGAAGAGATTAACCCCAGGAAGAATTGCTATTATCACTATCATAGCAATCGTAGGGACAATGATAAATGGTTTTCTTATATTGGTATTGTCAGAAATTAAACCGATTGCAGGAATAAGAATACCGAAGAAAAACAGCCCTACGGCAACTGTAAGGCCGAGGTGGAACTCGTTGCCGTGCAGGATTTCTGTCACAAGCAAAGGCCAGAAGATAGTCACAAATGGCGATGTGAACGCAGTGTTTGCCAAATCATACAGCGCCCATGCAATTATTTTTTTGTTAAACATCCTGTTTCATCCTTTCTTTACTACAAAAACAACGATTGCAATGGCATAGCTTCCATCATGGCTTATGCTCAAGTCCGAGCTCAAAACAGCATTTTTTCCCAATTGTTTTTTGTTGATTGACAGCAAGGGCTTTCCGCTTTTCTCCTTATTTATAATTATGTCATGCCACCTTAAACTGTTAAATGCTTTTTTGCAGCTCTCTTTTGCAGCAAAGAGTCCTGCAAGAGTCTCGGGTCTTGAATTCCTGATTTCGCTTTCGTAAAATATCTTAAGCAAAGAGCTCTTGTCAGTTTTCCTGAATCTGTCTATCTCAACTATATCGCAGCCGGTTTTTATATCCATATTCCCGAATAGTGTGTTCTGCTTATTGCTCATAAACTTCTTACCTTTTGCTCTATGAGTTTGGTGATGCCATCATAAGTCATCTTTGACAGCTGCTTGCTGCTAAATTGAATAGGCTTTCCAAAGATCACTGATGTTTTTCCAAATCTTGGGATTGAGCTGCCTCTTGGAAGCACCTCAAACAGGCCATTTATCCTCACAGGTATGACTTTGGCTTCCATGCCGGCAACTATGTATCCTACGCCAGACTTAAAATCGTGGATATTTCCATCCGGGGTTCTTTCGCCTTCTGGAAAAAGTATTATGGAAAATCCCCTGTCAATCATTTCTCCGGTAAACTCTAGGCTCGTGCCAGTTCCTATTGCTGCGCCGAATGGGTAAGCATTGTACGCAAATGAGCTGCAATATCCAAGCAGTTTTCTTAGAATTTTCTGAATTCCTCCGACGCCAATTCCGAATACAACTTCAGGATGGGCTGCAACAGCAAAAGGCATTTTTATGCGCCGTGTGATGACTGGAATGTCAAAAGCGCTCTGATGGTTGCTCACTATGATTACAGGCTCTTCGATATTTGCTAAATTCTCCAGTCCTTTGTATTCTGTTCTTGTAAAAAATCTTATCAGCGGGAATAGCAGAAATACCTGAAGAGCATGCCTGAAAACTCTGACAAAGGGCATTGTTGGCCATGCCCTAAACTTGATGCTTGTGATCCTGCTTTCCTTCATCAGTTTTTCTATGTCCAGAGCAGTTGTGTTTTTGTCTATTCTTGTTTCATCAATCTCAACATCAAATTGCTTTTCAAGCTCTGAAATCATCTCGACTCTTTTAAGAGAGTCCATGCCAAGCTCGACCAGCTTGGAATTTTGCTTTATTTCTTTGCCTGGATCCAATACTTGGTGTATCAGCCCATAAACTTTATTTTCATAAGCATATTTTTTATGCCTGTCGGTTTTGTCAAGCTCCTGCTGCAAAATAAATCTTTTGACTTTGCCAGTAGGCGTTTTTGGAAACTGCATATCGCGCCATACTGAGCAGCCTGCTATTGTCTGGTGGCTAAGCAGCCTTGCATTTGCCTCTTTTATCACATCCTCGCATTTGATCTTTCCCTCCAATATCAAAACTGCATGTATTTTGTTGTTTCTTTGGATGGCGCAGCTCTCTTTCACGCCTTTTATCGAGTTAAGAACAGACTCTATATCAACCGGATATGCCTTCAGACCGCTTGATGTGATGATAATATCCTTTTTCCTCTCCTTTATGTAAAGGTAGCCGTTTTTTATGTATCCTACATCTCCTGTCTTAAACCACCAGTTTTCAAAAGAGCTTATTGTTTTTTCCCTGTTTTTGTAGTAGCCGCTTGTTATGTTATCTCCTTTAACAAGAATTTCACCATCTTCGCCGAGCTTAACATTAACACATTGCGCAATTTTCCCTACGCTTCCTGCTTTTGATGCAAACGGCGTGTTCAATGAGATTACAGAAGAGGTTTCTGTCATGCCGTAGCCGTTCAGCACCATTATCATTTTTCTTTTCCACCATTTCTCAAGATCTATGTCAAGAGACGCCCCTCCGACCCCTATAAGCCTGAACTGGATTCCTAAGCTGCACGGCACGCATTTCCCTTCCAAATCATTTTTTACAGCAGCGAGCATTCCGGGGACAAAAATAGCGGCGTTAATTCTTTTGTTTCTTATAAAGGCAATGAGCTTCTTTGGCCGGATTGAATCAATAAAATAGATCCCATATCCATAATAAACAGGCAAGAGTATACCCATAATCTGGGAAAAAACATGGCTTAAAGGAAGGACATTCAAAAATTTCAAGTGAATCCTTAGTTTTAAGGCGTCTGTCGCAGCCTGAAGCGCTGTAAGGATATTTTTATGCGTTAATACAACTCCTTTTGGATCTCCTGTTGTTCCTGAAGTGTATTGTATTTCCAGCGGATCTTCTGGATTTGCATTGTCGATTGGAACATTGCCTGTCTTAAACTCTTTTAGCTTGTCATCAAGCTCTTCAAGGTAAAAAGATTTAATTTTTGCTCCAGCGGGAAGATTTATCGAGATGCTTTGAAAGACTGCCTTTGCCTCTACCTGCCTGCATATTTTTTGAAGAAGGGTTTTATCTGTGAGCGCATCCAAAGGCACTGCAGTTATGTTTGACAGGATGCACGCAAAATAAATTGTTACCCATTCAATTGAGCTATTGCCGAGTATTATGACTTTGTCGGCTTTTTTAATGCTGTATCTTTTAAGCATCATCCTTGCGGCATTTATTTTCTTGAGCAATTCCTGGCCATTAATTGATTTTGTCCTATAGCCGGTTTTATGGCTGAAAGAAAGCTTTTTGTTTTTCAGCAATGAAAGATAAACTAATTTTTGGATAGAATAAGCATCTTGCACCATACAGATGCAATTCAATTTATGGTTAATAAATCTTTTGATGTCTTTGTTAAAACTATGGGGTTATTTTTGAATAGAATAGTGTCTTCAATCCTTATCCCGAATTTTCTTGGGATGTAAACCCCGGGCTCGATTGTGAAAACCATGTTGTTTTTTATCCTGTCCTTGGAGTTTAATGTGAGGTTTGGCATCTCATGTATCTCTACACCAACACCATGGCCAAGCCCATGCGTGAAGTATTTTCGCTTATGACCGAGATTTTTGACTGCAAAATCATATAATTCAGAGCATTTTTTGTTGTTTTTTACTTGATTGATTGAGTTATTTTGGATTGAAAGAAGTGTGTTGTATGTTTCTCTTTCTTCCCTATTCGGATTGCCAACATAGATTGTTCTGGTTATATCTGAGCAATATCCATTGTACTTCACACCAAAATCCAAAACGCAAAAGCCATTTTTTATTTTCATGTTTAACGGCTCATGGTGCGGCATACTTGCATTGCTTCCGGATGCGACAATCGGGCTGAAGGAAAGCTCCAGGCCGAGTTTTTTTGTCTCGTATTCCAGAAAAGCTGCTGCTTCTGACTCTGTCCTGAAATCCTTGAAATTTCTTATAGCTTTCTGGATTATTTTATCAGCGCAGCTGCAGGATTTTCTCAGAAATTTTATTTCTTTGTCAGTCTTTATCGTCCTTAACTTAAGGCAGTCCAGCGCTAAGTCGATTGCTTTGGCTTTTTTGAACTGCTTTTTGAAATGCCTGTAGGAATTTAATGTGAAATTGTTTTTATCGATTGCAATTTTTTTGATTTTTAATTTGTTTTTTTTCATAATTCCGTAAATCGATTCAAAAAATCTCTTCTTTTCCATTGAACATGCTCTTTTGATCATGGAGTTTTTTGCCCTTTGCAACTCCATATAGGGAGTAATAAGAAATGGCGGTTTTTTGGACGGAATGATCAATGCCCCCAATCCTTTGTACCCGGAAAAATAAAACATGTTTGGGTTAATTTTTATTGGGTCGGAATTATAGAATAAAGCGGCATCTGCCCCTTTCTTCTGCAAAATTGACTTCAATTCGTTAATTTTCATTTTAATTCAAAAATCTTATATACCATTTAAAGTTTTTTCTATTTTATGCAAAAATACAGGCTTAAAAACGGAATTACGGTTGTTTTTGAGAGAAACTCCTCAAAATCTGTTGCTGTTGAAGTTATGTTTAAATTCGGCTCCAATTTTGAGAATAAAAAGACTCTTGGATTGGCGCATTTTCTTGAGCACATGCTTTTCGAAGGCACAAAAAAAAGGAAGAGCAGCAGGGAGATTGCAAATGAAATAGAGAAATATGGCGGGGAGTTCAATGCCTACACAACAGGCGACAGGACTGCCTTCTTCATAAAAATAATCAACAAGAGGTTTGAAACTGCTTTGGACATTTTGTCTGACATGGTTGCCAATCCGCTGTTTGATGAGAAGATACTCGAGAAGGAAAAGCAAGTGGTGCTGAAAGAGATTAACATGGTCACAGACGATCCAAGGCTCCACCAGTGGATATTGTTCCAAAAAATATTGTTTGACAGGCACCCTGCAAAAAATCCTACTTACGGCAGCATAGAAACTGTAAAGGCACTTGACAAGGAGCATGTCGCTTCCTATTATTACTCGCATTATATTCCGAACAACATGATAATTTCAGTTTCCGGAAATGTCAGCAATGTTGGGAAGATAATTGAAGAATATTTTGGAAAGCTCAAGCCCAGAAAGCTGATTACAAGGCCAATTGTGAATGAGCCGCCTCAGGCCAAAATCAAAAAATTTGTTGAGAAAAAGAAAACTTTAAACTCTTATATGGTGCTGGGCTACAAGACTGTTTCCAGGCTTCACAAGGACAGCTATGTTTTTGATATCATAACTGCAATCCTCGGCAGAGGGCAGTCAGGATGGGTTTTTGACGAGATAAGAAACAAGAGGGGGCTGGCTTACCAGGTTGGAGTCAACAGCGAGATGGAATCTGATTATGGGATGTTTGCAGTTTATACAGGACTTGACAAGAAAAACATAGAGAAGGCAAAAGAGATTATTCTGCAGCAGTTCAGAAGGCTTGAAACATTAACCAGCAAAGATTTGGAAGAGGCGAAAACCTACATCGAGGGGAATAATGCCCTGCAGACAGAGGACAATCTGCATCACGCAGACAATCTCGCTTTCTGGGAGTCGATAAAGGACGCCAAGCTTTTTTATTCTTATTTGCAGAATGTAAAAAAAGTTACATCTGAAGACGTAAAGAGGATTGCAGGGAAATACCTGAATCAGAATTATACGTTGGTGGTGATTGAGCAGAAATGATCATCTAGTCACTTCAAACTTTTTTATAGTATGCAGCAGTTTCTTTAATCTGTCGTCTTTCTCAAAAGCTTCCCTTACGGGATTTGTCATCTCGTTTATGTAGAAAGCAACTGCATTCTTCAAATCCATTGGGTGGATTTTACCTTCTTTGTAAAGATTTTCAAGTTCTGCATAATTTTCTATTACAATATCTCCTCCGAATTTTTCATGCCTTTTTATCTCAATTGTGCTGAATTTCTCGAAGATTAGGTATTTTGAGTACTCAAGTATGGGATTTTCCTCTGTGATTTTTGCAGGGCAGTAAGCTTTTGCAATCTTTCTCCTGATGTCGTCTTCTGAATCGTTCATGAATATTGCCTTGTCCGGGTTGGTTTTTGACATTTTTAATTTAAGAATCCTGTCTTCATCCTGCTCTTTTGGAGGCTCTCCCAAGCCCATGAGCATGTGATGGCTCACAACAACGGGCTTCGAAAAGCCAAGAGAAGGGGCCAGCTCTCTTGCCAGGATGTTCACTTTCCTCTGGTCCATTCCTAATTGGCAGATATCCGCTTCCAAATGAAAAATGTCAGCTGCCTGCATGCAGGGATAAAGTATTTGGGAAGCCTGCTGAACATCAGATTCTTTCCTTCCCATTATCTGGCCTGTCCTTATGATTCTTTTTACTGTTGAGTTTCTTGCAACCTGCATGACTTTCTTCCAGTATTCCGGCTCCTTGACATAATCGCTTACCCATATGAATTCAACATTTTTCAGGTCCATGCCGCAGTGCTTCCAGACTTCAATGAGGTATTTTCCCACAAGCTGTATTTTCTCCAGATCTCCGCACAGCTTGTTGTTTGCCCATGCATGCCAGTCTGCAACCAGCATCTTGAATTTTATTCCGGCCTTTGTCATCCTGTTGATGTTTATTGCCCTTAGAATTCCCTGCGCAATGTGTATATCTGTACCGGAAGGCTCGAAGCCGTCATAAGCTGTTGGATGCTCTTTTGTCTTTAATAAGTGCCTTAGCTCTTCCTCTGTTATTATTTCCTCTCCGACTTGCCTTATCAGCTCAAGCTTTGTTTCAATATCCATGATACATTTGTTAATTTTATTGTTTATATTTAAAGTTTTATATTGATTTTTGAATTTTTATTGTTAATTGTATATACTGAACGTGCCCTATTGGCAAGGGCAAGAAGAACAAGAACATTATATTTAGATTATTAAAAATAAATATGCTTCGCAATTCTAGTACTCGGCTTTCGCCCTTGTACATTACGCTCAAGCCCCGCCATACATTCACTGAGTCTGGACTTTCCTTAAAACCATTTGGGATACTATTCCAAGAGAAACTCCGAGTATTTCCAAAGAGAAAAAGATGACTGTGCTGAAGGGCAGATTGCTTACATAAGTGCTGAATCCTGTAGTGCTTGAAATCACATTTCCGGTCGGTATTACGCTTGCAGGAGTCCCATCAGGCCCATATATTGGCAGCATAAAGTAAACAAGCAAAGCAACTAACGCTCCTATGTATGCTCCTTCTTTCATAAAGTATCTATCTAAGTTTTAGAATATAAATGTTGCGGTTTGGAAGAATAAGATTTTTTATTCCCAGTTCAAGTTAACTCCTTTATTTTCTAATTCTCTTTCTAACTGATCACTTAGATTGTGAAAATCGTCGTTGCTTAATTCTACTAAGATATACTTATTCTTCCTATAGAAATCCTTCTTCTTTTGCTTTAAATTTTGATAATCTTTTTCTTCTGAACCCCAGTATTCGATGTAAATCCCTTGATCCGGTAAGAAGAAATCAGGATAAAACTCTTCGCCATTTTTGCTAACTCTTTTTTCATATATAAATCTTATTTTGTTTTTGAATAAAAAATCAGCAATCATAACTTCTCCACGTGACCTAACGTAATGTCCATCTTGCGTTCTAAAATTTGAAGGATATTTTTTCCTGTAATCTCTGGTTTTACTTGATTGAAGTTCTATTTGTTTTTGTTTTATAATATTAATATTATCCGTTTTACTTTTCTCTTCACATTGACCACACAACTTCCTTTCGTCTTTTTTAAATCTGCCACATTTTATACAAGCTAAAAATGTCCCATTATCAAAATTTTCTCTACAATCCCAACATAAAGGGTATCCACCGGATTTCTTACCGCACAACTTACACGTAGAGCTACTAATATTTGTATCTAATTGCTCTTGAATCTCCCTCCAACAATCCTTGCATAGATTATAATCTCCAGAATTTGCAGCACATCTTTTACACAAATTAGCCATGGATGTTAAAATTAAGTAATGTTATTTATATTTATCTACCACTGGACATCTCCTGACGCAAGCTTTATAAAAGTGCATTTCTCAGTGTTTGTTATGAAAATCTCTGTTTCGTTGTTATCCTCTTATCTGTATTGCTCCAGAAAGCTGTTTCTTGAGAAAGTGCTTCTTCTTGAAGAGCCTCCGAAGGAAAGCATAGTGATGGGCTCGATAAGGCATGAAACTTATGACAAAATAAACAAGTCAGAGGAGCAGATAGTAATTTCAATAACAAAAAAGGCAACTTTGGAAGGCATACAGGAGATGTACAGGCAGAAATACCTGCAGATACTCAGGAAAGCCATAGCTGACAGCAGGGAAAGGCTGAAAAATGTCAATTTGAACATGCTTGATGCCTACAGGAAGAGCTTTCCTTTCATAATGGAAGAGTCTGTAATGAGGGCAAATAACATTTTCAGCTTTATAGAAGCCAATAATGTGTATGGGGAAGAGTTATGGCAGAAATTGACTCCTAAAATACTGTCAGAGTTAAGGATTGACTCTGATGAGCTAAAGCTGAAAGGCATTATAGACCAAGTCCATGTTTATGGCAATGAATACGTGCCTTTCGAGCTTAAAACAGGCAGAACCCCAAGCGATGGAGTCTGGCCGTCACACAGGATACAGATAGCGGCTTATTCATTGCTTTTGCAGGAGCATTTCAATAAGCAAGTAAAAGAAGGCTTTGTTGTTTATCTCGATACAAAAGATAAAAGGCATATTGCAATAAACCCATATATGAAAGAGGAGGTAAAGCAGATGGTTGACGAGGTTATTGCGCTGCTTGAAAGCAGGGAACTGCCGGATTTTTGCAATAACGAAAACAAATGCAGGAAATGCGGCTTAAAGTCAACTTGCTATGATGAAGAAGAAGTTAATAATTTGCTGAAGATAAGGGTTTCAAGCTGAATTTAACGATTGAAATAAGGTATTGGTAAATCACTGGCTGGTAAGAGTCGGCTGGTAAGAAGTGACTGATTTTATTCTTCCTTTACTTCTTCAAACCATGTTTCAAATAAATTATAAAGTGGTTCAAACATCGCACAGAAAAAAGCGACCATGAGTAAAATATCTTCAGGTTTTTTAACATAAATTTTAGGAATGTTTTCAGTGTATTTGTCCTTGTCTAATGTTAGAATAATCATTGTGTAACCAATTTTGGAATATTCTTCTGCCACTTCTTTTACTGCCACAATTTCATCCATTTCAACACTTGGGTCAACTTCAATTATTGAAAACAGGGAATTAATCATTCTTATAAATGTAGGACTGCTTACATATTTTTTCTTATCTTTTTTGAGTGCAATTAACACATCTACTGGCAAAAATATATCCATTGGAATTTTATTCTTCTTAACGAATCCTAATAAATCAACAAAGACTTTAGTTGCCTTAGAATCATCATCTGTCCCTTCGAGCCATCCAACAATAAAAGATTTATCTATAGCATATTTTACTTTAGACTTATCCTTTGGTAATCCCTCATCTTCCAGATATTTTATGATTTCTTTTAATGAGGGTGGCAATGAATTTTAACCTCCTAAGAAAATCTTAAATGTTTTTTTCGTTTTTCAATTTTGAAATAAGATGCTTTGTGAGAGAATTGTCTGGCAAAGTTTCTTTCGTGATTTTCATTTTTGAATGTGGCTCATTCTTTACAATAACCAAATTCTTATCTGGGTCTTCTTCAAAATCGTACAAGTTCGATGTTAGCCATTCTTTTTCTAATTTTGCCATTTTTGGTATTTAATGAATTTTATAATATATATTTTTTGCCTATATGAGTCATATATTTAGCCAAAATCTGATTCAAAAAAAAAGTCATTATCTTCATCTTTGGCAAAACCCTTTTTGTTGGCGGAAAATATGCTATTAACATACTTTCAAACATTGAATTGGGATACCTATATAAATACCTTTTGTTTTTATTTGCCTCAAAACTGCCATTTATCTCAAAAGTCCCAATTCTGCCTCAAAAGTGGAAGTTTTGCCTAAAAAGTGATTGTTGAAAGTGGAACAAATACAACAAAATAGGAAACATTTATATACTTATGTCCACTCTTGTCCCTTCTATGACACAGCGAAACAATCAGGAGAGGATTCTTATTTTCCTTAGTAGAAAATCTCCGTCGAGAATTGGAGAAATTGTGGATGAAGCTGTCATTAAGCGTATATCCTCACAAGTCTTCTTAAAGCGACTCACAGAATTAGGATTCATTGAAAGAGTAGGTTATGGTCAATACTCCATCACTGAAAAAGGTAAAGAAGAAGCGAAAAAGATTTTGACTCGCACCGACGGAAAAATCAATCAAGAAGAGAAAACAGAAATAAAAGAAGAAGATAATCATTCAGATACCACTCTCAAAAATATAGATGATATTGACCTTATTATCCAATTAAAGAAAAGGTATGGAAATGAAGAACTCATTAAACGTCTAAAGAAGATGATAAAATTATTAGAATAATTTTCCTCTGAGTCTGAGGAGGGAGGACTCTATGGGGGTTAGCATCCAACCCGAACATGCTTGCCAAGTGTGAATCGGTGGTAGCCAGATGCTAATCCCTGTGTCCCTTTTTTAATGTGGTAGAAACCACATCGCTTGAATGGTAGTATTTTGACTACTTTATAAAATTAACTATTTTTTCCGTTAATCATGTCCTTTTTTATCAAATTTTCCAAGTAATCTGAAATGTCAATTTCGTCGTCAATACACTTTTTCCTTACTCTTTTCCAGAGGAGTGGTTCAATCTTAATGCTGGTAGTTTTTCTTCGTATTTTTTCATCCATTATACATAAAGTAGTATGGTAGTATATAAATATTTATTTACTGAAGTATATACAATTTTAGATAGATTTATATAGTAGTATTACATACTACTATAATACTTAAGTAGAATAAATAACTAAAGGTGAACAAAAATGCAACAAGAACAATATGAAACAAGAAAAGCAAGAAGTTTAGATATGTTAAAGTCAGGCGTTGAGCCAATAAAGAATGGCTTTAATGAGTATTTTATACCGAGCCAAGTAGAAAAGAATGTCAAATACAAAGTTTCAATAAAGAATGGCTGGTATTCCTGCGAATGTCCCGACAACAAAGAGGGAAATTTGTGTAAGCACATTCTATTTTTGAAAACTTACTTTGCTTTGAAGTTCAAAGTACAGGAATACAAGCACAAAGTAAGCACTTCAACGCCATGCCCTTACTGCAATAGTGCCAATATCAAGAAAGATGGCTCTCGCAAAACTATAATGGGAAAGAAACAGAAATGGCTCTGCCAAGAGTGCGGAAAAAGATTTGTCAATTCGCCTGTAAGCAAGATAAAAGGCAATACTGAATGTGTCATAACAGCGATAGACCTTTACATGAAAGGGGTTTCTTATCGTGGAATTGCTGACAGCATGAAACAATTATTCGGCTTGAAAGTAACCCATGTAACGATAATAAACTGGGTTAATGATTATATGAGCAGAATAAATAAATATGTTGAAAGCAAAAAGCCGAATGTTTCTGACTTATGGAACGCTGACGAGCAATTCATAAAGGTAAAAGGAAAAGAAGCGTATGTTTGGAATGTGTTGGATAATGAAACGAGATTTTTATTAGCAAGTAATCAAAGCCCAACACGAACTTATGAAGATGCAAGAGAAACGTTCCAGATTGCGAAAGCAACAGCACAAAAGAAAGCCAAGACAATAGTTACTGATGGGGCTTTTAGTTATGAAAGAGCAGTAAGAAAAGAGTTTGCGACTTATGAAAATCCGAAACCCCATTATAGATATGTAAGCTTAAGACAGCATGACAGCAATAACAATGTTATAGAGAGATTTCACGAAAGTTTCAGGCAAAGGGATAAAACCATGAGGGGCTTTAAAGGGAATGAGAAGCAGTATGCCGAGAACTTTAAGACGTACTATAATTTCGTGAGAAAGCACCAAGAACTTAAGACAACCCCAGCAAAAAGGGCTGGAATAAACGAAAGCGATTTGTGGAAGGAACTACTTGAAAAATCAACAAAACAGCCGATAATTACCAGTCGGAATTTACCAGCCACAGATTAACCAATACCTTGAAATAAAAACATTTAAATATAACTTGCTGTATAATCATTGCGTATTAACTGAAGAGGGATAAACATGCCAGAAGAGGACAAGAAATTCTCAAAGCAGATGATTGGAAAGACCGTTGTCAGCAAGACCGGCAAAAGGTTTGGAGAGCTGGGCGACATCATATTTGAGACAAGATCAGGGGAGCTGATTCACATGGTCCTGCACAACCCGACTTCTTACACTGAAAAGCTGGAGCTTGAAAAAGACAAGGAAGGGCATATTCTGATACCTTTCAGCGCAGTAATCGCAATTGGCGACTTTATGGTTGTTGCTGAAGAGGATATTATTTAACTAATCAACTTAAAAGAGGTTCATATAGTTAGTGGTGTGGACTATGGATGTACCTGCGAATAATGATGCACTTTCTTCTGAAGATGTAGACAGAATGGTTCTAGCTTATTTGAGAACACCATCGACTGCAGCTCCAAAACATCCTGGCAATTTCGTGCATGAAATCATGTATAGAGTATATACGGAATGGTGCATGAACAACAGTGGTATTGACCACCAGTCAAACTTTGCCACAGGATTAAGAGAGTTTATTAATAAGGAAACGCATTACGAATTGGTAAGAATGAAGAAATTTGGAAACGGGGAATCTGGAAAATTTGAAGGATTAACTCATGAAGAATATAGAAATGTAAGAAATCAGGTTTTGGATGCTATCGTGAAAAGAGCGTTGGAAGAAAATTTACCGAAAAGATATTCGGAACGTGACCATAATTTAAGAGGTGATCTAAGAAGTTACCTGTAGATAGTCGTTCTGTACATTGTATAATTCTTCAAATACCTTTTTAAACATTCTTAGATTTCTTCGATAGTAAATGCAGCCAGAAAATGCTCTGTGGACTGAGAAGTATAGGCCGAGTGATTTCTCTGAAATAAAAGGCCAGAAGGAGATTGTCAAGAGAGTGAAGGCTTTTGTTGAGCAGCAGAATCTGCCTCATCTGCTTTTTACAGGGCCTGCGGGGGTTGGCAAATCAACTCTTGCTTTGGTTGTGGCAAGAAAATTATTTGGAAAAGAATGGCGCCGGAACTTTCTTGAGTTGAACGCGAGCGACACCCGCGGCATAGACACTATCAGAATGAATGTAAAGGATTTTGCGAGGACAAGAGCTATTGGTGATTTCCCTTTCAAGATTATATTTTTAGACGAAGCGGATGCACTGACAAGGGAAGCGCAGCAGGCTTTAAGAAGGACTATGGAGAATTACACTCAAACATGTAGATTTATTTTAAGCTGCAATTTTTCCTCAAAAATAATCGAGCCGATACAAAGCAGATGCGTTGTTTTCAGGTTCAGGCAGCTGGATAAAAAAGATATTATGGAGATTATTGAAAAAATAGCGAAAGATGAAAAAATAAAAATAGACGAAAAGGCAAAAGATGCCCTGTATGAAATCTCGGAAGGCGACTGCAGAAAGCTTGAAAACATACTGCAAAGCTCGGCTGCGATAACAGACCATGTGACAGAGGATATGGTGCATTCAATGGCTTCTGTGGCAAAGCCGAAAGAGATAAGGGAAGTCTTGGAGCTGGCATTGAAAAACAAGTTCATAGAGGCAAGAAACAAGCTCTTGGACTTGATGCTGAATTATGGTCTAGCGGGCATTGATGTGATAAAGCAGATACAAAAAGAAATTCTGGAGCTTAATATTGACAACAAATCAAAAATGATTCTGATGGAAAAATGCGGCGAGATAGAATTTAGGATGACTGAAGGCTCTGACGAGTTTGTGCAGTTGGAAGCTTTGCTGAGCCAGTTTGCTTTAGCCGGATCTAAGGACTAGCTTCGGCCAGGTGCTTTATAAGAACTTTGGTTTCTTTGTTGTCCAGGACATTGTACCTTAAGTGTATTCCCATTGTCTTTTCCAAATCGAGCCTGTCCGTAACCAAGTCGACGGTACATGTCAGTGTTCGCCTTCCATTAATGAGCTTGATTGTGCCCTTAAACCCATTTTGGTCGAGGCCGCCGCATTTTATATTCTGGAATACTGGGTCAACTGGTATTTCTGTTATTTCAACCTCTACGCTGTTTTCAACTTCTCTTCTTGCCCTTGGGTCGCGGGGGCAGGCGTTGTCAAAACCGCTTGATGGGGTTACTGCTGCGTCTTTCTTCCAGAATATATCAACATTTCCGCTTAAAACAACATCAAAGCTGAAAGAAAGCTTGTTCTTTCCAACAACTGTCTGCCTGAAGTTGCTTACCTGAACAGGAGCGCCTGAAGGATAGATTGTTCTTGAGCCTGTAGGCTTGCAGAGCGAATCATCCCTTACATTAATCATGTCTTTCAATACGCATAATTTTGTGTTTGCCTCTGTCTTGTAATTATAGCATGCATCTGCCCTGAACGTGAATTCTGTGTTGCCGCTGAATTTTCTTGGAATAAAGCTGTCTCCGCCACTTGGAAATGTTGCAAAAGTCGGGTTGCCTTCAACTATGTTGCCTTCTGCATCCCTTTTTTTCGATTCCAGGCTGTCATCAGGCTGCACGTCCCTTAAGTCATCAAAAACTTTGCCAAAATCATTCGGGTCAAAGCCAACTAGATTTATCCTTATTTCGTTTCTGTCAACCCTGAATTCGCCGTCATTCTTTAATCTGACTATTGCGTTAAATGCGAATGATTCGTCATCAGTAACTTCTGGAGGCGGACTGTCCCTTTCAAAATTCATTGTAATTCCCGTTGTTCCGCCTATAAACGGCGTTCTTGGGGCACCACCCGTGGCTGCTCCGCTTTTCTTGCAGGCTGAAACAAGGAGAACTAAACAAACTAGCAACGCGAGAACGTAATACCTCTTATTCATTTTTCCTCTTTTCACTGAATCCATTTATTTTAATGTTTGTATATAAAGTTTTTGGTTTAGTTTGTTGAGTGTTGATAATAAATCACGTTATGCACTCACCAGTGCCAGGGTCCCTTTTCGGACAAGAATCCGCAGTTCTAATGCATTCACCAGTTAATGGGTCACTTTCAGCACAATAAAGGTAAGTTTGTCCGTCCTGTAAAGGCACACTCTGAGATGGCGAAGATGTGGATGGCAATTCAGTAGATGATGAAGGGGCAGATGAGGGCATTGATTCTGTTGTTGGATATGCTGTAGATGAGCTTCCTAATCCGCTTGGCTCTCTCTTTATCAGCATCTTTTTTTGTGCAGTGGTTCTGTAAACATATCCCAACCTGATTTCTAATGGAGATATATAAGCTATTTTGCTGCCGTAATTGGAGCTGGGCATCTCGCAGATTATAGAGCCTTCGCTGTTAACCAGCCTTATATATCCTATACTGGACTTCACAAGGTTTCCATCAAATGGCCCGCATTGCAGCTCTTTATTGGCAATCTTGGCTCCATAAAGATAAACCTTGTCTATGTCTTCCCTTTCAACTTTATTGTCGCCGAACGGGTTGCATTTGTCGTCTGCCATCACGCTGTTTCTCATTACTTCCCCGTTTCCGACATTCTTGATTGTTATCCTGAACTGGGTTTTTGTTGCAAAAGCCTCTTCATTAATTTGAGTGATTGCAATTGGGGCTCCCTGGCTCGACAGGCTGACACCCTTGACCTCGCATACCTTTTTTTCCTTGATAGTTGAGTACGGATTTGGGTCTATGCATACAGAGGAACTTGCTATAGTTTCGTATGAATAGCATGCTGTAGCAAGCAAAATTGGCTCGTACTTTTCTGCATTCAGAGTGTCTATTGAAACCCTTCCTTTAAATGTCACAAAATCAACTCCGCCATTGGGATTGATTGAGGTTTTTCCCTCTAATGTTTTTGTGTTTAAATCTGCAACTGGCGGGCTTGGATCGAAGAACACCACTATGCTGGGATCATAACCTCCTAGATAAACCCTGCCGTTAAGCGCTAATCCGCCAACGCCTGTGCCTTTGCCGAGCTCCGGGTATGCGCCTTTGTTTCTAAGTTCCAAAATGGCGTCAAACCTGTTGGAATTTGGGTCAGTGTCCTGCTCAGCGTGCACTATATCTGGAGGATTATTAGGAAGGAAATTCATTGATAATCCTTCTGTCCCGACCCTCAGCTCTTCAACCGATTGGGAAGTTTTTTTTCCGCTGCATCCTGAAATCGAGATTATCAATGTTAAAAAAATAATAAAAATCAGATTTTTTTTCAAGATTGTCATTTTTACCAAAAACTTATACTTTTTGTATAGAGAACTTTGAATAATCCTCAATTTTGCCACTTTAGATTCAAAGTTCTCTCAGGGAATTTTAACAATTTTATGAATATTTAAAATTCCCTATATAAAACTTTTTAATATTTCAGGGGCTTCTGGATTGTAACTTTTGCGCTGATGGTTTGTACATAACCATAGTCTATTTCAATCCTGATTGGGGATGTGAAAGCATCGTCAGTTCTTTTTATTGATTTTTTGAAAGTGCACCTTACAAAATCCTTCTTATCCCTGAACCGTATGAATCCAGTAAGTTTATCATTGCTGTTTTCCATATTAGGTGTGCATTCAAGCTGGTTTTCGCCTTCTTTGCCTGAGGAGAACGCCCTCAGTTTGGCTACGTTCCATATGTTGTTTGAGCCTGTCAATCTCGTGCCGTCGCTGAAATCAGATTTTCCGCATACGTTTTGATAATTATTAACATCGACAGGATTGCCTCGGCCCTTGTTTTCTATGAAAATCAGAAATTGTGGTTTGATGATGTCTCCTTCTTCGGGTATCATGTTTGGCTCAATTTTTGTGACAGCAATGGGCGAGCCCTGGCCTGTGTTGAATACCATTTCCTGGACCTTGCATACTTTACCTTCGGGCCTTGTAGGCCTTATGCCGGAAATATCCGGATCAATGCAGACTGTTGTGCTCAGAATTGTTTTGTATGGATAGCATAAAGTGGACGTTATAATGGATTCCCTATATTCGCTTTGCGGATCCAATTTGCCTGTTTTTGCGTTCAGAGTTACAACTATGCTGTCCCCTTTAGTGTTTATTTGGGTTTTGCCTTCGACATCAAATTTTGCCTGGTCTTGGGCTCCTTTTGATACTCTGCCGTTTTCTTCAGCAGAGATGCTTGTTATGTAATCCTTTTCTCTCCCTATGGATAGTATGCCTGATTTGTCTTTAATGCTGTAAGCTCCGCTGTTCCTGATTGTTAACAGGATCGGAAAACTGCTGTCCTCAAACACTCTCGGCGGGGGAGCTGTTTTCGAGAATTCCTCTGTCAATCCGTCTGTGCCGACGAAAAGATTTACTTCTTTTGTCTTGGAAGTTGATTGGTTGGTGCAACCTACCATAAGTAATATTAAAGTCAAAATTAAATTTATTTTAATAAGTTTGAACATCTTCAACTCCTTCATTTTCTGGTAACTGTTCAAGCTCGGGTATCGGTTGGGTTATAATTTCTCCTAATTGTATTCTATTTCCTATCTCATAAACTTTTTGCACATATAACCCAGTTCCATCCAAGCAATTCTTGACACATGTTTCTGTTGAACAGACTTTTCTGCACTTTGGCTCAAGAACACTTAACTTACATCCCCAACCATTATATCCTCTTAGGGCTGCATCAAATCCTCTGTAATTCTTATAAAGTTCGTGATACTGTTCTCCGGGTGGGCAGTATTTTGCCAGAATACCGTCACTGGCTCCATTTCTGCCGTATTGTCTATAGTACTTTCTCAATATCTCTAAACCAACTTTTATATTACAATCCCTGTCATATATTGTCTGACCTAGGGGGCAAACAGAATTTGCAATCCCTGCATTAATTTTGTTTATTTGCATTATACCAATACTAGTCCCATCATAACTTGTGAGTATTCTATCATCTTTGCAGTTTGCATCGTCGCTTGGTTTACAAGTATTCGCTCTATTCCTGCCACTTTCTATGCAACAGTGCATTCCTTTGCTTTCAAGATGTATCAAACCTTTTAAAGGAACAATTGGTATTTCTGTGCCATCATCCAATTTCAAACTTGCCACAGCAGTTTTTAGTGATTCTTCCACATTTGGGCTTATTGGCACAGGTGCCTGATCAACCGTAACAGATGTCTGCTTTTCAAGCAGATAATCATACCTTGCCCTTATCCTGATGAATTTTGTTGTTATTGGGGTGTTTTCCAATGCTGTGCCTTTGTCAAATTTCAGCCTGCAGGCGAATGTTCTGTATCTGTCCCTGTCAATGTCCCTGTATTCGTCCTTATTTTTTAATTGCTGGATGTCTTCAACCCTAAGCCTGTATCCTGTGTACTCGCTGTCGCCTGTTTCACTTTTGAATAAATTATTGCATTCGTCCTCACAAACTTTGGTTTTTGGTTTTGATAGGTCGCATGCATCGATACACATTTTCTTATCTTCAGAATCATCTGGATACGACCCACATGTTTTTACGCACACACTAACGCATGAAGCAGAACAATCTTTCCTCTCATAAGTGTCAAATTTTATGGGATTGCACTGCTTTGGGTCTACAGTAATGCCTTTCGGCAAAACTATTGCCAATTCATTGATCTGCTTTATCTTGCCAGTCCATTCCCCATAAGGCTTGCCCTGCTTATCAGTTATTTTGCCTCTGTTTGTGAGCGTTATAAACAAATAAGGGTCTACTGACATTTTAGCTGAGACTGGTGTTAACGAGCTAATGCCGACTCCTACCTCAACAGGCCCATTAGTTGCTATGGCTATTGGATTTCTGTCAGTTATGCCAAATTCCTTTAATGGGTCTAAGTTTTCCCTGTACATTGCCCTGTATCTTTCATCGTCCATAAGGTAGAATTTCTGGTATGCGCTTGTCAGGAAGTTATAAGTCGCAGAAAGGATGATTGAATTTCCGCCTGCCTGAAGCTTGTTCTTGTTGAATGTGCATTCTGTATCCTTTTCTTCAAGGGTATAAACTGTGAAGGGTATGTCGGGAATTACGCTGTCCCTAACTTCGGCATTCAAATTTTTAATGTCAGCCTCTATCCTTTTGCTGTCTTTTCCGACCCTGAAGCAAGTGAAATTTACAAAAACCGGGTCGCTTAAAGTTCTCGACTTTATCGTTGCCCATACAGTTACCGGCTCGTCTGTGTAAAACCTCGGCTGGGCAGGCTTTATCCTGTCAAAGAACACTCCAAGAGGCTCAAACTGGTTTTTCTCTACATTGCCCCTGTAATAACCGCCGGTTGCGTAGTCTAATTGACTTGTAATTGCATTCTGGGCCTTTCCAAATAATCCCTCCATAAAACTTCCCAAGGTAGGTCCTCCTTCTCTTGGTGTGAAGTTAACTGTCGAGCCTTGATAACCGCTTGCCTCTAAGGATAAAATCAATATTATTGTTACGATGACTACTGTTGTGGTAATGGCGTACAGGCTTTTTGTCTTATGGTAGCAATAAGCAACAACAAACAAAACTAGGACGGGGAAGAATTGAAGCACAAGAATGTTCGAGCCAAATAAAAAACCATACCCATAAAAGTCAGCAATCAAAAGTAATGGAATCATCAAATGCCATGCTGATGGATTGTTTTTTTCCATTCTTGTGATATAGGTAAATCCAAATAGCAAGATATATCCTGCGTGAAGCAAGGCCTTTACATTCACTGTCCAACCACTATTTATCCAAAAAAATGAAAATACGAATGCCATAAATAAAAATGACATAAAATTCGGAATTGTTGATGTAACGCCATGCTTTCTGTATTTTGATATTATGAATAGCACAGCAATTAAGCCTAAAAGCACAGTAATTACAAACGCTAGATTTCCCCATTGGACTAGTATAGGGTATTGGAATTGTGTGGGAACAAGATAAGGGGCTAATTTATTTGTAGTCCAGATAAATGCGAATCCAAGTAAGGCACCGAGGTATTCTTTTTCTACAATATTGTAGACCATATTGATATATAAAAAAGCAAACATTATGCTAGAAGTCAATACCAGAATAATAGTTGTTTGCAACGGTTCACTTAAGCTCCATTCAAAACCTTGATAATAAATACCTCCCCACGGAATTTTGATTTGAGTAAATCCCAAGTTTAGGGAAGGTGGAGCTAGGTCCCAAAGCCAAAGCAATAATACCAAAGCAACAAAAAAATTTGTGATTTTAATGTCTTTATCCTCATTCTTTGCTGCAGAAACAAATCCTGCAATTATATAGACTATAAAAATGAATACACCTGAGTAGACGAATATTCCGAAAACAGGAATCTCAACTTTTAGAGAGTCAGGGAGCACATATTTCCACACACCCCAAAAAAGGAGAATAAATAGGAAGATAGTCCATAAAAGCCATGCAAACCCAAAATGTTTTTCTTGGGTCGCTTTTACAATATTGGTTATGTTAAAAGTGCCGCCTCCACTTCCTCTTGCCTCCTGATCTCCACTTTTGTCCGGATTCAGCTGAGAAGTGGGGCTTCTGGCTACTTGCGCTTTTTTATTTTTAAATAAATTGCGGCTGTCTCTAAAATACTTTAATAATTTTGAGGTTATCATTTTTCAATCCTAATCACTCTAAAAGAATTCTTCCCAAGCCACCTCTTCTTTTTGAAAATTGATATGATAAAATAAGCATTATAATTTAAGTCAGTTCAACCCTTAATTCAACAACCTCAATGTCGTCCATGGGCTCAATCCTCACAAAGTTGTTTCCTGATGAAACCTTGCTGCGGATGCTTTTTGAAAATGTAGTTTTATCCGTATCTATGGTATCCGCATGGCCGTTAACATCCAGCTTTGCCCTCTTCCTGTTTCTGTCATCGACAAACTTCAGCGTTATTTCGACATCCGCATCTCCATCTTTTATTCTATCGAAAGTGCTGTCATCTATCTCAAAGTAGTATGTCTTGACAGAATGCTCTTTAAAGTCCAAAGAGATTGCAATCTGCTCAACGCTGTAGCTGCCTTTGCTTGTCTTGAACACTATGTTGTTCTCGCCTTCGTTCAGGGCGCTTTTTGGTATGCTCTGCCTGTAGGCATTGTCACAGACTGGCACAGAGGAAAATAATTTTTTATTGTTAACAAAGATGTCCAAAGCTCCAAGCTCGTTCACATCATCGCAATACGGGATGAACTGCAGATTTGCCCTGTCCATGCTTGAAAACTCAGATTCGCTCAAAGTGAATATATTAGTGCTTTCCTGCTTGCTTGTGTCAGTTATATCGCCTATTACCTTGACGTTTTCAAAGCTGTATTCGTTTGTCGTCCAGAACTTTGCTCCTACAGAAGAAACGCTGAAATCCAGTGAATTTGTCTTTTGAAGCAGATTCTTGCTTAATTTCACTGGCTCTGTCAAATCGCTTTCCAGCTCATTCTCAAAAATAACTGCATTATTCAGCTTTATCGTCAGAATGCCGCTTCTCTTTTTCGCTGTGAATGTAACAACAACATTGTCAATATTTTCAGGGTCGTCAAGGCTGAAATCTATTTTCTTTGCCGTCTTGTCAAACCATCCGTTCCTTACAATGAAAGGATTTATTGTTTCCAGTTCCTGCGCATTTGTTGTTTCCACCAGGAAAATGTTTGGAATGCTTTTTTCATCTTCCATGCTTTGGGATGCAGCCAGAAGCCCGGGAAATGCCTTCAAAAGAACATTGCCATTTTCCCCTCCAGATGTTTGCTCTGATTTCTGCTCTATAATCTTTTCCCTTTCAGAAGTTGGCAAGAATACGATATAAAGAATAATCAGCCCGGCAATAACGGCCACCAAAATAGCGGCATTTAAGCCTCCCTGACCTCTATTTTCCATCATAACACCTTTTTTAAATCAATTATTATTTATGTACTTATAGTTTTAACTACACAAATGTAAAGAAATTAACATAAACATATTTAAATCTTTTTATTTTATTATATTACATGAAATTGCTGCATTCCAATCTAAAAAAAGGCGAAGTCAGGGTGCTTGCCCAAAACCTTGATGATTTGTGGTATCTAAGCGCAATAATAGAGCCTAATGACATTGTTCAGGGCAGGACTTTGAGAAAGATTAAGATTTCAAGCGAGGAAAAGTCCAAGGAAGCTGTAAAAAAGCCTGTTTTCATAAAGCTGGAGGTTGAAAAGGTTGAGTTTAGCAAGTACAGCAACATACTGAGAGTTTCCGGCATAATCAAGGAAGCTCCCGAAGATATACCTTTGGGTGATTACCACACTTTTAATGTTGATGAAAATACATCAATTACAATAATAAAGGAAAATTGGCTTAAATATCAGCTTGACAAGCTGAAGGAAGCGTGCTCAGAAACAAAAAGTTCCTTGCTTATATGCGTTCATGACAGGGAAGAGGCTTACTTTGCATTGTTTAAGAAGTATGGCTATGAAATACTGGCGCATATTCAGGGAGATGTCCAGAAGAAACGGGAGGAAAACATAAAGAAGGAAAATTTCTATTTGGGCATAATCAAAAAAATTAATGAGTATGTTGAAAGGCATCAAATCAGGCAGGTGATTTTGGCTTCCCCTGCGTTCTGGAAAGAAGACTTGATGAAAGAGGTAAAAGACAGCGAACTCAGGCAAAAAATAATTCTTGCAACATGCTCTTCAGCAACAAAAAATGGCATAGAAGAAGTCATAAAAAGGCCTGAAGTCAGGGAAGCGCTGAAGCAGGAAAGAACAGCGAAAGAAATCAACAAAGTTGAGGAGTTGTTTACAGAGATAGCAAAAAGCAATCTTGCTGTGTACGGAATGAAAGAAACAGAGAATGCAGCTTCAATTGGAGCTGTAAAAGAGCTTTTGATAACTGATTCATTCATACAAAAATCCAGAAGTGAAAATTTTTATAGGGATGCTGATGCCGTAATGAGAATTGTTGATAAAACAAAAGGCGAGATTTATATCATAAGCTCCGAGCACGAAGGCGGAAAAAGATTGGATGGTTTGGGTGGGATAGGAGCTATTTTGAGGTTTAAGCTGAGCTACTAACAAAAGTTTTAAAAGCAAATTGTTTTTAATAAATAAAAAAGGAGGTGTACGATGCCGGAATTCATAGATTCAATTCTCAAAGAGCACAGAATTTTCTTTCCAAGCGAGGAATTCAAAAGAAAAGCCATTATCAAAAGCATGGCCGAGTATTCCAAGCTTTACAAAAAATCAGTTGAAAATCCTGAAGCGTTTTGGAGCGGGATGGCGCAGCAGCTTGACTGGCTCAAGAAGTGGGATGTTGTTTTGAGGAATGATGCAGGGTTTTTCAAATGGTTTGAAGGCGGTTATCTGAATGTATCCTGTAATTGTTTGGACAGAATTATCAAGTCAGGGAAAAAAGACAAGATTGCTTTTATCTGGGAGCCTGAATCAGGAGAAAGCAAGACATACACTTATGGGCAGCTTTTGAAAGAAGTTTGCAGATTTGCCAATGTGCTGAAGAAAAAGGGCGTGCAGAGAGGACATGTAGTGGAGATTTACTTGCCTATGATTCCGGAGCTGCCGATTGCGATGCTTGCATGCGCGAGAATCGGCGCAATCCATTCTGTTGTTTTTGCAGGCTTCAGCTATGATGCTTTGAAGGACAGGATACAGGATTCAAATGCAGAACTCCTGATAACAGCTGACGGCAGCTTCAGAAACGGAAAAGTATTTCCGTTAAAAGGCAATGCAGACGCCGCTTTAAAGGAATGCCCAACAATAAAAAATGTTGTAGTTGTAAAAAGAACAGGAAGCAGTGTAAATATGCAAAATAGCAGGGATTATTGGTGGCATGAATTAATTAAAGAAAAGGACATAAAAGATTTTTGCGAGCCTGAGAGAATGCATTCGGAAGAGTCACTGTTTATTTTATACACGAGCGGCACAACAGGCAAGCCAAAAGGGATTCTGCATACGCAGGCAGGCTATTTGCTTTATGTTTACCAGACTTTCAAATGGATTTTTGACATAAAAGACAAAGATGTTTATTTCTGCACAGCAGACATTGGATGGATTACAGGCCATTCTTACATTGTTTATGGGCCATTGTCAAACGGGGCAACTGTTGTGATGTATGAAGGCTCGCCTACGTTTCCAAAGCCCGACAGGTTTTGGCGCATAGTCGAGAAGCACAAAGTCACTATATTTTATACTGCTCCGACAGCAATAAGGGCTTTGGCAAAAGAAGGGGATGAATGGCCAAGCAGATGCAATTTAAGCAGCTTAAGATTATTAGGCACAGTAGGCGAGCCGATAAATCCTGAAGCTTGGGTATGGTACCACAAAGTGATTGGCAAGGATAAATGCCCTGTTGTTGACACATGGTGGCAGACAGAAACAGGAGGCATTTTGATAACTCCGCTGCCGGGCGCTACCCCGCTTAAGCCGGGCTCTGCGACAAAGCCTTTTTTTGGCATAGTGGCTGATGTATTAAGAGAAGATGGAAGCAAAGCCAATGCTGATGAAGGCGGCTATCTCGTCATCAGGAATCCGTGGCCCGGAATGCTTAGGACTGTGTGGAACAATCCAGACAGATACAAGCATACTTATTTTGAAAAGTTTGGTGTCTATTTGACTGGAGACACTGCAAAAATAGACAAAGACGGCTATTTCTGGATAATGGGCAGGATTGATGATGTTATAAAGGTTGCAGGGCACAGGATTGGAAGCGCAGAGGTTGAGAGTTCATTAGTAAGCCATGCGGCGGTTGCAGAGGCGGCTGTTGTACCATATCCCCATGAGATAAAGGGCCAAGCAATTTATGCATTTGTTGTTTTAAAAAACGGAATCAAAAAAAATGACGAGTTAAAAGAAGGGCTGAAAAAACATGTTGCTGATCATGTTGGACCGATTGCAAAGCCCGACAAAATACAGTTTGCTGACGATCTGCCGAAGACAAGGAGCGGCAAGATAATGAGAAGAATTCTTAAAGTAATTGCCGAAGGAAGCACTGATTACGGGAATATAATGACATTGGCTGATCCAGGCGTTGTTGAAGTTCTGGCTAAGAATATGGTAAAATAGCTATACGATTCCGTAAGATTTAAATAGAAGTATGATGTATAGTGTAATAACTGGTTAGTTAAGATAGTGATTTACCATTTTGCAATGGAATTACTACTAACCGATAAAAAATAATAACATTTTAATAGTAGTGCCTTTTATCCCCTATGCAATAATAAAAGGGGGGTGTGTTTACATGATAGTTAAAGAAGAATTTTTGAGCAAGTTAAGAAGGTTTTTTTCTTTGAATTTGTATGAGGTCAAAATCTGGACAGCTCTGCTTTCCAGAGGAGTCTCAACAGCAGGAGAGCTAAGCGACATAGCAAACGTCCCAAGGTCAAGAAGCTATGACGTTCTTGAATCGCTTGAAAAGAAAGGATTTGTGATAATGAAGCTTGGCAAGCCTATAAAGTATATAGCAGTTCCGCCTAAAGAAGTTGTTGAAAGAGTAAAGAAGAACGTTCAGGACTATGCTAAGGAGGAAGTGAAGAAGTTAAGTGATTTAAGGAACACTGAGATCATTGATGAGCTGAGCACTTTACACACCCAAGGGGTTGAGTTGGTTGAGCCTGCAGATTTAAGTGGTTCCTTAAGGGGACGACACAATTTATACAATCATTTGGAGCTGACGATAAGAAACGCTGAGGAAAGTGTAACCCTGATGACGACTTCCCAGGGATTCTTGAGAAAGGTTGAAGGCTTCAAGCCAACATTTGAGAAGCTGAAGAAAAGAGGAGTTAAGATAAGGATTGCTGCCCCTATCACAAAAGAATCTGTGGCTGCCCTGAAAGAGCTGCAGGGGCTTGCAGAAGTTAGGCACACTGACAACAAGGCAAGATTCTGTATTGTTGACGGCAAGGAGATAATATTCATGGTATTGGATGACACTGAAGTCCATCCGACTTATGATGTGGGAATATGGGTAAACACCCCGTTCTTTGCAAGCGCTCTTGAGAATTTATTTGAGCTTGCATGGAAGAGCATGAAGCCGGCAAATGAAGTTGTGAAAAGATAATTTCTTTTTTTGTTTTTTGATTGCTCAAATTGAGTTCATACTCCGCAGCTTGCTGCGATATCAACAACTCAATTTGAGGCTTAAAAATCCCCGCAGCTTGCTGTGATTGGGATTTTTAATAATGCAAAAATATAAAAAACAATAACCTATTCTATTAGCTAATGGGCAAGCTGAAAAGTTACAGAAAAAAGATTGACATTATTGATAAAAAAATAGTTAAACTCTTAATGTCGAGATTTGAGTTGGCCAGACAAATATCAATTTATAAAAAATGGAACAAGCTTGAAATCATTGACAAAAAAAGAGAGCGGCAAGTCATCAACAATATTAAAAAATTTTCCAATAAACATAAAAAATTCGTAATAGGCATTTTTAAAAACATTATCACTTATTCAAAAAAACTTCAGAAATAAAATGCAAAAAGACATAGTCTTGGAATTGAAGCAGAAGGCGAAAGAATTGAGGAAAGAGATAATAACTATAATCTATAATGCCCAATCAGGCCATCCTGGCGGCTCTTTGAGTGCAATTGATGTAATGGTCGGATTGTATTATCACAAATTAAAAGTTGACACTAAAAATCCTTTGTGGGAGAACAGAGACAGGTTTGTTCTAAGCAAGGGGCATTGCAGCCCTGCAATTTACGCTGTATTGGCAGATAAAGGCTTCTTTCCAAAATCAGAGCTGGAGGGGTATAGAAAAATCAACAGAATGCTTCAGGGGCATCCTGAATTAAACACTCCGGGAATTGATTTTGCGGGAGGGGCTTTGGGGCAGGGGATATGCTTTGCGCTTGGAATTGCGCTTGCGTGCAGGCTCGACAAAAGAAACTGCAATGTCTATGCAATGATAGGCGACGGAGAAGCCCAGGAAGGCGCTGTATGGGAATCTTCAATGGCTGCTGCTTTTCACAAGCTTGACAATCTGATTGTGATACTTGACAAGAACCAGGTCCAGCAGACCGGAAAAACAAAGGAGATAATGGACATCGGCAATGTTACAATGAAATGGAAGGCGTTTGGATGGAATGTAATTGAGATTAACGGGCATGATATGGCACAAGTTGTGAAAGCTCTTGACAAGGCTTCGAAAATGAAGAACAAAAGGCCTACAATAATTATTTCAAATACGATTAAAGGAAAAGGTGTTTCGTTCATGGAGCTAAACCATAAATTCCACGGGAAAGCCCCAAATGATGATGAGTGCAGGAAAGCTATTGAAGAAATTGGCAATATAGATGTTAAAAAGTTTAAATGATTTTATTTTTGAATTGATAAAATATGATTATTGCGTTAGGAAGTAAACAAACACGACAATAAAAACATTGAATTCACATTAAATAAAACAATACAAAAACTAAAAATTGGTATAATAAAATCAAGAAATGGAAAAATCAGCTACTCGAGATGGCTATGGGAAGGCTTTGCTGGAGTTGGGCAGGCAAAACAAGGATGTTGTTGCCCTTGACGCAGACCTAAGCGACAGCACCAGAAGCGAGTACTTTGCAAAGCAGTTTCCTGAAAGGTTTTTCTCGATGGGAATAGCAGAGCAGGACATGATTGGGGCTGCTGCCGGGCTGGCGTTTTCCGGCAAAATTCCTTATGCAAGCACGTTTGCTGTCTTCAGCGAGAGGGCTTATGAATTCATAAGGAATATTGTTTCAAGAAACAGGCTGAACGTGAAGATTGCAGGCTCCCATTCAGGCATTGCAACCGGGGAAGACGGCAAGAGCGCCCAGGCAATTGAAGACATTGCAGCTTACCGTGTTTTGCCGAATATGGTTGTCTTGCAGCCGTGTGATGCTGCTGAATGCGAGAAAATGGTTTTTGCTTTGGCTGACTACAAAGGGCCTTCTTATATGAGGCTGCACAGGAATGCAGTCCCGGTAATTCACGATTCAAATTATAAGTTTGAGATAGGAAAAGGCGAAGTCTTAAGGCAAGGCAAGGATGCCGTGATTTTTGCTACAGGAACTTTGGTTCATGAAACCCTGAAAGCTGCTGAAATTCTTGACAAAGAAGGCATAAAGGTTTATGTTGTCAATATCCATACTATAAAGCCGCTTGACAGTAATTTAGTGATTGATTTGGCCAAGAAAACAAATTATGTAGTGACGGCAGAAGACCATAATGTAATAGGGGGGTTGGGAGGCGCTGTTGCAGAAGTTTTAAGTGAAAATTATCCTTGTTTAATGAAAAGGATTGGAATGCAGGACATGTATGCAGAATCCGGCAGGCCGGATGAATTGTACAAAAAATATGGGCTGGATGCAGAGTCTATAGCGGAAGAAGTCATGAAGTTTGTGAGCAAAAAGAAATAATTAAAAATGGAGATATGTTAGTTGATTTAAAATGGAATTATTCCTTGATACTGCGTCGGTAGATGAAGTAAGGCATGGTGCAGAGACTGGCTTGATCTCCGGGGTAACTACAAACCCAACTTTGGCAGCAAAAGCAGGAAGGGATTACAATGATGTCCTGAAAGAAATCTGCTCCATAATTAAAGGGCCCGTAAGCGCTGAAACTGTTTCTTTGGATGCGGAAGGAATGGTAAAAGAGGGTGTTGCCTTTTCAAAGATTGCAAAGAATATTGTTGTAAAAGTTCCCATGACAGTTGAAGGCATGAGAGCCTGCCAAAGATTAACTAAAAAAGGCATAAAAGTTAATGTTACTCTTGTTTTTTCAGCAAATCAGGCTTTGCTTGCCGCCAAATCTGGAGCTTTCATGGTAAGCCCGTTTGTCGGGAGGCTGGATGACATTGGAAAAATTGGCATGGAGGTTGTAAGGGAGATAAAGCAGGTCTATGACAATTACAAATTTACAACGCAAATACTTGTTGCTTCTGTAAGAAATCCAATTCATGTCCTTGATGCAGCAAAGATTGGAGCAGACATTGCAACAGTGCCTTACTCTGTATTCGAGCAATTATTCAAGCACACCTTGACTGACGCGGGCATTAAGAAATTCTTAGAAGACTGGGAAAAGGTACCGAAGAAGAAGTGAGATTCGCTTTTTTATATTCTATACTCACGGACAAAAATAATTATACAATAGTTGTCCGTTCGTAATAAGTAAAGGACATATTTATGTCTAAAAACTTGTGTCCTTTACTATAGCTTGCTTTATTAACACCAAATCAAAAGCTTTAAATACTTATAAGTATTTCTACGTATATATAAATACGAGGTATCAAAATGGGATTAAAACAAATAAGCCTTACAATGCCTGAAAACCTTTTACAGGCATCTAGGGAATATTCTGAGCAGTTTGGCTACAAAAATGTGCAGGAGTTCATTTTGGATTTGGTAAGGGACAATGTTATGCTGAAGAATATCGAGAGGTACAGGAAAATAGATGGAAGAATGAAAAAAGGGCTTGGTGTCAAAAAATTCAGCCAAAAAGGCGCTGTTAAATACATTAAAGAGCTGTAAGATGTCTTATTCTATAGAGTTCAGTACTGAGTTTGATAAATCCATGAAAAAGCTGAAGAAAAGGGATAAAATTATATTTGAGCAAATACAAAAAAAGCTTATTGAAATCGTTGAAAATCCTGAACATTACAAACCATTGAGGAACGTCTTGGCAGGATACAGAAGGCTGCATTTTGGAAGTTTTGTGCTGATTTATACAACAGAAGGAAATGTTGTCAGGGTTATATCTTTGGACCATCATGATAGGGCTTATTAGAGAAAGTGTTGAAGAAGAAATGAAATAAAACTGCTTTTAATAATTGTTTTCCAAGATATTACTCGGGACACACAATTCCAATTGGTAGAGAGGGGACAATGATTTAATGGGAAGATTTTTATATTTTTATTATTAATCATTATATATGGAAGAACCAATTAAAGAATATAAACATCAACCATCAAGTATCATCATCATTAATAAAATTTTGCTAAGTTTGTTTGTTATTGGTTACATTTGGTTGGGATTTTATCCTCCAGAAAATACTCCAAAGTACTTTTCAATAATTGGAAGAGTTTTATCCATTCCTACTTTATTAATCCTAATTTATTTATTTCTAACAGATTATTCTTATAAAAAAAGATGTAAAATAATTCAAATTTACAAGAACAAAGTAATTCTTATAATTCCCTTTCTAAATAATTTTAAACTAACTTTAACTAAAAAAGATGTAAATTCTGTTTTTAAGAAAAATGTTTGTGGGACTCCAATGGTTTGGATAAAGTTGAAAAATCCTAAATCGTATGTCAAAAAAAATTCCTTAGTAAACCCACCATACGATTTTATATATTCTCTAGTGCATTACATAATATTCAAACTACATAAGATTCCAATTAAATTTAGCCAGTTTGAGTTTAAATCGAAAGAAGATGCAAAATACATCAATAGGAATATTCTCAAAATAAACACGAAAAAGGGAGGACATTTATTCTTTCCTAAAACTTATTATCATCGGAATTTTGACAGTATTTTTAAAGATTTAAAGAAAACTCTACAGTAATGTCGTCCCCTTTCTGTTCTTAATTTTACATATCGCTTCGCTCTGTGAGAGTTGTGTGTCCCTGAATCATACTCACTTCTTTCGTGCCACGTTGCACTTTCGCATTAGTTCAGGTCGCTTAACAGCACATTAAACGATTCCCTCGAAAAAACTCTGCCTCAAACAAACCTTTTTATACCGTTTTCATTAACTTTATTCTATGCAGCAGTATAATGTAAAAGACGCAAAGAGGCATGAATCTGCGCATGACAGGAAAGTGAAGGAGTTAGAGGAAGAGCTCTCAACTACAAAGTACAACAAGAAAACCCAGGGCCATATAGGATTGGTGAAAGCCAAGCTCGCAAAAATAAAGGAGGAATTCCAAAGAAAATCCTCGGCAAAAGGCAAGGGCGAGGGATTCACTGTCAGGAGGACAGGGGACGCAACTATTATAATGGTCGGCTTTCCAAGCGTTGGAAAATCGACTTTGCTGAACGCAATCACAAATGCAAACTCCCCTGTAGGAGCTTATGCTTTCACTACATTAACCTGCATTCCGGGATTATTAGAATACAACCATGCAAAAATACAGGTTCTTGACGTGCCCGGGATTGTGGAAGGCGCTGCAACAGGAAGGGGCAGAGGAAGGGAAGTTCTTGCCTGCGCGCAAAGCGCAGATCTTGTCATCGTCTTGCTTGATGTATTCGACCCAAGGCATGTTGAAGTGGTCAAAAATGAGATTTACGAAACTGGATTGAGGATGAACCAGAAGCCTCCTCAAGTGAGCATCAGCAGGAAGCCAAGAGGCGGAATTGATGTTGGCCTGACTGTTAAACTGACAAGATTGAATGAAGAAACCATAAAATCCATACTTAAAGAATTTAGATTGGAGAACTGCAGCATTGTGATAAGGGAAGACATAACTGACGACCAGCTGATTGATGTGATAGAAGGCAATAAAAAATACGTTCCAGCAATAGTTGTCCTGAACAAGATAGACATGATCGATGCAAAGGAGCTTGAAAAAATAAAAGCAATTGTAAAGCCTGACATCTGCGTTTCAGCTGAAAACAAGGAAAACACAGAAGAATTGAAAGAGCTGATTTTCAGGAAGCTTGATTTCATAAGGATTTACTGCAAGGAAGCCGGAAAAAAGGCTGATATGGAAGTGCCGCTGATAATGAGAAGAGGCAATACTCTAAGGGATGTCTGCATCAAGCTGCACAAGGACTTTGTCTCGAAGTTCAGGTTTGCAAGGGTTTGGGGCAGATCTGCAAGATTTCCCGGGATGGTTTTAAGGAAGCTTGAGCATACTGTGCAGGATAATGACATTGTTGAAGTGCACGTGAGTTAGATAAGATATCTTTGCTCTGCTCCCGCATACATGAATGTTGCGATTTGTAATGGTATGTTTGTTACCATCAGTAAACTTCCCGTACTTGTATTTCTAAGCTTTTCCCTGACCATTATAAGTTCCAAGTTTATTCTTTCATAGCCTTTCTCTACTGAAGTGGAATCCTGAGATAATAATACTGCAAATCGTTTTGGTTTTATTCTAAACAGTCCCAAACTATTGATATTATAAAATGGAGGCATTTGAGGTTTCAATGCATCCGGCCTTATCCTCTTTCCATTAAGGCTTTCTAAACTGTTCAGATAGTCTTCCAATGGCCCTAGTATTGGTTTAGTTAATGCATAAACTGAAAACCTGCATTTCTCTCCATTTCCAATCAACTCTCGCTTAATTTTCCATCCGTCATATTCAACAGTATGATTTTCAGAAGCTTCAAAAAGCTGTGTTATTTCCATGGAAGGTTTTTCTAATTCTATTTGATCATATAGTAGTTCCAATGGTATTTCCTTTCTTTCAAATCCTGTTATATAGAGTAGACTATATTTCTCCAATTCTCTCAACTTCAATGCCGCTTCAATTTTCATAGCTTATGGATGAATGTTGATGTAAATAAAAACATTTCCCCGCAACATTTAAATACCAATTCATCTTACCAACTGAAACTAAAATGCGTCGAATAGAAAACTTAATGGCACAGATTGGATTTGCTTTCTACAGGTTGTTTTCCAGCTTTAAGTACTTCTTTTTTTATTTTAAGTTTTGATTAGCTTCTGTTCTAAAAGAACGCTAATCTCATTGTCCTGACATGATAAAAAACTAAACCGATAAAATGATGAAAAACAGCATTAATGAAAAATGGATGTATGGGTGAGGTAAAAATCAATGGCAGAAGATTTTTACCGAGCGCAAATTAATGTTCCGAAGGAACCGATTGAAAATATGATTTAATCAAAAATATTATGGCAAAGGTGGGAAAATGATTGTGGTGATGAAAAAAAACGCAACAGAGCATCAGATAGAAAAAGTTGTTGAAAAAATAAAGGAAAGCGGGCTAAAGGCGCACTTGTCAAAAGGAGAGATTGTGACAATAATCGGAATTATAGGCGATGAAAGGAAAGTCCCTGAATCGCAGATAAGGGCGATTGAAGGCGTGGAAAAGCTGATGCCCATTCTGGCTCCTTACAAGCTGGCAAGCAGGGACTTTAAGCCCGACAACACCGTTATAAGCGTTGACGGAGTCAAAATAGGCTCAAATGAAGTTGTCATTATGGCAGGGCCATGCTCTGTTGAAAGCAAAGAGCAGATTATAGAAACAGCAAAAGCAATTAAAAAGGCAGGCGCGCATATACTGAGAGGAGGAGCTTTCAAGCCAAGGACATCCCCATATTCCTTTCAGGGCTTGGGAGAGGAAGGCCTGAAATTCCTGAAAGAAGCAAAGGAAGAAACCGGAATGCCAATAATAACAGAGGTTATGGACACAAGGAATGTTGCCTTAGTTTGCAAATACGCTGACATTCTCCAGATAGGGGCAAGAAACATGCAGAACTATGACCTGCTGAAAGAAGTTGGAAAATGCAAGCACCCTGTTTTGCTGAAAAGAGGCATGTCAGCAACAATAAATGAATGGCTGATGAGCGCGGAATACATAATGGCTGAAGGCAACCATAACGTCATTTTATGCGAAAGGGGAATAAGGACATTTGAAACTGCCACAAGAAATACTCTTGATCTTAATGCAGTGCCTGCTGTCAAGGAATTAACTCATTTGCCTGTTGTTGTTGACCCCAGCCACGGCACAGGCAGGTACACTTTAGTAAGCCCAATGAGCAAGGCTGCTGTTGCTGCAGGAGCAGACGGCCTGATTATAGAGGTCCATACAAATCCGGAAAAATCTGTCAGCGATGCAGACCAGACAATAAGCGTCAGTAGATTTGAGAAGTTGATGAATGAATTAAGATTAATAGCGAATGTCATAGGAAGAAAAGTATAGAAAATGGAAACTGTTGGGGTTCAATTAAAGGAAGAAACAGATAATTCATACGACATTCTGATAGACGGTGGTTTATTCAATAATTTGGCTGCAGAGTTAAAAAACAAGCCCTTAGGAAATGCGTATGCAATAATAACAGATTCCAATGTCGGCAAAATTTACGGGAAAAAATTGGTTAAGAATTTTCAAAATAAAAATTTGCATGCGCATTTAATCACTTTTCCTGCAGGAGAAAAAAGCAAGAACAGAAAAATAAAGGAAAAAATAGAGAATGATATGCTCAAGCTGGCTTTTGGCAGAGACACTTGCGTCATTGCCCTTGGAGGAGGTGTTGCGGGGGACGTTGCTGGTTTTGTGGCAGCAACTTACATGAGAGGAATTCCATACATACAAGTTCCAACTAGTCTGCTGGCGATGGTTGACAGCTCGATTGGCGGAAAGGTAGGAGTTGATACAGAATACGCAAAAAATTCCATAGGTGCTTTTTACCAGCCTAAAAAGGTCATTATAGACTTGAATTTCCTGAAAACCCTGCCAAAAGAGGAGTTGGCAAATGGCTTGGCTGAAATAATAAAGCACGCTTTGATTAAAAACAAGGACTTTTTCCATTTTCTTGAGAAGAATATTGATGATATGCTTAAACTTGATTTTGAATTGCTAAAAAAAACCATCAAAAAGAGCTGCGAGATAAAAGCTTCTGTTGTAATGCAAGATGAAAAAGAAAAAGGCATGAGAAGAATCCTCAATTACGGCCATACAATAGGGCATGCTATTGAGTCTGCACTGAATTACGGAATAAGCCACGGAAATGCAATTGCAATCGGCATGTCGTACGCCGCAAAGCTGTCCGCAAAACTCGGATTTTTGCATGAAGGCTCTGTGATAAGGCAGAATAACCTGCTTGGGCATATTGGATTGCCGCACAGGCTGAGCCATCACAAACTAAAGCCTAAAAAAATTCTGGAATATGCGCAATATGACAAAAAGATAATAAATGGAAGAATAAATTTTATTTTGCTTAAATCCATAGGTGATGCTTTTATTTCTGACAAAGTAACGATAGACGACATTAAAAAAATCATGGAAGAATAAAAATGCTTGCGGCAGTGATAACGGCAAAGGACATTGAAAATGCTGTTGTGGACATAAAGAAGGCTGATAACGCTGATTTAGTTGAGCTAAGGCTGGATTATTTGAGAGAAATGGAACTATCAAAATTGAATATGATGGTTAAACGCTGCAAAAAACCCGTTATCGTGACAAACAGAAAAAAGGATGAAGGCGGATTTTTTAATGGAGATGAAGACGAAAGAATTCAACTGCTGACAAAAGCTCTGGAGTTTGGAGCGGACTACATCGATATTGAATATTCATCGGACAAAAAACAGCTGAAAAAAATAATCAAAAACAGACAATATACAAAGATGATTGTTTCTTATCATAATTTAAAAGAAACGCCAGATAACATCAGTGTAGTATACAAAAACATAAAAAAATTAAACCCGGACATAATAAAGATTGTGACAGATGCCAATTCTGTTACTGATAACTTTAAAATTTTTAATTTGATAAAAACGGCAAATAAGGAGAAAAAAGGAATAATAGCTTTTTGCACTGGTTCCTATGGGCAATTTAGCAGTACGCCTCAACGGGAAAAGGCAAGGAATCTGCACCAGGGCAGCTTACAATAGACGAGCTTAACAATATTTACAGAATTAAAAAATTGAATAAAAAAACTAAGATTGCTGGACTAGTAGGCAATCCTGTCGATCATTCATGGTCGCATGTAATGCACAATGCGGCATTTGACGCGTTAAACATAAATGCTGCTTACTTGAAATTCAAAGTTGATAAACTGGAAGAATTCATTGATTATTTTAGGAGTTTGAATATTATGGGGTTCAGCGTGACCATTCCACACAAGATGGAAGCGATGAAATATTTAGATAAAATTGACAATAAAGCAAAAAAAATAGGGGCTGTGAATACCATTGTAGCCAGAAACAATAAATTGATTGGCTGTAACACTGATTGTGATGGAGCAGTCAAGGCATTGAAATCAAAAACGAGTTTAAACAGAAAGAACGCCGTCATTTTGGGGGCGGGAGGGTCGGCACGGGCACTGGCTTACGGTTTAAGTGAGAATGGCGCTAATGTTACTATTTTAAACAGAACAGCTGAAAAGGCAAAGTCCATTGCAGAAGATTTTGAATGCGGTTACGGCCCACTAAAAGATTTAAAAAACATTAAATATGACATATTAATTAATACAACGCCTGTTGGAATGCACCCGAATGCGGATATCTCCCCAATACCTAAAAATCTTATCAATAAAGGCTCTGTTGTCTTTGACATAGTTTTTAACCCTTATAAAACAAAGCTATTGGAATTTGCTGAAAAAAACGGCTGCGCTACAATTCATGGAATAGAGATGCTAATCAATGGCAATGCTTTGCAATTTGAATTATGGACCGGAAAGAATGCCCCTGTTCAATTAATGAGAAAAAAAGTCATGGATTGTATGAAAAATGCTGGCAATAAAAACTAAGAAATTTGTGAATGCAACAATTGAAGCCCCTCCGTCAAAGAGCTACACCCAGAGGGCTTTGGTGATTGCTGCTTTGGCTAAAGGAAAATCTGTAATAAAAAATCCGCTGTTCAGCGACGACACGTATTATATGATTCAGGCTTTGAAAAATTTCGGGGTTAAAATATGGAGAAATGGAAGTAATATTGTTATAAATGGTGCAAACGGCATGTTAAAACAGCCCAAAAGCATCATTTATGTCGGAAATGCCGGCACTGCAATGCGCTTTCTTGCAACTATTGCGGCAGTTTCAGAAGGCGAAACAACAATAACAGGAGACAAAAGGATGCAGCAAAGGCCAATTCAGGATTTGCTTGACGCTTTGGGCAGTTTGGGAGTCAGATGTGAAAGCAATAAAGGCTTTCCGCCTATAAAAATCTACGGCGGCTCATTTAATGGCGGCAGCATAAAACTAAGCGGAGGCACAAGCAGCCAGTATCTTTCGTCTATTTTGATGTGCGCGCCTTACGCAAATAAAAATGTCACGATAAACTTAAATGGAAAATTGGCATCAGAACCTTACGTGGACATTACTATTGATGCCATGAAAAAATTCGGAGTCAATGCTAAGTGCATCAATCACAAAAAATTCATTGTAAAAAACAGCAAAAAATACAAAGCAAAAAATTACAAAATTGAAGGTGATGCGACAAATGCAAGCTACTTCTTTGCAGCAGCTGCGGTCACAAAAGGAAAAATAATGGTAAAGAATATAAATCCCAACTCCAAACAAGGAGATATAAAGTTTGTTGGCGTGCTTAAGAGAATGGGGTGTGGCGTTAAAAGGGGGAAAAACTTCATTCAGGTGGAGGGCCATAGCCTTAAGAGCATAGATGTTGACATGAACGAGATGCCGGATATTGTGCCAACTCTGGCTGTGGCAAGCTTGTTCGCTGATTCAACAACTGTAATAAGAAACGCGCCAAACTTAAGGCTTAAGGAAACTGACAGGTTAAAGGCACTGGCGTTTGAATTGAGAAAGATAGGCGCCAATGTCGAGGAGCTGCAGGACGGGCTGAGAATAAAGAGAAGAAGGCTGCAAAAAGCAATAATTGAAACTTATAATGATCATAGAATAGCTATGAGCTTTGCAGTTGCCGGGCTGGCCATAAATGGCATAAGGATAAAAAACCCTGCCTGCGTAAGCAAATCATTTCCTGACTTTTGGAAAAAATTTAACGAAATGTGCAAAAAATGAACATAGCGCTTATAGGATTCAGGGGAACGGGCAAAACAACTATAGGAAAATTATTGTCGAAAAAACTTGATAAAAAGCTTATTTCCAGCGATGGGGAGGTAGAAAAAAGAACGAAGATGAGCATAGCAAAATTTGTGAAAAAACATGGATGGGATAGATTCCGGGAGCTGGAATCAGAGGTTATAGAAGGCATGAGTGATCTTGACGAATGCGTCTTTGACACAGGCGGCGGCATTATTATGAGAAATGAGAATATAATAAACTTAAAGAAAAACGGATTGATTGTGCTGCTGACAGCTGACATAAAGGCAATAACAAGCAGGCTGAGAAACAGCAAAAGGCCTGCCCTGACAAAAAGCAGTTATCTTGATGAAATAAAGGATGTCCTGAATGAACGGGAAGAAAAATACAAAAAAGCAGCCGATTACTCAATTGACACTTCCAGATTATCGCCAGAAGAGGCATGCGACTTAATAACTCATTTTGTTCAGACGGAGCTTCAGTAAGATGTCAAATACATTTGGAGCATTGTTCAGGATAACAACATGGGGCGAAAGCCATGGAAAAGCAATAGGGGTTGTTTTAGACGGCTGTCCGGCTGGCCTGAAAATTAGCGAAGAGGATGTGCAACAAGAGCTCGACAAAAGGGCGCCTGGGCAGAGTGAGATTGTGAGCCCGAGAAAAGAGTCTGACAAGGTTGAAATCCTTTCAGGAATATTTGAAGGCAAAACAACAGGAATGCCGATATCAATGATCATTTACAATAAGGATGCTGATTCCTCAAAATACGAGAAAATAAAGCATTTGCTGAGGCCAGGCCATGCTGATTTTACATACCAAGTTAAATATGGATTCAGGGACTACAGGGGAGGCGGCAGGAGCTCTGCAAGAGAAACGGCTGCGAGGGTTGCTGCAGGGGCTGTTGCAAAAAAATTGCTGTCAAGATTTAATATTATAATTACGGCTTATGTAAAGGAAATTGCCGGAATCAAGGCGAATAAGGCTGATTACAAAGAGATTTATAAGAATAATGTCAGATGCCCTGACAAAAATGCCGCAAGGAAAATGGAGCAGGCTATTCTAAAAGCGAAAAATGAAGGAGACTCTGTCGGAGGAGTGTGCGAGGTTGTGGCGCTAAACGTGCCTGCGGGACTTGGCAAGCCGATCTACAACAAGCTTGAAGCCGACCTTGGCACTGCGATTCTTGGCATTAATGCTGTCAAGGGTGTTGAGTTTGGCGCTGGATTTGGGCTTGCAAAAATGAAAGGTAGTGTTTCAAATGATGAATTTATTATTAAAAACAATAAGATTGCAACAAAAACAAACAATCATGGCGGCATTCTTGGTGGAATCTCAACCGGAATGCCAATAGTAATGAGAGCTGTTGTAAAGCCTGCATCCAGCATTTTGAAAAAGCAAAAGACAATAAATTACAGGACAATGAAGCAGGAAACAATATCTGTTGAAGGCAGGCACGACCCTGCCACCATTGTAAGATTTCCGCCAATTGCAGAGGCTATGACTGCAATTGTGATAGCTGACCATATGATAATGGCTGGAAAGATAAGCCCTGACAAATTGATAAAGTGAGTTCTTTATGAAGAAAGTAACAGTCGGAATAATTGGGGGCACCGGGCAGATGGGGAGTTTTTTCAGGAAGTTTTTTGAAAAGAATGATTGCAGAGTTCTAATTGCGTCAAGAAAAACAAATTTAAGAATTGAGGACTGCGCAAGGCAAAGCGATATTGTTTTGGTGTCTGTTCCGATAGGCGCAACAGTGAATGTTATAAAAAAAATTTCTCCGCATATAAACAAAAATTCATTATTAATTGATACGACTTCGATAAAAAAAGGCCCTGTGGAAGCCATGCTTCGCTGCTCAAAATCAGAAGTGATTGGAATGCATCCTGTTTTTGGGCCAAACATAAGCTCCTTAAAAAACCAGACAATTGTGCTTTGCCCTGCAAGAGGAAAAAAATGGCTAAAATGGATAAGGGATATTTTTGAAGGGAATGGCGCTTTAATAAAAATATCGACTCCGGAAAAACATGATGAGATGATGTCTGTAATCCAGGGCTTGAATCATTTCAGCACTTTAAGCGTTGCTCACGCAATGAAGAGCCTTGGAATAAGAGTTGAAGAAAGCCTCCAGTACACAAGCCCGATATACAAATTGAGGATGGCAATGGTCGGAAGAATCCTTAATCAGGATTCAAAACTGTATGCAAATATAGAGATACTGAACCCTAAAAACAAAAAGGCATTGGATGCTTATGTAAAATCCTCGAAAAAACTTCAGAAGATAATTAAGACTAAGAATACTAAAGAGTTTGTAAAGTACTTTGATGAATGCGCAGAATTCTTCGGCGGCTTTAAGAAAGAAGCCGAAAAGCTCAGCGATTACCTTATAGAGAAAATGGTGGAAAGGGAAAAATGAGGATTGCAACTTTGGGTCCGGAGGGCACTTTCAGCCATGAAGCTGCGCTCAAGTATGACGGTAAAGCTGATTTGGCGTTCGTCAATACAATCAGGGATGTTTTTGATATGGTTTCAAAAGGCAAAGCTGGTTTAGGCATCGTTCCTATAGAGAATTCAATTGCAGGCACTGTCGGCCAGACTCTTGATTTCCTGATGCAGTTTTGTTTAAAGATAAAAGCTGAAGAGGTGCTTCCCATTAACCATTATCTTGTAGGATTTGGCGCGATTGGAGATATTAGGCATATATACATACACCCGCAGACGTTTGAGCAGTGCGAGCTGTTCATCAAAAAAAATATGCCTAAAGCTGAGATGATTCAGACATCGAGCAACGGCAAATCGGCTGAAATGCTTTCAAAATCCAAAGACAAGTCAAAAGCCGCGATAATACCTAAAATAGCCGTTGATTTTTACAAGCTGAAGGTGCTAAAAAAAGACGTGCAGGACAACAGGTTCAATGTTACAAGGTTTTTTGCAATATCAAAGGACGACGCCAAAAAGACGGGCTATGACAGGACAAGCATAGCAGTCTATCCGCAGGTTGACAGGCCCGGCCTGCTTCATGAAATGCTCGGTCATTTTGCGAAGAACGGGATAAACCTTACCAAAATCGAGTCAAGGCCGTCTAAGGGAAAGCTCGGGGATTATATTTTTTACATTGATTTTCAGGGGCATAAATCAGAAAAGAATGTCGCAGATGCATTAAAAAAACTGGAAGAGTCTGCATTTGTCACGCTGCTTGGCAGCTATCCGAGGAAATACTGATACAATGGACATAAAAAAACTTGGAGAGAGCCTTAACCCTGTTGAAAGAAAAGTTCTGAAGGTTCTGGATAATTTCAGCTCTTTCCATGACATAATGAAAGTGACTGGACTGAAGGATGTCGAGGTTGCAAGGGCATTGCAATGGCTCCAGAATAAGAATATAATTAAGACAAAAGAAGAGCAGAAGGAGATTGTGTCTCTGGATGAAAACGGCATTAAATATCTGAAGTACGGACTGCCGGAAAAAATATTTTTGCAGGAAATACAGAAGCCTTTGACGCTGTCTGAGATTGCGCAAAAAACAAAGTTAAGCAACGAGGAGGTAACTGTTTCTTTGGGGGTACTAAAATCAAAAGCTGCCATTGAGATAGAAAAAGGCAAGGATATCATTATTTCTATCACAGATCATGGCAAGCACTTGCTCAAGCACGGCTTTCTTGAGGAGCAGTTCATAAAAGAGGATTTCCCAAAAGAATTGAGTGTATTGAACGAGGAAGAAAAGTTTGTTGTTGAAAATTTGAGGAAAAGAAAAAAAATTGTTAAGGTTGAAACTGCAAAAATAATCAATACAGAGCTTACAGAGACTGGCAAAAAATTAATAAAGGAAAAGATTGAAGAAGGCTTGATAGAAAAAGTGTCTCCGGCTTTGCTCAAATCAGGCTCATGGAAAGGCAAGAAATTCAGGCGCTTTGATGTAAAAATAAACGTTCCAATGATATTTGGGGGCAGGAAGCAGCATTACAGAAGATTTCTTGAGGAAGTGAGGCAGAAATTTGTAAGCCTTGGCTTCAAGGAGATGTCTGGACCTTTGGTTGAGAGCGATTTCTGGGACATGGATGCTCTGTTCATGCCGCAGTTTCATTCTGCAAGGGACATCCATCAAGGGTATTATATAAAAGAGCCAAAATACGCAAAAGATTTGCCAGAAAGCAAGGTGAAGAACGTAAAATCAGCTCATGAAAATGGGTTTGGCACCGGAAGCAAAGGCTGGCGCTATGATTTTGACGTCAAGAAAACCCACAGGCACATTTTAAGGACGCATGACACTTCAATTTCAGCAAGAACCCTTGCTTCTGAGGATCTTGAAATCCCGGGAAAATACTTCCAGATAGCAAGATGCTTCAGATATGATGTTGTTGACGCAACTCATCTGCCTGATTTCAACCAGGTTGGCGGGTTTGTGATAGAGGAAGGGATAAATTTCGGGCATCTGAAAGCCCTGCTGAAGATGTTTGCCAAGGAATTTGCAGGCGCGGACGAAGTCAAGGTTGTGCCCAGCTATTTCCCATTCACAGAGCCAAGCGCGCAACTGATGGTCAGGCATCCTCAGCTTGGATGGATAGAGCTGGCAGGGGCTGGGATTTTCAGGCCTGAGCTTGTGAAGCCGCTGGTTGGAAAGGAAGTGCCTGTAATCGCATGGGGTGTCGGGTTGGACAGACTGGCGATGTTCAAGCTTGGAATAAGCGACATAAGGCAGCTGTTCTCGCATGACTTAGAGTTTCTGAGAAACGCAAAGGTGGTTTGATAGAATGGTCACTAAGAAAAACGAAAGACGAAATTTAATTAAAGAAGAAAGAAAAAAGTATATAAAATTCTGCCCTAAATGCAACTCTATCGATATTTATCAAGACAAATCTACAATGCAATCGCTTGGTTATCTGCCAACAAAATATATTTGTAACAATTGTGGTTATTCCTCATTTAATTTTCCAGAAATTGACATTAATGAATTAGATAAACTACATCTCCAAAACAAGCAAGGAGTGAAAGAATCAAAAAATCAATCTGAATTGATAGATACTTCTTATGGTAAATTCTATGTTAAGGTAATGTGGAAAATAGTTGGACCTATTTTTTTGGTGTTTGGGTTGATTTATATTTACATTACTATAAGCTCTCATTCCTATGAGGGTTTAGATTTGTTAATAGGAATGATAATTGCAATTCTAGGCACTATTATGTGTTATATCACTTTTACACAAAAACAAATGATAAGAATGAAATAAAATGCCGACAATAACTTTTTCATTGAAGGACTTGCAGCATTTGGTTGGAAAAAATCTTTCTATAGAAGAAGTTATAGAGCTTGCGCACTGCGGAAAAGGCGATTTTGACAGCTACGACGAGGAAACTGATGAAGCCAAGATTGACTTTGGAGACACAAATTTGCCTTATTTATGGTCAGCGGAAGGATTCGCAAGGCTGATAAAGGGAATTTTAGGAGTGCAGAAAGGCATTCCGGAAGTAAAAATCAATAAAGGCGATTATGAAGTTAGAGTTGACAAGTCTGTTGCCAAGATAAGGCCTTTTATTGCATGCTTTGCCGCAAAGGGGAGGAAAATAGACGAGCATTTGCTGAAGCAGATCATCCAATTGCAGGAAAAGTTCTGCGAAACATACGGGAGAAAGAGAAGAAAAGTTTCTGTTGGGCTTTACTCCTACAAAAGGCTCAGCTTTCCCGTGCATTACAGGGCCGTTGACCCAATGTCTGTGGAATTTGTGCCATTGGAGTTCAAAGCCAAGATGAATCTGAGGGATATCCTGGCAGAGCATCCTAAAGGAAAAGAATATGCTTTTGTTTTGGAAGGCTTTGACAGATACCCCATTCTTGCTGACGACAAAAATGAAATAATGAGCTTCATTCCCATAATAAATTCAAACTTTACAGGCAAGCTTGAGATTGATGACGAGAATATATTTTTCGAGGCGACTGGAACAGACGAGGATGCTGTCAATCTGGCTGCAAACATTTTTGCATACGCTTTGCATGACAGGGGATTCCAGATTTATTCTGCTGAGGTAAGGCATCATGATAGAAAAATTGTTACGCCGCATTTTTTCAATGAAAGCATTGCTGTAAAAAATGAGCAGATAAAGAATTTGTTTGGATTGGAGCTTAAAGAGAATGAAGTAAAGCATCTGCTTGAGAAGATGCAATATAGCTTCAGCGATTATAAAGTTAAGATTCCGCCGTACAGGCTTGATATACTGCATCCATACGATGTTATCGAAGATATCGGCATCGCTTACGGATATGACAAGATTGAAGACCGGGCTTTGGCAACTTTTACATCAGGCTATGCGATGGAGTTCAATGAGTTTGTCGGCAAGGTAAGGGCAATTGTTGCCGGGCTGGGCTATCAGGAAGTCATGAGCCCCATATTGACCAACAAAGACTTTCTTTACAATAAGATGAATATTGATGATGCCGGGACTATTGAAATTGAGGAGTGCATGTCAGAGACTTATTCTGCTGTTAGGAGCTGGGTGCTGCCAAACCTGATGGAGGTTTTTTCCAAGAACAAGCATGTTGAGTTTCCCCAGAAGATTTTTGAGGAAGGCATTGTGAATGTGAGAAAAAGCGAGGAAATTGCCGAGTTCAGCAGGATCGCAATTGCAAGCTCGCACGAGAATACAAATTATACTGAGATGAGGCAGATGCTTGATTACATTCTGAGGTGTTTTGGGCTGCAGTGCGACATTGAAGATGCTGAGCACGGCTCTTTTATAGAAGGAAGGTGTGCAAGGGCTGTTGTAAAAGGAAAGAAAGTAGCTTATTTGGGGGAAATTTCCCCCGATGTATTAACCCGATGGGGCTTGGAGATGCCAGTTGCTGCACTGGAATTGAATTTGAGTGAGCTGTTTGAAATAATTAAAAAGAAGTAAACTTATGATTTTTTCTTTTCCGTCTTTTTTGCAGAAACTTTTTTAGTCTCTTTTTTCTCTGTTTTTGGTTTCTCTTGTTTTGTTTTTATTTCGACTTCTTCTCCCTTCTTCTCTTCTGCCAATCCGGCCTTCTCCTCTAAAGTTGATTCTTTCTTCTCCTCAACTTTTTCTTCCTTTTTCTTAAACTTAAACAAGTCCCTTAATTTTCTCTTCTCTTCTTTCTGCACCCTAAGCTGCTCCGGAGTTTTTCTCTTTTTTGCTGGCTTCGGGGTTTTTGGCTTCGGTTTTGTCTGCAATGCGACTATGCCCAGCTCTTTCAGTGCATTGGAAACTTCCTCGTGAGAGGCGTTCTTTTTTATGTCTATTTTCTGGTTTAGGGGCTCTATATGAAGAATATTGCATTTCCTCCTTCTGGTTTCGCCGTCAAGCAAAACGTATTTATCATCGAGAATGTCTATAATTATTGCCTTGCACCCCGCATCTCTTCCTGCAATTTTAACTACAACTCGGCCTATCTCAATCATTTGTTCCTCCAATCACTTTCAATGAAGCGGTGTTGCCATCCACTCAAGTGATTTCTTTGTTTGTTTTTATTATAATCTCAACACTATTTTTATTTATGTTTTTGTTAATGTGAAATTTATGTTATTTTTTTATGTTTTATTTGCTTTCTCAGCGCATTATTTTAATTTGCTATTATTTAAAATCTTAAAATAAATCATGACTATTGCCTAACCTTCTTAATTATCTCCTGCCTCATGCATCTGCTGCATAATACACCACCATACGGCCTTTCGGGCCTTTTCTTTGTCTTGGCCATGCCCCTCATCCTGAAAGGAAACTCGCGCGGAGTGCCCTTCAACACATCACCGCAGCTGCCGCATACGGCAGATTCGGGCTTCCTTTTCTTGAAATGAACATTAGTTCTTCCGCCTGGAACTTTCCTGAATATTTTCCTTAGGCTTCTCGACCTTAATCTTGGCGCTGGCATGATGCTTGGGAACAGATATTTATTTATAAAGGTTATTGAAATTTCCTAAATTCCCGCTTTTTTGGGCATTATTTTTCTTTTTACATATTTGTTCCTCGGTAAATTTATATAAAATTTCCTAATGCCTAATTTTTAGGGAAATTAGTAAGTTATATATAATAATGTTTAAATATAGATGCATCAAGCAAACATTAAGAAGATGGCTGGGTTTTTCAAGTCAAAAAAAGGGGTATCGCCGTTAATAGCTACTATTCTCTTGATAGCTTTTGCAGTAGCTCTGGGTTCTGTGGTTATGAACTGGGGATTGAGCCTGGAGCTTGGCAAATCCGGCGATAAATGCAGGAATGTGGACATCAGGATAAGGGAGGCGGATGCTTCTGAAGTCTGCTATGGCGGTGTGGGGCAGAATGGCTATATAAATTTCATAATAGACAATGCGGGCAGCGAAATAAATGGTATGTCAATCTGGATCATTGGAGAAAAGGGGACAAGCCTTTTTGATGTTGACAATATTTTGATAAAAAAGGGCGCTTTGTACGAAAAAGAGAACAAGGAAGTTACTTATGATTTCTCAACATACGGCAGCATAAAGCAGGTCCAGTTTATACCCAAAATTAGGATTGATCAATCTTTGGAGATCTGCCCTAAGAATGCCGTTAAGGCAGAAAAAATTGGGATATGCAGTCAATAAACTTTCAAAAGCTTTCTCAACGACATTGTAAATATTATAGAAGACAGTATATAAGTGCCTAGCCATCCTATCCTCCAGCCAAATAAGTTCAGTATTTTTTTCGGCGCATAATTTATTTGGATGGATTTTATCGCGCTGCTGCTGATTTTTTTTACAGGCTCCATGTATTTGCCTGCAGTGGATATTAAAACGCTTTTTTGCTGCTTTTCGCCGTTATAAGCAAATTCGAGTATGTGCTCTCCTTCAATACCTTTCAAAACCCATGTTGCTTTATCCGATTCAATCTTTTGGGTTTTGTCTCCGACTATTGTGATTTCTTCAGGTGTGATTAGCTCTACGTCGCCATTGGTATTCTGTTGGAAAAAAACGCTGACGGAGAATTCCTGCTGCGGCTTAATGCCCTCATATGCGAAATTGGAGCTCATCCATCCGAATATCAGTATGATGGGTATAAAGGTGATTATGGTGGGCTTTAACGAATGCATCATGTACTGCATATTCAGCTGCATGGCTTTTTTCTGCACCTCCATTGCTTTTGCCGGGTCGCCCTTCAGTTCCTTAATCTGCTTTTGATGCTCCTTAAGGTCGTCTTTAAGCTTCTTCATTAATGCTTGGTTGGTTGTGTATTTTGTTATGACTATTATTATTGCAGAGATGACAAATGCAAGTATCAAAACAGACCATACCAGCGGCAGCTTTAAAAGCGGGGCAAAGATTATGTTTAAGAAATCAGTATAAGCCATTTAATTACCCGCCCATGAATTTTCTCATCATTGGGTTCATGTCCATCATGTGCTGCCTTGCTATGTCTTCATACAGCTTGTAGATTATCATGACTGCAAGCAGTATTCCTGTGCCTCTGCTCAAAGCCCCTGTCAAATCTGCCAATGAAGCCAAAAATCCAACTGCGATGCCGCCCATTATTGTCAACGGCCATATGTACCTGTTCAGCAGCCTTTCAAGAACCCTTTCATCCTTCCTAAATCCAGGTATCTGCAGCCCGCTTGAGATCATCTGCTTTGCCTGGGATTTTGCGTCCATGCCTGCAGTCTGCACCCAAAAAATGCTGAATACAACGCTGCCGAGTATGAAAAAGAACATATAGAAAAAAGCCTGCAAATAAGGAGCAACGCCAATGAATAATGTATGCTGTGTCACTATGCTTTGAATTATATTTGGGCCTTGAAGCCAATACACAAATCCGGATATCGGCTGGCCTGTTGATGTGCTGAAAGTCCCAAGCAGTGGAAATCCAGTGTTCTGCAGAAGCCTTCCCCAGAGCTGGAAATTGGCAATTAAAGCAGCAACCAAAATGACAGGAATGTTTGAAGTGTAAATAAAAGACAATGGCCATCTTATGCCCTGCCCCCTGACCATGCCGAAAGACAATGGAATTTCAACCTTCATTGACTGGACATAAACCGCTATGACAAAAACAAGGATTGTTGCGATAACTGCCGACACCATTATCAAAGCTGTTGTAACATCGCCGCTGACAAGACTGACAAAAAATGCCGGAATAGCTCCGGGAGGATAAGACGAGCCCGGAGGCGTAATCCAATTGAAAGCCTGCAGAAAAATGCTCTTGCTGACATTTGCCGCAATAAACAGGCTTATTCCGGAGCCGAAGCCCCACTTGCTCACAACTTCATCCAAAAATAATATCAGCAAGCCGCCCAAAAACAATTGGAATATCAGGATTAGCTGCATTTGGAAATAAAACCCTGTTCCTTTAAACTGCTCAGCAGGCGCTAAGCCTCCAAGCATTACATAGATTGCGCTTTCAAAAATGATGAAGAATAGTGAAAAGAATTTCTGGGTTCCTTGAAAGCCCTTTTTGCCTTCTGGCGTTGCCAAGTCAAATTTCCAGATTCCTGAGCCGTTTAGAAGCTGCAGGACTATCGAAGCTGTGACAATCGGGCCTATCCCCAATGATATCAGTGAGCCGAATTCTGCCCCAAGGATTATGGACAATGTCTCAAATCTCTGCAGCGCATTTATCCCCAGCCCGAACAAAGGCATTAGCCCCAGTATAAAGAAAATAACTAAAACTATTGCCGTCCATTTCAGCTTCTCCCGAAATGAAAGCGTCTTCTGAGTCGGTCCTTCCACTTCGGGAAGATTTGAAATAATAGTTTGCCAGAGTGACATTTTACCTAGAGAAATTTAATGATTTTTAAAGTTATTGTAATTATCCTCTTGCACTTGGTTCCGCTAATCCAATCACTTCTCCGCCAGCTTCCTTTACTTTTTCTATGGCTGATTTTGAGGCGTACCGGGTTTTTATTTTGAGCTTTGCAGAGATTCTTCCGTCGCCAAGAAGCTTGTTATAGCCGATTTTTTCCAAATCCACAGCATAAACTCCGTTTTCTTTGCTGACTAAGTTTCTTAAGACAAAATTGCCGATATGCTGCTCAACATATCCAATATTGACAGGATTAATCTTGACTTTAGGAGTCTTGCTCACAAAGCCATGCTTTCCGAAATAATGCTCATCCTTCCAGATGCTCGGCTTTTTTGAGTCCGCTCTTTTTCCGGAGCCTGCCATTCCCGCCCCTCCCTGATGGCCTTTTCCTCTATGCTTCTTCTTTGCGCCCCAGCCGTGTGTTTTATGGCCCCGCTGCCTTTCATTCTTTTTGCGCTTGTTGACTGTCATTTTTATTTCCATCCTTGGGCTTTTTCATATTCTGAAACTAAGTACGATAAAACAGGTCTAGTCAGATCCAATGATTGAGCAATTATTTCATCTGAATATTCTACAACACTCTTGGATATTTTTTCCAATATTGATAGATTATTAGATAGGCTACCTCTGCTTATCCTAACTTCATCAAATTCTTGTATTAAATTATAATGTTCTAATTTTATGAATTGAGCAATTTCATCCGCACTCAAACTATTATTGATATATGATTTAAATAATTGATATTTTTGTTGTGGTGGTTGCTCTTGATCATTGTAAATCAGGGCAATTGAAGTTGATTCCACGTAATCTCTAAAATCTTTAATAATGATTCTTGCTAATCTACCGATAGTCATATTTCCTTGAGTATACCCAACAAATTCACCTGCTAACTCAGAGATTGGCCTCCCACTAGGCTTTTTTTGAATATTGTACATCAGACCATCCTCTTAATCAACTCATTAATCTTATCTCCTCTGTAGCCGAGAGCGCCGCCTTGCTTGAAGGAGTGCTTTATGCCTTTTCTTCCCAATCCTTTTCTTGGGGCGTTTAATCTGAAATATTTTTTTATTTTTTTGTTGCTTACGAGCATGAAATCATTGTATTTTATTTTTCCGTGTGAATCGGTCTCTAAGCCCTTGAATTCCTCCCCTCTTTTTTCAATAAGCATTTTATAAGTTTCATCATCAATTTCTCCCCAGGTTATGTAATCTTTTGCCTTCTTGAGCATGCCGATGTAAACCGGATTGCCCGGCAAAACTACGCAATAATTGGTTTTGTAAAGCCTTAGCATTTGAAGGGCGCTTTCTACCTTGCCATTTATATTAATTAGCCCTCTAAGCCTTACCGCAGCCAGCCTTGAATTGTTTGATTCCATGTTTATACCTTTATCAGCGGGGAGCCTTCCACAATGTGCAGTTTTTCAGCGTCTTTTTGGCTTATTTTAAACTGCATTAACTCCTTTAAAGCGCCAAAGCATGCGTACAGCAAGTTCAGCTTGCTTCTGCTCTGCCCTTCTGTTCTTGACCACACATCTTTTATGCCTGCCATTTTCAAAACTTTCTGGCATTCTTTCTCAACTATCAGCCCGGTTCCTTTAGGGGCAGGCATCAGTGTTATTTCAACAGAGCCTGCTTTTCCATGCACTTTAAAAGGGACTGTATGCAAATCGCCGCAGCCGCAGCGCCAGTTGCCGCATCCTCTCCTTATTTTTATGACATTGAGCTTTGCCTGCCTTATTGCTTTCTCCCTCGCAGGAACAGTTTCTTTTGATTTTCCGTAACCGACTCCCACATATCCGTCTTCATTCCCGACAACTGCGAATGTTGCGAACTTCGGCTTGTTGCCTTCCTGGGTCTTCTTTTGGGTCTGCTTGAATATCCTCTTTTGCCCTCCGCCAAATTTTCCTTTTGCCTGTCCGACCATCAGTAAATCAGTTGCAAGATTCGGCAGTAAAGCGTCGACAATCTCAGGTTCAAGTATTTTTATCCTTCTGTCCAGTATGTAGTTTATGTCGCTGATTTCTCCGTTCTTTATCTTTATGCCGAGTGATGTTTTTGGCTTCCACGCCTCTTTTTCAAAAGCTCCCTTCTTTTTGACTTCCTCGACTATATGCTCCTCAAGCTCTTTAACCTCGCCCAGCTCAACAGCCAGCCCCTCTTTCGGCTTTTCAAGCAATACCTCTTCAACTGACGCTTCTTCCGCCTTAGGAGTTTCTTCTGTTTCCTGTTTTTCCTCTGCTTTCTTTTTAGCCATTTATCTTACCCTTGATTTCATTAAAGTGTTTTACTATATTTTCCGGATTCAGCCCTTTCTTTAAGTAAGCTGAGAACTGCTTTTGGTATCGTTCTGCGTCATTTTTTAGGGTGCTGGCGTATTTTGCAATATGCTCTCCGGATATCCTGTCCTTTGAAGGCAAAACATCAGGGCTGAACGGAATCTTCAGTCCTGCGTCTATTGCGCCGGCAAGCGCTGCGTATAATCTTGAGCCTTTGGTGGACTGGCTAAATCCTATATCAAGTATAGCCTCGCCAATGCCTTTTTCAACAGCCTTTTTTCCTGTGAACATCCCAATCAGGTAAGCGGTTGGCACATTTCCATTGTCGCCTTTCCACCCCAGTTTACCTAAAGTTTTGGAGCTGACCGTGAATAATGTCCTATCGCCTTCTGGCTTGTACTCTATGATTGATGCCTGAAAGTTTCTCAATGACTTTCTTATCACAAACCTGTACTTGCTTGACATCAATATCTTCAGCCTTTTCTTGTAGTTGGTCCTTCCCTGCCTTTTCCTTCTGAAAGGGACTGAAACGATTTTGTTTCTTTTCATTTTTTTATTATTCCTTTCTCATTTGTGTAAAGTTTCAAGTGCCTCAAACTCCTGAAAAAGCCGCCTTTGCTTTTCATATAAAGCTCGTGATAAATATCGCCTGCAATAATCCCCCTGTCCCTCAGTGATTTTATGTATCCCCTCTGCAGTCTTATTTTATTCATCCATTTTCTTTTTGGATTAATTCCTCTTGCAGATGCCTTTCCTTTTCTTGAGCCAAACCCCTTCTGCCTGCCTGCCTTCTTTTGCTTTTTGATTTTTCTGGCCCAAAATCTTGAAGTATTCAGCATCTTGTTTTTTGATACTGCCTCTAAATTTATCAATGAGCGTATGTCGCTTTTTGTGATGGCTTCCTTTATTTCATCCAATCTGCCCGGATCGAATCTTACCCTGTTCCTGCCGCATTTTAATATCTGCGCCGCCAGTCTTCTCTGCACATCAAGCATTTTACACCCTTTTCGTCAGTAATCTGTCTTTTTCCTTTTTTTCAGCTTCTTTTTTTGCTTCGCCGCTTGCATCCTGCTTTTCTTCCTTTTTCTCTTTGGCTTCTTCTTTCGGCTTTTCCTTGGAGTCTTTTTTTGCTTCTTTTGAAGTTTTAGATTTTTTTAAGCTAATCATATGCTCTATCCTCTTGATGTGCTCATCCACATTTAAATTTAAAATAGTTATATTGAGCTCTTTTGCTTTTTTGAGCAGTTCGAGCCTTTTTTTAGACCCTACGCTTCTTGAGATTACCATTCCTTCTGCGCCGTTTTTTATTTTTGATATGCCCCCAAGCGAGAATACTCTAACAATTTTTAATCCTGAGGAATGAAGCCCCCTGACTTCTATTGGCGACTTATATCCCGGAGACGGCATTTTTCTTCTTCCCTTGAAATGGTGCCTAATCTTCGAATGTATTCCCTTTGGCTTGCGCCATTTGTAATTAAGCTTCATCCTTTTTGGATTGTCCTGCCTAATGAAGTCTGGTTTTTTGTCTTTGATTTTATTTCTTAGTTCCAAAAGAGTCTGATTCATTTTAATTCCCTGCCGTCTTTTATGATAATGTAGCAGCCGTCCTGAAAAATCCTTGAGTCATACCCCGGCCTTCTTGTCAATTTCTCAATGTCTGCGGTTACCTGGCCGGCAAGCTCCTTGCTTGCGCTTGTAACATAAATTAAATCGCCCTCTACCTTTACATTAGCGCCTTCCTTTAAATGCAACACCCGAGGCACTTTTTCCCCGAGAAAATTCTTGACAATAAGCTTGCCGCTGCTTATGCTCACATTCATCGGGAAATGCCCCGAACATATTTTTATAGTGTAGTTATGGTTTTGCAGGCAGCCATTGACCATGTTCCTTGCATGCGCTGCCAATGCCCCAATAATCTTTTTGTCTCGCTTTGTCTCGCTTTTTGACTCGAATAATATTTTATGATTATCCACGGTTATTGAAATGCTTTGGCGCCTCAGCTCTCTCTTCACTTCCCCCTTTGGGCCTTTGATCAGCAGGCGCGTGCCGTTTACTGAAGCGCTTACCCCGTCTGGCAAAGCCACTTCTTTTGTGATTTTCCCTTTCCTTTTTGCTTGTATTTTTTTCATTTTTTTCTTCATTTAATAGCAATAAGCCAAAAGCCTTCCGCCCATTTTTTTTGATTTGGCATCGTAATGGGTCATAATTCCCATCGGCGTTGAAACAAAAAGTATGCCCAAGTCCTTGGCCGGCAGATACCTTCCCTCAAATTTTTCAAAATCCGCATTTTTGACAGCGTATCTTGGCTTTATGACGCCGCATTTGTTTATGCTCCCAATAAGATTGAGCAGTATGTAGTTGCCTCTGCTGTCCTCCACTTCCCTAAAATCGCCTATATACCCGTTTTCTTTCATTACCCTCAGCAGCTCCTTGATTACCTTAGAGACGGGCTTTATCAAACATTCTGATTTGCCAATCGCTTCGTTGTTCAGCATCAAAGACATCATATTTGCCAATGGATCATTTAACATCTTTCACCTTAACTGTATTTTTTGAACCCCATGCTTGTTGCAATTTCCCTGAAGCACGTCCTGCAAAGCCTTAAGCCGTATTTGCTTATGTAGCCCCCGGGCCTGCCGCATCTCCTGCATTTTTTTGTTGCCCTGCCGTGTTTTCTCTGCTTTGGCGCGTTATGCTTTATGTATTTCTGCATCTTGGCAGGCTTGCTTTTCAGCTGCTTGAATACCTTTCTGTAATCGCTGTAGGTCATTCTTATTCTTCCCCAATCCTTATGCTGAAATTTTTGCTCATGAAGTCTATAGCCTCCTGCTTTGATATGCGGTGCCTTGCCGGTATTTTTCTCATCAGCAGCCTTCTTTTTTTAATCCTGAATCCGGGCCTCTCTAGGGTTACGCAAACCTCAAGCCCCATTATGCCGATTTTTGGATCGTATTTAACTCCCGGAATGTCTATGTATTCCCGAATTCCAAAAGCTATATTTCCGTTGTCGTCGAACTGCTTTTCCCTTAGCCTCTTGTCGATCGCCTCCAGCAGCCTTGGAAGCAGCTGCACAGCCCGTCCTTTTCTTAGCGTAAGCTTGCAGCCAATCGGCAACCCAGGTCTCAGGCCCCATTCCTGTATCCTCTTGCTTGTGATTGTTTTTATCGGAGTTGCGCTGGCTATTGTGCTGAGCAAAACAAGACTTTTCTCTAGCCTTGCCTGGTCTTTACCGGCTCCGATGTTCAGCGTGACCTTCTCGATTTTGATATCCTTCATTGAGTTCATCTTTATTTTATGGTGATCAGCGGCTTATCGCTGCCTATGACGAATGCGTATTTTTTTGAGGTTTCCACCAAATTGTTGTTTTTGTCCTTGTAGATTATTTTATTTTTAGTTATATCCTCAACGTTCCCGATTTCCCCTATGTGCTTGCCGCCTGTCAAAAAGATTGTTGATGCCTTATCCAGCTTCAGGTGCTTGCTGATCTTCTGCTCAGGCAATGACAAAAGAACTGTGTCCCCTACCGCATAGGCGCCATTATCGATTACAATGTTCTTGCCGTCGTACAGGTTCAGCTGCAGCTTTCCCTTTACCATTGTCTTTCCGGTGATTTTGCACGGCTTGACTGATGTCTCTTCTTTTTTTATGCTTATCAGGCTGAGCTTGCCTTTATTGTCCAATATTACCCTGAAATGCTCATTTATATCTGTGAATTCAATTGTATCAAAAAACCCAACTAAAAACCTTATGTCCTTTCTTGCATTGCAGTCGACTTTTATGCTGGCGGTATTCAGTATTTTTTTTGCTTCCCTTGTTGTGTTTGCGTATTTCAATATTTCTTTCAGCAGCACGCCGAGAGGAATCCCGTTTTCCATGCTGTGCGGACCGGGCATGGGTTTTGTTGCGAATTTGAGTTTTTTCCTGCTGATCTGCCATATTTTAGGAGCCACCAGCCTTTTCAAGTGAGTTTTTCCCATTTATTTCCTCTCCAGAATTTTCTGCCTTAATTTGTCATCTATGTTCATCTCTGTTATCATAAGATTTGAAGGGTGCAGCCCGAGCAGTTTCTTGTTTCCGTCTTTTTTTGTTATTTCCGCTCCGCTGACCAATACGCTTGTTTTCCCTATGTTGATGCTCTCAACTTTGCCTTCGTGCTTTCTGAACTTGCCGCGCATGACTTTGACCCTGTCGCCTTTCCTTAGGCCAACGCTTCTCCTGCCGTACTTCTTCCTTAGCTCCTTTGAAAGGTGGGAATGCACCAGTTTTTGCTTGATGTGGAGAGGGGCGCCTAGCCTGTACTTTCTCTGCTTCCTCGGTTTCCTGCTGCTTTTCCATTCGGTTGAAAATCGCTTCATCTTTGCTACACCACTATACTTGCTATCTTTGCAATGCCTGGCCATCTTTCGCATGCTTCCTTGGCAATTGCGCCCTTGAAGATTGTTCCTTTCGGATTGCCCTTGTCGTCTTTCAAAACAACTGCTGAATTATCCTCGAACTTTATCCTCATGCCGTCAGCCCTTCTGTATTCCTTCCTCTGCCTTACTATGACGGCAAAAACAACCTGTTTTCTCATATCGGGCCTGCCCCTTACAACAGAAGCCATGACCAAATCGCCAACTCCGCAGCTCTGTATTCTTCCCTTGACAGTATTCAGGCCCCTGACCGTAAAGACCCTGATTGTTTTTGCGCCTGAATTGTCGCATGTATCAATCCTGCATCCCACTGGCAGCGCCCTTGTTACTCTGGCTTTTAGAGGCTGCATTTATACCGCCCCGGGTTTTGGCTCTTCTTCCTTCTTTGTAACAATTTTTGCAGCTTCCCTTGCCCCCATCTTCTCCTTGAACCCTTTTTCCTCTCCCAATTTTTGTATAACCACAAAGTTCTTTGTCTTGCTCAGCGGCCTGCACTCCATGACGCTTACAATGTCTCCCTCTTTGGTGCTTATGCATTCGGGATTGTGCACTTTCAGCTTTGTCCTTCTCTTCTCGTACCGCTCGTATTTTTTCAAAAAATTAAGCCTCTTGAATTCTATGACAGAGGTTTTTCTCATTTTTGTCGATACAACCACGCCTGTAAACTGCCTCCCCCTTACGCTTAAATTTCCGTGGAACGGGCATTTGAGGTCGCTGCATTTATTCTTCGGAGCTTCCAGTGCAATTCCAATGTTCCGTGATTCTGTCTTTTTCATTTTTGCAACTTCACCTTATTTCTATGCTGCTTGGAGCGAAGCCGTATTTAACCAAAATGCCCCTCGCCCTCTGCTTGTGCTCGCCCTGCAGCTCAATTTTTCCTTTTTTTATAGTGCCGCCGCATGCGAGCTCTGATTTGAGCTTCCTTGCGAGATCCTTAAGGTCTATTTCTTTTTCGTCGATGCCTTCGATGATTGTGTAGTACTTGTTGAATTTCTTCCTCTCAATATACACCAAAATCTTCTGGCTTTCTTTTGCTATAGTCTCGCAAACGCACAGCTCTTTCACCAAGCCACAAGTATTGCATACTTCACTCATTCCTTCTTAATTTCCTCCTTCTGCCTTTTTACAGTAAGTATTTTTGCGATTGTCCTTCTTGTTTCTTTTATTTTGCCGGCATTTTTTGGTATAGTGCCTGTCGCTATTTGTGAATTTGCCTTCATCAATTCCTTCTTCAGCTCCGTTATTTTATTTTCCAAATCGCGCTCATTCATTAACTTTAGTTCCTTCGCCTTCATTTTTCCTCTTCCTTCTTCTCTTTGGCCCTTCTTTAACAGCTTCCTGCTTAGCCTCTATTATTTCCTCCACCTTAATCTCTTTTTTATCCACCAATTCTATATCGTCCGGCAGCTTAAGATCAGGGGGCATTATGCTTACCTTAACGCCAATTATGCCTGTCTTTAACTGCGCCTGGGCATCGGCTTTTCTCACATAATTTGCAATGTCGCCGCATTTTTTCAGATATCCCGAGTAAAACCGCCATGATTTTGCTCTTGCGCTCGGCACTTTGCCGCTTATGACAATCTCTATTCCAAGCGCGCCGGACCTTAAGACGTCGGTCATTATTCTATGGCCTATGGCTTTGAATTTTTCCGAGCCGAACCTCTCCAGGGCATCCACTATCTTCTCAACAATTATATGCGCATCAAGGTTCGGGTTTTCAACCTCGCTTATCTCTATCTGCGGGTTTTCGAGCTCAAACCTTTTCTTTAACGTCCTTGTGAGCTGCTTTATATTCTGCCCTTTTCTTCCCACAATCAAGCCCGGCCTTGACGCAAAAATTACTATTTTTTCCCCAAGCGGGGTTTTGATCATTTTTGTGTGGCTGTGCCCCACATTTTCCAGGTTTTGGGTTATGTATTCCTCTATCTGAAACTCCTTTATTTTCTGCGCCACAAATTTTCTTTCAATCATATTTGATTCACTTTTTTTGTTTTGATGCCTTAATTTCTTCTGTTTTTGTCTTCTCTTCAACGACAATTTCTATATTTGTCCTCTTCATCTTTCTTCTTGATTTTCTTCCGTAATGCCACGCCTTTCCTGCCTTGTGGGCTGTTATGTGCGCTATGATCAGGTTTGATGTGTTTATGCCCTTGAACTGCGCATTCGACTCCGCGCTTTCTATTAATTTAATGAATTCTTTTGACGCGCTCATTGGGTACCTGCCGGGCCCGATGGCTTTCTTATGCCCCAAATCCCAGTTATACCGCCTGAAAGGGACAGCTGTTTTTTTGTCTATGACTCCCTGCAGCATTTTTTTTGCCTGATTAACGTTTTTGTTTTTTATGAAATTGCATATTTCAACGCTTTGCTTAAATGAAACCGGCAAAGCCATTCCGACAGCCCTTGCCATGTGCTCTTTGTTGTAATCCCTGAATGTGTAGCCTTTCATTTTACTTCACAGACAGGCTCGCGCTTGATCTTGTAGCCCCTATTCCCGGGGCGCTGTGGGCAACTTTCCTTCTTGTCAGTGCAAACTCGCCGAGACAATGGCCTATCATGCCCTCCTCTATCATTACAGGAACAAACTCCCTGCCCTGATGGACTTTTATTGACTTGCCAATCATCTCCGGCAAAACCACCATGTCCCTGCAATGCGTCTCGATATTTTTTTTATTCGCCCTTAATTTCTTGAGGAGTATTTTTTGCTGCTCTGTAAATCCCCTCTTTATCGTCCTTCTCTGCCTTGCAGTAAGCAGCTCTGCCAGCTCGTTCATACTTAGTTTTTTCAATTCGTCAACTGATTTTCCCTTGAAAGTAAATTCCTTCTTGGCCATTTTTACCTCTTGCGCCTTCCTGTCCTTTTTGGAGCGATTTTTCCCACTTTTCTTCCGGGAGGGGAATTTCTTGAGGATTGCGTCGGGCGCCCCTTTGCATGGGAGCTTGAGCCTCCGAACGGATGGTTGACGGAATTCATTGATGTTCCGCTAACCATTGGCCAAACTTTATTCTTGGCCGTCATTGCGTAAAATCTGGTGCCTGCTTTCAAAAATGGCTTTTCTGTCCTGCCTGCCCCTGCAACAACTCCGATTACCGCCTTGCATTCAGGCAAAAATGTCCTTCTTTTGCTTGACGGCAGCTCTACAACAATCCCGCTTTCAGCTTTTGTTATTACTCTTGCAAAAGCCCCGCTTGCCTTTACAAATTTTCCTCCGTCGCCAGGATTTGATTCTATGTTATAAACAGATGTTCCCTCAGGAATGCTTTTCAGCGGCAGTATATTTCCTGTTTTCAGCTCAACCTCATTTCCCATCTCTATTTTGTCTCCTAGCTTCACTCCTTCCGGAGCCTGTATTAGTCCAACTTCGCCGTTGCTGTATTTCAGCTCCATCAATGGCGCGCTGTGGCCGCTGCTGTGCAGAATATCTGTAATCTGGGCGTTTATTGTCTTGCCCTCCTCGTATCTCGCAAAACTTACCCTTCCTTTGTACCTAAAGCTTGGCGCCCTGTACCTTGGGCTTCCCTTGCCCCTCTTCTGCTGGATTAAGCTCTTGCCCATTTTAACTGCCTCATATCAATAACCCTGCTTCGCGTAATTTCACATAACTATTTTCATTTAAATTAAAAAATATATTAAAATTGTACGCCGGGATTTTTATAGCGCCCCCATTTATATCAATTTCCTCCAATGGCAATTTCACAACCCTGCCATAATTCTCTCCTAATTTGCTTCCATGTCCCGTGCCCCATAAGAATAAATTCTTTTTTCCTTTTGTTATGTATAAAAAGTATTCTGGAGCATAATCAGGGTGATTTGTTCTTCGAACCTCCAGCACATCTCTACCGCTTACCAAAAGATCTAAATCGGCAATGTCTTCTACTCTTTGCGTTCTTGAACTTCTTCTATGTATCATTTTATCAAATTCTTTCATGCTACATCAGCCCCATCTGAGTCGCTATGTCGATGGCTGGATTTTTTGAGGAGAATTTTACATAAGCCCTCTTCTCCCCCTCAGGGTTAATAAAAGTGTTGACACTGGCTACTTCCACTTTGAACATTTCCTCTATGGCCTTTTTTATTTCCTTCTTTGATGACTTTTTGTTCACAACAAAAATCAGTTTGTTGTCTGTTTCCATCAACCGTATGGATTTTTCCGTCGACAGAGGATGTTTTATTATGCTGTATGGGTCCATTTTACTTAAACAAATTTTCTTTTTCCAAAATGTCTATGGCTGCTTTTGTCCACAGGGTAAGCCTGCCCGCTTTCGCGCCAGGGGCAAGCAGCTCTGCATTCAGGCTTTTTACTTCCACAATGTCTATGCCCGGGATGTTTGATGCTGCTTTCATCAGTCTTTCAGTTTTTGAAACAACAATCAACGGGCCTTTCTTTTTTTTGTATTTTCTTCCTCTTGATTTGCCTTTTCCCGCCCTTACGCTTTTTTCCCCGACTCTTGACAGCTCGCTTTCAAAGCCCATGCCCCTTAATGCTGAAAGAAGCTCTTTTGACTTTTGTATTGACTCGAACTTGTCATCTAAAATAAATGGGTAATTGCTCGGCATTAAGTGCCCTCTTTGCGCCACGACATCTTTCATTATTGTGGCTGAAATCGCGCTTCTGATTGCTTTTGCCCTTTCTTTTTGGTTTATTTTTTTCCACCATATTTTTTCGGATTTTGGGGGATGCGCCCTTCTTCCTCCGACAGTGCCCGGGGCAAACGCCCCGACCCAGTTCATTCTTGTTCCCCTTCTTGTCATTATTTTTCTTGGAACCCTTGAAATTCCGATGCCGTATGAGCCTCTGTAGTCCCTTCTTCTCCTTGATAATTTTGCCGATGCTCTTTTTCCGGCTTCGCTGCTCGCGGCATATCCTTGCCTTTTGTGGCTCTGTATCGCCAATACGCCTCTTTGTATAATATCCGGCCTGAATTCCTCTTCGAACTGCGGCGGCAGCTTGATTTCTCCTGTCTTGTTTTTTGATGCATCTAGTATGTCGAGCTTCATTTTATCTTCCCTGCTTTGACTCAACGCTTACATATGTTATTTGAGGCGCTTCATCGGCAGATTTTTTCGGCCTTGCCGGATCTGTAAACCTTATGAGGCCTTTTTGCGAGCCTCCGACAGAGCCTTTGACCAGAAGATAAGGATTCTTGACAATCCCGTAATGGACAAAACCGCCTTTTGCATTAATCTCTTCAGACTTATTTCCTATTTTGACAAGCCATTTGTTGTATTCTGTCCTTAAGTGGCGCCCCATCTTGCCTGCATGCGCCACTCTCCACATGATATGTCCCTGGGAGTTCCATGCGCCCAGGCTTCCCGGATTTCTCCTGCTTTTTTCCGATTTGTGATGGCGCAGCTGCACTCCAAATCTTCTGACAGGCCCTTGAAACCCCTTTCCTTTTGTCAAAGAATGGACATCCATATTCTGGCCTTCCCTGAAAACTTCGCTGACGCTTATTTCCTTTCCCAATCTTTCTTTTGCATATGCCAATTGCTGCTCTTTGGAGCCGCCGAGAGCAAGCTCGAACATTTCAGGCTTTTTCTTTCCAATAATAGTCAGTTTTGGCTGGGTGTGGCACAGCAATCTTATAAAATCAAAATGGGTGGGTGGGGCTCGCTCAGGGACTCGCTCGCCAGCTCCGGCATCCTTGCCTTTTTTCTTGGGAATTGTAATCTTTCTTTCCAGTTCTTTATCGGGAGAATCAGCAAACGACTGAGAAACAAGCTTTATTCCATTTTGGGTATTTTTATAAAACATGATAGAATCAGCCTTGAGCGGAGGGCACTCAACAATTGTGACCGGGCAGAAAATCTCTGTCCCTTTTGTCAGGGAGTGCTGGCGGTTGTCATTAATCAGCAGATGAGTCATGCCGACCTTGTAGCCTGCAAAACCCAAAGGCCTGGCTTCTTTGCTTAACGGCCAGTTTCTTATCCTTGCATAACTGGATCTGGATCTGACTCTGGGCCAAAACTGCATGCTTCCTGCTCGTGGTTTTCTTGTTCTTGGCATTTTTTATATTTTATAGAGAATTTTGAATCAAATGACAAAAATAATGAATTATTCAAAGTTCTCTATATAATTGCGCCACAGACTGGTGTGTCTATGCTTTTTCCTGCAAAATAAGCCTTTTATTGACAGCCTTTTGTAGAAAACAGTTTAATCAACTGTACTGAAAAGGCAATCTTTTCAGGCTTGTTTATGCCTTGTATTTGATAACAAATACAAATATTAATGGTCATGAGGAATAGCGGGAGATTTATAAAGGTTGTGGTGCAAAATTTCATTTTTTGGAAGGGTTAAATTTATAAAATCGACGTCCTAACTTACATTAATGCAAAATGATTAAAACTGCTGTAGTGCTTGTTGGCGGAAGAGGCTTAAGGCTGATGCCTTACACCCAGGACATCCCAAAGCCGATGATAGAAGTAGGAGGCAAGCCTTTGGTGCACTGGATTGTGGACTGGCTTATAGAGAATGAGATAAAAACTATCGTTTTTGGAGTTGACTACAAAAAAGAAGCCATCATTGATTACTTAAAGCAGCAGCATTTCAGCGCTGAAATTTTGTTTAATGATCACCATAATGCCAAAGGAACCGGAGATGCATTCAGGCTTGCGATAGAAAATAAGGGCATTAACGACAAGACATTTATTGCAATGAACGGCGATGAGCTGACAGACCTGTCAATTAAGAATTTTTTGACGTTTCATAATGAGCACAAGCCCATTGCTTCCCTGATGGCCTATCCATTAAGAAGCCCTTATGGAATTCTTGACATAGACCATGAATTTAATATAACGGCATTTAGAGAAAAACCAGTCATTGACAACTATTTTATTAACTCCGGGATTTACCTGTTTGACAGGCAGATAAAAAGCTATCTGCCTGAAAGCGGCTCTATAGAAGAAACAACCTTTGTGAAGCTTGCCGAAATAAAAAAAATAAAGGCTTTCAAGTATTTCGGATTTTGGCGCACAATAGACACAATGAAGGATTTGGCTATTGTTGAGGAAAAGATAGGAGTCTTGAAAGAGGTGTGAAATGAAAGTTCTTATCAGCGGGGTTACGGGCTTTATCGGAAGCGAGATTGCAAGAAGGCTTGTTGAAGAGGATGAGCATGAAGTGGCAGCTTTGGTAAGGGTTGGCTCAAATTTAAGCATGTTCGAGCCCATCAAGGACATCATAAGCAATTTAGATGTAAGATACGGGAATTTATCTGATTTTCATTCTATCAAAAGAATTGTAAAGGATGTTTCCCCCCAGTACATACTGCACATTGGAGCGCAGACAAGCGTCAGGCATTCCTTTGAGCTGCCCTTGGAGTACAATGAAACAAATTACATGGGAACAATTAATTTGGCGCATGCCGCGCTGGAACTGAATTCATTCAAAAAGTTTATTTTTGCGTCGACAATGGAAACTTACGGGTGGCAGCCAAAGAAAATTCCGTTCAAGGAAGACTTAAGCTTGAATCCCGCAAGCCCTTATGCGGCTTCAAAAGTTGCCTGTGAAGTCTACATCAGAATGGCCCAGAAGGCGTTTGGACTGCCGTACATAATATCGAGGGCGTGCAACACGTTCGGAAGAAAGCACAATTCCGGATTTGTAACAGAGTACCTTATTACAACAATGCTTAAGAACCGGACAGTTTATCTTGGAACTCCGAATGCTGTCAGGGACATGATGTACGTCGACGACCATGTAAACGCATATCTGAAGATGCTCAAGTCAAATGCCGTGAACGATACTTTTAATTTCGGCACGGGCTCAAGGACAAAGATGAAGGAGATAGCAGAAAAAGTCAGAAAATTTACTGATTTCAAGGGAAAGATAGCCTATTCATTTCCTCCAAATTACCCGTGGCGTCCGGTAGTTGAGGATTTCTTGTCATTGGATTCCGGCAGAGCCAGAAAAAAACTGGGATGGAAGCCAAAATACAGCCTTGACGAAGGCCTGAGAAAATCTATTGAGTATTGGAAGGAGAATTTATCAAGGTAAAATTTGAACGTATCGGGTTCGTGTTAAATTTCCCATCAGTTACGCAATCTTTGTGGATTTCTGCCGAAAAGTTTATAAATATCTATATATAATAAAAGATATCTATTAGGTGATAAAGATATATTTTGAAGATTTGCGCTGGAAAGGAAAGTTATTGGTGTTTACATGGCATTTTAAAGATGAGTTCGACAAGCTGAAGAAACCTATAGAGTTTATATTAGACGTGCTTGATGAAGGCGAGCATGTTTTGGTGTCAAAGAACCAGAACAAATACAATGTATTTTATCCATTCAGAAGAAAATATTTGTGTTTGTCATATGTTGAGCATGAAAATATCATTTTGATTCATGCCAAGCCAACAACCAAAAAACTGGAGGGAAAAAGAAAATGAAAAAATTCATGAAAACTTGCTATAAATGCGGAACAGACGTTAAAATAGCTAAAACTGTGAAGGATGGCGTTAATTTGGACTGCCTGAAATGCCCAAAATGCGGTGAGGAGTATTTTACTTCAAGCGAATTAATAAAGTTTGATATAAAGACTGGAAAAAGGAAACTAATCAGAAAATTTGGTGTATTGGGAGATTCTATGGTTATGAGATTTCCATCTGACGTATTGAAAGACTATAAGATTAAGCCCGGAGATTATGGGATATTTGAGAAAAAGCCCGAAGGAATACTGATAAAGCCTATTCATGCAAAGGATATTGGGGATTAAATTTTACTGCACTTCAACCAAATAATTTTTTGAACCAATCAAGAAAAAAGCAAGAATTTTATTGAATTTAATTACTCCTGCTCTTTATTGTTATCATCTGCATCCTCTTTATTATTTTCATTTACAGCTTCCTGATTGCCCTCATTTGCACCCTCTTTCTTGTTCTCATTTATGACTTCTTGGTTGCCTTCATTTTCGCCTTTTTTGTCTTCGTCCTTTTTATTCTTATATAAATAGTAGTATCCAAAATACAATGCTGTGCCTATCAGAATAAGCACAATTACAGCTGTGATAATGCCGCCTGTGCTCGTCAAAGCAGATATTGCATTGCCTGTAAATGCGGCAAACCCTGTTGGCGTGGTTGGTGGTTGTTCAAGCACTTCCTGGCCTGCGCCTGCTGTTGCGCTCTCTGGTGTTTCGGGAGATGTTTGCTGGACTTCTTCCGGCCCTTCTAATGAAGTTGCTGGAGGAGCTGCCTGGCATGTTTGTGTTGTTGCCGGAGAATCGCTTGCGCTCGGGCATGGCTCATTTTGAGTGTGCTGCGCAACCTGGACTAGATTGCAGTTTCTTGTCTGAAATCCATTAGCGCAGGCTGACCACGCTGAGCATTCCCAGTCCTGGTTGCAGATAAAGAAAGCTCCTCCTCCGCCGCCGCCTCCGCCCCCTCCTCCGCCGCCGCCCACAGAGCCTGGAGCAGGGCATGAAGCATCAGAGCCGTCGCAGTCCTGGTCTATGCCGTCTCCGCACGTATCTGAAGCGCCGGGGTGAATATTGGCATTGTTGTCGTTGCAATCGCCTTGATTTTCAGAAGAGCCGTCGCCATCATCGTCCTGCAATGATAAATCATAGTTTAAATTAATTGCAACCGCGCCGTCACTTTCGTCAACTGTGTATGTTCTTGACGTTTCTTTAACGCCGTTAGTAAGCTCAACAACAATTATATTGCCGTTCTGCACATTTGTCTGCAGATTTGCCAAATTAATTTTCCACCAGCCTGAAAGATTCGAGTTTCCTGCTGCACCGACAGTGTCTGTCAATGTATCTCCCTGAACGCTTTGCGGATAAACTGTGACAGTTGAGCCGTCTGCTGGCACTGCACCATCAAAAGCCTGGCCATAAAGCACAGGCTTAGGAACAGCGTCTGCATAGGTTACACTAACAAAAACTAAGAAGATAACTACAGCTACTATTAAACTCTTCACCGAACTCATTACTTTTTTACTCCGCGACTTCACTCCCACAAAGTTCCTTGGTAAATGAACAATCCTGGGCCGTCGCAATTAATGAAGTAACCTTCTGTTCCTATCAATGAAAATGATGGGTCGTCTTCTATCAACAAAATGTCGTCTTGCATCAGCTGTGTCGGACCGTCAAATCTCATTACAACAGTGCATACCAATCCAGTGTAGTCCATTATGGCCTGGCCAATCTCCTGCGAGTTGTCAATGCCTGCCGGCTTGTAAGGCAGTGCAAATGATGTCCAGCCGTCATATATCTGGAATTGAGCGCTGAACGGGCATTCATCATCTGAGCCGTCGCAGTCCTGGTCAATTCCGTCTCCGCATATCTCTTCTGCATTTGGATTAATGCCATTATCTGTATCGTCGCAATCATCATCATTGCCTGCATACCCTTCTGGTTGCACGCAGGCATTTTGTGGTGCATTAGCATTTCCAAATTCGTCTAAATCTGAATCCTGGTAAAATGTAAATTGAAGCCCTTCATCAACGCCGTCATTGCAGTCATTGTCTACACTATCACAAACTTCATTTGCGTTTGGGTTGACTGAAGGATCGTTGTCATTGCAGTCGACATCGCCGTTGAATCCGTCGTTGTCGTTGTCTTGAAAATCAGGATCAAGGTTCAGGTTGATTAAAACTGCGCCGTCACTTTCGTCAACTGTGTATGTTCTTGACGTTTCTTTAACGCCGTTAGTAAGCCCAACAACAACTATATTGCCGTTCTGCACATTTGTCTGCAGATTTGCCAAATTAATTTTCCACCAGCTTGAAATGCCCGTGTTTCCTGTTGCACCGACAGTGTCTGTCAATGTATCAAGAGGAACTGCCTGCGGATAAACTGTGACAGTTGCCCCATCTGCAGGGTTTAATCCGTCAAAAGCCTGCCCATATAAAACTGGCTTTGGCTCTGTTGCGGCATATGCAACGCCAATTGATATGGCAATTATCAAGCATAATATCGTCACTCCTTTTTTAGTAAAATTCATTTAAAAACCCCCTTAACAATTATTTACTTTAAGTCCAGATTGTGCCTTCAAATTCGAAAGTTCCTGTGCCTTCGCAGTGTATAAAGTAAGCCTGAGTTGATGTCAGTGCAAAGCTTGGATCTTCCAGTAATTCAAGTATGTCGTCGTCCATCTTTTGTGTTTCGCCATTGAATTTCATTATCACATCGCAGTCAACTCCTTCAAGAGCTGATATTGCATCTCCAAGCTCCTGTGAATTGCCGATCCCAACTGGGTTAAACGGCAGCGCAAATACTGTCCATCCGTCAAATATCTGGATTGAAGCGCCGAATGTTTCGTCATTATTCTGGCAGTCCGGATCATTATTATCCGTTAATCCGTCGCAATCGTCATCAATTCCATTGTTGCAGATTTCATCCTCTGCCGGATTTACATCTTCATCAGTGTCGTCGCAATCATCGTCGTTGCTTACATATCCTGATGGCTGCTCGCAGTCAATTTGGAACTCGTCGGCATTGCCGAATACATCCTCATCAAGGTCCTGGTAGAATGTTGTGAATACTAATTCATCATCATTAAAGCCGTTGCAGTCATTGTCCAGGCCGTCGCAAACTTCATCGCTTGACGGGTTTGGCTGGCATGTGCTGAGCATCTGGCCTTCTAAGCATGCCCATTCTCCTGCAGATGCGCATTCTCCCTGACCGCAAAGTGTCGGGTCGCCGAGAGTTGGCTCGTCATTGCCATCTTGAGTTTGACCGTTGCAATCATTATTTTTTCCATCACACAATTCTGGCGCGCCAGGATAAACAGCAGCATCACCATCATCGCAGTCTAAATCATCGCAAACTGGATCTCCATCAGCATTTGCGCAATCACATACACCGCCTTCGTCGGTTTGCCCGTCACAATCATTGTCAACTTGGTCGCAAACTTCAGCAGCGCCTGGATTTATTCCGCCATTATTATCATTGCAGTCTGTATTGTCTGAAACATATCCTGGAGGCTGTTCACAATCAACCTGTGAAACTCCAAGGTTTCCGTAAAGATCAAAATCAGAATCCTGGTAATATGTTGCGAATATTAATTCATCATCATTAAAGCCGTTGCAGTCGTTGTCCAAGCCGTCGCATGTTTCTGCCGCTGGTGCGCCTTCAGCGCAGGTGTCTGTCATTTGGCCGTTTATGCAGTCCATTATCCCGTTTGATTCGCACTGGCCTGTGCCGCAGTTTGTTTGCACTCCATAATTAGGCTCGTCAAAACCGTCAGGAGATGCACTGCAGTCATTGTTTATGTTGTCGCACATGTCATCGGCACTTGGATTTATGCTGAAAGCATCGTCATTGCAGTCACCTTGATTTTCTGTGAAGCCGTCTCCGTCATCGTCATAGGCATTTGTGCCTTCATCTGTCAACCCATCGCAATCGTTATCTACGCCATCCCCAATTTCACCTTCATCACCATCTATGTTTACTGTGCCATCCTGGTCGTCACAATCATCTATCTCTGAGCAGAACCCGTCACCATCAACATCAGTGCAAAAATCGCAGGCATCTCCTATAAAATCCGTGTCTATATCTTCCTGGAAGGGATTAAAGGCGCCAGGGCAGTTGTCCTCGTTGCCGCACCAGCCATCGACATCTGCGTCGTTTAATGGATCAAAAGGGCATCCATCGCATGCATTTCCTGCGCCGTCTCCATCAGAGTCTGCTTGGTCAGCATTCGAATCTACCGGGCAGTTATCGCATCCGTTTGGCTTGCCGTCTCCGTCTGTATCCAAACCATCGTTAGAGCCGGGGCATATATCACAGCCGTTTGGCACTCCGTCACTATCGGAATCTATAGTATCATCAAATCCATTGCAGATATCACATCCGTTAGGAACACCATCTATATCATCATCTAAATTGTCATCGGAGCCTTGGCATGCATCAACATCATTGCAGACTCCGTCTCCGTCAGAATCAGCGCATCCGACTGTAACAGTCATATTTACATTGTATTCCTGCCCGCAAGTATAAGGCCAAGAATTGAGGTTGCCGTTTAAAACCGCCTGTGTCCATTGCTCGTTTGCAAACACTTCAAAGGTTATGCTTTGAGGAACTTCGTATCCTTGGGATACTCCAGAAACAGCAAACTTGTTGTCTATCTCAGCATCGCCATAACGTCCATTAGCTGTTGTGTCATAGGTTCCTCTTATGTCGCCTAATATTTTAGCCCTCATGTCAGTGCCTGCAGAAGCATTGACACCATTAATTTTTAAAGTGCCATAAAAAAAATCAGCCATTCCTCCGCTGCAAGATACTGCAAAAGCGCCCTCCATAGGCAGAACTAAAGCTATTATTAACAATACTGCAATGCTTAATCTTTTTATCATTTAACCTCTAACTTTATTTTAGTCTCTTGCTTATCTTCCTCATTTTGGGCATCTTCTGTTGCTTGTATGTTTTCTGTTGCCTGAGGCTTTTGCTCTGTTTGAATGTCATCTATTGTTTGAAGTTCCTCAATTGATTGTATTTCCTGTATTGGCTGATTGTCCTTGTCTTGGATGTCGTCTATTGCCTGAAGCTCCTCTATCGATTGGATTTCCTGCACTGGATGAGTTTCTTCCTCAGTTTGCACATCTTCTATCGCATTGATGCTGTATATTGGCTGAGACTGTTGATCTGATTCATCGCCTGTTGATTGAGCATTTGTCAGTGATTCAAGCTCTTCCAGTGATTTTATTTCCTGAATTGTATTATCTTCTTGATCTTGAGTATCGTCTGTTGTTTCTGCTTCTTGGATTTGAATTTCTTTCAGCGACTCAAGCTCTTCTATTGCCTTTATCTTCTGTATTGTTTGAGTCTCCTGTGCTGATCGCGCATTTTGTTCTGCCTTATTCTTTCCGGCAAAATATTGTGTTACCAATATGCCCAATAACACGCCGGCCAAAACCAGCATAACTCCGATAATCGGATTGGATTTGACTTTTTCAACCGCAAATCCAGTTATTTGGCTGGCAGCCAGTACCGGGCTGAAAGTTTCATTGCCCTTTTTTTCTGTTTCCTGGATTTCTTTATTTGCGCCTTCTTCTTGAACTGAACTTAAAATCCCTGCAGTTGAATTAACCTTAGGAACATATTTTCCGGCTTTAATTGCAAAATAACTGAAGCCCGGAGTTCCTGCCCTGTAATAATTGTCAGCTGCATCCGCCCCTTCATGGAATGTTTCAAGCTCATCCCAGTTGCTGTTATGGTAACGGAACAGCTTTACTGTTGCCGGATCATAACCGTTTATTTCAAGCCACTCGTTTGAAACCCTGAACCTTAATATTGCTGTTTTGACAGCGCTGTCCTGTATCTTTGGGGCATTTATCGAAATGTACTTGTAAACCCCGTCGAGCTTTGGCGCAATCGGCTCGTTGACAACCTCAAATTCAATCGTGACATCACTCAGGTTTGCAGTTGTCAGCAGCTGCAATCTTATGATTGGGATTAACGGGTTGTCAATGAAAATCAAAACTTGTCTGCCTGCAGTTATTTTTGAATAATTGAAGCTTTGTTTTGTTATGTTTGCCTGCCCTTCCAGGATCTCTGTTGAATTGTCAACAATCTCTTCGCCAATAAATGTTAAGTCAAGCTTTGTTTCTGTGCCTGTCTGCCATCTGTATGTCTGGGTTGCTTTTATTTCCTGAAGCTTGGGTATCTTGGCATAAAACTCAATAGTTTTCCCCAAGCTGCTTCTGCTTCCCGTCACACCGAGCTTTTTGTCGCTATTTTCATCTCCGTAAAAGCCCGCAACGTCGACCTTTATTGAGCCTCTTTTTTCACTGTCAATTTTTGCTGTTATGACTGAATTGACGGGCACATTCTTGCCGTTGTATACTGCCTTTCCGTAAAAATAGGAAGGCAGCGCAGGCGCATCTGTTTGCGCATACGCTATTGTGCTAACTAGCACAATTGAAAAAACTAAAATAGCATACACTAGTACGCTGGCGATATTGTTTTTACACGTCATAACTATGCCTGCACCACCCCTAAACAATGCCGCCTCTTTTACAAGACTAAAAAATAAAAATAAAAAATAAAATTCAAGTTATCGCTTTATGACTGACCTGCCAATTCATCATTATCTGTTGACCAGATAAAGTATCCTTGTCCGGCTTCCATATCGCCAGTTCCTGTTGTCCCTGGAACAGCACCGCCGCCAAGCTCGCCAGTGTTTGCGAATACCGCATATCTCTGCAGTGATTCTACCCAGTCTAATACCTGGGTGTAAACCTGGTCTATGGAAATCAATGCGTGCTCAAACCTCATCTCAACATAGGTGCTTAATCCTACATCATTCCATTTCGGAACAATTACCTTTGTTGGAGGCAAAAACACTGTTGCTGTGCTTTCCGGCACTACATTAATTGTCACATCATTGTTAGCGCATGCCAAAGTGCATTTGCACCAGTATCCTTCCAGTGGCTCAACTATTGGATTGCTTATTCCCAAGCTGAACTGGAATGACTGGGTTCCTTCGTTCCATGACGCAGATGAACTGCATGCAGTTCCCAAGCCAAGCTCATTCCAATTATTATTTGCTACGTCAAGATCAACTGGAACGCTGAAAAAGTTCCATCCTTCCTTTAGCACAATCTTGTTCTGGAATGACTGCTTGAACTCTATCTCTATCACTTTCGGCGTCATTGGAATTACTCCAAATTTCTCACATTCTGGAACTGTGTAGAGTTCATCTCCGTCCTCGTCGCTGACTTCAAACTGCACACAACCGAAGTTGTTGCCCGTAACTGTCACTCTTGCAATTCCTGGCTCTGTGGATGAAAGCTTTAGCTTTGCCCTACCGCCAGAGCAATCTTCTGTCATGACGTTTATGCTTGTGGGATTTAATGGATCGAATATTCCATCCACATAACATCCTGGGGTGATTGCCTCTGACTCAAGCTTTGAGCCAAGCAGGCTGCTCTGCACTGTTGCATCCAAGCTTGTCCTTACATCCATGTAAGCGTTTTCTGTGTTAATCTCCAATGTTGCGTAATCCTGTCCGTCAGCAGCTACAACTATCCTGTCAGATGTTATATCCCATCTGTCTGCCGGCGACACGAAGATCATCTTGTTAGAGTCCGGGTCAAGCCTTGAAGCTGTTTCAGAGTCTGGCAGGTTGTTTTCATTGTATTCCTGCGCGTTGCATTCGTCGTCCCATCTGTCTTCTTTCCAGTCTCCGTAATCCTCGTACTTGTCTCTGTCGCAAACGTCAAAGACGCTCACAATGACCTTTTCAGTTTCTCTTGGGTCAAGCGGCTGCTTTTTCTTAAAGCCGTCTCCTGTCAGCCTCTCGCTCAGCATTTTGTATACAACTTTGAATGAGCCTCTTCCGTATGCCAAGTCACCGCAGTAGATTCTTCCTCTTGGACTCTTGTCCTCTAATGACAGGCCAATCCATCCAAAGGTTGCATCTGAAATTAATGCGTTTGGATCATCCAAAGCAACACAGATGTTCTCGAAAATGTTGTCTGGCTTTCCGGCTACATCTCCCGGGTCTTTCTTGAAGCCATCGCCTAAGTAGCCAGTTACTCTCTGGCCAAACTTGTCCTGTACTTCAACTGTTACCCAACCGCCGTTGTTGCCGTATTGCACACATTCTTTGAAGCATATGTCCTTATTGTTGAATAATCCACATTGCGTCTCTTCTTCTGCTCCGCATGCATCTGGCGGAAGTTTCTCAAAGTCCAAGCCATAACGATCCTTTCCTGGCTCCCATTCTCTCCAGCCGTCTGCCGGCAGCAAGTCAGAGTGCTTGATTTCTGTTATTGCTAGTTTGACTGGCGCTCCGACGAACTTTATAACAGCAGCATCTGATTTCTGGCATGTTGCCTCTGGAACCCAATCGCACAATTCATCATTAAGAGGCTCGCATGATTGTTGGTCAAGTCGTTCTCTGCATATCGTATCACATTGGAATGGATCACAATTTGAACTTGGTACACACAAGCCTTCCTGTGTGCCTTCGCATTGAGCATCCTCAACTACAATAGTTACATCTTCTATTACATCGTCAAGCACTTCCAGGTGGCAGTCATCAAACCATGGGAAGAGGAACTTACATGACCATTGTGACATGTTGCCGACAACATCATCATCATAGTTGTTTGCGTGGCTGAAGTCCCTTGAGATCACAGCTCTTCCTGAGTCTGAAAATGCTGTTACCTTTATTTCCTCGTCAACGTGTATTGGGTTGCCGCATGCATCCAGCTTTCTTATCAGTAGCTTTGCTTCCTGCTCGCCGTCTGCCGGTACTCCGGTTGATGGGACTGCTATAACATCCCATTGATCTGGTGAGCCTGGCGCAAATGCTACATCAAAGTAGTCTGCATCAAGCGCATGAGGCGTCATGAATATCCTGAAGCTTGTATCAAAGCTCTTTATCTGGAACTGGCTTGAGTCATCACTTTCGATTCTGAACCTTGCTTTTCCGTCAGAGCCTGTTGTGATTATCAAGTGCCCGATTGAGTCAACAGTTACTATCGGCGTGCCGTCTGTGTGCAGGAACTTTACATCCTTGTCATCAAAGATGCTGCTGACAAACTGATCGAACTCTTCAGAGCCCACAAATCCAGCCAGGAATTCCTTGTCCGGGCCCGGGTGCTCATCAACAAAGTCATCATCAGGTCCTATTTTCTCGTCTATTGCTCGCAACACTCCTTCCTTGAACTTAGCCATGCTGAAACATGCGTCTCTTGGCTCGCTGCTCTTGTCATGCAAGTCCAGTATGTCCCACAAGTCAATTGTTATGTTCTTGTTCAGGTTTGGCAATAATGTGTCTCCTAAGTATAGGAAGTGAGGGAATGTTAAACATGCATCCAGCTGCACTTCTGTTGCCAATCCAACCTGGTTTTGGAATCCGTCAGTTACCTGCAAGTTTACATCATAGCCTTCGCCGTCACATGCCTTTGCTGGCCTGCAGTCTCTTACTGGGTTTTTGTGGTCGCAATCACCATCGCCGTCGCCATCTCCTCCTGCTGCACATCCATCCTTTTCCCCGTCAGGATCGTACTCAATTGATGGCTCGAATCCTGCATCATCGCATATGAATGAGTCTCCAAGTAAATCACCGTGGTTTCTTGCAACAACTTGAGTTGCCGGCTGTGTCTTGAAAGTTACTTCTGCCTGGTTGTCAGCTACTGCTGGCGCAAATCCAATGAAGTTAACCGGCAAGCCTGCATCAACATGTATGTTGACTGTCTCAGCTACTAGGTCTCTGAAAAACACAAATGCCCTGCCTCCAGCGAACAATAAGTCGTGCAGTATTGTGTCTCCAAATCCATAATCTGGAGTTGATCCTGTTACTGGGTATGGATCTGGGGTTTCATAGTCATCATTTCTTCTCGTGTAATTTTCTGAGTCTTCCAAAGTGTCAATCACATGGCCTCCAAATAAGAAGCCTGTGATGTCTGGGCTGTTGTAGTCCTCGAAGTACAGGTAATCTGCATCGTAAGTTCCACATGGTGCTCCATTACCTGAACTTAAGACAATGTAAAAGTCCTTTGTATCTCCCGGCTCTACAATTGCTCCTCCAAGCCTTTGGTTGTCATACTCGTTTCTTCCGTTGAATTTTGAGATTCTGTCGTCAAGCTCCATGATGTAAACGTCACCTACACCATTCTTTGGTATGCCATCGCCGTCATGTAGTTCATCGCCAGCAGTATTTTCGCTGGTGTCTGAATCACTTGATGGTACGGTAGGTACATTATTTAAGTCAGCACATTTCCATAGCAAGTCTGCATTTGGGCCAGTTGCTTGGAATCCTGCTTCCAACTCTGTTTCTTCATAAATACAGGCTTCAACGTTTACTGTTGGTCCATCATAGCTGAACGCAATCTTGTCAACCACAATGTCGTCTTTCTCCGGCAAGTCAGTCCATTCTTTGTTGCCTTGTTCCTTGCTGCCATCTGCGCAGTTTTGGATTACAACTTTGTGGACTGTCTCGTTATAGAATGGGCAAGTCTGATCTGGAATCCATCCACATCCTTCAATTTGAGGATCTTCACATTCTTCTTCAGTCTGGTGTCTTGCACATTCAAGTGCACCAAATGGTTCTTGCTTCTCTCTACAGAATCCGTCTGGTAACACTAATGGGCTGTCAACCTGTATGCTTGTGTTGACACAGTCTTCGCCTGTCAAAGTAACATTGACTAGCTCTTCTTCACAGGTTACAACCTGATTACATGCGTCCTTTAACTGCAATTCAAGCACTGCCTTCTCGCTAACCCAGAAATTATCCTGGTTGTCAGCTTTTGGATATACTGACATGTCAATCTTTGTAGCTGGACCTTGTTTGTTTACTACCAAAGGACCACCACATTGTGGCAATTGTCCAGCGTAAACACTATCACAGCAGTCTCCTGTGTCTGTTGCAGTAACAGTTATGTCACCACATGCGCAATTTGAAATGTCAAAGTCAACTAATGGAGCTTGTCCTGTGTTAAATAAATCAATACATGTCTTTTCTGTTGAAAGCTCACCACAGGTTGATTCAAGCAAGATGCATGAGCTTGCAGGGCTTCCAGCACCACAATTTTGATCAACTACCTTGTTGCCGCAAGTGTCTAAAATTGATGAGTGCAACTGCATTTCGTTATCACATGGATTTCTCTTGTCTTCAACTTGAACATCAATACATGTTGGCTTTGAGTTTATGACATTTAATGTGTCATTGCCGTCATTTAAAGTGTCAGTCTTACACTCGATGTTTAAAGTTCCAAGTGCATCACAGCCGCATACTGTAACTAATGCCTGTGCTGGGTCGTTTGGATTTAATTTTCCTTGTACCTTGTAAGGTGTTATGAATAATTCTTCTCTGAACGTAGTGCTCTGAATTGTTTTGGTTGTGTCTGCCAAGCTGAACTCTACCAGGCTTTCCCAAACTGGCAATGGATTGCCATTCTCGTCAGATACCGTAACTAGTACATCAAAGCAGTCGTCAGAATCAATTGTGTCCCCTACAACTCCTAGTACCTCACAGTTAGTTTGTCCCGCTTGCCCCAAGACACCTTTTACTGTTGTTGTTCCACAATCCATGCCATTTGCTGTAACATGAACAACATTATCGCCCACTGTTGCAGACGTCTGCAAACTTACATTAGCGATTCCTAAATTTGACTGCTCACTTTCAAATCCATCACCATCTCCTGTAAATGGTGGATTTGTATCATCATCCAAATCAGCATCTGGTCCTGGCGCTGATGTAATGTCAAATGCCACTGTAGGAGGGCTTGGATTGTTTGATATTGGGTTTCCGTATTGGTCATATACAGTCGCTTCAATTGTTACAATATCACCAGCTTGAACTTCTGTGTTTAAGCCTTTTGTAATATTGCAATGATTAGCTACACCAGGCGCAATTGCAACATCCTCCAGTTTACAGTCTGGGTCAGGGAAGCAGACTTCAACTAAGGCATTGCCTGCTGTTGTTCCTGGCTCTAAGGATATTTCAACTTGACCACTTGTATCAGTATTTCTTGGGCTTACGTAGCCAGCGCTGAAACTACTTAATGTTGTTGTGAAGTAAATTGGTATATCATCTGCTAATGAGCCTGTTACATCTAACAATCTTGACGAGTTTGTCGGGTCCTTTCTTACCAATTGCGCAAGTATTAATCTCTGCCTTGCTGGCACTTCAACATGTAAAACAGTGCCTGCCTTTGGTGGATTGGTGAATCCAGTACCTGCGTAAGTATCATCTATTGCTTGGTTTCCATCTTCATCAGCATGTCCTTCAATCGTTAAAACTCCGCCTCCTAAATTACCTATGAAAAATTTGACATCACTTCCGCCCTGCTCTACATCTTTAACAAATCCTTCCTCTACGCCCGTTGATGCAACATTAAATCCAGCGTAATTATTAAGACTTACAGTTGTTGTAGATGTTCCTACACCATGCGCAGACGCAATCTTTCTGTCGGGTCCATCAAGTACGCCACTACCATCATCCATATAAACATCTATTGTAGTTCCAACAGTGCCTTTGATATACAATTCTGTTAATTTAGCCATTGCACCTCTTGCTGAAGCTGTTATCCTTACATCAGCACCATCTACGCCTGTTGCAATGCTCGTGAAATCCAAATATTGAATTTTTAACTCTTCAGCCTTCGTTACATGAACAAATGGCAATAGTGATATTAATTGTCTCGCCTGACCGCTTGTTGGTTCATTATGAATTCCTTGTTGGTCAGATGTGTAAATTTTTATAGTAGAATCTTCTGGATTTATCGGTGACTTTATATTGCCTCCAATTGTTATTTCGGTTGTTCCACTAGGGCAAAGTTCGACCCCATCTATTGATTTATCAGGAACAATTCTAATTGATTTATTATTGGTAACTAAATTTGTAAGAGAGCCATCATCAGCTTCGTTTGAAAGAAGAACCGCTCCCATGTTGGTAACAGATACTTCAGCCATGCTTATAACATCTTGCCAAGTATTTGGGTATGTTATTATAATTTCATCAATGCAGTCAATTGCACCAGAGTCATTATTGTGAATTTTGAAAGAATGTTCTTTTTGTGTGTTAACAGTCTGAACGCCTTTTGTGATATCAACACCCGGCAATCCAGAATTGTCAATGTCAAAGAATGTAACCTCTCCCACGCCGTTATCAGCCAATACAGCTGGCGCTAGGGCAGCTAGGGGTATAGCAAACAAGGCAACCTGGCCGATTGTTGAGGCCATCAACATAAACATCGCGAAAACCGCACCCAAAACATTATTCTTTTGTGCCTTCATTTTTTCCCCTCCAGAGAATTTTTTAAAATAATTTGCCTGTTAACAGATGAGCTTAAAGCGAAAAAGAACTGGTTAAGGGCTGAGCTTAAAGGATGAGAAATTCCAGAAATATTTTTATTAAAGCTGCAAATCACCTTTTCTACACCCCCAAATGTTTTCATTGTAAAGTTAAAATTAATTTTAACTATTATGGAATGATAAATATAAATTCTGGGAAATACCATCTAGTATTTAAACATTGCTGTAATAAAAAATATATAAAAAATCCGATGAAATTTGAAATCCGAAAAACTGAATCCAAAAATCCAAATTTTATCGCCGAGAAAATGAAATTTCAGAAAAAAATAGCCTACAGGCGGTAGCAACAAAATCAATTTTCTGGATTTTCCGTTTTCCGCTGTTTTTCACTGATTTTCCAAAAAAATATTTTTTATATCAAAAAACCGCAAAATAAAAACATTTTCTTCAATTCAATTACCACTGCATAGTGCTCTATATCAAAACATTTAAATACTTCGGATTACTACTGAGTCTTAACGCAGAGAATTTTGAGCGGGGGCAATATATTTCCAAAGTTCTCTATATATTGCATATAGCAAAACCAATATATAACCTATATGACTGGATTTAAAAATATATTATTATAGTAAAGGCAACAATTGCTCAATTATATTTGCCCGTGAGTATAGCATAATGGAAAACAAAAAACTTGGCTTGGTTATTCTGTCAATCAGCGCATTAGCCGGCATAGTGGCATTTGGGTTTATGAATGTTCTTGGCAGCCAGACAACTGCCATGCAGTGCTATCCGACAAATGAGTGCCAGCGTATCGAGTCACTGCTCGGCTTAAGCCATATTGCAGTCGGCTTAATCTCATTCATCGGGGCATTGGGAATTTACTTATTGTTTTTCAGCACAGGCGAAGAGGCAATTCTTAAAAGGCTGGAAGAGGAAAAGCGCATGAAAATAGAGGAAAATAAATTCGAATTAATCCTGAAGGCAATGGATGAAAATGAAAAAAATGTTTTGAAGGCAATCAAGGAGCAGGACGGCATCACACAATCCACATTGAAATTCAGGGCAGATCTTTCAAAAGCTAAAGTAAGCCAAATTCTGACTGACTTTGAGAAAAAGAATTTAGTCAAACGGGAGTCAAAAGGAAAGACTTATGCTGTGCATCTGACTGAGAATTTTTAGATTTCATAAGTGTTCCTATCGCGTTCTATCCAATCAAAGTCATTCAAACTTTCTTATTCTGTATCTTCCGGGCTTTATAATTGCAACTGCTTTATCCAAATCATTCACTGGAGTTATGGGTTGGACTTAAAGGGTTAGAGATAAGAATGAATTGGGCAACATATAAACTTGCAATAGACTACTGGAAAAAGTTATCAGAAAAGGTATAGTTTAAGTGTCGCATTTTGGAGATGTTATACTACAGGGTTTTATTTATAATTGAGATTAAAAATAGAAAGCTTTAAATATAACATAATCTCAAATAAGATTACAATGACGAAATTGCAGGCACTGAAGCACGAAGCTGTAAGGAAGATACTTGGCAAAGTTGAGGTAGAAACCGTAATCAAGAAAATGGAAGGCAGAAAGCTGAAGCAGACAGAGAGGAATTACTTGTACAGGTCAATAAGGCCAAAGCTGGTGGCTGCAGGCATACTGGCGCAGGAAAATATATTAGAAGAGATAAACAAGGACAACAGGGAAGATGCTTCCGCAATAGAATACAATCTTTCCCGTTACGGCTATGAGATGATCTCTCTCAAAAAGAAAAAAGGCAAAATAATTCCTATAGAGGAATTAATAGTAAAGATCCTTGCCAAGTTTCCGACAGCGAGGTTTATAGAATCAATCCCTGTCTTAATCATAAAGAACCGCATTGACAAGTTTAAACTGCTTGAGCTTGCGTCAAATTACGGCATAAAGAACAAAATAGGATATCTTTTGGAGACTGCATTGATGATAAAACCTATGGACTATCTTAAAGACTTGCTTTCTTACTGTTATTCCAACAGAGATGATGAAGTGTCATTTTTGGCTGAAGGCGATTATGAATTTCTGTCAAAAAAATCTCCTGCAAGAGTCAGGAAATGGAAGCTACTGGGAAGATTTTTTGACGAAGATTTTATTAAAAATGCGAAGGTGTACCTATGATTGACAGAAATGAGTTAGTCAAATGGCTAAGGTCCATAGATAAGAAACTTCGCAGTAAAATAACTTTGATAGCTGTAGGAGGGACGGCAATGACGCTGCTTGGCCTCAAATCTTCCACAAGAGACATTGATTTTTGCATAAAATCTGACGAGAAAAAGGATTTTAGTAAAGCCTTGGATAAAAAATTCAAGGTTGACATTTTTACTGACGGCTGCATTTTTTCCGAACAGCTGCCTGCCGATTACTCTGAAAAGTCAAAGGAAATAATCAGGATGAAAAATATTGATTTGAAGGCCCTTAGCCCAATTGATATTATTATAACGAAAGCGGCAAGATTCAATGCAAGGGACGAAGAGGATATTAAAGCGCTTTCCAAATATGCTGATAAGGATGAGCTGGTAAAAAGATTTAATGACGTTTTGAAGTCGTATTCCGGCAAAGAGGAAGACTACAAATATCACTTTAACATAATCCTGAAGAGGTTTTTCTGATGTCAATGGAAAATGCGGCTAATTCTTTATCTTGCCTTTGCACACCTAAGCTTTCCCGAAGCCCAGCTGAAAACTTTTGATTTGTTTAAGCGGGTATAGATATTAATCAACTATTCCTTTTGCGTCTTTAATCATGTCCTGGCAAATGCCAAGCAGCTCTTCAACCTTCTGGGCGTCAATGTCTATAGACGGAGTATACTGGTACTTTTCACGCATCTTCTGTATCTGCTCTTCCTCTTTCTTGCCTGCATCGGCGGATTTGATTGCTTCAATATATTTTCTGAAATCCCCGTCAAGCTTTTTTTCTTCTATCAGGCTTTCAATTAGCGCCAGCGTGCATTCCTGATTCCTGCTCCCATAGCCAAACTTAGTTATTATGGCCAAGCAGCAGTGGTACATCACATAAAAGCCAATGCTTATTGTCCAGTCATAAAAGCCCCCTTCCTTATTGTGCAAAAAAGCCTCCATGTTATGCTCCGCCTTTGCCATATATCTCATGGCTTCTTCTTTATCCGGCTTTATTTTTGCCAGCCCTCTATGAAGCTCGCCTTTTGCAGTCTCATCTTTAGCCTTGTTCAGGCACCATTGAACATGCTTACTTGCTCTGGACATGCTTAACCTCCAAGGTTTTTGGCGTGCCAAAAAGCTCTGCATTTTGAGCGTTTTTCAGGGCATCCACAAATAATTCCTGGCCATGCACAACTATGCAGCTTTTAACGATGTCTAAAAGGGGCTTGTCTTTTTCCTTTAATTTTTTCTCGAAATCTTTTTCTGTCAGATAAAGTGAATGCACTTTCAAGCGGTTTTTTTCGTTCATTTCTTTTATTGCTTTCTGCAGCAGGTTGTAGTCTTCACTTTTTTTTAATATAATGCAGACATCCACATCCTTTGCTTCTTTGCCTTTCTTTAAAATTGAGCCGTAAAGCAGTATTGCCTTTGTATGCAGTGCCAACGGCCGCAGATCATAAATCCAGCCCTTTACAAAGCTTGATGCGCTGCCTTGGTCAAGAAAAATAAGTTCCAGAAGCTTAATTAAGTATTCACTTTTAAGGTTGGGTTTGTAGAAGATTGCATTTCCCATCTTTTGGCTTATCAGCAGACTCTTTTCGCTTAATCTTCTTAGCAGTTTGAGGCTTCCTGCATTGCTTAGCCCTAATTTGTCCTTAATGCTGTAGGAGTTATAACTGGCCAAGAAGTCTGTGAATATAAGCTTTATAGCCCTTTTCCCATTTTCTGTTATTTCTGCCATTTTACTATAACTTGAGGTTATAGTATTATAACTTGAGGTTATATATAAGTTTTTCGGCATTTTCTTTCTAAAAGCCGCCTATGATAGCTTTCCAGAAGTCCAACCGAAAACTTTTGATTTTTCATCCTGACGTTTCCTCTGTATGCAGCCTTAAGCAATAAAACGCTTGTTGACCAATTCATTTGCTCTGATGAACTGCTGCTGAAAGCAGCTAAATCAGAAGGCTTTAATGTTTTCAACCCAGATGGACTGCATCGTTTAATGACAAATGATGTTTAGTGATTAAGTCTAGACAGTTAGTAATTGTCGAAGTGGACATAGGCTCCAGAATCAACGTGCCATTATCAGATAATTCTTTCACATCCTTGATAAATTTCTTCACAAGTTCAACGCATTCATCACTTGAAACGAATTTGTATCTTGTCCACTTGTCAAATACCGACACGGTTTCTCCCACAACAAGAAATGAGGATATCACTTCTTCTTTGCCATCTTCCATATCCTCTATCAGTTTATGCACTATGGCAGAGCCTTCTTCATTATTTCTATAGTGTTTGACAAATGCAGATGTGTCTAAGTACTTCATTCTTCATCTCTGATTTCTCTTACTGTCTTAGCCAGAGATTTTCCAGATTTCTTTGCAGCTCTGTCAAGAATTTCCCTAACCTCTTCGATGGAAGGAGCTGTATCTATCTTATACTTATAGGCAAGCTGCCTGATCGCATCCCTAACTATTTCTGATTGGCTCTTGTACATGCCAGTCTTAATCAGTTTTTGGGTCATGTCCTTTATTCCTTTTGTTACATCAGCTGTCAAGGTTACCATTTTCATCACCTAATTGTATGCTAATAGCCGGCTATTATTTAAATCTTTCTTTTGTTGGATGATAAGTTTGTTTGACAAACTCTGACCGAAAACTTTTGATTTCTGTGTATTTATTTTGCAGTGAAACTAAAATTAGTTATACATGTCTAGTCCAAGGGAAATAAAAAGGGGTGGTAGAATGAGACAAAAAAGTATTATTGTGATTTTCTTTGTGTGTTTTCTGGTTTTGGCAGGCACTGCAATTGCAGTTCCAACCATTGACGGCGTTATCAGCCCAGGCGAATGGGACGCATATTTATTAGGAACATCTGTCACAGGTTGGTCAGGCGGAATGTCAGTTGATGTTTATGGCGTTGTAGATGGCGGCTATTTATATGCAGCTTATGAGGCAGATACAACTCAACTTGGATGGCCAACAACTTGCGCGCTTAGCATACCACCTAACTTTTATTATAAGACACCGCAAAGCGCAGTCGATCCTGCTCAAGGATTCACATTGTTTGAAATGACCTATGATGCAGCAGGAAGCACTCCAGATGTAAATCTTGACGTGCAGCAAACTGACGGAGTGGGATTTGCTGGAATAGGAACCAAAGCAGCCAATGGAATTACAAGGGCTTGGAAGCAGCCAGATAGCGGTGACGCAACATGCCCTACAGGAAGTCTTGGCCAGAATATTGCCGAATTTAAAATACCGATAAGCCTGCTAACATACGGCGGAGACGACAATATAATAGAATTGTCAGGGCAATTCTGGCAATTTGGTTTTGATGACCAAGCATTCTATGTCACAATAAATCCACCTGTTATAGTTGAGCCGGCAAAAGACTCCAAAGTTGCAAAAGCGCAGCCAACAGCAAATTTTGGAACTGGCAGGTATATGATGGTTAATGACAAGCAGTGGGGCACTGACAGAAGCTACTTGGGATTTGATCTGAGCAGCAGCGGCTTAAGCTCTGTGAGCAATGCAGACTTAGAAATATATGTCTACCAAACAGGCAGCCAAGTTGTCGGCTCAATTATAGAAGCATGGTACTGCTTTAATCTTGACTTTAACGAATTGACAATTAACTGGAACAACCAATTTGCAAAATGGAAGACCAATGGAGCATTATTAAGCGGGAACTGCACGCTGGCAGACGGTTATACAGTATTAAACAGAGTCAACAGCGGCCTGCCTGAAACAAAGCACACATGGGATATGACAGCTGAGGTTAATCAGGCATTAAGCTCGAACAAGAAATTCACAGTTGTGCTGAAGCACGATACAGAAGACAAGAGCAATAACTACAGGTATGTGCAGTATTTGACAAGAGATTATTCAGAAGCAAGCTTTAGGCCTCATTTGGTTATGAGCTAATACAATTAAATAAATGGCAAGGTACTGGTGTCTGAGCGTTCTTTGAAGTCTATGCACAAAAATGCCCAAAAATTTCACACACTAAAAATCTAAATAACAAGTTTTTAAGCATAAAAATTTTTGTTGCCGTAGTTTTTCTTGATAGATATAGAATTAGTTGTAAATGAAATCTAAGATGCAAAATTTACTGCTCCATAAGCATCTACTCTGCCCCAGCCATAGTCTTTATCTTTACCAGCTTTCCCTAAATCTTTTGCTGTATTGAACAATGCACTTTCTATTTGAGCTACTGTATATTCTGGATGAGCAAATTTGACTAATGCTACTGTTCCGCTTACCATTGGAGTTGCCATGCTTGTGCCGCTTGCTGTCTTATAAGAAGTTCCAAGCCAAGATGAATATATGTTAATGCCTGGAGCTGATATATCAACTGCATTTCCCTTTCCAGACCATGTGGCAATTTTATCCTTGCTGTCTACTGCGCCAACTGTTGTGGAATAGCTTATGCACCCTGGAATTGAAACTCCTGCTCCGCCGCTGTTGCCTGCTGCCACAACAACAATTACATTTCTATCCCTTGAGTATCTAATTGCAGTTGTCAAATCAGGCAAGACATTATCACAAAATCCTTTGTAAGTGTAAGGTTGTGAAGTTCCAAGGCTCATGCTTATTGCATCTGCATTAAAGTCATCTGCTGTTCCATTAATGCCATCAGGACCATCAACTGCCCAATAAATTGACGCAACAACATCGCTAAAGTAGCCTGAACCAGAAGAATCGAGAACCTTCCCTGCAATTACTCCCGCTAATGGCGCAACTCCCTTTGCTTTAGCATCAACTCCGTCTGCAGTTATAATTCCAGCAACATGCGAGCCATGACCGTTGTCATCGAATGGGTCATTGTCATCATTAACAAAATCCTTTCCTCCCAAATAACTTGAGCTTAATTCTGAATGATTATAGTTATAGCCAGTATCCAGCACAACAACCTTTCTTCCTGTTCCGTTGTTTCCAGATGATTGCACTAAGTCCGCCCTTATCTGTTTATTGGCTCCAGAGTCCATTGCAAATACTTTAATATCTTCTTGAAGCCCTAAAGAAGAAGCAACACTTTCAGAACAAATCAATGCTTTTAAAGTTCTGGTTTCCCTTACTACATTACAACCCTTTGCCAATGCGTCTGATACTTCTCTGTCTGTATGAGCAATAACTCTAACTTTATTGTTTCCATTGCTTTGGGCAGAAGCTAGTAATGCAGTCGTTGTTAATATGAAAACTATTGCTACTAAACTTAAAATGGTGAGATATGCTGTTCTCATATTTGTCAAATAATATTATAATGTTTATAAATCTTTCGAGCGAGCGGAATGAAATGAAGCGAACCGAAAGCGCCCGAGCGATTGAAATGAACAAGAATATTAAGGTAACGGTTACTCATTAATTACTCTCTTTTTAAGTGGTGAAGGAGTTTTTTGTCTTTGATGTGCTTTTCCGGGTTGCTTACTGATGCCAAGAAATCGTCAGGCTTATTGCTCCAGCTTCCTTGACGATTTTGAACGATTTGGCTTTGATATATGCCTCGCAGGCGAAAAGTTTATAAAGGACTAAAAAGTCATATATGTATGTTGAAAAAGTCATATGTATAAAATGCTAACTAAAACCCAGGCGAGGATAATGGAGATATTTGCTGCAAACATAGCAGAGCGCTACAGCATTAAGGGCATCTCCAGGATAATAGGAAAAGACTATTCATTAGTGCACAGATCAATAAAGCCGCTGATTGCAGAAAGCCTGCTGGCAAAGGACAAGCAGGGCTACTTGTCCCTCAACTATAAAGAAAACATGGCGCAGATTGCATGCGTTGAGGCCTTGAGAACCCAAAAATTTTTTCAAAAGAAGCAAAACAGGGTTATTGAGCTGTTCATAGAAGATGCCGTGAAAGCAATTAAGGAAGATTTTTTTGTTATGCTGATCTTCGGCTCTGCTGTTGAGCAGAAGAAATCTCCAGGAGACATAGATATTCTGTTCATAGCTGATGCTGATGCAAAAATTAATAAAACAGAGAAATTATTGCAGAACATTGCCCTGAATTTCAGCGCAAAGTTCGACATAAATGTCATTTCAACAGAAAGCGTTTATGAGATGCTTTCCAAAAGAGACCAGACTAATGTAATGAATGAAACGCTTAACAAGCACTTGATAATTTTTGGGGCAGAGAACTATTACAGGATGCTGAAAAATGCTAGATGAGAAAAGGATAAAGCAAATAGAAAACAGAGTCAAGAATTTTCTGTCAGACGGCACTATCCAAAAAACCAAAAATGCCGAGTATGTGGATTTTTTTCTGGAAAGCGCAAGAAAATCGCTGCAATCCGCAAGCCTTCTGCACGCTGGCACGACAAAAAAAGAGCTGCAGGAAGCTTATGGCTTTGAAGACTTTGACGGCTCTTTGTGGATAATAAATGCAAGCTATTATTCCATGTTCTATATGGCAAGGGCGCTGCTGGCAAACGAAGGCATAAAACTCAAAGGCGACCTTTCAATTCATCTGGTGACTTTTGACTCTCTTGTTTATTTTTTCTATCTCACCGGAAAGCTGCAAAAGAAAATAATAGAGGATTTTGCAGAGGCAAAGGATGAGGCTGCCGAAATTTTAGGGCAGGAAAAGGCCAAAGGGCTCATTGAAGACTATTATTATGAGAGAAAGAAAAGAAGCGACTTTACTTATGAAATGGGGATGACAGCGATGCTGAACAAAGCCCAGACTTCTTTAGAAAGGGCAAGAAAATTCAATGAAGAGGTAAGAAAAATAATTAAAATAAGATAGGCGCTTAATTATTGTTTTTAAAAAAATACCCTCGTCCGGTTTTGGCAAATTTTAGTCTTTCTTCAGGTTTTTCTCTTATTTTGTGCAGTTTCTTCATTCTCTTCAGACTCGCCTAATCTCTCATTAATTCCCTTTTTCAGGGAAGAAATGTAAAGTGTAAATTGAAGCTCAACTGCTTTCCACTCGTTATAACTTACCTGCTCACCGTAATAATTCACCCCATTGCGTTTTGTCCTTATTTTTTCAAAGAAATTCCAATCAAACTCAAGTTCCGGATGATTTACGCAAAGACACGCAAAAAGGCATTCATGGTTATTTGAAACTGTTTTATCAAATATCATCAGCGCTTCTATGCAAATCCTGAGCGCTTCATAGTGCATTGTATAGACATTCATCCATCCTTGGTCTTCCTTCGACAATGTTTCGGCAAGCTTTTTTGCAGAATTAACGTTAGTGTCTGCATTCCTTACCAAAGATCTTACTCTTTCCTTGTTGACAAAACGAAGATTCTTGAAAAACCCCCCGGATTGGCAGGATTTGTAGGACTCTTCCTCTGTTTTAGGCTTGCGCATGAATCTCAACTCCAAGGTCCTCAATGGAGCCTTTAATAAAATCACCCATAAGTATGTACGGAATCATTTTATCGATTCTTTTTAAATCTCTTCTGTCCTTTGCCGAATGAACTTGTATGTCTCTCTTTAGCTTTACGCTGAATTTGCCTGCTTCAAATTCGCTGTCATCGCCGTATATGAAAACGTCTATGTCGCTGTCGTCATACCAGTCAGACCTTGAAAAACTGCCGAAAAGAATGACAACTTTTGCTTCTTTGAGCGATGCAAGATGTTTAAGCAGGCCGCTTTCAGCCAACCGCTTAAGTGTAAAAAGCCTCTTTCTCTGGTGGAATTCCGGGCTGTCAAAATCCTGCACGTAATATGGCATTTTGCCTTTGGGCTTCACTCTTTTGATTATGCTTTCCCTTTCAAACTTATTGAGCCATTGCGCAAGCCGAGGCCTGCTTATCCCGGCTTTTTTCATGATCTCATTAAAGTGCCAATGCCTTGAGCTGCCGTAGAACAGCTCCAATACCGATTCTTCTTTGCTCTTCATTTTGGTTAGCATAATGCTAACTATTATTTAAATGTTTCTGTTTTAAATGGATTTTATTTTAGTATACTGTGAGCGACAAGGTAAATTCCGGATTGCCTGAGACATTTCATAGTTGGGATTTGACTGCTGAAGTAAATGATTCTTTGTCGAATGGCAAAAAGTTCACAATGGTACTGAAGCATGATACAGAAACTGCCCTAAACAATAATAACTATGCACAGTATTTGACAAGAGAATATCCGGAACAAAGCTATAGGCCTCATTTGGTTATGAGCTGATAGTTTTTTGAATAGAATGGGTGTTGCGCATGACTCACTTGAAGAAATGAAAAGCAAGTCCTCAATTGCGCTTAAACAATAAATTATTTTTCTTTTAATTGCTGAAGGAGTTTTTTGTCTTTGATGTGCTTTTCCGGGTTGCTTACTGATGCCAAGAAATCGTCAGGCTTATTGCTCCAGTCTTCCTTGACGATTTTAAACAATTTGGCCTTGATGGGAACATCCATGTCTGTTTGCTCTTCTATTTCGCATACCTTTTCAAAGAGCCAGAAATACCAGCGCCTGTTTTCGCTGCTTTGCTCAATGCATTCGTTGTAAATGATGTCATAGTTTAAGCCTTCCCTTATGAATCGAGCGCAATCCTCTATGTCGCCCTTTCTTGGCGTCATTGCTTTGAACAAGAAAATGTCTTCATTTGAGGCAAGGAAAATTTTAAGCTTGCCATATTCCTTGAACAACGTTGCTCTTTTTTTCATGTCAAAACTGAACTTCAGCATTTTGCCAACTTCATTCAGGAACACGTCAATTCTTGAATCTCCTTTTTCGTACACTGATAATGCAGTAAGGTAGAATTCATCCTCAAGGTCTGTTGCTCTTGCGAACCCTGCTGAAAGAATTGCCATGTCAAGTGCCTCAAATTCATTCTTGTCAGTCGCAATAAGGTCAACATCTTTCGTAGCTGTTTTCAGTCCCCGAAAGCTCATTGCTCCGCCTCCAATCATGTAAACGCTGCATTCCCTCCCAAGCTTGTTGGCAACTGAGCTGATCCAAGATTCTAATTCATTTTTATCAAACATTTTTCACACCGTACATTCTTGCAATCCTTCTGAATTCATTTCTGTCAAACCGAGGAAGATGCTCTGTTTTTATAGCTTCTTCTTTTGAATCAAGCAATGTTTCAAAATCCCTGAATGCAGAATACATGTCATAAAACATTGCCTTTTGCCTTGCTTTTCCTCTCGGCAGCTTATTTTTCAAGAAAAAAGCTAAGAATAGGTAAAGAGTTCTGGAATCTTCTATTTCAAGCAAAGAATGGACAAAGATGTCCTCTTTTGACAATTTCTTCTCCGGAAAATAACATAAAGCCTTGACTGCATGAATCTTAATTCCATAGTCTTCATATCTTGAAAAGCCAGTATAAACTCCCTTTTTCAGCTTCGGCTCATCAATCTCAAAAATTATTTCGTTGCCGTATTTCCATTTTATTCTGCCGTTAAGCCTTGAAAAATTCCTGTATTCTTTCAAGAATTCAAAAAGCAAATGCCATGTTTTGCTATTTACTCTGCACATGCCATGCTGCCTGGACAAAATGCCTCGGTTTGCAAGCTCTTTAGATAATGTTCTTGCTGCAATTAAGGAAATCCCTGCTAACGGGGATGCTGACTTAATGGTTTTCCAATCGAAGCAAACGGAAGTTAGCAATTTAAGCCTTGCTCCTGACAAAATTTGGGAAAAATCAATGGTTTTGTATTCTATCATCAAGTCTCTGAGTTTTAAGGCATAAGGCGAATTAGAAATTACTATTTTTTTTCTGCTTTTATTCAAAGAAAAGCTTGATTCTTTTGCTATGAATCCTTCTTCTTCAAGCTCTGAAACCACTTCAGATATCCAATTTTTTGACCTATGCAGTTTTTGCGAAAGCTGCGAAATAGTATTGTAATCATGGATTACAAGCTTAAACGCCTGCAGCATGGGTTTTGTGAGCTTCATTTTACTATAATTAATATAAATACCGATTTAATATATAAATATATCGGTATTTTTATGTAAATAAAAAGAATAGCGGCCTGCCTGAAACAAAGCACACATGGGATATGACAGCTGAGGTTAATCAGGCATTAAGCTCGAACAAGAAATTCACAGTTGTGCTGAAGCACGACACAGAAGACAAAAGCAATAACTACAGGTATGCACAGTATTTGACAAGAGAATATCCAGAAGCAGGCTATAGGCCGCAGTTGATTATGAGTTGATAGTTTTTGTTTAACTGAGTTTTGAGTTTATTATGCAGAAAATCGTTACTTTAAGAAATGATTAAATTTATCTTTTTTCTTTAAATTTTTGTAAATCTCGTTTGGTATTTCTTAGGTATGTACCTGCTCAGGCCTATGGGCTACTTAAACTAAAACATAGTTTTGGAATGAGCTTTATTTTGTATTGCCTCCATTATGTTCTAACTCTTTAAGCAGGTTGAGGATATTTGGCTTAATTGGAGGCAGTTCTTCCTTTACAACCTTCCAGATTATTTCAAGGTCAACTCCATGGTATTCATGTATGAGTTTATCCCTAATTCCAGCCATCTCTTTCCAAGGAATCTTGAGATGTTTCCTGCGGAGCTCATCAGGAATCTTTTTTGCCGCTTCGCCCATTATTTCAAGGCTACGTATGACGGCATTTACTGTCTTTTTGTCCTCCTTGAAATCGGCAAATGACAATTCTTTTGTAAATTCCTCGGTTTCTTTTATTGAATCAGATATATCCTGAATGTAATCCCCGTATTCCCTTTTCATATTGCAACCACCTCCTTAAGGATATGCTGCCCTATTCTTGGCTTCAGGGCATTTTTTGTGACTAAATCTACCTTTACGCCAAGAATCTTGCCAATGCGCTCTTCCATTTCAAGAAATTTAAAAAACCCTATAGACTCTTCAAATTCCACTAAAATGTCAATATCGCTTGATTTCTTCTGCTCCCCCCTCGCATAAGAGCCAAATACTCCGATTTCTTTAACATTGTATGTTTCCCTTAACTCTTCTTTGTGTTTTGACAGTATTGACTGGATTTGCTTTAAATCTTTCATTTTATCCACCTTCCTAAATCTTTGGTTTTAACTTCTTCTTTAATCTTTTCATTTCCTGACAAGAATCCAAATTTTCAGTAACATTTTTAAATGCAGTTCTTATACCACTACAAAATGACTACAATAAATCCCAAGAATATCCTTATTGGCTTGGCTGCGCTGCTTGCAGTTATTCTGATATTTAATATAGCGGTTACAATCAATATTGATAATAATTTAAAAAAAAGCGCAGAAGAGCAAAAAGAAAAATCAAGGCTGGGAAAAATTGAGTTGACTGTTATAAAGAATTCTAAATGCAGCGATTGCTTTGATGTAACTCCGATTTTGAGCAGCATAAAAAAAGCAAAGGCAAACATAACGAAAGAAACAACTTTGGAGTTTGGTACACCGCAAAGCAGGGAGATATTAAGCAAATACAAGATTGAAAAGGTGCCGTCTATTATTGTAACTGGCGAAATTAGCAAAGTCAGCATTCAGGGCATGGATAATAAAGAAGATGCCTTGGCGCTCACAAAAATTAATCCCCCTTACACCAATGTGTCAACGGGCAGGATTGAAGGGCATGTATCGTTGATAAAGCTTGTTGCTCCTGACTGCGAGCAGTGCAGCGACCTGCATAGCCTATTGGCGCAAATTAAACAGGGCGGAGTTAAGCTATCAGCCGAAGCAGGTGTGACAACAGACAGCAAAGAAGGAAAGGAGCTTATAGAAAAATACAAGATTGGCTTTGTGCCGACAATGATTTTTTCAAGCGACTTAAAATTTTATGATATTATCACTAAGGCATGGCCTCAAGTCGGGACAAAAGAAAGCGACGGCTCGTATGTTTTAAGGCTGCCAAGCCCGCCATTCATTAACCTGACAGACGGCAAATTAAGAGGGCTCGTAACAATGACTTACCTGCTTGACAAAAGCTGTCCTGAATGCTTTAACGCCAGCATTTACAAAAGGGTGCTGGCAGATCCAAAGGGATTTGCAGTTACTTTTGACGAAGAGGAAACATTAGACATCAGCGATGCAAAGGCAAAAGGGCTGGTATTAAAATACAACATAACACAGGCTCCGACAGTTATTTTATCTGACGAAATCAGCGCATACCCTTCTCAGCAGTCATTAAAGCAGTTCTTTTCTGTTGAAAAGGACGGCTCGTATGTTTTCAGGAAAGTTTCTGTTCTGGGAAACTACAAGGATTTGATAAGCGATAAGATGATCAACAAAGCAGTGCCAAAGACAACAAGTGTCAATCAGGGTTAATTAATAAAGCATTAGTAAATTATACTCACGGACAAAAATAATTATACAATAGTTGTCCGTTCGTAATAAGCAAATGACTTATTTATGTATAAATAACTGTGTCATTTGCTATAATATAAAATTAGGGTTTGCTACTATCTCTAACAACGACTACGATTATAAAACATGGTTTTGGATTCCATCAGAAAAAGTTTCTGATGAGGATATTCAATTTAAAAACAATAAATACAAAAACAACTATTTAATTCCCATGGAAGTATTTGAAAGGGTTTCTGATAAGGCTTCATTAGAAAAGGTTTTTGAATAAATTTTTCTATTTTATTCGTAAAAGCCGCTTCGAAAACGAAACATTTATATATCAATTGCTATCAAATACTATACAGGTGATGTTTATGGAAACTGAACAATTCAACATAAGGATGCCAAAGGATTTGGTGCAGGACTTGGATATAATTTCAAAACTGCTGAAGGTGAACAAGTCGGAATGGGTAAAGACAAAGTTAGCTGAGGAAGTGCATGAGGAAAAGAACAAGCTTTTAATGGAGTTAAGCACTTTGTACGCCAATGGAATGATTAGCAAAGAGAAGATAGAAAAGCTGGTCGGAAAGGATATTGCTGATGAGATGGAATCTATCAAAGTTATTGCTCAAAAAAGCGTGAAGCACGGCTTGGAATATGGCAAAAAGCTCAGAAAACTACATTCTTGATACTTCTGCACTAATCAGCTTGGAAAGTATCAATTTTTTGGAGCAGGTATTAGTGTCATTTTCAGTTACTACAACAAATTCTGTAATTATGGAACTGGAGGAATTTGCAAGATATGATGATAAATATGGCGAAATTGCAAAAAATGTTCTTAAACTAAAAACAGATTTACAATTGAATCTTGCGAAATAAAAGAATCAATAAAATACATAGAATCCACTGACAATGAACTTTATAATTTATCATTAAAAAGGAGATTACCTCTAGTTACAGATGAAACAAAACTAGTCCATCACACCAGACATAAAATTGAGGTATATTTTACTACTGTCTTTTTTGTTCTCTTAATAAATGCAGGGCATATCACAAAAAAGGGAGCATTAGAGCTTTTGGAAAAATTAAGAATCATTAGAAATTGGAAAAACAACATCATTTATTTAATAACAAAAGACCAGCTTGAACGATTATAGCCGAGGTTTATGATTAAATGCTAATTTTTTAACGATAATAATCCTTATTAGTATAGTAAAGAACATTGTCAGCGCATCTTACCCTTGATGCAGGTGAACTCTGCTGTTGGGTTGTTGTTGCCCAGTTGGTGTTGTCGCCTGTATTAGTGTACTTGTATGCTGTTTTTGTCCCGCTTACTGAGCCGTAGCTCTTATATGCGTAAGTTCCCTGCGCGCATTTGCAGAATTTCTTGAACTGGCTGCTGCCCCTGACAAGATAGAGGTTTGTTGCGCTCCAGCATTTGACTGCACAGACATTTCCATTATCTATAACTCCATTACAGTCGTCATCAATGTTATTGCATACTTCATTTGATGGGGTGCCTGGAGTGCAGGTATTTACCAGCGCTCCGGACTGGCATAAAAGCTGGCCAGAAGATGCGCAAGCCCCTGTTCCGCAATTTGTGGGTGTTGAAACATAAGCTTCGTCTATTTGGCCGTCGCAGTTATTATCGATGTTGTTGCAGTTTGAATCTGATGCTCCCGGGTTTACAGTGTTGTCATTGTCATTGCAGTCATTTCCCAATGCGCAGTTTGTTCCATAGCCGTCATTGTCATTGTCTATGCATACCAAGCAATTAAAGTCATTTATATCTGTCAATCCGTCACAATCATTGTCTAAATTGTCAAAACAGCTTGATTCATTAAATTGGTAATCAATTCCATAGTTTGCTGCGCCGCATGCCAGCCATCCTGAAAAGCCTCCGCAACTTTTTGTTGAGCCGCTGCAAACTCCAATTTGGTTTTCGCATAACGGGGCAACTAAATTATCATCTGTAATTCCATTGCAGTCGTCGTCTATTCCATTGCAATCTTCAGCTGCTGGAATTCCTTCTGTGCATTGTTCTATTCCATTAGCACAAGTTGACTGAGCCTGACAAGCGCCTGTTCCGCACGAATAAGGGGCATAATTTTCATCTATAAAGCTGTTGCAGTTATTGTCAATGCCATTGCAATTTGAATCAGATGCTGCAGGATTAATTCCGGCATTGCTGTCATCGCAGTCATTGGTTTCTGCGCAATAAGAATCCTGATCAATGTCAGTGCACTGCTGCCCATTGTAAAGCAATGCTGCCTTTGCATCAATTATGCCGTATCCATATTCACTATCTTTTCCGGGAGTGCCTTTGTCTTCTGCTGTTTTTTCAAGCGCCTCCCTTACATCAGCCGGATTATTTTTGCCATTTGCTATTAATAGTGCCGCAACACCCGAAACATGCGGTGTTGCCATTGAAGTGCCCTGGAAAAACCAGTAGCCAAATGCATTTGTGTTTTTTGTAGTGGGATTGAATGTCTGCTGCAGCACTCCATCTCCATACCCATCTCCATTTTGGTCTACTGTTGTATCGCCGCCCGGTGCAGCAACATCGACATAATTTCCGGTGGTTGAGTAATAGCTTCTTGTTTCATCATATCTTGTGGCTGCTACAGCAATAACATAATCATCGTATGCAGCAGGATAATTCGCTTGGCCTCCTGCACCGCCATTTCCGGCAGCAGCTATAATTGTGACGCCTTTACTGTAAGCATATGCAAGCGCATTTTCAAGAGTGAATGAGGGGAATGTGCCGCCTAAACTCATGCTGATAACCTTTGCTCCGTTGTCAGCGGCATATATAATACCGTCTGCAATCCAGGAATATGAGCCTGAACCGCTTGAATCAAGCGCCTTTATCGGCATGATTTTGGCACCAAATGCCACTCCTGCAACTCCAATGCCATTATTGGTTGTTTGCGCAATAGTGCCTGCAACATGAGTGCCGTGGGAATTGTCGTCATTAGCATGATTGTCTGAGTTGGCAAAATCATATCCCTGCACAAAACTTGTGCCTGCAAGGTCAGGCGCTTTGTAATAGCACTTTACGCCGGAAGGCGTGCTTTGGCAATAATTTTCATATGCAACACCGGTATCGATAACCGCCACTATGACATTGCTGCCATTTGTTATGTCCCAGGCATCTTTGACATTTATACCGCCATATTGTGAGTTGTAAAAATTCCATTGGTAGCCAAAATAGGGGTCATTTGGCACCATCATGGCATGTGCTATGTAATCCGGCTCTGCATATTCAACCAAAGGATTGTTTTTGTAAAGCCTCACCATCTCTTGGACATTTCTGTTAGACGGAATTTTTAATCTCTCAAAGCGGGTAAATTTGCCTTTAGGCAATTCAGAAGCTCCGAATATATCTCTTATTCTCTTTTTGTCCTTATCTTTTACTCCATCTTTAAATTTGACAATAATTTCATCTGGAATATATTGTTCATTAAGTACTTCTGCTTTTTGTGAAAGTAGTTGGTTATTAACTTGAATGTCATTGGAAGGATTGGCAGCCCCCGCTACTCCGGAGGCTATAAGAATTAGCAATGCCAAAATTAAAAAATGCCGATTTAGTGTTGTTTTCATGACTGCCTGTTCATGTTTATGGTTAATCTCTTAGCCGAAATACTGTAAATTTTCCTTAATAATGGCTCATCCGTTTATAAATCTTCCTATACAGAAAATTATGATTTATCCTATGCCAGTAATGACAATATTTAGCTAGCTTCAAACTTTGGCCTGAAATCGGCATCAGGATATTCTTTTGTCAGGTACTGCACATATCTGCTGTTTGTAAGAATTCCTGTATTCTCAAGCCCTGACTTAAGCACAATTGTGAAGAGCCCGTCGCCATTGTTAATTTCAAAATTGGTTTCATTTGTCAAGTCAAAGCTGTGCCATGTTTCCGGAGTGCCTGCAATGACTTTGTTAGGCACAATGAAAGTGTCTGCCAGGCTGCAGGAGCCGTTAAGCGGCTGGTTGTTCCAGTTTATTGTTGTCTCGACAAAATCATGGTTCCTGCAGTACCAAGCTTGTATAGGGCTTCCGATTATTAAACTTCCTGTAAAGTATACTGCCAATGACAAGTTAGCCAAGCTTACATTGCTGGACAAAAAGGATGCGTCAATCCTTAAGTAAGATCTGTCTGTTCCGCCCTGCTTTGGGTTAACCATCATGTATCTTCCGAGCCCAAAATTAAAGCCGGGCAGTGACTGCGACACTTTTGAATCTTTTATTACAGGATCACATCCAGGCGGAAGCTCAGCCTGCGGATTAGTCACGCAAGCTCCTTGGCTGTTGCAGTGCTCGATAGTGCATTCATTATTGTCAGTGGAGCAGGGAGTGCTCAATGGGAATAATGTAAAGTTGGCATTGACCTGGCCAGTTGATTGCTCGCAATAGAATGACTGGCATTGCTGAGCAGGAGGCACAAAAACATTTCCGAAGTTAATGCATGAGCCAATGCCATTGCAATGATCCAAAGTGCATAAATTGGAATCTGCATTGCATGGTGTGCTTAAAGGGAAGCTGGAAAAGTCAGGCACACATCCTCCAGTCTGTGGATCGCATGCTCCCTGCTGGCACTGCCCATTCAAGCCGCTGCAGTTTACATTGTTGTTTAATACGCATGAGCCAATGCCATTGCAGTGGTCCAAAGTGCATAAATTGCCGTCAGCTTCACATGGAGTGCTTAACGGGAAGCCACTTAAATTTTCTTTTATATCGCCACTTAATGGGTCGCAAAAAAATGATTTGCATTGCTGCGGAGCAGGAACATCAACTGTCTCATTTACAACACAAGAACCTTGGCCGTTGCAGTGCTGCACAGTGCATAAATTCTGGTCTGTATTGCACAGAGTGCTCAATGGAAACAATGTAAAGTTCGCCTTCACATTGCCGTCTGATGGATCGCAATAGAACGATTGGCATTCCTGAGCTGGAGGCACTGGAGTAGTTGCATTTACAACGCAAGCTCCTTGGCCGTTGCAGTGCTGGGTTGTGCATTTCGTTGAATCTTCCTCACAGGATGTGCTCAAAGGCTGTTGATTAAATTCGCATTGGTCAGTTGCCACATTGCACGAACCGACATTGCATTGGTCGCTATTTATGCTGCAGTCAAACCCCTGGCAGGGGCATATTTCCTGGGCTATCTGGATGTAAATCGCAGCTAAATTGCTGGAATTCGGCACTGAGAAGTAATTTGAAGGGGTAGTTGCTATTTGTTTCAGCAAAGTTTCTGTCAGGTTATCTGTAATGCCAAGGCCTATAGTGAATATTTCTATTCCTGCAAGCTTTGTCACGTTGGACTCATTTATTGCATATTTTGCGCACGAGTTTGTAAGTGTGAAACTCCCACAGACTCCCGCAGTCGCATTTATGTTTGGCGCACCGTCTGACAATAATATCATTGCCTTAGTTGGGCCGCCATTGTCCACCAGCTCTTGCCTGCCGACTTTAATGCCGCCGCCAATATTAGTCAGGCCTCCGGCTTTTAGAGCATTTATCGCGCTTGTTACGTCTCCTTCGACGTTAGTCAATTCTTGGTTTAATGTAGCTGTCTGGTTGAACGATGCCAATCCTACTTCATCCTTTGATAAATTCATTTGGTTTACGAATGTAATAGCTGCGTTCTTTGCGTTTTGCAGCCTTAGCGGATCTGGGGGCTGCACCATGCTGCCAGATCTGTCGATGACAAGCATTACATCAACAGGTGCGATACACTGCTCTTTTGGCTCGAAACTGCAGGCGGCATTGCAGCCGTCGCCGTCAACATTGTTGCCGTCGTCGCACTGCTCGCCAAAATCTAGAACGCCGTCCCCACAGATTGCAGACACAGAACCAGCGCCAATCAAACTGAAAATAAAGCTGACTAATATGAGAAAACCTCCTCTTTTCTGCACCAAATTCACCTCACCACTTTTATTATTGTATAGTAGATACTACTATTACCTTTTTTATAATAGTAATTAATAAGTGCACATGTTTATAAAGATTTGTAAAGTCAGAAGTATATTAAAAATCATTTAGATTCTAAAGTGTATGATTGAGAAATTATTAATTTTTGCAATTAGGGTGGGCAGTCTAATTTACACATCATCCAAAATACTTTTCCTTCAAAGCTGAAAGAACCGGCTTTGCGTACGAGAGAAACTGCTTTCTGTAGTTTAATGTTGATTTCTTGTCTGCCCTTTGGTAATGTATAGGCACTTCTATTGCCTTGCATCCTTTGTTGATTGCTTTCAAGAATATCTCAACGTGCAGCCCAAACCCAGTGCTTGTTAACTTTAATTTGTCGAGTACTTCTTTTTTGTAGAGCTTGAAGCCTGTGGTTATGTCATTGACATTTGTTCCTGCAATAATCTTTGTCATTAAATTGAATGACCTGCTTATAATTGACCTTTTCAGGCTCATGTCTGCCTTGCCGCCTTTTGTGTATCTCGAGCCAATTATTATGTCAGCCTCGTTCTTGTGCTTTAGGAGGTTTGGAATTTCATCCGGAGAATGGGATAAATCACAGTCCATTATTATAAGGTATTTGCCTCTTGCATTTGCAAATCCTTCCCTTAAAGAGCTTCCAAGGTCTGTGTTAGGCCGGTTTATCCTGTGGATTACCCTTGCTCTTTTGTCTTTTTTTGCGGCTTTATCCGCCAGAATTCCTGTCCTGTCAGTGCTGTGGTTGTCCATAAAGATTATTTCGCCGTTTATTTTGTAATTGTCAAAGACTCTTAGAATTTGCTCAAGCACGCTTCTGACAGTTTTTTCTTCATTTAATGCAGATACTACAACTGACAGCTCTGGTTTTGCCATTTTAGCTCTATTAGCAATCGGGTGTTTTATATTTTTCCCCTTTTCCTGTAGATGTAGTATCCTGCCCCTGCAAGAACTAAAGCTGCTGTTAAAGTTGTGAATTCCGGAACTTCATACTGCTCTTCATTGTTTTCTTCTTCGATAATTTCCTGATCATAATCATCCTCATCGCCGTATTGTTCTGAATCCCCGCCATTGCCATCTTCATTCCCGCTGTTTTCATTTTCGTCGTTTAAATCTTCATTGTCCTGCGGATTGCTGTAATTGCCATCTGACTGAGTTTCATTATTTTGTGAATTATTATACTGTGTTTGGTTTCCTTGTGTATCGTTAATCAACTGCTCCGTTTCATTTACGGGGTCTGTGCCATTTAAATCTTGTGTGGTGTTTGTCTGGTTGCTGTCTGACTCGTTTATTTCGCCATTAAACTCCGTTTCATTTACTGGATTCTGTGCGCTGTCTGTTGCATTAGTGTCTGATGAACCGTTTACTGACTGATTCTGGGTAAAGTTTGATTCGGTCTGGCTGTTAGTTTCGTTGAATTGCTGTTCATCTCCTTCCTGGCTGTTTGGTTGCTGGTCGTTACTGCTTGAAGAACTTGACGAGCCTGAACCGCCGCCAGACGAGCCTCCTCCGCCTCCCACGTAAATACGGGCACGTCCGCCAGGGTATGTAACATTAAACCCGTTAGAGCTGTTTGTGTAGTTGATAGAGCCGTTTAGATATGAATTGTATAATTTGTTTAGAGCGCTGTTCGATCCGTTTGAGACTGAGCTGTTGATTGTGGTGATGGTGATGTTTAATGTTGCGGCGGTTTCGTTAGAACTGTCGTCGTCAAATTCTATGTGCACGTTCTCTTCAGGCGCAATCAAACTGCATCCTGTGGCAAAGGCCAGCACTGCAGATATTCCCATTAAAATTAATATGTTTTGCTTCATATCAGCCCCAACGTTTATTAGTTTTACTGCCGGAATATAGAAAAGTTATCAGTATTTAAACCTTTCGTTTTGTATACACTTCATAATAGTAACATTTTAGCTAAGTTTAGGATAGGCCTACCAAGATGTATGGTAAAAAATTATATTATTGACGGCAAAATTGGGAAAATCAATAATCATATAACCAAAAAATGTTGTTTTATCATCTTAAAAATAAGTCTTTATACTCACGGACAAAAATAATCATACAATAGTTGTCCGTTCGTAATATGTCGAAAATTCTGCATAGAATTTTCGAACATTCGCAAATCTTTGATTTGCTCTATGTCGGAAATTGCAAAAATGTATAATAAATTGTTACAATTTTCGAGCATGCTCAAAAATTCCGTTATATATTCGTAACTTGGAATTTTTGACAAGCAAAAGACATTATTCATTGTTTAAATCCTAAAAAATCTTATAGATTTTTGGGAACTTAAAAATCATTGATTTTTAAGTAATTTGTGTCCTTTACTATAATACAAAAATAAAAATGTCAGAATTAATTAAGGAAGCATTCCAGCAACTTTATCCTTACAAAGAAATCAAATATAATTTCTCTCTTAAGTATTCTAGAAAATTTAAATCATATAATGCAAATGTAAAATTATATAGCAACAATCTCATTTTTAATCTCAGCAAAGACTGGAAAAAAATAAGCAAGGAAATTCAAATTGGCTTAATACAAGAGCTATTAATAAAAATTCTTAAAGATAAGAAAAAAACTATAAATATGGAGCTTTACACCTTGTTTATGAAAAATGTGCATATTGCAGTTCCAAAGATAAAAACTGATGAAGTTCTTGAAGAATCATTTAACAGAGTTAACGAGACTTATTTTAATGGAATGATTGACAAGCCAAATCTGCAATGGGGCAATGCATCAACAAGCAAGCTTGGCTCTTACGAGTATGGCTCAGATACAATAACGATAAGCACAATTTTTAAGCAAACTAACAAAGAACTTTTAGATTATGTTATACACCACGAAATGCTACATAAAAAATTCAAATTTCAAAACAAAAATGGAAGGAATTTGCATCATAGCAATGAATTTAAAAAAATGGAAGAAAGATTTAAAGATAAAGTTTTGATTGAAAAAGAAATATCAAAGCTTGCAAGAAAACATAGCTTAAGATTCCATTTTTTATCTTTTTAGTTTTTTGTTGCACTCGTTCTCAGCTTACCAAATTCACAAAGTTTAAATATTTTTGAAATA
>JACPJQ010000008.1 GCA_016187465.1 Candidatus Woesearchaeota archaeon
ATTTCATAACTCCATCTCCAAAACCCCGCTGGCTTCCTCCTTAACTCTTCTCTCAAAATCCGGAACAGTTTCGCCTTCCTGTTTTTCTGCGCTTAATATCTTCATCAAATTTCTTACTAACTGCTCTTCCTTTTCCAGTGTCAGATTTTCCAGCTTGATCTGGCCCAGATGCTCTTTCACCAGAAAAGATTCGATATCTTCAACATTTCTTGCATCTGTCCTTATCTCTTCAAATTCTTTTGAAGAAACTGCATGCGAGCTTTTCATGACAAAATATGCAGATTTGCTGTAGATGAATTCAAAAATTTCCTTGAAGTTAATGTCGCTTGGCTTGCCTGATTCCAGCACGCCTCCGAGCCTCAGCAGCACTATAGTATTATTCAGCTCTTTATTTTTAAAATATGAAAAGATTTCATCCTTTATCTGCTCGGGAGTTTTATGGCTGCAATTGAACTGCAGTTTTTCAATATTGTAGATTTGTATCGGCTCGAACCTTGCTTCGCTGTCCTCGACAATATAAAAGCCTCCCCTTTCCAGCTTCTCAAGCTCAGCAAAGCTGTTCGGAAACAACGGGCCGGGATATGCAATCCTTCCATAGCCTTCAACCTGCTTGTCTTCCACAATATGAACATGCCCGCCAGCATAGTAATCAAATCCCTTCGGCAGCAATGACAAAGGCTGAGAAATTATATTTTCCATTTCCTTTGGCTTCAATTCGTCAATTCCGGAATGAAACAAGAAAATCTTGTAGCCATTTTCTTTTTCCAGATTATCTGTGACTAGCTTTTCATAATACGTTTTTTCCAAAGCTCCTCTTTTGCCCAGAATTCCGGTAATTTTTGCCCCTGTATTCCTGTCTATGGTGAAATTCAGCTTTAGCCTCCCATTATCAACAGTTCCTTTGAATACATTGACAAACAAGCCAGCTTCTTCAAGCACATCAAGAATTGTCTTGCCTGTCGGGCTGTAATCATGGCTTCCCGGCACTATATAAACAGGGATGCCCAGGTCTTTTAACTGCTTGAATTTTGATACAACCGCCTTCAGGTTGTCCAGTCTTGGAAAGGATGTATTAAACAAATCGCCTGCAATAAGAATAAAATCCACCTTTTCCTTTATGCATTTGTCAATAGCCTTGCTGAAAGCATTCGTGCTTGTATCCCTAAGCTTAGGGTCTCTCCACGAGCCGATGTGGCAGTCTGCTAGATGGGCAAATTTCATAAGACAAGGTAATCCTCTAGGTTTTTAAAGGTATTTAGAGAGCACTGGACATTCTTGTGTAAGATTTATAAAGCTTAAATAAATCCTAATTTTACTAATAATTGATTTAAAAAAGATGGCTCAAACGCAGTTTAAATACGAAGGCATAAAATGTGGTGATGTATTAATTGAATTAGCTAAAATTCCTTCTAATTCTGTCCATTTGGCAATAACTTCGCCGCCTTATAATGTGGGGAAAGACTATGACAAACACAATGACAAAATGGAGTATAAAGAATATCTCAAATGGCTAAATAATGTATGGAAAGAAACAAAAAGAGTTTTAGTGCCTGGCGGCAGGTTTTGCTTGAATATTGCTCCAACTGGAATAAGTAATTTTGTTCCGATACATCACGATTTCATTAATCAATTAACAAAAATGGGTATGAAATTTAGAACTGAGATAGTATGGTATAAGCAGACTATGCTCAAAAGAACTGCTTGGGGAAGTTTTAAGAGCCCTTCCAACCCGCATATTGTTCCTTCTTGGGAGTACATTTTAGTTTTTTCTAAATTCCAGCCAAAATTGGAAGGTAACCAAAAAGATGCTGATATAACACCAGACGAATTTATGAAATTCTCTGATGGTTTTTGGCAAATCTCTCCAGAAACACAAAGGAATGGACATCCTGCGCCATTTCCTGAGGAATTGATATATCGTTTAATTAAATTTTATTCATACAAGGGTAATACTATTTTGGATATGTTTGGTGGGACTGGTACGGTTGCGCTTGTTGCAGCTAAAACAGGAAGAAATTTTATACATATTGATATTTCTAAAGAATATTGCAAGATAGCTGAAAAAAGATTAAATTCAGCAAAAGAAAAAATGTCACAAGCCAAATTGAACATCATTATTAATGGGAATTGAACCTAAGATGATAAGTGAGAGCCTTGAAACAATCCAAAGATAACAAAGCAAGCGACATTGTTCAATCTGAATTGCTTATGGAATTCTTCAAGAAAAATCCAAACAGGGATGTACCTCATCCTGAAGTTGTGGATTGGGTTACTGCTGAATACCTAAAGCGAACTGGCAAAGTATTTAGGGATCCTGATAGGGGCATTCGAAAATTACATCAAACTGGTTACTTGCAGAAGATTAAGAAAGGAGTTTATAGGTACAGTCCAGATTATGTAAAGACTAGAGGATTAGATGACTTCAGTCCTTCTGTAAGAGAAGCTATATTTAAGAAAGATAATTATAAATGTGTTCTTTGTGGCAGAGGACGAAATGAAGGATTTGAATTGCATGCTGACCATGTAAAATCCAAGGATTTTGGAGGAGAAGCTACCCTTGAGAACGGTCAAACCCTTTGCAGTCAGCATAATTTTCTTAAGAAAAATTTTAAGCAAACAGAAACAGGAAAGAGATTTTTTATACGTTTATATGAAGTTGCAAAGAAAGAAAAAAATCACGAATTGCAAAATTTTTGTGCTCAAGTTCTGGACGTTTTTGAAAGGAACAACATTAATGGGCATATTATTTGGAAGAGGTGAGTTAAAAATGAGCAAAAACACATTTATAAGTGTTAAAGAAATTGAGCATATCTATAAGGAAGATTGTGAAGAGTTTGGTGTAAAGTTTTCAAAAAGCGACTTTGAAAAGTTTTTAAACTTTTTACAAATCGATTTCCACGATTGGGTGAATGGTAACTTGAGATATTTTTACCAATATAAGAAACCTATTCAATAAAAATTATTCAGGAACTGCATATCTCCTTGTGCATCACCCCCGTTGTTGTTTTGAAAAGAACACTGACATCTTCGCTGATGCTTGGGTGTTCGCTTGGTGATGTGGTTTCCCAGACTTGTTTTTTTAGCGTCTGGGGATTTGGAGTGCAGTTCCTAATGCTTAACTAGGTTCTTGCTTGAATTTGAGGCTCCATCCATTCTTCCATGAAATAATCAGGCTCTTTCAGCTTCTTTATTCTTGGATTGTAAATTTGCTTGACGTATTTGGCTAGAGTCTCCTGCTCTTTTGCATTCAAAGGCTCTCTGTATCTTGGCTTTGAAAAGGCATAAATCAGATTAGGCAATCCTTGCTTTTTTTTCTCTTCATAAAAATCAGTAAGTGTTTTCACTAAACCCACCCCTTTATGGCTATATAGCAGAATAAATATATATATTTTTAGTTTATAGTATATATGGGGGTATATAGAATCATCCCAACTCGCTAAACTCAATAACCTCTTCTTCTTTATTGCCCAAAGTTTTCTTCACCACATCCTCAAAATTCGGAATGCTTATTGGAGTCACGAACCTTGCAAAATTGCTTGTTATCAACGCTTCTCCGATATCAAGAGACGCAATAGTTCTGTCATCATCGCTTAAGTCCTGTGAAGCGCTTTCAATTATGGCTTGCCTCTCGGGCTTCATTTCAATACCCAATATGATCTTGGTATTCATATTCGCAAGAATTTCTCTTGGAATCAATGAAGGCAGTTGCGTGATTGCTGTCAAGCCAACTTTAAACTTCCTTCCCTCCCGTGCTATAGTTGAAAATATGTTTGGTCCTGATTCCAGCACTTCCTTGCCCAGAACTCTCGGCGCTTCTTCTAAAATGATTGAGATTACCGGTTTTGAATTAAGATTTCCGTTCATCTTATAGAACCTGTACTTATTAAAGATCTCATTTGCTATCATGCTTCCTATCAGCAATTCAACAGCTCCTGAAAAATTTGAAGTGTCAATCACCACAATCCTGCCTTCTTCCAGATGCCTGCATATGCCGCTTATTGTGGCAAATCCTGAATTCAATTGAAAAACGCCGTTGCAGAATAACTGCGCATTCGAGAATTCCAGGTCAAGCAGGTAAATCAGTCTTCTCCTGACAACTGCCATTGTGTCGTCCTTGAAGAATCTTCCGGCGCTCAGCTCCCTTTCCAAAATTATTGCTTCAATCCACTTGTCGCCAAATTCCTTGTAGTAAAGGTTCAGGCATTGCCTTTGGGCGTCGCTGAATTCCACCACACCGTCAAAATGAAAAGGCTTTACCGCATCAAGATTTATTTTCAAAATGTTTGTGCCTATTGGTGCATTCTTTGATGTGTAATACAAAATGTTCTCCTTATTTGGATGGTCCTTGAGACCTGTCTTGTTTCTGCCGTAATACTCGTCATGCGGATCCAAAACCAAAATGCCGCAATAATCCCTGCCGACTGCATTCCACAATAAATTTGAAACAAGAACGCTTTTGCCTCTTCCTGTTGTGCCTGCTATCAGGATGTGGTGCGAAAATACTTTTTCTCCGTCGAGATATATTGGGACATTAAGCAGCTTTGAGCCGCTTCTGAGATTGCCGACAAAGAGAGGGTTTCTTGGCTGTGTGATAAAAGACAAGTCACTTTCTTTTATTTCCCTTACTTCAGCAAAAAAGCTCGGCAGGAATTTGCTCACAAAGGCATTTTTGCCTTTTATAGTCACAAGGCTTTTCATCATTGCAAGCATGTAATTCCTAAGATTGGGGTCGAACATTTCAAATTCTGTGTTTTCCTCAAGATTCATTCCTGAAATCAGCTCCAGATTCTGCTGGGATATCTGGCTCCCGTACACCAAATCATAAACCTGCAGCAGGATTTTTTCATCGCCGGAGTCTGTGACAAGCAGCTCTCCTATTTCGATTGATTGCCCTGATTTCTGCCTTGCAACTATTCTTCCAAACTCTCCAGAAATAACCTGTCCTTTAATCAACATACCACCCAAAAGTAAAAAACAGAATTGGATATATAAAAGTTTGTTAATTTTCGTCAATCAGCCTTTGGAGGCATTAATGACCTCTTTTTTGCAAACCAATATACAAAGATTACAGAAATTAAAGTGGTCCCGAGCATAATCACCAATTGAGTATGCCACCCAACATGCTCCCCAACAGGCGTGCCAAACACTGTTGCTATTGTATTAGGCACAATAAATGCTGTTCCGACAACAGCCATCCAAACAGCCAAAAGAGAAAGCCTATTGTTGAGTTGCGTCAACTGATTGTTGTAAATGCTCTGCAAGACTTCCAATCCCGAAGCCAGAACAGAAGACATCTGCTCGCTTATGGAAATCTGCCTTGTCAAATCCGTGCTTAGCATTCCAATCTTTTGTAATATTATTGGATCATCTGTTACAAGCTCTGCATCTCCATATCTTAGATAATGTATGACATCAAGAGATGCCCATAAAGCTTCAAGATAAGATATCAAAGCGTGCTTCATCTTGTAGATGTCCGACCCCAATTGCTGCCTGAATCCGGTCGTCTCGATTAAGTACTTGCTGATCTCCTCGCCCTGCTCCTGTATCGAACGTATTCCGTCAAAATTTCTCTCATTATTCTCGTCCAGAATCCTCACCAAAACCAATGATATCTTGTCAATATCGTCAAGATTTTTTGGGACTTTTTTGAAGAAAGTAACAGCGTACCTTGCAAACTTTACAAGCCTCGTTATATGCTCGCCGTGTATAGTAACTATAATGTTGTTTTTGATTAAAATGATAAGCTTATTTACCTCGACGTCCAGCGCTTTCACCCTCACGGCAGGCAGCAACAGGCTTAGTTCTGTAGTTAGGTCTTCATAGCCGGAAAATCTCTGCTTGACAAGCTCGCTGATTATTGAAGGCGTAAATCCAAGAAGATATGCAACTTTGCCGCTATCTTCTTCCAGATTGTCAACCTGCACATTGACCCAGCTGAAATCCGATTCTTTTATTGTTTGCAGGAATTCCTCAATCCTTCCCTCAATCTTGACAGTGCTGCCGTTCTTAAGCATTGCCACGCAGAAAGTAGGGCTTATGCTGTTATTAGGATGCTTTAGCGGTATTTCTGTTTTTATTTCCGCTTCTTGTTCGTGCTTCATCTTGTCTCTATTTTTACTATCTGCTCTATCTCGTCCTTTGACACTGCGCATCCGTTTAGCTTTACTCCCCATAAAACACTTTCCAGCAGGTTTTTTCTTGCATCAGGTATTTTTGTTATGTAGCTGTCTAAGATTCCGCGCTCGTAAGCTATCGTGACAAGCTCTATGGATCGTATTGCCTTTATTCTTCTTACATTGTTTTTGAATTCTTTTAAATTATTTTCGTTTATGCCTATAGAGGTATGCAGTGTTTTCTTCAATATATCTATTATCATTCTGGGATTTTCTATCAGGAACCGCGTTGTTTTTTCGTCAATTGCTATAGCGTCGGCATTCAAGCTTATTGCAGCTGCAATAACAGACATCTCTGCAAAATGCACGATTTTCATGTTACTGTTGTAAGCCCTGAAAATTTGGTTTGCTGTGTTAAGCAATCTTGGTGTAGTCTCCCTTATAAATCCGTTGTCTATCACATCCAACACGCCGTCTTCAATTAATCTTTCAACTTGTATGGCTTCGAACTTGAATTTTTTTGTTTCCAGCGGTCTATCAACCAACTCTTTCCTTACCGGCTCTGTAATATAAAATTTGCCATTAAAGTCCTTTTTCAATGGCTTCAGAACCCATAAAAGGTTGTTTGTTGCCAGGCTTATGACAGGGCCGGCGTCAAAAATTAATGATTTCATGAGAACAAGCTCCTTGCAATTTTTAGCCTGTTTGAAACATTTACCTGCTCGCTGAACTGCTCAAGTATTGTAGTCTTGCCGACATAATGCATCAGCTCCCATTGCGAAATACCTAAAACTTCCGCAGATCTTGCTATAGAAATGCCGTGCTCGCATAGTTTGCACCCTTTTTTTATCTGGGCCTGGTTGATGACTTCATGGATGTACAATTTCAACTTTGAGTCTACTGTCCTTACAAAATTAAACATATTTTTGATTGATTTTCGGAAAGATTCATCCTCATTATTTTTTAAATCTGAAATGCATGAGTTAACCATCCCCACAGCTCTTGCATAATCCAGATTTCTTTCCTTTCTTTCAATGATTTTTGAAAGTGAATAAATCAAAACAGCGACAGAAATCGAATCTTCGTCTTGGAATACGCTGGCATTGTGTATGACGTGATTGCTCAATTCCTTTATTTCCGCGACGTCGCTTTCTTCTTTTTCCTTCAGAATTTCTATTAATTCGCTTAATACATTAATTATATCCTTCTTGATTAGGTCATGCATTGGAGAAAAATTTATTTAGAGGTTATATAAAAGTTTTGGTTTTTTATTCTTTATTTATTCAGAAAAAGGACAGAATTAATAGATACGAAGTCAAGTAGAGATACAAAAGAATATGAGGAAGAATCTAGGCTTCGAGAGAGTCATCCTCTGAAAAGGTCTTATAGATTAGCCAATGAACAAATTAGAATTATAAAAGAATTAAAGGGGATTTATGAACAACAAAAGCCTCTCATTCAAAGTGTGCCAAGTAGGCAAGAGTTATATCAATATATGAAAATTCAATCTGAGTTGAATTCTGCAATCAATCGTCATGATAATATTTTAGATGGTATGTGTAGTATTTCTGCACACTATGGAATTTTTTAAATCTTATATCAGGTATCAACCACCCAATAATTTCATCACATTCTTCTTAGCCTCTTCCTTTCCCTGCACCAATAGTTTCCCGTTCTTGTAAAGGATTACAGTTGCGGGCCCTTTCATTATGGCCAATTCGTGCCCTGACTTCGGCTTTTCAAAATGATATCCAAAATCTTCCAGTTTTTTCAGATCTTCCAATGTGTGGCTTTCATGCTTTTGCTCTTCCTTTAGGAACTGCGTGAAATCAGAAAGGCTTTTCTGGAATTTTTTGTTTACAAGTTCTTGATATGGAAACCAGCTTTTCCTGAACAGCTCAGGATATTTTTCAAAATTGTTTTTCAGGAAATCTACAGTCTTGGGATCGGACATGTAGCCGGAGCCGAAATCAATGCCGATTTGTTTTTTTAGGTTTTCTATTTCTCTGTCGCCAGTTACTTTTGCGATTATAGAGGCTGCGGCAACTAATGGATAGCGCTCTGCATTGTGTTCTAGAATCAGTTCAATTTTCTTGTTCTTCAATAATTTTTTAAGAATAATGCCATAGCTTTTTATATTGTTGCTTGGGCAGTCTATGATTGCCTTATCCGGGTTGAATTCATTTAGAATATCTGCCTGCTTATGCGCTTCAAGCCTGTTTAAGTTCAATCCGTCATGTCCATGGACCGCCTTGTCAATTTCATTAGGTTGCATGATGATTATTTTATGGTATTTCAAAACTGACAGAAGTTTTGGATACAGATGTTCTCGTTCAGAAGCAGTCATTAATTTTGAGTCTTTCGGCCCAAGCGCCACCAGTTTTGGTAGGTTATCTTCTTCAATAAACGCGCCGCACATTACCATAACTGAAATAATTGGACCTCTTCTGGCTTCATCAATACCGCAGATTAGCATTTATTCACCTTTTTAACAATTTAAAGAATTAAAGTTATTTTATAAAAATGTTGTGGAAAAAAAGACATTTTATCAAGCAATTTCAACTCCATTAGGTATCATTTTTTCGGTTTTAATTAAATGTCTATTGTTGTTAAATCCAACCTGATTCATCCATAATTTATAATTCTCATAACCACATAATTCAATTCTATTTATTATAAAATAACCTTTCTTGAATCTTTTATCTAGTTGTTTATAGTTAAAATACCTAGTGACTTTAAGTCCAAGTTTTTCAAGTTCATAAGATATTTCACTCATAAATTTAAGAGATTTAGAAGAACCTACTATTACTGGGTAATATGGATTTTTCTTACTGCCTCTTTTCAGACCTAAATAGAAATCGGTATCAGCCAACCCTTTTATGAATTGTATCAAAAACTCTTTTTTATTCTTGATAATAACTGGTATTCTTAAAGACCCATACTTTTTTCCACAGGGTAACCCTATATTTTGTGTGAGATAGTTTAACAATCCTTTAGAGTAAATGACAAAACCATAAGTTTCACCACCATCTTGCATTTTAATATTTAAATTCAAATTAAATAGCCTCTTGAAAATAGGAGCAATTATGTTGTGATAATACTCTCTTTCACTTTTCGGGTTTCCTACACACTTGATTATGTAAGCACATTTGTCTTTTCTAGTGTAAATGCTACCATCACCAGCTAGAAATCCAGAAATATAAGCTAAATCTTCAGATACTATTGTTGGTAATCTTAACTCTTTTAGTACGTCAGTCCTACTTAATTCAATCTCAGATATGTTAAATTTCATTTTAATCAACCTCCAAAGTTTTTTATTTTATTTGAAAACTTCGGAGTCGTAAGAAAAAGAGAATGTTAAGCAAAACTGCATAATTGATTTTCGTGCTGAAAGCCGAAAAGCATTATTTAGCAGTTTTGCGTGTTCTCTTTTTCAATTTCAGAAGAAGTTTAGCTTTATATATTTTAGGCAGGCATGTCCAGTGGTCAATCCCAAAGAAACCAAACATCATCATAAGAATCATAAACCTGAGTATACCATCCAGAACCAATCGAGTTCTTCAATCTAAATTGGGTCACATTTAATTTTTCCCATTTGTATTCTTCTTCATTCCAAACTTCATGAAAATTAACTATTTCGTAACGAAATTGGTCATTCCATAAATTTTTTGGTATATCTGAGAGGTAGTTTGGTACTAGTTTATGCAAATCATCTGGGTATTCACCATTTTGTTGTTTGTATAGGTTAATTGCATCAATAATACCTTGAGCCCTCAGAGAATTTATTTTATTTGTCAGCTTTACTATTATTAAAGGAATTATAATAAAAATTGAACAAATAGTTAAAATTATCAATAATATTTTTTTAAATTTATTAAGTTTACTTTTATATTTTTTTGAAATGGAAATCAATAAAATTATACAGTATAAAAATAAGCTCAAAATAAAAAGTGGTAGAGCTAGGAGGAATACAAAAACAATCGGAGTCATTATAAAACCTTGATACCAAGCTTCCCACAAACCAAGGGTTAGACTTAAAATAATACTTGCTATAATAATTTTAGAACTTAATGATAAGTTTTGCATAAAATAGAAACTGAGATTATAAGTATAAAAAGATTATGATAGCGGGAGGAAGATTTGAATTCGGCAGTAGTTATTAGCCACTTCTTCCGACCTATGGGTTATGAGCCCATCGGGCACTCCTGGCTGCCCTATCCCGCTATGATATTTAGGATAGATATGGCGTTTATAAACGTTACTGAAATAACTTTTCCAGCAGCTCTTCCCTGCTTATTTGTGCTGTTTCTCCTGATTTTAAGCTTCCGAGCTGAAGCCCGCCAATGGAAACTCTTATCAGGCCGACAACCGTATTGCCAATTGCATCAAACATAAGTCTTATCTGCCTTTTTTTGCCTTCAGAAACTGAAATATAAACTTCCCTTTCTCCTGTAATCTTTATTTCGCACGGCTTTGTTTTATACCTTTCATTCTCAGTTTCGATTTCAATGCCTTTCTCAAGTATATTAATTTTGTTCAAATCAACGAAATTCTTAAGCACGGCATGGTATCGCTTTGTGACCTTGCTTTCCGGGTTCATTATAAGGCTTGATAATTTCCCGTCATTGGTTATTATGATCAACCCCTCAGTATCCTTGTCCAGCCTGCCGACTGCAAAAAGCGACTGCTGCGATTCTTTTGGAATATCGGTTTTTTTAATCAAATCATAGATTGTTTTCTCATTCTCGGATTTCTGCGACAGATATCCTACGGGCTTATTCATCAGGAAGTATAATTTTTTGACCTGTTTTATTTTTTCACCGCCAAATCTAACGAGCAGTTTTGGATTGAAAAAGTAATTTGGGTTTGTGATTATTTTATTGCTTACGCTTACTTTTCCGCTTCTTATTGCGCTGACGCAGTCATAAACTTTCTCAAATTTCCCGCCTTTCATCAGAAGCTGCTTCAGCGATATTTTTTTCGACATTCTGCAGAAAAAGCAAATCAAGATTAAAAAGCTATCTTTTGTCCAGTATCTCCACTGTTCCGTTCAGTTCCACAAAAGTGACACCATCGCCTTCTGTTATGTCATCAACCATCTCTGGCGGAAGAACAGCATCTAAAGTTTCGTAACTGACTGTATCCATTAACTGCACTTTATTGTTTGATTTGGAGATTATCTGGCCGTGCTTCCTCAGTATCTTTATCTTTTCAACCCTTTCGGAATGCTGGAATGTAACTGTTCTTTCTCCTTTTTCTCTTAATCCTTGAATGTAGAATTTTAACTTGCTGTGGGAGTGTGTCCCAACTACAATTACTTCTTTTCTTATAACTCTTACTGGCTCATTGTTGTAGATAAAGTAATTTCCTTTTTCCAAGTCGGTGGCGGTTGGCATTTTAAGATATTTTTAATTTCATCAATAAATCGTTATGTATTTTAGTTCCGAAATTGAATTTGTAGTGACCGAATTTTTTAAATCCCGATTTCTTATAAAAAGTTACCGCGTTATCATTATTCTCCCAAACACCCGTCCACATAAATTCGTTTTTCTTTTTCTTTGCAATTTTTATACATTTTTTCAATAATTTGCTACCAATTTTTTGCTTGAGGTATTCTTTCAAAACATACAATCTTACAAGTTCTATACCATTAAATCTTCTTGAACCAGTTGGAATTTCGCTCTTCAGTAATTTTGCATATCCCACAGGTTTACTATTTTTTAGTGCAATTAAAATTGTAAAAGAAGGATCTTTTATTTCTTTTAATGTTTTATCTTCATTGAAAGCTATTTTAACATAAGAATTTATGTCACTTGCTTCAACTTTATCCTGATAAGTCTGTAGGAATGTTTTAGTAGCTAGATTTGCTAGAATTTTATAATCTTTTTTCATAGCTTTTCTGATTTTAATATTGTTATCATCCATGGAAGTATACTACTTATTTCATTATAAAAATACGCCGAGGGGGAGACTTTCACCAACCATATTGACTGTTTTTCAAAAGGTTGCTTTTGAACTCCCGTGTCCTTTCGGACAGTGGATTTTTGTAAACCACTATCAAAGGCGCGACCTGCGAACTTGTTTCGCTCGCAAGACAATAGCCCATAGCAATCTTGCAGTCTGCGTGACATGCGGGAATTTACCTCGCTTACAATTGCCAACAAATCACCGCAATGGCCGGGCTATGCGACCTCGGCATGCTTGAAAAGGTTATTACCTTTATTTATAAAATTTGTTGATTTGTTTATTGAATTCTAATAATAAAACTTATAAACCACTATGCCAATTTTCTACAAAATGAAAAAATTGATACTCATTTTTCTATTATTGATAACACTCCCATCTGTTTTGGCAGACTGGTTTTACAACAGCCGGAATGTAGAAACAAAAATTGACATCTCTTCTTATGCCGATATTGTCCCATTGACTCCAAGCGGATACATTGAAAGCGCGACAATAAACATGACTTTCTTTCCAAAGCAAACTGATACGCAGGAATTGCTTAAGTTTGATACGAGCCCGAAGGCAGAGCTCACAGACAGGACATTGAAATTCACATGGAAAAAACCCGAAGGCAGAATAGATTTTATGCTCAATTCAAATGTTAAAACGACAAATACAATAATGGAAGTAAAGCAGAAGATAGATTTTCCAATCCTGGAATTGCCTGAAGAAATCAAGGCATACACCAATCCAAGCCAAACTATAGACTCAAATGACGAAGACATAATAAGGCTTGCCTCTGATTTGGTGAAAGGCGAAGATGATCTGTATCTGGTTGTATTCAAAATCGCTGACTGGACAAAGAATAATATAAACTACAACCTAAGCACACTGACAGCTGAAGTAAGCCAGAAAGCTTCATGGGTGCTGCAGAACAAGCAGGGTGTCTGCGACGAATTGACCTCATTGTTCATAGCTTTGCTTAGGTCTGTTGGCATCCCGGCAAGGTTTGTTTCTGGGATTTCATACACAAACTCTGAGTTATTTCCGGAGAAATGGGGCCCTCATGGATGGGCTGAAGTATATTTTCCGGATTATGGGTGGCTGCCATTTGATGTTACCTATGGTGAATTTGGATGGATTGATCCCACCCATATTAAATTCAAGGATTCTGTTGACAGCGACGAGCCCTCAACTTATTACCAGTGGATTGGAAGGAACGCTGATTTAAGCACAAATAAGCTCGATATAAAGGCGGAATTGTTAAACAGCGCAGGCTACTCCGCAACCCCAATAATTTTGGAAGCTTCTGTTTTGAAAAAAGCAGTTGGCTTTGGCTCATATAATCTTGTGGAAGCGGCTATAGAAAACCCAAACGACTTCTATTACGCAACAGAGCTTCACTTGAACGAGCCAAAGGAAGTAAAAATTGTCGGAAATGAGCTAAAAGGCGTATTACTGCTGCCAAAGGAAAAAAAGAAGGTGTTCTGGATAGTGAGATTGGACAGTGACTTTGACAGAAGGTATTACTATACATTCCCAATAATTGCCAGCACCGTAAACAACATCACCTCTGAAACAAGTTTTACATCAAGCATACGGGATAAGTATGTTTCATTGGACGAAGTTGAGCAAACTGCAAGATTGCTGGAAGAGGAAAAGGAAAAAAAGTATTCAGGAAATGTTGTTTTGAGCTGCAACGCAACAAAAAATGAGTTTTATGAATATGAAAATACAGAGATTCATTGCGATGTAAAAAATATAGGCAATGTTTTCCTTGAGAATGCCGATGTTTGCTTTGGCAGCGACTGCAGGAAAATAAGCCTAGGCATAGCGCAGACAAAAAAGGTCACATTCGAAATAAACAAGTCAGTTGCTGGCTACATGGAAAGCGCCGTCACACTAAAGAATGAGATTGTCTCAAAAACCTCTTACGTCAATTTCAGAATCAACGACGAGCCAAAAATTGAAATTGAAAATTTGGAGTTTCCGTCAAATGTGTCTTACAGCCAAAATTTCACCATTTCTTTCACGCTTGCAAAAGTTTCTCAATCGAATCCGAAGAACATAGAAGTTACTCTAGCCTTGAACGGAATTGAAAAAAAATTGAGCATTAATGAGCTGGCAGAAAACAGGACTTTTTCATTAAGCTTTGTTGGAAGCCAGTTGAAATACGGAAAAAATGATTACAATATGAATGTTGATTATTATGATGGGTTGAATAAAAGGTACAACACCAATAAGGAATTTTCAATGAGCCTTTTGAATCTTAAATTCTGGCAAAGGCCTTTTTTATTTTTTAGCAGCTTAGAGAACTCAACGTTGGTGGCAATTTTGGTGATGGGTTTGGTTTCTATGGCAGTATTTGTGAGTATTGTTGTTTGGCTGTTTAGGAAGAGGTAAAATATTTATTTTCAATATTATAAATAATAAAATTTGAATGGATTCATATATTCTTCTATATAGAAATTAAATAAAAACCCAAAGTTTTATAAAGGGATAACCATTCATTTATTATCAAGGAGGCAAAGTTAACTTGACTTTCTTATTATTGATTGAATTTTAAGACGATTAATGACTATGGAACAAACTAATATACAGGTGATGGACAAGATTGTGCCTGACACATCTGTTATAATAGAAGGGCTGCTGTCAGAAAAGATAAGGAATAACCACATAAAATCAACCGAGATAATAATTCATGAAGCTGTAATTGCGGAGCTTGAGCATCAGGCTAATCTTGGCAAGGCAATTGGATTTCTTGGACTGGATGAGATAAAAAGGATAAAAAGGCTTTCAACAGAGAAAGAATTTGAGCTTTCTTTCAAAGGCTTAAGGCCGAAAGCTGCCGAAATAAGGCATGCTTCTCTAGGAGAGATTGATTCTTTGATAAGGCAGCTGGCTTATGACGAAGATGCCACTTTGATAACATCTGACAAGGTTCAAAGTGAAGTCGCTTTGGCAAAGGGAATGAAATCCATTTACTATAAAAGGCCTGAGAAAGGTCTGAGAAAACTGAAGCTTGAAAGGTTTTTTGACGAAACAACAATGAGTGTTCATTTAAGAGAAAATGTTCCTCCGTATGCAAAAAAGGGAATGCCGGGCAACTGGGAGTTCAAGGAACTAAGAAAAGCTTTGCTGAGACAGGAAGAAATCCAGGATATGTCAAGAGAGATAATAGAAGATGCAAAATTGCGAAGAGACGGCTTCATAGAAATTGAAAGGGCCGGCTCAACTATTGTCCAGCTTGGGCTCTTCAGAATTGTTATAACAAGGCCTCCTTTTTCAGACGGGTGGGAAATAACAGCTGTAAGGCCTGTCAAGAAGCTTAATTTGAGCGACTACAGGCTGAGTGACAAATTAATGAAAAGAGTAGCAGAGCAGGCAGAAGGTGTTCTTGTAGCTGGAGCTCCCGGAATGGGCAAGACAACATTTGCCCAGGCTTTGGCTGAATACTACGCTTCACAAAATAAAGTTGTCAAAACAGTTGAAGCTCCCAGAGATTTGATTTTGCCGGAGAGGATAACGCAGTATGCAATAAGCTATGGAGATGCTCAGGAAATCCACGATATTTTATTGCTTTCAAGGCCTGATTACACAATTTTTGATGAGATGCGAAATACAGACGACTTTAAGTTATTTGCTGATCTGAGATTGGCTGGAGTGGGAATGGTTGGAGTTGTCCATGCAACATCTCCTGTTGATGCAATCCAGAGATTTATCGGCAGAGTTGAAATGGGGGTAATCCCGCAAGTAATTGATACGGTTATTTTTATTAAAAACGGATTTGTCAACAAAGTGCTTTCTCTGAAGATGACAGTAAAAGTTCCTTCAGGCATGACAGAGGCTGATTTGGCAAGGCCTGTTGTAGTTGTTAATGATTTTGAAACTGACAAGCTTCAATACGAAATATACAGCTACGGGGAGCAAACTGTTGTTATTCCAGTTCAAGACTCAAAAGAAAAGAAGAAGGGGGCCCATAAGCTTGCTGAAACGACAATCCTTGCAGAGATCCAAAAATATTCAAGGGATGTTGAAGTCGAGGTTTTGTCTGACAATAAGTGCATCATTTACGTCCCTGAAGGCGACATCGCAAGAATAATCGGCAAGGAAGGCTCGACAATAAAGAGGATTGAAGAAAAGCTTGGCATCGGCATAGATGTCAAAAGCCTGAATGAAAAATATGATGTTAAAGGCGCTGCCAAAGAGCAGAAAGATGTTCCATTCAATATAAATTACAAGAAAAATAATTTATTGCTGGAGTTGGGAATGGACATGCAAAACCGCGATGTTGATATTTACGCAGGAGAAGAATTTGTCTTAAGCGCAAAAGCGGGGAAAACCGGAATTATAAAAATCAAGAAAAATAACAACATCGGAAGAAGGCTGATGGAAGCAATGAGCAGGAAAGAGAAGATAAGGTTAGTTATTTGACATGTATTTCTAGTGTTATAGATTTTTTTATAATAGTGTTAAAATTCTTTTAATAACATTTATATACAAGTATTGAAAAGTTTATATATAAGTTATATGAGGTATATAGAAAAGACCTAGTTTAGGTTCTTTCCATTTTGAAGTAAGCTTTTAACGAAAATGGAAAAGATGATTGCATATTTCAGCATGGAAGTGGGTTTGAATGCTCGTATTCCTACTTATAGTGGTGGTCTTGGAATTCTTGCTGGTGACACTTTAAGGTCTGCTGCTGATTTAGGGTTGCCAGTTGTTGCAGTTACCATGCTGCCGAATAATGGATTTTTTGAACAGATTATAGGTAAGGATGGCAGACAATTAGAGTTTTACAAACCTTTCTTTCCGCAAATTAATGATGATTTTGTACCACTTTCTGAAAGAGTAAAAATTAAAATAGCAGGAGAGGATGTAAGTATCAGGGCTTGGCGCTATGATATAAAAGGGTTGAGTGGTCACATTGTGCCGGTTTATTTTTTAGATACTAACGGAGAAAACGGCAATAGGCCTTGGAAATTAGGACCTGAATGGCCTAGTGGTGTTAAAAGAACATTTGATGACATAACTTCACACCTATATGAATCAAACCCACAATATAAGATTGCTCAGCAAATGGTGCTTGGCTTTGGAGGTTTCGAGATGCTTAAAGGTCTGGGCATTGATGTCAGTACATACCATATGAATGAAGGACATGCTGCTTTCTTAACTCTTAAACTATTGCAACAATATGGCTACGACGCTGATAGAGTCAAAGCTAAATGTGTTTTTACCACACACACCCCTATTCCTGCAGGCCATGACGTATTCTCATACGAATATATAGATCAGCTAATTGATGAGCATGATAGAAAGGATTTATGGAGATATGCCGGGCAGAATGAAGTTAACATGACACATCTTGCAATGGATCTAAGTAGGTATATTAATGCAGTTTCGCCGAAGCATACTAAAGTTTCAAGGGCAATGTTCCCTAATTATGCGATAGATGAAATTCCAAATGGAGTGCATCATATTACTTGGACTGCTCCCGAAATTCAGGATGTTTATGACAAATATGTTCCTGGTTGGAGGAGATACCCATCAAAATTGAGCGAATTTCCCGAAACAAACCAAGCGCTTTCGGAACTGGTTACAGCACAAAATAAAATTCAGACAAGACTTTTTAATGAAGTGAGATACGCAACCAAGAATGTTGTAAATTTAGAGCCAGATAGATTAACGCTGGGTTTTGCGAGAAGGGCTGCTGGTTATAAACGAGGCGATTTAATCTTCAAGAATATTGAGAGACTAAAAAGAATCGGAAGCAATAAACTTCAGATTATTATGGCTGGAAAGGCTCATCCTGCAGATCAGCCGGGCAAGGACTTAATTTACAGGATGAATGAAGGGTTAAGCGAAATTTCATCAGAAATCAAAGGTGCATATCTGCAAGGATATGACATAGAACTTGGTAAATTAATGACTTCAGGATCAAAGGTATGGCTAAATAATCCACAAAGACCGTTAGAAGCTTCTGGCACAAGCGGCATGAAAGCGGCTCTTAACGGCAGGCCAAGCCTGAGCATAGTAGACGGATGGTGGTGTGAGGGGCTCAAGGAAGGTATCACTGGATGGGCCATTGGGAACGAATCAGACCCTAACGATGATGGAAAAGATGCAGAAGCACTCCATGATAAACTTGAATATATACTTAATCTGAGAGGTCCTGAATTTAATCGAGCAGTAATAGGCGCCATAAAACATAACGGGTCCTATTTCAATACGTATAGAATGGTAATGCAATATGCCAAAAAGGCTTGGCTAATTGATGTTCCACAAATAGAGCGTAGTGTACAAAACCTTGAAGGCAGAATCATGGCCGCTTGAGATTCTCAGAAACCTTTTTATAATTCTTAAGGAAACATACGCGTTATGCTTGAAATAAAATTCATCAGGGAGCATCCTGAAATAGTAAGGAAAGACCTTGAAAAAAGGCAAGACATTGAAAAGCTTGGATGGCTAGATGATTTGCTGAAATCTGACGTCGATTACAGAAAGCTTCTGCAGGAAAACCAAAGATTAAGGCAGAGAAGAAATGAAATAACTGAGGAAATAAATAAGCTGAAGAAGCAAGGAAAGGGCATAAAGGAAAAAGTCCATGAAGCGAAGGAACTGCCGGATAAAATAAGGAAGAGCGATGAAAAAAACCAGCAGCTTAAGGAAAAGATTGATTATTATCTGATGAGATTGCCCAACATCCTGCACGATTCTGTTCCGGTTGGAAAAGATTCAAATGACAATGTTGTTGTTAAAACACGGGGCGAAAAGCCAAAATTTGATTTTGAATTAAAGCCGCATGGAGAGCTGTTGCAGGAGCTTGGATTGGCTAACTTTGAAAAAGCATCGGAAGTTTCCGGACATGGATTTTATTACTTGATGGGCGACATTGCAAGGCTCGAGCTCGCTTTGATTAATTTTGCCGTTGACTCTCTTGCTGAAAAAGGCTTTGTTCTGGTAGAGCCTCCATTGATGCTGAGAAGAAAGCCGTATGAAGGTGTTACAGATTTAAAAGATTTTGAGACAATGATGTACAAAGTTGAAGATGAGGATTTGCTGCTGATAGCAACTTCGGAGCATCCGATTGCTGCCATGCTTATGAATGAGACTTATGATGAAAAGCAGCTTCCCATGAAGTTTGTTGGAGTGAGCCCGTGCTTCAGAAAAGAGCTCGGAAGCCACAGCATTGACACAAAAGGGTTGTTTAGGGTGCATCATTTCAACAAGGTTGAGCAGTTCATTTTCTGCAAGCCTGAAGACTCGTGGAAGTTTCATGAGGAATTGCTAAGTAATGGTGAAGAGTTGTTCCAGAAATTAAAACTGCCTTACAGGGTTGTGAACATATGCACTGGCGACATTGGCACAGTGGCTGCAAAAAAGTATGATATAGAAGCATGGTTTCCAAGAGAGAACTTGTACAGGGAAGTCATAAGCTGCTCAAACTGCACCTCTTACCAAGCGGTTAGTCTCAATATAAAATACAAAAAAGGCGAAGAAAAGGAATTTGTGCATACATTGAACAGCACAGGAGTCGCTACTGGAAGAGCAATAAGGGCAATTGTGGAAAACTGCCAGCAAAAAGACGGCTCAATCAAAGTTCCAACTGTCCTGCAAAAGTATATTGGAAAGAAAGTTATTGGAAAGAAATAGGAACTTATTCTTAAAGTGTCAACTAATTATGAAATTAAACACTGATTCTTAAAACCGAAATTATTAAATACTAATAGTTAACGAATAAATGCAAAAGAGGCTTAAAAGTATGAGGTATAGCTTAGATAAAGCAGATTCTGATAGTATAATTGCTTTAATTATTGTTTTTTTGATAATTCTATTTTCCAGTGGAAGGATGTGTTTTAGGAGAGCTTAAAAAATGATTAACCCTAAGACTGCAAAACAAAAAAAAAAGATAGTGCATAAAAAGAGAGTTGTGCATGACAAATTACTGATAACTTTGATAGTTCTTATCGCCTTATTAATATTTATCTTTAAGCTGCCTGATTATGTTGATTTTATCGGCAAAGCTGTGCTGCTGCTTCAAACACCTCCCCAAATAAATGCAGGCAGCCAATTAAAGCTGGACATACTTGCATCTGGTGTTACCGATCTTGCTGGAGTGCAGGTAAGTGTCGGCTACAACTCAAACGTCCTTAAATATGACAGAGTAGTGGAAGGAAACTTCCTGAACCAGAATGGAAATGCCCAAACATTGTTCCTCAACACACTTAGCACTTCACAGGCTGGTTTAGTGAAAGATATTGGAATTGTCAAGATAGGCGCTGGAGTAAGCGGCGATGGGCTTATTGCCTCTATATATTTTAATGCAACAAATACAGGCTATTCTGATTTAACTATACAGAATGTGCTGCTTTCCGACGGCAGCGGCAATCCGATTAGTGCAAATATTCTAAATACAATTGTTTCTGTGGTGCAGCCAGTTGCAGACACAACACTGCCAACTATATCACTCACTTCACCAGCAAGCGGGGCAACAGTTTCAGGAACAACAACAATAACAGCAACAGCTTCTGACAACGTCGGTGTTTCCAAAGTGGAGTTCTATGTGGACGGAAACTTGAAATCAACTGACACGATAAGCCCATACTCGTATGCGTGGGACACAACAAATGTAGGAACTCATGCCTGCAACGGAGCGCATACGCATACCCTGTCTGCAAAGGCTTATGATGCTGCTGGAAATATCGGAACTAGCTTGAATGTTCCTGTAAATATGAACAACCCCAGCTACTGCGCTGCTATTTCGCAATCACCATTCTGCAGTCCGCTGCCTGCTGCAACAGGGAATATTGTTACTGTAAGCACAGCTTCGCAGTTGAGCAATGCTGTAGCTAACGCGCAATCGGGGCAAACAATAGTTGTTGCTGACGGCACTTACACAATATCCAGCACATTATGGTTTAACGTGCCCCAAGTCACCTTGCGCTCGCAATCTGGAAATCGGGATGGAGTTGTAATTGACGGCAATTATGCTGTTGGAGAGATAATTAATATCAGGGCAAATAATGTGGCCATAGCTGACTTGACGCTTAAAAGGGCGCAGTGGCATCCTCTCCACTTAGTCAGCGGCAGTAATAATGCCATGCTATACAACCTGCACATTATTGATGCAGGCCAGCAATTTGTAAAGGTAAACCCAAACACAGCAGGCAGTTATAATGACTTTGGGACTTTGGCCTGCTCGTTATTGGAAATGACTCCTGCAGGCAGAACTTATGTTGAAAGCAATCCATCTGGGGGGTACACCTGCTACACCGGAGGCTTGGATGCACACCAAGCATGGGGCTGGACAATAAGGGATAATACCATAAAGAATATTTATTGCAGCAACGGATTGGCAGAGCATGCAATCCATTTCTGGGATGCTTCAAGAGACCCCATAGTAGAAAGGAATGTTATCATCAATAATGCAAGAGGTATTGGGTTTGGATTGGGCTCTGCAGCGGGAGGAAGAACGTACAGTGGTCTGTCTGTTGCCAATGCAAATCATTTTGGAGGTGTTATAAGAAATAATTTTGTGTATGCAAACATTGCGCAATTTGACACAGGGATAGGCTTGGAGTCAGCTTGGAATGTAAGCGTATACCATAACACTGTTTATTCCAGTGGCGGACTGCCATTAGACGTACGGTTTACAGCATCAAACCCTATGGTTAAAAATAACCTTATCAGCGGGCAAATATCAATAAGGGACGGCGCAGTGCCGACACAGCAAGGAAACGTGCAGCAAGCGTCTTCCAGTTTATTTGCTGACCCTTCAAACGGTAACTTGCATTTGCTTTCTACGGCAGCAGCTGCAATCAACAAGGGAGTTTCCCTAAGCGGGCTTGTGCCTTATGATATTGACGGCCAATTAAGGGACTCCCAGCCTGATATAGGAGCAGACGAGTACTCCTCTGCCGGTAGTTTAGATACAACTCCACCTGTTCGCTCAAACCCACAGCCTTCAGGAACCATTCCAGCCGGCACTGCATCGACAGTATTATCATTGACAACGAATGAGCCAGCCACCTGCAGATATTCAACGATTCCGAATACGCCGTATACTTTGATGACAAACACATTTACAAGCACGGGGGGAATTTCACATTCAACTGCAATTTCGGGATTAATCAATGGGAACACTTACACTTTTTATGTGAACTGTATCGATGCGGCAGGAAATGCCAACACCAACTAACTAAATAAAATGAAGAAAAAATACGAAAAAGGCATAATAATAATGAAGTATTTGCATAAGATTAATTCATATATCCGCATTAATGTTCTGGCTCTTGTTTTTCTGATATTCATAATTTCACAGATGCAGGCTGCTTTCGGTCAGACAACTCCATCAAGTCAGCCGCTTGTCCAATCAAGCAATTTAGTTTATCAGGGCTCGTTTAAAGTTCCAAAAGGAACGCTCCCCGGGGCTGCTTATGGATTTAATTATGTAGACAGGGGGTTTACATATTACCCCGCTCACAATTCCCTGTTCATAAACAACCATGTTTACGAACAGAAAACTTCAGAGATCAGCATTCCTCAAATCATCAACAGCAACAGCTTGAATAATCTTGCTACAGCATCTCTGCTTCAGAGTCCTGCTGATATAACTGAAGGCAATTTACGGAATATTGCCGCCGGCGGTACAGATTATGCTGCAACTACAAGAATGGGCGGAGTGATGGTTTACAACAATAAGCTGATTGGAACTTCGTATGGGTATTATGACGCCTCAAGCCAAGCAAAACTTTCACATTTCACCTCAGGGCTTACTTTGTCTAATACAGGAGACTTTAAGGGTATGTACAAAGTTGGAGATTTAAACCCCGGATTTTACGGAGGCTATATGACGCAGATTCCGCCGGAATGGCAGTCCGCATTAGGAGGGCCTGCGCTTACCGGGCAATGCTGTATCGCTATTATTACCAGAACTTCTTTTGGGCCTGCAGCTTTTGTATTTAACCCGGATGATTTGGGAGTGAAGAGCCCCATCCCAGCTACTCCAGTTGTGTATTATGATGATGCTCATCCTACTCTTGGCGAGTGGGGTGGCGGGGAAGTCAACCTTTATTATAATAAAGCTACTAAGATCAAAGGCATTGTATTTCCTGCCGGAAGCAGGAGTGTGCTATTTTTCGGAACTCAGGGAACTGGTAAACCTTGCTATGGGGCAGGCACTAGCGATCCAAATCTTGCAGGACAACCCACCCCTGATGGCAGCACTTATTGTTATGATCCAACAGACGGCTCGAAAGGCAACCATGCTTATCCATATGAATATTGGGTTTGGGCTTATGATGTAAATGACTTAATATCTGTCAAGAACGGCCAGAAGAATCCATGGGATATAAGGCCTTATGCTATCTGGGGATACAGCTTGCCTTTTGGAACAAGCGGCGCTGAAATTCAGGGAGTTGCATATGATCCTGCAACACAGCGATTATTCGTTTCGCAGTATGATTCATGGGATGGCTCCACATCCACGTATAGCAATGCTCCAGTCATAAATGTTTTTAAAGTCAACGTAAACACGGCTTTAGACACAACACTTCCCTCTGTTTCAATCACTTCTCCGGCAAGCGGAGCAATAGTTTCTGGCACAGCAATGATAACTGCAACCGCAAGTGACAATGTTGGAGTTGCTGGAGTTCAATTTAAATTGGATGGAGTTAACTTAGGAGCAGAAGATACAACCTCTCCGTATAGTGTTTCATGGACTACCACAACAGCTATTAATGGACAACATACCATAAGTGCTGTTGCAAGAGACGCTGCCGGGAATAGTGCTAGTTCCGGCTCAGTCATAGTTACCGCTTCCAATGCAGTTACAGACACAACCCTCCCCTCAGTATCAATTACATCTCCAGCGGCAGGCACAACAGTTTCAGGAACAACAACAGTAACAGCAACAGCTTCTGACAATGTCGGAGTTTCCAAAGTGGAGTTCTATGTGGACGGAAACTTGAAATTGACTGACACCTCAAGCCCGTATTCATTTGCATGGGACACAACTAACAGTGGAGCTCATGCCTGCTTAGGTGCACACACTCATTCACTCACTGCCAAAGCGTATGACGCCATCGGCAACCCAAAGACCAGCGGCGCGATTTCGGTCAATATGAACAATCCTTCTTATTGCGCGACTCCTACCCCCACGCCAACCCCAACTCCGACACCAGTGCCGTCGACTTCTATGCTTTTGAAGGTCAGTTCGGCTAACCCGCGATATTTTGCCGATGCTTCCGGGAAAATAGTTTATCTAAATGCTCATTCCGGTTGTC